>NZ_CP045702.1:6137227-7474454 GCF_014216315.1 Streptomyces finlayi
GGTTCTTGAGCGCACCCAGCAGGACCCCGCCCGCCGCGTCCGGACGGCGCTCGCGCACCGCCACATGGGCGGCCAGGTCACGGGTCCTCCAGCCGTCGCACAGAGTCATCGCATCGGGGCCCGCCGCCTCCAACAGGTCGGCGAACAGAAGACGTTCACGTTTCGCATGGGTCGACATATCCGCAAGCGTACGACCGGGTCCCGCGGTCCGCCCAGTGGACGCACGCCCGGAAGGACGTCCCCGCCACGGCACAATGGGTGACATGACCAGCAAGCCCACGCCCGGCACGCCGTCGCCCGGCACACCCGCCAGCAACCTCGACCCCGCCATCGCCGCCCGCCTCAGGCGCGGCGCCGACGGACTGGTCCCCGCCATCGCCCAGCAGTACGACACGGGCGAGGTCCTGATGCTGGGCTGGATGGACGACGAGGCACTCCACCGCACCCTCACCACGGGGCGCTGCACCTACTGGTCGCGCAGCCGCCAGGAGTACTGGGTCAAGGGCGACACCTCCGGCCACATCCAGCAGGTCAAGTCCGTCGCCCTCGACTGCGACGCCGACACCGTCCTCGTCCGGGTGGACCAGACCGGCGCCGCCTGCCACACGGGCGACCGCACCTGTTTCGACGCCGACGTCCTCCTCCTCGCGCAGTAAGGTCACCGGCCATGGATCTTGAGACCTTCCGCAAGCTGGCCGTCGACCGGCGCGTCATCCCCGTCAGCCGCCGGCTCCTCGCGGACGGCGACACCCCGGTCGGCCTCTACCGCAAACTCGCGGCCGAACGCACCGGCACCTTCCTGCTGGAATCCGCGGAGAACGGCCGGACCTGGTCCCGCTACTCCTTCATCGGCGTCCGCAGCGCCGCCACCCTGACCGCCCGCGACGGACAGGCCCACTGGCTCGGTACCCCGCCCGTCGGAGTCCCCGCCGACGGGGACCCGCTGCACGCCCTGCGCGTCACCGTCGAGACCCTCCACACCCCGCGCGACCTGGTGGCCGACGAGAAACTGCCGCCGTTCACCGGCGGCATGGTCGGCTACCTCGGCTACGACATCGTGCGCCGGCTGGAGCGGATCGAGGAGCACGGCGGCGACGACCTGAAGCTCCCCGAACTGACCATGCTGCTCACCTCGGACCTCGCCGTCCTGGACCACTGGGACGGCACCGTCCTGCTGATCGCCAACGCGATCAACCACAACGACCTCCAGACGGGTGCCGACGAGGCGTACGCGGACGCCGTGGCCCGGCTCGACGCCATGGAGCAGGACCTGCGCCGCCCCGTCGAGAACGCCCCCGCCGCACTGCCGCCCTCCGAGCTCCCGCCGTACACCGCACTCTGGGGCGGCCCGGCCTACCAGGACGCGGTCGACGACATCAAGGAGCGCATCCGGGCCGGCGAGGCCTTCCAGGTGGTGCCCTCCCAGCGCTTCGAGACCCCGTGCACGGCGAGCGCCCTGGACGTCTACCGGGTACTGCGCGCCACCAACCCCTCTCCGTACATGTACCTCTTCCGCTTCGACGGCTTCGACGTCGTCGGCTCCAGCCCCGAAGCCCTGGTGAAGGTCGAGGACGGGCGGGCCATGCTCCACCCCATCGCGGGCACCCGGCACCGCGGCGTCACCCCGCAGGAGGACCAGGCGCTCGCCGACGAACTCCTCGCCGACCCCAAGGAGCGCGCCGAGCACCTGATGCTCGTCGACCTCGGCCGCAACGACCTGGGGCGGGTCTGCGAACCGGGCAGCGTCGAAGTCGTCGACTTCATGTCCGTCGAGCGGTACTCGCACGTGATGCACATCGTCTCCACCGTCACCGGCCGTGTCGCCGAGGACCGCACAGCGTTCGACGTCCTCACCGCCTGCTTCCCCGCGGGCACCCTCTCCGGGGCTCCCAAGCCGCGCGCGATGCAGATCATCGAGGAACTGGAACCGACCCGGCGCGGTCTGTACGGAGGCTGCGTCGGCTACCTCGACTTCGCGGGAGACTCCGACACCGCCATCGCCATCCGCACCGCCCTCCTCCGTGACGGCACCGCCTACGTTCAGGCGGGAGCGGGAGTCGTCGCCGATTCCGACCCGGTCGCCGAGGACACCGAATGCCGCAACAAGGCCGCCGCGGTCCTGCGCGCGGTCCACACGGCCAACCGCCTCCACGCCCCGTGAGGACGTAAGGGATAGTGGAGTGCGTGAGCGCTGTACCCGCACCCCAGACCCGTGCCCGAGCCGCCACCGCGCCCGACAGCGCGGGAAGCCGCCGGAGCCTGGCCGCCGCCCTGCTCCTCGGAGCGGCAGGCTCGACCGTCGTACTGCTCGCGTCCGGACAGACGTGGGCCGGGGGCGAGGCCGCCGTCGGCGGAGGGACCCTGCCCCTGACGGCGGACGGCCAGGACATCACCGGCCTCCCCGCGGCGCTTGCCGTCGTCGCGCTGGCCGCCCTCGTCGCCGTGTTCGCCGTACGGGGCGGCAGCCGCGCGCTCGTCGCGGGGCTCCTCGCGCTCAGCGGCCTCGGCGCCGGACTGAGCTCCGCTCTAGGAGCCTCCGACAGTGCGGCCCTCGACGAGAAGGCCGCGCAGACCACGGGTAACACGTCGGCCACCATCGACGCGCTGACCCACACCGCCTGGCCGTACGTCACGGCCGTCGGCGGGCTCCTGATCCTCCTTGCCGGGCTCCTCGCCCTGCGTTACGGAAGCCGCTGGCCCACGATGTCGGGACGGTACGAGCGCGACGGCACGCCCCGCCCCCGCAAGGCGGCACCGCCCGCCCCGGACCCCGACCGGCCGGAGGACCTGTGGAAGGCCCTGGACCGCGGCGAGGACCCGACGCGCGAGGCATGACCCCCAGCTCATGCCCGTCCCGCACGTACGGGACAATGGGACCGAGCTTTCCGTACAGCGATACCTTCAGCGCAACACCAACGAGGAGCAACTCATGGCGGGCACCAGCCACGGACACACCCCGGCCGCCTGGACCGGTGTCATCATCGCGTTCATCGGCTTCTGTGTCGCAGGCGTCTTCATGGTCGCGGCCAACCCGCTCGGCTTCTGGGCCGGCATCGCCGTGGTCTTCATCGGCGGGATCGTTGGTCTCGCCATGAGTGCCGCCGGTCTCGGTATGCCGAAGGAGTCGGACGAGCTGGCGCAGGCCAGGGCGCGGGCGGGACAGGCCCAGACCTCCTGACGTCCGGCCACCGGAACCACCACGCGAGGCGCAGCCCGGTCCGGGCTGCGCCTTTCCGTATGAGCAGGGACAATCACCGAGTGGACGCCTCGCCAGCACAGGACGCCGCCCGGCCCCCGGCCGGGCCGCCGCCGCACGCACCCGCCTTCGCCCCCGCTCCCGCCCCGGTGACCGCCCGGGCACCCGCCTCGCGGTCCAGGCGGCTCGCCACACCCGTCGGTGTGCTGGCCGTCGTCCTCGGAGCCTTCGCCTACGTGGGCACGGTCGACCCGAACGAGCCCGGCCACTATCCGGCCTGCCCGCTGCTCCAGCTCACCGGGATCCTCTGCCCCGGCTGCGGCGGACTGCGCAGCGCCCACGCCGTCGCACACGGCGACCTCGCCACCGCGCTCGGCTCCAACGCGTTCGCCGTCGTCGGCTACGCCGTGTTCGCCGTCGTCTGGGTGCTGTGGACGGTCCGCGCGAGCCGGGGACAGCGACTGCGCATCACGCTCGCCCCGGTCTACTGGTGGGGTCTCGGCGTGCTCCTGCTGATCTTCGCGGTCGTCCGGAATCTGCCGTTCGGATCGGCGCTTGCGCCATGAATGCCCAGGTAGTGGGACTCGTGTCGACACGATGCCAGCTCAACGGCGTCCTGCGGATACCATCGACATGGCTGATCCTGTTCTCTCATCACCGTCATCACCGTTCCGGAAGGGGGCCGCTCGCGTGAGTGTGCTCGACGAGATCATCGAAGGCGTTCGCGCCGACCTCGCGGAGCGGCAGGCGCGCGTCAGCCTCGACGAGCTCAAGGAGCGCGTGGCCCGCGCTCCCGCGGCGAAGGACGGGGTCGCCGCCCTGCGCGGCGAAGGCGTGACCGTCATCTGCGAGGTCAAGCGTTCCAGTCCCTCCAAGGGGGCCCTGGCCGCGATCGCCGACCCCGCCGCGCTCGCCGCGGACTACGAGGCGGGCGGCGCGGCCGTCATCTCCGTCCTCACCGAGCAGCGCCGCTTCGGCGGCTCGCTCGCGGACCTGGAGGCCGTCCGCGCGAAGGTCGGCATCCCGATCCTGCGCAAGGACTTCATCGTCACCTCGTACCAGCTGTGGGAGGCCCGCGCCTACGGCGCCGACCTCGCCCTGCTGATCGTCGCCGCCCTCGACCAGGAGGCCCTGGTCTCGCTGATCGAGCGCGCCGAGTCGATCGGCCTGACGCCGCTCGTCGAGGTGCACGACGAGGACGAGGCGGAGCGCGCCGTGGACGCCGGAGCGAAGATCATCGGTGTCAACGCGCGCAACCTGAAGGACCTCAAGGTCGACCGCTCCACGTTCGAGCGCGTCGCCCCCGAGATTCCCGACCACATCGTGAAGATCGCCGAGTCCGGGGTGCGCGGCCCGCACGACCTGATCGCGTACGCCAACGCCGGCGCCGACGCCGTACTCGTCGGCGAGTCCCTGGTCACCGGCCGCGACCCGCGGGCCGCCGTCGCCGACCTGGTCGCCGCGGGCGCCCACCCGGCACTCCGGCACGGACGGAACTGACCCCCCATGTCCGCCGACCGTCCCGTACGCCGACCCCGGCCGGGCCTGCGCCCCGCCGGGGCGACGGCCCGGGTCCCGCACGCGCCGCTGGCGCGCGGCTGCCGCCCGCGCGGCTGCCGCGCCCCCGCCAGGCGTGTGCACGGCCGGCGGGTGCGGTACGTGATCGGCGACGAGCCGGGACAGGTCAACGGGATGCGATGGCGCACGGGGTCCGCGCCGTAGCGAGCCCCGGCCGTCACCCCTCGTGGAGCACACGGGGGACCCGCACGACCGCACCACTCCCGACCGCACCGCGGCAGGCGTGGCGCTCCGCTCACGGCGCATACGGTGACACCATCCGTTGCAATGCCGAGGAGCATGTCGCATGTCGTCCGACTTCTTCATTCCGGACCCCGAGGGTCTGATCCCCAGCGCCGAGGGCTATTTCGGCGCGTTCGGTGGCAAGTTCATCCCGGAGGCGCTCGTCGCCGCCGTGGACGAGGTCGCCGTCGAGTACGACAAGGCGAAGAACGACCCCGCCTTCGCCGCCGAGCTCAACGAGCTCATGGTCAACTACACCGGACGGCCCAGCGCGCTGACCGAGGTCGCGCGTTTCGCCGAGCACGCGGGCGGCGCACGGGTCTTCCTCAAGCGTGAGGACCTGAACCACACCGGCTCGCACAAGATCAACAACGTGCTGGGCCAGGCCCTGCTCACCAAGCGCATGGGCAAGACCCGGGTCATCGCCGAGACGGGCGCCGGCCAGCACGGCGTCGCCACGGCGACCGCCTGCGCGCTCTTCGGTCTCGACTGCACCATCTACATGGGCGAGATCGACACCGAGCGGCAGGCGCTGAACGTGGCGCGGATGCGGATGCTCGGCGCCGAGGTCATCGCGGTGAAGTCCGGCTCCAGGACTCTCAAGGACGCCATCAACGAGGCGTTCCGCGACTGGGTCGCCAACGTGGACCGTACGCACTACCTCTTCGGCACGGTCGCGGGCCCGCACCCGTTCCCGGCGATGGTCCGCGACTTCCACCGGGTGATCGGCGTCGAGGCCAGGCGGCAGATCCTGGAGCGGGCCGGCCGGCTGCCGGACGCCGCGGTCGCCTGTGTCGGCGGCGGCTCCAACGCCATCGGCCTCTTCCACGCCTTCATCCCGGACGCCGGGGTCCGTCTGGTCGGCTGCGAGCCGGCCGGACACGGTGTGGAGACCGGCGAGCACGCGGCGACCCTGACCGCGGGCGAGCCCGGCATCCTGCACGGCTCGCGGTCCTACGTCCTCCAGGACGAGGAGGGCCAGATCACCGAGCCGTACTCGATCTCGGCCGGACTCGACTACCCGGGCATCGGCCCGGAGCACGCCTATCTGAAGGACGTCGGCCGCGGCGAGTACCGCGCGGTCACCGACGACGCCGCCATGCAGGCGCTGCGCCTCCTCTCCCGCACCGAGGGCATCATCCCGGCCATCGAAAGCGCCCACGCGCTGGCGGGGGCCCTGGACCTCGGCAAGGAGCTCGGCAAGGACGGGCTGATCCTGATCAACCTGTCCGGCCGCGGCGACAAGGACATGGACACGGCGGCGCGGTACTTCGGGCTGTACGACGCGGAGGAGGCCAAGTGAGCGGGCACAGCGGAAACACGGAACTGCTCAGCACGACGCTGGCGAAGGCCAGGTCCGAGGACCGGGCGGCGCTCATCGCGTATCTGCCCGCCGGCTTCCCGACCGTCGACGGGGGCATCGCAGCGGTCAAGGCGGTCGTCGCCGGCGGCGCGGACGTCGTCGAGATCGGCCTCCCGCACAGCGACCCGGTGCTCGACGGGCCGGTCATCCAGACCGCCGACGACATCGCGCTGCGTGGCGGCGTCAGGATCGCCGACGTGATGCGCACGGTCCGCGAGGCCTACGAGGCCACCGGCGTGCCGGTCCTCGTCATGACGTACTGGAACCCCATCGACCGGTACGGCATCGAACGCTTCTCCGCCGAGCTGGCCGAGGCGGGCGGTGCCGGGTGCATCCTGCCCGACCTGCCGGTCCAGGAGTCCGCGGTATGGCGCGAGCACGCGGGCAAGCACGGCCTCGCGACCGTGTTCGTCGTCGCGCCCAGCAGCCAGGACAAGCGCCTCGCCACCATCACGGCGGCGGGCTCCGGCTTCGTCTACGCGGCCTCGCTCATGGGGGTCACCGGCACCCGTGCGTCGGTCGGCGAGCAGGCCCAGGACCTGGTGCGGCGCACCCGCGCCACCACCGACCTGCCGGTCTGCGTGGGTCTCGGCGTCTCCAACGCCGAGCAGGCCCGTGAGGTCGCGGGCTTCGCGGACGGAGTGATCGTCGGCTCGGCCTTCGTCAAGCGGATGCTGGACGCCCCCGACGAGGCCGCCGGTCTCGAAGCGGTCCGCGCATTGGCGGGCGAACTGGCCGAAGGCGTTCGAAAGCGCTGACACCGGGTGTAACCCGTACGGGTGGACCTGGACCGGGGAGGCACGCGCGTGCCTCCCCGGTTCGTTGCTGCGGGTGTGAGCGACAAGAACCGTGAAGGAAGCAGGGCCGCGCGCGACCGGCTCGTCCAGCAGCGCGAGCGGGAGAAGGCGCGCGAGCGCCGACGCCGCACGCTGATCGTCGCGAGCGCGGTGGTGGGAGTGCTCGGGCTGGCCGCCGTGGTCGGCCTGATCGCCGCCAACGCGGGCAAGGGCGGCAAGGACAGCGAGGCGGGTCCCGCCGTCGCGCCTTCGGGAGCGACCGGCAAGGACAGCCTCGCCCTCCAGGTGGGGGCGGACGGCGCGCCGTCCACGCTCACGATCTGGGAGGACTTCCGCTGCCCGGTCTGCGCCCAGTTCGAGAACGCCTTCCGCAAGACGATCCACGAGCTGCAGAACAGCGGCCAGATCAAGGTCGAGTACCACCTCGCCACGATCATCGACGGAAACCTCGGAGGCAGCGGATCGCTGCGCGCGGCCAACGCTGCGGCCTGCGCACAGGACGTCGGCGAGTTCGCCGACTAC
Organism: Streptomyces finlayi; assembly: GCF_014216315.1. NCBI lineage: Bacteria > Bacillati > Actinomycetota > Actinomycetes > Kitasatosporales > Streptomycetaceae > Streptomyces > Streptomyces finlayi. The sequence goes on from NZ_CP045702.1 coordinate 6,144,906, forward strand.
CACGACGTGCTCTTCGCGAATCAGCCCGCCGAGTCCGACGACGCCTTCGGCAAGAACAGCAAGCTGATCGAACTGGCCGGCAAGGTCGAGGGCCTCGACACCCCCGGCTTCCGCAGCTGCGTGGAGAGCGGTACGCACGACACCTGGGTCAAGAAGTCCGACACGGCCTTCCGCGACGGTGGATTCCAGGGCACTCCGACCGCTCTGCTCAACGGCGAGTCGATCTTTCCCGCCAAGGACGGCCAGCAGATCTCCGAGGCGAATCTGAAGAAGTGGGTCGCCGAGGCCAACAAGGGCAAGAAGCCGGCGAAGGTCACTCCGACGCCGTCGGCCTCCTGACGGGGGCGTGGGGCGGGCCCGTGCGGGCCGCCCTGTTACCCAGAAGTTGCCGGGCGGCTTGCCGTACGTCCCACTCGGCAGGGTAGCGTCGACCCCGTCATGAACCTTGCCTTCATTCCCAGCCCGTCGACCGGTGTGATCGATCTCGGCCCGATCCCCCTGCGCGGCTACGCGTTCTGCATCATCATCGGTGTCTTCGTCGCCGTCTGGTTCGGCAACAAGCGCTGGGTCGCCCGGGGCGGCAGAGTCGGCACAGTCGCCGACATCGCCGTCTGGGCCGTGCCCTTCGGACTTGTCGGCGGCAGGATCTACCACGTCATCACCGACTACCAGCTGTACTTCAGCGACGGTGAGAACTGGGTCGACGCCTTCAAGATCTGGGAAGGCGGCCTCGGTATCTGGGGCGCGGTCGCGCTCGGCGCGGTCGGCGCCTGGATCGGCTGCCGCCGTCGCGGAATCCCGCTGCCCGCCTGGGCCGACGCGCTCGCCCCCGGGGTCGCCCTCGCCCAGGCCATCGGCCGCTGGGGCAACTGGTTCAACCAGGAGCTCTACGGCAAGCCGACGGACGTGCCGTGGGCACTGGAGATCAGCGAGGGCCCGAACCGCGTCGCCGGCACCTACCACCCGACCTTCCTGTACGAGTCGCTCTGGTGCATCGGTGTCGCGCTGCTGGTCATCTGGGCGGACCGCCGGTTCAAGCTCGGTCACGGGCGGGCGTTCGCGCTGTACGTCGCCGCGTACTGCGCGGGCCGCGGCTGGATCGAGTACATGCGCGTCGACGAGGCCCACCACGTGCTGGGGCTCCGGCTCAACGTGTGGACCTCGATCATCGTCTTCGTGCTCGCCGTGACGTACATCGTGATCTCGGCGAAGGTGCGGCCGGGCCGCGAGGAGATCGTCGAGCCCGATCCCGAGGCCGAGGGAAAGGCGGACCTGTCCAAGGACAGTGAAGGCGACGGCGGCAGTGACGCCGGGGCCGACGCGGACGCGGACACGGACGCCGGTGACCCGGAGAAGGCCACCGACTCCACCGACTCCACCGACTCCACGGACGACTCCGACGAACCCCGGACGAACGGTGCTCCGGAGACCGCCGACAAGAGCTGACCGCTCACGGGCGCACTCGCAGTCCCCGACGCCGGACGGGCTTGATTCCCAAGCCCGTCCGGCGTTTCTCATGCCCGTCCGGCCAGCGACAGCGTCCGCTGTGCGGCGGCGACCACCGCCGCGTCCACGAACCTCCCGTCCGGCAGCGCCTGCGCACCCGCGTCCAGCAGGGCCGCCGCCATGATCTGCTCGGCGGCCTCGATCTCCTGGGCCGTGGGCCGGAACGCCCGCTCGATGACCGGCAGCTGGCGGGGATGGATCGCCGCCCGGCCCCACAGCCCCAGGGACCGGCCCTGGGCGCAGGACGACCACAGTCCGTCCAGGTCCCGGACGTCCGGGAAGACCGACTGGACGGGTGCGGCGAGACCGGCCGCACGCGCCGCGACGACGATCCGGCTCCGCGGCCAGTCGAGTCCCGCGTCGCCCCGCACCCCGAGGTCCGCCCGGAGGTCCGCCTCGCCCAGGGCGATGCCCCGTACGTCGTGGTGGGCGGAGGCGATGCTGTACGCGTGCTCCACGGCGAGCGCCGACTCCAGCAGCGGGTACAGCGGGACGCCAGGTGCCAGCGCCGCCAGGTGGTGGACGCTCGCGGCATGTGTGATCTTGGGGAGCCGGAGCCCGGCGAGGCCCGGCAGCTGTGCCAGGGCCCGTACGTCGTCCTCGCCGTGGACCCGGACATGCACCGGCACCGCGCCCGGCGCCGCCGGTTCGGTGAGGAGTTCGGCGGTGGCCGCCCGCGCGTACTGCCTGCGCTCCTCCGCGACCGCGTCCTCCAGATCCACGATCACCACGTCCGCGCCCGAGCAGAGCGCCTTGTTCACCACCTCCGGCCGGTCCCCGGGAACGTACAGCCAGGTCAGGGGAACCGCACCGGTCACAGGGCGCCCTCCGAGCGCAGGGCCGCGATCTGCGGAGCGGAGAGGCCGAGTCCGTCGAGGATCTCCTCGGTGTCCGCTCCGTGCGGGCGGCCGGCCCAGCGGATCGAGCCGGGGGTCTCCGAGAGGCGGAACAGGACGTTCTGCATCCGCAGCGGGCCCAGCTCCGGGTCGTCGATCTCGGTGATCGAGTCGAGGGCCCGGTACTGCGGGTCCTCCATCACGTCCCGTACGTCATGGATCGGGGCGATCGCCGCCTCCGCCTTCTCGAACACCGAGACGGCCTCCTCGCGGGTGTGCCGGGCGATCCAGTGGCCGACGGCCTCGTCGAGTTCCTCGGTGTGCTCGGCGCGGGTCGTGCCGGCGGCGAACCACGGCTCGTCGATCAGTTCCGGGCGGCCGACCAGGCGCATCACCCGTTCGGCGATCGACTGGGCCGAGGTGGAGACCGCGACCCAGTGGCCGTCGGAGGTGCGGTACGTATTGCGCGGGGCGTTGTTGCGGGAGCGGTTGCCGGTGCGCTCCTGTACGTATCCGAGCTGGTCGTACCAGAGGGGCTGCGGGCCCAGGACCGTGAGGATCGGCTCGATGATCGCCATATCTACGATCTGGCCCCGTCCGGAGCGGTCCCGTCCGGCGAGCGCCGTCATCACGGCGTACGCGGTGGCGAGTGCGGCGATCGAGTCGGCGAGGCCGAACGGTGGCAGGGTCGGGGGGCCGTCCGGTTCGCCGGTGATCGCCGCGAAGCCGCTCATGGCCTCGGCGAGCGTGCCGAAGCCGGGGCGGTGGGAGTACGGGCCGAACTGGCCGAAGCCGGTGACGCGCGCCAGGACCAGACGGGGGTTCACCGCGTGGAGTTCGGCCGGGCCGATGCCCCAGCGTTCCAGGGTGCCGGGCCGGAAGTTCTCGATGACGACGTCGCTCTCCGCCGCCAGCTTCAGCAGGACGTCACGGCCGCCGGGGCTGGACAGGTCGAGGGTGAGGTTGCGCTTGTTGCGGCCGAGCAGTTTCCACCACAGGCCGATGCCGTCCTTCGCCGGGCCGTGCCCGCGCGAGGGGTCGGGTTTGCGTGGATGCTCGACCTTGATCACCTCGGCACCGAAGTCGCCGAGCATGGTGGCCGCGAGAGGGCCTGCGAAGAGGGTGGCCAGGTCCAGGACGCGCAGACCGGCGAGGGGGGTGGTCGGGGGAGTGTTCATGGTGTTCATGCGGCATCGATCTCGCTGCGGTAGGGCATGGAGGTGGAGGCGCCCGGCTTCTGTACGCAGAGCGCGGCGGCCGAGGAGGCCCAGGCCAGCGCCTCCGGTACGGGCCTGCCCTCGCCGAGCGCCACGGCCAGGGTGCCGACGAAGGTGTCCCCCGCGCCGGTCGTGTCGACGGCCGTGACGGCAGGGGCGGGCAAGTGCAGGGGCGCGCCGTCCCGGGCCGCGTACAGACAGCCCTTCGCGCCGAGGGTGATGACGACCGCCGGGACGTGGCGGAGCAGCACCGCCGCCGCGGCCTGCGGTTCGGACAGCCCGGTGAGCGCGGCGGCCTCGTGTTCGTTGGGGATCAGCAGGTCGACACAGTCGAGGAGCTCGTCCGGGAGCAGTTGTACGGGGGACGGGGTGAGGATCGTCCGTACGCCCTGGGCGCGGGCCGACCGGGCGCCCTCGACCACTGCGGACAGGGGGAGTTCGAGCTGGAGGAGCAGCAGATCGGCGGCGCCGATGGCGGCCGTCTCGCCGGAACCGAGCGCCGTCATGGTGCTGTTGGCGCCGGGGATCACCACGATCGCGTTGCCGCCCTCGTCGTCGACGACGATGTGCGCGGTGCCGCTGGGACCCTCGGCGGTGTGCAGGAGATCGGTGAAGACCCCCGAGTGCTCCAGTTCGGCGCGGAGCGCGGCGCCGTACACGTCGTCGCCGACCGCGCCGATCATCACCACCTCGCCGCCGGCCCGGGCGGCGGCGACGGCCTGGTTGGCGCCCTTGCCGCCGGGAACCGTCCGGAACTCGCGGCCGGTCACCGTCTCGCCACGTGCGGGAGCCCGTGCCACGTAGGCGACAAGGTCCATGTTGGTGCTGCCGAGCACCGCGATACCGGTCATGGGCGCAGTACCTCCTGGTAGGTCAGATCGGCGAGTGTGTCGAACCCGACGGAGTCGAAGCCCGGGACGGACGAGGCGAGGCGGTTCTTCAGCGGGGCGGTCCAGCCGGCGGGGAGCGCGGTGGGGCGCCCGGCCAGCAGGCCCGCGAGGGAACCGGCCGTGGCGCCGTTCGAGTCGGTGTCCCAGCCGCCGGAGACCGCGCATCCGATGGAGCGGCCGAAGTCACCGTCGGCGTGGGTGAGGGCCGCGGCCAGCAGCGCGGCGTTGGGCAGCACGTGCACCCAGTGGTGGGTGTCCCCGTAGGTGGCGTGGAGCCGGTCGACGGCCTGGTCGAAGTCCGGTGCTCCGTGCGCGGCTTCGATGCCGAGGCGCACCGCCCGCGCGTACCGGGAACGGGGCGGCACCACCCGTAGTCCCACGGCCAGGCAGCCGTGCACATCGGTCTCGCCGCCGGCCGCTTCGGCGAGGGCGGCGGCCGTGAACATCGCCCCGTACACCCCGTTGGCCGTATGGGTGAGTACGGCGTCCCGATGGGCCTGCGCGGCGGCGGCGGCCGGGTCGCCGGGGTGGGTCCAGCCGTGCACGTCGGCGCGGATCTGGGCGCCGATCCACTCCCGGAACGGGTTGCGGTACCGGGCGGTGCCCGGTGGTTCCCTGCCGTCGAGCAGATTGCGGTACGCGACCCGCTCGGCGGTGAAGACGCGGCCCGCCGGGACCTCTTCGAGCCAGAGACGGCCCAGATCGGCCGTGGTGAAGGAACGCCCGTGCCGTCGCAGCAACCGCAGCGTGAGCAAGGGGTGGTTGAGGTCGTCGTCCTCGGGCATGCCGTCGATGTTCTCCGCGAGGGAGGTGGGCGCCGACCGGCGGTTCCACGGGTACGCGGCCAGCAGGTCGGCCGGCAGGCCCTCGGCGGTGAACCACGTGCTGAGCGGCCAGTTCCCGGCGGCGCCGGCCAGCGCGCGGATACCGGCGAGCGGCAGCTTCTCGACGGGCTTGCCCAGCAGGCAGCCTGCGGCCCGGCCCAGCCAGGCCGCGTGGAGCCGGTCGGGTTCGACGAGGACGGGCTCCGTACGGGTGGCGGGCCAGCGGGGACAGGCGGCCCGGATCTCCTCCAGGCCGGTCGGCTCGTCATCGGCCAAGGGGGAGGGGAGCGCGGCCAGTTCGTCGAGCAGCCCCTCGGCGAGTGCGCGCAGCCGGGGCGGTGCGGGAGGTTCCGACGCACCGGCGCGTTCGGGAGCGGGGGCGCCGCCCGCCTCGTACCAGCGGCGCTCCACGTCCCGTGCGTCCCGGCCGTCCTGGGCCGCCTGGCGCAGCTCGTGTCCGACCAGGTCCTCCGGCTGTACCCAGGTCAGGCGTACGTTCACCGGGAGCCGGCCAGGGTCGCGAAGGCCGCCTCGTGCGCGCGGCGCCTGGCGGTGTCCCGTACGAAGATCTCCCGGGTGACCTCGGCCAGGGTCCTGGCGGGGGCGTGGAGATCGAGGCGGCTGGCCTCGGCGACCGTCCTCGCCCAGTCGGCCGGTACGGACCGTTCGCCGTGGAGCGCTCCCGCCAGTGCGCCGCTCATCGTGGCGATGGAGTCGCAGTCGCGCCCGTAGTTGACCGAGCCGAGGACGGCGTGCCGGAAGTCGCCTCCGGCGACGAGCAGCATGCCGAGCGCGACCGGCAGCTCCTCGATGGCGTGCAGCCGCGAGGGACGGCGGGCGCCCAGGGAAGGGGCGCGGTAGTCCGGGCCAACCGTGTCGAAGGGGGCGACGGCGGCACGCAGGGGAGCCAGCGCCGACTCGAAGTCGCTGTGTCCGGCGGCGGTTTCGCACACCGTCTCGATCGCCGCGCGGGTCCCGTCCTTGGCGAGCGCCAGGCAGGCGTCGACCACGGTGGTGGGGGTGGCACCCGGGGCACAGGCGGCGGCGACGGCCGCCGCGAAGACTCCGGCCGCCTCCCTCCCGTACGAGGACTGGTGCGCGCCCGCGACGTCCAGCGCCTCGGCGTACGCGGCCTGCGGGTGTGCGGCGTTGACCAGCCCGGCGGGCGCCATGTACATCGCCGCCCCGCAGTTGACGATGTTGCCCGAGCCCGCCTCGCGCGGATCGACGTGCCCGTAGTGCAGCCGCGCCACGATCCACTTCTCGGCGAGGAAGATCCGCTGGAGGGGGAGTGCCTCGGCCTCCAGTTCCGGAATCCAGCGGGGCGTGGAGATCAGGTCCGGTACGAGGTGGTCCGCGACGGAGTACGCGTCCAGGTGGTCGCGCACGGTGCCGTAGACCCGCACCAGCGCGTGGGTCATCAAGGTGTCGTCGGTGATGTGGCCGTCGCCCTTGTGGTACGGGGCGATGGGGCGGGCGGTCCGCCAGTCCTCGCCGTACCAGGGGCCCACGATGCCGTCGATCCTGCCGCCATGGCGTTCGGCGATCTGTTCCGGGGACCAGCCCTCGACCGGGCCGCCGAGCGCGTCGCCGACGGCGGCGCCGATCAGGGCTCCGGTGATCCGGTCATCGAGGGTCAGGGTGGTGGGTGCGGTGGATTTCACGGACGGTGTGGGCGTCATGGATGGTGTGGGCGTCATGTCGGAATTGTCCACCCGGGGTGGCTGGTTCCGTGTCTGCGAGGAGCCCGGCGAGTTCGATGAGATCGGTGCCCGCGAACCGGGGGAGCGCACACCCCGCGAGCGTGCGACAGGCCTCCCGCCAGCCCGCGGGCACGGTGACGCTCCCGCCGAGTGCGCCGGTCAGTGCCCCGGCGAGGGCGGGAGCGGAGTCGGCCACCCGGGAGAGGCAGGCCGCCGACGGCACCGCCTGCGCCAGCTCGCCCCGGGCCGCGGTGGCCAGCGCGAGGGCGACCGGCACGGTCTCGGCCGCGGCGATCCCGTAGCTGTAGACGTGGTCGACGATCTGATGCTCCAGCACCGGGACCAGGGCGAACGCGCCCGCCGGTTCGCCGGCGAACTCCCGGGCGAGGCGGACGGCGTGCGTGGCGTTGCGGGCGATCTCGGTGCCCTCCGGGAGCTGGGCGAGCGCCGCGTCCACCGCGGCGTCGACGTCCGCGCCCGCAAGGGCCACGGAGATCGCGGCGGCGACGGCGCGCGCACCGTGCACCCCGTCACCGTCCTGGGTGTAGCGGGCGTCGAACTCGGCGAGTGCGGCGGCGGCACCGGGATCGCCCGGGTGGACGACCGCGAGGACGGCGGCGCGCACACAGGCCGCGTCGTCGAAGAAGTGCGGGTTGTCGTGCCCGGTGGCGGGCGGGCGCAGCCCCGCGGCGAGATTGCCGAGCCCGGCCCGTACGGAGATCCGGGCCCGCAGGGGGAGCACGGCGGCCTCGACCTCGGCCGCGCGGGCGCCCGCCTCGGCGACCTTCGCCGCCAGGGCGTTCCAGGCCCGGTCGACGGCATCGCGCATCCGGCGCTCGACGGAGAGCCCGAGCCCCCGGTCGGCCGCGGCGGCCAGTACCGTACGGGCCGCGAAGGCCGCCCACTCGGCGTCGTCGGACGGCCCGAGCCGCAGCGGTTCGGGCGGCTGGTTCAGGGCGATCGGAACGGGCAGGGTGGTCGTGGCGTTCTGCTCGGCGAAGGTGTCGAGCTCCCGGGTCAGCCGCCGCGTCCACTCCGGCATCCGGGCCGCCCGGTGCCGCGCTGCGGGCCAGCCGGCCGCGTCCCCGGCCGCCAGACCGAGCAGCAACCCTTCGATCCGGGCCCGACGGCCGGGCGCACGCGTCGTCCTGAGGGCGTCCACGGGCGCCGGGCGGGGGGATGCGGTGGGGCGGGGGGACGTCGTGGGGCGGGCTGTCGTCATCGTGTTCCCCGTTCGCCGGTGAGTGGCCTGGTGGTGAGCCTGGTGGTGGTGGGCCGGGTGGGGTTGGTCCGGGCCGCGCCCAAGGGGTGCGCGCGGAGCTCCTCCTCCGCCTCGTCCGGCGTGAGGAGTTCCGCGATGTCCAGCACGTGGTAGCCCCGCATCGAGGGCAGGCAGCTGCCGCGTACCGGGCCGATCGCCGCAGCCCACTCAGGCGGGATGGCCGACGCCCCGTTCAGTGCCCCGGCCAGGGCTCCCGCCACCGCGGCGGTGGTGTCGGCGTCGCGGCCCATGTTGACGGCCGTCAGCACCGCCGTACGGAAGTCGCCGCGCGCCGCGGTGAACGCGCCGAACGCCAGGCCCACCGCCTCGGGCGCCAGATCCGTCCAGGGATATCCGCCGATCACCACCGCCGAACGGACCGCACGCTCACTCGTCAGCCGGTCGGGGTACGAGCGCTGCGCGGCCGACACCGCGCGCCGCAGCGACCGCGCCGTCCAGGAGTCCATCGGTACGACGGACAGCGCGGCGGCGATCACGGACGCGAGCCCGGCCCCCACCATCGCGGCGGCCACCCCGGCCGCGACCGCCTGCCCGCCGTAGATGCCCTCCCCGTCGTGACTCACCCCGCCGTCCACCGCCACCAGCCGGGCGGCCTCCGCCGGCCGGCCCGCCGCGAAGACCCCGAACGGCGCGGCCCGCATCGCGAGACCGTCGCTCCAGGCGTGCCGGTGCTGCGCCGAGATCGGTGCGGCCAGGCCCCGGCGCAGATTCTCCAGCGTGCCGCGCTCACTGAATCCGGCCCCGCGGAACGGCCCCTCGTCCAGATCGGCGATCCAGTGGTGCCAGGCCCGCTCCACATGGGAGACCGTCAGCGCCGAACCGTGCCGGGCCAGCAGGAGCCCCGAGAAGATCGCGTACTCCGTGTCGTCCGTGCCCGCGGGGTCCTCGCTCACGAAGCCCTCGATCCGGCCCCAGCGGCGGCGGATCTCGGAGGGCCGCAGATTCTCCGCCGGTGCGCCCAGCGCGTCCCCCACCGCGAGACCGAGCAGCGCGCCGCGGGCCCGGTCGCGCCGGACCGTCGCCGGGTGGGCGGGGGCGCGGCCGTCCGTTCCCGTCCCTACCGGCGGGTCCTCGGCGCCCACACCCCCCTGCGGCTCGGCCGGACTGCCTGCCATCAGCTCCATCGCGTCGACCCTTCGCTCGTACCGGCCGGTTCACCCTCGGTGCGCCACCGGTGGGACCACCTGAGCGATCTGTCCCACGCGAGGACCCCGGCGAGGCCGCCCGGGCCGACAAAAGGGCCACACGGATGACAGCGGAGACACCCCGCTCAGCAGGGGTCCGAGCCGCTCCCCGGGCAGGTAAGTACGGCCTTCCTTGCTGGCGGGAGACGTTTTTCGTGCGTAGTTTCGAGGATGTTGGCGGGGGCGGAACGCAGAAGACCGCCTCCGGAGAAGGGGAGAGCTGTGTCCATCATCGAGACCGACGCCGTCCTGCACGAGTCGCACCGCGACAACCACACCCACCGTGATGTGAACGGTGGCTGGCTGCGTCCCGCGGTGTTCGGCGCGATGGACGGGCTGGTCTCCAACCTCGCGCTGATGACCGGTGTGGCGGGCGGTTCCGTCTCGCAGCAGACGATCGTGATCACCGGGCTGGCGGGCCTGGCCGCGGGCGCGTTCTCCATGGCGGCCGGCGAATACACCTCCGTCGCCTCGCAGCGTGAGCTCGTCGAGGCCGAACTCGAAGTCGAGCGAGGGGAGTTGCGTAAGCACCCCAAGGACGAGATGGCGGAGCTCGCCGCGCTCTACACCTCCCGCGGGGTCGATCCCCTGCTGGCCCACGAGGTCGCCCGGCAGCTGTCCAGGGACCCCGAACAGGCGCTGGAGATCCACGCCCGCGAGGAACTCGGGATCGACCCCGGCGACCTGCCGTCGCCGCTCGTCGCCGCCGTCTCCTCCTTCGGCGCCTTCGCGCTCGGCGCGCTGCTGCCCGTACTGCCCTATCTGCTCGGTGCCACCGCGCTCTGGCCCGCCGTGCTGCTCGCCCTGTTCGGCCTCTTCGGCTGCGGAGCCGTGGTGGCCAGGGTCACCGCCCGCAGCTGGTGGTTCAGCGGTCTGCGCCAGCTCGTGCTCGGTGGCGCGGCCGCCGCGCTCACCTACGGACTCGGCATGCTCTTCGGCGTGGCGGTCGGCGGCTGATCCGGCGGCCTGCCTGCCGCGGCCGGCTCCCTACCCGTAGTCCCGGGCATTGCCCATGCGCCGACGGTGTGACGTACGTCTTGGTCGACCTCCCTGGGCGGAACGGCCTTCCACGACGTAAAATGAGTCTCTATACAGGACTACACATAAGTAGTCGTTACTCGGCGGTTTCATTTGCGCGACCGCTGGGCAAGAGGCGTAGAAACGCGGGCAACGACGCTCGCTCTCTGCGGTCTCCCCCGGGTGCTGACCGGACGACGGTCCACCTCGACTGTTGACTCACCTCCGCCACGTGATCGTGGCGTCCGCATGTTGGAACGGACTATCCGCTTTTTGAGAAGCGTTCCATCATGTAACCTGCACGAAATTTCGCAGAGGGCCAACGTCGTCCCTCGGCACTGCATATGCCACGACGACGACGGGAGAGCCGATGCGTTCCGACGCCTGGTCGCCCATGGACGGTCGCCCCGCCCAGCAGGGGATGTACGACCCCCGTAACGAGCACGACGCCTGCGGCGTCGGGTTCGTGGCCACTCTGACCGGTGTGGCCAGCCATGAGCTGGTCGAGCAGGCGCTGACCGTACTGCGCAACCTCGAACACCGCGGCGCCACAGGATCCGAGCCCGACTCGGGTGACGGCGCCGGCATTCTCCTTCAGGTTCCGGATGCCTTCCTGCGGGAAGAGGTCGTCTTCGACCTCCCCGAGGCCGGCTCCTACGCCGTCGGGATCGCCTTCCTGCCCGCGGACGGCTCCACCGAGCACGTCCGCAAGATCGAGAAGATCGCCGCCGAAGAGGGCCTCAAGGTCCTCGGCTGGCGCCAGGTCCCGGTCACCCCGGACCTCCTGGGCAACGGGGCCCGCACGACCATGCCCGAGTTCCGCCAGCTCGTCGTCGCGGACGGCGAGAGCGCCGGCATCGCGCTCGACCGCAAGGCGTTCGTCCTGCGCAAGCGCGCCGAGCGCGAGGCAGGGGTGTACTTCCCCTCGCTCTCCGCACGCACGATCGTCTACAAGGGAATGCTCACGACCGGGCAGCTGGAGCCCTTCTTCCCGGACCTCTCCGACCGCCGCTTCGCCACCGCGGTCGCGCTGGTCCACTCGCGCTTCTCCACGAACACCTTTCCCAGCTGGCCGCTCGCACACCCGTACCGTTTCGTCGCGCACAACGGCGAGATCAACACGGTCAAGGGCAACCGCAACTGGATGGAGGCCCGCGAGTCCCAGCTCGCCTCCGGCCTCTTCGGCGCGGAGCAGCTGGACCGGATCTTCCCCGTCTGCACCCCGGACGCCTCCGACTCGGCCTCCTTCGACGAGGTCCTGGAGCTGCTCCACCTCGGTGGCCGCTCGCTGCCGCACTCGGTGCTGATGATGGTGCCCGAGGCATGGGAGAACCACGCCTCGATGGAGCCCGCCCGCCGGGCCTTCTACCAGTACCACGCCACGATGATGGAGCCCTGGGACGGCCCCGCCTGCGTCACCTTCACCGACGGCACCCAGGTCGGCGCGGTCCTCGACCGCAACGGTCTGCGCCCCGGCCGCTACTGGGTCACCGACGACGGCCTCGTCGTCCTGTCATCCGAGGTCGGCGTCCTGGACATCGACCCCGCGAAGGTCGTCCGCAAGGGCCGCCTCCAGCCCGGCAAGATGTTCCTCGTCGACACCGCCGAGCACCGCATCATCGAGGACGACGAGATCAAGGCGTCCCTCGCCGCCGATGAGCCGTACCAGGAGTGGCTGGAGACCGGCGAGATCGAGCTCTCCGACCTCCCCGAGCGCGAGCACATCGTGCACACCCACGCCTCGGTCACCCGCCGCCAGCAGACCTTCGGCTACACGGAGGAAGAGCTCCGCGTCATCATCGCGCCGATGGCCCGCACCGCGGGTGAGCCGCTCGGCTCCATGGGCACGGACTCGCCGATCGCCGCCCTGTCCGAGCGTCCCCGGCTGCTCTTCGACTACTTCACCCAGCTCTTCGCACAGGTCACCAACCCGCCGCTGGACGCCATCCGCGAGGAGCTCGTCACCTCGCTGCGCTCCACACTGGGCCCCCAGGGCAACATCCTGGAGCCGACGGCCGCAACCTGCCGCAACGTCGCCCTGCCGTTCCCGGTGATCGACAACGACGAGCTGGCCAAGCTCATACACATCAACGCCGACGGCGACATGCCGGGCATGAAGGCGGCCACGCTCTCCGGTCTCTACCGGGTCAGCGGCGGCGGCGACGCCCTCGCCGCCCGGATCGAGGCGATCTGCACCGAGGTCGACGCCGCCATCGAGGACGGCGCCCGCCTGGTCGTCCTCTCCGACCGGCACTCCGACGCCGAGCACGCGCCGATCCCCTCGCTGCTCCTCACCTCGGCCGTCCACCACCACCTCATCCGCACCAAGCAGCGCACCCAGGTGGGGCTGCTGGTCGAGGCCGGTGACGTCCGCGAGGTCCATCACGTCGCGCTCCTGATCGGCTACGGCGCCGCCGCGGTCAACCCGTACCTGGCGATGGAGTCCGTCGAGGACCTCGTCCGCGCCGGTACGTTCATCGAGGGCATCGAGGCCGAGCAGGCCATCCGGAACCTGATCTACGCGCTCGGCAAGGGCGTCCTGAAGGTCATGTCCAAGATGGGCATCTCGACCGTGGCCTCCTACCGGGGCGCCCAGGTCTTCGAGGCCGTCGGCCTGGACGAGGCCTTCGTCGCGAAGTACTTCAACGGCACCGCCACCAAGATCGGCGGCGCCGGACTCGACGTCGTCGCCAAGGAGGTCGCCGCCCGGCACACCAAGGCCTACCCCTCCTCCGGCATCGCGGCCTCGCACCGTGCGCTGGAGATCGGCGGCGAGTACCAGTGGCGCCGCGAGGGCGAGCCGCACCTGTTCGACCCGGACACGGTCTTCCGCCTCCAGCACGCCACCCGCAACCGCCGGTACGACATCTTCAAGCAGTACACGGGCCGGGTGAACGAGCAGTCCGAGCGCCTCATGACGCTCCGCGGCCTGTTCGGCTTCGCGGGCGGACGGGAGTCGATCCCGGTCGACGAGGTCGAGCCCGTCTCCGAGATCGTCAAGCGCTTCTCCACCGGCGCCATGTCGTACGGCTCGATCTCCGGCGAGGCGCACGAGACGCTCGCCATCGCCATGAACCAGCTGGGCGGCAAGTCCAACACCGGTGAGGGCGGCGAGGACGCCGACCGCCTGTACGACCCGGCGCGCCGCTCGTCCATCAAGCAGGTCGCCTCCGGCCGCTTCGGTGTGACCAGCGAGTACCTGGTCAACGCGGACGACATCCAGATCAAGATGGCGCAGGGCGCCAAGCCCGGCGAGGGCGGCCAGCTGCCCGGCCACAAGGTCTACCCGTGGGTCGCCAAGACCCGGCACTCCACCCCGGGTGTCGGACTGATCTCCCCGCCGCCGCACCACGACATCTACTCCATCGAGGACCTGGCTCAGCTGATCCACGACCTCAAGAACGCCAACCCGGCGGCCCGCATCCACGTGAAGCTGGTCTCCGAGGTCGGAGTCGGCACGGTCGCCGCTGGTGTCTCCAAGGCCCACGCGGACGTCGTCCTCATCTCCGGCCACGACGGCGGCACGGGCGCGTCCCCGCTCACCTCCCTCAAGCACGCCGGCGGCCCCTGGGAGCTCGGCCTCGCCGAGACCCAGCAGACCCTGCTGCTCAACGGCCTGCGCGACCGCATCGTCGTGCAGACCGACGGCCAGCTCAAGACCGGCCGCGACGTCGTCATCGCCGCACTGCTGGGCGCCGAGGAGTTCGGTTTCGCGACCGCGCCGCTCGTCGTCTCCGGCTGCGTCATGATGCGCGTCTGCCACCTGGACACCTGCCCGGTCGGCATCGCCACCCAGAACCCCGTCCTGCGTGAGCGGTTCTCCGGCAAGGCCGAGTACATCGTCAACTTCTTCGAGTTCATCGCCGAAGAGGTCCGCGAGATCCTCGCCGAGCTGGGCTTCCGTACGATCGAGGAGGCCGTCGGCCACGCCGAACTCCTCGACACCGACCGGGCCGTGACGCACTGGAAGGCACAGGGCCTCGACCTGAAGCCGCTCTTCCACGTGCCGGACCTGCCCGAGGGCGCGGTACGCCACCAGGTCGTCGAGCAGGACCACGGCCTCGCCAAGGCGCTCGACAACGAGCTGATCAAGCTCGCCGCCGACGCGCTCGGCGCGGAGAGCGCCGAGGCCGCCCAGCCGGTCCGGGCGCAGATCGCGATCCGTAACATCAACCGGACGGTCGGCACCATGCTCGGCCACGAGGTCACCAAGAAGTTCGGCGGTGCGGGCCTGCCCGATGACACCATCGACGTGACCTTCACCGGCTCAGCCGGCCAGTCCTTCGGCGCCTTCGTCCCGCGCGGTGTCACGCTCCGCCTGGAGGGCGACGCCAACGACTACGTCGGCAAGGGCCTCTCCGGAGGACGCGTCGTCGTCCGCCCGGACCGCGGCGCCGACCACCTCGCCGAGTACTCCACCATCGCGGGCAACACCATCGCCTACGGTGCGACCGGCGGCGAGCTGTTCCTGCGCGGCCGGACCGGAGAACGGTTCTGTGTCCGTAACTCGGGCGCGATGGTCGTCTCGGAAGGCGTGGGCGACCACGGCTGCGAGTACATGACCGGTGGCCACGCCGTCGTCCTCGGCGAGACCGGACGCAACTTCGCCGCGGGCATGTCCGGCGGTGTCGCGTACGTCATCGACCTGGACCGCGACAACGTCAACATCGGCAACCTCGGTGCGGTGGAGACGCTCGACGACACCGACGAGCAGTGGCTGCACGACGTCGTGCGCCGCCACCAGGAGGAGACCGGCTCCACGGTCGCCGAGAAGCTGCTGGGCGACTGGGACACCTCGGTGACCCGCTTCAGCAAGATCATCCCGTCCGCCTACAAGGCAGTGCTCGCCGCCAAGGACGCCGCTGAGCTCGCCGGTCTCTCCGAGCAGGAGACCACCGAGAAGATGATGGAGGCGGCGGCCAATGGCTGACCCCAAGGGCTTCCTGACCACCGGCCGCGAGGTCGCCGAGACCCGCCCCGTCGGTGAGCGGCTCAAGGACTGGAACGAGGTCTACGTTCCGGGCTCCCTGCTGCCGATCATCAGCAAGCAGGCCGGCCGCTGCATGGACTGCGGCATCCCGTTCTGCCACAACGGCTGTCCCCTCGGAAACCTCATCCCCGAGTGGAACGACTTCGCCTACCGCGAGGACTGGACGGCGGCGTCCGAGCGCCTCCACGCCACGAACAACTTCCCGGAGTTCACGGGCCGTCTGTGCCCGGCCCCGTGCGAGTCGGCGTGTGTGCTCGGCATCAACCAGCCGGCCGTCACCATCAAGAACGTCGAAGTCTCCATCATCGACAAGGCGTGGGACAGCGGCGACGTCACCCCGCAGCCGCCCGAGCGCCTCTCCGGCAAGACCGTGGCCGTCATCGGCTCCGGCCCGGCCGGTCTGGCCGCCGCCCAGCAGCTGACCCGGGCCGGCCACACGGTCGTCGTCTACGAGCGCGCCGACCGCATCGGCGGCCTGCTCCGCTACGGCATCCCCGAGTTCAAGATGGAGAAGTCGCACATCAACCGCCGCATCGAGCAGATGCGCGCGGAAGGCACCAAGTTCCGCACGGAGGTGGAGATCGGCAAGGACATCGACGCTGCCAAGCTCCGCCGCCGCTACGACTCGGTCGTCATCGCAGCCGGCGCCACCGTCTCCCGCGATCTGCCCGTCCCGGGCCGTGAGCTGAACGGCGTGCACTTCGCGATGGAGTACCTGCCGCTCGCCAACAAGGTGCAGGAGGGCGACCTGACGGTCTCCCCGATCACCGCCGAGGGCAAGCACGTCGTCGTCATCGGCGGCGGCGACACCGGCGCCGACTGCGTCGGCACCGCCCACCGCCAGGGCGCGGCCTCCGTCACCCAGCTGGAGATCATGCCGAGGCCGGGCGAGGAGCGGAACGCCAACCAGCCGTGGCCGACCTTCCCGATGCTCTACAAGGTGACCTCCGCGCACGAGGAGGGCGGCGAACGGGTCTACTCCGTCTCGACCACCCACTTCGAGGGCGATGAGGACGGCAACGTCCAGGCACTCCACCTGGTCGAGGTGGAGTTCAAGGGCGGTAAGCTGGAGCAGAAGCCCGGGACCGAGCGGCGGATTCCCGCCCAGCTCGTGACCCTGGCGATGGGCTTCACCGGTACCGACCAGGCCAACGGCCTCGTCCAGCAGTTCGGCCTCGACCTCGACGAGCGGGGTAATGTGGCCCGGGACGAGGACTACGCGACCAACGTCGACGGCGTGTTCGTCGCCGGTGACGCGGGCCGAGGCCAGTCACTGATCGTCTGGGCCATCGCCGAGGGCCGCTCCGCGGCACGCGGCGTGGACCGATTCCTGACCGGGACCAGCGCACTGCCGGCCCCGATCCGCCCGACGGACCGTTCACTCACGGTCTGATCGCGGCACACAAAGACGTCCCGTACAACGGCGTACGGAACTGAACGCGGCGCCTGCCTTGTCCCCGACCGGACTCTGGTGGGCGCCGTGGCGCGTCCGGGGGCAGTTGCCCCCCCGGCTCCCGGCCCGGCCCCCGTCAGGGCCGGGCCGGGACCGTTTCCGGCGTCAGGCGCCACCTGCCCCTGTCAGGGTGGCCGTCTTCGAGGCCACGACCACCGCGAACAGGCACAGCAGGATCAGACCCCCGCCGATCTGCGCCGGGGTGGTCTTGAACCTCGCGGGTGCGTAGGCGAGGAACCAGGTGACCAGGGCGCCGGTCAGCAGGCCGCCGAGGTGCCCCTGCCATGAGGTGAACCAGGCCGAGACGACCAGCCAGAGCAGCAGACCGGTCAGCAGACGGTTCACGGCCCGCATGTCCCGGCCGAGCCGCCGGCTGATGATGTGGTACGCCGCCCCGAGGCCGAAGACCGCGCCGGACGCACCCACCGTCACCGTGTCCGGGGCGACGGCGTAGACGAGCACCGAGCCGCCCACGGCGGAGAGCAGATAGAGCGCCAGATACCGGGCCCGGCCCAGCTGCACCTCGACGGCCCGGCCCAGGTTCCACAGCGAGAGCATGTTGAAGACCAGGTGCATCACACCGAACGAGGCGTCGGGCGGCAGATGCAGGAAGGCACCGGTCAGCAGCCGGTACCACTCGCCGTCCGCGATCCCGATGAGCTCGTACCCGGGGAAGACCGCGCCCTCGTAGTAGTAGTGCTCACCCTGCGCGTCGACCAGCGCGGCACCGAGTACGGCGGACCGGTCCACCAGCGAGGGAACAGCCACCTCGGCGACGTACGCCAGGACGTTCAGCCCCATCAGGGCGTACGTCACGACCGGCGTCGTCGCCATGGAGGCCGCGCCACCGAAGACCCTGCGGGCCCGTCGGACGGAGCGCTGTCCCTCCTTCACGCACTCCACGCAGTGATGGCCGACCGCGGCCTCCCGCATGCAGTCGGGACAGATGTAGCGGTCGCAACGGGTGCAGCTCACATACGTCTCGTACGACGGGTGGCGGTAGCACCTGGTGGCGGCGGCCTCCATGGCCGGCTCCTTCATGGGTCGACAGAGAGGAAAGGCCGGTGGGGACGGCGGCGATCAAGATAGCGAACGCGGCTGACAGCTCGTCGGCCCGGGTACCCTGCTTGACCTACCCTCAGAAGCCGGGACCGCGGGACCGCAGGGCTGTGAGGCTGCGGGCCTCGTCAGCTCCCGGTCTTCCGGGCTCCCGGATTCCCGGGCTCAGAAGTCAGAAGTCAGCAGAACGCAGAACGCAGAACGCATCACGCATCACGCATCACGCATCACGCAGAAATCAGAACGCAGAACGGAGACCTTCATGCCCGGCTCGCCCGCGGCCCCGGGGCCGGCCATCGGCCTCCGCACGGTGGAGGAGAGGAACGGCGGCGTCCAGGCGCTCGCCGGCTCCCGGCGCCGGCCGGCAGCAACTACGGCACGGGGCACCGTCCGATGACGCTGCGCGTGCTGAGGGCGGCCGGGCGGGCGACGGCGCCGTGGCGGAACGGCGGCGGAGTCACCCGGGAGATCGCCGTCTGGCCCGAGGGCGCCGCGTCGGACGCCTTCGACTGGCGGATCAGCCTCGCGGAGGTGGCGGCGGACGGACCGTTCTCCGCGTTCCCGGGCGTCCACCGAACCCTGACAGTGGTCGAGGGCGAGGGCATGGATCTGATGGTGGGCGGGGAGCACCACATCATCGACGAGCCGTACTGGCCGTACGACTTCCCCGGCGACCTGCAGACCGTCGGCCACCTCCTCGGCGGCCCGGTCGTCAACTTCAACGTCATGTACCGCAGATACCGCACGGAGGCCGCGACCGCCGTCGTCCGCGGCACCGTCCGGCTGATGCCGCCGGACGGTGGCGCGGTCCTCGCCCTCGCGCTGGAGGACGGCGCCGTCCTCGACGGCACGGACATCGAACTCGGCCGGTACGACGCGGTCCTGGCGACCGGCGAGTCACCGGGCGTGTTCCGGACGATGGGCTCCGCGGTGGTGGTGACGCTCGGGCCGGTGAACCGTTACGCCCCCGGCCCCCCGTAGGTGTGCACCGGCGAGGACGCCGGAGGGGCGGGGGACTGCGGCAGACCCATCCGCTGGGCGACCGGCATGACCGCGGCGCCGAACCTGTCCATCGCCTCCTGGGACTCCCCGAGGTCGTAGATCTCCAGCCCCGTGCCGGTCGCGACACAGACGTGCGAGAGGCAGCCGGCGACCGTGTCGCCGGACTGCGCCTGGAGTTCGCCGTTGGGGGCGTCGTACTGGCCCGACCCGGGAGCCGGAGCGGACACGGCGGACCGTGACGTCCGGATCTCCGGCCGCGCGGTGGAGGTGACCGATCCGGAGACGCTGGCGCGCTTCATCGAGGACGCGAACCCGCCGGTGCCCTTCCACCTGTTCCGTACGGAACTGACGGAGGTGGTGCACACGGGCCTGGAGGGCGGGGACACCCTGGTCGTCCAGTCCTGGCGCCCGGGCCGGCCTGTGCGCACGATCCGCCGGACCAACGACGAAAGCCCGGCCACTGGAGGCCCGTGACGGCCGCGACGGGCGAGAACAGTCCAGCCCTGTCAAGCCCGTCCGGCGATTGAGGACGAGGACGGCCGCCGGACGGGCCCGGCCACTCCCACCCGCTCACCCCGCGAGCACCCGCCCCCGGCACACCTCCGGCGTCCCCCACGCATCCCGCAGCGGTCGCGCCTTCCGCAGCCACAGCGCGAGGTCCAGCTCCTCCGTGTAGCCCACCGCACCGTGCAGCTGGAGCGCGGTGCGGGCCGCTGTGTACGCGGCCCCGCCCGCCGCCAGCTTGGCGGCCGCCACGTCCGCCCCGGCCCGGGCCGCACCCTCCGCCAGGGACACCGCCGCCCCGTACACCAGCGGCCGGGCGAACTCCAGCCCGGTCAGCGTGTCGGCCAGCCGGTGCTTGACCGCCTGGAAGGACCCGATGGCCGTACCGAACTGGGTCCGCCGCTTCACGTACTCCACCGTGGCTCGCAGCAGCGCCTCTCCCACGCCCACCGCCTGGGCCGCCGTCGCGAACGCCGCCCAGTCGCCTGCCACCCGGGCCCCTTCCGCCACGTGCGTCCCACGGGCGAGCAGTGTCCCCCCGTCGTCCGGCGAGAACAGCCGCCGTGCCGGGTCCGCCGACACACGGAACGCCCCGGGTCCGGACGCGAGCCACAGTTCCTCCCCGCGCACCGTGAACACGGCGTCCACCGCGTCCGCGTCCAGCGCGTACGGACCGTCCAGACGCAAGGTCGCCGTCGCGGCGCCGGAGGACAGCCGGGGCAGCCACTCCTTCGCCGCCGGACCGCCCACCACGCTCAGCAGCACCGAAGCCGCGACCGTTTCCACCACCGGGCCTGGCATCGCGTGCCGCCCCAGCTCCATGAAGGAGACGGCGACCTCCACGGGCAGCGGTCCCACCCCCTCGTACGTCTCCGGAACCGCCAGCGCGAAGACACCCGCGTCCGCGAGCCGCGACCACAGGGCGCGCCCCGGCCCGTGGTCCCCGGCCGCCCACGCCCGTACCACCGAAGGTGTGCCCGTGGCGGTGAGCAGCGCGTCCAGGGAACGGGCGAACTCCCGCTGCTCCGCGTCGAGAACGAACCGCATCAGCGCCGCCCCTTCGGCAGACCGAGCAGCCGCTCGGCGATGATGTCCCGCTGGATCTCGTTCGTGCCCGCGTAGATCGGACCGGCGAGAGCGAAGACGTAGCCCTGCGCCCACTCGCCGTCCGCGAGTTCCGCTTCCGGGCCCAGCAGATCGAGCGCGGTCTCGTGGAGCGCGATGTCGTACTCGGACCAGAAGACCTTGTTCAGGCTCGACTCCGCGCCGATCGTGTCGCCCGCCGCGAAGCGAGAGGCGTACGCGAAGGTGAACAGCTGATACGCCCGGGCCCCCACCACCGCGTCCGCGACCCGGTCCCGCAGCCCACTGTCCGACGGGTCGCCGTGCGTGCGCCACAGCGCCGCCAGCCGGTCCGCGGCTGCCAGGAACCGGCCGGGGGAGCGCAGGGTGAGCCCCCGCTCGTTGCCGGTGGCCGACATGGCGATCCGCCAGCCCTGGCCCGGCTCCCCGATCACGTCCTCGTCCGGTACGAACACCTCGTCCAGGAAGAGTTCGGCGAACGCCGGCTTGCCGTCGAGCCGCCCCACCGGCCGGACCGTGACACCGGGCGCCGCCAGATCGAACATCAGATACGTCAGCCCGTGATGCGGCCTGGCGGCCTCCGGGTCCGAGCGGAAGATCCCGAACGCCCGGTCGGCGAACGCGGCCCGCGAGGACCACGTCTTCTGCCCCGACAGCAGCCAGCCGCCGTCCGTGCGTACCGCCCGCGACCGCAACGACGCCAGGTCCGAACCGGATTCCGGTTCCGACCACGCCTGCGCCCAGATCACCTCCCCGCTCGCCATCGGCGGCAGGATCCGGGCGCGCTGCTCGGCGGTGCCGTGGTCGAAGAGTGTCGGGGCGAGGAGGCTGATGCCGTTCTGCGAGACCCGACCCGGCGCGCCCGCCGCGTAGTACTCCTCCTCGAAGGCCAGCCACCCGAAGATGTCGGCGTCCCGCCCGCCGTACGCGGACGGCCAGGAGACGGCCGACCAGCGGTCCGCGTGCAGCCACGCTTCCCAGTTCCGGTGGGCGGCGAACCCCTCTGCGGTCTCCAGCGAGGGCAGGGGGCGGTCCGGGACCCGGTCCCGCAGCCACGAACGGGCCTCGGCCCGGAAGGCGTTCTCCGCGTCGGTGTGCGACAGATCCATCGGCCATCCTTCCCTAACAAGTGTTTGGTAGATTAACGTACGCGCATGAGCACCGTCGAGGACGCGGAAACCGGGGGCGCGGCGGGCGCCCCCCACCGGCACTCCGGCACGGGCCCACCGGCCCCCATGCCGGGACACGGGTTGCTGACAGGCCGCACGGCCGTCGTCACCGCGGCCGCGGGGGCGGGCATCGGCGGCGCCACCGCCCGCAGATTCCTGGAGGAGGGCGCACAAATCGTCATCGGCGACGCCCACGCCAGACGCCTCAAGGAGACCGAACAGGCCCTCGCCGAAGAGTTCGGCCCCGGCCGGGTCACCTCCCTGCCCTGCGACGTCACCGACGAGGCCCAGGTCCAAGCCCTCTTCGCCCACGCCGAACGGGCCCACGGCGGCCTCGACATCGTCGTCAACAACGCGGGCCTCGGCGGCACCGCCGAACTCACCGAGATGACCGACGACCAGTGGTCCACGGTCCTGGACGTCACCCTGAACGGCACCTTCCGCTGCACCCGCGCCGCCCTGCGCTCCCTCAAGGCGGCCGGCCGCGGCGGCGTCCTCGTCAACAACGCCTCCGTCATCGGCTGGCGCGCCCAGACCGGCCAGGCCCACTACGCCGCCGCCAAGGCCGGCGTCATGGCACTCACCCGCTGCGCCGCCGTCGAGGCCGCCGCCTACGGCGTCCGCGTCAACGCCGTCGCCCCCAGCCTCGCCATGCACCCGCACCTGGCGAAGGTCACCTCGGCCGCCCTCCTGGCGGAACTGACCACGAAGGAGGCGTTCGGCCGGTACGCCGAACCCTGGGAGATCGCCAACGTCATCGTCTTCCTGGCGAGCGGCTACTCCTCGTACATGACGGGCGAGGTCGTCTCCGTCAGCAGCCAACATGCCTGACGGGCCGCGCACCGGGCGGACAATGGCCAGGTGCCTACCAAGAAGAAGCCCCAGGTGACCCCCTCGCCCGCGCGGCGCCGAGAACTGCTCGCCACCGCCGCCGAAGTCTTCGCCGCGCAGGGATACAACGCCACCACCGTCCGCAAGATCGCGGACGAGGCGGGGATGCTCGCGGGCAGCCTCTACTACCACTTCGACTCCAAGGAATCGATGGTCGACGAAATCCTCTCCACCTTCCTCGACGAGCTCTGGGAGGGCTACGACGCTGTGCTCGGCGCCGGGCTCGGCCCCAGGGAGACCATCGAGGCCCTCGTCACCGAGTCCTTCCGGGAGATCGACCGGCACCGCGCCGCCGTCGCCATCTACCAGAAGGAGTCCAGGCACCTCTCCGCCCAGCCACGCTTCGGCTACCTCGCCGACTCGCAGCAGAAGTTCGAGAAGGCATGGCTCGGCACGCTGGAGCGCGGCGTCGCCGAACACGTCTTCCGCGCCGACCTGGACATCCGGCTCACGTACCGCTTCGTCCGCGACACCGTGTGGGTCGCGGCCTCCTGGTACCGGCCCGGCGGACAGCACAGCCCCGAGGAGATCGCCCGCCAGTACCTCTCGATGGTGCTGGACGGCATCGCCCTGCGCACCTGACCGATCCGTCCCGACCGGCCCGCACCTGATCCGCCCGCGCTTGATCCGCCCGTACCTGATCCGCCCGTACCCGAGATCCGTGACCCGAGGAGCGGCAGCCATGGCCGAGGCATACATCGTCGAAGCGGTACGCACCCCCGTCGGCAGGCGCGGCGGAGGTCTCGGCGCCGTCCACCCCGCCGACCTCGGCGCGCACGTCCTGAAAGCACTCGTCGCCCGCAGCGGCATCGACCCCGCCGCCGTCGAGGACGTCGTCTTCGGCTGCCTCGACACGGTCGGGCCACAGGCCGGGGACATCGCCCGCACCGCCTGGCTGGCCGCGGGCCTCCCCGAGGAGGTTCCCGGTGTCACCGTCGACCGCCAGTGCGGCTCCTCCCAGCAGGCCCTGCACTTCGCCGCCCAAGGAGTCCTCTCCGGCACCCAGGACCTGGTCGTCGCCGGCGGCACGCAGAACATGACACAGATCCCGATCGCGTACGCCTCCCGGCAGGCCGCGGAACCGCTCGGCCTCACCCAGGGGCCGTTCGCGGGCAGCGAAGGCTGGCGCGCCCGGTACGGCGACCAGCCGGTCAACCAGTTCCACGGCGCCCAGCTGATCGCCGAGAGGTGGGGCATCAGCCGCCGGGACATGGAGGAGTTCGCGCTCACCTCCCACCGGCGGGCGGTCCGCGCCATCGACGAGGGCCGCTTCCGGCGCGAGACGGTGCCGTACGGCGACGTCACCACGGACGAGGGGCCGCGTCGCGACACCACCCTGGAGAAGATGGCCGCACTGAAACCGGTCGTGGACGGCGGCACGATCACCGCCGCCTGCTCCTCGCAGGTCTCCGACGGCGCCGCCGCCCTGCTCATCGCCTCCGAGCGCGCCCTCGCGGACCACGGACTCACCCCACGAGCCCGCATCCACCACCTCTCGGTACGCGGCGAGGACCCCATCCGGATGCTCTCGGCACCGATCCCCGCCACCGCGTACGCGCTGAAGAAGGCCGGGATGACGATCGACGACATCGACCTCGTCGAGATCAACGAAGCGTTCGCACCCGTCGTGCTGGCCTGGCTCAAGGAGACCGGCGCCGACCCCGAGCGCGTCAACGTCAACGGAGGCGCCATCGCGCTCGGTCACCCCCTCGGCGCGACCGGTGCCAAGCTGATGACGACCCTCCTGCACGAACTGGAGCGCACGGGCGGACGCTACGGCCTGCAGACCATGTGCGAGGGTGGCGGCCAGGCCAACGTCACCGTCGTCGAACGGCTCCGGCCGTGAAAATCTCCGCCCGGCGGCGTGGCGTGATCCACCAGGCCCCCCGCCGGACGAGATGACGTGCTACGGTGGTCCAGTTGCAGTTTTGGTACCCATGAACTTTATGTGCGCCTGACGGGAATGCTTCCTCAGGCGCTTTATTGTTTTCCGGCTTTCTCCGGGTGGGGCTCAATGCGGCGACTTGGAATTCGTAAAGTGCGGATTTCCGGCACTGCACCTATTTTAGGAGATCGACATGGCTACTGGAACCGTGAAGTGGTTCAACTCGGAAAAGGGCTTCGGCTTCATCGAGCAGGACGGCGGCGGCGCCGACGTCTTCGCCCACTACTCCAACATCGCCACCCAGGGCTTCCGTGAGCTCCAGGAGGGCCAGAAGGTCTCCTTCGACGTCACGCAGGGCCAGAAGGGCCCGCAGGCGGAGAACATCGTCCCGGCCTAATCGCCGGACGCGTACCTCGCGACCGGGGCCCGCACCGTGAAGGTGCGGGCCCCGGTTTGTGCTGTCTCCGGGACATCCCGCTTTGTGCTGCATCCTGGGGCGCACATCAAGCAGTCCACCAAGCATTCCGCAGTAACCCAGGAATCCCCCAGGAGGGCAATTCCGTATGACCCGCTCCGAACGCCAGGACCGACCGGCCACGCGCACCACCCGTCCGACCAGAGGACGTGGCCCGGCCCAGGCACAGGCATCCGGCCGGGGAGCAGGCAAGGCGCCGACCAGGCGCCGCGCCGCGTCCCCCCAGGGTGAGTTCGCCCTGCCGGAATCCATGACCCCCGCCCTGCCCGCCGTCGATGCGTTCGCCGAGCTGGACATGCCCGCAGCACTGCTCAAGACGCTTACCGCGCAGGGCGTCACCGAGCCCTTCCCCATCCAGGGCGCCACCCTGCCGAACTCGCTGGCGGGCCGGGACATCCTCGGCCGTGGCCGTACCGGCTCCGGCAAGACGCTCGCCTTCGGCCTGGCCCTGCTGGCCCGCACCGCCGGCCGCCGCGCCGAGCCGCGCGCCCCGCTGGTGATGGTCCTCGTCCCGACCCGTGAGCTCGCGCAGCAGGTCACCGACGCCCTCACGCCGTACGCGACGTCCGTGAACCTGCGGCTCGCCACCGTCGTCGGCGGTATGTCGATCAGCAAGCAGTCCGGCACGCTGCGCCGCGGCGCCGAGGTGCTCGTCGCCACGCCGGGCCGGCTGAAGGACCTCATCGAGCGCGGCGACTGCCGTCTCGACGACGTCGCGATCACCGTCCTCGACGAGGCCGACCAGATGGCCGACATGGGCTTCATGCCGCAGGTCGTCGCCCTGCTCAAGCAGGTCGAGCCGGACGGACAGCGGATGCTGTTCTCCGCGACCCTGGACAAGAACATCGACCGCCTGGTCAAGATGTTCCTGACCGACCCGGTCGTGCACTCCGTCGACCCGTCCGCCGGTGCGGTCACCACCATGGAGCACCACGTGCTGCATGTCATGGACGAGACCGACAAGAAGGCCGTCGCCCTCAGGATCGCCGCCCGTGAGGGACGCGTGATCATGTTCGTCGACACCAAGCGTGCCGCAGACCGCTTCGCCAAGCGACTTCTCGCCAGCGGTGTACGGGCTGCCGCCCTGCACGGCGGCCGGTCCCAGCCGCAGCGGAACCGGACCCTGGACCAGTTCAAGACCGGCGAGGTCACCGCGCTCGTCGCGACGAACGTGGCGGCCCGTGGCATCCACGTCGACGACCTCGACCTGGTTGTCAACGTGGACCCGCCCACCGATCACAAGGACTACCTCCACCGCGGCGGGCGCACGGCGCGCGCCGGGGAGTCGGGCAGCGTCGTCACGCTGGTGCTGCCGGAGGAGAAGCGCGAGATGACCCGGCTGATGCAGGACGCGGGCATCGCCCCGCGCACCACCCGCATCAAGTCGAGCGACGAGGAACTGACCCGGATCACTGGTGCCCGCGAGCCCTCCGGGATCGCGATCATCATCGAGGTCCCGCAGCCGACCCAGCCGAAGGCTCGTACGCGGCCGGGTGGTGCGGCGGGCTCGACGTCCGGCGGATTCCGCGCCGGCAGCCGTGGCCGTGGGCGCCGCGGTGGCGCCGGTGGTGCCGGTGGTGAAGGCCGCTCCGGTGGTACGGGCACGGGCGCGGGTGCCGGTTCCGTGCGCGGCGGCGGTGCGGGTGCGGGCCGTGGCGGCGAGTCCCGCGGTGCTGGTGCGGGCCGAGCGGGCGGTGCGGGCCGTGCGGCCGGTGCGGGTCGCGGTGGCTCCGCGTCACGTGGCCGCCGGGCGGCGTAACACGAAGACGCGGTGACGAGGACGGAGTGACCGGTCACCCGGTCACCGTTCCGTCCTCAATCGCCGGACGGGCTTGGAAAACCGAGCCCGTCCGGCGAAGTCATGTCCGGGAGCCGGGGGCCAAGCCCCTCCGAGCCGAGCAGCGCCACAAATCAAGCCCGTCCGGCGATTGAGGACCGGGAGCCGCACAGCCCCGGCTCACCGCCCCCGCGGCAGAGCCCCAAGCGTGCGGTCCGCCTCCGCCATCACCCGCTCCACCAGTTCCGCCACGCTCGGCAGGTCCTCGATCAGGCCCGCGACCTGGCCCGAGGCCATCACCCCGAGGTCCGTCCGGCCGTCGACCATGGCGGCCTTGAGCAGCATGGGGGTGTTGGCCGCCAGCAGGACCTGGCTCCACGACAGATCCTTGCCGTGCTTCATCGCGAGACCGTCCCGCACCATCTCCCGCAGGCTCAGCCCCGTGAGCCGCCGGAACCCCGCCGCCCTGCGCACCGCCGTCGCCAGCGCCCTCGCCCGGCCCGCGTTCTCCAGCGCGGCGACCATCTCCGTACGCAGCATCCGGTGCGGCAGACCGTCCACCGCACGCGTCACCGTGACGTCCTTGACCCCCGCCGTCAGATACCGGGCCTTCACCGCGTCCGGGACCGTGGAGTCGGACGTCAGCAGGAAGCGCGTCCCCATCGCGACACCCGCCGCCCCGAACGCCAGCGCCGCGACCAGACCCCGGCCGTCGTGGAATCCGCCTGCCGCGATCACCGGGATGCCGACCGCGTCCACCACCTGCGGCAGCAGCACCGTCGTCGCCACGTCCCCCGTATGCCCGCCACCCTCGCCGCCCTGCACGATCACCGCGTCCGCCCCCCACGCGGCGACCTTCTCGGCATGGCGCCGGGCTCCGACCGACGGAATGACGACCACCCCCGCGTCCTTCAGCTCCGCGATCAGATCCTTCGACGGGGCCAGCGCGAAGGACGCCACCTTCACCCCCTCCTCGACGACGACCCGTACCCGCTCGCGCGCGTCACCCGCGTCCGCGCGAAGATTCACCCCGAACGGCGCGCCGGTACGGGAGTTGACCTCGCGCACCGCCGCGCGCAGCTGCTCCACGGTCATCGTCGCGGACGCCAGGATGCCCAGGGCGCCCGCCTGGGCGGTGGCGGACACCAGCCGGGGGCCGGCGACCCATCCCATACCCGTCTGCACGATCGGGTGCCTGATCCCGATGAGTTCGGTGAGCCGGGTGCGCATCAGCCCCTGACCTCCCGGTCGCGGGTGCCCGCCGGGTCGATGACCTCGCGGATCAGACGGAGTTCCCCTGCGGTGGGCTCGCGGGTGTCCGGGACCTCGTCCGCGACCGTCAGCGCGAACCCGGTGGCCTCGCGGACCCGGTCCACGCTCACCCCCGGATGCAGGGAGGCCAGCCGCATGGAGTGGTCCGGCGTCGCGAAGTCGAAGACCCCGAGATCGGTGACCACACGCGGAATGCGATGGAAGCGGGAGGCCGAAGGTCCCGCCGCGGCCGCACTGTCGTAGCCCACGCCGCAGATCATGTCGACACGTTCGACGAACACCCTGGGTGAGTGCCTGGGGACCCAGTAACTGACCGCATTGTTGAGGGTGTTGACGGGTGCGCCACGGACCCCGAGGAGCTGGCGGGCGGGCCGGTCCCAGTCGCCGATGCAGGAGATGTTCTGGTTGCCGAACCGGTCGATCTGGCTCGCGCCCATCATCACGTGCCGTCGGCCACCGGTGACCATCGTGAGGTGCCTGCGGTAGGGCAGCCAGCCTTCCGTGACCCCGTCCGCACCGACGATCAGCGCCTCGCCGTCGGTGAGGAGCAGGCCGGGGGAGAAGGTCCTTTGTGCGAGACGGGCGCCGACGGAGGGGATCAGCCCCATCGGGCTCGCCAGCACTTCACCGTTGTCGCGCCACGCCTCGGCGCACGCGATCACGCAGTACTCGGCCCGCGTGACGTTCCGCCGCGTCATCGCTGCTCCTCGTGCCAGGTCCGCACCGCCGACCGGTAGTCCTTCTCGCTGCCGTGCGGGGGCAGGAACCGTGCCGCGAACTCCGCCCAGGCCGCGGGGTCCGAGGCGGCGGCCGCGTACGCCTTCTGGAACGGCTCGTCGCGGGGGTGGTCGGGGGCGCAGGAGGTGAAGTGCGCTCCGTTCGGGGACTCGACGACTCCGGTGACGGTGTGCCGTTTGATGAGGAGCGTCTGCGGGGCGGCCCGCGCGGTCAGTTCGGCGGTCTCCACGAGTCGCTCGCAGGAGACGTACGCGGTGTCGGCGGCCTCGCAGAACAGGTCGTCGAAGTACGGATCGGGCCCCAGGTACTGGCCGTTGCCCAGCCGGTCCGCACGGTTCACGTGGACCAGCGCGGCGTCCAGCCGCAGGGCCGGCACCGCGACCAGCTCCTCGGCGTCCTCGTAGGGTGAAACCACCGTCCGCAGACCCGGGTTGACCCGCATCACGTCGGAGCCGAGACCGGCCCGCACGGGGAGGAACGGCAGCCGGTTCGCGGCGGCGTGCAGCCCCCACATGAACATCGCCTCGTCGATCTCCATCAGTTCGAACGCACCGCGTTCGCGGGCCGCCCGGAAGTGCGGTTCGAGGGGGATCGAGTCGAGCGTGACGAAGGCCGCCACCAGCTTGCGGATCTTCCCGGCCGCGGCGAGGAGGCCGACGTCCGGCCCGCCGTACGCCACCACGGTCAGATCGGTGACGGGGGACCGGAGCAGTGCCCGTACCAGCGCCATCGGCTTGCGGCGCGAACCCCAGCCGCCGATGCCGAGCGTCATACCGCTGTCGAGACGGGCGACGGCTTCCTCGGCCGTCATGGTCTTGTCGGTCACGGTCGTGCCTCCTTGCCGAAGGTGTCACGGACGCGGTCGGCGACACCGCTGAGGTTGGCCTCGAAGGTGAAGCCCTGCTCGAAGCGGTAGCTGCGGTGTACGTCCACCGGGTCGATCCCGTTGATGGCGGCCTTGGCCAGCCGGATCAGACAGCCGTCCTTGCGGGCGATCTCCACCGCCAACTCCATCGCCGCTCCCATGAGTTCGCCTTCCGGTACGACCTTCCAGACCGAACCGTGGGCGTGCAGTTCGGCGGCGGTCGCGGTGCGTGAGGTGTAGTACAGCGCACGCATCAGGTGCTGCGGGACCAGCCGCGCCAGATGAGTGGCCGCGCCGAGTGCGCCGCGGTCCAGTTCCGGCAGACCGAAGGTGGCGTCCTCGCTCGCCACGATCACATCCGCGTTGCCGGCGAGCCCGATACCGCCGCCCAGGCAGAAGCCGTTCACCGCGGCGACGACCGGGACCTCGCAGGTGTACACGGCGGAGAACGCCTCGAAGCAGCCGCGGTTGGCGCCGATCAGGGTGCCGTGCCCCGTATCGCCCTGCACCTCCTTGATATCGACGCCCGCGTTGAAGCCGCGCCCGGCGGCGGCCAGGACGAGACAGCGGACCCCGGGGTCACGGCCTTCGGAACGGACCGCGTCGGCGAGGTCGTACCAGCCCTGTACGGGAAGGGCGTTGACCGGCGGGTAGTCGACGGTGACCAGGGAAACGGCTTCGCTGGGGCGTGAGGTGGAGACACTCATGGGCGGATCAGCTACCTTTCCACCAAACATTTGTTAGGTGTGGAAGGTAGCAGCCTGCCACCCCGACGCCAACAGGGGAGATGTGACAGATGACCACGACCGTGGGCAGTACCGGCCTCTGCGCGGGCCGGGTCGTCGTCGTGACGGGAGCGGGGCGGGGGCTCGGCCGCGCCCACGCGCTGGCCTTCGCCGCCGAGGGGGCGAAGGTCGTCGTCAACGACCTCGGGGTCGGCCCCGCGGGCGACGGCAACTCGCCGGGACCGGCTCGGGAGGTGGCCGAGGAGATCCTCGCGGCAGGCGGCGAAGCGGTGGTCAACGGGGGCGACATCGCGACGACGGACGGGGCGACGTCCCTGGTCACCGCCGCGCTGGACGCCTTCGGCCGGCTGGACACCCTGGTCAACAACGCGGGATTCCTGCGCGACCGGATGCTCGTGAATCTGACCGAGGACGACTGGGACGCCGTGATGAGGGTCCATCTCAAGGGCCACTTCCTGCCCCTGAAACATGCGGCCGCGCACTGGCGGGCGGAGGCCCGGGCGGGACGGACGCCGACGGGCCGGGTGATCAACACCAGCTCCGGCGCGGGGCTCCTCGGCAGCGTGGGCCAGTCCAACTACGCCGCCGCGAAGGCCGGCATCCTCGCCCTGACCCTGGTCGCCGCCGAGGAGCTGGGCCGCTACGGAGTCCAGGTCAACGCCATCGCACCGGCCGCCAGGACCAGGATGACCGAGCAGACGTTCGCGGAGACGATGGCGGCGCCCGGGGCCGGAGCGTTCGACGCGATGGCCCCCGAGAACGTCTCCCCTCTCGTGGTGTGGCTCGGTTCCACCGCGAGCGAGGGCGTGACAGGCCGCGTCTTCGAAGCGGAAGCGGGCCGGATCACGGTCATGGAGGGCTGGCACCGGGGCCCCACGACGGACCGGGGCGCCCGCTGGACCCCGGGGGAGGCGGGGGAGACGGTTCGCGCGCTGCTGCGGGTGGCGAAGGCGCCGGGCGCGGTGTACGGGGCGGCGCCCGGTCCCGGCCCGTCCGGCGTTTGAGGGCCGGGGCCCGGGGCGGAGCCGCGGTTACGGGAGGTGCGGGCAGGCAAAGGTGCGGGCAGGCAAAGGGAAGCCGCCCGCACCCCTCACGTATCGCACTCCAGCACCGCCCGGCACACCCCGCACCGCACCCGCACCCGCCCCCGCACCACGACCCGGATGCGCTGGTGGCAGGTGGGGCAGCCGAACGACACCCGCAAGCCCTCGCCGCCGTTCTCGAAGGAGTACGGGACACCCGGGTCGGCCACCGCCCCCGGATGATCCCGGGCATACCGCCGGTCCTTCGCATAGCGCCGCCGGCCCACCCACCCCGCCGCCGTCGACGGCGGCTGCCGCCCGTCGCGCAGCGCAAGTTCCCGCCCCTTCGCGTACGCCGTGTACGCCTGCGCGCTCGTGAACCAGGGCGAGGGGTCCTCGTCGAAGACCAGCGCCCGCTTCGCCAGCACGTACCCGAACTCCTCCGGAGTGAGATAGCCCAGCTTCTGGCTGGATGTCGCGTCCTCACGGAAGGCGTCCAGGAGCAGCCAGCCGGCACCGAGATAGGCCGCCGCCGTGTCGGTGAGGATCTCGTTGTCGCGCGTGCCGGGGAACTCGAGCCCGAGACGGTGCAGCAGTACGTGCATGACCTCGTGCGCCAGCGCCGCGCCGATGTCCCGCCGATGCGTACGGAACCGGTCATTGAGCTCGATGAAGTACTCCGGCCCCGCTGCCAGTTCGACACTCGCGGCATGGTCCATCCGCCGGAAACCGACGATCATCCGCGCATCGGGCAGACGCAGGTGCTGGACCATCGCATGAGCCACCCGCTGCGCCCCGAGATGCAGATCGTCCACATCGGAGAAGGCGGCGTCGGCGGGCACGAGACTCGTGGCGTACGCCTGCATGCCATCGGGGGAGATCCGCCGGTACAGCGCGGTGATCGCCGACCGGACGGTGTCGAGATGCGGGAACCCATGGACCACCGGGCTGCCGTCAGTCACGCCGGAACCCCCATCCGTAACGCTCGACGGACTCCCACTGTATGCCGGGAGGCGCCTGGACGAGCCGTCGTACACCCCTTGGGCATGGCCGGAAAGTACGCCTTGTGGGGCGGTGATCACCTCCCGATAATCGGAACGCGTCTTTGTCGTGGTCATGCCTAGAACTGCCCGGCAGGACTCCGGCACAGGCGCGCAACCCCGTGCACGGCAAGCCCGTGCACGGCACCCCCCATGCGTTCCCCACGAAAGAAGGCAGTCCGTTGAAGCAGCTTCTGCGTGCACTGAAAAGATGCACCGTCATAGCCGCCGTGGCCCTCGCCACAGTCAGCCTCCAGCCCACCGCCTCCGCGGCCCCCGCTCCCGTCGTCGGCGGAACCCGCGCCGCCCAGGGCGAATTCCCCTTCATGGTCCGGCTCTCCATGGGCTGCGGGGGCGCGCTGTACGCGAAGGACATCGTCCTGACCGCCGCGCACTGCGTGAGCGGCTCGGGCAACAACACCTCCATCGTCGCCACCACGGGCGTCGTCGACCTCCAGTCGTCCGCCGCCGTCAAGGTCAGGTCCACCAAGGTCCTCCGGGCCCCCGGATACAACGGCACCGGCAAGGACTGGGCGCTCATCAAGCTGGCCTCGCCCGTCAACCAGCCCACGCTGAAGATCGCCACGACCACCGCCTACAACCAGGGCACCTTCACCGTCGCGGGCTGGGGCGCGGCCACCGAGGGCGGCGGCCAGCAGCGCTACCTCCTCAAGGCCAACGTGCCGTACGTCTCCGACGCCGCCTGCCAGGACGCGTACGGCGGCTCCCTCGTCCCCAGCGAGGAACTCTGCGCCGGATACCTCGCCACCGGCGGCGTCGACACCTGCCAGGGCGACTCCGGAGGCCCCATGTTCCGCAAGGACAACGCCGGAGCCTGGCTCCAGGTCGGCATCGTCAGCTGGGGCGAGGGCTGCGCACGGGCCGGCTACCCCGGGGTGTACACCGAGGTCTCGACCTTCGCCTCCGCCATCGCGTCAGCCGCAGCGACACTCTGACGCGCCCCGGCCCAGCCCGGTCGGCGGCAGCGACACTCTGACGCGCCCCGGCCCAGCCCGGTCGGCGGCAGCGACACTCTGACCGCGCTGCGCGGCCCGGTCGGCGGCAGCCACACTCTGACCCCGCTGCCCGGACCAGCTCACTGATCACACCTGAACACCCCCGGGGGTGCCCGTGCGGACGGGCACCCCCGGACCCAGTTCCACGAACGGGTCGCCGGCCCCCTCCAGCTCCAGCACCCACACCTCGTTGGAGCCGGCCCGCAGCACCGGGCCCGGCACGAACAGCTTCTCCTGCGGCCCGGCCGACCAGTACCGCCCCAGGCAGAAGCCGTTGACCCAGACGAATCCCCGCACCCAGCCCGGCAGCTCCACCCCACCGTCCCCGACCCCGGACCCGGGAGCCTCGAACGTCCCCCGGAACAGACCCGTCAGCCCCGCCGTGGAACCATCCGCCGACCGGAACCCGACCCCCGACACCCCATCCGCCCCCTCGAACGCGTCGAGCCGCAGCGCACGCGCCCGCACCCCGTGCAGGAACTGCCGCTCATGCAGCACCCCGCCCGTGACGCCCTTGGGCTCACCCAGCCGGCGCCCGTAATTGACCCGGCCCAGCGACTCCACCCACAGCTCGACCTCCGCGGGCCCCGCGACCGGCTCCGCGAGCGTGCCCTCCTCCTCGGTCAGCACACCGGCCCGCACCCCGTCCACGTAAACCACCGCCCGGTCCCGGAGCCCCACCGCGCCCAGCGCGTACGGCCGGCGCGGACCCGGCACCGCGACCCGGTACCGCACCAGCCCACGGTCCACACCCAGCTCCTCGAACGTCGGCGGCACCCCGCTCTCCGCCGTCTCCGGATCACCCAGCGCCTCCAGCACCCCCGCAAG
This sequence comes from Streptomyces finlayi, assembly GCF_014216315.1. Classification (NCBI taxonomy): domain Bacteria; kingdom Bacillati; phylum Actinomycetota; class Actinomycetes; order Kitasatosporales; family Streptomycetaceae; genus Streptomyces; species Streptomyces finlayi. Next base: position 6,179,180 of record NZ_CP045702.1, read on the forward strand.
CGGCGCCCACTGAGTCAGCCGGACCCGCACCGTCTCCCGTAGTACGGCCGACGGCGCCGGCAGCTCAGGAAGCGGGCCGTCCGCGAACTCGGCGAGGACCTCACGCATCAGCCGGAACTTCTCCGTGGGCCGCCCGTACTCATCGACCGGAGCGTCGTAGTCGTACGACGTCACCGTGGACCGCAGCTCCTCGTCCTGAAGCGGACCCGAACGGTTCGCCCCCGACCAGCCCGCGAAATTCGTCCCTCCGTGCGCCATGTAGATGTTCACCGACGCCCCGCACTCCAGGATCTCCCGCAACGCCCCGGCAGCCTCCGCCGGATCCCGCACGACCGGGTCGGCCCCCCAGTGCTCGAACCAGCCGCACCAGAACTCCATGCACATCAGCGGCCCCTTCGGCTGATGACGGCGCAGCACCCGGAACGCCTCCCGCGCACCCGACCCGAAGTTCGCCGTCGCCAACAGCCCCGGCACCGAACCACCGGTCAGCATGTGATCCTCAGGCCCGTCCGACGTGAACAGCGGCACCGTGATCCCGCACTGCCGCAGCAGCCCCGTCAACTCCCGCAGATGGACCCGGTCACTGCCGTAGCTCCCGTACTCGTTCTCGCTCTGCACCATGAGCACGGGCCCGCCACGGTTGATCTGCCGCCGCACCACCTGCGGCAGCAACTCCCGGAACCACCGCTCCACCGTCGCCAGATACTCCGCGTCACGCGTCCGCACCCGCCGCCCGAACCGCCCCGTCACCCAGACCGGCAGCCCGCCGTTCTCCCACTCGGCGCAGATGTACGGCCCCGGGCGGACGATCGCCCACAGCCCGGCCCGGTGCGCCGCGTCCAGGAAACGGCCCAGCGCGTCCACGTCACGGAACCGGCCGGGCCGCGGCTCATGAAGATTCCACGGCACATACGTCTCCACACAGTTGAGCCCCATGGCCCGCAGCATCGCCAGCCGGTGATCCCACTGCTCCTCGTGCACCCGGAAGTAGTGCATCGCCCCCGACAACAGGCGTACGGGCTCGCCGTCGAGCAGAAAGTGGTCGTCCCCCACGGTGAAGTCAGGCATCGTGCTCGTACTCTCCTGTGTGCCTCGGTGTCCGCGACCGGCTCCCCACCCGCCGGTCGGACCCACTGTCGCCCTCTGGCGTACGACGGGTCCATGGACAAAGATCACTGCTGTTTGGACACAACGTGAAGCAGAACGAAGAACGGGAGGGGAGTCGGCCGATGTACCACACATGGATGCGCTTCTTCACTCCCAGCCCGCTCCACCACCGCCTGGGCCTGGTCTGTCTCGGCGTGGGGCTCCAGCACGGCGCCCTGCCACCGGTCGGCCCACGCACCCTCGACCACCACGTGGCCGTGATCATCAACTCGGGGAGCGGCTGGTTCATCGGCCCCGACGGCAGACGCCTGACCGTCACCGCCCCCAGCCTCATCTGGCTCACCCCAGGCACCCCCCACCACTACGGGGCCGATCCCGGCACCGGCTGGGACGAGAGCTTCGTCGACTTCACCGGCCCCGCCACCACCACGTACACCGAACTCGGCTGCATCGAACCGGACCGCCCCCTCGTCCCGCTCTCCGACACCGGCGGACCCCGCGCCGCCGTCAGCCGCATCGTGCGCGCCGCCCGCCGCGGCAACCCGCTGCTCGAAGTCGAGACAGGAGCCGCCGTCCACGAACTCCTCGTATCGCTGCGCAGGGCCCGCGCCGACATCGGGCCCGACGGCGACCCCGTACTCCAGGCCCTGGCCCGCGACGCGTTCCAGCCGCTGTCCGTCGCCGAGCACGCCTCCCGCCACGGCATGACACCCGCCGAACTGCGCTCCGCGGTACGCCGCGGCGCCGGATGCAGCCCCAAGGACTTCCTGCTCGGCATCCGGCTCGGCCGCGCCAAGGAACTCCTCGCCGCGACGGACCTGCCCGTCGCCGCGGTAGCCCGCCGCGTGGGCTACGACGACCCGGCCTACTTCTCCCGGCTGTTCGCCCGCCGCGTCGGCACCGCCCCCGTCCGCTTCCGCGAACAACAAGGACGCAGTGTCCCGGGCGGCTGGAGCGACACCATCCCCGACCCGGCACACCCGCCGACGATCAACGGCTAGGACCCTTCGCCTAAGCTCGCTGACCATGACCACGAGCGACATCGACGAGTCCGTACGCGCCGAGCTGAACCGGCTGCGCGAGAGCATCGACAACATCGACGCCGCAGTCGTCCATATGCTCGCCGAGCGCTTCAAGTGCACCCAGCAGGTCGGCCACCTCAAAGCCGAGCACCACCTGCCGCCCGCCGACCCCGCCCGCGAAGGCCGGCAGATCGCCCGCCTTCGACAGCTCGCCGAGAGCGCGAAGCTGGACCCGGCGTTCGCCGAGAAGCTGCTGAACTTCGTCGTGGCCGAAGTCATCCGCCACCACGAGCGGATCGCCGAGGAATCGGCGAACGGCGACACCGCCTAGACAGCGCGCCGGGCCGCCCGCGAAACGGCCCGGCACACCCCCCGCCCGTGCCCCCGACACAGGCCCCGGCCCCCGGTCAGCCCTGCGAGAACCCGGCTGCGCACCCGCGCACGCGTACGGCAGCATGGGCGCATGTCCGTACTGACGCGCAACGAAGCGCAGACCCGAGCCCAGCTACTCGACGTGACCCGGTACACGATCGACCTGGATCTCACCGCCGGCGAGGAGACCTTCGACTCCCGCACCGTCATCCACTTCACCGCCCACGCGGCCGGAGACACGTTCGTCGAGCTCAAGCCCGCCACCCTGCGCTCCGTCACGCTCGACGGACAGCCCCTCGACCCGGACCTCCTCGCCGAGAACCGCTACCCCCTCACCGCCCTCACCGCCGGCCCGCACGAACTGCGCACCGACGCCACCATGCGCTACTCCCGCACCGGCGAAGGCATGCACCGCTTCACCGACCCCACCGACGGTGAAACCTACGTCTACACCCAGCTCTTCATGGACGACGTCCAGCGCGTCTTCACCGCGTTCGACCAGCCCGACCTCAAATCCGTCTTCGAGATCAGCGTCACCGCCCCCGACAGCTGGACCGTCCTCGGCAACGGCATCGCCGAACACACCGGCGACGGCCACTGGACCATCGCCCCCACCCCCCTCATCTCCACCTACCTCGTCGCCGTCGCCGCCGGCCCCTGGTACTCCGTCACCACCGAACACGCCGGACTGCCCTTCGGTATCCACTGCCGCCGCTCCCTCGCCCCGTACCTCGACGCCGACGCCGACGAGATCCTCGACATCACACGCGCCTGCTTCGACCGGTACCACGAGAAATTCGACGAACCGTACCCCTTCGACTCCTACGACCAGGCCTTCGTCCCCGAGTTCAACGCGGGCGCCATGGAGAACCCCGGCCTCGTCACCTTCCGCGACGAATTCGTCTACCGCTCCGCCGTCACCGACACCGAACGCCAGACCCGCGCCATGGTCATCTCCCACGAAATGGCCCACATGTGGTTCGGCGACCTCGTCACCCTCTCCTGGTGGGACGACATCTGGCTCAACGAGTCCTTCGCCGAATACATGGGCTACCAGACCCTCACCGAAGCCACCCGCTTCACCGACACCTGGGTCGATTTCGGCGTAGCCCGCAAGGGCTGGGGATACGACGCGGACCAGCGGCCCTCCACCCACCCCGTCGCCCCCGACCCCGACGCCGTCCCCGACACCGCGTCCGCCCTCCTCAACTTCGACGGCATCAGCTACGCCAAAGGCGCCTCCGCCCTCCGCCAACTCGTCGCCTGGCTCGGCGAAAAAGACTTCCTCGCCGGCATCAACACCCACTTCGCCCGCCACAAGTTCGCCAACGCCACCCTCGCCGACTTCATCGACAACCTCGCCTCCGCCACCGACCGCGACGTCCACGCCTGGGCCGCACAGTGGCTGCGCACCACCGGCATCGACACACTCACCGCCCACGTCGCCGAAAGCGACAGCCAGTGGTCCCTCACCGTCGACCGCGACGGCAGCCGCCCCCACCGCATCGCCGTCGGCAGCTACGAACACTCCCTCGACACCCAGTCCGGACCGGACCGCCTCGTCCTGCGCGAACGCTTCGAAATCGACGTCCCCCACAACGAACCCACCACGACGCTCCCCGGCCCCCGCCCCGCACTCCTCGTCCTCAACGACGGCGACCTCACCTACGCCAAGGTCCGCCTCGACCCCCAGTCCTGGGACACGGCCCTACGCTGCCTCTCCGGCATCCCCGACCCCCTGACCCGCGCCCTCCTCTGGAACACCGCGCGCGACATGGTCCGCGACGGCGAACTCACCCCCGCCGCCTACCTGTCCGCCGCCCGCACCCACCTCCCCCACGAAACCGACCTCGCCGTCGTCCAGGGCGTCCTCTCCTTCGCGGCCCACCACATCGCCGACCGCTTCCTCACCCCCCAGGACCGCCCCACCGCCCTGGCCACCCTCACCGCCATCTGCCGTGACCTCATCCGGCGCACCGAGGACGGCTCCGCACCCGGCCTGCGCCTCATCGCCGTACGCCACTTCATCGACGCCGCCACCCAGCCCGACGGCATCCAGGACTGGCTCGCCGGCGGCACCGTCCCCGGCGGCCCCGAACTCGACCCCGAACTCCGCTGGCGCATCCTCACCCGCCTCGCCGTCCTCGGCGCCACCGACGAGACCGCCATCGACGCCGAACTCACCCAGGACCCCAGCGCCACCGGACAGGAAGGCGCCGCCCGCTGCCGGGCCGCACTCCCCACCCCCGAAGCCAAAGCCGCCGCCTGGCACGCCATGTTCACCGACGACACACTCTCCAACTACCTCTTCACCGCCACCGCCCAAGGCTTCTGGCAGCCCGAACAGGACACACTCGTACGGGAGTACGTACCCCGCTACTACCCCGACGCCACCGCCCTCGCCATCCGCCGCGGCCCCGCCATCGCCGACGCCGCAGGCCGCTACGCCTTCCCTGCCACCACCGTCGACACCCAGAGCCTCGACCTCGGCACCCGGGCACTCGACGACCAGCCCCTCATCCCCGCACTGCGCCGCAAACTCGTCGACCAGCTCGACGACCTCCGCCGCGCCCTCACCGTCCGCGACGCCCACTGACCCCACCCGGTCCACGCACCACCCGACTCACGCACCACCCGAACCACCGCACCACCCGTGCCCGGCCACCCTCCCCAAGGGCGGCCGGGCACACCCATAGCAGGTGAACCCCCGGCAAACACACCCCACGCACCAGCAGTACCCCTTTAGGGTTCCGATCGTTGTGCTCTTCGGCCGCGCCCACCGCAACCTGGACAAGCTGGCACGTCCACCACCGCGCACCCGAAGGGCCACACCACCATGCCCACCCCACCCCTCGCCGGAGGCACCGCAGGCCCCGCAGCCCTGCGCCCCCTCCTCGACACGGTGCTCACCGCCCTGGAACAGGGAGCCACCCGGCGCGGCGGACCACTCCCCGCAGGCGGCCCCGACAACGCCACCTCCCGGATGCGCACCGCCGGCCCCCTCATCCCCGACACCGGAACCGGCGCCGAAAACGCCCTGCGCACCCTCGTCACCGCCCTCACCGAAGGCGCCGCAGACCCCGCACACCCCCACTGCGCCGCCCACCTCCACACCCCACCCCTCGCACTCGCCGCCGCCGCGGACCTCGCCGCCTCCGCACTCAACCCCTCCATGGACTCCTGGGACCAAGCCCCCGCCGCCTCAGCCCTCGAAGCCGACCTCACCGCCGCACTCGCCACCGAGATCTACCCCCACGCCACCACACCCGACGCCGTCATCACCACCGGCGGCACCGAAGCCAACCAGCTCGCCCTCCTCCTCGCCCGCGAACGCCACGGCCCCGTACAGACCATCTGCGCAGCCAACACCCACCACAGCATCACCCGCGCCACCTGGCTCCTCGGACTCCCCGCACCCGTCGTCGTCCCCGCCCCCACCGGCGTCATGGACCTCACCGCACTCGCCGAAGCCCTCACCCGCCACCAACACCCCCTCCTCGTCACCGCCACCGCCGGCACCACCGACACCGGACAGATCGACCCCCTCGACGCCGTCGCCGACCTCTGCGCCACCCACGGAGCCGAACTCCACATCGACGCCGCCTACGGCGGACCCCTCCTCTTCAGCCCCACCCACCAACACACCCTCCACGGCCTCGACCGCGCCCAAAGCGTCACCCTCGACCTCCACAAACTCGGCTGGCAGCCCGCCCCCGCCTCACTCCTCGCCGTACCCGACCACCACCACCTCGACCCACTCCACCACCACGCCCCCTACCTCAACGCCGACGACGACACAGAAGCCGGACTCCCCGACCTCCTCGGCCGCTCCCTGCGCACCACCCGCAGACCCGACGCCCTCAAAATCGCCGTCACCCTCCAGGCACTCGGCCGCACCGGACTCGCCGACCTCATCGACCGCACCCTCGCCACAGCCCACCAACTCGCCGACCTCATCACCCAACACCCCACCCTCGACCTCTACCAACGCCCCACCATCAGCACCGTCCTCTTCCGCCCCACCGGCGCCACCGACCACACCGTCGCCACCATCCGCCGCACCCTCCTCAACCGCGGACACGCCGTACTCGGCCGCGCCGAAGCCAAAGGCCACCGCTGGCTCAAAGCAACCCTCCTCAACCCCCACACCACCCCCCACGACCTCCACACCCTCATCAACCACGTCACCACCGTCACAGACGACCTCACGGAAGGCAGCACACCCCGATGACCGACCGGCCCACCCCCGAACCCGACCAGCCACACGACCTCGTCGGCATCGGCATCGGCCCCTTCAACCTCTCCCTCGCAGCCCTCGCCCACGGCGTACCCGCCACACCCGGACACCCCCAACCACTCGCCGCCACCTTCTACGAACAACGCCCCGCCTTCCACTGGCACCCCGGCCTCCTCATCGACGGCGCCAGCCTCCAAGTCCCCTTCCTCGCCGACCTCGTCACCCTCGCCGACCCCGCCAGCCCCTGGTCCTTCCTCAACTACCTACGCAGCCGCGACCGCCTCTTCCCCTTCTACTTCGCCGAGCGCTTCCACATCCAACGCGCCGAATACGACGCCTACTGCCGCTGGGTCAGCAACCAACTCCCCGGACTCCACTTCGGCCACCAGGTCGACGCCGTCCGCTGGAACACCGAACGCAACCTCTTCGAAGTCGACTTCACCCAACTCGACACCGACGGCGAAGCCGAAGCACTCGGCCGCGCCTACACCCGCCACGTCGCCATCGGAGTCGGCACCGAACCCTTCATCCCCGAACACCTCAAACCCCTCGCCGAAGCCCACTCCGTCCCCGTCATCCACTCCGCCGACTACCTCACCCACCGCGAAAACCTCCTCAAAGCCGAACACATCACCGTCATCGGCTCAGGCCAGTCCGGCGCCGAGATCTTCCTCGACCTCCTCCGCGCCCGCCCCACCGGAGCCGAAAGAATCCACTGGCTCGCCCGCACCGCAGCCTTCGCCCCCATGGAGTACTCCAAACTCGGCCTCGAACACTTCACCCCCGACTACAGCCGCTACTTCCACGCCCTCCCCGAATCCGTACGCGACGAACTCGTCCCCCACCAATGGCAACTCCACAAAGGCATCGACGCCGACACCATCGCCGCCATCCACGACGAGCTCTACCGACGCACCCTCCACGGCGGCTGGCCCGACGCCACCCTCACCCCCGGCGTCTGCGTACGCACCGCAGGCCGCCTCGCCAACACCCGCGTCGAACTCCACCTCGAACACACCCAGCAAGGCACCCGCTCCCGCCTCACCACCGACGCCGTCGTCCTCGCCACCGGCTACCGCGAACGCCCCCTCGACGGCCTCCTCACCGGCCTCGACCCCTACCTGCGCCGCGACACCTCCGCACGCCCCCGCATCGACAACCACTTCCGCCTCGACCTCGACCCCACCGTCACCGGCCACATCTACGTACAGAACGCCGAACGCCACACCCACGGCGTCGGCGCCCCCGACCTCGGCCTCGCCGCCTGGCGCAGCGCCACCATCCTCAACGACCTCACCGGAACCAACCCCTACCCCCTCCCCGACCGCACCGCCTTCACCACCTTCGGCCTCACCCCCGCCAACAACCCCACAATCCCCGCCCAGAACCCCGCACGCGTCCCCCTCGTCCAAACCAACTGACCACCGACACGCAAAAAGCGGCCGCCCCCAGCCCAACCGGGGAACGGCCGCCACTGCTCACGGCTAGAACACCGGGACACCGTCCCGCGTCAACCGCCACCCCACCAACGCGAACTCCGCCGGATCCACCGACCCCTTCGCCTTCACCCAGTTGATGATCGTGTTACGGATCTCGTCCGAATCCGCCCACACCTGCTTCGCACCCGGCACATGCGGGAAATTCCCCCCACCACTCGCCCGATAGTTGTTCACCGCCAACACGAACTGCGCCGCCGGATCGATCGCCGCACCCTCGAACGTCAGACCCACGATCCGCGAACCCACCGGCTTCGCGATGTCGACGTCATACGCCACCCCCGACACCGCGTCATAGTTGTAATCCGGAATACCGTCCGCATTCGTCAGCTTCGACGTATCCACCGGCACACCCGCGGCCGTCCGCACGTAATACCGCGCCGAGTACTCCAGGTAATCCTTCAACTGCGCACCCGTCAGCAACCGCGCCTCAAGCGTGTTCTCGAACGGATACAGCCCCGCCGCGTCCCTGATCGTCACCTCGCCCGCCGGAATCCCCGCCGTACGCGAGAAACACGACGCCTGCGACAACACCGGCAACGCCGCGTACGCACCACCCGCCAGCCCCGCCCTCACCGTCTCCGACTGCACCTGATTGATCAGATCGATGATCGGCTCGTCCAGCCACGGCGCCCGCGCCGTCGACATCGCCACCACCGACGTACCGATGACCTGATTCACATAGGCCACCACCTTCGTGTGCTCATCACCCAGCAGCGACGTGATCTTCGGGTCCTCCGCCACCTCGTTCGAGTTCAGCACCTCCGCGCCGACCTTCTCGACCGACCAACGGCCCCGCTCCCAGACCAGATCGAAGTCGAACAACGTCAGCCGCTGCCCCCACTTCAACGGCTCCGACAACACGACCTGCTTCCCCGTCGCCTCGTTCGTCACGAAGTACTCGGGAATCTCCGTATGCGCATGCCCCACCAGAATCGCGTCGATCCCCGGAACCTGCTCCGCCACCAGACCCGCCGCGTTCTCCACATACGGCAACTGATCCCCGTACGACGACGTACCACTCGAACCCGAATGCGCCGACACGATCACCACATCCGCGCCCATCGACCGCAGCTTCGGAACCCAGTGCGCCGCCTGCTCCTCAAGACCCGGGAACACCATCTTCCCGCCCACATGCGCCTTGTCCCAGATCGCGATCCCAGGATTCGTCAGCCCCAGCACCGCCACCCGCACATCCCGCCCCTGCGGCGTACGAAGCCGCTTCATCACATACGGGGCGAACGCAGGCCGCAACGTCTTCGCATCCAGCGCGTTCGCACCCAGCAGCGGGAAATCACACTGCTCCTCGAACTTCCGCAGCACCGGAATGCCGTAGTTGAACTCATGATTGCCGAGAGCCGCCGCGTCGTACCCGATCGCGTTCATGGCCTGCGCCATCGGATGCACCGGACCACGCTTCGCCGTGATCGGGTCGACCTTCGCGTAGTAGTACGAGAGCTGCGTGCCCTGAATCGTGTCACCCGCGTCGATCAGCAGCGTGTTGTGCCGCCCCCGCTCCTCCCGGACCCGGTCGACGAGCGTGGAGATCTTCGCCAGACCGACATCGTTGTGAGCCTTGTCGTCGAACTCCTTGTCCGTGAAGTAGTCCCAGTTGAAGACATTGCCGTGCAGGTCGGTCGTCCCCATCACGGTGAAGGAGTACCGCTTCGCCGGACGGCGCCGGCTCACCGACTCCGCCGCCACGGCCTGCCCCGCGACAGCACCGCCCGCTATCGCCACACCCGCACCGGCAGCAGCCGAACGGCCCAGAAACGTCCTACGGTTCAACGGCATCCTTGACTCCTCGTTCAATCGAGCAACGCGCGTAGATTCTGGCCCAGTCAGCACCTCACACAACACCCCGGGCAGGTTTCGATCTGATGACCACCACGCGCACGCCCCCGTGCCACAGTGAACGCATGACCGAAAACGACACCCCCCGCCCCTACGGAACACCGCAAACCCCCCGCATCACCGTCCGCGGCGAAGCCCGCATCGAAGCCGACCCCGAGACCGCCCGCATCTACGTCACCGTCTCCGCCCGCGGCACCGACCGACGCACCGCCCTCGACGACCTCACCCGACGCAACACCCAAGCCATCAACCTGATCAAGAGCTACGGCGAAGCCATCGACACACTCGAAACAGGCACCCTCTCCATCAGCCCGGAACTCACCCGCCACGGCCGCGGCGAACGCGTCCGCGCCTACCACGGCAACGTCCAGCTCAACGTCACCCTCACCGACTTCACCGCACTCGGCGAACTCACCAGCCGCCTCGCCGACCAGGAACTCACCCGCGTCGAAGGCCCCTGGTGGGCCCTCCGCCCCGACTCACCCGTCCACTCCGCCGCCCGCCGCCAAGCCGTACGCGAAGCCGTCCAGCGAGCCCGCGAATACGCCGAGGCCCTCAACACCGAACTCGGCGCCCTCCTGGAACTCGCCGACACCGGCACAGGCATCGGCCGCCCCGAACGCGCCGGATTCGCCGGCCAACGGATCGCCTACAGCGCAGCCGGCACGACAGAACTCGCCACCGACGCGGAACCCATCGACCTCGAACCCGTACGCCAGACCGTCCACGCCCAGGTCGAAGCGTCGTTCACCATCGCCCCACCCGCACTTCGATAGACGCTCATCAGAGCACCCCGCCGCACAATTCAACACTTGTCAATAACCCTTCACCCAAAGGTTGTTGAGGTGTCATGCAGAGCCAATTACCTACCGATAGGTAAGGTCTAGGCTCAAACCATGCGCCGAGCAAAAATCGTTTGTACCCTGGGACCCGCAACCGACACATACGACCAGATCAAGGCATTGGTCGAAGCCGGAATGGACATCGCCCGCCTCAACCTCAGCCACGGCACCTACGCCGAACACGAAGCGCGCTACCACCACGTACGCACCGCATCCGACGAAACCGGCCGCAGCGTCGGCATCCTCGCCGACCTTCAAGGTCCGAAGATCCGCCTCGGACGCTTCCGCGAAGGCCCCGTACTCCTTGAACGCGGCGACGACTTCACCATCACCGTCGAACCCATGGAAGGCGACCGCCACGCCTGCGGCACCACCTACGAGGGCCTCGCCGCCGACGTCACCACCGGCGAACGCATCCTCATCGACGACGGCCGCGTCACCCTCGAAGTCACCGAAGTCGACGGACCGCGCGTCCACACCACCGTCATCGAAGGCGGCATGGTCTCCGACCACAAGGGACTCAACCTCCCCGGCGTCGCCGTCTCCGTCCCCGCCCTCTCCGAAAAGGACATCGACGACCTCCGCTGGGCCCTGCGCACCGGCGCCGACATCATCGCCCTCTCCTTCGTACGCAGCGGACGCGACATCGACGACGTCCACCGCGTCATGAAGGAGGAGAACCGCCACCTCCCCGTCATCGCCAAAGTCGAAAAGCCCCAGGCCGTCGACAACATCGACGGCATCGTCGCCGCCTTCGACGGCATCATGGTCGCCCGCGGAGACCTCGGCGTCGAAATGCCCCTGGAACAGGTCCCGATCGTCCAGAAGCGCGCCATCAAACTCGCCAGGCGCAACGCCAAACCGGTCATCGTCGCCACCCAGATGCTCGACTCGATGATCGACAACTCCCGCCCCACCCGCGCCGAAGCCTCCGACGTCGCCAACGCGGTCATCGACGGCACGGACGCCGTGATGCTCTCCGGCGAGACCAGCGTCGGCAAGTACCCCGTCGAAACCGTCCGCACGATGTCCCGCATCGTCGAAGCCGCCGAGGAAGACATCCTCGCCAAGGGCCTCCCGCCCCTCACCGACCGCAACAAACCCCGCACCCAAGGCGGCGCCGTCGCCCGCGCGGCCGCCGAAATGGGCGACTTCCTCGGCGCGAAGTTCCTGGTCGCCTTCACCCAGAGCGGCGACACGGTCAAACGTCTCTCCCGCTACCGCTCCCCGATCCCGCTCCTGGCCTTCACTCCCGACCAGGCCACCCGCTCCCAGCTCAACCTCACCTGGGGCGTGGAAACGTTCCTCGGTCCGCACGTCGACTCGACGGACGCGATGGTGGCCCAGGTCGACGAGGAGCTCCTGCGGATCGGCCGCTGCCGGAAGGGCGACGTCGTGGTGATCACGGCAGGCTCCCCGCCGGGAGTGGCCGGCTCGACGAACCTGGTCCGCGTCCACCGCATCGGCGAGGACGACAGCCCGAAGTAGGCAGCTTCAGTATTTCGGCCCGACGTGGGCGTCCATCAGTGAGACGGACGCCCGTCGGGCTACGGAGATGTTGCGCGAGTTGGGTCGCTTCCACTCGACGCCAACCAGGTCCAGCGTGTCGGTGAATAGCCCCATGATGTCGGCGGACAGGTTGCTGAAGAAGTAGCGCGGGTACTCGTAGCGGCGCTGCTTCCCGCCGATGAGTCGGGTGGTCCAGTTGATGACGCGGCAGCCGTCGGAGTGGATCAGGCCCCGGATGAACTCCCAGGGATGCGCATCGACGATATTTTGCTGCCAGGGTTCGAGGGCAATCCTGCGGTCATGCTTCTTGCCGGACCCGTGCTGGGGGAAGAAGCAGGGCCAGTGCTTGCTGAAGCTTGTGACGTACTGACAGCCCTGACTTTGCACCCGGCATACCTTGTTGGAAGGCCGAACCTTCCGTATGGCTTCGGCGTAGGCATCAATCAGGCCCGGCCATGCGTCAGCGCACGCGATACGAAGTGAGTACACACCCCGCCGGTTGGCGCTGATGCAGCCGTCACCGAGATATAGGCCGAGTAAGTAGCTGTAGGCAACGGGGTCTTGAGGTGCCACGGGTGTGTCGCAGCATCTGGGGCAGGGGGTGGAGCGGTCTAGAGGGGCAATCCGGACCAGCCATGAGCGGATCGCGGCACGGGAAATGCCGGTCTGCTTACTCACGGAGTTCTGGCTGAAACCCTGATCGAGGAGGGCCAGCGCGCGCTTGCGCGTTTCAAGGTCGTACACGTGGCCGAGCCTGACCGGATCGACCTGCTCGGAAGTGGAAACGGCACTGCAGTCACACGATCACGTGAATGTCTGCCGTTTCCCTGCAACCTTCGAATCGAAGGAAAAGTGCCCCGAGTCGGACTCGAACCGACACTGTATGGGTTTTGAATCCATTGCCTGCTGCCAATTGGGCTACCGGGGCTTGCGGAATCGAAGGATTCTTGCGACCCGCTGCGCGACCACCATACCGCAGCTAGGTAGGCTCAAGGCAGCTGCATCTGCCCCGCAACGAGGAGCCCCGTGACCACCCCCGAGTCGCCCCAGCCCGTAGACGCCGTCGACGACGACAAGTCGCACGTCCCGCCGCTGACGACCCGTGTCGTCATCGCCGAGGACGAGGCCCTCATCCGCCTCGACCTCAAAGAGATGCTGGAGGAAGAGGGCTACTCGGTCGTCGGTGAGGCCGGTGACGGGCAGCAGGCCGTCGAGCTGGCCCGGGAGCACAAGCCGGACCTCGTGATCCTCGATGTGAAGATGCCCGTGCTCGACGGGATCTCCGCAGCGGAGAAGATCACCGAGGAGTCCATCGCGCCGGTCCTGATGCTCACCGCGTTCTCGCAGCGCGACCTCGTCGAGCGGGCCAGGGACGCCGGGGCGATGGCGTACCTCGTGAAGCCGTTCAGCAAGAGCGACGTGGTGCCGGCCATCGAGATGGCGGTGTCGCGGTTCGCGGAGCTGAAGGCGCTGGAGGGTGAGGTCGCGGACCTCTCGCAGCGGCTGGAGACCCGGAAGCTGGTCGACCGTGCGAAGAGCATCCTGCAGACGGACTACGGCCTCTCCGAGCCCGCCGCGTTCCGCTGGATCCAGAAGACGTCGATGGACCGCAGGCTCTCCATGCAGCAGCTCGCCGAGGCGCTCATCGAGGACGCCGAGGAGAAGAAGAAGGCGGCCGAGTAGCCCCGTACACGCACACGTACGAAGGAGGCCCGCACCCCGGATCGATCGGGGTGCGGGCCTCCTTCGCGTGCGGAGTGCGGAGGGTGTCAGTCCTCGCCGAGGTACGCCTTGCGGACGGACTCGTCGTGCAGGAGGTCCGCTCCGGTGCCGGAGAGGACGATCTTGCCGACCTCCATGACGTGCCCCTGGTCCGCGAGGGACAGGGCGGCCTGGGCGTTCTGCTCGACGAGCAGGATCGTGGTGCCCGACGCCTTGAGTTCGACGATGGTCTCCATGATCTTCTGCATCATGATCGGGGAGAGGCCCATGGAGGGCTCGTCGAGCATGAGCAGCTTGGGCTGGGACATGAGGGCGCGTCCCATGGCGAGCATCTGCTGTTCGCCGCCCGAGAGGGTGCCTGCGGCCTGCTTCCGGCGTTCCCCGAGGATGGGGAAGAGGTCGTAGGCGCGCTGGACGTCCTTCTCGATGCCTGCCTTGTCGTTGCGGAGGTAGGCGCCGAGGAGGAGGTTCTCGGTGATCGTCAGCCGGGGGAAGATGTGGCGTCCCTCGGGGGAGTGGGCGAGGCCCAGTGCGACGATCTTGTGTGCGGGGATGTTGGCGAGTGGCTTGCCCTCGAAGAGGATGCGGCCGCCGAGTGGCTTGAGCAGTCCGGAGAGGGTGCGCAGGGTGGTGGTCTTTCCGGCGCCGTTGGTGCCGATGAGGGTGACCACCTGGCCGGCTTCGACGCTGAAGGAGATCCCCTTGACGGCTTCGATCTTGCCGTAGGCGACGCGGAGGTCCTCGACCTCGAGCAGTGCGGTCATCGGGTGTCCTCCTCCTCGGTGGTGGTGTCGGTCTTGGCCGGTGCCGTTCCGGCGGCTTCGGCCTCCGCAGCTTCGACTTCGGCGACTTCTTCGGCGCCGGGGGCGCCTTCGAAGGGGGTGCCGAGGTAGGCGGCGACGACGCGTTCGTCTCCCTGGACGACGTCGGCGGTGCCCTCGACGAGCTTTTCACCCTGGACGAGGACGGTGACGCGGTCGCACAGGTTGAAGATGAAGCGCATGTCGTGCTCGATGACGAGTACGGCGATGCCCTGGTCCCGGATGGCGAAGATGAGCTCTTCGGTGACGCGGGTTTCCTGGGGGTTCATGCCCGCGGTGGGCTCGTCCAGGAGGAGGAGTCCGGGGTCGCTGGCGAGTGCGCGCGCGATTTCCAGCTTGCGCTGGTCTCCGTAGGGGAGGTTGCGTGCGAGGTGGTCGGCCTTGTCCTGCAGGCCGATGAACTCCAGGAGTTCCATGGCGCGTTCGCGGCTGGCGTTCTCGGCCTTCTTGTAGCCGGGGAGGCGCAGGAGCGCGGACCAGAGGCCTTCTTTGGTCCTGGTGTGGCGTCCGACGAGGACGTTCTCCAGGACGGTCATGTTGGCGAAGAGCCGGATGTTCTGGAAGGTGCGGGCGATGCCTGCCTGGGTGACGAGGTGGGGCTTGGGCGGCAGGACGGTGCCCTTGTAGCTGACCTTGCCCTCGGTGGGGACGTAGAGGCCGGTGAGGCAGTTGAAGAAGGTGGTCTTGCCGGCGCCGTTGGGGCCGATGAGACCGACGATCTCGCCCGCGTTGACGGTGAGGTCGACGTTGCGTACGGCGGTGAGTCCGCCGAAGCGCATGGTGACGCCGCTGGCGTCGAGCACGGGGGTGCCGGTCTCGGTGGTGGTCGTGGCTGTCTTGGTCATGTCGGTCACGCCCCCGCCTTCGTGGTTCCGGCGGCCGTGTCGGTGAGTGGTACGTCCGGTGGTACGTCGAGCTGGCCGGTCTCGTGGAATTCGAGTTGCTTCCTGCGGTCGGCGACCAGGCCTTCGGGGCGGAAGCGCATCAGGAGGATGAGTGCGAGTCCGAAGAGGAAGAGCTGGTAGTCCTGCATGAACTGCAGTTTGGCCGGGATCAGGTAGAGCAGTGCGGCGCCGACGAGGGGTCCGCTCAGGGTTCCCATGCCGCCGAGGATGACGGCGGCGAGGAGGAACGCGGAGTTGGGCGGTACGGATCCGGCGAACTGGTACTGCTCGGGGGTGACCGTGTAGGAGACGTGCGCCTGTACGGTTCCGGCGAGTCCGGCGAGGGTGGCGCCGAGGGCGAAGGCGAGCAGCTTGAGCCGGAAGGCGTTGATGCCCATGGCGGTGGCTGCGGTCTCGTCCTCGCGGATGGCGACCCAGGCGCGGCCGATGCGGGATTCGTTGGAGCGGCGGAACACCATGACGACGACGCCGGTGAAGACGAGCATCAGCAGGTAGTAGTTGGCGGACCTGCCGAGGGTGAATCCGCCGATGTCGTGGCTGATCCCGAAGTCGAATCCGAGGATGTTGAGGTCGGGGATGCTCGGGATGCCCTGGGAGCCGTTGGTGAGGTCCGGGCCGCTGACGCCGTTGAGTGCGTTGACGGTGAGCCGGAAGATCTCTCCGAATCCGAGGGTGACGATGGCGAGGTAGTCGCCGCGCAGCCGGAGTGTCGGGGCGCCGATGACGACGCCGAAGACGAGTGAGGCTGCGGCGCCGGTGAGGACGGCGGCCCAGAAGGGGAACTGGACGCCGATGGGTGACATCGGGGAGCCGGAGACCAGGGCGGCGGCGTAGGCGCCGACGCCGAGGAAGGCGACGTATCCGAGGTCGAGGAGGCCGGCGAGGCCGACGACGACGTTGAGGCCGAGTGCCACGGTCGCGAAGATGAGGATGTTCGCGCCGATGAGGGCGTACTGCTCGTTCTGCTGGGTGAAGGGGAAGCAGAACGCCGCGATGAGGGCTGCGGCGACGGTGACGTTGCGGTGCTTGGTGGTGAGTGCGGTGATGCGGGCGATGAGCCCGGCGCGGCTGATCGCGGTGAAGCCGAAGGCTACGGCGATCAGGAAGCCGATGAAGAGTTCGGCGTATTCGGTGTCGATGCCGTACGTGAAGACGTGCAGCCCGATGCCGAAGGCTCCGGCGATGATCAGGATCTCTGCCCAGGCGGGGAGGTCCTTGATGCGCTTCGGCGCGGGGGCGCGGAGGCTGTCGCGGAATCGTTCCCAGGCGTTCGGCGAGCTGTCCTTTTCGAGGGGCAGGTCGCCGGGGAGGCCGAGGGAGGCGATGACGGCGATGAGTGCGCCGGTGGCGCTGACCCAGGCTCCGGGTTCGAGGTTGACGACGCCGCCGAGTTTTGCGGAGATGGCGCCGATGGAGTAGCCGACGACGCCGAGGGTGCCGAGGGCGAGGAGCCGGGTGGGGCTGTTGGTGCCGCCTGGGGTGAGCCAGCGCAGTCCCTTGATGCCGTATCCGGAGAGCGCGAAGAGCAGGGTGAGTGCCGCGCAGATGAGGGCGAGGACCTGGAGGCCGCCGGGGTAGCCGGTGACGGTGAGGTCGCCGGGGAATTCGTCGGTCCAGGTCCAGGCGAGGAAGGTGCCGGTGAGGGCGATGGCCGCGCCCGCCGTGGTGGCGATGCGGGCGGCTGCGGTGGGCAGGGCGAGGAAGGCCGGTGCGTTCTGGGTGGTCATCGGTATCACGCCCTGTCCGCGACGCGTTCGCCCAGCAGGCCCTGGGGCCTGATGAGCAGGACGAGGATGAGGAGGACGAAGGCCCACACGTCCTTCCAGGCGCCGCCTCCGAAGAGTTCCATGCCGGGGACCTCGCTCATGTAGCCGGTGGCGAGGGATTCGGCGATGCCGAGTACGACTCCGCCGAGCATGGCGCCGTAGATGTTGCCGATGCCGCCGAGTACGGCTGCGGTGAAGGCCTTGAGCCCCATGATGAAGCCCATGCGGAAGCCGATCTGGCCGTTCTTGAGCCCGTAGGCGACGGCGGCGACGGCGGCGAACGCGGCACCGATGGCGAAGGCCATGACGATGATGCGGTCGGTGTTGATGCCCATGAGCTTGGCGGTGTCGGGGTCCTGCGAGGTCGCCTGCATGCCGCGGCCTGCGCGGGTCTTCGAGACGAAGAGGCCGAGGGCGATCATGCAGAGGGGGGCCACGACGAGGACGAAGAGGTCTCCGCGTTGGATGTTGGCGCCGAGGATCTCGAACGCCTCACCCTCGAACTGGGGGAAGGAGCGGTCCTTCGTGGCGTTCGGGTACCACATCCACACCGCTTGCTGGAGGGCGAGCGAGAGGCCGATGGCCGTGATGAGGGGGGCTAGGCGTGGTGCTGTGCGCAGGGGCCGGTAGGCGAAGCGTTCAGCGGCCATGCTGATGGCGACGGCGGCGATGACGCCACCGGCGATCATGAGGGGTATCGCAGCTATGAGGGAGAGTCCCGACGGAAGGCCGAGGTAGACCGTGAGGGCACCGAAGCCTCCGATCATGAAGATCTCGCCGTGTGCGAAGTTGATGAGCTGGATGATTCCGTAGACCATCGTGTAACCGATCGCGATGAGACCGTACATCGCGCCGAGGATGAGTCCATTGGCCAGCTGTTGCGGCAGTTCGTTCACCGCAGGGCCTCCGTGGAGTGGTTCGGATATGGCACCGCGCGGGAGCGCTCGTAGCGCTCCCGCGCGGTCTGGTTGCTATGTGTGACCGGGAGTCCTTGCGGGACCTACTTGACGGCCTCGCTGAGCTTGGAGACCCACTTGCCGCCGTCGACCTGGTAGGCGGTCATCATGGTGTTGGTGGTGTCGCCGAACTCGTCGAAGGAGACGGGGCCGGTGACGCCCTCGAACTGGACCTTGCTCATGGCCTCGAGGACCTTGACGCGGGCGTCGTCCGGGAGCTTGCCGTCGTTCTCGGCGACTACGGCCTTGACGGCCTCGATGATCGCCCAGGTGGCGTCGTAGGTGCCGCCGCCGTACGCCTCGTAGGCGTCCTTGTAGCCGGCCGTCTTGTAGTCCGCGATGAACTTCTTGGCGGAGTCGAGCTCTTCGACGGGCTTGCCGACGGAGGTGGCGATGTCGCCCTGGGACTTCTTGTTCAGGGTGATGAAGTCGGCGCTGTACATGCCGTCGCCGCCCATGAGCGGGATCTTCACGCTGTCCTTGAGCTGCTGGCTCAGGGGTGCGCCGGCGGGGTACTCGCCGCCGTAGTAGACGGCCTTGGCCTTGGAGCCCTTGACCTTGGTGACGACGGAGTTGAAGTCACGGTCGTCGGGGTTGACGTGGTCCGAGCCGACGATCTTGCCGCCGAGCTCGGTGAACGTCGCCTTGAAGGAGGCGGCGAGTCCGGCGCCGTAGGGCTTCTGGTCGTCGATGAGGTAGACGTCCTTGATCTTCGCGGTCTTGAAGAGGTAGTTCGCCGCGAAGGCACCCTGGATGGCGTCGGTGGTGGCGGTACGGAAGTACGTCTTGTACGGACGCTTCTTCTCGCCGGTCTTCCAGTCGTTGCCCTGGGTCAGCTCGGTGCCGGTGTTGGCCGGGGAGACCTGGGTGAGGTTGGCGTCGGTGAGCGGCTTCTGCATCGACTGCGCGACGCCGGAGTTCAGCGGGCCGACGACGCCGAGGACGGTCTTGTCGTTGATGAAGCTGGCGGCGTTCTGCTGGCCGACGGACGGCTGGGCCTGGTCGTCGAGGGGCTTGACCTCGAACTTGATGCCCGGGACCGTCTTGTCCTTGTTCGCCGTCTTGGCGGCGAGGTCGGCGGAGTTCTTGATGCCGAGGCCGAGGGCGGAGAGGTCGCCGGTCAGGGGGGCGTCGACGCCGATGACGACGGTCTGGGTGTCGCCGCTGCCGCTGCTCTTCTTGTCGTCCTCGCGCGATCCGCAGGCGGTGAGTGTGAGTGCTCCGGTGGTGAGCACTGCGGTGAGTATGAGCAAAGAACGGTGTCGCACGAAAGAGGTCCTTTCCCTGGCGCGGCCTCCTCTGCTGAGGTGCCGTGACGATCGCCGGGCCGTACTGGGCTGGTACTAGGCCGTGCAGCAAACACACCCGGCGGCGCGGTGACTGGCCGTGACTCTATGGGCAGTGCCGGGGGTCCGGGATGGGCAGCGGCAGGATGTGACTCTCTTGTTATGCCCTTGAGGAAGGCTTGAGGTGCCTGTGTGGACATGTGCGGCTTTATCGCTTGACAGAGAAGTGACCGCATGCTGAGAACGCGCAGCTCCGTTAAGGCGCTTGAAGTGATCTTGGTGCTGTCTCACCCGGGGGGTGCCGACGGGCGTGCGGCATCGTCGCCGGTGTCCGGTGCCGGCCTCGGGGGCCCGGGTTCGCATTGCGTGCACGTTACGCAGGGTTACATCGGGGGAGGTGTGCCCGGCCGCTGTGACGCCGCGTGGCTGACGAGTGCCTCATGGAACAGGCTTCTGGGTCAAGGGAGTTGGCGAATGTCGCTGGTCAACGGGCTGTTGGCGGTGGGGATATGGGTCCGCCCGGCCGGAATGTGTGGTGCGTTCCGGTCGGGCAGGGGTGTGTGCGGCTGTCGTTGCCTATCCGGCGGCGGGGGTGGGGGCGTCGCGGAGCAGGCAGGTGAGGCGGGCGGTGCAGACCCGCTTGTCCTGTTCGTCGGTGATGACGATCTCGTACGTGGCGGTGCTGCGGCCGCGGTGGACGGGGGTGGCGACGCCGGTCACGAGGCCGCTGCGTACGCCCCGGTGGTGGGTGCAGTTCAGGTCGACGCCGACGGCGAGCTTGGTGCTGCCGCCGTGCAGCATGGAGCCGATGGAGCCGAGGGTCTCGGCGAGGACGGCGGAGGCGCCGCCGTGGAGGAGTCCGTAGGGCTGGGTGTTGCCCTCGACGGGCATGGTGCCCACGACGCGGTCGGGGGAGGCCTCGACGACGGTGACGCCCATGCGCTCGCCGAGGTGTCCGGCGGAGAAGAGGGCGGGGAGGTCGATGCCGAGTGCGGCGTACTCGGCGATGATCTCCTGGGGGAACGTGGGTGTGGTGTGCTCGCCCATGGGGTCCGGCTCCGATCGTCTGCGCTGACTGATTGCTGTGTGCACTGTTTCGATGTGTGCACTGTTCTTATCAGACCGCTGAGCGAACGCTTAGTGGGTGGCCGCTGCGACGTTCGTCACCAGGTACGTCGCGTGCGAGCCGGGGTCGCGCGCGGGCGCGCCACCGCGTGCCTGTCACCGGGTGTTCTCGAAGCGCACGACGACGGACTTGCTGGCCGGGGTGTTGCTGGTGTCGGCGGTGGCGTCGAGCGGGACGAGCACGTTGGTCTCGGGGTAGTAGGCGGCGGCGCAGCCGCGTGCGGTCGGGTAGTGCACGACGCGGAAGCCGGGGGCGCGTCGTTCGACTCCGTCCTTCCACTCGCTGACGAGGTCGGTGTAGCCGCCGTCGGTGAGGCCGAGGGCTTCGGCGTCGGCGGGGTTGACCATGACGATGCGGCGTCCGCCCTTGATACCGCGGTAGCGGTCGTCGAGGCCGTAGATCGTGGTGTTGTACTGGTCGTGGGAGCGAAGGGTCTGCAACAGCAGTCGGCCTTCGGGGAGTTCGGGGTATTCGACGGGGGCGGCGGTGAAGTTGGCCTTGCCCGTGGTGGTGGGGAAGCGGCGCTCGTCGCGTGGGGCG
Source organism: Streptomyces finlayi (assembly GCF_014216315.1). NCBI lineage: Bacteria > Bacillati > Actinomycetota > Actinomycetes > Kitasatosporales > Streptomycetaceae > Streptomyces > Streptomyces finlayi. Next base: position 6,200,741 of record NZ_CP045702.1, read on the forward strand.
TGGGGAAGTGTGAAGCCGCCGGGTACGGCGACGCGGGCGTTGAAGTCCTCGAAGCCGGGGACGACGCGGGAGATGCGGTCGCGGATCGTGCCGTAGTCCTTCTCGAACTCTTCCCAGTTCGTGGCGGACGCGGTGCCGAGGACGGCGCGGGCGAGCCGGGCGACGATCGCCGGTTCGGAGAGCAGGTGGGGGCCGGCGGGGGTGAGGTTGCCGCGGGAGGAGTGGACCATGCCCATGGAGTCCTCGACCGTCACGAACTGTTTGCCGCTCGCCTGGGTGTCCTTGTCGGTGCGCCCGAGGGTGGGGAGGATCAGGGCGCGGGTGCCGGTGACGGTGTGCGAGCGGTTGAGTTTGGTCGATACGTGGACGGTGAGGCGGGCGCGGCGCATGGCGGCCTCGGTGACGGTGGTGTCGGGTGTCGCCGCGACGAAGTTGCCGCCCATGGCGAAGAAGACCTTGGCGTCGCCGTCGCGCAGGGCCTGGATGGAGCGCACGACGTCGTAGCCGTGGTGGCGGGGCGAGGTGATGCCGAATTCTTTGTCGAGGGCGTCGAGGAAGGCGGCCGGGGGCCGTTCGAAGATGCCCATGGTGCGGTCGCCCTGGACGTTGGAGTGGCCGCGTACGGGGCATACGCCGGCGCCGGGGCGGCCGATGTTGCCGCGGAGCAGGAGGAAGTTGACCACTTCGCGGATGGTGGGTACCGCGTGTTTGTGCTGGGTGAGGCCCATGGCCCAGCAGACGATGGTGCGCTCGGAGGCGAGGATCATCGTCAGGGCTTCTTCGATCGCGGTGCGGTCGAGGCCGGTGGCGGTGAGCGTGGTGTCCCAGTCGGCGGTGCGGGCGGTCTTCGCGAACTCCTCGTATCCGTGGGTGTGTTCACGTACGAAGGTTTCGTCGACGGCGCCTGCGGTCTCCAGGATCATCTTGTTGAGGAGGCGGAAGAGGGCCTGGTCGCCGCCGAGCCGGATCTGGAGGAACAGGTCGGTGAGGGTGGTGCCCTTGATCATGCCGAGGGGGGTCTGCGGGTTCTTGAAGCGTTCCAGGCCGGCTTCGGGCAGCGGATTCACCGAGATGATCTTCGCGCCCGCCGACTTGGCCTGTTCCAGGGCGGAGAGCATGCGGGGATGGTTCGTTCCCGGGTTCTGACCGGCGACGATGATCAGGTCGGCGTGGTGGAGGTCTTCCAGGGAGACGCTGCCCTTGCCGATCCCGATCGTCTCGGTGAGTGCGGAGCCGGACGACTCGTGGCACATGTTCGAGCAGTCCGGGAGGTTGTTGGTGCCGAACTCCCGGGCGAAGAGCTGGAGCAGGAAGGCGGCTTCGTTGCTCGTGCGGCCGGAGGTGTAGAACAGGGCCTCGTCGGGGGAGGTGAGCGCCTTCAGTTCCTCGGCGATGATCGCGAAGGCATGCTCCCAGGGGACCGCCTCGTACCGCTCGGCGCCTTCGGGCAGGTACATCGGCTGGGTGATCCGGCCCTGCTGTCCCAGCCAGTAGCCGCTGCGGGTGGCGAGGTCCGCGACGGGGTGGGTGGCGAAGAACTCGGGGGTGACGCGGCGCAGGGTGGCCTCTTCGGCGACGGCCTTCGCGCCGTTCTCGCAGAATTCGGCGGTGTGGCGCTTGTCGCCTTCGGGCCAGGCGCAGCCGGGGCAGTCGAAGCCGTCCTTCTGGTTGACCTTGAGGAGTGTCTGCGCGGTACGGCGCACGCCCATCTGCTGCTGGGCGACGCGCAGGGTGTGGGCGACGGCGGGCAGCCCGGCCGCCGAGTGCTGGACCGCTTCGACCTGCGGCGCGTCCTGGACCGGGTCACCGGTCGGGGGCCTGGTGGCCATGATGCTCCCCTTTGAGCCTGCCTGTGGGTGTTCCTGCCTGCTCACGATCCTGTCACGCGTCACCGACAGGGGCCCTCGCACAGTGCGATACGGGCTGTGCGGTGCCGTGCCCGGTCCGGATTGTCAGTGGGCCGTGGCAGGATCGGGTGTGTGGCTGAGACGGCATCGAAGAAGACGGCAGACAACCGACCGCGCCTGCTCCTGATGGACGGGCACTCCCTGGCGTACCGGGCGTTTTTTGCGCTGCCCGCGGAGAATTTCACGACGGGGACGGGGCAGCCGACGAACGCCGTGTACGGCTTCGCGTCGATGCTGGCGAACACGCTGCGCGACGAGGCGCCCACGCATTTCGCGGTGGCGTTCGACGTGTCCCGCAAGACGTGGCGCGCACAGGAGTTCCCGGAGTACAAGGCGAACCGCTCCAAGACTCCTGACGAGTTCAAGGGGCAGGTCGAGCTGATCGGTGAGCTCCTGGACGCGATGCGTGCCGACCGGTTCGCGATCGACGGCTTCGAGGCCGACGACGTCATCGCGACGCTGGCGACGCAGGCGGAGGCGGCGGGCTTCGAGGTGCTGATCGTCACCGGTGACCGGGATTCGTTCCAGCTGATCACGGACAACGTGACGGTGCTGTATCCGACCAAGGGTGTCTCGGAGCTGACGCGCTTCACGCCGGCCAAGGTCGAGGAGAAGTACGGGCTCACGCCTCAGCAGTATCCGGATTTCGCGGCGCTGCGCGGTGACCCGTCGGACAACCTTCCGGGTATTCCGGGTGTGGGTGAGAAGACGGCCGCGAAGTGGATCAACCAGTTCGGTTCGTTCGGCGACCTGGTGGCGCGTGCCGAGGAGGTCAAGGGCAAGGCGGGCCAGAATTTCCGTGATCATCTGGACGCGGTGAAGATGAACCGGCGGCTGACCGAGATGGTCCGTGACGTGGCGCTGCCGAAGGGCCCGCTGGACCTGGAGCGTGCTCCGTACGACCGCACGGCGGTCACCGGGGTGCTGGATGTTCTGGAGATCCGTAACCCGAGCCTGCGTGAGCGGCTGCTGGCCGTCGACCCGGGCGCCGTCGAGGGCGAGAGCCCGGCGCCCGCGGCGGGTGTCGAGCTGGACGGTGCGGTGCTGGGCGCGGGCGACGTGGCGCCCTGGCTGGCGGCCCACGGGGGTCAGCCGCTCGGCGTCGCCTCGGTCGACACCTGGGCCCTGGGGACGGGCACGGTGACGGAGGTCGCGCTCGCCGCGGCCGACGGGGCGGCCGCCTGGATCGACCCGGCGCGGCTGGACGAGGCCGACGAGCAGGCGTTCGCGGCCTGGCTCGCGGACCCGAAGCGGCCGAAGGTGCTGCACAACGCGAAGAGCGCCATGCGGGTCTTCCCGGACCAGGGCTGGCAGATCGAGGGTGTCGCGATGGACACCGCGCTCGCCGCGTACCTGGTCAAGCCGGGCCGCCGTTCCTTCGCGCTGGACGCGTTGGCCGTGGAGTATCTCGGCCGTGAGCTCGCTCCCGCCGCCGCGGGTGACGGACAGCTGGCCTTCGGCGCCGACGACCAGGCCGAGGCCGACGCCCTGATGGCGCAGGCCCGAGCGATTCTCGACCTCGGTGACGCGTTCACGGTGCGGCTGAAGGAGGTCGGCGCCCTTGAGCTGCTGCACGACATGGAGTTGCCCACCTCGATCCTCCTGGCCCGGCTGGAGCGGCACGGCATCGCCGCCGACCGTGCCCATCTGGAGGGCATGGAGCAGCAGTTCGCCGGTGCGGTGCAGCAGGCGGTGAAGGAGGCGCACGCCGCGGTGGGCCGCGAGTTCAACCTCGGGTCGCCCAAGCAGCTTCAGGAAGTCCTCTTCGGCGAGCTGGGCCTGCCGAAGACGAAGAAGACGAAGACCGGGTTCACCACGGACGCCGACGCCCTGGCCTGGCTGGCCGCGCAGACCGAGCACGAGCTGCCGGTCATCATGCTGCGCCACCGCGAGCAGGCGAAGCTCAGGGTCACGGTCGAGGGTCTGGTCAAGACGATCGCGGCGGACGGCCGGATCCACACCACGTTCAACCAGACGGTCGCGGCGACGGGCCGGCTCTCCTCCACCGACCCGAACCTCCAGAACATCCCGGTCCGTACGGACGAGGGCCGGGCGATCCGCCGCGGCTTCGTCGTGGGCGAGGGCTTCGACTCGCTGATGACGGCCGACTACAGCCAGATCGAACTGCGCGTGATGGCGCACCTGTCGGAGGACGCGGGTCTGATCGAGGCGTTCACCTCGGGGGAGGACCTGCACACCACGGTCGCCTCGCAGGTGTTCGGCGTCGAGAAGTCCGCCGTCGACGCGGAGATGCGCCGCAAGATCAAGGCCATGTCGTACGGGCTGGCCTACGGGCTCTCCGCGTTCGGTCTGTCCCAGCAGCTGAACATCGAGGCCGGTGAGGCGCGCGGTCTGATGGACACCTACTTCGAGCGCTTCGGCGGAGTCCGTGACTATCTGCACCGGGTCGTCGAGGAGGCCAGGGCCACCGGATACACCGAGACGGTCTTCGGTCGCCGCCGTTACCTCCCCGACCTGAACAGCGACAACCGTCAGCGTCGGGAGACGGCCGAGCGGATGGCGCTCAACGCTCCCATCCAGGGGACGGCCGCCGACATCGTCAAGGTCGCGATGCTTCATGTGGACCGGGCCCTGACCGAGGCGAAGCTGGAGTCGCGGATGCTGCTCCAGGTCCACGACGAAATCGTCCTGGAGATCGCGCGGGGCGAACGTGAGCGGGTCGAGAAGATCCTGCGCCATGAGATGGCGACGGCGGTGGAGCTGCGTGCCCCGCTGGACGTCTCGGTCGGCGTGGGCCCGGACTGGGAGTCCGCCGCGCACTGACGCACGGGGCCGGGGCGACGAGCCCCGGCCTCCGGCACGGCCGGGCGGGTCACGCGTCGGTGCCTTCAACGGGGTTGAGGGCAGCAGCGGGGCGGGGGCAGCGGCGGGCCGGCTGGATCAGCGGGTTCCCGGACGGGAGCGTTCCGTCAGACCGGGCTCGTATCCCCGGTGCGTGCGGTGCGTGCGGTGCGTGCGGTGCGTGCGGTGCGTGCGGTGCGTCCGGGGCGCCCGTCGCTCCGCAGCCGCATCCACACCCCGTACAGCACGAGTCCGGCCGCCAGCCCGGCCCCGGCGCCGAAGCAGGCGGTCGGGATGATGTCGAGCGGCGTGGAGATCTGCCCGAAGTAGGCGTACCAGCGTGCGCAGCGGTGGATGACGCCGAGGAGTACGCAGAGGGCCAGCAGCCCGCAGGCAAACCACCGCTCGCGCCGGCCCAGTTCGGGCACAGCGTCCGGCACCGGGGCCGTCCCGGTGCGACGCAGCGCCGATACCGTGAACCAGATGATCCCCGTCAGCGCCACCGCCGAACTTCCGTACTGCAGGACCTGGTAGGCGGGGAAGCCCGCCACGCTTGCGTTGAGTGCCGGGATCAGCTCCGTTCCCCACCGGTCGTGATGGGTGAACGCGTCCCAGCCGACATGGGTGGCCGCTCCGATGGCCGCGGACAGCGCGAACCGGAGTGCTGCAAGGGGCCGTGGACGGCCGGGTTCCCGCGGCTGCCCCCGCAGGAACGCGTAGACCCGTCCCTGTCGGCGGGTGGGCAGCAGCGCCACCAGTGGCTCACGCAGCAGCAGCCAGAGCGCCACCAGCATCGCGGCGATGAGGACGTCCACGGTGAACACACCCCATACGGCGTGCGTCACTTGACCGAACTCCATCGCTCCTGGGATCGCGGTGTCCGCGTAGTAGGTCACATCGGGTGCGAACGAACCGGCGACGAGGGCCGAGGCGACGAGCGGACCGCGCCCGGTGCCCGTCCTGCGGATTCCCGGCAGCACGGCGGCGGCATGACTGAGCGTGAACGGCATGGGCGCAAGTATGGGCGAGCTCTCCGGGCGCCCTGTACCCCACTCACGGCATGCCGTACAACTTGCTGTCTGGAAGGTGAAAATACGGTAAGAACCGGTCAATGCACGGTGTCCGGGCGGCAGGAGTTGTCGTAGGGTCGCCTGAGTTCTCGCGCTGGGGAGTGCGAGCAGCCGTCGACGGGGAGGGACCAGAACGTATGGCAGCGCAATTCGGCCACCGACTGCGCAGGGGGGCCACCACCACAGCGGTGGCCGCCGCCGCCGTGGCAGCCCTCACCGCCTCACAGGGCCCCGGCGCACCACTGGCCGACGACGCGGGCAGCGGGGACCAGAAGACGGCCGGTTCCTCGTCGCCCGGTGACAGCGCGGCCACGGGCAACTCGCCTTACCACACGGACCTTCCGCCGCTCACCACGCCCGACAAGCCGGGCGCCTCCGTGAATCTGCCGGTCACCGGCAGCGCGGAAGCCGGGATACCCGCCTCGATCCTGGCCGCGTACAAGAAGGCCGAGCAGTCCGTCGCCGGGAGCGACGCCGCCTGCCGTCTGCCGTGGCAGCTCCTCGCGGCGATCGGCAAGGTCGAGTCGGGGCAGGCACGCGGCGGCCGCGTCGACGCGGACGGCACCACCTACTCCCCGATCCTCGGACCGGCTCTCAACGGCCAGGGCTTCGCCCTCATCAAGGACACCGATGGCGGGGCGTTCGACGGCGACGCCACCCACGACCGCGCGGTCGGCCCGATGCAGTTCATCCCCTCCACATGGGCGGCCTGGGGCCAGGATGGCAACGGCGACGGGCGCAAGAACCCCAACAACATCTACGACGCCGCACTCGCGGCCGGTCTCTATCTCTGTGCCGGTCCCCGAGACCTGTCGGTCGCCACCGACCTCGACCGGGCGGTGCTGAGCTACAACCAGTCGCGCGAGTACCTGCAGACGGTGCGCTCCTGGTTCGACTACTACAAGCGCGGCACGCACGAGGTTCCCGACGGCAGCGGAGTCCTGCCGGCCGGCCCCCGTGGCAACAGCGGCGGCAGCGGCGGCAGCGGCGGCGGTTCGGCGAGTCCTTCGCCCACGCCGCCCGCGTCCGGTGCTCCCGGCGGAGCCGAGAGCCCGAACCCGAAGCCGCCGACGACCGGTGGCCCGGCCACTCCCGGCCCCACGCCGCCGCCCACCGCTCCTCCCACCACCCCGCCCACGACGACGCCTCCCACCACGACGCCGCCGACCACCCCCGGCCCTACGCGGCCGCCGACGCTCGGCAGCCTGGAGAACGCCGGCACGGGCCCGCTGACCGCTACGGCGGGCCAGGCGTTCGGCGAGCGGGTCGGTGTGCGGGCGAGGAACACCCTCGGTGCCCCGCTCGCCAAGGCGTCCGTGACCTTCACCATCACCGGTGACACCGACACGCGCTTCACCGGCGGGCTGACCGCCATCACGCTGCGCACCGGGGCCGACGGTACGGTGACCTCCCCGGTGCTGCGAGCGGGCGAGCGGACCGGTGCGTTCAAGGTGACGGCCGTCGCGGGCACCACCAATCCGCGCACGCTGACCTTCGGTGCGACGGTCACCGCCCGCCAGGCCGATGCCCTCGCCAGGACCGGGGAAGCGGCCGTGACGGCCGCCGCCGGGGAGCGGTTCGAAGCCGTGCAGGTCAAGGCGACCCACAAGGGCGCCGCGGCCGCCGGAGTGGCTGTCACCGCCACGATGATCACCGACGCGGAGCAGCCGGCCGCGAACGGCAAGGGTCCGTACTTCGAGGGCGAGGGCGGTGTCCCCGTACGCACCCTTCAGGGCCTCACGACCGATGCGGGCGGCCTGCTGACCCTGCCGGTGATCCACGCCGACAGCACCCCGGGTACGTACACGCTGCGTCTCACCACCGAGGGCGGTGCCACGCTCGACATCGTGCTCACGGTGTCCTGACCACTGCCCGCCTCGGCAAGCACGGCCGCCCCTCCGCCCTCGCGGGCGGAGGGGCGGCCGTGCTTGCCGCCTTTCTGCCCCCGCCTCGCGCCCGCGTGTTCTCATCTCACGCCTCTGTTGCTACGGTGCCCAACCCTGACGCTTCATCAGATCCGTGTTCTCCGGGAGGCCGAGCCATGCGTGCCCTCGTCGCCGCGGCCATCGGACTGGCCGCAGCCCTCGCGCTCGTGTTCACCGTCACCGCGATCGGAGCGCCACCCGGCGAGACCTCGCCCAAACCCCTGCTGACCACGGTTCCGGGACCCAAGAGGTAACGCGAAAGCACCCGCCCGCGGCACACCCGGGCAGCACACAGAGGGAGGACACCACCATGCGCCGCCGAGCCGGCCTCGTACTCCTGGCCTTCGCCGTCTTCTTCGCCGCCATGTCACCACTGCTGCGCTGGTACGCCTTCCCGAGGCTGGCGAAGGTCCCGCCGGGCCAGTACCAGGAGATGGTCCTGGAGGCGAAGCCCGCCACCCTTCTCGACTACGGCACTCTCAGGTCCGAGCAGGTCGAGAAGGTGACCATCGTGCAGACCCTCAAGGGCAACGTGGAGGAGTCCGAGAAGATCGAGCGCGGCGCGGGACGCGATGTCGTCGTCTGGGACTCGCTCTCCTACATCGAGGGCCCCGACGGCAAGATGGTCTCCCAGATCCCCGAGCGCTACATCTTCGACGCACACAGCCAGGACCCCGTCCACGCCACCGGCGAAATGGTCGACGGCGATCCGGTCCGCCGCGAGGGCATCGAGTACAAGTGGCCCTTCCTCACCGAGAAGCGTGACTACGAGTACTTCGACGCCCAGAGCCGTACGACCGCGCCCATCCACTACAAGGGCACCCGCACCTTCCGCGGCATGGACGTCTACTACTTCGAGCAGACCATCCCGTGGACCCGGGTCCCGATGCCGAAGAAGATGCCCGTCAAGGGGATCACCGCGGCGCAGGTGGCCAAGACGGGCATGACCCGCTGGTACACCACCAAGCGCATGTTCTGGGTCGATCCGGTCACCGGAGCGCCCGTCAACGGCGAGGAGATCCACCGCGAGGAACTGCGCGACGCGAAGAAGATGGGGATGTCCGAGGACACCGTCACCGCGTTCGCCGGGCATGTGAAGATGCGCGAGGACTACATCGTGGACACCGTCGAGCTGGTCAGGTCCCAGCGCGTCCTGATCCTCCTGCTGACCTCGTACCTGCCGTGGGGCTTCCTGTTCCTCTCCACCGGACTCCTGGCGCTCGCCCTCTGGCTGGAAGCGCGCTCCCGCCGTCCCGGCGCACCCTCGCCGGGGCCGGACGCTACTCCCGCCTGAGCCGCGCCGAGGTGAAGCGGGTCGCCTCGACCGTCGTCGGGTCCTCGGGCCACGGATGCTTCGGGTACCGGCCGCGCAGCTCGGCGCGGACGGCCTTGTAGCCCTCGCGCCAGAACGACGCCAGATCCGCCGTGACCGCCGCCGGACGCCCGGCGGGGGACAGGAGATGGACCAGTACGGGCACCCCGGCCACCCGGGGCGTCTCCCGCAGCCCGAACAGTTCCTGGAGCTTCACCGCGAGTACGGGCTGCGTCCCGCCGTACTCGACCCGGATACGGGATCCGCTCGGCACCTCGATGCGCTCCGGTGCCAGCTCGTCGAGCCGGGCCGCCTCACCCGTCGCCCAGGGCAGCAGCCGCCGCACGGCCTGCCCGGCGTCGATCCGCGCCAGGTCCGAACGCCTCCGCGCCCGCGACAGCTCGGGCTCCAGCCACTCATCGGCACGCTCCAGCAGGGCCTCGTCCGCCACGTCGGGCCACGGCGCCCCCAGCTCCCGGTGCAGGAAGGCCAGCCGCGACCGGAGCTGTTCGCTGTCCCGGCTCCACCGCAGCAGCCCGGTGCCCTCGCGCCGCAGCCCATCGAGCAACGCCCCGCGCACCAGTTCGGGCTTCGGCTGCTTCAGGCCGCGCACCCACAGTTCGACGGCCCCGAGCCGCTCCACGGACCGGGCCACGACATCACCGTCCACCCAGCGCACCTCCTCGCCCGAGAACCGCAGATGCCCGGCTGCCAGCCGCGCGGTGTCCTCGTCGACGACGGCGGCCAGCCGTACGCGCGCGGACGCCGAGTGCGCGGGCCGGTCCGCGACCGCGACCGCGAGCCAGGGCGCGCTGCGCAGCCGTGAACCCTCACGGAGCTCCGCTCCCGTCCCCGACGCCATCAGGAACGTTCCCTCGCCCCGCGCCCGCGCCACCCGCTCCGGAAACGCCAGAGCCGCGACCAGCCCGGCCGCCGCGTCGTCGGACCCGGAGGCTTTGTTCGCCGACTCCCCCAGGGAGGACGACAGCCGCCGCACCTCCTGCCGCCAGCGCGCCGCGTATCCGTCCTGTCCACGCCGTGCGGTACGCAGGGCCGCCGCCAGATCGTCCCCGTACTCCCGGGGCGGCTCCTCGCTCAGCAGCGCCACCACCTCGGCCGCGCGGTGCCCGCCCACCTCGGCGGCCCCGTCCAGCAGGGCCCGTGCCAGCCGGGGGTGCAGGCCGAGCCGGGACATCCGCACGCCCCGGTCGGTCACCCGCCCCGCCGCGTCCACCGCGCCCACCGCCGTCAGTACCTCCCGGGCCGCGCCCATCGCCCCGGCCGGCGGCGGATCGAGCAGCGCCAGCCCCGAGGCCCCGGGATCGCCCCAGCACGCCGCCTGCAACGCGAACGCCGCGAGGTCGGCGACCTTGATCTCCGGTGAGGGGAAGCGTGCGAGGCGCCCGTCCTCGGCCTGTTCCCAGCACCGGTACACCGCTCCCGGAGCCTCGCGCTCGGCCCGCCCCGCCCGCTGCCGCCCTGCTGCCTGCGAGGCGCGTACGGTCGTCAGGGCGCTCAGGCCCCGCGCATGGTCGGTACGGGGTTCCCTGGCGAGGCCCGAGTCGACGACGACCCGCACTCCGGGCACCGTCAGCGACGACTCGGCGACCGAGGTCGCCAGCACCACCCGGCGCACACCGGACGAACCGGCCAGCACCGCGTCCTGCACGGCGGCCGGAGCCCGCCCGTGCACCTGGAGCACCTCGGCGGACACCCCGCTGAGCTGCCCCGCGACGCGCCCGATCTCACCGACCCCGGGCAGGAAACAGAGCACGTCCCCCGCACGCTCCGCGAGCGCCCGGCGCACCACCGAGGCGACATGCGTCAGCAGCGCCGGATCGACCCTGAGCCCGTGCGGCGGTCTCACCGGGCGGGGCGGCGGTGCCCATACGACCTCCACCGGATGTGACACCCCCTGCGCCTCCACGACCGGGGCGTCACCGAGCAGTCGCGCCCAGCCCTCCGCGTCGGTCGTCGCCGAGGCGGCCAGCAGCCGCAGGTCCGGCCGCAGGGCGGCCCGTACGTCGAGCAGGAACGCGGCGACGGTGTCCGCGTCGAGATGCCGTTCGTGGCACTCGTCGATGATCACCACATCGGTCCCGGCGAGCTCCTGGTCGCGCTGGAGCCGCTGGAGGAGCACTCCGGTGGTGACGACCTCCACCACTGTGTCGCGCCCCACCACCCGCTCCCCGCGGACCGTGAATCCCACCCGGCCGCCCGGCTGCTCACCGAGCAGCCAGGCCATCCGCCGGGCCGCGGCCCGCGCGGCGATCCGCCGGGGCTCGGCGACGACGACCCGCCGCACCGGGCCCGGACCGGTCAGTCCGGCCAGGACCAGCGGAACGAGGGTCGTCTTGCCGGTGCCGGGGGGCGCGCAGAGCACGGCGACGCCCCGCTCGTCGAGCGCCCGCTCCAGGGCGGGCACAGCGGTACGTACGGGCAACTGGTCCAGCGCGTCGGTACGGATCACGCCCCCAGTCTCGTACGCCGCACCGACAGCCCGGTACGCCAGGGAGGGGCAGCCCCACGGGGCAGGGACGGCCCACGTCCCCTGCGGGTCGGTCCCGGCCAGGGACGGGTGGTCCCGCTCGCCAGGGACGGGTCGGTACCGCTCGCCAGGGTGGCGTCAGTCCCGTTCGCAGACGAAGATCGCCGTCCCGGGGATGAGGTTGCCGCGCAGAGGGGACCAGCCGCCCCACTCCTGGCTGTTCCACGCGGGCCACTCCGGCTCGACGAGATCGACCAGCCGGAAGCCGCCCGCCACCACGTCCCGCACCCGGTCACCGAGTGTCCTGTGGTGCTCGACGTACACGGCGTCGCCCTCTTCGTCCTGTTCCACATAGGGGACACGGTCGAAGTACGACGCGGCGACCGACAGGCCCTCGGGGCCGGGCTCGTCCGGGAACGCCCAGCGGATCGGGTGGGTCACCGAGAACACCCACCGGCCGCCGGGCCGCAGCACCCTGCGCACCTCCCGGAACACCTGTACGGGATCGGCGACGAAGGGGACGGCGCCGTAGGCCGAGCAGGCCAGGTCGAAGGAAGCGTCCCGGAACGGCAGCTTCCCCGCGTCCGCCTCGACGAGCGGGAGGCCCTCACCGATGCGGAGCGCGTGCTGGAGCTGGCGGTGGGAGAGGTCCAGGGCCACCGGACGCGCACCCTGGGCGGCCAGCCAGCGGGAGCACTGGGCGGCGCCGGCGCCGATCTCCAGGACGTCCAGGCCCTTCAGCGACTCGGCGGGGCCGAGCAGTGCCGAGTCGGCCTCGTCGAGTCCCTCCGGTCCCCAGACGAAGCGGTCGTCCCCGAGGAAGGCCCCGTGATCGCTCTGGTACTCGTCGGCGTTCCGGTCCCACCAGCCGCGACTTGCCCGGCTGCTTTCCGATTCTCCGGCGTTGCGGCGCGTCGCTTCCGGTTCGGCGTCATGGATCTCTTGGCTCATCGTGCCCGTCGCTGTAGTTTGCCTTCACCCGCCGCACACGCGGGCGTGCGTGAGACACCTCGCCGTGGCCGATGTGGCCTCGGTGAACATGAAATGTGCCGGGAATGGGCCCTTGTGCCCCGGGTGTGCGCCTTCGCGCATTGACCCTGTCCGGCTGCCCCCGTATGCTACAAGTTGCGCTGCGAGCCTGCGCGCCTCAGACCTAGCAGGCCGCGCTCGCGTCTGTTGCATGTCCCCTCGGTTGTCGAGGCGGCGCCCGTACAACGGGTTGGTCGCTTTCCAGGCTGTCCGGCTTCTGCAGAGGCGATACGGGCTTACGGCGTAGCAGTACCTACGACTCTCTGTCCGTACCGGAGCCCTTTCCCACATGACGAGCAGCACCGAGACCACCGCCACCACTCCGCAGGTTGCGGTCAACGACATCGGCGACGCGGACGCGTTCCTCGCGGCGATCGACGCGACGATCAAGTACTTCAACGATGGCGACATCGTTGACGGCGTCATCGTCAAGGTTGACCGGGACGAGGTTCTCCTCGACATCGGTTACAAGACCGAAGGCGTCATCCCGAGCCGCGAGCTCTCGATCAAGCACGACGTCGACCCGAACGAGGTCGTCAAGGTCGGCGACGAGATCGAGGCCCTGGTTCTCCAGAAGGAGGACAAGGAAGGCCGCCTGATCCTCTCGAAGAAGCGCGCTCAGTACGAGCGTGCCTGGGGCACCATCGAGAAGATCAAGGAAGAAGACGGGATCGTCACCGGTACCGTCATCGAGGTCGTCAAGGGTGGTCTCATCCTCGACATCGGCCTCCGTGGCTTCCTGCCGGCCTCCCTCGTCGAGATGCGTCGTGTCCGCGACCTCCAGCCCTACGTGGGCAAGGAGCTCGAGGCCAAGATCATCGAGCTGGACAAGAACCGCAACAACGTGGTCCTGTCCCGCCGCGCCTGGCTCGAGCAGACGCAGTCCGAGGTTCGCCAGACGTTCCTCACGACCCTGCAGAAGGGTCAGGTCCGCTCCGGCGTCGTCTCCTCGATCGTCAACTTCGGTGCCTTCGTGGACCTGGGTGGCGTCGACGGTCTCGTGCACGTCTCCGAGCTGTCCTGGAAGCACATCGATCACCCGTCCGAGGTTGTCGAGGTCGGCCAGGAAGTCACCGTCGAGGTTCTCGACGTGGACATGGACCGCGAGCGCGTGTCCCTGTCGCTCAAGGCGACGCAGGAAGACCCGTGGCAGCAGTTCGCCCGGACGCACCAGATCGGTCAGGTCGTCCCGGGTAAGGTCACGAAGCTCGTTCCGTTCGGTGCGTTCGTGCGCGTCGACGAGGGCATCGAGGGTCTGGTTCACATCTCCGAGCTGGCCGAGCGCCACGTGGAGATCCCGGAGCAGGTCGTCCAGGTCAACGACGAGATCTTCGTCAAGGTCATCGACATCGACCTCGAGCGCCGTCGCATCAGTCTCTCGCTGAAGCAGGCCAACGAGTCCTTCGGTGGCGACCCGGCCTCGGTCGAGTTCGACCCGACGCTGTACGGCATGGCCGCGTCGTACGACGACCAGGGCAACTACATCTACCCCGAGGGCTTCGACCCCGAGACCAACGACTGGCTCGAGGGCTTCGAGGCTCAGCGCGAGGTCTGGGAGACGCAGTACGCCGAGGCGCAGCAGCGCTTCGAGCAGCACCAGGCCCAGGTCATCAAGTCCCGCGAGGCCGACGAGGCCGCTGCTGCCGAGGGCGCTGCCGCCCCGGCCGGCAGCGCTCCGGCTGCCTCGGGTGGCACCGGTGGCGGCGGCGGCTCGTACTCCTCGGAGTCCGATGACAACTCCGGCGCCCTGGCGTCGGACGAGGCACTGGCCGCGCTGCGCGAGAAGCTGGCGGGCGGCCAGAGCTGACGCTCTGACCCCGGTCGCTCATCGGCAGTAGCTGTAGCTGTAGAGCACTGAGTGAGGCCCGCTCCCTTCGGGGGGCGGGCCTCACTCATGTATCCGGGGCTCTCCGAGGCCTTACGGCGTGACATGTGCGGGGCGTGCGGGAAGCTGACGGCCAGTGAGGTGCCCGTGATATGCCCGTGCCCGGGAGCCGACTTCCGCGCCGGGTGCCCGCGTTCCGGCCTGAGCGGCCGGGAAACGGGTACAGAGCTGGGAATGCCCGTGCCTCCGGAGACGTTCTTCCGGTGGAATACGAGGAGGAGCGGTAACCGTGCTTGATCCGCAGAGTTTGTATGAATGGGAGCCGAAGGGCCTGGCTGTCGTCGACATGGCGCTCGCCCAGGAGTCGGCCGGGCTGGTCATGCTCTACCACTTCGACGGATACATCGACGCGGGTGAGACCGGCGAGCAGATCGTCGACGGCCTGCTTGAGACGCTGCCCCACCAGATCGTGGCGCGCTTCGATCACGACCGGCTCGTCGACTACCGCGCGCGGCGCCCGCTGCTCACGTTCCGGCGCGACCGCTGGGCGTCGTTCGAGACCCCGACGCTGGACGTCCGCGTCGTCCAGGACGCCACGGGAGCGCCCTTCCTCCTGCTGTCAGGTCCCGAGCCGGACGTGGAGTGGGAGCGGTTCGCGGTCGCCGTGGAGCAGATCGTCGAGCGGCTCGGTGTGCGCCTCGCGGTCAACTTCCACGGCATCCCGATGGGCGTCCCGCACACCCGCCCGGTCGGTATCACCCCGCACGGCAACCGCACCGACCTGATGCCCGGCCACCGCAGCCCGTTCGACGAGGCACAGGTGCCCGGATCGGCGGAGGCGCTCGTCGAGTACCGCCTGATGGAATCGGGGCACGACGTCCTGGGCGTGGCCGCGCACGTCCCGCACTACGTGGCCCGTTCCGCGTACCCCGATGCCGCGCTCACCGCGCTGGAGGCGATCACCGGCGCGACCGGCCTGGTCCTGCCGAGCGTCGCACACACGCTGCGGACCGAGGCGCACCGCACACAGACCGAGATCGACCGGCAGATCGGCCAGGGCGACGAGGAACTCGTCACGCTCGTCGAGGGACTTGAGCACCAGTACGACGCGGTCGCGGGCGCCGAGACCCGGGGCAGTCTCGTGGCGGAGCCCGTCGATCTGCCGTCCGCGGACGAGATCGGCCTCGAGTTCGAGCGGTTCCTCGCCGAGCGCGAGGGCGACGTCTGACGGGCCCCGACGTCCCCGGCGCGATCCGGACGGCAGGCACTAGGCTGCCGGTCATGCTGAAAGTGGGCCTGACCGGCGGTATCGGCGCCGGCAAGAGCGAGGTGTCGCGGCTGTTCGCCGGTCTCGGCGCCGTACTGATCGATGCCGACAGGATCGCGCGGGAGGTCGTCGAGCCCGGAACGCCCGGGCACGCGGCCGTCGTAGAGGCTTTCGGTCCCGGAATCCTGAACGACGACGGCACCCTGGACCGGCCCGCGCTCGGCTCGATCGTCTTCGCCGACCCCAGCCGGCTCGCCGCGCTCAACGCGATCGTCCATCCCCTGGTCGGCGCACGCTCCGCCGAGCTGGAGCGGGCGGCGGGCCCCGGATCCGTCGTCGTCCACGACGTCCCGCTCCTCACCGAGAACGGCCTCGCGCCCCTGTACGACCTGGTCGTCGTGGTGGACGCCAGCCCCGAGACCCAGCTCGACCGTCTCGTGCGGCTGCGCGGGATGACGGAGCCCGATGCGCGCGCCCGTATGGCGGCGCAGGCGACACGCGAGCAGCGAAGGGCCGTCGCCGACCTGGTCATCGACAACGACGGGCCGCTGGAGGCGTTGGAGCCGCAGGTCCGCAAGGTCTGGTCGCAGCTGCTGGAGCGCCCGGCGGCCGGCTGAGCCGCTGCACGCCGCCCCTGGCGAGGGCGGTCCGGCCGCACGGAATACCGTGCACCGGCCGGACGTCGGAGCCCGGGCGAGCGAGGGGAAGGACGCGACCGTGCCCGAGACGAACCCGCAGACCCATGTCATCGACTTCCGGGCGGCCGGGCACCTGCTCGCGGCCCGCGACCCCCGGGGCGCCGTCAAGCTGCTCGACTCGGTGATAGCGGCCCATCCCGAGAACACCGCGGCCCGGCTGCTGCGGGCCCGCGCGTTCTTCGCGGCGGCTCAACTGCGCCCGGCCGAGCTGGAGTTCGAACTCGTACTGGAGCGTGAGCCGGACAACGCGTTCGCCCACTTCGCCCTGGGCCGTACGTTCCAGCGGGCCGGCCGCCCCGAGCAGGCCACCCGCCACTTCCGGCTCGCCGCGGCGCTCGACCCGAAGCCGGAGTATCTGCGGGCCGCGCGCTTCGACGAACGGGCCTGAGCCGGCACCTGGGGCCGCGCGGTGCCGCTCGGCGACCGGGCTGCCGACGGGCGGGCTCAGCGACCGGGCCCGCCGCGGCCGCCGTGATCGGGTTCGTACGGCGGAACGTCGCGGCCGGGCTGGTAGTGAGGCCCCTGCCGGATGCGATGGATGACGACGCAGACGTCCGTGAGCGTCAACGCCACCAGGACGCCGCAGGCCACCGCCCACCCCACCCGGTCGGTCAGGGTGAAGGCCACCAGGCCGAAGACGCCCCAGACCAGGCCGAACAGGGCCAGGGCCAGTCGCATCCGCAGCGGGCTGCGGGCGGTCGCGGGTTCACTGCCGGTACGCATACACATCGCCTCACCTTCCAGGATGGACCTCCGGACCGTCGCGGAAAAGTGCGGCGACGAAGTGTGACCGGCCGGGTCCGCCGCGTGTCGACGGCTCCGTCGGCGGGGAACGGGCGCCACCCCCTCGTACGTTCCGCTGAGCATGAGCGGAGAACTGGTACGTGAGGGGCATTCAGGCACCGGGCCCGGCACCATCACTCCGGACGGCTGCGCGGTCGAGCTCTACTCCCGCCTGTCCGCCGGCGACGAACCCGAGGTGATCGAGGCCGCCGTGCCCGCCGGATCGAGCATTCTGGAACTGGGCTGCGGGGCGGGCCGGGTGACCCACCCGCTGGTGGCACGCGGCTTCCGGGTGACCGCCGTCGACGAATCGCCGCAGATGCTGGAGTGCGTACGGGGAGCACGCACCGTACAGAGCCGTAACGCGGCGGAAGCGCGACACCGGCTTCCCCGCCCCACGAAGCCCCGAGGAGACCACTGTCATGTCTGCGACCACCCGCGCCGCCGCTTCCCCCGGTGACACGTCCCCCGCCGGACCGAAGCGTGGCCCGGGTGCCGTCGTGCTGACCGGAGCCCGCTTCCTCCTCGCGTTCTTCTTCGCGTTCAGCGCGTTCGCCAAGCTCATCGCGCACGAGTCGGCGGTGGAGTCCTTCGACCGGATGGGCTGGGGCGCCGGCGCGATGTACGCGATCGGCGGACTGGAGGCGGCGGGCGCCGTCGCCCTGTTGATCCCCCTGCTGTCCGGAGTGGCGGCGATCGGGCTGGCAGCACTGTCGGCCGGCGCCTCGATCGTGCAGCTGACGCTCCTGGACCCGCCGCTCGCGGTCATGCCCGCCGTGCTCGTCGTCGTGTTCGCGCTGATCGCCCGCGACCGGCACCACCTGACGACGCGGCTCCTTGCGCTTCTGAGCCGGCGCGCATAAGTACGGTGGGGCGGATGCCCTTCCGCTCCACGCGCGCGACCGAATCTCCGGGGGACTCAGCCATGGCCCACCGCCTAGTACTGCAACCGCATCTGGAGAATGTGGCCTCGGCGTTTGTAGTGGGAGCGGCGGGCACGGGCCTGGCTGCGTCGTCGGAAGCGTGACCAGTGCAGATGGTGCTCGTTGTTGTGGCAGTGGCGCGTGACGACGACGTGGCCCATCAGTCGGCGGATCTCCGGGACGCTGAGGGGTATGAGGTCTTGCTCGTCGTCGAGAGTGCCCCTTTTGTGGCTTCTGTGGCGCGGATGGCGGTCAGGTAGGCAAGGGCGGCCATCGCCAGGGTGATGTGGCGGTACCAGGCCCGGTAGAGCCGTACCTGGTAGTGGTCCAGGCCGCACTCTCCCTTCGCGGTCTGGAAGCACTCCTCCACCGCCCACCTCGCGGCAGCCACTTTGACCAGGTCTTTCAGTCGGGAGGCGACCGGGCCGTAACAGACGTAGTAGGCGATCTCGCTCGGGTCGCTGACGCTGCGTCGGGCCAGCACCCAGTGCCCGAAGCCGTTTTCCCAGGACGGGCGGATCGCGACACGCGCCCAGTCGTAGATCCGCTCACCGTGCGCGCCGGCCCCGCCGGAGATCCGTTTCCACCGCTGGCGGGGCAGCGCGGCCACCAGCTGGTCCACCCGCGCGTCCGCCCCCTGCGCGGTGATCACGGTGTCGTTGACCTTCGTGGCCAGCACATGCGCGACCCGACGTTCCTCCAGCCACACTCGCAGGTGCTTGACCTGCCCGTATGCCTCGTCAGCGGTGACCCACGCGAATGGGACACCCGCGTCGATGGCGCGTTGCAGCATCCACTTGAAGTGCTCGTTCTTGGTCGCAAGGGGGACCTCGTCGTCGATCCCGGCCGCGCGGCAGCGGTCACGGTCATCCGTCCAGGAGACGGGGATGTAGAGCTCGCGGTCGATCAACGCCCGCCCCCTGGCGGAGGCGTAGGCCAGGAAGGTTCCGATCTGGCTGTTCTCCGTGCGGCCGGCTGTGCCGGTGTACTGACGCTGGACACCGGCGGACTTGGTGCCCTTCTTCAGGAAGCCGGTGTCGTCGCCGATCAGCACCGCATCCTTGGCACCGATGGTCTCCACGACGAAGTCCCGCACATCGTCGCGGACCGCGTTCTCGTCCCAGTCGGAGTGGTTGAGCAGGCGCTGGACGCCGTCGGGGCGCAACTGCCCGACCTGCTCCGACAGCGTCCACCCGTTCTTCTTCTCAAGCGGCGCGAGCAACCCGTTCAGGTAGTCCGACGCCCGCTCGCGGGGCTCCGACCTGCCAAAACGGTGGGCGAACCGAGCATGGAACCCGGCTATCCCCTCGGACCACGACTCGACCTGCTCAACCGTCAACGATTCATCGCACAGTCGGAACAACGAGCCAATCCAGCACCAGTCACGGCAGATGCGGTTGCAGTACTAGCCCTCGCCTGCGCGGCTCTGGCAACAGCCCTCGCCGTCCTCTCGTGCGCGGGTCCGGCACCGGAAGGGGCCGCCGAGACCTCCGCCGGACCGGGTTCCCGCCCCGCTCTGGGTGATCCGCGGCCGTGTCCCGGTCAGGCGGACGCGACCTGCGCCGGTCTGACGGTGCCACTGGACCGCACGGGCAGGTCCGGCGCCACCCTGACACTCCAGGTGCTCACCGCCGGCCGCTCCGACGCACCACGCGGCACCCTCCTCTTCCTCACCGGGGGCCCCGGCCAGCCCGGGGTGTCCATCGCCCCCACCATCCGCAAGCGGCTCCCGAAGGCACTCGCCGAGTACCGCCTGGTGATGATCGACCAGCGTGGTACCGGCGCGGGGGCCATCGACTGCCCCGCGCTCCAGAGCGAGGTCGGCAGCAGCGACACGGTCCCACCCACCGCCGCGGCGGTACGGGACTGCGCCCGCAGGCTCGGCGGGAAGCGGAACTTCTACACCACCGCCGACACCGTCGCCGACCTGGAGGATCTGCGCACCGCGCTGGGGATCCGCTCGTGGGGCGCGGTCGACGGAGTCTCGTACGGCACCTTCACCGCCGGGCGGTACGCCCTCGCCCACCCCCGCCGCGTCGAGAGGCTCGTACTCGACTCGGTGGTGCCGCTGGACGGGGCGGGAGCACTCTATGAAGCGTCGCTCAAACACGCCGCCACGGTGCTGCGTACCGCGTGCGAGGAGCAGTCCTGCGGTGGCGACCCTGCCGAGGACGTCGCGAAGGTCGTACGCCGTGACGGCAACGGCACCGGTGTCTTCAACCTGCTGGTCGTCGCGAGCATCATCGACCCGAAGCTCACCAACCCGGATCTCGGCATCCTCGACGCCATCCACACCTCGGCCGGCGGCGACCCCGGCCCGCTCAGGAAGCTGGTGGAGAGTTTCCAGGCATCCGATGGCATGCCTCCGGAGGACTTCAGTTCAGGGCTGCACGCGGCGACGCTGTGCGCGGACACCGCGTGGCCCTGGGGCGACGCCTCCGCCCCCCTCGCCGGCCGGCGGGCCGCGCTGGACGGCGCGGTACGGCGGATCGGGCCGGGTGACGTCTGGCCCTTCGAGCCCAGAACCGCGGCCGAGCAGGGAATCCCGCAGACCTGCCTCCCCTGGCCCGCCTCCCGTCCCGGCTCGTCCGTGCCGGACCGGAAGCTGTCCATGCCGGTGCTGCTCCTGTCCGGTGAGCGCGACCTGTCCACGCCGCCCGCCTGGGCCCGTCGGCTGGCCGAGGGACAGCCGCGCGCCCGGCTGACGGTCATCGACGGCGCGGGGCACTCGACGCAGAGCAGATCCGACGGGGGAGCGAAGGCGGCCGAGGAGTTCCTGCTGCGGTAGCGCGCCTGCTCAGTGGACGACGGTGTAGCTCCGCCACGGGCCGGTGCGGGGCTCGGTGAAGTCGGTGAGATTGGTCGCCAGATACGTCGTGTCGCCACCGGTGCAGTTGCGGGACCGGTAGAGCACGATATCGACCAGGGTGCCGTTGTGGACCTCGTGGGCGCCCGGCGGCATCCGGTGGCAGCCCCGCACGCTCGGGCTGTGCACGGAGATCACGGCGTGTCGCTCGGTGGTGTAGGTGACCGGCCCGACGGCGGTGCGCCCCAGGCCGGAACAGCCCGAGACGGTCAGGGTGAGGAGCGCTGCTCCGGCTGCGACGCCGAGACGGCGTCGACGGTGGCGATCGGGCACGGTCACGGACATGGGCGGGTCCTCGTCTGCTCGTCCGGCGCATCTTGACGTCACGGAGACATGCTGGCGCTGGCCACCTTGCCCGCTCCCCGACGGTCCGGCACCCGGGGTACGGCCGGCCGGGGGGCGGCTGCACGGACGGAGGTTCGGGCAGCATCCGAGTAGGGCATATCGTGGTAACAGGAACATTTCCAGGTCGGCTGGCAGGGGGCCGTGATGGTCCAGGAGCTTTTGATCGCAGCAGTGGGAGCCGGGTTGGCCGGCGTGGCCTACCTGGTGGCGGCCGCCCGGATCGTCAAACAGTACGAGCGGGGGGTCGTGCTGCGGCTCGGCCGGCTCCGTCGCGAGGTGCGCGAGCCGGGCTTCACCATGATCGTTCCCGTGGTGGACCGGCTGCGCAAGGTCAACATGCAGATCGTGACGATGCCCGTGCCCGCACAGGACGGCATCACCAGGGACAACGTCACGGTCAGGGTCGACGCGGTCATCTACTTCAAGGTGGTCGACGCGGCGAGCGCCGTCATCCGGGTGGAGGACTACCGTTTCGCGGTCTCGCAGATGGCGCAGACATCGCTGCGGTCGATCATCGGCAAGAGCGACCTGGACGATCTGCTGTCCAACCGCGAAAAGCTCAACGAAGGGCTGGAACTGATGATCGACAGCCCGGCCGTGGGCTGGGGTGTGCAGATCGACCGGGTCGAGATCAAGGACGTGTCCCTGCCGGAGACGATGAAACGCTCCATGGCCCGGCAGGCCGAGGCCGACCGGGAGCGGCGTGCGCGGGTCATCAACGCCGACGCGGAGCTCCAGGCGTCCAAGAAGCTCGCCGAGGCCGCCAAGGAGATGTCGGAGCAGCCGGCCGCGCTCCAGCTGCGACTGCTGCAGACCGTCGTCGCCGTGGCGGCGGAGAAGAACTCGACCCTTGTCCTTCCGTTCCCCGTCGAACTCCTCCGCTTCCTGGAGCGGGCCGCGCAGCAGCAGGAGCCCGCCCGGGAGCAGCTCGGCGAGAAGCCGCAGCCCCCGGTCCGGCCCCAGCAACCGCCGGACGCCGCCGCGCCGGTGCCGACGACGCCCGATGCCGGGCGGCTCACCTCGCACTGAGAACGCCCCGGCCCGCACCGGTCCGCGAGGACCGGGGCGGGGCTCGTTGTCAGACCACCCGCCTAGACTCGCTGGTCATAAGCGTTACGCCGCGAATCGAGGCAGAAGGGGGGCGGCGTGAGGGTGCGCAACGAGCGGGACGAACGGAACCGGTGGCGCGCGCGGGGCGTGCGGGACGAACAGAGCCTGGGCGTCGACCGGCTGCTGCGCCGAGCCGCCGTGTTCCTTCCCGGGTCCCTGCCCAGGGACGGCCGGATCGCCTTCTGGGACCCGGAAGGCGAGAGTTCCGCCGCGGTCGAAGGACTGCCCTGTACGGCCGCCGAACTGACCGTCGTCCGGCGCCACGGCACGGACGGCGTCCACAGGCACACCGTGCAGGCGGTGCTGATGCCCCTCGCCGACGCCGTACCCCTCCTCGTCCGCGCGAGGTACCTCGCCTCCGCCCACCCCGCCACCCGCTGCTGGGGCGCGGCCGCGCTGCACGCGCTCAATCTGGTGGCGCGCGGCAGGCTCCTGCCCGGACTGACGGCCGACGACCACGACGCCTGGCGGGCCGGGCCGAGGGACGCCGAGGACGTGGCCCACCTCAGAGCCGTAGCCGCCGCAATGCCGTCCGAAGGGCACGCGGTCCCGCTCCCGGACCGTACGCCGCTCCAGGTCCCGGAACCGGCCGCCCTGCTGGGCTCCTTCCTCGACGCGGTCGCGGACACCCTGCCCCGTACACCGGCCGCCGCGTACGCGATGGGGGCGCCCTTCGCCGCCCGCGAGGCACAGCACCTGCCGGGCGCGCGCGCCTGGGCCGTCGAGGTGGCTGCGGGTCTGGACGCCGGGGTCCGGGTATCGCTGCGCCTCGACCTGTCGGCGTACGAGCTGTTCAACACCACCGACACCACCGACACCACCGACCGCACCGGCACCTACGGCACCGACGGTGACGGAAGCGCGGACGCGGACAGCGACGACCGGAGCGAAAGCGCGCCCGCCGCCCGGCATGCGGCCGCCGCCATCACCCAGGTCCACAGCCTGGCCGACCCGACGTACGTCATCGACGCGGCGGCCCTGTGGCACGACGGGGGAGGCGACGCGTTCGGCCCCCGGGCCAGGATCGACGCGGTGCTGGCGCTGCGCCGCGCCGCCCGAGTCTGGTCCCCGCTGGAACGGCTTCTCGACCAGCCGGTCCCCGATGTGCTCGCCCTCACCGAGGACGAGCTGTACGAGCTGCTGAGCGACGCCGGGGCGCGGCTGGCGGGCGCGGGCGTCACCGTCCACTGGCCCCGCGAGCTGGCCCGCTCGCTCACCGCCGCCGCCGTCGTCAGGACCGCTCCGGGCTCCGCCACCGACGGCACCTCGTTCTTCGACGCCGAGCAGCTGTTCGCCTTCGCCTGGCAGCTGTCGCTGGGCGACGAACCGCTCACCGAGGCGGAGATGGACACGCTGGCCGAGGCGCACCGGCCCGTGGTGCGGCTGCGTGACCAGTGGGTGGTGGTCGACCCCGCACTCGTACGCAAGGCACGCAAGCGTGAACTGGGCCTGCTGGACCCGGTGGACGCCCTGGCCGTCGCCCTCACCGGCAGTGCCGAGGTCGACGGGGAGCAGGTGGACGCGGTGCCGGTCGGCGCCCTCGCCGCGCTCCGTGCGCGGATCATCTCCGACGAGGCCACCGTTCCACCGCCGCCAGGTCTCGACGCGACCCTGCGCGACTACCAGCTGCGCGGGCTCGCGTGGCTGGACCGGATGACCTCCCTCGGCCTGGGCGGCTGCCTCGCCGACGACATGGGCCTGGGCAAGACGATCACCGTCATCGCGCTCCACCTGCACCGCGCCCATTCGGCGCCCACCCTGGTCATCTGCCCGGCGTCACTCCTGGGTAACTGGCACCGGGAGATCAACCGTTTCGCGCCGGGTGTCCCCGTCCGCCGCTTCCACGGCACCGACAGGTCCCTCGCGGAGCCCGACGACGGCTTCGTCCTGACGACGTACGGCACGATGCGCTCCAGCGCGGCCCAGCTCGCCGCGCACACCTGGGGACTCGTCGTCGCCGACGAGGCCCAGCACGTGAAGAACCCGCACTCCTCCACCGCCAAGGCGCTGCGCACCATCCCGGCCCCCGCCCGCGTCGCCCTCACCGGCACCCCCGTGGAGAACAACCTCTCGGAGCTGTGGGCCCTTCTCGACTGGACGACCCCCGGACTGCTCGGCCCCCTCAAGGCGTTCCGCGCCCGGCACGCCCGGATCGTCGAGAACACGGGGACGGCGGCCGGCCTGGGCAACGAGGAAGCGGTCGAGCGGCTCTCCCGGCTGGTCCGCCCCTTCCTCCTGCGCCGCAAGAAGTCCGACCCGGGCATCGCACCCGAACTGCCGCCCAAGACCGAGACCGACCACGCCGTCTTCCTCACCCGGGAGCAGGTCACGCTCTACGAGGCCGCGGTGCGCGAGACGATGGCGCACATCGAGGCTTCGGAGGGCATCGCCCGCCGCGGACTGATCATGAAGCTGCTGTCCTCGCTCAAGCAGATCTGCAACCATCCCGCGCAGTACCTCAAGGAGGAGCCGACCAGGCTCACCGGCCGCTCGGGCAAGCTCGCCCTGCTCGACGAACTCCTCGACACGATCCTGTCCGAGGACGGCTCCGTCCTGATCTTCACCCAGTACGTGACCATGGCCAAGCTCCTCTCCGCACACCTCGCCTCGCGCGCCGTCCCTTCCCAACTGCTGCACGGGGGTACGCCGGTGCCCGAGCGGGAGCGGATGGTGGACCGCTTCCAGGCCGCCGAGGTCCCCGTCTTCCTGCTCTCCCTCAAAGCCGCGGGAACGGGACTGAATCTCACCCGGGCCGCCCACGTCATCCACTACGACCGCTGGTGGAACCCGGCCGTCGAGGAACAGGCCACCGACCGGGCGTACCGCATCGGCCAGACCCAGCCGGTACAGGTGCACCGGCTGATCGCGGAAGGCACGGTCGAGGACCGCATCGGTGAGCTGCTGGAGTCCAAACGGGCCCTGGCGGACGCGGTCCTCGGTACGGGGGAGACAGCCCTGACCGAGCTCAGCGACCGGGACCTGGCCGACCTCGTCTCTCTGCGGAGGCCCGCATGAGTCCCCGCCCAGCCGCCCGCCCCGCGTCCCGCTCGCAGACGGCGCCCCGCTCCCGTCCGGGCCCCGACGATCTGCGGCGCACCTTCGAAGCGGTTCCGGCCCGCACCCGGGAGGACGAGGGGCCGTTCGCGGACAGCTGGTGGGGCCGCGCCTGGGTGGACGCCCTGGAGTCCCTGTCGATGGATGAGGGACGGCTCTCCCGCGGACGCACGTACGCGGACGGCGGTCATGTCGCCGCGATCACCGTCACCCCCGGCCGGGTCATCGCCTACGTCCACGGCAGCCGCCCCCGCCCCTACCGTGCGGAGCTGCGCCTGCGCACGTTCTCCGACGCGGACTGGGACACCTTCCTCGACGCCGTCGCCGCCCGGCCGGGGCACCTCTCCGCGCTGCTCGGCAAGGAGATGCCGCACTCCCTGGTCGAGACGGCGGGGGAGACCGGAATCCGGCTGCTGCCGACCGCGGGCGATCTCGACCCGGACTGTTCCTGCCCCGACCACGGCTGGCCCTGCAAGCACGTGGCGGCGCTCTGTTTCCAGACGGCACGGCTCCTCGACACGGATCCGTTCGTCCTCCTGCTGATGCGCGGCAGAGGAGAGCGGGAACTCCTCGACGAGCTGGCCCGTCGCAACGCGGAACACTCCGCCCGCGAACGGCCCGCCGCGCCGGCGACCCCCTCGGTCCCGGCCCGTGAGGCCGTGGCCGACCGCTTCCTGCCCCCGCTGCCGGCGCCCCTGCCGGTTCCGCCGCATCCCGGCCAGCCCCCCTCGTACCCCGACCTGCCCGGCGCGCGCGACCCGCTGTCCCTGGACCACCTCGCCACGGACGCGGCGGCCCGCGCCCATGCGCTGCTCACCACGGGCGCCGACCCTCTCGCGGGTCTCACCACCTGGCAGGACGCCGTGCGCCTCGCCGCGTCACGCCCCACCGCCGGACTGACCGCCACCACCCGGGCCCTCTACCGCGAGCTGGCGTACGCGACCGGCCGCACCACCACCGACCTCGCACGCGCCGTGGCTGCCTGGCGGCAGGGCGGCGCCGAGGGACTGGCCGTTCTGGAGACTCCCTGGGACCCTCCGGCCGGTCCCTTCGACCGGGCCCGCCCCGCCCTCGCGGCGGCGGACTTCCCGCGCTTCCAGCCGTGGCGCAGCCACCTCACGCACCCGCGGGGGACCCTCCAGCTCCGCTTCGGCCACGACGGCCGCTGGTACGGCTACGAGTCGGACCCGGGCGAGGACGACTGGTGGCCCCGCGCCGTCCCGGACAACGACCCCGTGGGTGTGCTCAGCGCACTGCTCGGCGGCTGACCACGCCACCCGGAGCCGACGGTCTCACTGGCGGTAGCCGCTCAGGAAGCGGCCGATACGGCTGATCGCCGCGTCGAGGTCGTCGACGTGCGGGAGGGTCAGAATGCGGAAGTGGTCCGGGCGCGGCCAGCTGAAGCCGGTGCCCTGCACCACCTGGATCTTCTCCCGCAGCAGCAGGTCGAGGACGAACTTCTCGTCGTCGACCAGGGGGTGGACCTTCGGGTCGATGCGGGGGAACGCGTAGAGCGCGCCCTTCGGCTTGACGCACGACACCCCCGGAATCTCGTTCAGCTTCTCCCAGGCCCGGTCGCGCTGCTCGTACAGCCGCCCGCCCGGGGCGACGAGTTCCCTGATCGACTGCCGGCCGCCGAGCGCGGCCTGGATGGCGTACTGCGCGGGTGCGTTGGGGCACAGTCGCATCGACGCCAGGGTGTTCAGCCCCTCCAGATAGTTGCGGGCGTGCTGCCGAGGTCCCGAGACCACCATCCAGCCCGAGCGGAATCCCGCCACCCGGTACGTCTTCGACAGTCCGCTGAACGTGAGGCAGACCAGGTCGGGGGCGAGGACCGCCACACTGTGGTGCTCGGCGTCGTCGTAGAGGATCTGGTCGTAGATCTCGTCGGCGAACACCATCAGTCCGTGCCTGCGGGCCAGGTCGAGAATCCCTTCCAGGATCTCGCGCGGATAGACGGCGCCGGTCGGGTTGTTCGGGTTGATGATCACGACGGCCCTGGTGCGGTCCGTGATCTTCGCCGCCATATCGACGAGGTCCGGATTCCAGTCCGCGCCCTCGTCGCAGACGTAGTGCACGGCCTTGCCGCCCGCGAGCGTGGTCACCGCTGTCCACAGAGGGAAGTCCGGGCTCGGGATCAGCACCTCGTCGCCGTCCTCCAGGAGCGCCTGCACGGCCATGGAGATCAGCTCGGAGACGCCGTTGCCGAGGTAGATGTCGTCGACGCCGACCTCGGTCAGCCCCATCGCCTGGTAGCGCTGTGCCACAGCGCGCCGCGCCGACAGGATGCCGCGTGAATCCGTGTAGCCGTGTGCCTGCGGGAGCATCCGGATCATGTCCTGGACGATCTCCTCGGGAGCCTCGAAGCCGAAGAGCGCCGGATTGCCCGTGTTCAGCCGGAGCACGCTGTGCCCCGCCTCCTCCAGGGCGTTCGCGTGCTCGATGACCGGGCCCCGGATCTCGTAACAGACCTCGTTGAGCTTGCTGGACTGCCGGAACTCCATGCGGTGCCTCCCCGACGCGATTGCGATACTTGGTTTTACCAAGTCCGAGCTTGGAAAGTCCAACAACATGTCTAGACTGCGTCTCATGCCACGTCAGCAACAGCCGGCCGTCCGGCCGGTCCGCCGCCGGAGTTACGACCAGTTCTGCGCCACCGCCCGCGCCCTCGACTCCGTCGGTGACCGGTGGACGCTGCTGATCGTCCGCGAACTCCTGGGCGGCCCACGCCGGTACACGGATCTGCACGCCGATCTGCCGGGTGTCAGCACGGACGTCCTCGCCTCCCGGCTCAGGGACATGGAGCAGAACGGCCTGGCCGTGCGCCGACGGCTGCCGCCGCCGGCGCCGGCTTCGGTGTACGAGCTGACCGAACGCGGTCAGGGGCTGCTGCCGGTCCTGACGGCCCTCGCGGGGTGGGGAGCGCACGCGCTGGACGAGCGCCGGCCGACCGACGCGGTGCGCGCGCACTGGTTCGCGCTGCCGCTGCTGCGCGCCCTGGACGGCCTGACGCATGCGGGCGTGGTCGAAGTATCCCTGGACGAGGGCGAGTTCCATGTACGGACCGGTGGGGGCGCACCGGCGGCGGAGGTGTACGGCTTCGGCCCGGCCGGACGCCCGGACGCCCGTATCGAACTCGACGCCGCGCTGTGCCTGGCGCTGGGGC
Organism: Streptomyces finlayi; assembly: GCF_014216315.1. Taxonomy (NCBI): domain Bacteria; kingdom Bacillati; phylum Actinomycetota; class Actinomycetes; order Kitasatosporales; family Streptomycetaceae; genus Streptomyces; species Streptomyces finlayi. The sequence continues at coordinate 6,229,311 of NZ_CP045702.1, forward strand.
GCGGCGAAGTGAGCCTCGCCGAGGCGGTCGATGACGGACGGATCACCGTGTCCGGCGACACCCCGCTCGCCGCCGAAATCCGTGGTGAATGATCCTGTACCGAAGGTTTCCCGCCACTCAACTCCCGCGTAGCTTAGGCGTTTCAGCCACAACTGGAGAATGAGGGGTCCGTATGGGGCAGCGTGGAGGCGTACACAGGGCTGTGCTCGTCGCGGCGTGCGTGGTGGCGCTCGGCTTCGTGCCGACGGCCGCGACCGCGACACCGGGCAGCGGGGTGACCGGCACGGTCGTCGCCAAGGGCACGTCGGTGGGCAAGCTGAAGGTGGCGAGCCCCAAGGGGCGCGCGGATGTGACCTTCCGGATGATCACCATCGAGCCGGGCGGCTCGACGGGCTGGCACACCCATGCCGGTCAGCTCATCGCCGTCGTGAAGTCGGGGACACTGACCCGTACGCTCAGCGACTGCTCGGTCGAGGTGACACCCGCGGGCACCTCGTTCATCGAGCCGTCCGGAGCCGGACACCGGCACATCGGGCACAACGCCGGAACCGAACCGGTGGTGCTGTGGGTGACCTATCTGCTTCCCGAAGGCCACCCGCTCTCCGACGACGCCGAGGCGGTCGACTGCGGGTGAGACCGGCCGGCCGGCGTCCGGGTGATGATGGAGGGGTGCGACTCGAACCGATCACCTGGGACCGGCTGGCCGAAGCCCTCGCCGTCCACGCCGACGCGCTGGAACCCGCCGACGGCGGGCCCTGGCTGAAGGTCGCCGTCGACGGCGCCCCCGCCGCCCGCACCGGCGAACTCGCCGAACGGATCGCGGAGGCACTGAGAGGGCGGGGGCGTTCGGTACTGACCGTCCCCACGAGCGGATTCCTGCGCCCCGCCAGCCTTCGGTACGAGCACGGCAAGGAGGACCCCGACTCGTACGCCGACGGCTGGTTCGACACCGGAGCACTGTGGCGCGAGGTGTTCGCGCCGCTGGAGACGGGTGGCAGCGGGCGGGTGCTGCCCGACTTCTGGGATCCGGTGAAGGACCGGGCCACCAGGAGCCCGTACCGGCACCTGCCGGAGGGCGGGGTGCTCGTCGTGGACGGCCCGTTCCTCCTGGGGCACTGGTTCCCGCTCGACCTGAGCGTCCATGTGCGGCTCTCGCCCGGTGCGCTGCGCCGCCGCACCGGGGAGAGCGAACGGTGGGCGCTGCCCGCGTTCGCGCGGTACGAGGACGAGGTGTCGCCCGCCGAGCGCGCGGACGTGGTGGTGCGGGCCGACAACGAGTTCCACCCCGCCTGGTCAGGGCTGGACACCGCCTAGCCTCCCGCCGGGCGAGCGGCTCGGGCCGGGCGTCCTCCGACCGCCGTGACGGCTTCGGCTCCCGCCCGGCAGGCCGCCGCGGCGGCCTCCGTGGCGTCAGCCCCGGCGAGGCGCGCGGCGAGGAAGCCACCGGTGAAGGCGTCGCCCGCACCCGTCGAGTCGACCGGCTCCCGTACCGGTACGGCGGCGACCCGTGCGGTCACCGTTCCCCCGGCGGCCAGCAGGGCGCCCCGGTCGCCGAGTGTGACCGCGACCAGGGGGACGTGGCGGCTCAGCTTCGCCGCCGCGTCGGCCGGTTCCGGCAGGCCGGTCAGCAGGCACGCCTCGTCCGCGTTCGGCAGCAGCAGGTCCACCCCTTCGACGGTGGCCAGGAACCGGTCGACTCCGAGTCCTTTGAGAAACCCCGCCGACGCCGGGTCCACGCTCACCGGGACGCCCCGCCGCCGCGCCTCCCGCAGCGCGAGCAGCGCCGTGGCCCGGCTCGTCGGGGCGAAGAGGAGATAGCCGGAGAGGTGGAGGTGGGCGACGCCGTCGAGCAGTGACGGCGACCAGTCGGCGGGGCACAGTCGCAGTACCGCGCCGCTGTCGGTGAGGAACGTGCGTTCGGCGCTGCCGTCGACGAGCGCGACCACGGTGGCGGTCGGCACCTCCTGGTCCACGGTCAGCGCGGCCCGGACTCCGGCGCGGTGCAGGATCTCCTGGTGCCAGGCCGCGGAATCCGCACCGGCCCGCGCCAGCAGGCGCACGTCACGGCAGCCCGAACGCGCAGCCCAGCACGCCACGTTGGCCCCGGCTCCGCCGGGCAGCGTGCTGATCCGTGCCGCCGTGTCCGTACCCCGGACCGGCGGCGGACCGTGCCGCACCACCACATCCGTGACCACGTCCCCGACGACGAGCAGCCCGCCCCCGCCGGCCGAGCCGCCCCCGCCGGATGAGCCGCCTTCGCTCACCGGGGCGCCGTCCTGGCTCACCGGGCCGCCGCCGCCGCGATACGGGCGGCCAGAACCACGTTCCCGCGTACCGCCGCCAGATTGGCCTCCAGGGAGGCCCCCTCGGTGTACCGCATCAGATGGTCGAGCAGGAACGGCGTCACGGCCTGCCCCACGATGCCGCGCTCCCGGCACGCGGCGAGCGCGTCGGCCAGCACCCGGTCGTGGACGGCAGGATCCAACTGGTCCTTCTCCGGTACGGGGTTGGCGACGATCAGCGCCGCCTCCGGCCCGCCGAGCACATCCCCCGCCCGCATCACCTCCGCCACTTCCCCGGGGGTGTGCACCGTCCAGTCGACGGGCTCGCCCGAACTGCTGAGGTAAAAGCCGGGAAAGTGCGCGGTGCCGAAACCGAGCACGCCGACCCCGAGCGTCTCCAGACGCTGGAGGGTGGCCGGAACGTCCAGGATCGACTTCACCCCCGCGCACACCACGGTGATGGCCGTACGGGCGAGCAGACGCAGGTCCGCGGACTCGTCCTGCGTCTCGGTCCACTCCCGGTGTACGCCGCCGAGCCCCCCGGTCGCGAACACCCGCACTCCGGCACGGGCGGCGAGGAACGCCGTGGCGGACACCGTCGTCGCCCCGCTGGCACCCGTCGCCAGCGCGGGGGCGAGGTCCCGGTGACCCAGTTTCCGCATCGCCGGGTCACCTGCGACCCGTTCCAACTGTGTCTTGTCCAGGCCCACATGGGCCCGGCCGTCCAGTACGGCGATCGTGGCGGGGACGGCCCCTGCGGAGCGTACGAGCTCCTCCAGTTCGAGGGCGACCCGGAGATTGCGGGGGCGCGGCAGACCGTGCGCGATGATCGTCGACTCCAGGGCGACGACAGGGCGGTGGTCGGCGAGAGCGTCGCCCACCTCGGCGGAGAACGCCGGATCGTACCGTCGGGCGCCGTCCTCGGGTGTGTGTTCCGGTGCGTTGGGTGGCATGCACCATCCCTGTCGCGCGGGAGGCGGCCGCAAACCCCGGGAGGAGCGCGCACACATGCCCTGCGGATGGCGGGCCGCGGCGCGCTCGCTAGGGTGACCGGCCATGACGACACTTGATCAGGCTCCGGCCTCCTTCGCCGTACACATCCCGGACGCGGAACTCGAACCCGACCCCCTCGACCCGGCACAGGTGGTCTCGGGTGACCCGGTGGTGAGCGGCAAGGTGCTCTGGGAGTCCGCCGACGGGAAGCAGGTCCGCGGAATCTGGCAGATCACGCCCGGTGTCGTCACCGACACCGAGGCCGACGAACTGTTCGTGGTGGTGAGCGGGCGGGCGACCGTCGCGTTGGAGGGCGGCGAGACGCTGGAGATCGGGCCCGGGGACGCCTGTGTGCTGCGGGAGGGCGACCGTACGACCTGGACCGTCCACGAGACGCTGCGCAAGGCGTACCACATCAGCCTCTGAGGGCTCGGGGGCAGGGGAGGGTTCAGGACTTGAGGGGTGCGTCCGGGAGAGCTGCGGAGACGGACGCGCCGGCCGGTACGTCCGAAGCCCCGTCCGGGACGGCGGCCGGCCCGGTGAGCACCCGCCGCAGGACAAGCGCGGCCATCGGCAGCAGCAGACAGGCGCCGACCAGGTTCAGCCAGCCGTAACCCAACTGGGAGACGATCACCCCGGCGACCACGCCGCCGATGCCCGCCGCCGTGTTCATGGTCAGGTCCGACAGGCCCTGGACGGCGGCCCGGGCCGGCTGCGGTACGGAGTCGGTGAGCAGCGCGGAACCGGCCACCAGCCCGGCCGACCAGCCGAGCCCCAGCACGAACAGACCGGCCGCCGTCCGGCCGTGGCTGGGACCCGCGGTGCCGGCCAGCAGAGCGGCACACGACAGGAGACCGGCCGCGAGGCCGATGACGGAGAGCCGGCCGAACCGGTCGGCCAGCCAGCCCATCACGGGCGAGAAGGCGTACATGCCCGCGATGTGTCCGCTGATCACCAGCCCGATCAGCTGGATGTCCGCCCCGTGCCGGCCGAGGTGGACCGGGGTCATCACCATGATCGAGACCATGGCGGTGTGGGACACGGCCACCGTCACCAGCGCGAGCCGGGCCATCGGAGAGGCGCGCACCGCGGTGACGCCGGCGCGCAGCGAGCGGTTCGCCGCGGTCTGGGTGCCGGAGGGGGCCAGCGCCCTGGCGGTGAGCAGTGGGTCGGGCCGCAGCAGCACCGCGACGACGAGACCGGTGAGCAGGAGGATGGCTGCCGCCCACACGAAGGGGCCCGCCGTCTCGGGGATGGCGGTGCCGCGGAAGGCCCGGCCCGCGGGCGCCGCGATGTTGGGCCCCAGGACCGAGCCGATCGTGGTGGCCCAGATGACGGTGGAGATCGCCCGGCCGCGCCGGTCCGGCTCCGCGAGGTCGGCGGCGGCGAACCGGGCCTGGAGGTTGGCCGACGAACCGGCCCCGAAACCGGCCATTCCGAGCAGCAGCAGCGGAAAGTTGTCCACGACGGTGGCGAGGACGACGAGACTCGCGCCGAGCGCACCGATCAGGTAGGCGAGCACGAGGCCCGGGCGGCGGCCCCGGGAGGTCATCAGCGCGGCCAGGGGCAGCGACAGCAGCGCCGTGCCGGCCACCGAGGCGGTCGGCGCGAGACCGGAAAGGGCCTCGGAACCGCTCACCTCCGTCGCGAGGACCGGAGCCAGGGCGATGCCGATGGGCACGCCGAGGCCGCCGAGTATCTGACTGACGATGAGAACGGCGGACGTCCGGCGCTGCAGGGCAGGCAGATCGGCAACCGTGACCGGAGATGAGGAGAGAGCCTTCTTCACTGGCGCAGTGTGCCAGCTCGTACGCAGGTACGAAAACGGATGGTGCGACCCCGGACCTGTCCGCACCACCTGTCCGCACCACCGTGCCGCTCACCACCGTGCCGCTCACTGACCGGCCCTGGAACGCCCGCTGTACCTGACGCCCCTAGAACAACGGCTGGGGCAGGACTCCTTCGAGCGCGAGCAGCCGCCGCTTGGTCTCCAGCCCTCCGCCGAATCCCCCCAGACCGCCGTCGCTCTCCACGACCCGGTGGCACGGCACCACCACGGGCAGCGGGTTGGACCCCATGGCGGCCCCCACGGCCTGAGCCGCCCCTGGCTGACCCACCCGTCTCGCCAGATCCCCGTAACCGACGACGGTCCCGTACGGCACACCGCAGGCGAGCTCCCGCAGCACCTCACGGTTGAAGCCGGACGTCAGCGACCAGTCCAGGTCCAGCGTGAACGCGCGCAGCTCACCCGTGAAGTACGCCGCGAACTGGCGTATGGGCGCGGCCAGTCTCGCGGAACCGGGAGGAGCCTGAACGGGGGCCGAGCCGAGCCGTGCACCCAGCTGTTCGAGCGCCTTCTTCCGCACCGCGGGACGGGCGTGGAAGATCACGCTCACCAGCCCGGTGCCGGTCGCGACAAGCAGCAGTGGTCCGATGTCGCTCGCGACAGCGGACCACTGCACATCCTGCTCGGTGCTCCTCATACCGCCCACGGTACGACCAGGCTCTGACAACGCCCGGTCCGGCCGCGGACCGCCCGCTCCCCGGCTCGTCAGCGGGTGGCGTCCCGCACGACGTCGGGGTAGTTGGTGATGATGCCGTCAACGCCGTATCCGGCGACCTTGGCAGCGGTCGCCGCGTCGTTGACCGTCCAGGTGTTCACCCGGAGCGGCTTGCCGTGCGCGCCCTTCAGCGCCTGGACGGCGGACACGTACCCCAGGCTGAGCGTGCCGTGGTTGGGATTGATCTGGTCGGTGAACTCCGCGTACGACGGCAGATCACCCACGGGGGGCGTGCCGAGGAAACCGGTGATGACGTCGGGGCGCTGCGCGTGGACCCGCTTCACGCTCGCCGCGCCGAAGCTCTGGATGATCAGCTTGTGCTGGACGTGCCGCCAGTTGAGCCAGCCCTCGTCGCGCAGGACCGCAAGGGTGTCCTTCTCGATGCCGGGGTAGGTCTCCGGAGCCTTGATCTCCAGGAGCAGCTTCTGGTCGTTGCGTTCCACCCGGCGCACGTACTGCTCGAGCGTCGGGACCCGGGCGCCCGCGAACCGCTCCCCGAACCAGCTGCCGGCGTCGAGCTGCGCGATCTCGGCGGCCGTGAAGTCCTTGACGGCCCAGGGCGCGCGGCCGGGGAAGACCTGCTCGGCATCGGTGGTCCGCTTGAGGTTCGTGTCGTGCATGACGACCAGGACACCGTCACGGGTGCGCTGCACATCGTTCTCGACCCAGTCGATGCCCAGGTCGTCCGCCGCGTCGATGGCGGCCAGGGTGTTCTCCGGGGCGTACGCCGAGGCGCCCCGGTGCGCGAAGACGACCGGGGCGTCGTGCGTCCGGGCTGCCTGCGTTCCGGTGGCCTGCGTTCCGGTGGCCTGCGTCCCGGCGGCCTGCGTCTGGGAAGCGGTCAGCAGCATGGCACTGCCGCCGAGCAGAGCGGCGACAGTCGTCGCGACGGTTACGGTGCGTACGGACACGGGTTCTCCTCGGGGTCGGAGGTGCGGGCACGACGAGCGTGGCAGCCGTTCACCAACGGAGAACACGGCACCGATGACCACCACGTGAACGGAACCTTCGGTACCGGATCACAGGCCGTATTCCGTGCCGATACCATGCGATTCCTATGTCCGCCCGCCGGGCCCCGCCCTCTGAGGCACCCCCCGATCCAGGGCTTCCGTGAAGGGCTATCAGCATGCAGGGCACAATTGACGGATTCAGCTACGGCCTCGTGACCCCGGGCGTCGCTTTCCTCATGGCCTGCCTCGGAGGCGCCCTGGGGCTGCGCTGCACGACCCGGTCATTGCGCAGCGAGCGTTCCTTCAAGGCCGGCTGGCTGGCGCTGGGGGCCACCTCCATAGGCTCCGGCATATGGACGATGCACTTCGTCGCGATGATGGGCTTCACGGTCAGGGAAGCACCGGTCGGCTACGACAAGACCCTCACCTTCGCCAGCCTGGCCCTGGCGATCGTCATGGTCGGTATCGGCATCTTCATTGTGGGTTACCGCGGAGCGACCCGCATGGCACTGATCACCGGCGGCATCATCATGGGCCTCGGTATCGCGTCCATGCACTACCTCGGCATGGCCGGCATGCGGCTCCAGGGGCGGTTCGAGTACGACACGGTCACGGTGGCCCTCTCGGTCGTCATCGCCGTCGTGGCGGCGACCACGGCGCTCTGGGCGGCCGTGTCCATCCACGGCTTCCTGCCCAGCCTCGGCGCGAGCGCGGTGATGGGCGTCGCGGTGAGCGGCATGCACTACACCGGCATGGCCGCGCTCAGCGTGCATCTCCACCCGGCAGCCGGAGCCGGGGCGGGCTCCGGCGGCGACGCCCCCGCCGCGCTGCTCGTGCCGATGCTGGCCGGCCCCTTCTCCTTCCTGCTGGTCGCCGGGGTGATCGTGATGTTCGACCCCCTGGTGGTCATGGGCACTCCGGACCGTGACACCTACGCGCGGGTGCGCGCCGCCCACCGGACGGGCCGGGGCTCCGCCATCCCCGCCCAGCGCGGGCACGCACCGCACCGGGCATCCGCGGGACGGGGCTTCCGGCCGCCACGGAACCGGTGATCCCACCCGGTTGTCAGTGGTGAGTCGTACGGTGGTTGCATGCGGCCCGTTTCGAAGATCGAACGTTCGGTGGCGCCTTTCGAGGTCGTCAGTCCCTACCAGCCCAGCGGCGACCAGCCCGCGGCCATCGCGGAGCTGGAGCGGCGCATCCGCGCAGGTGAGAAGGATGTCGTCCTGCTCGGCGCGACTGGCACCGGCAAGTCGGCGACCACCGCCTGGATGATCGAGAAGCTGCAGCGCCCCACCCTGGTGATGGCGCCGAACAAGACACTGGCGGCCCAGCTGGCCAACGAGTTCCGGGAGCTCCTGCCCAACAACGCCGTCGAGTACTTCGTCTCGTACTACGACTACTACCAGCCCGAGGCGTACGTACCGCAGTCGGACACCTACATCGAGAAGGACTCCTCGATCAACGAGGAGGTCGAGCGGCTGCGCCACTCCGCGACGAATTCGCTGCTCACCCGGCGTGACGTCATCGTCGTGGCGTCGGTCTCCTGCATCTACGGCCTCGGTACGCCCCAGGAGTACGTGGACCGGATGGTCCAGCTCAAGGTCGGCGACGAGATCGACCGCGATCAGCTGCTGCGCCGCTTCGTCGAGATCCAGTACACGCGGAACGACCTGGCGTTCACCCGGGGCACCTTCCGGGTACGGGGCGACACCATCGAGATCTTCCCGGTCTACGAGGAGCTCGCCGTCCGCATCGAGATGTTCGGTGACGAGATCGAGGCGCTCTCCACCCTCCATCCGCTGACGGGTGAGGTCATCAGCGAGGACCGGTCCCTGCACGTCTTCCCCGCGAGCCACTACGTCGCGGGTCCCGAGCGTCTGGAGAAGGCGGTCGGCAACATCGAGCAGGAGCTCGGACAGCGCCTGGCCGAGCTGGAGAAGCAGGGCAAGATGCTGGAGGCCCAGCGGCTCCGGATGCGCACCACGTACGACATCGAGATGCTCCGCCAGATCGGCACCTGCTCCGGCGTCGAGAACTACTCGATGCACTTCGACGACCGGGCACCCGGCACCGCCCCCAACACCCTCCTCGACTACTTCCCCGAGGACTTCCTCCTGGTCCTGGACGAATCACATGTCACGGTGCCCCAGATCGGCGCGATGTACGAGGGCGACGCCTCCCGCAAGCGGACCCTCGTCGACCACGGTTTCCGGCTGCCCTCCGCCCTCGACAACCGCCCGCTGAAGTGGGAGGAGTTCCTCGGCCGGATCGACCAGACCGTCTACCTCTCCGCCACCCCCGGGAAGTACGAGCTCTCGCGCGGCGACGGCTATGTGGAGCAGATCATCCGTCCCACGGGCCTCATCGACCCGGAGATCGTCGTCAAGCCCACCGAGGGCCAGATCGACGATCTGGTGCACGAGATCCGCAAGCGCACCGAACGGGACGAGCGGGTCCTGGTCACCACCCTCACCAAGAAGATGTCCGAGGACCTCACCGACTACTTCCTGGAGCTCGGGATCCAGGTCCGCTACCTGCACAGTGACGTCGATACCCTGCGACGCATCGAGCTGCTGCGCGAACTGCGCTCCGGCGAGTTCGACGTCCTGATCGGCATCAACCTCCTGCGCGAGGGACTCGACCTGCCCGAGGTGTCCCTCGTGGCCATCCTCGACGCCGACAAGCAGGGCTTCCTGCGCTCGGGCACGTCGCTGATCCAGACGATCGGCCGCGCGGCGCGCAACGTGTCGGGCCAGGTCCATATGTACGCGGACAAGATCACCCCGGCCATGGCGCAGGCCATCGACGAGACCAACCGCCGTCGTGAGAAGCAGATCGCTTACAACACCGAGCGCGGCATCGACCCGCAGCCGCTGCGCAAGAAGATCAATGACATCGTCGCGACCATCGCCCGCGAGGAGATCGACACCGAACAGCTCCTCGGCTCCGGCTACCGCCAGGCGAAGGGCGCCAAGGCACCCGTTCCCGCGCTCGGAGGCAAGTCGGCCAAGGGTGCGGCGGCGGGCAGGGCGAAGCCGGACGGCACGGTCGTCACGGACCGGCCCGCGACGGAACTCGCCGGGATCATCGAGGAGATGACCGACCGGATGAGGGCCGCCGCCGCGGACCTCCAGTTCGAGGTGGCCGCACGGCTGCGCGACGAGGTGGGCGAGCTGAAGAAGGAACTGCGGCAGATGAGGGAGGCGGGGCTGGCCTGACGGCAGAGCACCCGCTGTGTTGCAGGACCGATACAAATGCCCCCGGCCCTCCTGCGCTGTCGGTGCCACTGCGTAGGGTGCGGGGCAACCGCACCCACAGGTGGTTGCGGGGACACTCTGAGAGGGGACAGCGCGTGGTGGACGTATCCAAGGGCAATGCGCCCGGGGGCCCTGGCGTCAATCTGACCAAGGGGCAGGCCATCAGCCTGGAGAAGCGGGGCGGGGGAGTCCTCACCGCGGTGCGGATGGGGCTCGGATGGCAGGCGGCTCCGCGCCGCGGCCTCTTCGGCTCACGGACCCGGGAGATCGACCTGGATGCCTCGGCGGTCCTGTTCGCGGACAAGCAGCCCGTCGACGTGGTGTTCTTCCGCCACCTCGTCAGCGACGACGGTTCGGTCAAGCACACCGGTGACAACCTCGTCGGCGGCGCCGGCTCGGGCGGGGACGACGAGGCCATCCTCGTCGACCTCCAGCGGGTCCCGGTCCACATCGACCAGATCGTCTTCACGGTGAACTCCTTCACCGGCCAGACGTTCCAGGAGGTGCAGAACGCCTTCTGCCGCATCGTCGACGAGACCAACGGCCAGGAGCTCGCGCGCTACACGCTCGACGGCGGAGGCCAGTACACCGCCCAGATCATGGCGAAGGTGCACCGCGCGGGCAGCGGATGGCAGATGACCGCCCTCGGAAACCCGGCCAACGGCCGTACCTTCCAGGACCTGATGCCCTCGATCCTGCCGCACCTGTAAGCACCGGCGCCTCCAGGCATCTGAAAGCATCTGCAAGCACCTGTAAGACCGCAGAACCTGGCACGCATCGGTACGAGCAGCTCCCGGAGGCATCCGCCGCCGGGAGCTGCACCGCATAGCGACCGGGTATCGCACAGCACGGCACCGCAGCAGCGCACGTAGGCAACGACGCATCGTCGAGGGGACAGGGCAATGACGGCCGAGCTGGTCCGGGGGCAGAACCACACCTTGCCCCAGACCCGTCTGGAGATCCGGGTATCGGCGGGCTCACCCGTCGTGGCCGGTGCCACTCTCGGCGACGAACAGGGCACGGTGCACGGCATCGAGTGGATCGCCCACCCCGGGTCGCCCCAGCTGCCCGGCCTCGAAGTGTCCAAGCAGGCCGCCGCCGATCACCGGCTCGCCGTCGACCTCGACGCACTGCCCGGCTCGGTGCACCGCGTCACCGTGCTGCTGGCCCTGCCCGTCGGCGTGGGCGGCCCGGTGAGATTCGGTGCGGTCGCCGCACCCTTCGTCGCCGTCACCGGTCTCGACGGCACCGAGATCGCGACGTTCACCCTCACCGGCCTGGACGCCGAATCCGCCGTCACCGCCCTTGAGCTCTACCGCCGCCAGGGCATCTGGAAGGTCCGCGCCGTCGGCCAGGGGTACGCGGACGGGCTGGCCGAGATGCTCGCCGACCAAGGGGTCGCCCAGGCGGCGGAGCTGGCCGCTTCGATACAGGAGGCGGTCGCCCGGGGCCTGGCCCGCTCGGTGGCCCCGCCGCCGCCCCGTACGCCCGACGGTGACCGTGTGCGCCAGGGAGCGGGCCCCGCACCGTCCTCGGGGGGCCAGCCCCCGCCCGTGCCCGCCGCTCCCGCCACCCCGGAGCCGCTGCCGGGCCCCATCAGCTACGCACATCCCCGCCGGGCCACCGCACCTCCGCCGCCCCCGCCCGCCGCACCGTCCGCGCCGCCCGGATCCCCGGCCGCGCCGGTCGCGGGCGATGCCACCGGCTGGTCCATGGACGAGCGCCTCTACAACCAGATCTGGGGCATGTTCGAGGACCTGGCCCGTGCCACGGCGGCGTATCGCAGCGCGGTCGACTTCGCCGAGTCCCGCATGGACCAAGAGCTCGACCGCGCCCTTTCCGACCCGCGCAACCGGATCGGCGGAGCGGGCGACCGGGCCCGCGAAGCCGCCCGCTCCAAGCGTGACGAACTGACGGACCGGGCACGGGAGGCCCTCGACCGGGATCTCACCCAGCTCGCCGCCGAGGCCGCCGTCGTCGAACCCGCGCTCCCCGCCGCCTACGCGGGCTGGGCCAACCCCGTCTGGCATGCCTACCGGGTCCCGATGGAGATGCCGATGGCCCTGCGCATCGGCGACCTCCACCTGCCCGAGGCAGCCGAACTGCGCATCCCCCTGCTCGTACGGCTGCCCCTGGAGCGCGGCATCTGGGTCGACAGCGGCCGTACGGCTTCCGAAGCGGCCACGCTCCTGGACTCGGACCAGCTGCGCCGTCTCGCCATGGAGACAGCCGTCATGCACGCCGCCCGCCTGCTCGCCGTCCATCCCCCCGGTGAGTTCGCCGTGCACGTCATCGACGCGGCGGGCTCCGGCGCCGGGCCACTGGCGCCCCTGGTGCGGGCCGGTGTCCTCACCGGGCCGCCGGCGGCCGGGGCCGGGGGAGTCGCCTCTGTCCTCGCCCACCTCACACGGCGCGTCGATCTCGTACAGATGGCCATCCGGGCCGGTGCGGCCGACTCGCTCCCGCCGGACCTGGACACCGGGGAGCAGCTGCTGATCGTCAACGACTTCCCGCACGGCTTCGACGACCGGGCCGTCACCCAGCTGCGCTACCTCGCGGACGAGGGCCCCTCGGTGGGCGTCCATCTGCTGATGGTTGCCGACCGGGGGGACGCCGCCGCGTACGGCCCGGTGCTCGACCCGCTGTGGCGTTCGCTGCTGCGGATCACCCCCGTCGCCGACGACCATCTCGCCGACCCCTGGGTCGGTCACGCGTGGACGTACGAACCCATGACACTGCCGGCGGGCAGCAGGGTGCTGGAGCAGGTGCTCGCCAGGGTGGCCGAGGCGCGCCGCGCCGGCGGCCGCTGAGCCGCGAGGGGCCCCGGAAGCACCTCTCTCCATCGCCCCTGACCTGGCTCTTTAGGGACGCCCTTACCCTTTTCTTTACCTTCTCTTGGGGTTTCCTGTACTGTCCATGGGACGGAGGGGAGTACTCCCATACGCGACGTTCCCGTCAGTACGGACTGTGACCGGTCCCGGGGCGTCGACCGGCCGCGCATCCCGCGCGTTCGGTGGAAGAGACCTCCGGCAGCGACGACGCTGATCAGTAGCCGTAGCGAACTGCCGGAGGCGCAGTGGACGTTTCATGGACCCTTTGGGCACTGACCATCTTTGGTCTGAGTGCTTTGATCGCCGTCGACTTCTTCATCGGGCGCAAGCCCCATGACGTGTCGACCAAGGAAGCCGGAATCTGGACGATCGTCTGGATCGTGCTGGCCGCCCTCTTCGGGTTCGGCCTGCTGGCGTTCGGCGAGAGCCAGGCGTCGGGTGAGTTCTTCGCCGGATTCATCACCGAGAAGTCGTTGAGTGTCGACAACCTCTTCGTCTTCGTCCTGATCATGGCGAAGTTCTCGGTGCCCTCGCACCTCCAGCAGCGCGTGCTGCTCATCGGTGTACTGATCGCCCTGGTCCTGCGAGCGATCTTCATCGCCGCCGGTGCCGCGGTCATCGAGAACTTCTCGTGGGTCTTCTACATCTTCGGCGCGTTCCTCATCTACACCGCCTGGAAGCTCATCCAGGAGGCGCGGGCCGACGAGGAGGACGAGGAGTTCGAGGAGAACCGGCTGCTCAAGTCCGTCGAGCGACGCTTCGGCGTGGCCGACAGCTACCACGGCACCAAGCTCTTCATCCAGAAGAACGGCAAGCGCATCCTGACCCCGCTGATGGTGGTCATGCTCGCCATCGGCACCACGGACGTGCTGTTCGCGCTGGACTCCATCCCCGCGATCTTCGGCCTGACCCAGGACCCGTACATCGTCTTCACCGCCAACGCCTTCGCCCTGATGGGTCTGCGTCAGCTGTACTTCCTCATCGGCGGTCTGCTGAAGAAGCTGGTCCACCTCAGCTACGGCCTGTCGGTGATCCTCGGGTTCATCGGCGTCAAGCTGGTGCTGCACGCGCTCCACGAGTCCGGGGTGCACGTCCCCGAGATCTCCATCCCGTTCTCGCTGACCTTCATCTGCGGCGTCCTGGTGGTCACCACGATCACCAGCCTGATCGCCAACAAGAAGCAGGCGGCGGCCGAGGCGGCCGGGGTTGCGCCCAGGACGGCCGGTCCGGCCGACGAGGAGAGCAAGAGCATCGACGCCTGAACGGGGTTACCCCCACGGCGTGGAAGAAGCGGGACACACAAGTAGCAGGACAACCGGCACCGGCCGGGGTGGGCGGATCCTTCCGCCCACCCCGGCCGGTGTGGTGTTCAACGACCGGGAACGCTCACCAGCCGCGCTCGCGCCACTCCGGCAGATGCGGCCGCTCGTCCCCCAGCGTCGTGTCGTGCCCGTGCCCCGGGTAGACCCAGGTCTCGTCGGGCAGCGGCGCGAAGAGCTTCGTCTCCACGTCGTGGAGGAGGCTCGCGAAGGCCTCGGGGTCCTTGTTCGTGTTGCCGACGCCGCCGGGGAAAAGGCAGTCCCCGGTGAAGAGGTGCGGGGCCCCGTGCGGGTCGTCGTAGACCAGGGCGATGGAGCCCGGAGTGTGGCCGGCGAGGTGGCGGGCGGTCAGCGTGACCCGGCCGACCAGGATCGTGTCGTTGTCCTCGACGAGCACATCGGTCGGGACCGGGATGCCCTCGGCGTCGTACCGCCCCGCGTACGTACGCGCTCCGGTGGCCGCCACGACCTCGGCCAGCGCCTGCCAGTGGTCCCCGTGCCGGTGCGTGGTGACGACGGACACGATGCCGTCGTCACCGATCAGCCGCAGCAGGATCCCGGCCTCGGCGGGCGCGTCGATCAGGAGCTGCTCGCCGGTGGCCCGGCAGCGCAGCAGATAGGCGTTGTTGTTCATCGGCCCGACCGCGACCTTGGTGATCATCAAATCGGTCAACTCGTGCACTTCCGCAGGTCCGCCGACCCTGACTGCTCCGCTGTACGTCATACCACCCAGCCTATAGCGGGGGCAGTACGGGGAGGGGGCCTCCTTCCGTGGTCAGTGCGGACCCGTCGCGACGCCCCGAGAGCCAGCCCAGGAGCTCGGGGGCAGTCCCCCGGACCGTGACGGGGCCGCCGTCGGCGCCGCCGCCCGTGGTCCACGTCTGTCCGTCGGCGACCACCGTCGTCGCGACGACGGTGGGGTGCCCGGTGAAGCGCTTCGCCAGGAAGTCGTTCTCCCGGGTCACGAAGTCCTCCGGAAGGTCCTCCAGCTCGCAACCGATCCCCAGGTCGACGTGGTGCAGCTCGACCTCGATCAGACGGCGGAAGGGGAGGCGTGAGGCCGTGTCCGTCACGCCGTTGCGCAGAGTCACGGTGCGGGCCCAGTCGGCGATGCCGGCCGCGGCCTGCAGGAAGCCGGCCGCGCTCTCGCGGAGGTCGCGCAGCTGCTCGTCGAGCGGCCGGGCGGCATCGCGGGCGATGTCCTGGTCCCGGGTTTCGCTGCTCGCGTACATCGGGCGCCCCTGGAGAACATTTACGAGCGCATCCGCGTTACGTGAGAGGTGGGCCAGTACATGGCCCCGGCTCCAGCCCGGCAGCCGTGACGGCTCGGCGAGTGAAATGTTGTCCAGTTTGCCCGTTGCGTTGAGCAGTCGATCGGTTGCCTCGCGTACAGCGCCCAGGTCGCGCACATGATCAATCATGAGGTCGAGCCTAGCCCCGCCACTCAATCGGGTGAAGGAGTCCGGGCTCGGCCGTAAATCGAATGTGCGTGCTATACGCTCGGAGTCGAAAGCCTTCTACATCGCTGTGGCGCCCCCCATACCCTGGGACAGGGGCTCAGTTCCCCCGCTTCTCTCAAGAAAGGTGCGGACCGGCGTGGCCGACCGTCTCATCGTCCGTGGCGCGCGCGAGCACAACCTCAAGAACGTCTCGCTCGACCTCCCCCGCGATTCCCTCATCGTCTTCACCGGGCTCTCCGGGTCGGGCAAGTCGTCCCTCGCGTTCGACACGATCTTCGCCGAGGGCCAGCGACGCTACGTGGAGTCGCTCTCCTCGTACGCCCGGCAGTTCCTCGGCCAGATGGACAAGCCGGACGTCGACTTCATCGAGGGCCTCTCGCCAGCGGTTTCCATCGACCAGAAGTCGACCTCGCGCAACCCGCGCTCGACGGTCGGCACCATCACCGAGGTCTACGACTACCTCCGGCTGCTGTTCGCGCGGATCGGCAAGCCGCACTGCCCGGAGTGCCGGCGGTCCATCTCGCGCCAGTCGCCGCAGGCCATCGTCGACAAGGTGCTGGGCCTGCCCGAGGGCAGTCGCTTCCAGGTGCTGTCGCCGCTGGTGCGCGAGCGGAAGGGCGAGTTCGTCGACCTCTTCTCCGATCTGCAGACCAAGGGCTACAGCCGGGCCAGGGTCGACGGGGAGACCATCCAGCTCTCCGAGCCTCCCACGCTGAAGAAGCAGGAGAAGCACACCATCGAGGTGGTCATCGACCGACTCACGGTCAAGGACAGCGCCAAGCGCCGTCTGACCGACTCGGTGGAGACCGCGCTCGGCCTCTCCGGCGGCATGGTCGTGCTCGACTTCGTCGACCTCCCCGAGGACGACCCCGAGCGCGAGCGGATGTACTCCGAGCACCTCTACTGCCCCTACGACGACCTCTCCTTCGAGGAGCTGGAGCCCCGCTCCTTCTCCTTCAACTCGCCCTTCGGCGCCTGCCCCGACTGCACGGGCATCGGCACGCGCATGGAGGTCGACCCGGAGCTGATCGTCCCGGACGAGGACAAGTCCCTCGACGAGGGCGCGATCCACCCCTGGTCGCACGGGCACACCAAGGAGTACTTCGGGCGGCAGATCGGCGCACTCGCCGAAGCCCTCGGATTCCGTACGGACATGCCCTGGGCGGGACTGCCCCAGCGCGCCAGGAAGGCCCTGCTCCACGGCCACAAGATCCAGACGGAGGTGCGCTACCGCAACCGGTACGGACGCGAGCGCGCATACACCACCCCGTCCTTCGAGGGCGCGGTGCAGTTCGTGAAGCGCCGTCACTCCGAGGCCGAGAGCGACTCCAGCAGGGAGCGCTTCGAGGGCTACATGCGGGAGGTGCCCTGCCCGACCTGTGAGGGCACCCGCCTCAAGCCGCTCGTTCTCGCGGTGACGGTGATGGAGAAGTCCATCGCCGAGGTCGCCGCGATGTCGATCAGCGAGTGCGCCGACTTCCTCGGGAGACTCAAGCTGAACGCCCGCGACAAGAGGATCGCCGAACGGGTGCTCAAGGAGGTCAACGAGCGGCTGAAGTTCCTCGTGGACGTCGGCCTGGACTACCTCTCGCTGAACCGCGCAGCGGGCACCCTGTCCGGCGGCGAGGCCCAGCGCATCCGGCTGGCCACCCAGATCGGCTCCGGCCTGGTGGGCGTCCTGTATGTGCTGGACGAGCCGTCCATCGGACTGCACCAGCGGGACAACCACCGCCTGATCGAGACACTCGTCAGGCTCCGGGACATGGGCAACACGCTCATCGTCGTAGAGCACGACGAGGACACCATCAAGGTCGCCGACTGGGTCGTCGACATCGGCCCCGGCGCCGGTGAGCACGGCGGCAAGGTGGTCCACTCCGGCTCACTCAAGGACCTGCTGGCCAACAAGGAGTCGATCACCGGCCAGTATCTGGCCGGCAAGCGCGCCATCCCGATGCCCGACATCCGGCGCCCGGTCGACCCGGCGCGGCAGCTCACGGTGCACGGCGCCCGGGAGAACAACCTCCAGGACATCGACGTCTCCTTCCCCCTCGGTGTGCTCACCGCGGTCACCGGTGTCTCAGGGTCGGGTAAGTCGACCCTGGTCAACGACATCCTCTACACCCACCTGGCCCGCGAGCTGAACGGGGCCAAGTCGGTGCCCGGCCGGCACACCCGTGTCGAGGGCGACGACCTCGTCGACAAGGTGGTGCACGTCGACCAGTCGCCGATCGGCCGTACGCCGCGGTCCAACCCGGCCACGTACACCGGAGTCTTCGACCATGTCCGCCGGCTCTTCGCCGAGACGATGGAGGCGAAGGTGCGCGGCTATCTGCCGGGCCGCTTCTCCTTCAACGTCAAGGGCGGCCGCTGCGAGAACTGCTCCGGTGACGGCACGATCAAGATCGAGATGAACTTCCTGCCGGACGTGTACGTCCCGTGCGAGGTCTGCCACGGAGCGCGCTACAACCGGGAGACCCTGGAAGTCCACTACAAGGGCAAGTCCATCGCCGAGGTGCTGGACATGCCGATCGAGGAGGGGCTCGCCTTCTTCGAGGCCGTCCCGACGATCGCCCGCCATCTGCGCACGCTCAACGAGGTCGGCCTCGGGTACGTCAGGCTCGGGCAGTCCGCGCCGACGCTCTCCGGCGGTGAGGCGCAGCGTGTGAAGCTGGCGAGCGAGCTTCAGAAGCGCTCCACCGGCCGCACGGTCTACGTCCTGGACGAGCCGACCACCGGTCTGCACTTCGAGGACATCAGCAAGCTGATCACCGTGCTCTCGGGGCTGGTCGACAAGGGCAACACGGTGATCGTCATCGAGCACAACCTCGATGTCGTCAAGACCGCGGACTGGGTCGTCGACATGGGCCCCGAAGGGGGCAACGGAGGCGGTCTGGTCGTCGCCGAGGGCACGCCCGAACAGATCGCCTCGGTGCCCGCCAGCCACACCGGGAAGTTCCTCCAGGGCATCCTGGGGGCGGACCGGATCAGCGAGGCCGCGATGCCGACCGCCCGCAAGGCGGGCAGGAAGCCGGCTGCCAAGCAGGCGGTGGCGGCCAAGTCGGCTCCCGCCCGTAAGACGGCCAGGGCGGTGGCGCAGCCTGCCGCGAAGAAGGCGGTGGCCAGGAAGGCGGCCGCGAAGAAGCCCGCCGCGAAGAAGACGGCCCGCGGCCCGAAGGCGTGAGCACGGGCGAGGTGGCGGTCCTGTGCCCCGGGGCCGCCACCTCGTCGTCGGGCCCTGTCCCTCCCGCCCCTGTCCCTCCCGCCCCTGCCCCTGCCCCTGCCCCTGCCCCTGCCCCTGCCCCGGCCCCTGCCCCGGCACCCGCACCCGCCCCGGCACCTCCCGCCACCTGCCCCGGCACCCGCACCCGCCCCGGCACCTCCCGCCACCTGCCGGTACCGGCCCGGCCGAAGGGACGCCGGTCTCCGCCGGTATCGTCGGTTCTGTCGCCGCCGCCTGCGGACCCCGGCCCCCGGGTGCCCCTGGCGGCTCTGCCCCCTCACCCCGTGGAGCCCGCATGTCCGGCCTGCCCGCCGCCCGCCGTACCGTGCTGAAGGGCGCCGCTCTCGCCGGTGCCGCAGGGCTGGGTGTGGCCGCCTGCTCGACCGAGTCGAAGCTGGGCCACGCGAAGGAGCCCACGCCGACCGCCCCCGTCGCGCTCGGCGTGGCGGACGAGGTTCCGGTCGGCGGTGCCAAGCTCTACCGGGAACAGCGGCTCGTCGTGAGCTGCCCCGCGAAGGGCGAGTACAAGGCGTTCAGCGCCCAGTGCACCCACGGGGGCTGCGTCCTGGACAAGGTCGAGGGCACCGAGGGCCACTGCCCCTGCCACGGCAGCCGCTTCGACATCACGACCGGCAAGGTGCTGCGGGGCCCGGCCACCGTGCCGCTGCCCTCCGTACCGGTCACGGCCGAGGGCGGCCGGCTCGTCGCGGGCCCCGACGCCTGACGGGCGGGCAGGCAGACTCCCGAGCCCGCCCCGGGCACTGGCCCGGCCGACTTCGCCGGTCGCCGGTGAATCCGCGCTGTCACTGCCCACAAGTAGGGTGTGAGACATGGCAGACCCCTCCAGTTACCGCCCCAAGCCGGGACAGATCCCCGACTCCCCGGGGGTCTACAAATTCCGCGACGAGCACCGCAGGGTGATCTACGTCGGGAAGGCCAAGAACCTGCGCCAGCGTGTGGCCAACTACTTCCAGGACCTGGCCGGTCTCCATCCGCGCACGCGCACGATGGTCACCACGGCCGCCTCCGTGGAATGGACCGTCGTCTCCACGGAGGTCGAGGCGCTCCAGCTGGAGTACTCCTGGATCAAGAGGTTCGACCCCCGGTTCAACGTCAAGTACCGCGACGACAAGAGCTATCCGTATCTCGCGGTCACCCTCAACGAGGACTTTCCCCGCGTCCAGGTGATGCGAGGGGCCAAGAAGAAGGGCGTGCGCTACTTCGGACCGTACGGGCACGCGTGGGCGATCCGCGAGACCGTCGACCTGATGCTCCGCGTGTTCCCCGTGCGTACATGCTCCGCAGGCGTCTTCAAGAACGCCGAGCGGACCGGCCGCCCCTGCCTCCTCGGGTACATCGGCAAGTGCTCCGCGCCCTGCGTCGGCCGGGTCACCCCCGACGAACACCGTGAACTCGCCGAGGATTTCTGCGACTTCATGGCAGGCCGGACCGGTACGTACATCCGCCGCCTGGAGAAGGACATGATGCGGGCGGCCGAGGAGATGGAGTACGAGCGGGCCGGCCGGCTCCGCGACGACGCGGAGGCCCTCAGACGGGCCATGGAGAAGAGCGCGGTCGTCCTCGCCGACGCCACCGACGCCGATCTGATCGCCGTCGCCGAGGACGAACTCGAAGCGGCCGTCCAGATCTTCCACGTCCGGGGTGGCAGGGTCCGGGGCCAGCGCGGCTGGGTCACCGACAAGGTCGAGGCGGTCGACACCGCGGGCCTCGTCGAGCACGCGCTCCAGCAGTTGTACGGGGAGGAGACGGGCGACTCCGTGCCCAAGGAGGTCCTGGTTCCCGCCCTGCCCGAGGACGCGGAGGCGGTCGCCCAGTGGCTCGCCGGGCGCCGGGGCTCGCAGGTCAGCCTGCGCATTCCGCAGCGGGGCGACAAGAAGGACCTGATGGCCACGGTCCAGCGCAACGCCCTGCAGGCCCTCGGGCTGCACAAGACCAAGCGCGCCTCCGACCTGACCACCCGCTCCCGCGCCCTGGAGGAGATCTCCGAGGCGCTCGGCCTCGACACGGCCCCGCTGCGCATCGAGTGCTACGACATCTCGCATCTCCAGGGCGACGACGTGGTGGCGTCCATGGTGGTCTTCGAGGACGGTCTCGCACGCAAGAGCGAATACCGGCGTTTCCAGATCAAGGGCTTCGAGGGCCAGGACGACGTGCGGTCGATGCACGAGGTGATCGGCCGCCGCTTCAAGCGGTATCTCCAGGACAAGGAGCGCACGGGCGAGGGGGAGGAGACCTCCCGCACGGGCGAGGGGGAGGTCTCCTCCGCGCGGGCGGACGCGGGCCCCGCCCCGACAGGCCCCGTACCCCCGCCCATGGACGTCGCGCCCATGGACGCCGTGCCCGCCGGGGACGGCACCGCGGCCGAGCCCCGGGAGGACGACGGCCGGCCCAGGCGGTTCGCGTACCCGCCGCAGCTCGTCGTCGTCGACGGCGGACAGCCGCAGGTGGCAGCCGCGAAGCGCGCCCTGGACGAGCTGGGCATCGACGACATCGCCGTCTGCGGCCTCGCCAAGCGCCTCGAAGAGGTCTGGCTGCCCGATGACGACGACCCGGTCGTCATGCCACGGTCCAGCGAAGGCCTCTACCTCCTCCAGCGAATCCGTGACGAGGCCCACCGCTTCGCCATCACGTACCAGCGCGCCAAACGCGCCAAGCGCCTCCGCAGCAGCCCACTGGACGACGTCTCGGGTCTCGGTGAGACCCGGAAGCAGGCTCTGATCAAGCATTTCGGCTCCGTGAAGAAGCTCCGGCAGGCGACAATCGACGAGATCTGCGAGGTCCCGGGGATAGGGCGCAGGACGGCGGAATCAGTGGCCGCCGCTCTCGCCTCGACCACCCCGGGCGCGCCCGCCGTGAACACGGCCACAGGAGAGATCATTGAAGAGGACGACGGGGGCACGTCATGACTGAGCACGAGAACGAACGCGCACACGGAACCGAACCCGGGCAGCACAGCACCGACCGAGCAGACGGAGCAGCAGACGTGAGTACGGGCACCACGAGTGAGACGGATGAGGTCACCGCGCCGGCCATCCCCGAACTGGTGATCATCTCCGGCATGTCCGGCGCCGGGCGCAGCACCGCCGCCAAGTGTCTGGAGGACCTCGGCTGGTTCGTCGTCGACAACCTCCCGCCCGCGCTGATCCCCACGATGGTGGAGCTCGGCGCCCGGTCCCAGGGCAACGTGGCCCGCATCGCCGTCGTCGTCGACGTCCGGGGCCGCCGTTTCTTCGACAACCTCCGGGAGTCCCTCGCGGACCTGGAGGCCAAGCACGTCACCCGCCGGATCGTGTTCCTGGAGTCCTCGGACGACGCCCTCGTGCGCCGCTTCGAGTCGGTCCGCCGCCCACACCCCCTCCAGGGCGACGGCCGGATCGTCGACGGCATCGAGGCCGAGCGCGACCTGCTGCGCGAGCTGCGTGGCGACGCCGACCTGGTGATCGACACCTCCAGCCTCAACGTGCACGAGCTGCGCGCCAAGATGGACGCGCAGTTCGCCGGTGACGAGAAGCCCGAGCTGCGGGCCACGGTGATGTCGTTCGGCTACAAGTACGGCCTGCCGGTCGACGCCGACCTGGTGGTGGACTGCCGCTTCCTGCCGAACCCGCACTGGGTGCCGGAGCTGCGGCCGTTCACCGGGCTCAACGAGGAGGTGTCCGCCTACGTCTTCGACCAGCCGGGCGCCAAGGAGTTCCTCAACCAGTACACGGAACTGCTCCAGCTCATCGCCACCGGGTACCGCCGCGAAGGCAAGCGCTATGTGACCGTCGCCGTCGGGTGTACGGGCGGCAAGCACCGCTCCGTGGCGATGTCCGAGAAGCTGGCCGCCCGGCTGGCCACGGAGGGCATCGAGACCGTCCTCGTCCACAGGGACATGGGGCGCGAGTGACCAACCGCAATCTGCGTCTGCGGCGGTTGAGCAGAGCGACATCCGCGCTGTCCGGACGCAAGCGCGGCGCCCAGCCCAAGGTCGTCGCCCTTGGCGGCGGCATGGGGCTGTCCGCCTCGCTCACGGCCCTGCGCCGGATCACGGGCGACCTCACGGCCGTGGTCACCGTCGCCGACGACGGGGGCTCCAGCGGCCGGCTCCGCGAGGAGCTGGGCGTGCTGCCCCCGGGTGACCTCCGCAAGGCGCTGGCCGCGCTCTGCGGGGACGACGAATGGGGCCAGACGTGGGCCCAGGTCATCCAGCACCGCTTCGAGTCCAAGGGCGATCTGCACGGGCACGCGGTCGGCAACCTGCTGATCGTCGCCCTCTGGGAGCAGCTGGGTGACCATGTGCAGGCGCTCGACCTCGTCGGCAAGCTCCTCGGTGCCCACGGCCGGGTGCTGCCGATGTCCGCCGTACCCCTGGAGCTCCAGGCTCTCGTAAGGGGACACGACCCGGAGCGCGCCGACGACATGGTCACCGTGCGCGGGCAGGCGACGGTGGCGCTCACCCCGGGCGAGGTGCAGTCCGTGCACGTCGTCCCCGCCGACCCGCCCGCCGTCCCCGAAGCGGTCGCCGCCGTCCTCGACGCGGACTGGGTGGTGCTCGGTCCGGGGTCCTGGTTCTCCTCGGTGATTCCGCACCTTCTCGTCCCGGAACTGCACGACGCACTGGTCGCCACGAAGGCCCGGAAGGTCCTTTCGCTGAACCTCGCGCCGCAACCCGGTGAAACAGATGGCTTCTCACCGCAGCGTCATTTGGAGGTTTTGGGACGACACGCCCCTAAACTCGCCTTGGACGTGGTGTTGGCCGACGAGGCCGCCGTGCCCGACCGTGAGGCCCTCGCCGACGCCGCAGAACGGCTCGGTGCCGCGGTCGAGCTGGCGCCGGTGGCTTCACCCGATGGCGTTCCGATTCATGATCCGGAGCTGTTGGCCGCCGCGTACGACCGTATTTTTCGGATGCATGGAAGGATCGGCCCATGGCGATGACGCCAGCGGTGAAGAACGAAATCTCTCATCTTCCCGTCACCCGGACCTGCTGCAGGAAAGCGGAGGTCTCGGCGATTCTTCGGTTCGCGGGCGGGCTGCACCTGGTGAGCGGCCGGATTGTGATCGAGGCGGAGCTGGACACCGGTAACGCGGCCCGCCGCCTCAAGCGCGACATCCTGGAGATCTTCGGGCACAGCTCGGAGCTGATCGTGATGGCCCCCGGCGGACTGCGGCGCGGCTCACGCTATGTCGTACGGGTGGTGGCGGGTGGCGACCAGCTGGCCCGCCAGACCGGACTGGTGGACGGCCGCGGCCGTCCCATCCGCGGGCTGCCCCCGCAGGTGGTCTCGGGGGCCACCTGCGATGCCGAGGCGGCCTGGCGCGGGGCCTTCCTGGCGCACGGTTCGCTCACCGAGCCGGGCCGTTCCTCCTCGCTGGAGGTGACGTGCCCGGGTCCCGAGGCGGCGCTCGCCCTGGTCGGCGCGGCCCGCAGGCTCTCCATCGCGGCGAAGGCCCGTGAGGTGCGCGGCGTGGACCGTGTCGTGGTCCGTGACGGCGACGCCATCGGTGCGCTGCTCACCCGCCTGGGGGCGCACGACGCGGTGCTGGCCTGGGAGGAGCGCCGGATGCGGCGCGAGGTCCGTGCCACGGCGAACCGCCTCGCCAATTTCGACGACGCCAACCTGCGCCGCTCGGCGAGGGCGGCGGTTGCCGCAGGCGCCCGCGTGGGGCGCGCGCTGGAGATCCTTGGCGAAGAGGTCCCCGAGCACCTCGCGGCGGCCGGACGGCTGCGTATGGAGCACAAGCAGGCGTCCCTGGAGGAGCTGGGCGCGCTGGCCGAGCCACCGCTGACCAAGGACGCGGTCGCCGGCCGTATCCGCCGCCTGCTGGCCATGGCCGACAAGCGGGCCCAGGACCTGGGTATCCCGGGGACGGAGTCCACCCTGAGCGAGGAACTGGCCGACGGCCTGGTCGGCTGACCTTCCCGGACACCTCGCCCGGACACCTCGCCCGGACTTCCGGTCCGGACATGCCGCTGCCGGCGCACCCGTGAGGGTGCGCCGGCAGCGGCATGTCCGGACCGTCCGAATACCCCACAGGCACGGCCCCGCGCAAGCACATCGCACCGGAAAGAGGCGCAGAACACAGGGGTGTTGACCCTCCGTAGCGGGCGCGGCCGACCGCCCCGGCGGTCCGGCGGGGGGCCGTCGGCCGTGGCGCGACCCGGGAGCGGAGGCGGCAACTCCTACTCGGGAGTAGGGCTTCCCGGCCCCGTCCGGCCGCTCTCGATGTCACTTCCCGGTCCCCGGAGGGGTAGGGTCGGAGGCGGTCGGGGACATCCCTATACAACTCGCCGGCGTCGAAAACCGGCGTACCTAACGAGGAGATCGGTTCGTGACGATCCGCGTAGGCATCAACGGCTTTGGCCGCATCGGACGTAACTACTTCCGCGCGCTGCTGGAGCAGGGTGCGGACATCGAGATCGTGGCTGTCAACGACCTGGGTGACACTGCGACCACGGCCCACCTGCTGAAGTACGACACCATTCTGGGTCGTCTCAAGGCAGAGGTGAGCCACACCGCCGACACCATCACCGTCGACGGTCACACCATCAAGGTGCTCTCCGAGCGCAACCCCGCCGACCTGCCCTGGGGCGAGCTGGGCGTCGACATCGTGATCGAGTCGACCGGCATCTTCACCAAGAAGGCCGACGCCGAGAAGCACATCGCCGGTGGCGCCAAGAAGGTCCTCATCTCGGCTCCGGCCAAGGGCGAGGACATCACGATCGTGATGGGCGTCAACCAGGACAAGTACGACGCGGCCAACCACCACGTCATCTCCAACGCCTCCTGCACCACCAACTGCGTGGCGCCTATGGCCAAGGTTCTCGACGAGAACTTCGGCATCGTCAAGGGCCTGATGACGACGGTCCACGCGTACACGAACGACCAGCGGATCCTGGACTTCCCGCACTCGGACCTGCGTCGCGCGCGCGCCGCCGCCGAGAACATCATCCCGACCACGACCGGTGCCGCCAAGGCCACCGCTCTGGTCCTGCCGCAGCTCAAGGGCAAGCTCGACGGCATCGCGATGCGCGTCCCGGTCCCGACCGGTTCGGCCACCGACCTGGTCGTCGAGCTGACCCGCGAGGTCACCAAGGACGAGGTCAACGCCGCGTTCAAGAAGGCGACCGACGACGGCGACCTCAAGGGGTTCCTCGCGTACACCGAGGACCCGATCGTATCCTCGGACATCGTCGGTGACCCGGCGTCCTGCACCTTCGACTCGTCCATGACGATGGTTCAGGAAGGCAAGACGGTGAAGATCCTCGGCTGGTACGACAACGAGTGGGGTTACTCCAACCGTCTCGTCGACCTGACCGTCTTCGTCGGCGGCCAGCTCTGATCTTCGGAGCGGCAGGCAACTCGATGTGAGCATGGGGCTCGGACGGCGCAACGCAGCGCCGTTCGAGCCCCGTCGCATGCTCTCTCGCCCTTCCAAGGAGTACCGGAACAGATGAAGACGATCGACGAACTTCTCACCGAAGGGGTCGCGGGCAAGCGGGTATTCGTCCGCGCCGACCTCAACGTGCCGCTCGACGGCACCACGATCACGGACGACGGCCGCATCCGCGCCGTCGCGCCCACGATCGCCAAACTCGCCGCAGCCGGCGCGCGGGTCATCGTCGCCTCGCACCTCGGCCGCCCCAAGGGCGCGCCCGACCCGGCGTTCTCGCTGGCGCCCGCCGCCGCGCGCCTCGGTGAGCTGCTCGGCACCGAGGTCGCCTTCGCGACCGACACGGTCGGCGACTCCGCCCGCGCCACGGTCGCCGCCCTCACCGACGGCCACGTGGCCGTCATCGAGAACCTCCGCTTCAACGCCGGTGAGACGTCGAAGGACGACGCCGAGCGTGGCGCCTTCGCCGACCAGTTGGCGGAACTCGCCGATCTGTACGTCGGTGACGGCTTCGGTGCCGTGCACCGCAAGCACGCCTCGGTCTTCGACCTCCCGGCCCGGCTGCCGCACGCGGCGGGCGACCTGATCGCCACCGAGGTCGGCGTCCTGAAGAAGCTCACCGAGGATGTCGAGCGCCCGTACGCCGTCGTGCTCGGCGGCTCCAAGGTCTCCGACAAGCTCGGCGTCATCGACCACCTCCTGGAGCGGGCCGACCGCATCCTCATCGGCGGCGGAATGGCGTACACCTTCCTCAAGGCCCAGGGCCACGAGGTCGGCAGCTCGCTCCTGCAGGAGGACCAGATCCCGGCGGTGCTGAAGTACCTGAAGCGGGCCGAGGAGAAGGGCGTGGAGTTCGTCCTCCCCGTCGACGTCGTCGTCTCCGAGCGCTTCCCGGACCTGAAGAGCAAGGGCCCGAGCCATCCCGTCACCGTTGCCGCCGACGCCATCCCGGCCGGTTCGATGGGCCTGGACAACGGCCCGGAGACCAACGCGCTGTACGCCGCGAAGCTCGCCGACGCGGCCACGGTCTTCTGGAACGGTCCCATGGGTGTCTTCGAACACCCCGACTACGCCGAGGGCACCAGAGCGGTCGCCCAGGCCCTCGTCGACTCCCCGGCCTTCAGCGTCGTCGGCGGCGGAGACAGTGCCGCCGCCGTGCGCATCCTGGGCTTCGACGAGAATGCATTCGGCCATATCTCGACCGGTGGCGGCGCCAGCCTCGAATACCTCGAAGGCAAGACGCTTCCCGGCCTCGCCGCACTGGAGGACTGACACTCAATGACTACCCGTACCCCGCTGATGGCGGGCAACTGGAAGATGAACCTCAACCACCTCGAGGCCATCGCCCACACCCAGAAGCTCGCTTTCGCCCTGGCCGACAAGGACTACGACGCCGTGGAGGTCGCCGTCCTGCCGCCCTTCACCGACCTGCGCTCCGTGCAGACACTGGTGGACGGCGACAAGCTGAAGATCAAGTTCGGTGCCCAGGACATCTCGGCGCACGAATCCGGTGCGTACACCGGTGAGATCTCCGGCGCCATGCTCGCCAAGCTGAAGTGCACGTACGTGGCCGTCGGCCACAGCGAGCGCCGCCAGTACCACGGTGAGGACGACGCGATCTGCAACGCCAAGGTGAAGGCCGCGTACAAGCACGGCCTGACCCCGATCCTCTGCGTCGGCGAGGGCCTGGACATCCGCAAGGCCGGTGACCAGGTCTCCTACACCCTCGCGCAGCTGGACGGCGCCCTCAAGGACATCCCGGCCGAGCAGGCCGAGTCCATCGTGATCGCGTACGAGCCCGTCTGGGCCATCGGGACGGGCGAGGTCGCCACCCCCGAGGACGCCCAGGAGGTGTGCGGAGCGATCCGTGGCCGCCTCGCCGAGCTGTACTCGCAGGAGCTGGCCGACGCCGTCCGTATCCAGTACGGCGGCTCCGTGAAGTCCGGCAACGTGGCGGCCATCATGGCGCAGCCCGACGTCGACGGCGCACTGGTCGGAGGCGCGGCGCTGGACGCCGAGGAGTTCGTCAAGATCGTCCGCTTCCGCGACCAGTGAGTATGCGGTAGCGCCGATCCGTCGTACCCTAGCGGGGGCCGAGGGGGTACCCCTCCGGCCCCCGTTGTCCGTATGCGCAGTCCAAGGGAATTCCGGAAAGTAGGGACCAGCCGTGATTATGGGGTTCTCGATCGCCCTGATCGTCTTCAGCCTGCTGCTGATGCTGCTGGTGCTGATGCACAAGGGAAAGGGCGGCGGCCTCTCCGACATGTTCGGTGGCGGAATGCAGTCGTCCGTCGGCGGCTCCTCGGTCGCCGAGCGCAACCTCGACCGCATCACCGTGGTGGTCGGTCTCGTGTGGTTCGCATGCATTGTCGTACTTGGTCTGCTGATGAAGCTGGACAACTGACCCGGCGTCCGCGATTCCCGGTGAGGGTGTAACTCCAATCACTGGACGCGCGTTGGGCCTTACGTAGACTGGGGCACCTTCGAGCACCATCACGCAGGGAGTTACGACCGTGGCAAGTGGCAACGCGATCCGGGGAAGCCGGGTCGGAGCGGGGCCGATGGGGGAGGCCGAGCGGGGCGAGTCCGCGCCGCGCCTCCGCATCTCCTTCTGGTGCTCGAACGGGCACGAGACGCAGCCGAGCTTCGCCCATGACGCGCAGGTTCCGGAGACCTGGGACTGCCCGCGCTGCGGCTTCCCGGCCGGCCAGGACCGGGACAGCCCGCCCGACCCGCCGCGCACCGAGCCGTACAAGACGCATCTGGCGTATGTACGCGAGCGGCGCAGCGACGCGGACGGCGAGGCCATTCTTGCCGAAGCACTCGCGAAACTCCGCGGCGAAATCTAGAAGTTGTTCACCGGCCGGTCACCCAAGGGTGCCCGGCCGGACCGCTTTTCCCGTGCCGCACAGCGCCCTCGCGCCGCACGCCCCCCGGATCAATTAGGTTGGAGGGGCAGCGGGGCATGTGCAGGTACGAGAAGAAGTGGGCTGATACCCGGGATGAACGCACAAAGCCGAACGAAGCTCAGTCAGACGCCCGAGTGGACGGCTCTCGGCAAGCACCGTGAGGAACTCGGCGCGACCCAGTTGCGGCAACTGTTCGCCGACGCACCGGACCGCGGTAGCGATTACACCCTCCGGGTCGGCGACCTCCTCGTCGACTACTCCAAGAACCTGGTCACCGACGAGACGCTCCGCCTGCTGCGCGAGCTCGCCGCCACCACCGGGGTCGCGGAACTGCGGGACGCGATGTTCCGCGGCGAGAAGATCAACACCACCGAGGACCGCGCCGTCCTGCACACCGCGCTGCGCGCTCCGCGCGACGCCGTGATCGAGGTCGACGGCGAGAACGTGGTGCCCGCCGTGCACGCCGTCCTGGACAGGATGGCGGCCTTCTCCGACCGCGTCAGGTCGGGGGAGTGGACCGGCCACACCGGCAAGCGCATCAAGAACATCGTCAACATCGGCATCGGCGGCTCCGACCTCGGCCCCGCAATGGCGTACGAGGCGCTGCGCTCCTTCACGGACCGCTCGCTCACCCTCCGGTTCGTGTCGAACGTCGACGGAGCCGACCTCCACGAGGCGCTGCAGGGCCTGGACCCGGCCGAGACGCTGTTCGTCATCGCCTCGAAGACGTTCACCACGATCGAGACCATCACCAACGCCACCTCGGCCCGCGACTGGCTGCTCACCGGGCTGAGGGCCAATCAGGACGCCGTCGCCCGGCACTTCGTGGCGCTGTCGACCAACGCCGGGAAGGTCGCCGACTTCGGCATCGACACGGACAACATGTTCGAGTTCTGGGACTGGGTCGGCGGCCGGTACTCCTACGACTCGGCGATCGGTCTCTCCTTGATGATCGCCATCGGTCCGGACCGCTTCCGCGAGATGCTCGACGGCTTCCACCTCGTCGACGAGCACTTCCGCAACGCCCCGGCCGAGGAGAACGCCCCGTTGCTGCTGGGCATGCTGGGCGTCTGGTACGGCGGGTTCTTCGACGCCCAGTCGCACGCCGTGCTGCCCTACAGCCACTATCTGTCCAAGTTCACCGCGTACTTGCAGCAGCTGGACATGGAGTCCAACGGCAAGTCCGTGGACCGGGACGGCAATCCGGTGGAGTGGCAGACGGGCCCCGTCGTCTGGGGCACGCCGGGGACCAACGGGCAGCACGCCTACTACCAGTTGATCCACCAGGGCACCAAGTTCATCCCCGCCGACTTCATCGGCTTCGCCCAGCCGGTCGACGACCTGCTGCCCGGACTGGTCGCCCAGCACGATCTGCTGATGGCCAACTTCTTCGCGCAGACCCAGGCGCTCGCCTTCGGCAGGACGCCGGAGGAGGTCCGCGCGGAGGGCGTGCCGGAGGAGCTGGTGCCGCACAAGACGTTCCGCGGCAACCACCCGACGACCACCGTCCTCGCCGACCGGCTCACCCCCTCGGTGCTCGGCCAGCTCGTCGCGCTGTACGAGCACAAGGTCTTCGTCCAGGGCGCCGTGTGGAACATCGACTCCTTCGACCAGTGGGGTGTCGAGCTCGGCAAGGTCCTCGCCAAGAAGATCGAGCCGGTCCTGACCGAGGGCACGGGCGGGGAGCGGCTCGACAGCTCCACGGCCGCCCTCGTCGCCGCGTACCGCACCCTGCGGGGACGCTGAGCGAAGTGGTGACGGGGGAAGGGACGGTGCGGCTGCGGCCGCCGCGCAACAGGCTGGACCGCAGAGCCGTCGGCTGGTGGCGGGCCCAGTGGCTGCTCATGACAGCCGTGCCCGTGCTGGTGCTGGGTGTGCTCGGCGCGTTCATCGGGCCGGCCCGGTTCTGGCTGCTGACGGCCGCGGCCGTCCTGGCGGTCACCGGCCTGGCCTGTGCCGTCCTCTTCCCCCTCTGGTGGTTCCGCACCCACCGCTGGGAGGTCACCGACGAAGCGGTCTACGTCCGGACCGGTGTCTTCCGGCAGGAGTGGCGGATCGCGCCGATGTCCCGTATCCAGACGGTGGACACCGTCCGAGGCCCCCTGGAACAGCTCTGGAAGCTGGCCACGGTCACCGTCACCACCGCGTCCGCCAAGGGTGCGGTACGGATCGAGGGCCTCGACCACGCGGTGGCGGCGGAGCTGGCCGAACGGCTGACCCGGATCACCCAGGACACCCCCGGGGACGCCACATGAGCACCCCCGCCGACGACTGGCGGCGCCTGGACCGGCGTACGGTCCTGGTCACGGTGCTCGTCACGGCGGGGGTACTCGTGGGCGCGGCCGTACCGGTCGCCGTCGCCGTCGCCGGCCGCATCGGGACCGGCAGCGCGCTGGTCTGGACGGCCGCCGCCGTCGTCCTGCTCACCTGCTGCTCGGCGGGGACCGACTACGTACGCTGGCGCCGCACCCGCTACCGCGTCGGCGCCGAGCGCGTCGCCCTGCACACCGGCCTCCTGCTGGTGAAGGAGCGCTCGCTGGCCCGCGAACGCATCCGCAGCGTCGACCTCACGGCCCGCCCGCTGCTGCGCCTCCTCGGACTCGTCACGGTACGGATCGGCACCGGCGAGCACGCGGGCAGCGACTCGACACTGGAACTCGACCCCGTGACCCGGGCCGAGGGTGAGCGGCTGCGCCGCCTGCTCCTGGAACGCGCGGCCACCGGCCCGGCGGGCAGCCACCGCGAGGGTGAACTGATCGCCCTGGACCTCCGGTGGATCCGGTACGCGCCCGCCTCCTTCGTCGCCCCCATGCTGGGCGGCGCGGCGGCCGGGGCCGTGATGCAGGTCAGCGAATGGGCCGGGGCGCAGGGGCGGGTGATCGCCTGGGCCGGCGACCTGTTCCGCGACACCCCGCTGCTCTGGACGGTCCTCGTGCTGGTCCTCGCCGCGGGGGTCGCGGGCATCGTGGGTGCGCTCGGCCTCTGGGTCGAGATGTGGTGGAGCTACCGGCTGGAGCGGGAACCGGGCGGCACCCTGCGGGTCCGCCGCGGGCTCCTCACCTCCCGGTCGGTCTCCATCGAGGAAAGGCGGCTGCGCGGGATCGAGCTCGTCGAGCCGCTCGGTGTCCGGCTGCTGGGCGCCGCCCGGCTGGACGCGATCACGACCGGTCTGACCCAGGACGACAAGGAAAAGCACGGCACCCACAACACCCTGCTGCCGACCGTGCCCCGCACGCTGGCCGATTCGGTCGCCGCCGACGTGCTGCGCGAGCCGGCGACCCCCACGGGCGCCCCGCTGACCGGACACCCGCGCGCCGCCCGGCGCAGGCGACTCGGCTGGGCCCTCTGGGCGGTGCTGGCCCCCGTGGCGGTCCTCGCCGTCCTCGGCGCCCTGCTGACGCCCGTCCTGCTGTGGATCGCCCTGGCCTGCGCCGTGGTGTTCCTGCCGCTCGCCGTCCTCCTCGCCCTCGACGCGTACCGCGCCCTGGGGCACGCCGTGGGCGGCGCCTACCTGGTGACCCGCTCCGGCACGGTCCGGCGCTCGACGGCCGCGCTGGAACGGGCCGGAGTGATCGGCTGGACCGTGCGGCAATCGTTCTTCCAGCGGCGGTCAGGGCTCCTGAGCATCACCGCCACGACAGCCGCCGGAACAGGCGCGTACACCGCCTACGACACCGACGCGTCCGAGGGCCTCGGCTTCGCGTCCGAGGCCGTCCCGGGGCTGCTGGAGCCTTTCCTGGAGAGGTCTTAGCCCTCCTCGGCCGGGCCGAGCCGTGCGTCGTGTCGAAGACGCAGAAGCGGTTGCTTTCCGCGTCGCCGAGCACCACGGAGTCCGGGTCAGGCGGGTGGAGCTCCCAGGCCACCCGGACCGCCCCGAGCGCGAGCAGCCGCTCCACCTCGCCGTCCCGCTCGTCGGTGTACGGATCGGGATGGACCCGGGGGAACTCCTGCACCGGCGACCGGCTCCCGCTCCACATGGTCGAGCGCCGACTTCCAGAACGACGCTGCGCGCCTGATGTCCGGCGCACCCGTCACCACGGTTCCGACACGCATCGTGGGCACCAGGGGTTTCATGGCGGAGGCCCGGCCGCTCCTGAGAACGAACCGGGCCTCCGCGGCGTCCTGCTGACGAGCTCTCAGGGAGAGGCCGGCGGGTAGAGCGCGCGCGGCAGCTGCGAGGCCGCCGCCGCGTCCAGCAGCCACAGCGTGCGACTGCGTCCGTACGCTCCCGCCGCCGGGGCCTGGATCTCCCCGGCGCCCGACAGGGCGATGGCCGCGGCCTCCGCCTTGTCCTCGCCCGCCGCCAGCAGCCACACCTCGCGCGCCGCCCGGATGGCGGGCAGCGTGAGCGAGACGCGGGTCGGCGGAGGCTTGGGCGCGCCGTGCACACCGACGACGGTGCGCTCGGTCTCCCGTACCGCGGGGAGCTCCGGGAAGAGCGACGCGACATGCGTGTCCGGTCCGACTCCCAGCATCAGCACGTCGAACGTCGGTACGGGGCCGTGGTTCTCCGGCCCCGAAGCCGCGGCGAGTTCCGCCGCGTACCCCGCGGCGGCCGCGTCCGCGTCGTCACCGTACGGGCCGTCCGAAGCCGGCATCGCGTGCACCCGGGACGGGTCGAGCGCCACCGAGTCCAGCAGGGTCTCGCGGGCCTGCGTGACATTGCGCTCCGGGTCGCCCTCGGGCAGGAAACGCTCGTCGCCCCACCACAGGTCGAGCCGCGACCAGTCGATCGCGTCCCGCGCGGGCGTCGCGGCGAGCGCGGCCAGCAGGCCGTTGCCGTTGCGCCCGCCGGTCAGCACCACCGAGGCGTGTCCGCGAGTGGCCTGGGCGTCCACGATCTTCGTGATCAGCCGGGCCGCCGCGGCCTGCGCCATCAGCTCCTTGTCACGGTGCACGACCAGTTGGGGAGTGTTCACTTCGAAGCCGCCTTCTTGGCAGCGGTCTTCTTCGCGGCCGCGGCCGTGGCGGCCGGGGTGGCCGCCGGGGTGGCGGCCGGGGGCTTCTCCCCGGACCCAGCGGCCGGGGCCTCGGGTCCGGCCAGCTTGTCCGTGCCGAACTTCACCGCCGAGGCGTAGGTGTTGTCCGGGTCGAGGCGCCGCAGCTCCTCCGCGAGGAGCTCGGCGGTCTCCCGGCGCTTGAGCGCCACTCCTCGGTCCGGCTGGCCCTCCATGGAGAGTGTGGCCAGCGAACCGTCGGGCCGGTGCAGTGTGACCGTGCCGTTCCTGGTCTCCATGCGGACGGCCGTCAGACCGGGACCGTTGGACTGCGTCCGCTCCACCGGGACACCGAGCCGGTCCGCGAGCCACATGGCGAGCAGCTCACAGCTCGGGTTGTCCGACTCGCCCTCGACGGACGCGGCCACGACCTCCGCGGCCTGCTGGTCGAGCGCGGCCGCCAGCATGGAACGCCACGGCGTGATGCGGGTCCATGCCAGGTCGGTGTCGCCGGGGCTGTACGTCGCCCCGCGCACGGCCAGTTCGTCGAGCGGCCGGGCCGCCGAGTAGGTGTCCGTGATACGGCGCTGGGCCAGCGCGCCCAGCGGGTCCTTCGCCGGGTCGGCGGGAGCGTCCTGCGGCCACCACACCACGACGGGGGCGTCCGGCAGCAGGAGCGGCAGGACCACCGACTGGGCGTGGTTGGCCAGTTCGCCGTGCAGCCGCAGGACGACGGTCTCGCCGGTGCCCGAGTCGGAACCGACCCGGACCTCGGCGTCGAGCCGTGCGTCACGCCGGCTGCGCGGGGAACGGCTGACCCGCTTGATCACCGCGATGATCCGCGAGGGGTGCTCGCGGGAGGAGTCGCTCGCCGCCTTGAGGGCGTCGTAGGCGTTCTCCTCGTCGGTGACGATGACGAGCGTCAGCACCATGCCGATGGCAGGGGTGCCGATGGCCCGGCGGCCCGACACGAGCGCCTGGTTGATCTTGCTGGATGTGGTTTCCGTGAGATCGATCTTCATGGCCGGCGCCAGCTCCGTCCGTCGCGTGCGAGCATCTCGTCAGCCTCGGCCGGGCCCCAGGTACCGGCCGCGTACTGCGCGGGCTTGCCGTGCTTGTCCCAGTACTCCTCGATCGGGTCGAGGATGTTCCAGGAGAGTTCGACCTCCTGGTGGCGGGGGAAGAGGTTGGCGTCGCCGAGCAGCACGTCGAGGATGAGCCGCTCGTACGCCTCCGGGCTGGACTCCGTGAAGGACTCGCCGTACGCGAAGTCCATCGTGACGTCCCGGACCTCCATCGAGGTGCCGGGCACCTTGGAGCCGAACCGCACGGTCACGCCCTCGTCCGGCTGGACGCGGATGACCAGGGCGTTGCTGCCCAGCTCCTCGGTCGCACCGGACTCGAAGGGCAGATACGGGGCGCGCTTGAAGACGACCGCGATCTCCGTGACCCGGCGGCCGAGCCGCTTTCCGGTACGGAGGTAGAACGGCACCCCCGCCCAGCGGCGGTTGTTGATCGTCAGCTTGATCGCGGCGAAGGTGTCGGTCACCGACTTGGGGTTGATGCCGTCCTCCTCCAGATAGCCGAGGACCTCTTCGCCGCCCTGCCAGGCGTGGCAGTACTGGCCGCGCACGGTGTGCTTGCCCAGGTCTTCCGGAAGCTCCACCGCCGTGAGGACCTTGAGCTTCTCCGCGACCAGCGCCTTGGGGTGGAAGGAGCCGGGCTCCTCCATCGCCGTCAGTGCCAGCAGCTGGAGCAGGTGGTTCTGGATGACGTCGCGGGCCGCGCCGATGCCGTCGTAGTAACCGGCCCGGCCGCCGATGCCGATGTCCTCGGCCATCGTGATCTGGACGTGGTCGACGTAGGACCGGTTCCAGATCGGCTCGAACATCGTGTTGGCGAAGCGCAACGCCAGGATGTTCTGGACCGTCTCCTTGCCCAGGTAGTGGTCGATACGGAAGACCTCGTTGGGCGGGAACACGTCGTGCACGAGCTGGTTGAGCTCCTGCGCGCTGGTGAGGTCGTGACCGAACGGCTTCTCGATGACGGCTCGCCGCCAGGAGCCCTCCCCCTGGTCGGCCAGCCCGTGCTTCTTGAGCTGCTGGACGACCTGCGGGAAGAACTTCGGCGGCACGGACAGGTAGAAGGCGAAGTTGCCGCCCGTGCCCTGTGCCTTGTCGAGCTCCTGGATGGTGGACTTCAGGGTCTCGAAGGCCTCGTCGTCGTCGAAGTTGCCCTGGACGAAGCGCATCCCCTGGATGAGCTGCTGCCAGACCTCTTC
The DNA here is from genome assembly GCF_014216315.1 of Streptomyces finlayi. NCBI lineage: Bacteria > Bacillati > Actinomycetota > Actinomycetes > Kitasatosporales > Streptomycetaceae > Streptomyces > Streptomyces finlayi. The sequence continues at coordinate 6,265,712 of NZ_CP045702.1, forward strand.
GCGGAACGGCGTACGGGCGTGCTGCTTGACGGCGTCGTGGACCTCCTGGGCGAAGTCCTCGTTCTGCCATTCGCGGCGCGCGAAGCCGATGAGCGAGAAGCCCGGCGGCAGCAGGCCGCGGTTGGCCAGGTCGTAGACAGCGGGCATCAGCTTTTTACGGGACAAATCGCCCGTGACGCCAAAGATGACCAGGCCCGACGGCCCCGCGATACGCGGGAGCCGTCGGTCCTGGGCGTCACGAAGCGGGTTGGCTCCGGGAACACCAGACAAGATGGTCAGCCCTCCGAGGGGGCGAGGCGCTTGAGTTCCGCCTCGGTGGAGTTGAGCAGATCGATCCAGGCGGCCTCGAACTTGTCGACGCCCTCGTCCTCGAGGAGCTGGACGACCTCGTCGTAGCTCACCCCGAGCTTCTTGATCGCGTCGAGGTCGGCACGGCCCTGGTCGTAGCTGCCCTTGATGGTGTTACCGGTGATCTCACCGTGGTCGGCGACCGCGTCGAGCGTGGCCTCCGGCATGGTGTTGACCGTGTTCGGGGCGACGAGCTCGTCGACGTACAGGGTGTCCTTCAGGGACGGGTCCTTCACGCCGGTCGAGGCCCACAGCGGGCGCTGCTTGTTGGCCTGCGCCTTGTCGAGGGCGGCCCAGCGGTCGCCCGCGAAGACCTCCTCGTACGCCTCGTAGGCCAGGCGCGCGTTGGCGAGGGCGGACTTGCCCTTGGCGGCCTTGGCCGCATCGCTGCCGATCGCGTCCAGGCGCTTGTCGATCTCGGTGTCCACACGGGACACGAAGAACGAGGCCACCGAGTGGATCTTGGAGAGGTCCAGGCCCGAGGTCTTCGCCTTCTCCAGGCCCGCCAGGTAGGCCTCCATGACCTCGCGATAGCGCTCCAGCGAGAAGATCAGCGTCACGTTGACGCTGATGCCCCGGCCGATGACCTCGGTGATCGCCGGGAGGCCGGCCTTCGTCGCCGGGATCTTGATGAGCGTGTTCGGCCGGTCCACCAGCCAGGCGAGCTGCTTGGCCTCGGCGACCGTGGCCAGGGTGTTGTGCGCCAGGCGCGGGTCGACCTCGATGGAGACCCGGCCGTCCTGGCCCTGGGTCGCGTCGAAGACCGGACGCAGGATGTCGGCGGCGTCTCGGACGTCCACCGTCGTGATCATGCGGATGGCCTCCTCGACGGTGACCCTGCGGGCGGCGAGGTCGGTGAGCTGCTGCTCGTAACCGTCACCGTGCGAGATCGCCTTCTGGAAGATCGACGGGTTGGTGGTGACACCCACCACGTGCTGCTGGTCGATCAGCTCGGCGAGGTTGCCGGACGTGATCCGCTTGCGCGAGAGGTCGTCCAGCCAGATCGCCACGCCCTCGTCGGAGAGGCGCTTGAGTGCGTCTGTCATCGGTATTACATCTCCTACTGGTCGTATACCTGCGTCAGCGCGCGGAGGCGGCGAGGGATTCCCGGGCGGCGGCGGCGACGTGCTCCGCGGTGAAGCCGAACTCGCGGAAGAGGACCTTGGCGTCTGCGGAGGCACCGAAGTGCTCCAGCGAGACGATCCGGCCGGCGTCACCGACGTACCGGTACCAGGTCAGGCCGATGCCCGCCTCGACGGCGACGCGGGCCTTCACGGACGGCGGCAGGACGCTGTCCTTGTACGCCTGGTCCTGCTCCTCGAACCACTCGACGCACGGCATCGACACGACACGCGTCGGGACGCCGGCGGCCTGGAGCTGCTCGCGCGCCTCGACGGCGAGGTGCACCTCGGAGCCCGTGCCGATCAGCACGACCTGGGGCTCACCGCCCTCGGCGTCGAACAGCACGTACCCGCCCCTGGCCGCGTCCTCGTTCGCCTCGTACGTCGGCACGCCCTGACGGGTCAGCGCCAGACCGTGCGGGGCACCCTTGCCGAACACCTTGGTGTAGCGGCGCAGGATCTCGCGCCAGGCGATGGCGGTCTCGTTCGCGTCGGCCGGGCGTACGACGTTCAGGCCCGGGATCGCGCGCAGCGAGGCCAGGTGCTCCACCGGCTGGTGGGTCGGGCCGTCCTCGCCGAGGCCGATCGAGTCGTGCGTCCACACGTACGTCACCGGGATGTGCATCAGCGCGGACAGCCGCACGGCGTTGCGCATGTAGTCGGAGAACACCAGGAAGGTGCCGCCGTAGACGCGGGTGTTGCCGTGCAGCGCGATGCCGTTCATGGCCGCGGCCATGGCGTGCTCACGGATGCCGAAGTGGATCGTCCGGCCGTACGGGTCCGCTCCGGGCAGCGGGTTGCCCACCGGGAGGAACGACGACGTCTTGTCGATCGTCGTGTTGTTCGAGCCGGCCAGGTCGGCGGAGCCGCCCCACAGCTCGGGGATGACGTCGCCCAGGGCCTGGAGGACCTTGCCGGAGGCCGCGCGGGTGGCGACCCCCTTGCCGGACTCGAACACCGGAAGCTTCTCTTCCCAGCCCGCGGGCAGCTCGCCCTTGGAGATCCGGTCGAATTCGGCGGAGCGCTCCGGGTTGGCGGTGCGCCAGGCGGCGAGGGACTTCTCCCACTCGGCCTTGAGCTCACGGCCGCGGTCCAGCGCCTCACGCGTGTGGGCGATGACCGAGTCGGAGACCTCGAAGCTCTTCTCGGGGTCGAAACCGAGCACCCGCTTCGTCGCCGCGACCTCGTCGTCGCCGAGCGCCGAGCCGTGGGCTGCCTCGGTGTTCTGGGCGCTGGGGGCCGGCCACGCGATGATCGAGCGGGCCGCGATGAACGACGGGCGCTCCGTCTCGGCCTTGGCGGCCTGGAGTGCCTGGTAGAGGCCCGCGGGGTCGAGGTCGCCGTTCGGCAGCTGCTCGACACGCTGGACGTGCCAGCCGTACGCCTCGTACCGCTTGAGGGTGTCCTCGGAGACCGCGGTCTCCGTGTCGCCCTCGATCGAGATGTGGTTGTCGTCCCACAGCATGACGAGGCTGCCGAGCTTCTGGTGCCCGGCCAGCGAGGACGCCTCCGCGGAGATGCCTTCCTGGAGGCAGCCGTCACCGGCGATGACGTAGACGTTGTGGTCGAACGGGGAGGTGCCGGGGGCCGCCTGCGGGTCGAACAGGCCGCGCTCGTAACGGGCGGCCATGGCCATGCCCACCGCGTTGGCGACACCCTGGCCCAGCGGGCCGGTCGTCGTCTCCACGCCTGTGGTGTGGCCGTACTCCGGGTGTCCCGGGGTCTTCGAGCCCCAGGTTCGGAAAGACTTGAGGTCGTCCAGCTCCAGGCCGTATCCGGCCAGGTAGAGCTGGATGTAGAGGGTCAGGCTGGAGTGGCCCGCCGAGAGCACGAACCGGTCGCGCCCGGTCCATTCCGCGTCCGCCGGGTCGTGGCGCATCACCTTCTGGAAGATGGTGTACGCGGCAGGAGCCAGGCTCATCGCCGTACCCGGGTGGCCGTTTCCGACCTTCTGTACGGCGTCCGCGGCGAGGACACGGGCGGTGTCCACGGCCCGCTGGTCCAATTCGGTCCACTGGAGGTCTGTGGTGGTCGGCTTGGTGCTCACCCTGAGTCAGGGCTCCTCTCCACTGTCGTAAACCGGTGGCTGTACCGCACCGGGCGGTGTCGAGCCTACCCCCGACACCACGCACTGCTTCCGGGTAGTTACCAGGGTGACGGCGACCTGTGGAGTTCGCCTGCTGACGAAAGCTGCCCGTTCATTACCGCACCACCCCAACACGTGCCCACCCCCGCGAAGGGCGGCGTATCCGCAACGTCTACGATGGTCTGGTTCGCGCAAGTCTTTACCGGGCCTTCACTCCCGGAGCTTGCTGGGATTTCTCTGTCAGGGGTGTGCGTGACGGCCGTCGAGTCCCGACCCGCAGGGGTCGCCTTGACTCCGAGCCCAGGGGGCCATCGCCCGTTCGGGGCCCGCATCAAGGCATTCGTGGCGCTTACCAAGCCGCGGATCATCGAGCTGTTGCTCATCACCACTGTTCCGGTGATGTTCCTCGCCGCTCAAGGTGTTCCAGACCTGTGGCTCGTTCTCACTACCACCATCGGCGGATATCTCTCCGCGGGTGGTGCCAACGCGCTGAACATGTACATCGACCGCGACATCGACGCGCTGATGGACCGCACGTCGCAGCGCCCGCTGGTCACCGGCATGGTGAGCCCCGTCGAGTGCCTCGTATTCGGAATCTCGCTCGCGGTGATCTCCACCGTCTGGTTCGGACTGCTCGTCAACTGGCTCTCGGCTGCCCTCGCGCTCGGGGCACTGCTCTTCTACGTCGTCGTCTACACGATGCTCCTGAAGCGCCGTACCTCGCAGAACATCGTGTGGGGCGGAATCGCCGGCTGCATGCCGGTGCTCATCGGCTGGTCCGCCGTGACCAATTCCCTCTCCTGGGCCGCGGTCATTCTCTTCGCCGTCATCTTCTTCTGGACGCCGCCGCATTACTGGCCGCTGTCCATGAAGGTGAAGGAGGACTACGCCAGGGTCGGCGTCCCGATGCTTCCGGTCATCGCCACCAACCAGGTGGTCGCCCGCCAGATCGTCATCTACAGCTGGGTCATGGTGGCGGTGTCGCTGCTGCTGACCCCGCTCGGCTACACGGGCTGGTTCTACACGACGGTGGCCGTCCTGACCGGTGGCTTCTGGCTCTGGGAGGCGCACGGCCTGCAGACCCGGGCCAACTCGGGAGTGACCGGGGCCAAGCTCAAGGAGATGCGGCTGTTCCACTGGTCCATCACCTACGTCTCGCTCCTCTTCGTCGCCGTGGCCGTGGACCCCTTCCTGCGGTAACACCGCGCAAACGCTTCCGCCGACGGGCGGGTCACGTGGCACAGACCACGTGGCCCGCCCGTCGCCAGTCGATCTACCGCTCGGTAGCATCCATTGCATGGCAGAGACGGCAGAAACCCAGCAGGCGGACAGCAGGCAGGCGGCCCGCGCGGAGCGCAGGGCGGCGAGGCTGGCCAAGCAGATCGGCGCGTTCGCCAAGGAGCACGGCGGGGCCGAGGGCCACCTCGCGCACACCGGGCAGACGGGCACCCGCATCGTCCTCGTCGGGCAGGACGGCGGCTGGGGCGACCTCGTGGCCCCCTCGTACGCGGTGGCCGAGAGCGCGACGCGCAAGTCCGGGATCACGATGCACGAGAGCTTCGACGGCGACTTCGCGGCCAAGATCCGGACCGGACCGTACGAGTGGACCCGGATGGCCGGTATCCAGCTCGGTGGGCCCTCCAACAGCCGCTGAGCCGTTCGGGACGGCGCACGGGCAACACCTGACACGGGTCTCACCCGTTAGGCGGTGCACACGCACGCCATCGCAGGGAGTCCCGGATGACCGACACACCGCCAGCGGCGGACCTGGTCGATCAGCACTGCCACGGGGTGCTCCGCGCCGAGCTGGGCCTCGCCACCTTCGAGGCCCAGCTGTCCACGGCCGGTTCCGGGCCCGCCCCGGGCACCACCTTCTTCGACACCCAGACCGGTTTCGCCGTACGCCGCTGGTGTCCGCCCCTCCTCGGTCTGGAGGCGCACTGCGCGCCCGCGCGTCATCTCCCGCCCTCGCCCGTACGGGTGCGCGGGCCGGGGCCGTACTGGCGGAGATCCTGGAGCTCGCCCCGTTCGGCAAACTGCGTACTCCAGCGGGGCGCGGGCGCTGCCCGAACTCCATCTGGTCGCGGCACGGCAGTTCCACGAGGCGCTCGGCTCGGTGCTGGGCGGCTGGGTGTCCGACGGCGCGTGGTCATGTGACGACGCGGCGCGGGTCGCGGAACCGATCGCTTCGGGCAACGCCCGGCGGGTCTACGGGCTGGACGGCTGAACCGCCCCACCGGAGAGGCCGGGGTCAGCTCGCGACGGTGACGGTCGGGGTCTCCTGCACGGGGATGCCGGCCATCGGCTCCGTACGCTCCCGCATGCTCAGGAACAGGCGCAGTACGGCGATCCACATCAGCGCGGAGCCGAACATGTGGATGCCGACCAGGATCTCGGGGACGTCGCTGAAGTACTGCACGTACCCGATCGCACCCTGCGCCAGCAGCACGATCAGCAGGTCACGTGCGCGCGCCCGGGTGTCGGCAGGGGCGTCCACCACCCGCAGCGCCAGCCACATCGCGACGGCCAGGGCGCAGACGACCCACGCGGCGATGGCGTGCACATGGGCGGCCGCGGCCCAGTCCCACGGCATGCGCGGTACGTCGCTGCTGTCACCGGCGTGCTTGCCGGAACCGGTCACCGTCGTACCCAGGGCGATCAGGAGCACGGTGGTGACGACGATCGCCCAGGACAGGCCGCGTACCGGCCGGGGAGCGCGCGGGCGCGGTGCGCCGTCGCCCTCGCCGACCCGCACCCAGGTGATGACGGTGACCGCGAGCAGGCAGTTGGCGAGCAGGAAGTGACCGGCCACCGTCCACGGGTTGAGGCCCGCCCAGACCGTGATCCCGCCGAGCACGGCGTTCCCCATCACGAGCCAGAACTGCGACCAGGCGAGCCGGGTCAGCGTGCGGCGGCGAGGCTTGGCGGCACGTACCGCGATGATCGCCCAGCCGACGGCGGCCGACAGGACGTAGGTGAGCATCCGGTTGCCGAACTCGATCGCGCCGTGCAGCCCCTGCTCGGGCGTCGCGAAGAGGCTGTCGTCCGTGCACTTGGGCCAGGTGTCGCAGCCCAGACCGGAACCGGTGAGCCGGACGGCACCGCCCGTGACGATGATGAACACGCTCATCACGACGGCCGAGAGAGCGGCGCGCCGGACCACCTCGGTGGACGGAGTCCAGCGCTTGGCGATGTAGGAGAGGGGGGTTTCCACGCGAACCATCGTAAGCGGGGCCTTGTGCATGTTTTCACGAGGGGTGGGTTCCGGCCGGATGTCCGGTATCCCCAATGCCCCGTATGTGAGCCCGGGCGCCTACTCCCAGCGGAAGAACCTCGCCGCGGCGCCCAGTCCGAGGGCGGCCCACACGGCGAGGATTCCGGCCTCGCCCCACGGCATCGCGGCGCCGTGCTGGAGGACGTCCCGCAGCCCCTCCGACAGCGCCGAGACCGGTAGCAGCCCCAGGACCGACTGAGCCGCGTCCGGGAACCTGTCGAGCGGCACGATCACCCCGCCGCCCACCAGCAGCAGCAGGAAGACCAGGTTCGCGGCGGCGAGCGTCGCCTCCGCCTTCAGCGTCCCGGCCATCAGGAGGCCGAGGCCGGAGAACGCCGCGGTGCCGAGCACCAGCAGGAGCAGCACGGCGAGGGGGCTGCCCTCGGGGGACCACCCCAGGGCGAAGGCGATGGCCGTCAGCAGCGCGATCTGCAGCACCTCGGTGACCAGCACCGACAGAGTCTTCGAGGTCATCAGCGCCCAGCGCGGCAGGGGTGAGGCGCCGAGCCGCTTGAGCACCCCGTAACGCCGTTCGAAGCCGGTGGCGATGGCCTGGCCGGTGAACGCGGTGGACATCACGGCCAGCGCGAGGATGCCGGGCGCCAGGAAGTCGACCGGATCGCCCGCTCCCGTGTCCACCACGTCCACCGTGCTGAACAGTACGAGGAGCAGCGTCGGGATGATCACCGTGAGGAGCAGCTGCTCGCCGTTGCGCAGCAGCATCCGCGTCTCCAGAGCGGTCTGCGCGGCGATCATGCGCGGCAGCGGGGCCGCACCGGGACGGGGGGTGTACGTACCGGCGCTCATGCGCGCAGCTCCTTGCCGGTCAGTTCCAGGAAGACGTCTTCCAGCGTGTGCCGCTCCACCGCGATGCCGGACGGCATCACTCCGTGCTGGGCGCACCAGGAGGTCACGGTGGCCAGCAGCTGGGGGCCGACGTCGCCGGTGATGCGGTACGCGCCCGAGGTCAGCTCGGCCGCCGCCGTGCCGTCGGGCAGCGCCTTGAGCAGTGAGCCGAGGTCCAGGCCGGGGCGGCCGGTGAAGCGCAGGGTGTTCTCGGCGCCGCCGCGGCACAGCGACTCCGGGCAGCCCTGGGCGATGACCCGGCCCGCGTCGATGATGGCGACGTCGTCCGCGAGCTCCTCGGCCTCGTCCATGAAGTGCGTGGTCAGGACGACCGACACGCCGTCGGAACGCAGTTCCCTTACGAGGTCCCAGGTGGAGCGGCGCGCCTGCGGGTCCAGGCCCGCCGTCGGCTCGTCGAGGAAGACCAGTTCGGGGCGGCCCACGACGGCCATCGCCAGGGCGAGCCGCTGCTGCTGGCCACCGGAGAGCCGGCGGTAGGTGGTGCGCCCGCAGCTGCCGAGGCCGAGCCGCTCGATGAGGGCGTCGACGTCCAGCGGATGGGCGTACAGCCTGGCCATGTGGCGCAGCATCTCGTCGGCGCGCGCGCCGGAGTAGACGCCGCCGGACTGGAGCATCACTCCGACCCTGGGGCGCAGCGCCGCGGCGTCGGCGACGGGGTCGAGGCCGAGCACGCGTACGGTCCCGGCGTCCGGCCGCCGGTAGCCCTCGCAGGTCTCGATGGTGGTGGTCTTGCCCGCGCCGTTCGGGCCGAGGACCGCGGTGACCGCGCCGGCCCGGACGTCGAGGTCGAGGCCGTTCACTGCGGTCTTGGTGCCGTACCGCTTCACCAGGCCGGTGACCTGGACGACGGGCTCGCTGTTCATGGCCGGTAAGTCTAGGCAGTGACCGAAGGGCCCCGGGGCGCGGGTCCTGCGAACCGGATTTCGCCAATGTGGCGGCAGGCAGGGGCGCGGCCCCGCTGCGGAAGCCGTGGGTAGATGCCCGCAGGACTCCTCGGTACACCCGTAAGTTCGGCCAATCCCCGTACCGGGCTCCGGTGGGCGCCCTACCCCTGCCGCCCCACGTCCCCCATGCTCCTCCCTGAGCTCAAGCGGTTGCTGTGCCCCCCACACGTCTCAGCGGGCAGCGGCAGCTGTGAGTGGCACCCGCGCCTGTTCCTTCATCCCCTACGGCGGGAGACCTCCGCCGACTCCTGAAGGAGAGCTCGTGATCCGACGTTCCACGCGTCTCGGACGGCGGTCCGCTGCCGCACTTCTCACCGCGGCAGCGACCGCGATACCACTCATGATCAGTGCCTCGCCGGCCCAGGCCCGGACGGACGACCCCGCGCCGCGGTCCGCCTACCAGGCCAAGTCCGAGGGCACGCTGCTCAAGCAGTTCGCCGGCCAGGAGAAGGTGACCTTCTGGGTGAGCCTCGAGGAGGAGGCGGATGTCGCGTCCGCCCGCGCGGCGAAGGGCAAGACCGCCAAGGCCCGTGCCGTCTACGAGACGAAGACCGCGTTCGCGAAGAAGTCCCAGGCCGGGGTCATCGGGCTGGCCAAGGACGCCGGAGCGGCGTACACCTCGTTCTGGATCGCCAACACCGTGCGGATCACCGGTGACAAGGCACTCGCCGAGAAGATCGCGGCCCGTTCGGACGTGGCCGCCATCGAGGCCGACGACCCGGTCACGATTCCTGACCCGCTGCCCGGCACCAGCGAGCCCGAGGTCGACGCCGTCGAGTGGAACCTCGACCGGATCAACGCCCCGAAGGTCTGGAACGACCTGGGCGTACGCGGTGACGGCATCGTCGTGGCCAACATCGACAGCGGCGTCCAGTTCGACCACCCGGCTGTCGCGGCCAAGTACCGGGGCCTGAAGGCGGACGGCACGTACGACCACGCGTACAACTGGTTCGACCCGACCAAGGTCTGCACGGGCACCGCGCCCTGCGACAACAACGGCCACGGCACCCACACCATGGGCACCATGGTCGGCGACGACGGCGGCGGCAACCAGGTGGGCGTCGCCCCCGGCGCCCGGTGGATCGCCGCCAAGGGCTGCGGGACCAGCTCCTGCGCGCGGGAGACGCTGCTCGCCTCGGGCCAGTGGATGGTCGCGCCCACGGACGCCTCGGGCGCCAACCCGCGGCCGGACCTCGCGCCGGACGTGGTGAACAACTCGTGGGGCGCCAACGTCATCGACACCTGGTACAAGGCCACCGTCCAGTCGTGGCGTGACGCGGGCATCTTCCCGGCCTTCTCCAACGGCAACGCCGGCCCCGGCTGCAACACCTCGGGGTCGCCCGGCGCCTACTCCAACAGCTACTCCTCGGGCGCCTTCGACATCAACAACGCCATCGCGAGCTTCTCCTCGCGCGGCACCGGCGAGGCGGGCACCCTGAAGCCGAACCTCTCCGCGCCCGGCGTCAACATCCGTTCCTCGTGGATGGGCGGCGGCTACAACGCCATCTCCGGTACGTCGATGGCCTCACCGCACACCGCCGCCACCGTGGCGCTGATGTGGTCCGCATCGCCCGCGATCCGCAGCGACGTCGCGGCGACGGAGACGCTCCTCGACCAGACCGCGATCGACACCGACAACACGACCTGCGGCGGCACCGCGGCCAGGAACAACGTCTGGGGCGAAGGCCGCCTCGACGCGTACGCCGCCGTCAGCGCCACGCCCCGCGGCCCGCTCGGCGCGCTCGGAGGGAAGGTCGGCTCCGGCGACGCGGTCGTCGCGGACGCCCTCGTAACCCTGGACGGACCGATGAAGGCCACCGTCACCACCGGCACGGACGGTTCCTACGCCCTGCCCAAGGTGATGGTCGGCGACTACCGGATCACCGTCTCCAAGTTCGGTTTCCACACCGCCGAGTCCACTGTCACGATCCTCGAGAACGAGACGGCGGCCAAGGACTTCACCCTGGAGCAGGCGCCCAGCGCGACGCTCAGCGGCGCCGTGCGGACCGAGGCGGGCATCGAGGCCGGCGCGGACGTCGTCGTCCAGGGCACCCCCGTCAAGACGGTCTCGGCCGCCGACGGCACGTACACGGTGACCCTGCCGGTCGGTACGTACAACGTGGCCGTCACCCCGGTCAGCCGCTGCGCCACGGCGACGAGCGTAAGTGTCGACCTGACGGCGTCGGCGAGCAGGGACATCGAGCTGGCCAGCCGCGCGGACACCTTCGGCACGACCTGCCGGGTGGGCACGGGTGCCTTCCCGACGGGCGACACCGAGCTCGCGATGTCCAGCGCGACGAGCGGTACGGCCCGCTTCGACCTGCCGTTCCCGGTCGGGCTGTACGGAAAGACGTACCGCGCGGCTACCGCCACCACCGAGGGCGTGCTCGCGCTCGGCTCAGCCAGCACCTCCTCGTCGAACGCGAGCCTGCCGACCACGGGCACTCCCAACGGTGCGCTCTACCCCTTCTGGGACAACCTGCAGCTCACCAACGGCTCCGACACCTCCGGCGTCTACTGGGCGGTCCGCGGCACGGCGCCGCACCGCTCGGTGGTCGTCGAGTGGCGGGACGTGCAGATCGGCAGCGTCACGTCGCGGCAGATCAGCTTCGCTGCGGTCATCGGTGAGGACGGCACCGTCTCCTACCACTACAAAGACATCGGCGACGACCTTGTCGAGAACGGCTCCGGTGCCACCGTCGGCATCGAGAGCGACACCGGCACGGACGCCCTGCTCTTCTCCCACAACCAGGCGGCCGTCACCGACGGCATGACCATCTCCTTCAGCACCGGCCGGAGCGCCGTGCTGACCGGCACGGTCACCGACGAGAACGACGGCGGGCCGGTGGCCGGCGCCACGGTGAAGGTCGGCCGGGGCGGAACCGCCTTCGCCACCGGCACCACCGGCGCCGACGGCAGCTACCTCGTGCAGTTCCCGGCGGACGCCACCGAGGCCGGTTACGACATCACGGTCGCGGCCGACCACTACGCGGGCGCCGGCGCGGAACGCACGCTGAAGGCCAAGGACATCGCCGTGGCCGACGCCGTGCTGAGGACGGGCCGGGTCACGGCCTCCGCGGCGGACTACGCCCTGGTCGTCCCGGCGGACCAGGACCGCACCCGCACGCTGACCGTGGGCAACACGGGCACCACCACGCCGTACTCGGTCGAGGAACAGGGTGACGCCGCCTGGGTCACGGCCACGCCCGCCTCCGGCGAGCTGGCCGAGGGCGCCGAACAGCAGGTGCGGCTCACCTTCGACACCACGGGCGTGACCCCGGGCACGGTCCTGACCGGCACGCTGCTCGTCGCGTCGGAGAGCGGCCGGGCGCCCGTCGTCGAGATCCCGCTGAAGATCGTGGTTCCGGCCTACCAGGCGGCGCTCGACACAGGCACCAACGGTTCGGTGACGGACCTGCTCGGTGACAGCTGGGGACCGGACCGGGAGTACGCGGCCGGTTCGTACGGCTACATCGGGACCACGAGCAGGACCGGCACGACGAGGACCATCTCCGGCACGAGCGAGCAGGCGCTGTACCGCACGGCCCGCAGCGGCGCGCTGGAGTACCGCTTCGACAACGTGCCCAACGGGGTCTACCGCGTCGAGCTGGGCTTCGCCGAGGTCAGTGGTACCAAGCCGGGGGCGAGGGTCTTCGATGTGCTCGCCGAGGGCAAGGAGTACGTCTCCAACCTCGACATCGCGCTCGAGAAGGGCACGTACACCGCCCTGGACAAGACGATCACGGTGGAGGTCACCGACGGCCAGCTGAACGTCCGGCTGTCGGCGATCCACGGCAAGTCCCTGGTGAACTCGGTCCGGGTCTCGCAGCGGCCGGACCTGACCGGCTGAACCACGACCGGCGCCTGACACGCCGGAGATCACGGCCCGCCCGGCACCTGCCGGGCGGGCTGCCGTGCGTCGCGGCGGCGGTTGTGTCGGACCGGTCAGGGCACGGGGAAATGATCATTCCCGCAGGTCAACTTAGGTAAGCCTAAGTGACGTACCCCATCGCTCATGATCGGGGGGCGGGTTGTCAGGCTCCCCGGAATTACGCAACAATGGCGTTGTGAAATACGTCGGCGAGGCTCCGCAGGAGGAACTCGCGACCGGTGAGCGCTCGACGCGCAACCGGGTCGCGCGCTCCATCCTGGACCATGGCCCGTCCACCGCCGCCGATCTCGCGAAGCGCGTGCGCCTCACCCAGGCCGCCGTCCGCCGTCATCTCGACGCCCTCGTGTCCGACGGTGTCGTCGAAGCCCGTGAACAGCGGGTCTACGGGGCACGGACCAGGGGGCGGCCCGCCAAGGTGTTCGCCCTGACGGACTGCGGCAGGGACGCCTTCGACCAGTCCTACGACAAGCTCGCCGCCGACGCCCTGCGCTGGATCGCCGAGGCCTCGGGCGACGAGGCGGTCATGGCGTTCGCCCGCGCCCGTATGGCCGCACAGGCCGAGGGGTACCGCGCGGCGGTCGAGGCGGCCGCCCCCGAAGACCGAACCGAGGCGCTTGCCAAGGCCTTGTCGGCCGACGGGTACGCTGCTACGGCGCGAAGCGCGCCCGGTCCGCAGCAGGGCGAGCAGCTGTGCCAGCACCACTGCCCGGTCGCACACGTCGCCGAGCAGTTCCCGCAGCTGTGTGAGGCGGAGACGGAAATCTTCTCCAGTCTGCTCGGGACCCATGTGCAGCGTCTGGCCACCCTCGCCCACGGCGACGGTGTGTGTACGACGTACGTGCCGCGCAGCGGCCACGCAACACCACAGACCACATCAGTTTCTGCAAGCACTGCCGGGAGGAACCCCGCATGACGCTCCCCACGGAGACTGCCCACCCTGAGCTCGAGGGTCTGGGCACGTACGAATTCGGTTGGGCCGACTCCGACGCGGCAGGCGCTGCGGCCAAGCGCGGCCTCTCCGAGGCTGTCGTCCGCGACATCTCGGAGAAGAAGAACGAGCCCGACTGGATGCTGAAGCTGCGGCTCAAGGGCCTGAAGCTCTTCGGCAAGAAGCCCATGCCGAACTGGGGCTCCGACCTCTCGGGCATCGACTTCGACAACATCAAGTACTTCGTGCGGTCCACGGAGAAGCAGGCTGAGTCCTGGGAGGACCTGCCCGAGGAGATCAAGAACACGTACGACAGGCTCGGTATCCCCGAGGCGGAGAAGCAGCGCCTCGTCGCCGGTGTGGCCGCCCAGTACGAGTCCGAGGTCGTCTACCACCAGATCAACGAGGAGCTGGAGGCGCAGGGTGTCATCTTCATGGACACCGACACCGCGCTGAAGGAGCACCCGGAGCTCTTCCAGGAGTACTTCGGCACCATCATTCCGGTCGGTGACAACAAGTTCGCCTCGCTGAACTCGGCCGTGTGGTCCGGTGGCTCGTTCATCTACGTGCCGAAGGGCGTGCACGTGGAGATCCCGCTCCAGGCCTACTTCCGTATCAACACGGAGAACATGGGCCAGTTCGAGCGGACGCTGATCATCGTCGACGAGGACGCCTACGTCCACTACGTCGAGGGCTGCACCGCGCCGATCTACTCCTCGGACTCGCTGCACTCCGCGGTCGTCGAGATCATCGTGAAGAAGGGCGGCCGCTGCCGCTACACGACCATCCAGAACTGGTCGAACAACGTCTACAACCTCGTCACCAAGCGCGCCGTGGCGTACGAGGGCGCGACCATGGAGTGGGTCGACGGCAACATCGGCTCCAAGGTCACGATGAAGTACCCGGCCGTCTACCTGATGGGCGAGCACGCCAAGGGCGAGACCCTGTCCATCGCCTTCGCGGGCGAGGGCCAGCACCAGGACGCCGGCGCCAAGATGGTCCACATGGCACCGAACACCTCGTCCAACATCGTCTCCAAGTCGGTGGCACGAGGCGGCGGCCGTACCTCCTACCGCGGTCTCATCGAGATCGGCGAGGGCGCGCCCGGCTCCAAGTCCAACGTGCTCTGTGACGCCCTGCTGGTCGACACCATCTCGCGCTCCGACACCTACCCGTACGTCGACGTCCGCGAGGACGACGTGTCGATGGGCCACGAGGCGACCGTCTCCAAGGTCTCCGAGGACCAGCTCTTCTACCTCATGAGCCGCGGACTCACGGAGTTCGAGGCCATGGCGATGATCGTGCGCGGCTTCGTCGAGCCGATCGCCAAGGAGCTGCCCATGGAGTACGCCCTTGAGCTCAACCGGCTGATCGAGCTGCAGATGGAGGGTTCGGTCGGCTAGTAAGCCCGCCGACCGCGTTCCCCGACCTCTTGACTGAGAAAGCGAGCACTACGACAGCCATGGCTGAGGCTCAGAACTCCCCCACTCTCGACTCCGCTCGAGCGGGGGGGCCCCCTCCGGTGGGCTCCACCACCGCCGGGTCCATCGCGGTGGCCGCCGAGTCGACCGTCGCCACGCGCATGAGCGCGCCCCCGTCCTTCGACGTCGCGGACTTCCCCGTCCCGCACGGCCGTGAGGAGGAGTGGCGGTTCACGCCGCTGGAGCGTCTTCGCGGGCTGCACGACGGCACCGCCGTCGTCACCGGCGACGCCTTGAAGGTCGCGATCGAGGCCCCGGAAGGGGTCACCGTCGAGACCGTCGGCCGCGAGGACTCGCGGCTCGGCAAGGCAGGCGTCCCGGTGGACCGTGTCGCCGCCCAGGCGTACACGTCCTTCGTGCGGGCCTCGGTCGTCACGGTCGCCAAGGAGGCCGTGCTCACCGAGCCGATCCGGATCACCGTGCACGGCGAGGGCGGCGTCGCCTACGGCCACCAGCTCATCGAGCTGGGAGCCTTCGCCGAAGCCGTCGTCGTCATCGACCACACGGGTGACGCGGTGCTCGCCGCCAACGTCGACTACGTCCTGGGCGACGGTGCCAAGCTCACCGTCGTCTCGGTCCAGGACTGGGACGAGAACGCCGTGCACGTCGGTCAGCACAACGCGCTGATCGGCCGGGACGCCTCGTTCAAGTCGATCGTCGTCACCTTCGGCGGCGACCTGGTGCGTCTCCACCCGCGTATCAGCTACGCGGGCCCCGGCGGCGAGGCCGAGCTCTTCGGCCTGTACTTCACCGACAAGGGCCAGCACCAGGAGCATCGCCTCCTGGTCGACCACAACACCCCGCACTGCAAGTCGAACGTCGCCTACAAGGGCGCGCTGCAGGGCGACGGTGCGCACGCCGTGTGGATCGGTGACGTCCTCATCCAGGCCAGGGCCGAGGGCACCGACACGTACGAGATGAACCGCAACCTCGTCCTCACGGACGGCGCCCGGGTCGACTCCGTGCCGAACCTGGAGATCGAGACCGGTGAGATCGTCGGCGCCGGCCACGCCTCCGCGACCGGCCGTTTCGACGACGAGCAGCTCTTCTACCTCCAGTCGCGCGGCATCCCCGCCGAGGAGGCCCGCCGTCTGGTCGTGCGCGGCTTCTTCGCCGAGCTCGTCCAGCAGATCGGCCTGCCGGACGTCGAAGCCCGTCTCCTCGACAAGATCGAGACCGAGCTGAAGGCGTCCGTCTGATGGCCTTCGTCAAAGCCTGTGCGCTGAGTGAGCTGGAGGACGACACCCCCAAGAGGGTGGAGCTCGACGGCACGCCGGTGTCCGTGGTGCGCACCGAGGGCGAGGTGTTCGCGATCAACGACATCTGCTCGCACGCGAACGTCTCGCTGTCGGAGGGCGAGGTCGAGGACTGCATGATCGAGTGTTGGTTGCACGGATCGAGTTTCGATCTGCGTACCGGCAAGCCGTCCGGTCTTCCCGCGACGCGCCCCGTTCCCGTTTACCCCGTAAAGATCGAAGGGGACGATGTGCTCGTCTCCGTCACCCAGGAGACCTGAGTCACCCATGGCAACGCTTGAAATCCGCGACCTGCACGTCTCCGTCGAGGCCGACAACGCCACGAAGGAGATCCTCAAGGGCGTCGACCTGACCGTGAAGCAGGGCGAGACCCACGCCATCATGGGCCCCAACGGGTCCGGCAAGTCCACCCTCGCGTACTCGCTCGCGGGTCACCCCAAGTACACGATCACCAGTGGCACGGTGACCCTGGACGGCGAGAACGTCCTGGACATGACCGTCGACGAGCGCGCTCGCGCCGGTCTCTTCCTGGCCATGCAGTACCCCGTCGAGATCCCCGGTGTCTCGGTCTCCAACTTCCTGCGCACCTCCGCCACCGCCGTCCGCGGCGAGGCGCCGAAGCTGCGTACGTGGGTGAAGGAGGTCCGCGAGACGATGGCCGAGCTCCACATGGACCCGGCCTTCGCCGAGCGCAACGTCAACGAGGGCTTCTCCGGCGGTGAGAAGAAGCGCCACGAGATCCTTCAGCTGGAGCTCCTCAAGCCGAAGATCGCCGTCCTCGACGAGACCGACTCCGGCCTGGACGTCGACGCGCTGAAGTCCGTCTCCGAAGGCGTCAACCGGGTGCGCGCGAGCGGTGAGGTCGGCACCCTGCTGATCACGCACTACACGCGCATCCTCAAGTACATCAAGCCCGACTTCGTGCACGTCTTCGCGAACGGCCGCATCGCCGCGTCCGGCGGCGCCGAGCTCGCCGACAAGCTGGAGAACGAGGGCTACGAGGCATACACGAAGGGTGGCGCTTCCGCGTGACTGACGCCCGACAGGGGCTCTCCGGCCTCCTCGACACCGAGGCGATCCGCAAGGACTTCCCGATCCTGGGCCGCACGGTCCACGACGGCAAGAAGATCGTTTACCTGGACAGCGCGGCGACGTCGCAGAAGCCGCGCCAGGTCCTCGATGCGCTCAACGAGTACTACGAGCGGCACAACGCCAACGTCCACCGCGGTGTGTACACCATCGCGGAGGAGGCCACCGCGCTGTACGAGGGTGCTCGCGACAAGGTCGCGGCCTTCATCAACGCGCCGAGCCGCAACGAGGTGATCTTCACGAAGAACGCCTCCGAGTCGCTCAACCTCGTGGCCAACATGCTCGGCTGGGCCGACGAGCCCTATCGGGTGGACAGCGACACCGAGATCGTCACCACGGAGATGGAGCACCACTCCAACATCGTGCCGTGGCAGCTGCTCTCGCAGCGCACCGGCGCGAAGCTGAAGTGGTTCGGCATCACCGACGACGGCCGTCTCGACCTGTCCAACATCGACGAGATCATCACGGAGAAGACGAAGATCGTCACCTTCACCCTGGTCTCGAACATCATGGGCACGATCAATCCGGTCGAGCAGATCATCCGCCGCGCCCAGCAGGTCGGCGCGCTGGTCTGCATCGACGCCTCGCAGGCGGCCCCGCACATGGTGCTCGACGTGCAGGCGCTGCAGGCGGACTTCGTGGCCTTCACCGGTCACAAGATGGTCGGTCCGACCGGCATCGGCGTGCTGTGGGGACGGCAGGAACTCCTGGAGGACCTGCCTCCGTTCCTCGGCGGCGGCGAGATGATCGAGACCGTGTCGATGCACTCGTCGACGTACGCGCCCGCGCCGTACAAGTTCGAGGCGGGTACGCCCCCGATCGCCCAGGCCGTCGGCCTCGGCGCGGCCGTGGACTACCTCTCGGCGATCGGTATGGAGAACATCCACCGTCACGAGCAGGCGATCACGGAGTACGCGGTGAAGCGGCTCCTGGAGGTCCCGGACCTCAGGATCATCGGCCCGTCGACGGCGGTGGACCGTGGCGCGACGATCTCGTTCACCCTGGGTGACATCCACCCGCACGACGTGGGCCAGGTTCTGGACGAGCAGGGCATCGCCGTCCGGGTCGGTCACCACTGTGCGCGGCCGGTGTGCCTGCGGTACGGAATTCCTGCGACGACGCGAGCGTCGTTCTATCTGTACTCCACGCCCGCCGAGGTCGACGCCCTGGTGGACGGTCTCGAACACGTACGGAACTTTTTCGGTTAAATGCCACAACTGCTGAGGGTTGACTGGTGAAGCTTGATTCCATGTACCAGGAAGTGATCCTGGACCACTACAAGCACCCCCATGGGCGCGGCCTGCGGGACGGCGACGCCGAGGTGCATCACGTCAACCCGACGTGTGGCGACGAGATCACGCTCCGGGTGAAGTACGACGGCGAGACGATCACCGACATCAGCTACGACGGCCAGGGCTG
The DNA here is from genome assembly GCF_014216315.1 of Streptomyces finlayi. Lineage (NCBI taxonomy): Bacteria > Bacillati > Actinomycetota > Actinomycetes > Kitasatosporales > Streptomycetaceae > Streptomyces > Streptomyces finlayi. The sequence continues at coordinate 6,284,417 of NZ_CP045702.1, forward strand.
CTCCATCAGCCAGGCCAGTGCCTCCGTGCTGAACGAGCTGCTCGTGGGCAAGCAGCTCGGCGAGGCGCAGAAGATCCAGGGCGCGTTCCTGGAACTGATGCAGTCGAAGGGCCAGCTGGAGCCGGACGACGCGATGGAGGAGGTGCTGGAGGACGCGGTCGCGTTCGCCGGTGTCTCCAAGTACCCGGCCCGGGTCAAGTGCGCGCTGCTGAGCTGGATGGCGTGGAAGGACGCGACGGCGCAGGCGCTGTCCGAAGGGAAGACCGCATGAGTGAAGAGACAGTCGCACTGAAGCCGGCCTCCGAGGAGGAGGTCCGCGAGGCGCTGTACGACGTAGTCGACCCCGAGCTGGGCATCGACGTCGTCAACCTGGGCCTCATCTACGGCATCCACGTCGATGACGCCAACATCGCCACGCTCGACATGACCCTGACGTCGGCGGCCTGTCCGTTGACCGATGTCATCGAGGACCAGGCGAAGTCCGCGACCGACGGCATCGTCAACGAGTTGCGCATCAACTGGGTCTGGATGCCGCCGTGGGGCCCGGACAAGATCACGGACGACGGGCGCGAGCAGCTGCGCGCGCTCGGATTCAACGTCTGACCGGTCAGGACACGCGTGCACCGCGGGGCGCCTTTCCCCTGTCCAGGGGAGAGGCGCCCCGCGGTGCTGTGCGCGGTGCGGGGCCGGTCAGGTCATCCGCCGTGGTGCGGGGTGCTGTCCTTCGGGGAACCGCCCTGCTGGGGCACGGCAGCGGCCTCGGCGAGGACGGGGCCCAGGTTCTCCGTGCGGATGCGGCGGTCGACGTACAGCAGGCCGCTCACCAGGAGCGGGAAGGGGCCCGAGACGATCTGCGCGACCATCTGCCCGATCATGACCGCCACCAGATAGCCGCTCATCGCGAAGATGACGGCGGTGGGACTCGGGTCGGCGTCCAGGTCGGCGGTGGTGATGATGGTCGGGAACATGCCGAGAATCGAGAACGGCATCTGGATGATGTAGGCGGCGAATCCCGCTATGGCGGCGGCCAGCCACGTGATGCCGAGTACCCGCCACCAGTCGCCGCGCACCAGCTGCGACGAACGGCGCAGGGCCTCGAAGGGGCGCTGCCCCTCGAAGACCACGGCCGCCGGGGCCAGTGAGAACTTCACCCAGAGCCAGAGCGCCAGCGGCGCCGTGAGCAGGGCGCACAGCACGCCGAGCGACATGATGGTGAGGGCGCCGTTGCCGCCGTCCAGGGTGATGAGAGCGACCATCATGGCGAAGAACGCGACCATGACGAGCAGGACCGGGACGGCCACGACCAGACCCATGAGGAACACGGTGCCGACCATGGACGCCATGCGCGCGCGGGAGCGCCGCCACACGGCGGCGAAGGTGACCTGGCGGCCCAGGACCGCGTCCTGGAGGACCGCCGGAACGCTCGCGTACATCAGGGCGGAGGCGAGCACGACGAGAACGATGCCGAGCAGCGCCACGACGCCGAAGGCGGTCAGTAGTGGCACGACGTCCGAGGAGTCGGGATCGACGTGCTGGGGGAGCGCGACGACGTGCTCCAGGTGGCTGGCGACGGCGGAGTAGGCGATGACCATCGCCGCCACCATCACCAGCGATGATCCGCCCCACAGCACGAGGCCCATGCCGAACAGCGGCTTCCAGTAGCGGCCCATCGTGGTGAAGGCACCGCCCAGCAGGTCCCCGAGCTTCAGCGGTGCCAGGGGTATGACTCCGGGCTTGGGCGGGGGCGTCCAGCCACCCCACCCGGGCGGGCCGGGTGGTCCGCCGTACACACCCTCGCCGTACGGCGAGCCCCCGAGATGCGCGCCGCTGTATGCGCCGCCGCCCCACCCTGCGTCCTGCGACACTGCTTCTCCGTCATGTCGTTGTTCGTACAGTCGTCCGATGTACCGGTCGGGACACCGTAGCGTTCCCCGGCGGAGCTCACCGGCGAGGAGCGGTGTGCCGGAGGCCGGGACCGGTTCGCTCGTGCGGGCCCCGGCCGGTTAGGTTCTGGTCATGACCGACACGACTTCCCAGGCTTCCCCCCGTACCACCGGCGCCGTTGCGGCCGGCCTCGCCACCATCGCCGGTGACGGCAGCGTTCTCGACACCTGGTTCCCCGCTCCCGAGCTCACGGCTGATCCCGGCCCGGCCGGTACGCAGCGCCTCACGCCGGACGAGGCCGTGAACCGGCTCGGGGAGGCCGCGGGCAGGGCCATCGGCGTGGACGCCCGCCGAGGCGTCGAGGTCGTGGCCGTCGCCACGGTCATCTCCTCGCTGGACGACAAGCCGCTCGACGCGCACGACGCGTACCTGCGTCTGCACCTGCTCTCCCACCGGCTCGTCCAGCCGCACGGGCAGAACCTCGACGGGATCTTCGGCCTCCTCGCCAACGTGGCGTGGACCTCGCTCGGTCCGGTCGCCGTCGACGAGCTGGAGAAGGTCCGGCTGAACGCCCGCGCCGAAGGCCTGCACCTCCAGGTCACCTCGGTGGACAAGTTCCCGCGGATGACGGACTACGTCGCGCCGAAGGGCGTGCGGATCGCCGATGCGGACCGGGTCCGGCTCGGTGCGCACCTCGCGGCCGGTACGACCGTCATGCACGAGGGCTTCGTCAACTTCAACGCGGGCACGCTCGGCACGTCGATGGTCGAGGGCCGCATCTCCGCGGGCGTCGTCGTCGGCGACGGCTCCGACATCGGCGGCGGCGCGTCCACCATGGGCACGCTCTCCGGTGGCGGCAACGTCCGCATCGCGATCGGCGAGCGCTGCCTGGTCGGTGCGGAGGCGGGCGTCGGTATCGCGCTGGGCGACGAGTGCGTCGTCGAGGCGGGGCTGTACGTCACGGCGGGTACGCGCGTCACGATGCCCGACGGCCAGATCGTCAAGGCCCGTGAGCTCTCCGGCGCCTCGAACATCCTCTTCCGCCGCAACTCGGTCACCGGCGCGGTGGAGGCCCGCCCGAACAACGCGGTCTGGGGCGGCCTCAACGAGATCCTGCACCACAACTAGGTCCTGTCTGGAGTTCCAGCGCGGGAGAAGGAGCGGCGTCCGGCACCGCCGCCTCCGGCGTTGTCGTCAGTCGCGAGGGCTCCGCCATCGCTCCCTCCTCCGCCTTGGATTCGACGGCACCGGACGCCGCTCCTTCTCCCGCGCTGGAACTCCAGACAGGACCTAGGGCGACGAGCGGGTGGCGTGCCGGGTTCGGCCGGCAGCCGCCCTGCCCTCAGTCGCCGGACGGGCTCGGCACCCCCGGCCCGTCCGGCGATGCGAAGGCGCCGAGCAGTGCGGCGTGGGCGCTGCGCAAGGCTTCGGCCGCCGCTTCCCCGGCGGGCTGCAAGGGTTCACGGACCGGGCCCGTGGGCAGCAGGGCCTTGGCCGTCACGGTGCCGGGGAGGCCGGATGACATCATCAACTCGAAACGCACGAACGGCAGGCGGACGCGGGGGCGGGCACATGGCGGCGCGGTCAGGCAACGGGGCACGCGGACCGGGTTCGGCGGTGCTCGCCGTGGCGGGCGCGCTGGTCCTCTCGGGCTGTGCCGGATTCCTCGTTCCGGCGGGCGAGGGCGAACCCGGGCCGACGCCGAGCCGGGCGGCCGCCACGGCTCCCTCCGGCATCGAGCTGCCGCCCGACCCTCCCGCCCCGCCCACCGCGGACGCCCCCGCGCGGGGTTACTCGCCCACCCCCACCGCTCAGGGCGACTGTCCCGCCTCCGGCGTGCGCGTGGACATGGGGCAGGTCGAGACCGCGATGTTCCACCGGGCCGTCGTCCTCACGCTCACCAACTGCGGCGGGAAGCCGTACCCCGTCAACGGCTATCCGTCGGTGCAGGCCCTCGGAGAGGACGGCGAGCGGCTTCCCGTGAAGGTCAATCCGGGCGGCTCGTACTTCGGTCCCGACCCGGGTGCCGAGCCGGTCACGCTGAAGCCGGGCGCCGTCGTCCGCTCGACCCTCGCCTGGGTGTCCACGCAGGAAGGCGGCGACCTCGTCGAGGGGGACGCGCTGGAGATCGCCGCCGCCCCGGACACGGGCGCCCGCGTCTTCCCCCTCGTCGGGCATGACGTCCGGCTGATGGACGAGCTGAACATGACCGCCTGGCGTGTGCGGGAATCCAACTGACCCAGGAGGTCCGGGCATGACGACACGACGCGGCTTCACCCGGTACGTGGCCATCGGTGACAGCCAGACCGAAGGACTCGGGGACGGCGACGACATCCGTGGCCATCGCGGCTTCGCCGACCGGCTCGCGGAGATCCTGGCCGCCGGCGACCCCGGCCTGCTCTACGCCAACCTCGCTGTACGGGGCAGGCTCGCCGACCGGGTGAAGGCGGAGCAACTGGCGCCCGCCCTCGCACTGCGGCCCGACCTCGTCACCGTCATGGCGGGGATGAACGACCTCGTGCGCCCGGGCTTCGACGCCGCGCGGATCGCCGCGGACCTGGAGGAGATGTTCGCCGCGCTGACCGCGTCCGGCGCCACCGTGGTCACCGTCACCTTCCCCGACATCGGCCGCATCGCACCCCTGGCCCGGCGGGCGGTCCCACGGGTCCTCGACCTCAACGCCCGGATCAGGGAGGCCGCGGCCCGGCACGGCGCCCTCGTCCTCGACACCTTCCCGCAGGCCGCGACGGTGGACCCCCGGCTCTGGAGCCAGGACCGCTTGCACGCGGCGCCGCTGGGCCACTCCCGTATCGCCTCCGGCATGGCCCACGTACTCGGTGTGCCCGGACACGCGGACTGGGCCGCGCCCCTGCCGGACCGTCCCGCCCGCTCCGTCGTCCGCAGGGCGGCCACGGAGGTGGGCTGGGCCGCGAACTTCCTGGGGCCGTGGGCCGTCCGCCGGATCAGGGGGCGCTCCTCCGGCGACGGCCGAACGGCCAAGCGGTCCGCACTGACCCCGGTGCTGCCCCCCCCCGCACTGACCCCCGTGCTGCCGCCGGTGCGTCCCCTCCCCGCAAGCGCGCATCGACGCGCTCGCCGGGCCCGGTGACGGAGTCGGCCCCATGACCCCGCAGTGGCAGAAGGCGCAGACGGTCCCCGGGGTGACCGGCGGCGGTGTGAACCGCTGCACGACCGTGCTGAGCCTGATCCAGGGTGGCGAGGAGTGAAGTGCGTCTAGGCTTGGGCGGCCCGAACTCCGTACCCCTCAGGTACGCCCGAGTCACCCTCCCGAGGAGAACCACCTGATGTCCGCAGAGCGCCCCTCCCTGCCGCCGGTGCGGCTGCACTCCGAGGCCGAGCTGGCACGGGACGCGCTCGCCGCTCCGCTGCTCGCCCGTGCCGTCAGGCTCGCCCGCTGGGCCGGCCCCGGTACGCGGGTCGGCGCGGGTGGTGAGCTGGTCGAGGCGCAGTTGCCGGCCGCGGCCGCGCACCTGGGCCTCGACGACGACGAGGACGGCGCCGCGTACGCCAGTGAGGCCTGGCGCCTCGCGGTCGACACCGGGCTCCTGGACGTGGAGGACCCGGCGGACTCCGAGGACGGGGAATCCGAGGGCGCGGACACCGAGGGCGCGGAGGCGGAGGGCACCGTCACCGTCGGCGAGAGCCTGGCCCTGCTGACCGGCGGGTCCCCCAGGACGTGCTGTCGATCTGGCTCGACGGCCTGGAGGCCGTGTACGCCGATGCCACCGCACCGGCCTTCGACGACTTCGCCGACCTCGTCAACGAGGACGGCACGATCGACTTCGACGCCCTGGAATGGGACCCGGAGGCGGAGGCGGAGTTCCTCGACGGGGTGCTCGGCAATCTGTACCTGCTGACCGTGTCGGAGGCGGGACCCGGCCAGGGCCCGCTGCCGCTGCCCGCCCTCGCCGCCTCGATGATCGTGCCCGACGACATGGGGGAGCCCACCGACGACGTCCTGGAGCAGGTGTCCGAGGCGATGATGCGCCTCGACGACCAGTTCCGGGTGCTCGAACCCATCGGCATCGTCGAGTACCGGCCGCTGGACGAGACGCTGCTGACCGAGGAGGGCGAGGCGGGTGAGGACGGTGCGCCGCCCGCCGACGAGGAGGACGTCACCCGCTACGGGCTGGTGAAGCTCACCCCCCTCGGCCTGTACGGCGTCCGGGCCAGGATGCTGGAGGCGGGCGTGGACGCCCCCGCGATCGGCGACCTCGCGGGGAAGGGGGCCGAGGAACTCCTCGCGGGCATCGCGTACTACCCCGAGGACGCCGTCCGCGCCGAGACCGAACTGTGGATCGGCCGGCACGGGAGCGTCGGCGTGGTGACGGCCGCGCGCGAGCTGCTGAGTGCCTCGCGCGGTTCCGACGCCGGCGCGCCGCTGCGCCGTCTGCACTGCCAGCAGGCGCTCGCCCTGGCCGGACCGGCGGCGGAGCCCGCCGTGCGCTCGGTGCTCGACGACCCCGAACTGGGCGGTCTGGCGCGGGTCTGGCTCGCGGAGCGGGGCGCGGCCGACGTGCCCGCGCCGCCGGAGCCGATGATCTTCTGGCTCGCCGTCGACACGATCGCCGCCCAGCTCGACGCCGACAGCGACCTGGACGAGCTCCGGGGGCTGGTCGAGGGCCTTTCCGGTCAGCACAGCGGCTTCTTCGACGAGGTGTGGCGCGTGGACCACCCCGGCACGGCGGAGGTCCTGGAGGCCATGGGGCGGCTGCACAGCGACAAGAAGGCGGCGAAGGAAGCGCGGAAGGCCGCGTTCAAGGCGCGGTCCAGGAAGAGCGGCTGACGGTCGGCGGGCACGCCCGCCCTGGCGGCATCCTCGGTGCGGTCGAGGATGCCGCCTCGGTGCGCGGTGAGGCCCCGGACGCATGGACTGGGCAGGTCACAGGCTTCTCCGGCCACAGCATCACAAGAAGGGTGCCGCTCCAAGCCGTTCTTTGTTCAACCTCCGTTGGTGTGAGGGAGGGAGCCTGGGCGCGCCACCCACCCGGCCCGAAACCTCACATGGAGTCCGCGATGTCCTTCACTCGCAGGGAATTCACCCGGCAGTCCGCCCTCACCGGTGCGGGTATCGCCCTCACCGGTGCCGTGGGCGCGCTCGCCACCGCGCCCGGCGCCCTCGCAGCCCAGGACCCGGAGCACGGCCAGGGGCACGGCTCCGAAAACGGCCACGGTCACGGCCACGACCGGTCGCCGGGGTACGGAGAGCTGCTCCCCGACCCCGATGGCATCCTCGCGCTGCCCGCCGGATTCTCGTACCGGATCCTCACGCGCAGCGGTGTCACCAGGCTGGAGTCCGGCGAGTCCACTCCCTCCAACCATGACGGCACGGCGGCCTTCGAGGGCCCGCGCGGAGTGACGCTGCTGGTCAACAACCACGAGCTCAAGGGCCCCCGCTCCAAATGGGCCTACCCCGTCCCGCTCGTCGAGGGTCTGGTCTACGACCCGGCCGCGTCCGGCGGCTGCACGGTCGTCGAGACCCGTAAGGACGGCCGCACCGCCGAGTGGGTCGGCATCGCCGGCACCTCCACCAACTGCGCGGGCGGCTCCACGGCCTGGGGCACCTGGCTGACCTGCGAGGAGAACTCGGACAAGGCCGGTCAGAACGGAATGACCAAGGACCACGGCTACGTGTTCGAGGTCGACCCCTACGACCGGCGCGCCAACCGTGACCCGCGGCCCGTCAAGGCGTTCGGCCGGTACGACCACGAGGCCGTCGTCATCGATCCCCGGAGCGGCCACGCCTATCTGACCGAGGACGCCTCCGGCCCCAACGGGCTGTTCTACCGCTGGGTCCCGCCGCAGGGCTTCAAGCACGGCCGCGGCAAGCTCCGCACGCTCGCCGACGACGCCGGTGTCCTCCAGGCGGCCAAGTGCTTCGACCGCGGCGGCATGTTCGTCGACGACCTGTCCCGCGCCACGAAGATCGGCACGGTGTACGGCGTGGACTGGGCCGACGTCCCCGACCGTGACGCGAGGACGGTCCCCGTGCGTAAGCAGTTCGGCCAGCTGGACGTCACCCGGGGCCGCAAGCTCGAAGGCATGTGGTGGGGCGACGGCGGCGCGTACCTCGTCTCCTCGTACGCCCGTGACGAAAGCCCCGTGGCGCACGACGGCCAGGTCTGGTTCTACGACCCCAAGCGCCGCACCCTGACCCTCAAGGTGCTCCTCGGCGTGAACCCCGACCCGTCCGTGGACGGTGCCTTCGACAGCCCGGACAACATCACCGTCTCGCCCTACGGCGGCCTCGTCATCGCCGAGGACGGCGACGGCATCTCGCACCTCTTCGGTGCGACGGAGAACGGCCGTACGTACCCGATCGCGCGCAACGACCTCAACGTGGGCACGGCCGAGAAGCCCAAGTACAGCGAGTTCGCCGGAGTGACCTTCTCGCCCGACGGGAAGACGCTCTTCGCCAACATTCAGACGCCCGGAATCCTGCTCGCCATCACCGGCCCCTGGAAGCGCAAGCCGAACCGGCCCGGCCACGCGGGTACCGCCACGTCCGACTGACCCTCACCGAAGAGCGGGCCGCGCGCACAGAGCGTGGTGACACCGCGGGGGAGGCCGACGTGCGGGTCGGCCGCGCCCCGTCGGGAAGCGAGAACCGCCACACCTTCGGGGGGCGTTCCAGGGCGGGATTCCGGATGGCAGCCCTGGTGGCAGTGGGCAGAAGCCGTGCCGTGCACCGGAACGGCTGATTACGAATCCGGCACTACTGCGCCCCCAGGAGTGGTCGGGCATGGCGTCGGACGCTCTCAAGGCGCATACTCGACTTAATGAAACAGTCAGCCGGTTCCCGGCGATACCTGCCTTCCAGTCCCTTCAACCGCCCGGCCCAGGCGGCCCCACCGGTCGAATGTTTCGATGTGGGCGACAGGGTGTCGCACGACCAGTTCGGGCTCGGCAGAATCCTCGCTGTCGAGGGCGACAACGATGCGGTGCTCATCGACTTCTCTGGGCGACAGGGGAGGATTCTGAGCCCGTACTCCAAGCTGACGAAGCTCTGAGAAGGATCACGAGCTCACACAGCGTCCGCCTGGAGAATCTCCGGACCCGGGGCACCTGAGAGTCATCAGGTGCCCCGGAAGCCGTTCCCGGGCTCGGCCCGTCGCCGGGTTACAGGGACTTGGCGGCGGGCTTCACCATGCCCCGGACGGTCCGCGACTTCACGAACTCGCCCATGCCGGTCATCTCCCACTCGCCGGTGAACTGCTTGATCAGCTTGGCCATCAGCACACCGGTCTGCGGCTCCGCACCGGTCAGGTCGAAGCGGACCAGCTCCTCGCCGGTGGCCGCGTCGATCAGCCGGCAGTACGCCTTGGCGACCTCGGTGAACTTCTGACCGGTGAACGAGTTGACCGTGAAGACCAGGCCGGTCGCCTCCGCGGGGATGCGGCCCAGGTCCACGACGATCACCTCGTCGTCACCTGCGCCCTCACCCGTGAGGTTGTCGCCTGAGTGCTTGATCGCGCCGTTCAGGATGGAGAGCTTGCCGAAGTAGCAGCTGTCCAGGTGATTCCGGTTGGGGCCGTAGGCGATGACGGAGGCATCCAGGTCGATGTCCTTGCCGCGGAACGCCGGCTCCCAGCCGAGGCCCATCTTCACCTGGGAGAGCAGCGGCTTGCCGCCCTTGACCAGGGACACCGTCTGGTTCTTCTGGAGGCTGACACGGCCCTTGTCCAGGTTGATCTTGCCGGAGCCCGCGGGAGCCGGTGCGGCGGCCGGCGGGGCGGGCGGAGCCGCCGGGGCCGGAGGCGCGATGCGCGGGTCGACGGGGGCGGCCTGCGGAGCCGCCGGGGCCTGCGGAGCGGGAGCGGCGGCCGGGGCCGGCTCCTCCACCGAGACACCGAAGTCCGTGGCGATGCCCGCCAGCCCGTTCGCATAGCCCTGGCCGACGGCGCGGGCCTTCCAGGCGCCGTTGCGCAGATAGATCTCGATGACCACGAGCGCTGTCTCGGCGCCCAGCCGGGGCGGTGTGAACGTGGCGAGGGGAGTGCCGTCGTCCGCGTTGCGCACGGTGGCGGTGGGCTCGATGCCCTGGAAGGACTGGCCTGCGGCATCGGGGCTCGCGGTGACGACGACCTTCTCGATGCCGGGCGGGATCGCCGAGGTGTCCACCACGATCGCGTCGGGCGCCGAGCCGCCGCCGGACCGGTAGGTCACGCCGGAGCCCGAGGGCTGGTTGTAGAAGATGAAGTCGTCGTCGGAGCGCACCTTGCCATCGGCGGTGAGCAGCAGGCCCGAGACGTCGAGCCGCACAGGAGCGGCGACGTCCACCGCCACGCGGGCGGCGGAGAGAGGGATGTTCGAGCCGGGGGTCATTGCGGTCATGCACGGAGTAACGAACGACCCGGCTTTGCCGTTCCCTTACCTTTGCCCCGACTGCTCCGTACGTGTTACCGCGCCGGCGCGCGCGGTTACGGCCCCGGGGGTCGTCCGTCAGCGGCCGCCCCGCCGGTTGCGGGGGTGATCGCGGGCGACGTGCTCGTTGCCGTGCTTGTACGCCCCCGTCCAGCGGGCCATGACCAGTTGGGCGTCTCCCGAGGTCACATCGGCCACGAACTTCGCCGCCCGGCTCCCGCGCAGTGTGCCCGCGGGGCGGCCGTGATGGGTGAGGGTGACGCTCGCGTCGGCGTGCTGCTCGTACAGGAATCCGGAAGGTCTCGGCATGGCCCGCATGATGCCCGGGCGGGCGGAGGGCTGTCATCGGGATTTCCGCCCGCCGGGCGTCCGGCCGACGGGGCAGGCCGGGTGCGGCCAGGCCGGTGCGACCGGCCCGGTGCGGCCAGGCCGGTCTGGAGGATGGCCCGATGTGGAGGGAGGGCCCGCTGTGGCCGGTCAGTGGGGCCAGATCGGCGGGTCGGTGACGAAGTGGCCGCCGATGTGGGCGTGCTCAGGCTTGGCGGGGTCCAGTTCGCCCTGCTCGGCGATGAGCTTGTCCGCGTACGGCTCGGAATCGTCCTGCGGCTCGTACCCGAGGGACCGGGCCGAACTCAGGTCCCACCACAGGCGCGTGTTGTCCGATGAGCCGTAGACGACGGTGTGCCCGACGTTCTCCGCGCTGATCGCGGCGTGGAAGAGCCGGGCACCGTCGCCGGGGCTCATCCAGACCGACAGCATCCGTACCGACGTGGGCTCCTCGAAGCACGAGCCGATGCGCACGGACACGGTCTCCATGCCATGGCGGTCCCAGTAGAGCTGGGCGAGGTCCTCGCCGAAGGACTTGGAGAGGCCGTAGAAGGTGTCCGGGCGGCGGGTGACGTCGACCGGAACCAGGGTGTCGCCGGGGAGCGGGCGCGGGGTGTAGCCGATGGCGTGGTTGGACGAGGCGAACACCATCCGGCGCACGCCCTCCTCGCGCGCGGCCTCGTAGAGGTTGTAGGTCCCCTCGATGTTCGCGCGCAGAATCTTGTCGAAAGAGGCTTCCAGGGAGATGCCCGCGAGGTGGATGATCGCGTCGACGCCCCGAACGGCCTCGCGGAGCGCGTCCTTGTCGCCCAGATCGGCGACGATCGCGTCCGGTTCGCCGTCGATGGGGACGAGGTCGAGGAGCCGGAGCTCGTAGCCGTGCGCGGGCAGCAGCGCGCGCATCAGGGTGCCGAGGCCGCCGGCGGCGCCGGTGATCAGAACGGTACGGGGAGCGGGCATTCGGGGATCTCCTCGGTGCGGTCGCGGACGCGGCAGACGCGTGCAACACATCAAATCCATGGATGACATTCACATGGGTGGACAAGTTACGAACGCCTGGCTGATCGCGTCAAGTGCCGCGCCGGGTGAGCGGGTGCGGAGTGCGTGCGGAGTGAGTGCACCTCCCGGCCCGCGTTCCTGTCTTGACCTTCCCCCGGCACCTGCTTTAGCGTGGCGCTGTTCATGAATATGGACATCAATCATAGTTGTGCACGCTTGAATCCGCTCAGGGAGCGCCCGTGACCTCAGCCCCCCTTGCCGCCCGGCTCACTCGAGTCGCCGGGCCGCTCTTCTTCCCCGTGACCGCTTACGGGCCGGACGGCGCCATCGACCTGACGGCTTTCCGCGCCCATGTGCGGCACGGCGTCGACGCCGGTGCGGCCGCCGTCTTCGCGTGCTGCGGCACGGGCGAGTTCCATGCGCTGACTCCCGACGAGTTCGGGCTTCTCGTCGCTGCTGCCGTCGAGGAGACGGCCGGGCAGGTGCCCGTCGTCGCGGGCGCCGGATACGGCACCGCACTCGCGATCCAGTACGCGGAACGCGCCGAGGCGGCGGGCGCCGACGGGCTTCTCGCCCTGCCGCCGTACCTCGTCGTCGCGGGCCAGGAGGGGCTGCTGCGCCACTACACCGCCCTTGCCGCCGCCACCCGGCTGGAGACGGTCGTCTACCAGCGCGACAACGCCGTCTTCACTCCGGAGACGGTCGTCGCGCTCGCCCGGACGCCCGGGATCATCGGTCTCAAGGACGGCTACGGCGACCTGGACCTGATGCAGCGGATCGTCAGCGCCGTCCGCACCCAGGCGCCCGGCCAGGACTTCCTGTACTTCAACGGGCTGCCGACGGCCGAACTCACGGGACTCGCCTACCGGGGCATCGGCGTCGCGCTCTACTCCTCGGCCGTCTTCGCCTTCGCCCCCGATATCGCCCTCGCCTTCTACCGGGCGCTGGACTCGGGGGACGACGAGCTGGCCAACGCCCTGCTGGACCACTTCTACCGGCCGCTGGTCGAGCTGCGCGCCAAGGGGCACGGCTACGCGGTCTCGCTGGTGAAGGCGGCCGTCCGGCTCGGGGGACTGGACGTCGGCGAGGTGCGCACCCCGCTCATGGAGCCGCCCGCCGCCCACATCGAGGAGCTCGTCGCGATCATCGCGAGCGGACGCACCGTGCTGGAGGCGCGCGGACCCGGGATGCCGGAGGCAGCGGCGTCCGGGGCCGGGGCGCGGGAGGCGGTGGCACGCGGGTGAAGACCTCTGCCTTCCTCTACCCCTGGGACGTCGTGGGCGACCCGGATGCCGCGGCGCGCATCGCCGGCCTCGGGATCGAGCAGGTGACCCTCGCGTCCGCCTACCACTCGACCCGGGCGCTGACCCCGCGGCACCCGGACCGCCGGATCGTCACCGCCGAGTACGCCGCGGTGCTCTACCCGCCGGACGCGCGACGCTGGTCGGGGCGCGCGCTGCGGCCCCACGAGCAGTCCTAGGTGCCGGGCCCCGACCCGTACGCGGAGGCGGCTCGGGCGCTGACCGACGCCGGTCTCCAGGTGCACAGCTGGGTCGTGCTCGCGCACAACTCCCGGCTGGGCGCCGAACACCCGGACACCTCGGTGGTCAACGCCTACGGCGACCGCTATCCGTGGGCGCCCTGCATCGCCCAGCCGGCCGTCCACGCCTACCTGGTGGACCTGGCCGCCGAGGCGGCGGTCCGCGAGGGGTCGCTCGGTACCGAGCTGGAGTCCTGCGGCTGGTACGGCTTCGCCCATCTGCACGCCCACGACAAGACCGCGGGCGTCGGTCTGGGGGACGCGGCGCAGTATCTGATGTCGCTCTGCTTCTGCCCGGTCTGCCGGGCCGGATACGGCGAGCAGGGCCTGGACGCGGACGAGCTGAGCGTCTCGGTGCGGCGCGCCCTGGCGCCGGTCTGGGCCGGATCGGCCACCGCGGGGGCGGGCTGGTGCGCCGTCGGTGAGCTTCTCGGCGCCGAGCTCGCCGAGGCCACCCTCCGGTGGCGCGGCCAGGTCGCCCGTACGCTCCAGGAGGCAGCGGTCGCCGCCGTTCGGGAAGCCGCGGGGGCCGGGTTCCAGGTGCTCCTGCACGCCGACCCCGCCGCGTACCGCACGGGAGCCAACGCGGGCGTCGACGCGCGCCACATCCTCTCCGTCGCAGACGGTGTGGTGCTGCCCTGCGCCGGTGGCGACGCGGCGCGCGGAGCGGTCCTCGGGCCGTTCGCGGGCGGGTCCGGACAGGGCGTTCTCGCCGCCAACTTCGGCGTCGTCTCAGGGATGGGCGGCAGCCCCGGCACGCTCGACCGCGACGCCGCCCACGCCGCCTCGCTCGGCGCCACCGAACTGCGGCTGTACCACGCCGGGCTGGCCTCGGGCCCGGACCTCGAAGCCGTCGCCGACGCGCTCTCACGCGTCGGGCGATGACGGGAGCGGGCCGGTGGGGGAGTCCGTCAGCCTCCCCCGCCGGCCCGTGACCAGCAGGACCGCGGTTAACGGCCCCGCCGCCCCGGTCACGGGCAGCGGCACCCGTACGCCGTGAGCGGCCCCGCCCCGATCGCCGCGCCCGCGACCTGGGTCGCCGCGGCGTACGGGAGCGCTCTCGCCGCCACCGCCACCGCGAACGGGGCGATCCCGGCAGCCGCGAACGCCCGCTGCGGCATCCCGCCGCAGCAGCGGCCCCGCCAGTCGCCCGACCGCCACGGAACCGGCGTCCTGGGCCGCGTACGGCACCCCCGGTGAACGCGTGGGAGCGGGACGGCCGCTCGTCCGCCACCGCGTGGACCGCCGCCCCGTCGAGCCCGGTGAGCGGCACAGCTCTCATGGAGGGCTCGGCCGTTCAGCCCCATTGAGGACAAAACGGCAACAGCGAACGACGAGCCGTGAAACTTCTTCTGTCAGAACCGTTGACGAAACATTCGGCACAGCTCTAGCTTCATCGCGTCGTACTTCGTACGTCATATATGAGACGCGATACGCGAGATGTGAGAGCCCTTCACCCATGACTTTTGCGCCCACCCCGATTCCGTCCCGCACCCAGTACGTGCTGGAGGCGATCAAGCACGCGATCCTCACCGCGCAGCTGAGCCCAGGGCAGGCACTGGTGGAGACCGAACTCGCCGCGCAATTCGGGGTGTCCAAGACCCCGGTGCGGGAGGCGCTGAAGACACTGGCCGGTACCGGGCTCGTCGTCATGAGCCAGTACAAGGGCGCCACCGTACGGCTCGTCGACGCGACCATGGCCCGCGAGGTGTACGACGTACGGCTCCTCCTGGAGCCCGAGGCGCTGCGTCGCTCGATCACCCGCAAGGGCTCGCTCGACGAGGCCCAGGAGGCCCTGGAACGGGCCGACTCGGCGCAGGACAAGGCGGAACGCTCCCTGGCCAACCGGGACTTCCACCGGGCGCTCTACCTGCCCTGCGGAAACCCGCTGCTCGCCAGGATGCTCGACGAGGTCCGCGACCAGGCCGCTCTCGTGTCGACCGTGGCCTGGTCGGTCATCCCGACCTGGGAGCGGGAGGCGGCCGAGCACCGGGAGATCCTGCGGCTCGCGCTCGCCGCCGACGCGGCCGCTGCCGCCGGGGCTCTGCACGACCACATCGCGTCGTTCGTGCGCCGTGCCTTCCCCGACGACGTCGACGGGGGTGACGCGGCGTGAACCACCAGCACACAGACGAAAGGCGTGTCCGCATGGACCTCACTCCGCTGAAGGCGGCCCTCGCAGATGTCGTGGCCATCCCGGTGACCCCGTTCGCCGAGGACGGGACCATCGACACGGCGGCGCACCGCGCCCTGCTGCGACGGCTGCTCGACGGCGGCGTCCGCATCCTCACCCCGAACGGCAACACCGGGGAGTTCTATGCGCTCACGCCCGACGAGCGGCGGGCCGTGACCGAACTGACCGTCGAGGAGACCGGTGGCCGCGCCACCGTCCTGGTGGGCGTCGGACACGACGTACCGACCGCCGTCGCCGCCGCCCGGCACGCCAGGGACTCCGGCGCCGAGATGGTGATGGTGCACCAGCCGGTGCACCCCTACGTCTCCCAGGACGGCTGGATCGACTACCACCGCGCGATCGCCGAAGCCGTACCCGGACTCGGCGTCGTCCCTTACATCCGCAACCCGCTGCTCGGCGGCGAGGCGCTGGCCGAACTCGCCGACAGCTGCCCCAACGTCATCGGGGTGAAGTACGCCGTACCGGACGCGGCCCGCTTCGGCGCCTTCGCCCGGGACGCGGGCCTCGAACGCTTCGTCTGGGTCGCCGGCCTCGCCGAGCTGTACGCCCCCTCCTACTTCGCCACCGGCGCCACCGGCTTCACCTCCGGCCTCGTCAACGTCGCCCCCGGTGTCTCGCTGGCCATGCTGGAGGCCCTGCGGGCCGGGGACTACGCGGCGGCGATGAAGGTCTGGGAGCAGATCCGCCGCTTCGAGGAACTGCGCGCCGACCGGCAGTCCGCCGACAACGTCACCGTGGTCAAGGAGGCCCTGGCCTCGCTCGGCCTCTGCCGCCGCGATGTCCGCGCCCCCAGCAGAGTGCTGCCCGAGGAGCGCCGCGCCGAGGTCGCCGACCAGGTCGCCGGGTGGTCCGTATGAGCACCCGGCGCACCCCCGAGGAACTGCGCAGTCACCAGTGGTACGGCACGGACGGGCTCCGCTCGTTCAGTCACCGCGCCCGCACCCGTCAGCTCGGCTACCTCCCCGAAGAGCACCTGGGCAAGCCGGTCATCGCGATCCTCAACACCTGGTCGGACATCAATCCCTGCCACGTCCATCTGCGCGACCGCGCGCAGGCGGTCAAGCGGGGGGTCTGGCAGGCGGGTGGCTTCCCGCTCGAGTTCCCGGTCTCCACGCTCTCGGAGACCTTCCAGAAGCCGACGCCCATGTTCTACCGCAACATGCTGGCGATGGAGACCGAGGAGCTGCTGCGCTCCTATCCGGTGGACGGCGCCGTCCTGCTCGGGGGCTGCGACAAGTCCACGCCCGCGCTGCTGATGGGCGCCGCCTCCGTCGACCTGCCGACCGTGTTCGTACCCGCGGGCCCGATGCTGCCGGGCCACTGGCGCGACGAGATCCTCGGCTCCGGCACGGACATGTGGAAGTACTGGGACGACAAGCGGGCCGGGCTCATCGGTGACTGCGAGATGGCCGAGCTGGAGAACGGGCTCGCCCGTTCGCCCGGACACTGCATGACCATGGGGACGGCGTCGACCCTGACGGCCGCCGCCGAGGCGATGGGCGTCACGGTGCCGGGCGCCTCGTCCATCCCGGCCGTCGACTCGGGCCACGACCGGATGGCGGCGCAGTCGGGCATCCGGATCGTCGAACTGGTTTGGCAGCAGCTGACCTTGTCGAAGATCCTCACGGCGGAGGCGTACGAGGACGCGGTCGCCACCGTCCTCGCGCTCGGCGGGTCCACCAACGCGGTGATCCATCTGATCGCCATGGCGGGCCGCTCCGGAGTGGAGCTCAGCCTGGACGACTTCGACCGCATCGCCCGTACGGTGCCGGTGCTCGCCAACCTCCGCCCCGGCGGCCAGTACCTGATGGAGGACTTCCACTTCGCCGGCGGGCTGCCGGGCTTCCTGTCCCGCCTCACTGACGTACTGCACCTGGACCGTCCCACCGTCTCGCACACCTCGATGCGCGAGCAGCTCGACGGGGCGCTCGTGCACAACGCGGAGGTCATCCGGGAGCGGGACAACCCGCTCGCCGAGGAGGGCGGCGTGGCGGTCCTGCGCGGCAACCTCTGTCCGGACGGCGCGGTCATCAAGCACATCGCCGCCGAGCCGCACCTGCTGCGTCACACCGGTCCCGCGGTCGTCTTCGACGACTACAAGGAGATGCAGCGCACCATCAACGACCCGGCCCTGGCCATCACCGCCGACCACGTCCTCGTGCTCCGCAACGCGGGACCCAAGGGCGGTCCGGGAATGCCGGAGTACGGCATGCTGCCGATCCCCGACTACCTGCTGAAGCAGGGCGTCCGGGACATGGTGCGGATCTCCGACGCCCGGATGAGCGGCACCAGTTACGGGGCGTGCGTCCTGCACATCGCGCCCGAGTCGTACGTCGGCGGTCCGCTCGCCCTGGTCCGTACCGGCGACGCGATCACGCTGGACGTCGGGGCGCGTCTGCTCCACCTCGATGTGCCCGAGGAGGAGCTGACACACCGCCGCGCCGAGTGGACGCCGCCGCCCAACCGGTTCGGGCGCGGCTACGGGGCGCTCTACCAGGACCAGATCACCCAGGCCGACACCGGCTGCGACTTCGCCTTCCTGTCCCGGCAGGGAGACGTGCCCGACCCGTACGCCGGCTGAACAGGCCGAACAGAATTCTGCGCGCCGCCTCGTCCGGTATACCGAATGACATGCGGCAAGCGCTTGCGCACTCCATGCACCACACCCGCACACCGCGAAGAACGGAGACGTGTCATGGCCCAAGCCGCAGCCGTGGCCAAACCGCCCAAGGTGCCCAAGCGCCGATCGGCGAGCCCGCGCCGACTGCCCTACCTGCTGATCGCGCCCGCCGGGCTGCTGATGCTGGGCTTCATCGCCTATCCGGTGATCAGCGTCTTCTACTACAGCCTCCAGAACTACAACGTCACCAAGCCGTGGCGGAACGGCTTCGCCGGCTTCGACAACTTCACCCGCATCTTCACCGAGGACGACCACTTCTGGACGACACTCGGCTTCAGCGCCCAGTGGGTCGGCGTCCAGGTCTCGCTCCAGCTCGCGCTGGGCCTCGCCCTCGCACTGATCGTGAACCAGAGCTTCATCGGCCGCGGCATCTCCCGGGCGATGGTCTTCTCTCCCTGGGCCGTCTCCGGCGTCCTCACCAGCACCATCTGGATCCTGCTCTACAACTCCTCGACCGGCTTCAGCCGTTACCTCGCGGACGCCGGGATCGGTGACTACGGGACCTCGGTGCTCTCCGACACCGGCACCGTCTTCTGGGCCGCCACGGTCGCCGAACTCTGGCGCGGAGTCCCCTTCTTCGCCATCCTCATCCTCGCCGACCTGCAGTCCGTGTCGAAGGAGCTGTACGAGGCGGCCTCGGTCGACGGAGCCGGCCGCGTACGGCAGTTCGTCCACATCACCCTGCCGCACCTGCGCGACGCGATCATCCTCGCCACCCTGCTCCGCGGCGTCTGGGAGTTCAACAACGTCGACCTGCTGTACACCCTCACCGGCGGCGGACCGGCGGGCGAGACCACCACACTGCCGCTCTACGTCGCCAACACCGGTATCGAGGGCCACGACTTCGGCTACGCCTCCGCGCTCACCACCGTCGCCTTCGTGATCCTCCTCTTCTGCTCGATCGTCTATCTGCGCCTGAGCAAGTTCGGAGGCGACCACAAGTGACTGCCGCACTCGCCGAGAAGCACACGGGCACGGCCCCGGAACCCGTACGCACTCCCCCGAAGCCCCCCGCACACCGCCGCCGCGGCCGTGAGCGCGCCTTCGACGACGTACCGCGCTGGCAGATCTACGTGCCCCTGGGCATCTATCTGCTCTTCACCCTCATCCCGTTCTACTGGATGTTCCTCTTCGCGGTACGGCCCGCGGGCTCCACCTCGCTGGTGCCCTGGCCGATGACGGGCGAGCACTTCTCCAAGGTCTGGAACGAGCGCAGCTTCGCCGTCTTCTTCCAGAACAGCATGATCGTCGGTGTCGCCACCCTGTTCACCACGACCCTGGTGGCCCTGGCCGGCGGCTACGCGCTGGCGCGGTTCAACTTCAGGATCAAGAACGGGTTCATGCTGGCGCTGCTGTGCTCGCAGTTCATCCCGGGCGCGCTGATGCTCGTACCGCTCTTCGAGATCTTCAAGAACCTCCAGATGATCAACTCCCTCGGCAGCGTCATCATCGCCGAGACGGTCTTCCAGCTGCCGCTGTCGATCATCCTGATCAGCGGCTTCATCAAGAACGTGCCCATGACGCTGGAGGAAGCCGCCTGGGTGGACGGCTGCTCGCGCTTCCGTGCCTTCTGCGCGGTCGTCCTCCCGCTGCTCAGGCCCGGACTGATCGCCGTCGGTTCCTTCGCCTTCGTGCACAGCTGGAACCACTTCCTGTTCGCCCTGATGTTCCTCAGCGAACAGGACAAGCAGACGATCCCGGTCGGCCTGAACACCCTCATCGGCGCCGACAGCGTCGACCTGGGGGCGCTCGCCGCGGGCGGTGTCATCGCCGCCGTGCCCGTGGTGATCGTCTTCGCCTTCATCCAGAAGTGGCTGATCACCGGCTTCAGCGCCGGCGCAGTGAAGGGCTGACGCACATGACCGAACCAACCCCCGCGCCCCGGCCCCGCACCGGCCGCCGCGCCGCCGCCACGCTCGTCCTGCTCGCCGGGTGCCTGGCCCTCCAGCCCGGAGCACAGGCCGCCACCCCGGCCGCCGTACCCGCCGCCCCCGCGGCCGCCGTACCGGACCTGGGCCGGGAGGTCCTCGCGGCCGGCGACGGCTGGGCACGCGGCGCGGGCGCGGGGAGGGTCGGATGAGCACCACCGCCACCACGGCCACCCCCCTCCCGATCGTCCTCGCCGGGGCACGCGGCCACGGGCGCTGGCACCTCGCCAACATCCGCCGCCTCCAGGGCCAGGGGGTCGTCCGCCTCGCCGGGATCTGCGAACTGGCACCGCTGGATTCGGGCGAACTCGACGCCTTCGCCGGTGAACTCCCGCAGCAGTGCGCTGACTTCGGGGCGCTCCTGGACTCCACCGGAGCCCGCGCGGCCGTCATCTGCACCCCGATCCAGACCCACACCGAACTGGCTCTCACCGCTGCCGCGCGTGGTGTCCACCTCCTCCTGGAGAAGCCACCCGCCGCCACCTACGCCGACTACGTCCGGATGACCGAGGGGGTACGGGAAGCGGGCATCGCCTGCCAGATCGGCTTCCAGTCCTTCGGCTCGCACGCCGTCCCCGCCATCCGGGAACTCGTACGCAGCGGTGCGATCGGCACCGTCCAGGGCTTCGGCGCCGCCGGGGCCTGGGTCCGTGACGAGGCCTACTACCGCCGGGCGCCCTGGGCCGGACGCCGCAGGATCGGCGACACCGACGTGGTCGACGGGGTCCTCACCAACCCCCTGGCCCACGCCGTCGCCACCGCGCTCGAACTCGCGGACAGCGGGAGGGCCGACGACGTCCTGGCCATCGAGACCCAGCTGTTCCGGGCCAACGACATCGAGGCCGACGACACCTCCTGCCTCCGCATCACCACCCCGGGCGGACCGCCGGTCACCGTCGCCGTCACCCTCTGCGCCGAACAGGCCGCCGAACCGTATGTGATCGTCCACGGCGACCGGGGCCGGATCACCTTCTGGTACAAGCAGGACCGCGTCCTCGTCCAGCGCGCCGGCCGGGGGCCCGAGGAAGTCGTCCACGGGCGGACCGACCTCCTGGAGAACCTGGCCGGCCATCTGGCACACGGCACGGCCCTCCTCGTACCCCCGCACCGCACCGGCGCGTTCATGCGCGTCGTCGAGGCCGTGCGCACCGCCCCCGAACCCGCCGCGCTGCCCGGCGACGCCTGGTTCACCGCACCGGCCACGGCCACCACCGGCGTACGGCGCGTCGTGCGCGGTGTCGACGCCCTGGTCGCCGCGGGCGCCGACACCCTCAGCCTCTTCTCCGAACTCGGCGCCCCCTGGGCGCACCCCAGCGAGGTGAGTACACCGTGACCACCGCACTCCTCAGCTGCGCGGGCCGCACCGTCGGCCGCTACAGCTACCTCCCCTCCGCCCGGGACGGCCGCCCCTTCCTCCACCCCGTCACCACCCTGGCGGGCACCCCCGTCACCGAGGAGCGGCCGGGCGACCACATCCACCACCTCGGCGCCTCCATCGCCGTCCCCGACGTGGCCGGGTACAACTTCTGGGGCGGACGCACCTTCGTCCGCGACCAGGGCCCCACCGAACTCGACAACCACGGGGTGCAGCGTCACCTCGGGTGGAAGCTCCGCGACCAGGACGGTTTCGTGGAGGAGCTCAGCTGGGAGGCCGACGGCACCGAGCTGCTGCGCGAGCACCGCACGGTCGCCGTCACCGGGCTCTCCGACACCGCGTGGGCGCTCGACCTCTCCTTCTCCCTCACCAACCGGGGGACCACCGGGCTCTCCATCGGCAGCCCCGCCACCAACGGCCGCCCCGGCGCCGGATACGGCGGATTCTTCTGGCGCGCACCCAAGGGGCCCACGGCGCCCGTCGTGTTCGGCGCCGAGGCGGACGGTGAAGAGGCCGTGCACGGCAGGGCCGCCGACTGGGTGGCGCTCGCCGGGAACGGCTGGACCCTCGTCTTCGCCGGGGCCACCGAGGAGACCCGGAACGATCCCTGGTTCGTCCGGAGCACCGAGTACCCCGGGGTGGGCTCCTCCCTCGCCGCGGACCGCCGCCTCGTCGTCGCCGCCGGAGCCACCGTCGTGCGCCGCGTCGTCACCGTCGTCGCCGACGGCACACTCGACCGGGACACCGCGGACGCCCACGTCCGCAAGGTCGTGACGGCATGAGCGGCCCCACGACACTGCGCTCCGCCGACCTCGGAGACGGCACCTACCGCAACCCGGTGCTGGACGCAGACTGGTCCGACCCGGACGTCGTGCGCCACGGCGACGACTACTACATGACGGCGTCCAGCTTCGGCCGGGTCCCCGGGCTGCCGCTGCTGCACTCCCGCGACCTGGTCAACTGGACCCTCGTCGGGCACGCCCTGGAGCGCCTCGAACCCGCCGTCGACTTCGCCGTGCCGCGCCACGACTGCGGGGTGTGGGCGCCGTCCCTGCGCCACCACGACGGACGGTTCTGGATCTTCTGGGGCGACCCCGACCACGGCATCCAGCAGATCAACGCCGAGGACATCCGCGGCCCGTGGAGCGCTCCGCACCTGATCAAGGCCGGCAAGGGGCTGATCGACGCCTGCCCGCTGTGGGACGAGGAGACCGGCGAGGCGTACCTCGTGCACGCCTGGGCCAAGTCACGCTCCGGGATCAAGAACCGGCTCACCGGTCACCGGATGAGCCCTGACGGGCGCGAGCTGCTCGACACGGGCGAGACCCTGGTCGACGCCGACCGGATACCCGGCTGGTTCACCCTCGAAGGCCCCAAGCTCTACCGTCACGACGGCTACTTCTGGATCTTCGCCCCGGCGGGCGGGGTGGAGACCGGCTGGCAGGGTGCCTTCCGGTCCCGGGAGTTCTCCGGCCCGTACGAGGAACGTGTCGTCCTCGCCCAGGGCAGCACACGGGTCAACGGACCGCACCAGGGCGCCTGGGTGCGCACGGCGCGGGGCGAGGACTGGTTCCTGCACTTCCAGGCCAAGGGGGCGTACGGGCGAGTCGTCCACCTCCAGCCGATGCGCTGGACCACCGACGGTGAGGCGGGTCCCTGGCCCGTCATCGGGAACGCGGGGGAGCCCGTCTGCGCGCACACCAAGCCGCTCGTCCCCGAACAGCCCCGCGAAGTGCCCGCCTTCGACGACGACTTCCCCGGCGGGCGCTTCGGCCGGCAGTGGCAGTGGACAGCGGGGCCCCGGCCCGGCTGGACGGTCGAGCACGCCGGTGACGGTCTGCGTCTCAGCTGCGTACGGACCGCGTACGCGCACGATCTGCGGGCCCTGCCCAACGTGCTCGTCCAGCGGCTGCCCGCCGAGTCGTTCACCGTGGAGACGGAACTCGTCCTGAACAGCGACGAGCCGGGCGCCAAGGCCGGACTCGCCGTGCTGGGCGACGCGTTCAGCTGGATCGGCCTCGAAGCGGGGGACGACGGGGCGCCGCGCCTCGTGCACCGGTACGCGGAGACGGTCGCCGAACACGAACGCGACGCGGAGTACCCGCGCCCCGCGCCCCACGGCCGGGTCCGCCTCCGTGTCGAGGTCACCGCCGGCGCACGCTGCCGCTTCTACGCCGATACGGGCGACGGCGACGGCTTTTGCCCCTCGGGCCAGGTCTTCGCGGCGACGCCCTGGCGCTGGGTCGGCGCACTGCTCGGCCTGTTCGCCACCGCTCCGGCCGGGACGGGACCCGCCGGCACGGCCGACTTCACCGCCTTCCGCACCGCGTACTGACACCCCGCCCCCACTTTCGCAAACCGCCTGTATGGGAGCCGCGACGATGCACCTCCGTACCAAGCGAACAAACCTCGGAACGCTCACCACGGCCCTCGCCCTGGGCGCCGCCCTCCTCGTACCGAGCGCGCCGGGTCAGGCGGCCGTCGACGCGGTGCCCGCGGGCAGCGGCGGGCGGATCACGGTACGGCTCGCCCCCGGCACCTATGTCACCGCGGACCACCCCCGGACGCCGGCGCGGGACGCCGCACACCACGACGTGGCCGACCACCTGGCGGGCGAGGACGGCCGGACCCCCCACCGCAGCACGCAGCACTGAATCCCTTCCCGAATTCCCCCGCTCAACAGCACAGCGACCGAACCCAGAGAGAAGAGCCGACCATGAACATCTCGAAGACGTACCGGGGGCGTACCGCGGCAGCGGTCTCCCTCACGGCAGTGCTCGCGCTGACGGCCACGGCCTGTGGTGACGACGGCAGCAGCTCGGGCAAAGAGGGCAGCGGCAAGGGCGAGATCACCTTCTGGGACAACAACGGCGGACCGCGCACGGCCATCTGGACCGAGATCATCAAGGACTTCGAGAAGAAGAACCCGGACATCGAGGTCAAGTACGTGCCGATCCCGATCGCGGACGTCCAGTCCAAGTACGACACCGCGATAGCGGGCGGCGGACTGCCTGACGTCGGCGGCGTCGGCACCGCCTACCTCTCCAACATCGTCTCGCAGGAGGCGCTGGAGCCCGTCCAGGACCGGATCAAGGGATCGGCCCTGGACGGCAAGCTCGTCGAGTCCATGGTCGCGAGCGTCAAGGTCGCCGGCGGCCGTGGCGAGGACATGTACACCGTGCCGACCTCCGCGAACAACGGCACTCTCTGGTACCGCACCGACCTGTTCAAGGCCGCCGGCCTGGAGGCCCCCACCACCTGGGCGAAGTTCTACGAGGCAGCGGACAAGCTGACCGACTCCAAGAACAACAAGTTCGGCTACACCATCCGTGGTGGCGCGGGCTCCATCGCCCAGGCCATCGACGCCTCGTACGGCCAGTCCGGCATCACGGAGTTCTGGGACGGCGACAAGACGACGCTCAACGACCCGAAGAACGTCGCCGCGCTCGAGAAGTACGTCGGCCTCTTCAAGAGGACGACGCCGTCCGCCGACGTCAACAACGACTTCACCAAGATGGTCGCCCAGTGGGACACCGGCAGCATCGGGATGCTCAGCCACAACCTGGGCTCCTACCAGGACCACCTGAAGGCGCTGGGTCCCGACAAGTTCGCCGGAATCCCCAACCCGCTGAGCGACGGCGGCCGGCGGGTCCAGGTCTCCAACCCCGTCGACGGGCTCGGTATGTTCCGGGTGAGCAAGAACAAGACGGCGGCCTGGAAGTTCATCGAGTTCGCGGCCTCGCACGAGTCCAACAGCAAGTGGAACGAGGCGGCCGGTGCCATCCCCGCCAACACCGAGGCGGCGAAGGACCCGTGGATCGCCGCTTCCGAGCCGACCGCGCTCGGTGCGAAGTCCCTGACGGACGGCTCCACCACGATCGTGCAGCTGCCGTACTACCTGCCCGACTGGAACAACATCAGCAAGGCCGACAACGAGCCGGAGTTCCAGAAGCTGCTCCTCGGCAAGGTCACGGCCAAGCAGTTCCTCGACAAGATCGCCGATGAGCTGAACGCCGCGCAGAAGGAGTGGAAGGAGCTGGGCAACGGCTGATCCGGCCGGCTCCGCCTCCCCCGACCGGGACCGGCGGCGGTACGGGTCGCGCCCCGCCGCCGGTCCCGCTCCACGCAGGACCAGGACCATCACACCTCCCCCCGAGAGAGGCAGTCCCCCGTGTCCCTCACCCGCAGAAGGACGGCAGCCGCGCTCCTCGCGCTGCCCCTCGCCTTCGCCGCCACTCCCGCCTTCGCCGAGAACGGCGGCGGCCGGCCGAGGCCCCGGACCCTGCACATCGCGGGCGACTCCACGGCCGCCCAGAAGTACGCCGACGCCGCGCCCGAGACCGGCTGGGGCATGGCCCTGCCCTTCTTCCTCGGCCATGGCGTCGGCATCGCCAACCACGCGGTCAACGGCCGCAGTTCGAAGAGCTTCATCGACGAGGGACGGCTCGACGTGCTCCTGCGCGGCGTGCGCGAGGGTGACCTCGTCCTCATCCAGTTCGGGCACAACGACTCCAAGAGCGCCGACCCGACCCGCTACACGGAGCCCTGGTCGACGTACCAGGAGCACCTGCGGCAGTACATCGACGGTGCGCGGGCCCGCGGCGGGCTGCCCGTTTTCGCCACCTCCGTGGAGCGCCGGAAGTTCGACGCGAGTGGCACGGCCCTGCCCACGCACGGCGAGTACCCGGCGGCGATGCGGGCGCTGGCCGAGGAGGAGGACGTGGCGCTGGTAGACATCCAGGCCCTGTCGATCGCCCTGTGGCAGAAGCTCGGTGCCGAGGAGACCAAGACGTACTTCAACTGGACCGCGACCGAACAGGACAACACCCACTTCAACCCGCCGGGCGCGATCGCCGTGGCCCGCCTCGTCGCGACCGGGCTGCTGGAACGCCGCGCGCTCGCCCCGCGCGAGGTGCGCCGCCTCGCCGACGAGATCCCCGAGTCCTGGATCACCTGGCCCCGAGCCTGAACCGCACGAAGGAGAGCCGCACGATGAGAACCTCAACATGTCATGGGCGCGTCATTGCCATGCTGGCCGGCTGCACCGTCCTCGTCCTCGCCGCCACCGGAACCGCCCAGGCCGCCGCGCACCACCGGCCCGACCCCACCCGTCAGACCCTCGCCGCGCAGGACGGCTGGGCCTCCGAGGGCACCGGCACCACCGGCGGCTCGGCCGCCGACGCCGACCACGTCTTCACCGTGACCACCTGGGCAGAGTTCAAGGCCGCGCTCACCGCCGCCGCGGGTGCGCCTTCGATCATCAGGATCAAGGGCGTCATCGACGCCACATCCGAGGGCTGCGCCTCCTTCGAGGCACCCGGCTACGACTTCGACCGGTACCTCGCCGACTACGATCCGGCGGTCTGGGGCATGGACAAGGAGCCCGCCGGGGAGCAGGAGGACCTGCGGGCCGCGTCGGCGGCGAACCAGAAGCTGGGCATCATGGCGTTCGTCCCCGCTGACACGACCATCGTGGGCGTGGGCGAGAACGCCGGTATCAGGGGCGGCAGTCTCCAGATCAAGGGCGTGCGCAACGTCATCCTGCGCAACCTCACCATCGAGGCCCCGCTGGACTGCTTCCCCGCCTGGGACCCGACCGACGGTGCCACCGGTGCCTGGAACTCCGAGTACGACGCGGTCGTCGTGTACGGCTCCCAGCACGTCTGGGTCGACCACAACACCCTGACCGACGGCCGCTACCCGGACTCCACCCTCCCCTCGTACTTCGGCGAGATCTACCAGCAGCACGACGGTCTCCTGGACATCGTCCGCGGCGCCGACCTGGTCACCGCCTCGTGGAACGTCCTGCGCGACCACGACAAGACCCTCATGATCGGCAACAGCGACAGCGCGGGCGCCGACGACCGGGGCAAGCTGCGCGTCACCCTCCACCACAACCACTTCGACGGCGTCGTCGAGCGTGCCCCGCGCGTCCGCTTCGGCAAGGTCGACGCGTACAACAACCACTTCACCGTCACCCCGGGCCAGAAGTACGGCTACTCCTTCGGCATCGGCATCGAGTCCCAGCTCGTGGCGGAGAAGAACTCCTTCTCCCTGCCGCCGTCGGTGCGGACGGGCGCGGTCCTCAAGAAGTGGAAGGAGGCACCCCTGACGGCCACCGGCAACTACGTCAACGGCGCCCCCACCGACCTGATCGCCGTCCACAACGCGCAGTACCCGGCCGAGCAGCTGGCGTCCGGCGCGGGCTGGACCCCCGAGCTCCGCACCAAGGTCAACGACCCGCGCGCACTCCCCGGCCTCGTCACCAGGAAGGCCGGCGCGGGCAAGGTCTGCTGACCGCCCCCTCCGATCGCCGGGGCGGGTCCTGCCGCTCCGCCCGCCCCGCCCCTCCCTTACCCGCACCAACGGAGGTACCTCCCGCATGACCTCGTACGCCGCTCTCGGCCGCCGCTCCCTCCTCACGGGCGCCCTCGCCACCGCAGGCCTGGCCCTCGCCCCCCGGGCGTACGCCACGGGGCCCGCCCCCTTCGGCCGGTACGGATCACCGTCCAGGCGTCTCACCGCGCGGACGCTGTACGTCGACCCGCTCGGCCGCGGCGACCACACCACCGTCCAGGCCGCCGTCGACGCCTCCGGCACCTCGGTGACCGGGACGGTCTTGCCCGCATCCTGGTCCCCGGGAACCGCCCCCAGCTCACCGCGGCCGAGGCCGGGTCACACACGCGCGCCGCCTACCTGGGCGACTGGCAGCCGCACCACTGAACTCGCGGGGATCAGCGGGCGGCGGGGGTGAAGGCCCCGCCCACCGCCGCCCGCTGACCGGCGGAGCGGGCGCGGGCCGTGTAGGCGTCGCCCTCCGCGTCCCGGGCGCCCTCGGCGTGGTTGTACTGGCCCGCGAACGTGTGCGTACCGACAGGGACCGTCCGCCCCGGCTTCAGCGTCCAGCGGTAGACCAGGAAGCCGCTCGTCTCCCGGGCCGAGACGGTGAAGTCCTCCACCGGGAGGGAACGCCAGGACCCGGTGGAGTTCACCCCGCCCGTCTGCGCGATCCACAGCTCGACGGTGAGCTCCGACAGCACCTCTGCGGTCCTCACGGTGACTTCGCTCTGCGCCCAGTAACGGTTGCTGTTCGGATTCACCGCACCGTCCGACCGCAACGGCCCGTCCTGGGCGGGCAGCGAGGGCCGGGGGGCGGGAGCCGTCGACGACGGGGACGCCGGCCCCGAGACCCGCCCCGCGCCCCTGTTGTCGTCGACCGCCGAGGTGACCGCGAGCGTTCCCGCGGCCAGCACCCCGCACACCGCCGCCGTCGCGCCCGAGACCCGCAGCCACGGCATCGGAGCACCGAAGGGCCGCGAGGCCCGCCCGGTGCGCGCGGGGCGCCCTTCGGCGATCCCGCGCTCCACCCGGGCCAGCATCCGTTCCCTGTCCGGACGGTGGGCCAGCGCCGCGTCCCGAAGCCTCTGCCGCAGCTCGTCGTCCATCAGTGCCTTCCTTCGCCGCGCCGCGCCGCGGCGGCCACCTGTGCCTGTGCGGCATCCCCGAGCAGGCGTTGCAGCTCCGCGACACCGCGCGAAGTCTGGCTCTTCACCGTGCCGACCGATATCCCCAGCACCAGCGAGGTGTCCCGCTCGGACAGATCGAAGGCGTGGCGCAGCACCACACACGCCCGTTTACGGAACGGAAGCCGGCGCAGTGCTTCCTGTACGTCGACGACCGCCGACACGTCGGGGCCCTCGATCCCGTATCCGTCGCCGTCCCCGCGCGGTGCCCAGAACAGCGCGACCCTGCGACGCTCCCGCACCGCGCTGCGGATCCGGGTACGCGCCAGGTTCGCGACGACACCCCGCGCGTACGCCACCGGATGCTCGGCGGCCCGCACCCGGTCCCACCGGTGCCAGAGCGCCATCAGCGCGTCCGCCGCCAGATCGTCGGCGGCATCGGCCTCACCGGTCAGCATGTGGGCCAGCCGCGCCAGTCCGGCGTAGTGGGCCTCGAAGAACGCGTGGAACTCGGCGGCGGCGGCATCGTCGACGGCTCTGCCCACGGGTACCTCCCTCTGCGGTCCAAGTCCCTCCCGGCGCGAAGACCCGGCCGGCGTACCGCCAGGACACCCACGGGGAGCAGGCGGGGCGAGAGCGTACCAGCGCCCACCGCAAGCGCTTCGACGAGGGTGCCCGCAGGCGCCGCCGCTCACCGGCTACCCGGCGGGCGGGAACTTCGACCAGAAGTGGTCCAGGATCTCTTCCAGGTAACGCAGACCCGCTTCACCCGAGGCGGACGAACCGCCTCCTCTGCTCAGGGTCGCGGTCATCAGCGCCTGGTACTCCTGATGCATCTCGCGCAGCGGGCCCGACAGCTCCCGGCGGTCTGCGGACAGCAGCCGGGCGATGGGGCGGGCATGGGCCTGCCAGCGGGTGCCGACGGCATCGTGCAGCATGTGCGTCAGTTCCCCGTCCAGCCCGGTCACGGTGACGAAGTCCCGAGGGTTCAGTGCCAGGGCTTGCGCGAGTGCCGCGGACTGGCGGCTGGTGCCGGTCCACACCCCGGTCGACTCCATGTGCTGGTACGCGTGGACGTCCAGTCCCGCGACACGGGCCATGTCCTCGACGGCGAACCCACGCGCGAGGCGATGCTCCCGCAGGGTTCGAGGAGCCCCGATGAGCTCACTCGGGGCGCACCACAACGCCCCGCTCAGTGCCGCGAGTTCGGGGGCGGAGGGGAGGAGGGTGCCGCGCTCCCAGGCGCTGATGTGTTCCGCGGTGACATGGGTCATTCCGTAGGAAGCGCGTATGCCGTGGGCCACATGTCCGGGAGTCATTCCCAGGCGTTCCCGCAGTACGCGGGCGGCGCGGGAGTTGAAGGGAGGTGCTGGTTCCGCTGAGGGGGGATGAGGCACCGGCACAGGCTAGGCGGTGAACGTCCTGTGTGCGATCGCACGTGTCGTCAGTTTCCGGATTTCATGGGAATGTGCCCGCTCGATTCTGTAGGAACTGACAGGACGAGGGCCCCGAACGCCGCACCGCGCAGTGGCCCGATGTCCTGAACTGACAGCAGGCGTAGGGAAAGCACGAATCCACCGCGCGTATGATCCGCTCACGCCTGTCGCGAGTGTGTTCGTTTCCGACGCCCGCCCTGCGGCAATCGGCGTACTCCGCACGGGCTCCACCCCTCCCTGTCGTACGACAGCGCGGGAGTGCGCGCCCTCGCGATTCATCCGTTGACACAGGAGAAACCATGCAGAGCAGCGCGACCGGCAAGGCGGATTCGCCCAGACCGCCCGCCGTGGGAACCGGATCGGCGGTGGACCGCTACTTCCGCATAACGGAGCGCGGTTCGTCGTACGCGACGGAGATACGCGGCGGCTTCGCCACGTTCTTCACGATGGCGTACATCCTCGTCCTCAACCCGATCATCCTGGGCAGCGCCAAGGACAAGTTCGGCGACCAGCTCGACGCGGTCCAGCTCGTCACGGCCACGGCCCTGGTCGCCGCGGTGATGACCGTGATCATGGGTGTGGGCGGCAATCTGCCGCTGGCCCTGGCGGCCGGGCTCGGACTCAACGCCGTCGTCGCCTTCCAGATCGCGCCCCTCATGAGCTGGGACGACGCGATGGGCCTCATCGTGTTCGAGGGTCTGCTGATCTGCGTACTCGTCCTCACAGGACTACGGGAAGCGGTGATGCACGCCATCCCGCAACCGCTCAAGCAGGCGATCAGCGTCGGAATCGGCCTCTTCATCGCCTTCATCGGCTTCGTCGACGCCGGCTTCGTCACCCGCATCCCGGACGTCGCCCAGACCACCGTGCCGGTCCAGCTCGGCACCGGCACGCTGAGCGGCTGGCCCATGCTGGTCTTCTGCGCCGGGCTGCTCCTCACGATCGTGCTGCTCGCGCGCAAGGTCAAGGGCGCGATCCTGATCAGCATCGTCCTGATGACCGTGGTCGCCGTGGCGGTCAACGAGCTCGCGGATGTCGCGTCCTGGGGTCTGACCGTCCCCGAGCTGCCTGACGAGATCGTCGCCTCCCCGGACTTCGGGCTCCTCGGCAACTTCGATCTGTTCGGCGCCTTCGGGCAGGTCAGCGTGTTGACCGTGGTGCTCCTGGTCTTCACCCTGATCCTGTCGGACTTCTTCGACACGATGGGCACCGTCGTCGGCGTCACGGCCGAGGCCGGACTGCTCGACGAGCGTGGCCAGGTCCCGGGCCTGGGCCGGGTGCTGCTCATCGACGGCGCGGCCGCCGTCGCGGGCGGTGCGGCCTCCGCCTCCTCCGCCACGACCTACATCGAGTCGGCGGCGGGCGTGGGCGAGGGTGCGCGCACCGGATTCGCCAACCTGGTCACGGGCGGTCTGTTCGGGCTGGCCCTCTTCCTCACCCCGGTGCTGACCACGGTCCCCATGCAGGCCGCCGCGCCGGCTCTGGTCGCGGTCGGATTCCTGATGATGACCCAGGTCAAGCACATCGACTGGGACCGTTTCGACGTGGCCATCCCCGCCTTCCTGACGATCGCCGTGATGCCGTTCACGTACTCCATCACCAACGGCATCGGCGCCGGCTTCGTCGCGTACGTCGTCATCAAGGCGTGCCTCGGCAAGGCCCGCGAAGTGCACTGGCTGCTGTGGGGCACCTCGGTGCTGTTCGCCGCGTACTTCGCCATCGACCCGATCGAG
This sequence comes from Streptomyces finlayi, assembly GCF_014216315.1. Taxonomy (NCBI): domain Bacteria; kingdom Bacillati; phylum Actinomycetota; class Actinomycetes; order Kitasatosporales; family Streptomycetaceae; genus Streptomyces; species Streptomyces finlayi. Next base: position 6,316,361 of record NZ_CP045702.1, read on the forward strand.
CAGCTGCTCGGAGTGAAGTAGCCGAACCGGCACCGGCACCGGCACCGCCGCCGGGCGGTGCCGGTGCCGCACCTCTGCCCCTTCTCACCCATTTCTCACGCGCCCGCGCCAGGCGGAACGGAAGGTCAGCCGGGGGTGATGAAACCGGATTCGTAGGCCGCGATCACCGCCTGTGTACGGTCCCGGGCGCCCGTCTTGGCGAGCACCGCCGCCACATGGGACTTCGACGTGGCCGTTCCCACCCGCAGCCGCCCCGCGATCTCCGCGTTGGTCAGCCCTGCCGCCATCAGCCGCAGCACCTCCGCCTCCCGCTCGGTGAGCCGCGCCACCCAGGGAGCCGCCGCGGCGGCCCTCTGCCTGCCGTACCGGTCCGCCAGCCCACGGACCGCGGCCGGGAACAGCAGCGATTCACTGCGGGCCACCAGTCGCACCGCCTGGACCAGTTCCTCGGCCGCGGCCCGTTTCAGCAGGAAGCCCGCGGCTCCGGCGCGCAGCGCGTCGTACACGTAGGAGTCGTTCTCGAAGGTGGTGACGACGACGATCCGCGGGGGCGGGTCGAGCGTGCCGAGGATCTGTTCGGTGGCCCGGATGCCGTCGATCTCCGGCATCCGGACGTCCATGAGGACCACATCGGGGCGCAGCTGCCGCACCACCGACACCGCCTCCGCGCCGGTGGCCGCCTCGCCGACGACCTCGAGACCGGCCTCGGCGTCCAGGATGACCCGCAACGCCGTACGGACCATGCGCTCGTCGTCCGCGACCACGATCCGGATGGCGGCGCTCATCGCTCGCCCTTTCCGGAGGTCCGCTTTCCGGTGGTCGCCCGCCCCGGGGTCCCGGGGCTCGTCAGCGGCAGCCGCGCGCTCAGCCGCCACACGCCGTCCTCGTGGGGTCCCGCTCCGGTACGGCCGCCGAGCAGGACGGCCCGTTCGGCCATACCGCGCAGTCCGCGTCCGCCGCCCGGCCTCACCACCGAGGGCCGCTCGGGCAGTGCGTTCTCCATCAGGATCTCCAGCTCCTCGTCCTGCACCAAGAGGCGCAGCTCCACCGGCGTACCGGCGAGACCGTGCCGCAGGGCGTTGCTCAGCCCCTCCTGCACGATCCGGAACGCCTCCCTCGACACGGTCTCCCCGACCGCCCCCACATCACCCTGCGTTTCGTACGAGACCGGGACACCGCAGCGCGCCAGCAGTCCGCCCAGCGCGTCGAGGCAGGGACCCGCCGGACCCGACTGCCCCTCCGGGCCGTCCTGTTCCCCCGGGCGGTCCTCGTCCTGGCGCAACAGGCCGAGCACGGAGTCGAGTTCACCGACCGTACGCCGTGTTGTCTCCTCGATCGCGGCCAGCGCCTCGCGTACGAATGCGACATCGCTCGCCGCATCGCTGTCCAGGACTCTGCGCGCCGCACCCGCCTGGAGGGTGACCGCGCTGAGGGCGTGGCCGACGGAGTCGTGCAGTTCGCGCGCGAGCCGGTTGCGTACGGCCAGACGGGCGGCCCGGCGCTCGGCGGCGGCCAGCCGGTCCTCGGGGGTCGGCCCCAGCAGAGCCGGTGCCCGGCCGGCCAGGAGCGCCCCGGCCGCCGCGACACAGCCAGCCATCGCGACCAGCATCGCGACCCCCGCGACCGGGGCCAGGACCAGGAACCACGGCCCGTCCAGCGACTCGGGCAGCCGCAGCGCCCGGAATCTCCAGTCCGCCGCGAAGAGAGGGGAGAGCGCCACGGCCACCGCGTACGGCGTCAGCGCCAGGGTCAGCCCGCTGACGACGCCGCCGAGCGCCAGGTGCAGCGTGAACCAGCCCGCGGTCCGGACCTTGGCCTGCCGGGTCCTGGCCGGCCCGTCGGCGAGCAGGCCGGCGCGGACGTCGCACAGGGCGCGGGCGGCGGCCACCGACAGCGGCCGGACGAGTGGGAAGACCCCGGTGACCGCGGCCATCGGCAGGGCGATCAGATACGCGGTCAGCTGGGTGGCGGGGGAGGAGAAGACATGGGTTTCCCCGCTGAACGAGCCGACGATCACCGAGCCGACGAGGAAGTACGGCATGAGCAGCGCGCCACCGATGATCAGGTGCAGCCAGCGCAGCCGGGCCCGTCGCCCGAACAGAACGGTCACGGCCGCGGGCCGGACGGCTCTGCCGCTTCCCTCACCGCCGCCGCTCGCTCGGCGAAGAAGTACGCACCCTGCGTGACCACCACCGCTCCCACCAGCATCTGCACAGCGTAGAGCAGGACCATGCCGGTGGTGGGCTCGTCGGAGATCTCCTGCGCCCCGGTCAGCGAGGCGATGCTCATCCAGCCGCCCCAGCAGGCCATGGCCCCCGAGCCACCCCAGGCCAGCGCGAGCGGCACCCAGAGCGGGAGCTTTCCGGTGCGGCGGAAGGCGAGCAGCAGGAGGCCGGCGACGGTCGCGGCGGCGAACAGCACGTCGACCGCCTGGAGGGCGTAGAAGCCGCTGGTCCGTTCCTCGATCCGGGACGGGTTGAGGGCGGCGGTGCCGCCGGCCGCCCACAGCAGGTGCATCGTGGCGGGCACCAGGGCGATCACGGCTGCCACCACGGCGCCGATGCGCAGGGCCGGGGTGGTGGGGCTGTCCGGGAGGTCACGCAGGGCGCCCTGCCACAGAGACCCCCAGCGGTCCTTGGCATAGAGCACGAACAGGGCGCCGAGCGCGAGACCCTGGACGATGAAGCCGGTGTAGACGACGCCGAAGACCCAGTCGTCCAGGAAGGGCCGACGGCCGGCGTTCGCGGTCGCCGGCGTCCCGCCGCCGAGGAGCCCGACCAGGAGCTGGACCGGGAAGCCGGCCATGATCGGCAGGAGCAGTCCGGTCGCGGTCCACATCGGCAGGGCCATGAGCCAGGCGGGGACGCGCAGCCCCCGGGCCTGGGTGAGGAGCAGGGCGATGACGACGACCGATCCGTCCATGAGGATGGTCGCCGCGTTAGCGACGATCATGGTGGTGCGGTGGTCGAGGAGCGAGCTGCCGTCCGGGATGCCCAGCCGACTGCCCGCGATCCAGGCGGCCTTGAGCGCGAGGTAGGGCAGACAGGAAGCGATCGCGATGTTCCGGAGCACGGCACGGGCCCGGCCCTGGCCGGTGAGGGGCGGGGAGGGCGGTGAGGGCGGTGAGGAGGCCGGGAGGGGGTGTTCGAGTGGTGTCTTCGTCATGACACCCACGCTTCCGGGTCTGGCCCCGCCGCACGTCCTGCGCCGCGACGATCCGTCTCCGCCGCGCGGCGGAGACGGCCCTCGTCCCGGGAGGTGCCTCAGGCGTCCAGGGTCAGCAGCAGTTCGTCGGTCTCCTCGCCGCGTGCCTCGGCGAAGCCGCGGTCCCGGCCCGTCACGACGAATCCGCATTTCCGCAGCACCCGGACCGAGCCGAGGTTGTCGGCGGCGGCCCGTGCGTGCAGCGGACGCTCCGGAACGAGGCCGAGCAGCGCGCGCAGGGCGGCGGTCGCCAGCCCGCGCCCCCAGTGGGCCCGGTCGATCCAGTACGTGACCTGCCGGTCGTCCGGAGGCCCGTACACCCCGGTGTTGCCCACCACGGCCCCGTCGGCGAGCACGGTCCTCATGAGTATGTGGTCGGCCGCGCGGATACGGGCCCAGTGGGCGTCGAAAGCGGCCCGGTCGGTGGGGTCCTTGCTGGTGAAGGCCGCGACCCGGGCCGCTTCGGGGTCACTCATGTAAGCGAAGAAGAGCGGCAGGTCCCCGTCCCGCACCTCGCGCAGCGTCACGTCCACGGGTCAGAGCCTGCGGGTCGCGAGGGTGAGGCGGTCGCGGGCGTCGAAGAGGGCGTCCTTGACCATCTGTTCGTGTCCCGGCGTGAGGCGGGCGACCGGCACCGAGCAGCTGATCGCATCGCGCGCCGGGGTCCGGTACGGGATGGCGATGCCGAAGCAGCGCAGTCCGAGGGTGTTCTCCTCGCGGTCGACCGCGTAGCCCTGCTCGCGGATGACGCCGAGTTCCTCGATGAGTCTCTCGCGGTCGGTGATGGTGTGCTCGGTCAGCGCGGGCAGCGTCTCCGGGAGCAGCTTGCGGACCTGCTCGTCGCTGTGGGTGGCCAGCAGCGCCTTGCCGAGGGAGGTGGAGTGGGCGGGCAGCCTGCGGCCGACGCGGGTGAAGGGGCGCAGATAGTGCTGGGACTGGCGCGTGGCGAGGTAGACGACGTTGGTTCCGTCGAGCCGGGCGAGGTGGATGGTCTCGGTGGTGTCGTCGGAGAGCCGGTCCAAGGTGGGCCGGGCGGCGGCCACGACCTCGTCCCCGTCGATGTAGGAGGTGCCGACGAGCAGGGCCCGCACGCCGATCCCGTACCGCGTGCCCGTGGCGTCGGTCTCCACCCAGCCCAGCTCCACCAGTGTCCGCAGCAGCATGTAGAGGCTGGACTTCGGGTAGCCCACCGCCTCCTGCACGGAGGCCAGCGCATGCATACCGGGCCGTCCCGCGAAGTATTCGAGCAACTCGACCGTCCGCACCGCGGACTTGACCTGCGCCCCACCAGACTCAACCGACATGCCCTACGCCCCTTCCAACCTTCACGGCAGAACCCTGCGACTTCTTGCCAACACTGATCGCCCGGAAATAGAGTCCCCAATAAGTTCACGATCAGGAACGCTGTTCAGAATACCGAACAACTCCTGGTTGTGCGGTAGAGGAGCTGGAAGGAATCACGGTGGCAGCAGCACCAGTCTGGAGCGTCGACCCCCGAACCGGGAACCCGCGCGAGCAGGTTGCGGTGGAGGCTACAGCGGGGGAGGTCGACCGGGCCGTCCGGGCCGCCCACGCCGTACGCGGATCGCTCGCCGACCGCACGGTGCGCGCCGCGTTCCTGCGTACGGCGGCCGACCTGCTCGCGGAGGCGGGGGAGCACGTCATCGAGGCGGCCGACGCCGAGACCGCCCTCGGTCCGGTCCGGCTCACGGGCGAGCTCGCCCGCACGGCGGCGCAGCTGAGGGCGTTCGCGGAGGTCGTCGACGAGGGCGCGTACCTCGACATCCACATCGACCACGAGGACGGGAAGCAGACCCCGCCCTGGCCGGACCTGCGCCGCTACAAGATCCCGCTCGGCGTCGTCGCCGTCTACGCGGCCAGCAACTTCCCGCTCGCCTTCTCCGTCCCCGGCGGAGACACGGCCAGCGCGCTCGCCGCGGGCTGCCCCGTCGTCATCAAGGCGCACCCCGGCCACCCGGCCACCTCCGAACTCTGCGCCTCCGTCCTGCGCCGGGCCGCCGTGCGCAACGGCCTGCCCGAGGACGTGGTGAACCTGGTGCACGGCTTCCAGGCGGGCGTCGAGCTGGTCAGGCACCCGCTCGTCGCGGCGGCCGGCTTCACGGGCTCGATCCGCGGCGGCCGCGCCCTGTTCGACGCGGCGGCGGCCCGGCCCACCCCGATCCCGTTCCACGGCGAGCTCGGCTCCCTGAACCCCGTGGTCGTCACCGAAGCCGCCGCCGCCGAGCGCGGCGAGCAGATCGGCGCCGGGCTCGCGGGCTCGATGACCATGGGCGCGGGGCAGTTCTGCACGAAGCCCGGCTTCGTCCTCGTACCGGCGGGCGGGACGGGCGATGAGCTGCTGAAGTCCCTGACCGACGTGGTCAGCGACAGCCAGTCCGCGGTCATGCTCGACCAGCGGATGCGCGACGCGTTCGTCGCGGGCGTACGGGAACGGTCCGAACTCCCGGACGTGACGGCCCCCGTCACCCCCGGCGCGGGCAGCGAACACACCGTCGCGCCGGGCTTCCTGACCGTACCGGCGCAGCGGCTCACCGAGGACGGACCGCACGACGCCCTCCTGGAGGAGTGCTTCGGCCCGGTCACCGTCGTGGCCCGTTACGAGACCGAGGACGAGATCACCGCGGTCCTCTCCCGGCTCCCGGGCAACCTCACCGCCACGCTCCAGACGGCCACCGAGGAGACCGACGAAAGCGCCGCACGGCTCCTCGCCGCGCTCACCCCGCTGGCCGGCCGCGTCCTGGTCAACGGCTGGCCGACCGGCGTAGCCGTCGCCCCGGCCCAGCACCACGGCGGCCCGTACCCGGCGACCACGTCCACCTCCACCTCGGTCGGCGCCACGGCGATCGAGCGGTGGCTGCGCCCGGTCACGTACCAGACGACCCCGGACGCCCTGCTGCCGCCGGAACTCCAGGAGTCCAACCCGCAGGGCCTGCCCCGCAGGGTGGACGGGCACCGCGAATAGGGCCCGTACTCAACCGAGCTGAGTAGCAGTCCCCACCCTCCGGCCCCGGCCGGAGGGTGTAATGGGTTCCATGAGTCGAACGCCCACCGAACAGCGTCCAAGGGCCGTGTCGGGCCACACCCCGCGCCCCTGCCCCGCCGAACCGAAGGACCGCAAACTGCGCAGGGCGGCCCGCATCGGCCTGGCGCTGATCGTCCCCGTGGCGCTCCTCTGCGGCATCGCCGCCCTCGCCTCCTCGGACGGCTCCCGCTGCCTCACCTACGGCGAGCACTGCGCCGACGTCTCGGGCACCGCGATCCTCGCTGCGCTGCTGACGACGGCGGCGTCCGGCGTCGCGGCATCCGTCTGCCCCTGCGCACGGCTGCCCTTCGCCCAGGCACGTGCCTGGGCTCTCTTCCTCCAGTACGGAACACTGCTCACCGGCGCGGGCATGATGCTCAGCTACACCTGACGGGACACCGGTGGCGCACCCCCGTGGCGCCGCCACCTCACTCGGCAACCGCCGGCCGGGCCCGCGCGTCCCCTCCACCATGATCCGAATCGCCACACCGGACGACCTCGATGCCGTCGTCCGGCTGCACACCGAGGCCCGTGCCACCTACTACCGGGGCCATCTTCCGACCGAGGAGTACGCGGGAGCGGCCGGGGTCGCCCGCAGCCGTGACGGCTGGGCGAGCGCCATCGGCAGGTCCGGCGCCACCGTGCTCTGCGCCGAGCGCGCGGGGGTCCTGGCGGGCATCGCGGCCTACGCCGAGCGCGACGGTTCCACGTACCTGTCCCAGCTCCACGTCTCGCCCTCCCAGTGGCGTACGGGAGTGGGCACCGCCCTCCATGCCGCGTGCACCGATGCCTGGCGCCGGGCCGGGGTGCGGACCGCCCGGCTGGAGGTGTTCGTGCACAACACCCGTGCCCAGGCGTTCTACGCCCGCCACGGCTGGACCCCCGACCCGGACGGGCCCCGCGCGGGCAGCCACCTGGCGTTCTGCTTCGACGTGGGGAATCACCAGGAGCCGTTGAATGTTGAACGGGGATAGCGGAGGGTACCTCCGTGGTGCGTCCGTGGTGCCGAGATCCTGGAGAGAAGAAGAGTCATGCGCGTCGAGATCTGGAGCGACATCGCCTGCCCGTGGTGCTACGTCGGGAAGGCCCGCTTCGAAAAGGGCCTGGCCGAGTTCGCGCACCGGGACGGGGTCGAGGTGGTACACCGTTCCTTCGAGCTCGACCCGGGGCGCGCCAAGGGGGACACCGCGCAGGTGATCGACGTGCTGGCCCAGAAGTACGGGCGTACGCGTGAGGAGGCCCGGGCCATGGAGGCCAATGTCGCGGGCAACGCGCATGCCGAGGGGCTGGCCTACCGGACCGAGGGGCGTGACCACGGCAGCACCTTCGACATCCACCGGCTGCTCCACCTGGCCAAGGCGCGCGGCCGTCAGGACGAGCTGCTGGACCTCGCCTACCGGGCGAACTTCGCCGAGGAGCGCTCGGTCTTCGACGACGGCGTCCTCGTGGAGCTCGGCGTCGAGGCGGGGCTCGACCGGGACGAGGTCCTCGCGGTGCTCGCCGATCCCGGTGCGTACGCGGACGACGTCCGGGCCGATGAGCGCGAGGCGTCCGAGCTGGGTGCCAACGGGGTGCCGTTCTTCGTGCTCGACCGGCGGTACGGAATCTCCGGCGGCCAGCCGTCCGAGGTGTTCCTCAAGGCGCTCGAGCAGGCGTGGAAGGACCGTGCCGTCACCGCGCTCACCACGATCGGCGACGACGCGGCGGCCTGCGACGCGGACGGTTCCTGCGAGGTTCCGCAGCCCGAAGCCTCCGTCTGAGCGTCCCGCCGGCGGCGGTATGCATAAGCGTCCCTTGGGTGTACCCCTTAACTCCTGGCAATTGACTATGAGTTGAGGGGCGCCCAGGGTGGACCTATGCAGACGATCACGCTCAGCCAAGCGGCAGTCGCCGAGTTCGCTCCGGAGACCACCTACCTCAACACGTCCAGCTGCGGGCTGCTGCCCCGCCGCGCGGCGGAGGCCGTCAAGGCTCTCGTCGACGAGAACGCCGCGGGCACGCGCGGCGGGGCCGGCAGCTTCGACGCCGTGGACGCGGCCCGGGCCGCGTTCGCCCGGCTCGCCGGGGTCCGCCCCGACCGCGTCGCCACCGGCGGTTCGGTCGCCGTCCATGTCGGACTGGTCGCGGCCTCGCTGAAGCCGGGGACCGAGGTCCTCGCGCCCGAAGGCGAGTTCAGCTCCGTGGTGAGCCCGTTCGCGCTCCGCGGCGATCTCCGGATGCGCTACGTCCCGCTGGACGGACTGGCCGACGCCGTGGGGCCCGAGACCGGCCTCGTCGCCTTCTCCGCCGTCCAGTCCGCCGACGGCCGCGTCGCCGACCTCGGTGCCATCCGGTCGGCGGCCGCCGCGCACGGCGCCCGGACGCTGCTCGACGCCTCCCAGTCGGCGGGCTGGTTCCCGCTGGACGCCGGGGCCTACGACTACACCGTCACCGGCGGCTTCAAGTTCCTCCTCTGCCCCCGCGGCGCCTCGTTCCTCACCATGACCGAGGAGTCGCAGGCCGCCCTCCCGCCGCTCCACGCGGGCTGGGTCTCCGCCGAGGACCGGTGGAACAGCACGTACGGCCCGGTCGAGCGGCTCGCCTCCACCGCCCGCGCCTTCGACGAGCCGCCCGCGTTCCTCGCGTACCACGGGGCCGAGCACTCCCTGGGACTGCTGGCGGAGATCGGCGCCGACGCCCTGTACGCCCATGCCACCGGGCTCGCGGACCGCTTCCGCGGCGGCCTCGCGGAACTCGGCCACGCGCCCGTTCCTGGCACGTCGGCGATCGTCGCCGTGCCCGGACTCGGCGTGCGCACAGCGGAGTTGGCGAATGCCGGGATCATGGTCTCGGACCGGGCCGGGAATCTGCGGGCGTCCTTCCACCTCTACAACTCCGAGGCGGACGTGGACCGGGTGCTGGATGTCCTGGGCGGCTGAGGCCGCGAGGAGACCCCAGGAGCACGCGGCCGGAAGCACTCAGCCGAGCGGCGCACCGTGCCACTTCCACGAGGTGACACGGTCGCGGCCCGGCAGCTCGGCGCGGCCGGTGGACCAGAGCAGGACGGTCCACCGGTCCTCGTCGGCCGGGGCGTCGGGGAAGAGCCGGGCCAGCACCCGGTCGCAGAGGTCCCGGGGCGGGGTCCAGGTGAGCGACAGGCCCTCGGCGATGTCGTGGGTGTGCACCAGCGTCTCCACGATGCCCATCGCCGCGAAGCCCTCCGCGTCGGAGACGCCGTACCCGTGGTACGAGCGCACCTCCGGAGCCGTCGTACGCACCATCGCCGACAGCAGCGCGCCGCTCGCCTCCAGCGTCTGGAGCAGCCCGGCGGTTCCCGCCACCGGGTCCGCGAAGACCGCGTTCCAGGGCCCGCCCTCGCGCTCCGGTGCCCAGCGGAAGGGAACCTCGCCCTCCATCGGCGGCTTGCGCGGACCGAGCTGGACGGCGTACGCGAAGAGGTCGTCGCTCAGATGCTCCACGGTCTCCCAGCAGTCCCAGTCCAACGACCCTGCCGGGATACGCCAGTTGTCCGCCGGGGACTTCGCGAGGGTGTCGACAGCGAGCCGCACCGCCAGCGTGACGTCGTCCGCGGTGACCGGCAGCCTGGTACCGCTGAGCCGGGCCCGTTCGGCGGCGCCGCACTCCACACAGAACTCGTTGCCCTCCGGGTCGGCCAGTGTCGCCCAGCCGCGCCCGTTAGGCTTGCGGTGATCGCCGGCCATCGTGGCGCCGAGCGCCAGCAGCCGCTCCACCTCCTCGTCCCGCGTGCGGTCGTCGGGCTGGATGTCGAGGTGGAGACGGTTCTTGGTGCTCTTCGGCTCGGGCACGGAGATGAACAGCAGGGCGGCGCCCGGGGCTTCGACGAGCGCCTCGGGGTCACCGGGCTCGTCCTCGTCGGACACCTTGCTGCCCAGCACCCCGGCCCAGAACGTCGCCAGCTCGTAGGCGTCGGCGCAGTCGATGGTGATGTGGCGTACATGTGAAGTCATGGGCTCCACTGTCGCGTTACGGGGTGTGCCCGGTCCAGTCGATTCGGACGGCAGGCCGGGCGGAGGCGCAGGCCCCCGCCCGGACGATGACCACGTCTCACTTCACCGGAGTGAAGTCCCGCGCCCCGATGAACTCCGGGCGGCGGACCGGAGCCGCGAAGGGCTCCTGTGCCGTGTTCTCCACGCTGTTGAAGACGATGAACACGTTGCTGCGCGGGTACGGGGTGATGTTGTCCCCCGAGCCGTGCATGCAGTTGCAGTCGAACCAGGTCGCCGAACCGGCCGCACCCGTGAAGAGCTTGATGCCGTGCCGGTCGGCCATCTTGGTCAGCGCCTCTTCGGACGGGGTGCCGGCGTCCTGCATCTGGAGGGACTTCTTGTAGTTGTCCCGCGGTGTCGCGCCCGCGCAGCCGAGGAACGACTTGTGCGAACCGGGCATGATCATCAGCCCGCCGTTGGTGTCGTAGTTCTCGGTCAGCGCGATCGAGACGGACACGGTCCGCATGTTCGGCAGGCCGTCCTCGGCGTGCCAGGTCTCGAAGTCGGAGTGCCAGTAGAAGCCCGAAGCCCCGAAGCCCGGCTTGACGTTGATCCGTGACTGGTGGACGTACACGTCCGAGCCGAGGATCTGGCGGGCCCGGCCCACCACGCGCTCGTCGCTGACCAGCCGGGCGAAGACCTCGCTGATCCGGTGGACCTCGAAGACGGAACGCACCTGCTGCGACTTCGGCTCGACGATGGACCGCTCGTCGGCCCGCACCACCGGATCGCTGATCAGCCGGTTCAGCTCCGCGTGGTAGACGGCGACCTCGTCCGGCGTGATCAGCTGATCGACGGTGAGGAATCCGTCCCTTTCGAACCCCTGGAGGTCCTTCGCGGCGACCGGCCCGGCTGCGCCGGGCGCGGACCAGATGACCGGGTCCTGGCGGGGAGTGGTCATCTCGGCGGCGCCGCGCGATGGGTACAGGTCTGCGCGTACTTCAGTGGTCATGGTTCAGGCCTCCTCGGTCAGCAGCGGATAGACACCGTTCTCGTCGTGGTCCTCCCGTCCGGTGACGGGAGGGTTGAAGACACAGACGCAGCGGAAGTCGGTCTTGGGCCGCAGCGTGTGGTGCTCGTGTCCGTCCAGCAGGTACATCGTGCCGGGGGAGATCCAGTGCGTCTCGCCGGTCTCGTCGTTGGTGAGTTCGGCCTCGCCCTCGGTGCACAGCACGGCCTCGACGTGGTTCGCGTACCACATCGACGTTTCCGTGCCGGCGTACAGCACGGTCTCGTGGAGCGAGAAGCCCACCTTCTCCTTGGCGAGCACGATGCGCTTGCTCTCCCAGGTGCCGGAGGCGGCCTTCACATGCCGGTCGGTGTTCTCGATGTCACTGAACGATCGGACGATCACGGTGGGTTGATGCCTTTCTCTCTGCGGTGGTGCTTCTTCGGGCCAGGCCCGGGTCTCCCCGGGTCAGGCGGTCTCACGGACGCAGCGGGCCAGCGTGCGCAGGCCCTCGTCCAGCTCCTCGGTGGTGATGGTCAGCGGCGGCAGCAGCTTCACGACCTCGCTCTGCGGACCCGAGGTCTCCAGCAGCAGCCCCAGCTCGAAGGCGCGGGCGCAGACCGCCGTGGCGCGCGTGTTGTCGGAGAACTCCAGGCCCCAGACCAGCCCGCGGCCACGGAACTGTCCGCCGGCCGACGGGTTCTCGTCGCAGATCGCCAGCAGCGCCTGCTCGACCTGTTCGCCGCGCGCCAGGGTCTGCTTCTCCATCTGGCCGTCCGCCCAGTAGGCGTCGAGCGTGGCGGTGGCGGTGACGAAGGCCGGGTTGTTGCCGCGGAAGGTGCCGTTGTGCTCGCCCGGCTCCCAGATGTCCAGCTCCGGCTTGAACAGGCAGAGCGACATGGGCATCCCGTAGCCGCTGATCGACTTGGACAGCGTCACGATGTCCGGGGTGATCCCGGCCTCCTCGAACGAGAAGAAGCCGCCGGTCCGGCCGCAGCCCATCTGGATGTCGTCCACGATCAGCAGCATGTCCTGGCGGTGGCACAGTTCCTGGAGCGCGCGCAGCCACTCGGCACGGGCGACGTTGATGCCGCCCTCGCCCTGGACGGTCTCCACGATCACCGCGGCCGGCTTGTTGAGCCCGGAGCCCTGGTCCTCCAGCAGCCGCTCGAACCAGAGGAAGTCCGGCACGGTGCCGTCGAAGTAGTTGTCGAACGGCATCGGTGTGCCGTGCACCAGCGGGATGCCGGCGCCGGCCCGCTTGAAGGCGTTGCCGGTGACGGCCAGCGAGCCGAGCGACATGCCGTGGAAGGCGTTGGTGAACGAGACGACGGACTCGCGGCCCTTGACCTTACGGGCCAGTTTCAGTGCCGCCTCGACGGCGTTGGTGCCGGTCGGGCCGGGGAACATCACCTTGTACGGCAGGTCGCGCGGGCGCAGGATCACGTTCTGGAAGGTCTCCAGGAAGGCGCGCTTGGCGGTGGTGGCCATGTCCAGGCCGTGGGTGATTCCGTCGCGCTCGATGTAGTCGATCAGCGCGCGTTTCAGCACCGGGTTGTTGTGGCCGTAGTTGAGTGAACCGGCACCGGCGAAGAAGTCGAGGTACGAGTGGCCGTCCTCGTCCGTCAGCCGGGCGCCCTGCGCACGGTCGAAGACCGTCGGCCAGCCGCGGCAGTAGCTCCGTACTTCCGATTCCAGGGTCTCGAAGACGCTAAGGGCGGGCGGGGTGATGGTCACAGCGGATCTCCTGCGTGAGAGGGGGTGGTGTGACGGGCTGCGCTCGGCGGGGCACAGGTGGTGCGCTCGGCATGGAGCCCGGGGCGCTCGGGGTAGCGCTCAGGTGTGGAACGGTCCGATGCGGTGAAGCACTTCCGGCAGGTGTGTTCCCTCGGGGAACAGCCCGCCGTCGAAGAGCACCTCGCGCTCCAGGCCCACGTCGTGACGGTGCGCGTACGAGGTGAACAGGCGGCCGGACGCGGTGTTGTCCGGGGTGATGGTCGTCTCGACCGAGACGAGTCCCTGGTCGGTGGCGACCCGCGCGGTGAGCGCGTCCAGCAGGGAGGCGGCCAGCCCCTTCCCGCGGTGTGCCTGGTCGACGGCCACCTGCCAGATGACGAGCGTCTGTGGGCGGTCCGGGCGGATGTATCCCGTCACGAAGGCGATGGCGTCGCCGTTCTCGTCCCGGGCGACCACCGAGGTCGCCGCGAAGTCACGGCACCACAGCAGGTAGCTGTACGAGGAGTTGAGGTCCAGGACCTCGGAGTCGCGGGCGATGCGCCAGATCGCGGCTCCGTCCTCCACTCGGGGGGTGTCGATTCTGAGGAATTCGCTTCGGGCACTTGCAAAATCTGCTGGTGCGGTGGTCATGCGAATTGAATTTACCCAGCAAAAATCCAAATTGCATCGAGGTAAGGGGTTGGGTGAGAGGCGCGTATGTGTTATCGCGCGGGTGCGTGCCTTCGTGCGAAACGGTGTCGATTTCTCACAATTTCGCCTGGATTTATCCGACATAACGCCCACTATGTGGAGTCGGTCACAGGGTTGTAACTCTCGCGGGACGTGTCCGAATCGCGAAGATCTCCCTTGTCGAAGCTCTCGCGTTTAGGGTTAGGGAAAGCGGGCAGAAGAATGCGGGGAGCTGCTCTCGATAAGGCAGCTCCCCGCATGGGTGAATTCTTCTGGATTATTCGCTCGGCCAGGTTTCCGATACGGCCTTCCGGGCAGCCTCGATATCGACCTGCCTGCCGTGGTCGGCCAGTGCCGACCCCAGAGCGGCGAGCGAGGACAGCACCACGCCCCGCGTCGCGTCCACACCGTAGTGATTGACCCGGATCATCTCCTTTGACAGCGGCCCGCCCCCCGCGATCAGCGGCAGCGACGGGTCGGCCGCGAGCGCCCCCGCGACCAGCGAGGCGGCGTCGACGCCTGCCGGCGAGCGCAGGGTCGTGGCGACCGGCGCCGCGTCGCGTGCGTCCTCGACGTACGGCCGCAGACCCCCGCCGAGCGCCAGGGCGCCCGCGCGGGTCGCCGCCGCCGCCGAGGCGTGGCGGGCCATCACCGTGTCCAGGCCCTCGTTCTCGATCCGCTCCACGCAGGCTTCCAGCGCCAGCATCTCCAGCTGCGCGGGCGCGTGGAGCAGCGCGGTGCGGCCGCCGTCGATCCAGCGCTCCTTCCAGTCCAGGAGCGAGAGGTAGGACCGGCGCGGCGCCTGCGGGTTGGCTGCGATGCGCTCCCAGGCACGTTCGCTCACCGACACCGCGGACACCCCGGCGGGCCCGCCCATGGCCTTCTGCGCGCCGATCACGCACAGGTCGACGCCCCAGGCGTCCGGCAGCAGCGGCTCGGCGCCCACCGAGGCGACGGCGTCCAGCATGAACAGCGCCCCGTGCGCCCGGACCACCTCGCCGATCTCCGCGACCGGGTTGGTGTTGCCGGTGGCCGCCTCGGCGTGGACCAGCGAGACGAAGTCGATCCCGGGATGCCCGGCCAGCGCCCGCGCGACCTGGTCCGCCGTCACCGCCGTGTGGAAGGGCACCGCCAGATCGACGACCTCGGCCCCGCAGTCCCGCAGCCAGTTGCCGAAGGTCTGCCCGTAGGGGCCCGTGACGATGTTCAGCGCGGTCGAACCGGGCCGGGCGCCGCTCCGGATGCAGCCTTCGAGGGGCAGCAGCGCCTCGCCCTGCATGATCACGACGTCCGCCCGCGTGGCGAGGAGGCCGGCCACCCGCCGCTCGACGGCCGCGAAGTGCGCGGCGGTGAGCGGGGCGAGGTCGAGGAAGGGGTGGGTCACGGTGCTGCTCTCTTCGGATCGGTCAGGGGTTCGGCGCACGGTCGGCCGACCGCGTACGAACAGTGCTTGGCCGAGCCTACCGAGGGCCTCGTACAGTGCCGCCTATGAGCGATCACGAAGAGCCGCAGGTCCTGCGGGTGAAGGGGCGGGTGCTCGTCGGCCCGGACGAGGTCCGGGACGAACTGTGGGCCGTCGGCGGGCGGATCTCGTACGAGCGGCCGCCCGGCGCGGACGACGCGGTGACCGTCACCGGCTGGGTGCTGCCAGGCCTGGTGGACGCGCACTGCCACGTCGGACTCGACCGCCACGGCCCCGTCGACGAGGCGACCAGCGAGAAGCAGGCGCTCGCCGACCGGGAGGCCGGCACGCTGCTCATCAGGGACGCCGGGTCACCCTCCGACACGCGCTGGATCGACGGCCGCGAAGACCTGCCGAAGATCATCAGGGCCGGCCGCCACATCGCCAGGACCCGTAGGTACATCCGCAACTACGCCCATGAGATCGAGCCCGGCGACCTCGTCGCGTACGTCGCGCGGGAGGCCCGGCGCGGCGACGGCTGGGTGAAGCTGGTGGGCGACTGGATCGACCGGGACGCCGGGGACCTGACGGCGTGCTGGCCGCGCGGCGAGGTCGAGGCGGCCATCGCCGAGGCGCACCGGCTGGGGGCCCGGGTCACGGCCCACTGCTTCGCCGAGGCGGCGCTGCGCGACCTCGTGGAGGCCGGGATCGACTGCATCGAGCATGCGACGGGGCTGACCGAGGACACCATCCCGCTCTTCGCCGAACGCGGAGTGGCGATCGTCCCGACCCTGGTCAACATCGCCACGTTCCCGGACCTGGCGGCGGGCGGCGAGGCGAAGTTCCCCCGGTGGTCGGCCCATATGCGCCGGCTGTACGAGCGCCGCTACGACACGGTGCGCGCCGCCTACGACGCGGGCATCCCGGTCTTCGTCGGCACGGACGCGGGAGGGTCGCTGGCCCACGGCCTGGTCGCCGAGGAGGTCGCCGAACTGGTGAAGGCGGGCATCCCCGCCCTCGACGCGCTCTCGGCGACGGCCTGGGGCGCCCGGCAGTGGCTCGGCCGGCCTGTCCTGGAGGAGGGCGCCCCGGCCGACCTCGTGGTGTACGACGAGGATCCGCGTGCGGATGTACGGGTGCTGGCGGCGCCCCGCAGGATCGTGCTGAACGGGCGCGTGACCGGCTGAAACGATGATCGGGCCGGGTGTGGCGCCGTGTTGACAGTCTGTGACCTGGGCGGCCCCGGGGCGTTGGAACACTTCTGTGCGCACCCCGCCCGTCAACTGACCCACCTCCGGCGCTCCGTGAAACGGGTGACTCCAGGGAACGCGCGTGCCGAGGGAATCGAATACACACACGGAAACCCCCCTTTGGGGTGAACTCACGTCAGGTGTCCGCACGTTCACCCTCTGTGCGCAAGGATTCACGGAGTCGAGGCCATCGGCGCCCGCGATGTCCCCCATTGGGCGGCGCCGGTGGCTCCATGTCTCTTGTGGGGGTTCCACCATCTTGAACAGCAACACCTTCCGCCTCGCCGCCCTGGCGGTCGCCGCCGCCCCTGTCGTGCTGCTCGTCGCCGTTCCCGCGCAGGCCGCACCCGCGACCACGGTCACCGGCGACGGAAAGGCGAGTGCGGTCGTCCTCCGCACCGCGCTCGATGTCTCACTCGTCAACAAGACGGTCAACGTTCCGCTGAGGGCCACGCTCAACGAGGTGCGGGCTCCCGCGAGCGCCGAGGAGACCGCGCTCAGCGTCCGGCTCGACGGTGTGGACGGGGGAAACCCCTTCAGCCTCCTGAAGGCCGATGTGGCCACGGCGAAGGCGACTGTCGACGAACACAGGGCCGAGGGTCGCTCCAACCTCGCGAAGGCCACCGTCCATGTGCCCGGACTGCCGCTTCTCTCGCTCATCGAGGTCGAGAAGGTCACCTCCAGCGCCGTCTGCGAGGTCGGCCGCAAGCCGGTGGCGGAGTCCAACGTGCTCGGGCACGTCTCGGTGCTCGGCAAGAAGGTCACGCTCACGGCGGGCGGGACCACCGACGTGCAGGTTCCCGGGGTCGGTGAAGTGACCCTCGACCTGTCGAGGACGACGACCACCTCACGTACCGCGGCGGCCGTCGCGCTGCAGCTCAAGGTGTCGGTGAATCCGCTCGAGCTCAACGTCGCCGAGGTGTACGGAGAGGTGACGCTGGCCGAGGCGACCTGCGAGACGCCGAAGGCTCCCGAGAAGCCGAGTGACACCACCGGCGGCACCACCGGTGGTTCGACGGGCGGTTCGTCCGGCGGTGAAGTGAAGCCGCAGACCGGATCCGACCCCGCTCCCGCCGCGGAGAAGCCGAACCTCGCCGAGACCGGCGGCAGTTCCACGACCCCGTACATCGCGGGCGGTGCGGCGCTGCTGCTGGCCGTCGGCGCCGCGGCCACCGTCGTGGCACGCAGGCGCACCCAGGGCTGACAGCGGGCTGCCGGACGGGCCGGAAGAAGGAGGAACCGGCCCGTCCGGCGGTACCCGGCGACTCCGGGGCGGCCACGAGTGCTCCAGGCAGTGCCTACGGTCTCCGGGGCAGTGCCTGGAGCGCCTGGTCGAACGCCTGGAGGAAACGGTTGGTCGTCGCGCGGTCCCGCACGGCCAGCCTCAGCCACTCCGGCCCGAGCCCCGGAAAGGTGTCACCGCGCCGTGCCGCGAACCCCAGGCACCGCAGCCGCTCCCGGATCTCGACCGCCCGCTCCACCCGGAGCAGGATGAACGGCCCCCGGGCAGGCTCGACCACCCGTATCTCGGCGAACTCCGCCAGACCGGCCAGCAGATGGGCGCGGTCCACCGTGACGCGGTCGGCCGCCGCCGCCGCCTCGGCCAGCGCCCGCGGCTCCATGCACGCCTCGGCCGCCGCCAGCGCGGGGGAGGACACCGGCCACAGGGGCTGGGCCTCCTGAAGGAGGGCGATCGTCGCCGGTTCGGCCAGAACGTAGCCGATCCGGAGCCCGGCGAGCCCCCAGGTCTTGGTGAGACTGCGCAGGACGACGAGCCCGGGAACGTCCGTCCGCCCGCAGAGCGCCTCCCGCTCGCCCGGCACCGCGTCCATGAACGCCTCGTCGACCACCAGCGTCCGGCCGGGACGGGCCAGCTTCTCCAGGACGCCCGCCGGATGGAGCACCGACGTCGGATTGGTCGGATTGCCGATCACCACCAGATCGGCGTCGTCGGGCACCGCCGCAGGGTCCAGCACGAAGCCGTCCTCGGGGCGCAGCAGGACCCGCCCCACCTCGTGCCCGGCCGCCCGCAGGGCCGCCTCCGGCTCGGTGAACTGAGGGTGCACGACGACCGGCCGCCGGGCGGGCAGCGCACGGGCGATCAGGACGAACGCCTCGGCCGCGCCCGCCGTCAGCAACACCCGTTCCACCGGCAGCCCGTGCCGCGCGGCGACCGCCGCCCGTGCGGGCCGCCCGTCCGGATAGGCCGCCAGCGAGCCCAGGGACTGGGCGATCCGCTCCCGCAGCCAGCCGGGGGGTGTGCCGGTGCGTACGTTCACGGCGAGGTCGGTCAGATCGTGGCCGCGTACTTCCGCGTCACCGTGATGGCGCAGATCGGGCACGGTGGCATCGAGGTCCTGCGTGGGGGGCTTCATGGCAGCCATGGTGAACGGCCGGGAGCCGTACGTCACCGGGGCAGCGGACATCGATTCGGCGACGAAACGCCGGACCACCGCGCAGGTCACCGCGGAGGAACCCCCACCCACGGGCGCCGACTTCCGTTTCGCGACGAGCAGTTCGCCCCCGCCGGTCAGCGCGGCGGCCTCGGCGACCGACGCCGTGCCCGTCGCGTCCCGTACCGCACCGGAAGGATGCGGCACCCGCACCCGGGCCAGCTCCTGCGCCCGATGGGCGCGCACCGGTACCCCGAGACCGGCCGCCGCGCCCACGATGCCCGGTTCGTCCGCCTTCGAGTCGACGGTGGCCAGTTCCGCGAGCTCGGCCGGGTCGAGCCCGGCCGCGCGAAGGGTCCGGAGGACCAACTCCAGGACCTCGTCGGCCGGAGCCCCTTTGCGGGCGCCGACGCCCACGACGAGGGAGGCGGGGCGGTTCACGGTACGGAGACCTCTCGTACGAGGGAACCCTGAGCACGGGTCACGGGAACCGTGTCGGGTGAGGGCGCCCTGAGATGCGCGCGGGGGTGCGGATCGGCTAGCAAGGGGCCATGGCGGTGTTCGTCGCGCTCGGCGCGTTCCTGATGACTCTGGCCGGCGGCTGGGTCGCTCAACGCGTCACCGACCGCCGCCACCTGGTGCTCGGCCTCGCGGGCGGGCTGATGCTCGGCGTGGTCGGACTCGACCTCCTGCCCGAGGCGATCGGGGCCGCGGGCGGCGAGGTCTTCGGTGTACCGGCAGCCCTTCTGCTCTTCGTGGGCGGCTTCCTGGTGGCTCATCTGGTCGAGCGGCTGCTCGCCGGACGCCAGGCGGCACACGGCGCGGGCGGCGACGAACGGGTGCCGCAGGTCGGCCTGACCGCGGCGGCCGCGATGGTGGGCCACAGCCTCATGGACGGCATCGCGCTCGGCGCCGCGTTCCAGGTCGGCGGCGGCATGGGAGCGGCCGTCGCGCTCGCCGTCATCACCCATGACTTCGCCGACGGATTCAACACGTACACGCTCACCAGGCTCTACGGGAACGCCCGCCGCAAGGCGCTGCTCATGCTCTTCGCGGACGCGCTGGCTCCGATCGTGGGCGCGGCGACGACACTGCTGTTCACCCTTCCGGAGGAACTGCTCGGCTGCTATCTCGGCTTCTTCGGCGGCGCCCTGCTCTACCTCGCCGCCGCCGAGATCCTGCCCGAGGCGCACCACACCCACCCGGCCCGCTCGACCCTGCTGTGCACGGTCGCCGGGGTGGGCTTCATCTGGCTGGTCGTGGGCGTCGCCGAGTGAGTGCGGCGCCACCGGACGGACTGCGGCACCCGCACTCATCCGTTCATCTCCCGCACTTCTCCCCGCAACTGATCCCGCAACTGATCCCGCAACTCATCCCCGGCACTTCTCCACGAAGCGCCAGGCCACACCCGGCGACGCCGCCCAGTGGGTGTGCAGATAGCTCGCGTGCACGCCCCCCTGCACGAACCCCTCCAGCCGCCGCTCCGGCTGATGCATGCCCCAGGCCGGTGTGGGCCCGGCACCGGGCTCCAGCACCGTCCGGTGGAACTCGTGGCCGCGCATCCGGCTACCCGCCACCGCCAGCACACTGTCGGACACCGCCACCGCCTGCCGGTAGCCGAGTGTCAGCCGCTCCGACATCCGGGCCTCCGCGTCCAGCACCCCGCACATCGGGCGGCCGTCGAGCTCGCGCGCCAGATACAGGAGACCGGCGCACTCGGCGGCCACGGGGCCGCCGCTCCGGGCCAGTTCCGTCACCGCGAGCCGCAGCGGCTCGTTCGCCGACAGTTCCGGCGCGTACATCTCGGGGAAACCGCCGCCTATGACGAGCCCCGACGTGCCCGGGGGGAGCTTCTCGTCGCGCAGCGGGTCGAAGACGACGACGTCGGCGCCCGCCGCCGTGAGCAGCTCGGCGTGTTCGGCGTACGCGAACGTGAACGCCGCTCCGCCCGCCACGGCCACCACGGGCCGCGCACCAGCCACGGCCACCACGGGCCGCGCACCCGTCACCGGTTCCTGATCGTCGGCCGGCTGCGGCTCCCAGACCTCGTCCGGCAGCGGCGGCGCCGTCCTGGCCAGCGCCATCAGGGCGTCCAGATCGCAGCCGGCCCGGACCCGGTCGGCCATCGCCCGTACCGCGTCGAGCGCGTCCGTGGTCCGCTCGGCCACCGGGACGAGACCGAGGTGGCGCGACGGTGTCGCCATCTGCGCGGCCCGCCGCAGCACGCCGAGCACCGGGAGGCCCGACTCGTCGAGCGCCTCGCGCAGCAACGCCTCGTGCCGGTCGGACGCCACCTTGTTCAGGATCACCCCGCCGATACGCACCCGCGGGTCCCAGGACGCGAAACCGTGCACCAGCGCCGCCACCGAACGCGACTGCGAGGAGGCGTCGACCACGAGCACCACGGGCGCCCGGAGCAGCTTGGACACCTGGGCGGTCGATGCCAGCTCGCCCTGCCCCGAAGCGCCGTCGTACAGCCCCATGACGCCCTCGATCACCGCGAGGTCGCAGCCGCTCGCCCCATGGGCGAACAGCGGGGCGATCAGCTCGGGACCGCACATGTACGCGTCGAGATTGCGCCCCGGGCGTCCGGTCGCCAGCGCGTGGTACCCGGGGTCGATGTAGTCCGGTCCCACCTTGTGCGGGGACACGGCGAGCCCGCGGCCCGCGAAGGCCGCCATCAGCCCCGTGGCCACGGTGGTCTTGCCGCTGCCCGACGCCGGGGCGGCGATGACCAGGCGGGGAACGCTCACCACTCGATGCCCCTCTGGCCCTTCTGACCGGCGTCCATCGGGTGCTTGACCTTCGACATGTCGGTCACCAGATCGGCGGCCTCGATCAGTTCGTCCGGAGCGTTGCGCCCCGTGATCACCACATGCTGCGTCCCGGGACGGTCACGCATCACCTGGACGACCTCGTCGGTGTCGATCCAGCCCCAGCGCATCGGGTAGGCGAACTCGTCGAGGACGTACAGCTTGTACGTCTCGGCGGCCAGATCGCGCTTGACCTGCTCCCAGCCCTCGCGGGCCTTCTCCTCGTTGTCGAGCTGGTTGTCCCGCTGGACCCAGGACCAGCCCTCACCCATCTTGTGCCAGTCGACGGTGCCGCCCTCGCCGCTCGCACCGAGCACCTTGAGGGCGTTCTCCTCGCCGACCTTCCACTTCGCGGACTTCACGAACTGGAACACCCCGATCGGCCAGCCCTGGTTCCAGGCGCGCAGCGCGAGACCGAAGGCCGCCGTCGACTTCCCCTTGCCGACGCCCGTGTGGACGAACAGCAGCGGCCGGTTGCGCCGCTGACGGGTGGTGAGACCGTCGTCCGGCACCGATGTCGGCTGTCCCTGTGGCATTAAGCGGCCCTCCCGGCTGCGGATACGTCTTTCACGAGCCCGACGATGGTGTCGGCCCGCAGTTCGTCGAGCGTGACGGCGCTGCCGCCCAGATCCCTGGCGAGCTGTGCGGCGAGCCCGAGCCGCACGATCCCCGACTCGCAGTCCACGACGACGGACGCGGTCCCCTCGGCGGCGTGCAGCCGCCCCGCCCGCGCCGCGAGCGCCAGCGGGTCGGGGCCCCCCGTCGCCCGCCCGTCCGTCACCACGAGCAGCAACGGCCGCCGCGAGGGGTCACGCAGCCGCTCCACCCGCAGCACGTCATGGGCCTTCAGCAGCCCGGCGGCCAGCGGGGTTCGCCCGCCGGTCGGCAGCGACTCCAGCCGCGCGGCCGCCGCGTCCACGGACGATGTCGGCGGCAGCACCACCTCGGCGTCCTTGCCCCGGAAGGTGATCAGTCCGACCTTGTCGCGCCGCTGGTAGGCGTCCAGCAGCAGCGACATCACGGCGCCCTTCACGGCGCTCATCCGCTGCCGGGCCGCCATCGACCCGGATGCGTCCACGACGAACAGCACGAGGTTTCCCTCGCGTCCCTCCCGCGTCGCCTGCCGCAGATCGTCGCGCCGGACCACGAGCCCCCGCCCTGTCCGGCCCCTGGCCCGCTGATGCGGAGCTGCCGCCTGCACGGTCGCCGCCAGGTGCAGCTTCGTCAGCGCCCCTTGCGGCCGTCGCGACCCGGTCGTACGGCCGTGCTCGGTACGCGCCCGGGAGCGCCGTCCCGCCGCTCCCTCGCCGAGTCCCGGCACGCTCAGCATCTTCGTACGGAACGGCTCGGCAGCCCGTACCGGCTGCTGCTCCCCGCCACCGGACGGCCGCCCCTGCCCGGGCGCGTCGCCACCGCTCTCCGGCTGCTGATCCGGCGTGTCGGCTCCGGCGGGACCCTCGGGCCCATCGCTCTGCGGGGGCACCCCTCCGCCTCCGCCGCCGTCCGGGCCGTCCGGGCCGCTGTCGTCCCCATCCCCATCCCCATCCGGTGCGGCGTCCCGGAGGGTGTCGTCCAGCTTGTCCTCGTCGAGCCCCGGCGCGTCGAACGGATTGCGCCGGCGCCGGTGGGGCAGCGCGAGCAGCGCCGCCTGGCGCACGTCCTCGGCGAGCACCTCCCCGCGCCCGGCCCAGGCGGCCAGAGCGGTGGCGGTGCGCGCCATGACGATGTCGGCACGCATCCCGTCCACCTCGAAGGCGGCACAGGTCGCCGCGATCTGCCGCAACACACCGTCGCCGAGGACGACATGGGGCAGCAGGGCACGCGCGGCGGCGATCCGCCCGCGCAACTCCCCTTCCTCGTCCGCCCATCGGGCGGCGAAGCCGGCAGGGTCGTCGTCGTAGGCCAGCCTGCGCCGTACGACCTCGACCCGCAGATCGGTGTCGCGGGAGGCCGCGACCTCCACGGTGAGTCCGAACCGGTCCAGCAACTGCGGCCGCAGTTCGCCCTCTTCGGGGTTCATCGTCCCGACGAGCAGGAAACGCGCCGCGTGCCGTACGGACACGCCCTCGCGCTCGACGTACGAGGCGCCCATGGCGGCCGCGTCGAGCAGCAGGTCCACGAGGTGGTCGTGGAGCAGGTTGACCTCGTCGACGTACAGGATGCCGCGGTGCGCGTCGGCGAGGAGCCCCGGCTCGAACGCCTTCACGCCCTCGGAGAGCGCCCGCTCGATGTCAAGCGCCCCGACGAGCCGGTCCTCCGAGGCGCCGACGGGCAGTTCGACGGTCCGGGCCGCCCGCGACACACCCGCCGCGGTCCCGGTCTCATGGGGCCCATCGGGACACGCCGGGTCCGGTGCGACGGGGTCACACGAGAACCGGCACCCCAGCACGACGGCGACCTCGGGCATGAGCGCCGCGAGCGCGCGCACAGCGGTGGACTTGGCAGTCCCCTTCTCCCCGCGCACGAGGACGCCGCCGACGGCAGGACTGACGGCGTTGAGCAGGAGCCCGAGCCGCAGATCGTCCTGTCCGACGATGGCGGTGAAGGGATAGGGCGTACTCACAGGGCCTCCTCAGTCGCATGCACATCTGTTTCCATGACCGAGCGCCCGGCTTCATCAGCCCCGCGCCCGGCTTCATCAGCCCCGCGCCCGGTTTCATCAGCCCCGCGCTTGGCTTCAACAGGCCCGCGCCCGCCCCCATCAGGCCCGCGTCCGGCTCCATCCAGCCGCCCCCCGGCCCCACCGAGCCTGTCCGGCGATTGAGGACCGGGGTCCGGGGCAGAGCCCCGGTTACGGGAAGGGGCGGGTAGGGGAAGGCCCGCCGCAGGCGCACTCCCCGGCCCCGCACTCGCACGCCCCGCACCAACCTCCGCAACCCCCACCGGCGCCCCCGGCGGCACGAACGGCAGCCCCCTCGGCGCCCCGCCCTCGATCAACCGCCACAAGGCATCCGTATCCGCGTGCTCCTCCACGAGATCCCCCAGCCGGTCCAGCTGCTCCTCCCGCAGCGCCTCGAAGCTCGTGTCCGGCGCGGCCACGAACCGCCGCCCCGCTGCCCGGGCGACCTCAGCCAGGAACCGCCGCCGGAACCCGTCGCTCTCCAGCGAGCCGTGCCAGTGCGTCCCCCACACCGAGCCGACCCGGCAGCCGTCCAGGAACGGCTCACCGCCCCGCACATCGGCGACCCCGTGATGGATCTCGTACCCCTCGACCGGTTCACCGAGTGCCGTTCCGACCGGCCGCGCCAGCGTCTTCTCCCGGTCGAACCGGATCCGGACCGGCAGCAGCCCCAGCCCGTCGACCCGCCCGGCCCGCGACTCCACCTCGTCCTCGATGTGCTCACCGAGCACCTGGAACCCGCCGCAGATGCCGAGTACCGGCCGCCCCTCGGCGGCCCGCCGCACCAGCGCGTCCGCCAGTCCGCGCTCGCGGAGCCAGGCCAGGGCCTTCACCGTGCCGCGCGTGCCCGGCACGATCACCAGGTCCGCGTCGGCCAGTTCCTCGGCCCGGTCCACGAACCGCACCACGACCCCCGGCTCGGCGGCGAGCGCGTCCACATCGGTGAAGTTCGACATCAGCGGTACGGCGCACACCGCCACCCGCAGGACCTCCTCTCCGTGCGGGGCGCTGACCGCGGACTCCCGTACGGCGCCGCGCAACGACACGCGCAGGCCGTCCTCCTCGTCGATGCCCAGCCCGTGGGTGAACGGCAGCACTCCGTACGTCCGCCGGCCCGTGAGCTCGTACAGCATGTCGAGCCCCGGCTCCAGCAACGAGACGTCGCCCCGGAACTTGTTCACGAGATACCCGGCGACCAGCGCCTGGTCCTCGGCGCTCAGCAGGGCCGTCGTACCGAAGAACGAGGCGAAGACGCCCCCGCGGTCGATGTCCCCGACCACCAGCACGGGGAAGCGCGCGGCCCGTGCGATGCCCATGTTCACGATGTCCGTACGCCGCAGGTTGATCTCGGCCGGACTGCCCGCCCCCTCGCAGATCACGGCGTCATACGTGCCCCGAAGCTGCTCCAGACAGTCCACGACGGTCCCCAGCAGAGACTCCTGCCGCCCTCCGTGGTAGCCGCGCGCACTCATCTCGCCGACGGGCTTGCCCATCAGGACGACCTGGCTGGACCGGTCGCTGCCGGGCTTGAGCAGCACCGGGTTCATCAGCGCGGTCGGCTCCACCCGGGCGGCCTGCGCCTGCATGGCCTGGGCGCGGCCGATCTCCGCACCCTCGCGGGTGACGAACGAGTTGAGCGACATGTTCTGCGCCTTGAACGGCGCGACCTTCACCCCCTGCCGCACCAGCCACCGGCAGATTCCCGCCGTGACGACGCTCTTGCCCGCGTCCGACGTGGTTCCCGCGACCAGCAGTCCGCCGCTCATGTCCGTCTCCGTCCCGCGATCAGCCGGCCGGCCACACAGACGCCGAGGGCCAGCGCACTCACCCGGCGCGACAGCCGCACCGCACGTTCGATGTCCGCGGTCTCCACCGCGCGCCCGGCCGCCCCGTTGAGTACCGGCCGGTGCTCGACCCGGCCGCCGTACGCGAGGGTTCCGCCGAGCCGTACGCCGAGCGCGCCCGCGAACGACGCCTCGACCGGCCCAGCGTTGGGGCTCGGGTGCTTGCCCGCGTCGGCGCGCCAGGCCCGCACCGCGTCCCGCGGGCGGCCTCCGGCGGCGACCGCGAGTACGGCGGTGAGCCGGGCCCCGGGCCAGCCCGCGAGGTCGTCGAGGCGGGCCGAGGCCCAGCCGTACCGGCGGTAGCGGGGCGACGTGTGCCCGACCATGGCGTCGAGGGTGTTGACGGCCCGGAAGCCGACGAAGCCCGGTACTCCGCCCAGGGCGCCCCAGACGAGGGCGCCGACGACGGCGTCCGAGGTGTTCTCGGCGACGGATTCGACGACGGCCCGCGCGATCTGAGGCCCGTCGAGCGCCTGCGGATCGCGTCCGCACAGATGCGGCAGCCGTTCGCGGGCGGTGCCGAGGTCCCCGGCGGCGAGTGCGCCGCCGATGGCACGTGCCTCGCGGCCCAGAGAGGTGCCGCCGATGACGGACCAGGTGGCGGCGGCGGTCAGCGCGACGGCCACGGCGGGCCGGTCGCGGACGGTACGGGCGGCGAGCGCGGCGGCGCCCGCGGCGCCTCCGGCGCAGACCAGCGTGTGGAGCGCGCCCCACCCGCGGTGGTCGTGCCACAGTCGGCTCTCGACCTCTGCGGCGGCCGTCCCGAACGCGGCGACGGGGTGCCCCCGACGGGGATCACCCAGGAGCAGATCGCCGATCAGGCCGGCCGTGGCGCCGTACGCGAAGATGCGGTCGGCACGCATGGCTCAGCCCGCCGATGCACGGGACGTTCTGGAAGGTGACACAGGATCGGGCGCACGGCGGCCGGGCATGACGTATGTCCTCACTCAGGGTCCGCGCCCTGGTTCGACGTGACCGGCGACGAGAGTCTCCTGGCTTCCGGATCCGCAGTTCCCCCCGGCCTTCCAGTCCGCGGACGGACCGTGACTTCCGGTGTGGGGGGAGTGCTCCCCGGTGACAGTGGCGGGACCGCGCCGGATTCGCACCGGCTTCCTCTTCTGTCGCCGTAAACGGCACGGGCAGTCCACCACGCTGTGCGAACGCCCGTCAACTCGCCGTTGACCTGCGGAGCTGCACGCAGATCAACGGCGAGGGGACACCTGCGGCCGCGTGCGTCGCGGCCGTTCCGTCAGACGACGATCAGGTAGATCCCGTAGCTGACTGCCGCGGCGCAGAGGCCGAAGCAGAGGTACGCGCCGGTGCGGGCCAGGGCGAGCGAGCCGCCCGAGCTGCCGGCCGAGGCCGTCGCCGCCTGCTTGGACAGGCCGACGATGCCGAGGGTGAAGAGACCGACGAGCGCCACGGTGACCACGAGGCTGACGCCGAAGACGGAGGCAAGAGCTGCCCAGTCGATTTTCATGGTGGTAGTTCCTGCCCTTTAGACCGTGGCCGGGCGGGCCGGGTCGGCGGTGGTTCCGGCCGGGGCCGGGATGGTGGACTTGATCTCCATGGCCGCGGTGCCGGTAGGAGGAGTCGTCACGGCCGCCATGGCCGTCGTGACGACTCCCGCGGGCTCGGGCTCCGGGGTGTCCGTGACGTTGGTGTGGTCGACCGGCTGGCGGCGCGACACCAGCCAGATGGCACCGGAGCCCGCGACGAGCACGACGGCGACGACGGCGACGCCCCAGCCGCCCTGCTTCGTCAGGAGCTCGGCGCCCGCGCCGATCAGACCGGCGGCCGGCAGGGTCAGGCCCCAGGCGATGAACATCCGGGTGGCGGTGGACCAGCGGACCACGCCGCCCTTGCGTCCGAGACCCGCGCCCATGACGGCGCCGGAGCAGGACTGGGTGGTGGAGAGGGAGAAGCCGAGGTGCGAGGAGGCCAGGATGACCGTGGCCGCACTGGTCTGGGCGGCGAAGCCCTGCGGCGGCTTGAGCTCGGTGAGGCCGCTGCCCATGGTGCGGATGATGCGCCAGCCGCCGAGGTAGGTACCCAGGGCGATGGCGACACCCGCGGAGACGATGACCCAGACCGGCGGGTTGGAGCCGGGGGCCAGGACACCGCCGGTGACCAGGGCCAGCGTGATGATGCCCATGGTCTTCTGCGCGTCGTTCGTGCCGTGGGCGAGGGAGACGAGCCCGGCCGAGGCGATCTGGCCGGCCCGGTAGCCCTTGGCGGTCGACTTCAGCTGCGCCTCGTCGGTGACCTTCCGGTTGATCCGGTACGTCAGCCGCGTGGCCAGCAGAGCTGCGAGACCGGCGACGAGCGGGGCGGCGACGGCGGGGAGCAGGACCTTGGTGACGACGGTGCCGCCGTCGATCGAGGACCATCCGGCCGACATGACCGCGGCGCCGATGAGACCGCCGAAGAGGGCGTGCGAGGAGCTGGAGGGCAGACCCACCAGCCAGGTCAGCAGATTCCACAGGATGGCGCCGACGAGGGCCGCGAAGATGACCTCGGTTCTGAGGCCGTCCTCGTTGATGATCCCGCCGGAGATCGTTTTCGCGACCTCCACCGACAGGAACGCGCCGATCAGGTTGAGGACGGCGGACATGGCCACCGCTGTCTTGGGCTTCAGAGCGCCGGTCGAGATGGTGGTGGCCATCGCGTTGGCGGTGTCATGGAAACCGTTCGTGAAATCGAACACGAGAGCTGTCACGATCACAATCGCAAGCAGCAGTGTGATGTGTTCCATTTACCCAGGCAATCGCTCGACGTCAGTGGCTCGTGGACCCTAGGCAACCTGGATGAACGGAAGGTGAACTGAGAAGGGCGCTGTGGTGACCCCAACCGGAGTGCCGGTGCTCCGGTTCCGCGGGGGGAGGGCGGCGCAGCCCGTCCGGCGCCTGGAGGAAGTCGTTCCGTATCGGGCGTCAGGGGGGCATTTCGGCCACTCTTCAGCCCCGAGGAGATCCTGGTCACCCGAGCCGCGCTCCCGCCGCCCTCTCATAGGATTTCCGCATGAGCGATCAGCAGCGGGAAGCGGTCCGGCGGACCTGGGACGGCGTGGTCGCGACGGCCCGCAGGACGGCGGCCGACGGCCTCGTCGTCGGGACCTCCGGCAATGTGTCGGCCAGGGCCGGGGACATCGTCCTGGTCACCCCCAGCGGCGTGCCCTACGACCGGCTCCGCCCCGAGGACGCGGTCGGCGTGGACCTCGAAGGCCGTCAGGTGCTCGGGGACCTCGCCCCCACCAGCGAACTCCCGCTGCACCTCGCCGTCTACGCGGACACCGGCGCGGCCGCCGTCGTCCACACCCACGCCGTGCACGCCACCGCGGTCTCCACCCTCGTCCCCGAGGTCCCGCTCGTGCACTACGCCGCCGCGATGCTCGGCGGCCCCGTCCGCACCGCCGCCTACGCGCGCTACGGCACCCGCGAACTGGCCGAGAACATGCTCACCGCCCTGCGGGACCGCACGGGCTGCCTGCTCCAGAACCACGGGACCGTCACCTACGGGAACTCCCTCGACGAGGCGTACGACCGCACCGCCCAGCTCGAATGGCTGTGCAGGCTCTGGCTCACCGCCAGTTCCGTACCCGGCCTCCGGCCCTCCCTGCTCTCCGGGGCCCAGCTGCGCGAGGTCCAGGACGCCCTGGAGACCTACGGCCAGCCGGGCTGACCCCCAGGGGGCCGTACCGGTGGGAATCGGACGGCCCCGCCCACTGGCCCCCCGCGACGGGCGCCCCGACACTGGCAGCATGCGCCCGGCTACAGCGACGGCAGCGGCCGTCACCACGATTCTCGGCGTCGGCGCGGCAGCGGTCGCCGCCGGCCGGTATGCCAGTGACGCCGCCCTCAAGGTGCCGTCCGGACGTCCCTTCCCCGGCGACCGCAGGCTCACCGTGCACAGCACGGCGGCCGGACAGGTCACCCTGACCCGCTCCTTCGCCGCACTCCGCCCCGGTACGTACGGACTGGTGGGCCACGGCGTCCACGCCGTGGTCGGACCGGTGATCGAGCAGGCGGGGCACGGCGCCGACACCGTCGTACGCCGTCTGGAGCGCGTCGTCCACGGAACCCTGGAACCGGGCGCCAAGGTCCGCATGACCCCGGAGCTGTACAGCGGGGACCCGGGCAGCGCACTCGGGCTCGACTTCAAGGAGGTCGAGATCCCCGGCGAACTCGGCGTCCTGCCCGCCTGGTTCGTGCCGGCTCCCCGTGACGTCTGGGTGATCACGGTGCACGGGCTCGGAACCAGCCGGGCCCACCCCATGAACCTGATGGGGTTCCTGAACGCCCAGCAACTGCCCGTGCTGGACCTCGCCTACCGCGGCGACACCGGAGCGCCCCGCCCGACGGACGGACTCGGCCACCTCGGCGAGTCCGAATGGCGCGACCTGGACGCCGCGATCCGATACGCGATGCGGTACGGGGCCGAGAGCGTCATCGTCCACGGCTGGTCCACCGGCGCCTCGATGGCCCTGCACGCCGCCGTGAACTCCCCGCTCCGCGACCGCATCAGCGGCCTCGTCCTCGACTCACCGGTCCTCGACTGGCGCGCCACCCTGCGCGCCCTGGCCGCCGCCCGTGGTGTCCCCGCCGCGCTGGCGCCCCTCGCGGTCCGCGCCGCCCAGGGCCGGGCCGGCCTGCACGGTGCCCGGCTGCTGGACACGTCCCTCCCCGCCGCCCTGCACGCCCCGACGCTGATCTTCCACGGCCCCGACGACACCCTCGCCCCGTGGGCGGCATCGGAGGCACTCGCCCGACTCCGCCCCGGCCTGGTCGCCCTGCACTCCGTTCCGCAGGCTCCGCATGCGGCGATGTGGAATGCCGGCCCGGCACGGTACGAAGAGGCGCTCCGGCGCTTCCTCACCCCTCTGATGTGAGGTGTTGTGACCGATAGGCCCGCTTGGTGAGCGGTCTCCGGAGGTCCGCGTAAAGCGTGGGGCCGGCTTCCGTTTGGGCTTTCGGGCCGTCAGAGGCAAGACTGCTCCCCGTGACGTCCCGTACTCCGCGCGACTCCAGGCTGCGACTTGTCCGCCCGCGACCCCTTGCCACCGCCCGCAAGGCCGTGACCACCCGGCGCACCCGGCCGGCCCCCCGCCCTCCCGAGGGCACCCCGCCCCCGGCGGAACTGGCCCGTCAGGCCAGGACCGTGCTCGCCGACGCCGTACGGATCGCCCACTGGGCGTCCGACGACGCGAGCCCCGGTACGGCTCCGCTGACCGCCCACGCCCTCGAACGGGCCGCGACGGCACTGGATCTGTCCCCCGCCCAGGTGCGGGCCGGATGGGACCGCGCCAGGCTCGCCGGACTCGTCGAACTGCACGGCGACACCGTGCGCCCCGGCTGGCGGCTGCGTGCCTGGAAACGCGACGACTCCGCCGTGCTCCGGGGCTGGGTGGCGCTCTTCGACGCCTGGTCGCTCGTCCACGCCGCGCCCCGCGACATCCCGGCCACCACCGTCGCCGAAGCGGTCGAGGCGGTGCCGCAGGTGCTCTCCCTCCTCCAGCTCTCCGCCGGCCCGGTCACCGTGCCCGCCCTCCTCGACCTCCTCGGCCAGCGCGTCGCGGAACTCCACGAGGAACGGTGCGAGGTGGCCTACGGCCCACACCTCCCCGCCGCGCCCGCCGACGGTCTCCCCAACGAGGGGCCGGCCGACCTGAACGCACTGCTTCTCGACTGGGCGCTGGAAGGACTGGCCGCCGTCGGAGCCCTCACGCTCGGTTCCGGGCACGCCACCCTCACCCCGCTCGGCAACTGGGCCGTCTGGGTCAAGCTGGAACAGATCTGTGTCGCCGCCCAGAGCCCGGCCGGAAACATCGAACAGTCCGCGGCCGACATGCTGCTCGGCTGCGCCCGGCTCACCCCCGGTCCCGCCCGGACCGAATACCGCGCATGGCTCGCGGCACGCCCGGTCGGCAGCGCGGTCGCGGAACTGCTCGCCGTGGCCCGCGGCGAGGACGCGCTCCTGCGCGGCCTCGCCTTCGAAGCGCTCCGCGTCGTCGGCGCCCCCGCCGAACCCGTGGTGCGCTCCGTCGTCACCGACGCGTCACTGCGGCCCTACGCGCTGCTCTGGCTCGCCGAATACGAGGGCGCCGACCCCGACGACGCCCAGGAGGTCCTCAGCCGGGAGGAAGCCACCTGGCTCTGGGTCGACACGGCGGCGGCCGTCGCCGACCACGGCGAGACCGGACTGCTGGTCCGCCACCTCGACTCCGCGGTCCAGGGCACCGTCCCGGCCCTGCTCGACGAGGTCCGCGCCGTGGGCCACCCGCGCACGGTCCAGGTCCTGGTCGCCCTGGCCGCCGCGCACCCGGACCCCGCCCTGGCCAAGGCCGTACGCAAGGCAGCCTTCCAGGTCCACACCGGCGGCTAGGTCCTGTCTGGAGTTCCCCCGCGGCGTCGCGGCGTCCGGCACCGCCGCCTCCGGCGTTGTCGTCAGTCGCGAGGGCTCCGCCATCGCTCCCTCCTCCGCCTTGGATTCGACGGCACCGGACGCCGCTCCTTCTCCCGCGCTGGAACTCCAGACAGGACCCTAGTGCTGCTCCGCGTTAGTTCGTGGAGGGGTGTTGTCAGGCTGCTTCCTTGAGTGGGGTGCCGTCGTAGGTCCAGCGGAAGGGCTTCGCGGTTTTGTTTCGGTTGATGATGTAGCTGTCCAGTTTGTCGATGAGGTCATCGCGGCCGGCGAAGTCGCCGTGCCGCAGGACGCTGCGGGTCAGGGCGGAGAAGACCAGCTCGACCTGGTTGAGCCACGAGGCGTGGGGCGGGGTGAAGTGCGCTGTCCAGCGTGGATGGGCCTTGAACCATGCCTTGGTGTGCTTGGCGGTGTGCGAAGAACCGTTGTCCAGCACCACGTGGATGTCCGTGCTGTCGGGGATGAGCGCGTTGATCCGGTCGAG
The DNA here is from genome assembly GCF_014216315.1 of Streptomyces finlayi. NCBI lineage: Bacteria > Bacillati > Actinomycetota > Actinomycetes > Kitasatosporales > Streptomycetaceae > Streptomyces > Streptomyces finlayi. The sequence continues at coordinate 6,349,196 of NZ_CP045702.1, forward strand.
GAATTCGGTGAAGGTCGCCGCGTTGTTGCGGGCGATCACCTCGGTGAGGACCTCGCCGGTGCGCACGTCGAGTGCGGCAACCAGGGAGGCGGTGCCGTGGCGGACGTACTCGAACTCCTGGCGGGCTGCCTGGCCTGGGGTGGTGGGGCGGCCGGGATGTTTGCGGGAGCGGGCGGCGATCGCGGTCTTCTCGTCGATCGACAGCAGCACCGCGTCCTGGGGCGGGTTGCGGTAGAGGTCGCAGATGTGCTCGGCGCGTTGCCAGAAGTCGGGGGTGTCGCGGCGGGTGAGCCAGCTGCGGACCTTGTGCGGCTTGAGGTCCAGGTCCGCCAGTATCCGCCCGATGTGGGAGGGCGAGACGGCTGCGAAGACGGTGCTGGCGACCCGCTCGGCGATTGCCCGATGGGTCCAGGTGGCCGCCGGGTGCGGTGGTTCGCTGGTCGCGGCGGCCACGATCGCCACACGTACCCGGTCGTCGTACACCTTGGGCCGGCCCGGGCGCCCGGTGTCCTTCAGGCCGTCCGGCCCGCGCTCGGCGAAGCGGCCGCGCCACTTGCGCACCGTGTTGATGGCGACGTTTAGCTCGCGTGCTATCTCCGCGTTGGTCTGGCCGCCGGCGGCCGCGAGCACGATCCTGGCCCGCAGAACGTCGCGGACCTGGGCTTTCGCTGATGCCGTCAACTGCTCCAGGGCCTTGTGCGTGGTCTCGTCCAAGGTGACGGCCACCGCCGCGACCGCTCCGCCCGGATGCCTGCGTACGTTCATGATCGATGATCATGGCGGCTAGCCTGCGGACCGGGCAGGATGGGGTCCGTGCCGAAGAACCCACCCGACTCGATGCAGCACCACCTGCGCGTTCGTCTGAACGCCCGAGCCAAGGACCGCTGGCCGCAACTGGCCCGCGTCGAGGTCCGCTTCCGCACCGGATTCGCTTACGTGAGCGGCGAGTTGGAGGACGGCGAGCAGATCCCCCTGTGTCGCCTGCGCTTCACCGGAGTCCTGCACACCTGGGGCTTCGCCCTCTACCTGGCCAGCCGCAACACCTACCAGGACAACATCCTGCCCACCGGCCTGCCCTTCGGCAGCCCCGAGGACTGCCTGGACTGCGCCTGCTACCTCTACCTCGGCGACCAGCCAGCCTGATCAACACCCCTCCACGAACTAACGCGGAGTAACACTAGTGAGCGTGCACCGTGACGAACGCTCCCGGGGTCAGTCCGAGGACCCCGGGGCGTACGTACCGAAGCTCCACACATTGCCCTCCGCGTCCCGCGCCATGTAGTCCCGCGAGCCGTAGTCCTGGTCCGTGGGCGGCATCAGGATCTCCACCCCGTGCTCCACCGCCCGCGCGTGATGCTCGTCGACCTCGTCCACGACGACGTACACACCCGCCGGCCCCGCGCCCTCCATCGCCTTGGCGAAGACGCCCTCTCCCCCCTTGGAGCCGAGCATCACCCTGCCGTTGCCGCAGGACAGTTCGGCATGGAGCACCTGGCCGTTCTCCCCCTCGTACACCGCTTCCTCGGTGAAGCCGAGGGCCTGGGTCAGGGTCCTGATCGCGGCCTTGGCGTCCGCGTACAGAATCGTCGGATAGATCGTCGGTACGCCCGTCGCTGCCCCTGCCATGACGTTCACCCTTCTCCTGCGTGCCCCTGCTCGGATGTGATCCGTGTCTCAGTGTTCCACCGGGCGCTGACAATGCCCTGCGCACAGCCGTCCGACACGGCCGAGGGCACCCGGCCGGAGTGTCACGGCGGTTCGTCCCGCACAGCACGCGGTAACGGAGTTGCACACCGCCAGTAGAATGGGCTCCATGGCAATTCTCCTTGTGCATTAGACGGCGTCGAGTCGTGAACCCGTAGTCCTCCCTCCGCCGTCCATACCGCCCTGGAGTTTTTCCCGTGATCACCGCTTCCGGCATCGAGCTGCGCGCCGGCGCCCGCATCCTCATCGAGTCCGCCTCCTTCCGTATCGCCAAGGGCGACCGCATCGGCCTCGTCGGCCGCAACGGAGCGGGCAAGACCACCCTCACCAAGTGCCTCGCGGGTGAGGGCACCCCCGCCGGCGGCACCATCACCCGCTCCGGCGAAGTCGGCTACCTCCCGCAGGACCCGCGCACCGGCGACCTCGAGGTCCTCGCCCGCGACCGCATCCTCTCGGCCCGCGGCCTCGACGCCATCCTGCGCAAGATGCGGGAGAACGAGGAGCGCATGGCCAGCGGCCAGGGCGCCACCCGTGAGAAGGCGATGAAGAAGTACGAGCGCCTGGAGACGGAGTTCCTCACCAAGGGCGGGTACGCCGCCGAGGCCGAGGCCGCCACCATCGCCGCCGCGCTCAGCCTGCCCGACCGGGTGCTCGGCCAGCCCCTGCACACCCTCTCCGGTGGTCAGCGCCGCCGCGTCGAGCTGGCCCGCATCCTCTTCTCGGACGCCGACACCCTGCTCCTCGACGAGCCCACCAACCACCTCGACGCGGACTCGGTCGTCTGGCTGCGCGACTACCTCAAGACGTACCGCGGCGGCTTCGTCGTGATCTCCCACGACGTCGACCTCGTCGAGACCGTCGTCAACAAGGTCTTCTACCTCGACGCCAACCGCGCCCAGATCGACGTCTACAACATGGGCTGGAAGCTGTACCAGCAGCAGCGCGAGGCCGACGAGAAGCGCCGCAAGCGCGAGCGTCAGAACGCCGAGAAGAAGGCCGCGACCCTCAACGCGCAGGCCGACAAGATGCGCGCCAAGGCCACCAAGACCGTCGCCGCCCAGAACATGGCCAAGCGCGCCGACCGGCTGCTCTCGGGTCTGGAGGCCGTACGGGTCTCCGACAAGGTCGCCAAACTGCGCTTCCCCGACCCCTCGCCGTGCGGCAGGACCCCGCTGATGGCGGAGGGCCTGTCCAAGTCGTACGGCTCGCTCGAGATCTTCACGGATGTGGATCTCGCCATCGACAAGGGCTCCAGGGTCGTCATCCTGGGCCTCAACGGTGCGGGCAAGACCACCCTGCTCCGTCTCCTCGGCGGCGCGGAGAAGGCGGACACCGGCGAGATCATCGAGGGCCACGGCCTCAAGCTCGGCTACTACGCCCAGGAGCACGAGACCCTCGACCCGGACCGCACCGTCCTGGAGAACATGCGCTCCGCGGCGCCCGACCTCGACCTCGTCGCGGTCCGCAAGACCCTCGGTTCGTTCCTGTTCTCCGGTGACGACGTCGACAAGCCCGCCGGAGTGCTCTCGGGCGGTGAGAAGACCCGTCTCGCCCTGGCGACCCTGGTCGTCTCCTCCGCCAACGTCCTGCTCCTCGACGAGCCCACGAACAACCTCGACCCGGCCAGCCGCGAAGAGATCCTGGGCGCCCTGCGTACGTACAAGGGCGCCGTCGTCCTCGTCACGCACGACGAGGGTGCGGTCGAGGCGCTCCAGCCGGAGCGCATCATCCTGCTGCCCGACGGTGTCGAGGACCTGTGGGGCGCGGACTACCGCGACCTGGTGGCCCTGGCCTGACCTCTTCCGCGAGGGGCCGGCGCATGCTGATCCACGCACTGATCCACTCCGTATGGATCATTCGGCCTACGTGTGATCCATCATCTGAGTGAGCGGCTCTCGTACCTCGGCGTGGCGCCCGGCAGATACCTGTCGGGTGCACCCATATGCGGCCGCCCACCCCGCACAGCCCTGACCTGGTGGTTCTTCCAGCTCCTGTGCGCGCTCGTCCACGACAGGCCACGGAATATGAGATTCCGTTTGTGTCGACGTGCGCCCGGACCGCGAAACCGCTCGCACAGACCTTGCCGAATGGGTGGCCAGGAAGCGCGTGAGGGGTGATCATGAGAGTTCAGAGCGCACTTCCTATGAGGAGGCACGGGTGGCCGAGACTCTGAAGAAGGGCAGCCGGGTTACCGGCGCCGCGCGTGACAAGCTCGCGGCAGACCTGAAGAAGAAGTACGACTCCGGTGCGAGCATCAGGGCGCTGGCCGAGGACACCGGCCGCTCCTACGGGTTCGTTCACCGGATGCTCAGTGAGTCCGGAGTGACGCTGCGGGGACGCGGCGGAGCGACGCGAGGCAAGAAGGCTCCTGCGGCCTGACCGCCGACCAGGGTCGGGGCGGTTCGGTTCACGGACCTGCCCCGGGACCCACCGGAACTCGTGGTGACCACCCGGTCGGCCGCAGGGTCGTCCGGGTGGTTACTGTTCAGTCACTTACCAGTGAAGTGCTGACAGCACCCGATCCGGAGGCGTCCCATGACCTCGCTCGACTCTGTGCTCGACAAGGACGGCGTACGGCTCACCGTCGATGACGCGGTTGCCACAGTGACTCTCACCAATCCGGCCAAGCGCAACGCTCAGTCTCCCGCTCTGTGGCGGGCGTTGACGGAGGCCGGACGGGCATTGCCCGGCAGTGTGCGGGTCGTCGTGCTCCGCGGCGAGGGACAGTCCTTCTCCGCGGGACTCGACCGGCAGGCGTTCACCCCGGAAGGGTTCGACGGTGAGCCATCCTTCCTCGACATGGCGCGTGGCTCGGAGACCGAGCTCGACGCGACCATCGCCGAGTACCAGGAGGCGTTCACCTGGTGGCGCCGCAACGACATCGTGTCGATCGCGGCCGTCCAGGGCCACGCGATCGGTGCCGGCTTCCAGCTCGCCCTCGCCTGCGATCTGCGGATCGCCGCCGACGACGTGCAGTTCGCCATGCGCGAGACCAGTCTCGGTCTCGTCCCCGACCTCACGGGCACGCACCCCCTGGTGAACCTCGTGGGGTACGCCCGCGCGCTCGAAATCTGTGCCACCGGCCGCTTCGTGCACGCGGAGGAGGCCGAGCGCACCGGCCTCGCCAACCTCGTCGTCCCCGCCGACCAGCTGGACGCGGCCGCCCACGACCTGGCCGCCGCACTCCTCGCGGCTCCTCGTGACGCGGTCGTCGAGACCAAGGCCCTGCTGAGCGGCGCCGTATCCCGGACGTACGAGGAGCAGCGCACCGCCGAGCGGGCCGCCCAGGGCCGCAGGCTGCGCGACCTGGCGGGCGTCACCGACTGAGCGGGCGCCCCTCGCGTCAGCCCGGAGCGACCACGGCGGTGATGAGCACCCCGACCGGCGGACGGCCTTCCACTGCCGCCGTCACCGCCGTGCGTACCGCCTGAGCGACATCGAGCGCCCGGTGGTCCCAGGCGGTCGCCACCTCGACCCGGACGTGATCCTCATCGGTGTGCACGGCGCTGCCCAGGACCTGGGTCAGCGCCACCACACCGGGCACCGACGACGCCGCGGCCCCCGCGGCCTCATCGACCCCCGCGGCACGCACCTCGGCGGGCGCGGCGGCGACCGGCTCGGGCGCCGTGTCCAGCAGCTCCGTCACCCGGAGGTCGGCCTCGGTGACCACCATGCCGAGCCGCTGCCGTGCCGCGTCCAGCAGCACCGAGCGCAGGGCCTCCGCCATGGCCGGCAGCGGCTGGTCCATCGTGGCCGAGAACTCCGCCTCGATCCGCAGCGGCCCGGCCGGATACGCACTGGGGGGAGCGGGCACCACGCCGTCGTCCCCTGTCGGAGCAGGGTCCGCGCCGGGGTCCACCGGACCGATCCTGAGCTTTCCCAGGACCGCGCCCGATCCCGCGGCGGCCTCCCGCAGTACGGCGTCCGCCGCCCGCTCCGCGATCCACGTTCCGTCCCCCGGACCGCCCAGAGGGAGCAACCGGCCCAGGCCGAGTCGCTGCCGTACCGCAGCCGTCCATTTGTCGGCCCGCTGGGGGCTGTGCGCCGTTGTCATGGGGTCAGCCTGCCGCATCCACGGCGCGGAATGGGGCAAGCGCACTTAATGTGGGCAGCGAAGTCCAACCCTGTCCCCGAAGGGAAGAGCGGCGATGACCGAGAGCCAGCAGCGCACCCCTGACAAGGAATCCGGTGGAGACGGCAGGACGCTGACCAGGCGTGGCGGGGGAGCCCCCGCGACCCGGGGCCGCACCACCATCGCCGACGGCGTCGTCGAGAAGATCGCCGGAATGGCCGCACGCGATGTCGCCGGAGTCCACGCGATGGGCAGTGGCCTGTCCCGGACCTTCGGCGCGGTCCGCGACCGCGTCCCCGGCGGCGGCAAGTCCGTCACCCGCGGAGTCAAGGCCGAAGTCGGCGAATCGCAGACCGCACTCGACCTGGAGATCGTCGTCGACTACGGCGTGTCGATCGGCGACGTCGCCCGCGATGTACGGGAGAACGTCGTCGCGGCGGTCGAGCGCATGACCGGTCTCGAAGTCGTCGAGGTCAACATCGCGGTCAGCGACGTCAAGCTGCCCGATGAGGAGGACGACGAGTCCGAGCCCGAGCCACGTCTCCAGTAGCCCTGCGCCGAAAGGCAGTTGAGGAGCGCACGATGAGCATGGCTGTGGCCGGCCTGTTGGCCGGCATGGCACTGGGATTCGCCGGATACTTCGGCGGATTCGGAGCCTTTCTGCTGGTGGCCGCCCTGGGCGCGGTCGGCTTCGTCGCCGGCCGCTTCCTGGACGGCGACCTGGAACCCGGCGACTTCTTCCGGAGTCGCGAGCGCGGCGACCGGCGACGGTGACGGCGGTGACCGACCGGGTCGCCGCCGCCGAGCGCGGGGAGACCCGGATCGCCGACCGGGTCGTCGCCAAGATCGCCGCCCAGGCGGCCAAGGAGGCGATCAGCGAGCTGCCCGATGAGGGCGCCGCCCCGCGCGCCACGGTCACCGTCCACCGGGACGCGGCCCGCGTACGGGTCAGTCTGGAGCTCGGGTACCCGTCCGACATCGGCCGCCAGTGCGGTGCCGTGCGTCGGCGGGTCACCGAACGGGTAGGAACGCTGGCGGGAATGGAGGTGCCCGAGGTGGCCGTTCAGGTCGAGCGGCTCCACACCACAGGACCGGGCGCCGCGGCGCAGGGGAGGATCCGATGAGCGAACCCCGGCACGGCGACGACACCGGGAGAACCGGAAGCACCGAGAGCGGCACGCAGCGGCTGCCCACCGTCGCCCCCCTGGCCGAGGGAGACGTCAAGGAACTCGACCAGTCGAGTTCGGCCGCCGAACACGATCCCGTCCCCACCCTGGAACACGGCGGCCGGGCGGGCAGGTTCTGGTCCGCCCGTCGTGTCCCCGCGGCGCTCCTCGCGCTGGTGGTCGTCGGTGGTACGGGACTCCTGCTGTACGACATCGCGGCCGTACGCGCCGGCCACCCCGCGATGAGCTGGCGGCGCTCGCTGGCGGACGAACTGGCCCGAAGGCCCCTGGACGACGTCTGGGTGCTGACCGGAGCCGCCGTCGCGGCGGCGCTCGGCGTGTGGCTGATCCTCCTCGCCGTCACCCCCGGACTCCGCGACCTGCTGCCGATGCGGCGCGAGCACGCCGACGTGAGGGCGGCGCTCGACCGGACCGCCGCCGCCATGGTGCTGCGCGACCGTGCCGTGGCGGTGTCCGGTGTGCAGTCCGTTCGGGTGCGGATGGGCCGGAGCAAGGTGGCGGTGCGCGCCGTGTCGCACTTCCGCGAACTCGATGACGTACGGGCCGACCTGGACTCCGTACTCGGAACGGGCATCAAGGAGCTGGGCCTGGCCAAGCCGCCGGGCCTCTCCGTGCATGTCCGCCGGCCGGCGAAGAAGGGGTGAACGGCGTGCGCAGGAACGTCAACCGGGTACTGCTCGGCCTGGCCGGGCTGGTGCTCACCGTCATCGGCGGCGCCGTCCTCGCCGCCGGGCTGGGTGCGAACGTGCCCTCCTGGTGGCCCTGGGACGGCACGGACGACGTGCTGCTCAGCGAGGCCGACCGGGACCGCTGGCGCGACAGCGGCTGGTGGTGGCCGACAGTGATCGCGGTCCTCGCGGTCGTGCTGGTCCTCGCCCTGTGGTGGCTGCTGGCCCAGCTGCGCAGTGCCCGCCTCTCCGAGGTGCTGGTGGACAGCGGGGACGGCGAGGGGGCTCTGCTCAGGGGCCGGGCCCTGGAGGGCGTGCTCTCCGACGAGGCCGGCACCCTGGACGGCGTCTCGCGGGCCCAGGCCGTGCTGACGGGCCGGCGCAACGCACCGCGGGCCAGGGTCCGGCTGCTGATGGAGCCGCACGCTGCCCCGGACCAGGCGCTGCGCGGCCTCGCCGACCAGGCGCTGGCCCACGCCAGGGACTCGGCGGGGCTGGACGAGCTGCCTGCCGAAGTCCGTCTGAAGGCCGTCAAGCACCGTGCCGAACGCGTGAGCTGACGTCGCACGGCCAGGCCCGCCCCGGTGCGCGGCGGTTTCTCGCAGCGGTTCAGAAACCGTGCCGGGAGCCGCCGTCGACGGGCACCATGATGCCGGTCAGATAGGACGCGGCGGGGGAGAGCAGGAAGGCCGCGGTCTTCCCGAACTCCTCCGGCGTGCCGTAGCGGCGCAGCGGGATCCGGGCCTCGTTGGCCGTGCGGGACGCCTCCGCGTCGCCGGACAGCGCGTCGAGTTCCCGCACCCGGTCGGTGTCGATCCGGGCCGGCAGGACTCCCACGACGCGGATACCGCGCGGACCCAGCTCGTCGGCCAGCGACTTGGCGAAGCCCGCGAGGCCGGGGCGCAGCCCGTTGGAGATGGTCAGTCCGGCGATCGGCTCGTGGACCGAGCCGGAGAGCACGAAGCCGATGACCCCGCCCTCGCCGAGCACCGCCGCCGTCGTGCGCGCCAGACGTACGGCCCCGAGGAAGACGGATTCGAAGGCCGTCCGCCACTGCTCGTCGCTGTTGTCGGCGACGAAGCCCGGTGCGGGACCGCCGACGCTGATGAGAATGCCGTCCAGTCGGCCGAACCGTTCCTTCGCGGTGTCCACGAGGAGCTGTGCGGCTGCCGGGTCGGCGTTGTCGGCGGCGAGCCCCAGGGCGTCCGGCCCCAGGTCGGCGGCTGCCGCCATGACGCTCTTCTCGTCCCGGCCGGTGATGACCACCTTCGCGCCGTCCGCGGCCAGGGCACGCGCGGTGGCGTTGCCCAGCCCGCGGGTCGCGCCGGTGACGATGTACACACGGTCCTTCAGCCCAAGATCCATGGCCCTATCCTGCCGGGTCCTGTGCGGCGAGTGCGACCGCGGTGTTCACCAGTCCGATATGACTGAACGCCTGCGGGAAGTTGCCGAGCTGACGCCCGGCCACCGTGTCGTACTCCTCGGCGAGCAGCCCCACGTCGTTGCGCAGGGTGAGCAGCAGCTCGAAGAGCTGCCGGGCCTCGGCCGCCCGGCCGGTCTGCAGCAGTGCGTCCGCCAGCCAGAACGAGCAGACGACGAAGGCCCCCTCGCGGCCCGGCAGGCCGTCGACGGACCGGCCGTCGGTGCTGTAGCGGCGCACCAGACCGTCCCTGCCCAGCTCCTCCCGTACCGCGTCGACCGTGCCGACGACCCGGGGATCGTCCGGCGGGAGGAACCCGGTGCGCACGATCAGCAGCGTCGCGGCGTCCAGCTCCCTGGAGCCGTACGACTGCGTGAACGTGTTCCGTACGGGGTCGTACCCCTTCTCGCAGACCTCGGCGTGCACGGCGTCCCGCATCGCGCGCCACCGGTCGGCGTTCCCCGGAAGGCCGGGGCTCTCCTCCAGGGTGCGCACCGTACGGTCGGCGGCGACCCACGCCATCAGCTTGGAATGCACGAAGTGACGGCGCGCACCGCGGATCTCCCACAGCCCCTCGTCCGGTTCGCGCCAGGTGGATTCCAGGAAGCCGAGCAGGCTGAGCTGGAGCTTCCAGGCGTGTGTCTTGCTTTCGAGACCGGCGTCGCGGGCCAGTCCGAGCGAGTCGATGACCTCTCCGTACACATCGAGCTGCCGCTGCCGTACCGCCTCGTTGCCTGTGCGGACCGGCCGGGAACCCTCGTAGCCGCGCAGCCAGGGCAGCTCCGTCTCCGGGAGTCTGCGCTCACCGGCCAGCCCGTACATGATCTGGAGATCCGCCGGGTCTCCGGCGACGGCCCGCAGCAGCCAGTCCCGCCAGGCGGCCGCCTCGTCCAGATATCCGCCCGCGAGCAGGGCGCCGAGAGTGAGTGTGGAGTCCCGCAGCCAGCAGTAGCGGTAGTCCCAGTTCCGTACGCCTCCGATGTCCTCCGGCAGGGAGGTGGTGGGGGCCGCCACGATGCCGCCCGTGGGGCCGTAGGTGAGTGCCTTCAGGGTGATGAGGGAGCGCAGGACGGCCTGGCGGTACTCGCCCTGATAGGTGCACCGGCCTGCCCACTCCGCCCAGTCGGACAGGGTGTGACCGAGCGCCTCGTACGGATCGATGAGCTTGGGACGCGGCGCGTGCGATGCGTGCCAGGTGAGGACGAACGCCACCTGTTCGCCCTCGGCCACCGTGAACGAGGAGCAGGTGGAGAACTGCTGACCCCAGGTCTTGACCGGCGGATCACTGCGCAGCCATACGGAGTCGGGGCCGGCCACGGCCACCCGGTGGCCGTGCGAGCGGCGCATCCAGGGCACGACGGAACCGAAGTCGAAGCGCAGCCGCAGGACGGAACTCATGTCCACGCTGCCGCTGATGCCCTCGACGATCCTCATGAGGTCCGGGGCCTTGTCGCGCTGGGGCATGAAGTCGGTCACCTTGACGGTGCCGGTCCGGGTCTCCCAGAACGTCTCCAGTACGAGGGAGTCACCCGCGTATCCGCGCCGCGTGCAGGTGTCCGAGCTGTCCGTTCCCTTGGGGGCGATGCGCCAGTGGCCGTTGTCCTCGTCGCCGAGCAGCGCGGCGAAGCAGGCGCCGGAGTCGAAGCGGGGCAGACAGAGCCAGTCGACGGAACCGTTCCTGCCGACCAGGGCGGCGGTCTGGAGATCACCGATCAGGGCGTAGTCCTCGATGCGTGGGGTCACGCTCTGGCGTGTTCCCGGACCTGCGCCCTGTTAAGCGGACAGGGGCGGGCGGTTGTGCTTCCCAGGCCGTTCGCCCCGGCGGGACTCGGGAGCGACCAGTGCGTCCGGTGCGACGGGTCAGACCGTGGCGCCGGCGGTCGCGGGCCTGCCCGGCTCCTCGGCGCTCTCGCCCCGCGCCGCGGCCTCCTGGAGATCGCGCTTCTCCCGGCGTACGAGAACGACCCAGCCGACCGGCACACCGGCGGCGAACAGCCACCACTGCACGGCGTACGCCATGTGCGCGCCGATGGAGCTGTCATCGGGTGAGGCGATCTGTTCGGGGGAGCCCCCGTAGGGCTCGGGCCCGGTCTGTTCGAGGTAGCCGCCGAGAACCGGCCGGGACAGCAGCGCGGACTGCTGGTCGCTGTTGATCAGCATGACCTGGCGGTCCGGCAGGCCCGACAGGTCCTTGATGCCACTGCTGCCGGTGGTCTCGTCGGCCTTGAGCCGTCCGGTGACGGTCACCTCGCCCCTGGGCGGGGCCGGGACCTTCGGGAACGCCCGCTGGTCGCCGTCGGTCGGCACCCAGCCCCGGTTCACCAGGACGGTGCCCCCGTCCGTGAGGTCGAGCGGGGTCAGGACGTGGGCCCCGAGCCGGTCGTCATCGGAGGTCCGCCGCCGTACGACCACTTCGTGCGCGGTGTCGAACGTCCCCGTGGCGGTGACCGCGCGCCAGTAGTCGGCTCGCGGGACGGTGTGCCCGGGGGAGGTCAGTTCGGCGACCGGGACCGGCTTCGCTTTGAGGTTGTGGGAGATCAGCGCGTTCTGGGCGACCCGGTGCTGATGCCGGTGCAGCTGCCAGAAGCCCAGCTCGACCATCGTCGGAATCAGGACGAGCGCGAGCAGGGCGAGGATCACCCACTGCCGGGTCAACAGGAAGCGGTACACCCCATGACGGTACAACCGGGTCATGGGGTGCTGAACGCAGGGGGTCGGCGTAGCGGCCGGCGTCGGTGGCCGCCCGGGGCACAGCCCGCCCGTCACACTTTGTCGACGATGCCCGCCCTTCCCTCGGCCCGGGCGCAGTGGGCCCCGCAGTACCACTGGCCCTCGACCTCGACACCCTGCCCGATGACCTGGACCCGGCAGTGCTCACAGATGGGCGCCATGCGGTGGATGGCGCAGGAGAAGCAGTCGAAGACGTGCACCGCGCCCTGCGCGTGCACCTCGAAGGACATGCCGTAGTCGTTTCCGCAAACCTCGCAACGTGCCATGCGCCACAGGGTGTGACGCGGGGCGGCGGCGGGCGAGCGGATGGCGGGCGAGTCGCGCCCGGTTCACTCCGATGACGGCGCGGGCGCCACGTCCCTCAGCAGATGGGTGAAGGCGCTCTCCTCCAGGATCGGCGTCCCGAACGACTTCGCCTTCACCGTCTTCGACGTCGCGGCGTCCGGGTCGTTGGTGACGAGCAGGCTGGTCAGCCGCGAGACGCCGCTCGCCACGTGCAGCCCGGCCTCCACGGCGCGGTCCTCCAGCAGCTCACGGTCGATCGAGGTGTCCCCGGAGAAGGCCACCCGCATGCCCTGCATGAGGGGCTTCTCCTTCTCGTACCGCCCCGGATTCGGATACGGGCACGCCGGGAGCTTGCGCGAGGCACGCCAGCTGTTCTGACCGTGCGAAGCCTGATATCCGATCCGGGGGGTGACCGGGGAGTCGGACCACTCGGTCAGTGGCCGGCACTCCAGCAGAGGCAGCCGCACCCCGCCGAGCGCCGCGGCGTGCAGACTCGGCCGGAACGCCTCGGCCAGCACCCGGGCGTCGTCGAGCGCGTGGTGCGCGCGCTGCTGCACCACGCCGAAGTGCGCGGCCAGCGACTCCAGCTTGTGGTTGGGCAGCGGCAGCCGCAGCTCCTTGGAGAGGGCGATGGTGCACAGGCGCTGTTCCACAGGAGCGACGGCGGAGGCCCGTGCGTACTCACGGGCGATCATCGACCAGTCGAATGCCGCGTTGTGCGCGACGAGCACCCGGTCCGCGAGCCGCTCGGACAACTGCGCGGCCACCTCCGGGAAGAGCGGGGCGCCTTCCAGTACGTCGCTGGTCAGCCCGTGGATCCAGACGGGACCCGGGTCCCGCTCGGGGTTGACCAGTGTGTACCAGTGATCCTCCACATTGCCCTGGGCGTCGAGCCGGTAGACGGCAGCCGACACTATCCGGTCGTCGCGGGCGAGTCCGGTGGTCTCCACGTCGACGACCGCGTACCCCTGGGGGTAGGCGGTCGGCCACGGCGCTGCGGTCTGACGGTCGTCGAGCATGGTCACAGAGAATACGGGCCGCGACTGACAGTCCCCTATTCGGCCGTCTCCGTGAACGCGGCGGCGCCGGGCGACACGGGCTCCGACAGCGGTGAGACCATCTCCGGGTGACGGACGCACAGATTCATGAGGAAGCCCACGGGGGACTCGGCGCACGGCTGAACTGGCTCCGCGCCGCGGTCCTCGGCGCCAACGACGGTGTGGTGTCCACCGCCGGCCTGGTGGTCGGCGTCGCCGGAGCGACCAGCGACCGTGGCGCCCTGTTCACGGCGGGGCTGGCCGGGCTGCTCGCCGGGTCCATGTCGATGGCGGCCGGTGAGTACGTATCGGTCTCCACCCAGCGCGACTCGGAGAAGGCCGCCCTGGCGACCGAGCGCCGCGAGCTCTCGGAGACCCCCGAGGCCGAACTCGCCGAACTCACCGGCCTCCTGGAGGACAAGGGCCTGAGCACGGCGGTGGCCAAGGAGGCCGCGCTCCAGCTCACCGAACGCGACGCCCTGCGCGCTCACGCCCAGGTCGAGCTGGGCATCGACCCGGACGGTCTGACGAATCCGTGGCACGCCGCGGGCGCGAGCTTCCTGGCCTTCACGCTGGGGGCGCTCCTGCCCCTGCTCGCCATCCTGCTGCCGCCGGTCCCACTGAGGCTGCCGGTCACCGTGGTGTCGGTCATGGCCACCCTGGCGCTGACGGGGTGGTGGAGCGCCCGCCTCGGAGCGGCGGCACCCTGGCCCGCCGTCCTGCGCAACGTGGGCGGGGGAGCGGTGGCGATGGCGGTCACGTACGCGGCGGGGGCGGCGCTCGGGGCCGCGGGCGTGTGAGAGGCCGTCCGGTCCCGTCGCCGCCGCTCCCGCGCCACCGTTCTTGGCGGAAGTCACCAACGGCTGCTGACACGCGGTCTCGCATACTTGTGGGTAACAACGTCTAGCGGCAGTCGGCCGACGCCTCTACGGTGCTCGCATGGAGCCGAACCTGCCCGATGTCGTGCTGTGGTCAATACCAGCCTTCGTCCTGCTCACCGTGGTCGAAATGGTCAGTTACCGGTTCCGTCCGGACGAGGAAGCCGCCGGATACGACACCAAGGACGCCGCCACCAGCGTCACCATGGGACTCGGCAGCCTGGTGTTCGACCTGCTGTGGAAGATCCCCATCGTCGCGGCATACACCGCCGTCTACGAACTGACTCCGCTGCGCGTCCCCGTCCTGTGGTGGACGGTCCTGCTGATGCTGCTCGCCCAGGACTTCTTCTACTACTGGTCCCACCGCGGCCACCACGTCATCCGGATCCTCTGGGCCAGCCACGTGGTCCACCACTCCAGCCGTAAGTTCAACCTCACCACCGCGCTCCGTCAGCCCTGGACCTCGCTGACCGTCTGGCCGTTCTACGTCCCCCTCATCGCCCTCGGCGTCCACCCGGCCGCGCTCGCCTTCTGCTCCGCCGTCAACCTCGTCTACCAGTTCTGGGTGCACACCGAGCGCGTCGACAAGCTGCCCAGGCCCTTCGAGTACGTACTCAACACGCCCTCCCACCACCGCGTGCACCATGCCTCCCAAGGCGGCTACCTGGACCGCAACTTCGGCGGCATCCTGATCGTCTGGGACCGGCTCTTCCGGTCGTTCGTCGCCGAGACCGAACGGCCCGTTTTCGGCCTGACGAAGAACATCGCGACGAACAACCCGCTGCGCGTGGCCACCCACGAGTACGCGGCCATCGCCCGCGACGTCCGGGCGGCGCGCACCTGGCGCGAGCGCGCCGGACGGGTCTTCCGGGGACCGGGCTGGCAGCCCGCGACGACTGTCGCCGTTGCCGCCACCGTCACCGCCGCAGCCCCGGCCGCAGCCCCGGAAGGCACCCGATGAGCGCTCCCGTCCCGAGCCGGGACCGGCTCGCACGCCCCCTGTTCCTCGCGTTCCTCGTCGCGACGGCCATCGACCTCGCCGGGGTACTGGCCGACATCCCTCTCGCGCACCTCGTCGCCAAGCCGCTGCTGATGCCGCTGCTCGCCGCGTACGCGGTGGCCCGCCGAGGTCCCCGGCTGCTCGTCGCCGCGCTGCTCTTCGGGTGGGGCGGCGACACGCTGCTGCTGGCCGACCAGGACATCGCCTTCCTCCTCGGCATGGGCTCCTTCGCCCTCGGCCACGTCTGTTACCTGAGGCTGTTCGGCCGCGCCCGGGGCTCCGTGTCCGCAGCCGTCGGATACGCCGTCGTGCTCACCGGCTTCCTCGTGCTGATCTGGTCCGACCTCCCCGCCGACCTGCGGATTCCACTGACCGGCTACAGCCTGCTGCTCACCGCCATGGCCTGGCGGGCGGGCGTCCTCGGGCGGTACGCGGCAGTCGGCGGGGCGCTCTTCCTGCTCTCCGACGCACTGATCGCCACCGGCATCGCCGACTGGCCCCAACTGCCCGCCCCCGACTTCTGGGTCATGCTCACCTACATCGCGGCCCAGTACCTCCTGACCACCGGCGTACTCGCACACCGTGCGGGTTCCGCGGCGGACGGCACCGGGGCGTACCGTGAACGCCGTATCGCCATCTGAGACCGAGACCAGCGAGGACACCGACCCATGCGCGCCACCGTCATCCACGCTCCCCACGACATCCGCGTGCAGGAGGTGCCCGACCCCACGATCCAGCAGCCCACCGACGTGGTCCTGCGGGTCCTGCGGGCCTGCATCTGCGGCAGCGACCTGTGGGCCTACCGGGGCGAGTCCCCCCGGCAGCCGGGCCAGCGCATCGGACACGAGTTCCTCGGCATCGTCGAAGAGGCGGGCCACGAGGTCAGCGGCTTCGCGGCGGGTGACCTCGTGGTCGCCCCGTTCGTCTGGTCCGACGGCACCTGCACGTACTGCGCGGACGGCCTCACCACCTCCTGCGCGCAGGGCGGTTTCTGGGGCTCGGCCGGCTCCGACGGCGGCCAGGGCGAGGCGGTCAGGGTGCCGTTCGCCGACGGAACCCTCGTCAAGCTCCCCGCCGCCGCGGCGGCCGACGAGCGGCTGCTCACCTCGCTCCTGGCCCTCTCCGACGTGCTGGGCACCGGCCACCACGCCGCCCTCGGCGCGGGCGTGAAGCCGGGCAGCACGGTCGCCGTCGTCGGCGACGGAGCGGTCGGCCTGTGCGGGGTCATGGCGGCCAAGCGCCTCGGCGCCGAGCGGATCATCGCCCTCGGCCGCCACAGCGCCCGTACGGACATCGCCCGTGCCTTCGGTGCCACGGACGTCGTCGCCGAGCGCGGCGAAGCGGCCCTCGCCGCCGTACGGGAACTGACCCGGGGCGAAGGCGCCCACTGCGTGATCGAGGCCGTCGGCACCGAGCAGTCGATGCGTACGGCGACCGGCATCGTCCGCGACGGCGGCGCCATCGGTTACGTCGGTATCCCGCACGGCAGCGGCACCGGACTCGACCTCGACGTCATGTTCGACCGGAACATCACCCTGCGCGGCGGCGTCGCCCCGGTGCGCACGTACATCCCGGAACTGCTCCCCGACATACTGGACGGCACGATCGACCCGTCGCCCGTCTTCGACCTGACGGTCGGTCTCGACGGGGTGCCCGGCGGCTACAAGGCGATGGACGAGCGTACGGCCCTGAAGGTCCTCATCAAGCCGTAAGGACCGCCGAGCCGATCGGGGGCAGCAGGAAGGGCCGGGGACCGCCGTCCCCGGCCCTTCCTCATGGTGTCCGGCCGGGTCAGCGGCGGACAGCGTCCAGCGCGTCCACGAGACCGGCTCCGTAGAAGCCGTTGTAGTTCGTGGAACCCTCGCAGACGGCGTCGATCGTGCCGTCGTTGTTGATGTCGTACGGCGCGCCGCACGCGGTGGCGTCGGCCTGGTGCGTCAGCATCGACTTCACCTGGAACGCCGAGGCGTACGGGTGCTTCGACTTGATCAGGGCCACGACACCCGCGACGTGCGGGGAGGCCATGGACGTACCGGCTTTGTAGCCGAACCCGCCGCCCGGCAGGGTGGACAGGATGCGCCCGTTGACAGCCGGAGCCGTCGGCGGCTGGTACACCGTCGAGTCGCCACCGGGGGCGGCCACGTCGATGATGCCGAGACCATAGTTCGAGTACGAGGACTTCAGGCCCTTGGCACCCGTGGCGGCGACGGTCACGACACCCGGCAGCTGGGTCGGTATGTCGAGGCACTCAGCCGGGTTGATCGTGCGGGTCACCGGCGTGGTGTCGTTCGGGCTGGTCGTGTCGACTATCTCGTCGGCGGCCAGATCGTGCTTGGAGTTGCCGGCCGCAGCGACATTGACGGTGCCCTTGCGCTCCGCGTAACGGGAGGCACGGCCGACCGCCTCGACCAGGGCGCTCTGGTCCGGGTCGTTCTTGCAGTTGAACAGCCAGGGGTCGGTGTAGTAACTGTTGTTCGTCACCTCGATGCCCTGCTCGGCCGCCCACATGAAGCCGCACACGACGGCCTCGCTGTAGAAGAAGCCGCTCGGGGTCGACACCTTGATACCGGAAACCTTGACGCCGGGCGCGACACCGGTCACGCCGATGCCGTTCTTCGCCGCCGCGATGGTTCCGGCGACGTGCGTGCCGTGGTCGCTCTCGTCGGCCATCGGCCGCCAGGAACCCTCGGTGGTGTCCGGCGCACCGGTCACACAGTTCGCCGAGGCCGCACGGTCGAAGTTCGGCGCGAGGTCGGGGTGCGTGTCGTCGACACCCGTGTCGATGACGGCGACGGTGACCCTCTTGCTGCCCTGCGAGATCGCGTGGGCCTTGTCCGCCTTGATGGCGGGCAGGTCCCACTGCAGGGGCTCGAGCGGGTCCTGACCCGCCGTCGCGTCGGCCGCGGCGGCCGCCGCCTCGTCCGCGGTGAGCGGCTGCGCGGCAGCGCCCACGTCGTTCGTCGCCTGGGGCACGATCGGGTTGGTGCGCGTGGCACCGGCCGACGAGACGCCCCTGACCTGGCGGATCGTCTTCGCGAAGTCCGGGTTCTGCGAGTGGACGACGATGACGCCGATCTGGTCGTACGCGATGACGATCGTGCCGCCCGCGTCGGCTATGGCCTTCTTGACCTGCTTGACCGCGCCTGAGCCGCCCTTGGTGTTGACGACGTAGGACAGCTTCGGCCCGTCGGCCGTGACCGCGGCGGTGGACAGCCCGTCCGTCGGCGCGGCCGAGGCCACCGCCGTCGGAAGGAAGCCCAGCGAAGCGGTGAGAGCAAGTCCGACAGGAAGCGCGAGTGCGCGGGTCCGTCGGGATGCCAGATGAGCCATGGGTTCTCCACATCATCCTTGCCAGTCGACCGGACACTGGTGTGCTCGGTCGGGTACATGACGAGTGAAGTTATCCCTGATCAGCCCGGCGTATCAATGACTAAGCGCAAGTGAGTTCGAGGCGTGTCCCTACGGATATACGGCCGAAGGGGTGAGCCGGAGACGGCGAGAGCCGTGGTGAACCGCTTCGCGCCGCTCTCCGTGCCGTTGTCAGGGAGTCGTACCACCGCTCCCGATACAGAGGTCCCCCCTTGAAGAACACCCTTCCCACCACCATCGCACCCGCGTCGCGAGGAGATTCCGTGGCTACCGATGCACCCCCGCCCCCGGCCGGTACAGAGCCGGTCCAACCCACCACCGAAGCCTTCATCGAGGTGCAGGAGAGCGCGGAGTTCGGCGAGCTGCGCCGCTCCCACCGCGCCTTCGCCTTCCCCCTGACCGTCGCCTTCGTGCTCTGGTACCTGCTGTACGTGCTGATGTCCAGCTACGCCGGCGGCTTCATGGGCACCAAGGTCGTGGGCAACATCAACGTGGCCCTCGTCTTCGGGCTCCTCCAGTTCGTCACCACGTTCCTCATCGCCTGGCTCTACTCGCGCCACGCCTCCACCCAGCTCGACCCGAAGGCCGCAGCGATCAAGTCCCGTATGGAGGCCGACGCATGAGCGCCGCCGCTCTCGCCCACCCCAGCGTCCAGCTCGCCGCCGCCGAAGGCGCGAGCGAACACCGGACGCTGATCATCACCCTGTTCGGTGTGTTCGTCGTGGCGACGCTCTTCATCACCGTCTGGGCCGGCCGCCAGACCAAGAGCGCCTCCGACTTCTACGCGGGCGGACGCCAGTTCACCGCCTTCCAGAACGGCCTCGCGGTCTCCGGCGACTACATGTCCGCCGCCTCGTTCCTCGGCATCGCGGGCGCCATCGCCCTCTTCGGATACGACGGCTTCCTCTACTCCATCGGCTTCCTGGTCGCCTGGCTCGTCGCCCTGCTGCTGGTCGCCGAACCCCTGCGCAACTCCGGCCGCTACACGATGGGCGACGTCCTCGCCTACCGCATGCGCCAGCGCCCCGTCCGGACCGCGGCAGGCACCTCGACGATCGTCGTCTCGATCTTCTACCTGCTGGCCCAGATGGCCGGCGCGGGCGTCCTGGTCTCCCTGCTGCTCGGCATCACCAGCGACGGCGGCAAGATCGCGATCGTCGCCCTGGTCGGCCTGCTCATGATCGTGTACGTCACCATCGGCGGCATGAAGGGCACCACCTGGGTGCAGATGGTCAAGGCCGTCCTCCTCATCGCGGGCACCCTGCTCATCACCTTCCTGATCCTGCTGAAGTTCAACTTCAACGTCTCCGACCTGCTCGGTACGGCGGCGAGCAACAGCGGCAAGGGCACGGCCTTCCTGGAGCCCGGCCTGAAGTACGGCGCCACCGGCACCTCGAAGCTGGACTTCATCTCGCTCGGCATCGCCCTGGTGCTCGGCACCGCGGGTCTGCCGCACATCCTGATCCGCTTCTACACCGTGCCCACGGCCAAGGCCGCCCGTAAGTCCGTGAACTGGGCCATCGGCATCATCGGCGCCTTCTACCTGATGACGATCGTGCTCGGCTTCGGTGCCGCCGCCCTGCTCAAGCCGGACGACATCATCGCGTCGAACAAGGCGGGCAACACGGCGGCCCCGCTGGCCGCCCTGGAGATCGGCGGCGGCGCGGGCTCCACCGGCGGCGCCATCCTGCTCGCGGTGATCTCCGCGGTCGCCTTCGCCACGATCCTGGCCGTCGTCGCCGGACTGACCCTGGCGTCCTCGTCGTCCTTCGCGCACGACATCTACGCCAACGTCATCCGCAGGGGCAAGGCCACGGAGAAGGAGGAGGTCCGCGCGGCACGCTGGGCGACCGTCGCCATCGGTGTCGTCTCCATCGCGCTCGGCGCGCTCGCCCGCGACATGAACGTCGCCGGCCTGGTGGCCCTCGCCTTCGCGGTCGCGGCCTCGGCCAACCTGCCGACGATCCTCTACAGCCTGTTCTGGAAGCGCTTCACCACCCAGGGCGCCCTGTGGTCGATCTACGGCGGTCTCGCCTCGTCCGTCCTGCTGGTGCTGTTCTCCCCGGTGGTCTCCTCCAAGCCGTCGTCGATGTTCCCCGGCGTCGACTTCGCCTGGTTCCCGCTGGAGAACCCGGGCCTGATCTCCATCCCGCTGGGCTTCCTGCTCGGCTGGGTCGGCTCCCTCATCTCGAAGGAGGAGCCGGACAAGGGCAAGTACGCCGAGCTGGAGGTCAAGTCCCTCACCGGCACCGGAGCGCACTGAGAGCCAGAGTTCACGGAGCCGTTCCGCTCCTGTCCCACTCCGTTGGCCCGGCCGCGTCGTAGAGTCCTACGGCGCGGCCGCGTCGCGCCTCGTGACAAACGGGCCCCTGTCGGTGTCACAGGTGTCGCGTAGTCTCGGAACTGTCAGACCGCAAACGCGGACACCACCGGGGGAGGGGGCCCACAGTGCTCATCGACACCTATGGCCGGGTCGCTACCGACCTGCGCGTATCGCTGACGGACAAGTGCAATCTGCGATGCACCTACTGCATGCCCGAAGAGGGGCTGCAGTGGCTCTCCAAGACCGAGCTGCTGAGCGACGACGAGATCGTCAGGCTCATCCGGATCGCCGTCACCGAGCTGGGGATCACCGAGGTCCGCTTCACCGGCGGCGAGCCGCTGCTCCGCCCCGGTCTCGTCTCCATCGTCGAACAGTGCGCCGCGCTGGAGCCCCGCCCCAGAATGTCGCTCACGACCAACGGCATCGGGCTCAAGCGCACCGCCACCGCCCTCAAGGCGGCCGGCCTGGACCGGGTCAACGTCTCCCTGGACACCCTGCGCCCCGACGTCTTCAAGACCCTCACCCGCCGTGACCGCCACCAGGACGTGCTCGACGGACTCAAGGCGGCCCACGAGGCCGGTCTCACCCCCGTCAAGGTCAACACCGTCCTGATGCCCGGACTCAACGAGGACGAGGCACCGGATCTGCTGGCCTGGGCCGTGGCCCACGACTACGAGCTCCGCTTCATCGAGCAGATGCCCCTCGACGCCCAGCACGGCTGGAAGCGGGACGGGATGATCACGGCGGGCGACATCCTCGCCTCGCTGCGCACCCGTTTCACGCTCACCGACGAGGGCCAGGACGAGCGCGGCTCCGCACCCGCCGAGCGGTGGACCGTGGACGGCGGAACGCACCGCGTGGGCGTCATCGCCTCCGTCACCCGGCCGTTCTGCGGAGCCTGTGACCGTACCCGGCTCACCGCCGACGGCCAGATCCGCACCTGCCTCTTCGCCCGCGAGGAGACCGATCTGCGCGGCGCACTGCGCTCGGAGGCGCCCGACGAGGAGATCGCCAGGATCTGGAAGCTCGCGATGTGGGGCAAGAAGGCCGGATCCGGACTGGACGACCCGTCCTTCCTCCAGCCCGACCGCCCGATGTCGGCGATCGGCGGCTGATCTCGGCGACCGGCAGCCGACCGCAGCGGTCGCGGCCGATCTCAGCGGTCGGCGGCCGGGGACTCCCACTCCGCCAGAGTCACGACATCCTTCAGGAATCCGCGCACACCGAGGAACGAGGAAAGGTGTTCCCGGTGTGCGTCGCAGGCCAGCCAGGTCTTGCGGCGCTCGGGGGTGTGCAGCTTGGGATTGTTCCAGGCCAGGACCCACACGGCGGCGTCGCGACAGCCCTTGGCGGAACAGATCGGCGAAGGGGTGGCGCTCTCGGCGTGGGTCTCGAAAAGGTTCACGGACTCAACCCTAGGCCAGCCGTTCCGGGCGCCGGGCGACGCATCGTCCCCGCCGGAGAAAAGGCGACGCCGAGCAGCCACGGGGGGAGCTGCCCGGCGTCGGTCCTTCGCTCCGACGGGGGATGCGGAGCGCGTACGAAGTATGCCACGGGGACCAGGGTGCGGTGCACCCGAACCTCATGATTGACCCGAGCAGCTCCTGAGCCTGCGGGACGCCGCCGGCTCAGCCGTGCGCGTGTGGAAACGGGGCCTCCGCGGAGGGTCCCGGTTCCCTGTCCGTCACCGTCTCAGCCGCCTCCGGAGCTGCGTCCAGAGCGGTCCTCGTCGGCGAGGGCACGAACGTCGAGGGCAGTGAAGTCGCGTTCTCCCGGCCCCCGTTGGCGATGACGACCGCCACATAGGGGAGCAGGACACCCAGAGCCAGCGCCACGACGGCCACATGCCTCTCGACGTTCCACAGCACCGCCGACAGCACCACGGCGAGGGTTCGCACGGACATCGAGATCACGTAGCGCCGCTGCCTGCCCCGCACGTCCTCGGCGAGGCCCTGCCGCGCACCCGTGATACGGAAGACCTCCGCGTCGCTCCTCTTCCGCGTCATGCTCCACCACCAGATCGCTGTGCCGGACACTCCCGGACCGGGTCACTTCCACGGTACGCCGGGGACGCGCCGTGTCGAGAGCGGGGCCGGTCCGTCCGGGGTGGCGGCTGGGGCGCACCACGTACGGACCACTCCGGCATGCGCCGTACCCAGGGTGGCCGAAGACTGGCGGACGTGCGCACACCGCGCCGCACGAGGAGGCGAAATGAGCTGGTTGTGGGCAATTATCGTGGGTCTGGTGCTCGGTGTGATCGCCAGGGCGATCCTGCCGGGCAAGCAGAACATTCCTCTCTGGCTGACGGTCGTGTTCGGCATCATCGGCAGCATCCTGGGTAACGCCGTCGCGTCGTGGATCGGCGTCGAGGACACCGACGGCATCGATTGGATTCGTCACGTGCTGCAGTTGATCGGTGCGGTGGTGGTGGTCGGTGTGGGAGACATGCTGTGGGCCTCGATCCGGGGCAGGGGCAAGCGGAGAACCTGACGGCAGGGCCGAAGGTGCCGCTTCGCGAGCGCGGTTCCCGAGCGCAGCACCGCGGCCGGACACGAGGTATGTGTCCGGCCGCGGTGTCATGCGCGTCCGAGGTGCGGACGGTCCGTCCGGTGTCAGCCGGCCGTGACCTCGATCGCCGCCAGGTTCTTCTTGCCCCGGCGCAGGACCAGCCAGCGCTCGTGCAGCAGCTCCTCGCGGGCCGGAGCGCTCTCACCGTCCGTGACCTTCACGTTGTTCACGTAGGCGCCGCCCTCCTTCACCGTCCGGCGGGCACCCGACTTGCTCGGCGCCAGACCGGCCTCGACCAGCAGGTCGACCAGCGGGCCGAGCTCCGTGACCCGCGCGTGGGGCACCTCCGAGAGCGCCGCGCTCAGCGTCGCCTCGTCCAGCTCGGCCAGGTCACCCTGGCCGAAGAGGGCCTTCGACGCGGCGATGACGGCGGCGCACTGCGCGCCGCCGTGCACCAGCGTGGTCAGTTCCTCGGCCAGCGCGCGCTGCGCCGAACGCGCCTGCGGACGTTCCTCGGTCAGCTTCTCCAGCTCTTCGAGCTCCTCGGGGCTCTTGAAGCTGAGGATGCGCATGTACCGCGAGATGTCCCGGTCGTCCGCGTTCAGCCAGAACTGGTAGAACGCGTACGGAGTCGTCATCGTGGCGTCCAGCCAGACGGCGCCGCTCTCGGACTTGCCGAACTTCGTGCCGTCCGCCTTCACCATCAGCGGTGTCGCCAGCGCGTGCACCGCGGCACCCGGCTCCAGGCGGTGGATCAGGTCGAGGCCCGCCGTGAGGTTGCCCCACTGGTCGCTGCCACCCTGCTGCAAGGTGCAGCCGTACCGCCGGTACAGCTCCAGGAAGTCCATGCTCTGGAGCAGCTGGTAACTGAACTCGGTGTAGCTGATGCCCTCGTCGGACTCCAGCCGCCGGGCGATCGAGTCCTTGGTGAGCATCTTGTTGACCCGGAAGTGCTTGCCGATGTCCCGCAGGAACTCGATCGCGGACATGCCCGCGGTCCAGTCCAGGTTGTTCACCATGACGGCCGCGTTGTCGCCCTCGAAGGAGAGGAACGGCTCGATCTGGGCCCGCAGCCGTGACACCCAGGCCGCGACGGTCTCCGGGTCGTTCAGCGTGCGCTCGGCCGTCGGGCGGGGGTCACCGATCTGACCCGTGGCCCCGCCCACCAGGGCGAGCGGCCGGAGCCCGGCCTGCTGGAGCCGGCGCATGGTGAGGACCTGCACCAGATGTCCGACGTGCAGACTGGCCGCGGTGGGGTCGTAGCCGCAATAGAACGTGACCGGACCGTCCGCGAGAGCCTTGCGCAGGGCGTCCTCATCAGTGGACTGGGCGAACAGTCCGCGCCACTTCAGCTCGTCGACGATGTCCGTCACGGTTCCGTGTCTCCTCTACTCGTGTATCGAATACTCGTGCGTTGAAATGCAAGCGCGGCCAGTCTAGGTGGGTCATACGCCGAGGCTGACCGAGCTCATGTTGAAATCCGGAATCCGCAGCGCCGGCATGGCGGCCCGGGTGAACCAGTCGCCCCACTCCCGCGGCAGCGTCTTCTCCGTACGGCCCGCTTCCGTGGCCCGCGACAGCAGATCGACGGGCGACTCGTTGAACCGGAAGTTGTTCACCTCGCCGACGACCTCCCCGTCCTCGACGAGATACACCCCGTCGCGGGTCAGCCCGGTCAGCAGCAGCGTCGCCGGATCGACCTCCCGGATGTACCACATGCAGGTCAGCAGCAGGGCGGGCCCGGTCGTCGCGGCGACCATCTCCTCCAGGGACTTCTCCCCACCGCCGTCGAGCACCAGATTGTCGATGGCCGGGGCGACGGGCAGCCCCGTCAGGCCCGCCGAGTGCCGCGTCGTGGTCAGGCGCTCCAGCCTGCCGTCCTTCAACCAGTCCGTCGGCGCGAGCGGCAGACCGTTGTCGAAGACGGAACCGCTGTCCCCGGAGGCGTGGGCGATCACGAACGGCGCGGACTCCAGACCCGGGGCACGGGGGTCGCTGCGCAGCGTCAGCGGGAGCCCGGAAAGCGTCTCGCCGAGCCGCGTGCCCCCGCCCGGCTTGGAGAACACCGTCCGGCCCTCGGCCGCGTCCCGGCCGGCCGACGACCACAGCTGGTAGATCAGCAGGTCGGCGACGGCCGTGGGCGGCAGCAGCGTCTCGTACCGTCCGGCGGGCAGTTCGATACGGCGCTCCGCCCAGCGGAGCCGCTGCGCGAGCTCGGCGTCCAGCGCCGCCGGGTCGACGTCCTTGAAGTCCCGGGTGGAGCGGCCGGCCCACGCCGAACGCGCACGGTCGGGGGACTTGGCGTTCAGCTCCAGCGTGCCGTTCGGCTGGTCGTGACGCAGCCGCAGCCCCGTCGACGTACCGACGTACGTCGAGGTCATCTCGTGGTTGGCGAAGCCGTACAGCTCACGGCCCCCCGCCCGCGCGCGGGCGAAGGCGTCACCGAGCGACGGGGCGAAGTCGGCGAACACGTCGGCTCCCGTCTCGGCCGGCGCGTCCGTGAAGTCCGGGGAGGCGGGCACCCCGGAGACCAGCGGCTGCGCGTCCTCGGCAGGTCCGGCCCCGCGTGCGGCGGCCTCGGCGGCGCGGACGAGCGGTTCCAGGTCGTCGGCGGTGACGGCCGAGCGGGACACGACGCCGGACGCCGTGCCCTCGGAGCCGTCGACCGTGGCGATGACGGTGAGCGTCCGCCCCCGGGTCACCCCGTTCGTGGTGAGCGCGTTGCCCGCCCAGCGCAGATTCGCGGAGGAGTTCTCGTCGGCGATGACCACGCACCCGTCGGCCGTGGACAGCCCGAGAGCCCGCTCGACGATCTCGTACGGCTTGCTGACCCTGCTCATCGTCCGGCCTCCTGCGTGGTGTTGAGGATGTTCACGCCGCGGAAAAGGGCGGACGGGCAGCCGTGCGACACGGCGGCGACCTGGCCCGGCTGGGCCTTGCCGCAGTTGAACGCGCCGCCCAGGACGTACGTCTGCGGGCCGCCGACCTTCTCCATCGAGCCCCAGAAGTCGGTCGTCGTCGCCTGGTAGGCGACATCGCGGAGCTGACCGGCGAGCTTGCCGTTCTCGATCCGGAAGAAGCGCTGCCCGGTGAACTGGAAGTTGTAGCGCTGCATGTCGATCGACCACGAGCGGTCGCCGACCACATAGATCCCGCGCTCCACACCGCCGATCAGATCCTCGGTGGACAGCCCGCCGGGATCCGGCGCCAGCGACACGTTCGCCATGCGCTGCACGGGCACATGGCCGGGGGAGTCCGCGTACGCGCACCCGTTGGAGCGGCCGAGGCCCGTGAGCTTCGCGATCCGGCGGTCCAGCTGGTAGCCGACGAGCGTCCCGTCCTTCACGAGGTCCCACGACTGCGCCTCGACGCCCTCGTCGTCGTACCCGATGGTCGCGAGCCCGTGCTCGGCGGTGCGGTCACCCGTCACGTTCATGACGGGGGAGCCGTACGTGAGCTTCCCCAGCTGGTCGAAGGTGGCGAACGACGTTCCCGCGTACGCCGCCTCGTACCCCAGCGCCCGGTCGAGCTCGGTGGCGTGGCCGATCGACTCGTGGATGGTCAGCCAGAGATTGGACGGGTCGACGACCAGGTCGTACGACCCCGCCTCGACGCTCGGCGCCCGCATCTTCTCGGCGAGCAGCCCCGGAATCCGCTCCAGCTCGGCGTCCCAGTCCCAGCCGGTGCCCGTCAGGTACTCCCAGCCCCGCCCGACCGGCGGCGCGATGGTCCGCATCGAGTCGAACTCGCCGGTCGTCCCGTCCACGGCCACCGCCGTGAGCTGAGGATGCACCCGCACCCGCTGCTGGGTGGTGACGGTGCCCGCGGTGTCCGCGTAGAACTTGTTCTCGTGGACGGTCATCAGTGAGGCGTCCACATGCGCGACGCCCTCGGCGCCCAGGAGCCGGCCGCTCCACTCGGCGAGCAGCGCCGTCTTCTCCTCGTCCGGTACGGAGAACGGGTCGGTCTCGTACGCCGAGACCCAGGTCCGCTCCCCGTGCGAGGGCTCGTCGGCCAGCTCCACCCGCTCGTCCGAACCGGCCGACGCGATCACCTTCGCCGACAGCTTGGCCATGGCCACGGCCTGTGAGGCCACCTTCGCCGCGGCGTCCATCGTCAGATCCACCCCGGACGCGAACCCCCACGCCCCGCCGTGCACGACACGGACCGCGTACCCGAGGTCGGTGCTGTCCGACGAACCGGACGGCCGGGCGTCACGGAGCCGCCAGCCGGCGCTCCGCACCCGCTCGAACCGGAAATCCGCGTGCACCGCACCGAGCGCGCGGGCGCGTGCGAGCGCCGCGTCGGCGAGGGCACGCAGCGGCAGCGCCAGGAATGACTGATCTACCTCGTGGGCCACGAAGGGCCCCCCTTCTCTCTGAAGTACTTCGGAGAGAACCATGCAACGGACTGTCTCCGGTCGGCTACACGTTTCCCACCCCACAGGTGGTCCGGACGGAGGAGGCCACACCACAGCCAGTGGCGCCCCACCTCCAAGCCCGGTCCTTCAGGGCCGGGTCAAGTTGACTGCGTGTTGGGGGCGGATGAGTACCGCCTGCCGGGCCTGCCGTACCTCGGCAAGGGCCGCAACCTCTCCGGGTGTGCGGGTGGGTGCGTCGGCGGCGATGGTTTCCCGCGTATACGAGGCGGTCTGCAGGAGCCCGGGAACCAGTAGCGGTGCGAACTCATGGACGTTGGCGGCGTCGGACTCAAGAGAGATGTAGTCCGCATAGGCCGGGGCGACGACCCCGCTGTAGGTCTGCCACCAGCCCTGCTTGCGCGCGTCCTTGGCCAGTCCTTCGAGGGCGGATACGACTTCGCGGTCAACCAGCCGTACGACTGGAGCAGGGCAGCCACCTCGGCGGGACGGATGTGTCCGTTGGCCGTCTCGATGCGGGACAGCTTGGCCGCCGGGGTGTGGGTCAAGCCCCATCACCCGGATCAGCGCGACTTCCCGCACCGGGCGGGGGTCCAACTCGATGACCCCACTGCCGAATCCGGTCGTGGGCTGCCTCTCATGGACTTTCTCGCGCCGGGCTGGGACGTCACTCTGACGCCCGTCGGCAAACAGATCTGCTGCCTGCTCCCACATGGCCGTAACTGATCGAATCCAGGTTCAATCGTCGTATCGACGTGCGATTTGGCGGGTTGTCAGTCTCTCGATGTAGTCTCTCCGTCACGCCGAGTTGACGTTCAACTGTGTTGCCGGCGCCGAGCGTTGGGGAGACGGTGCATGGTCGGGCGAGAGTTGTCACCGGCGGATCACCAGGACAAAGAGATCCGCATAGTCCTCAAGCGGCTGATAGCTGAAGGCTGGACTCTGCATAAGGAGGGGCACTGGGGCCGCCTGTACTGCCCCTGCCCCGAAGGAGGCTGCCTCACCATCCCGGTCCCGGGCACGGCGAAGAACCCGGGAGGCATGGCGCGCAAGCTCGCATGGCGGGCGAAGCGCTGCCCGCTCCCCAAAGGTGACCCGCGCCGCACCCCTGGTGGGGATGTTGTCGTTTGACAACACATGGGTCCTGGGTAAGTCTGCCTCGCAGGGGTGGCGAACCCTGGCGCGCAGGCATGTGACAGCACAGCCAAAGGGGGGACGAGGGCGAGATGGAGTACGAGTTTCTGTTCGTCGTGGACGGCATCAGCGTGGACGACGACCTGGCGGTCGGCGTCATTTTCGACGAGTTCGACGGACTGCTCACTCAGCACAGGGACAAGCACCTGCTGGACCTGTCCGAGTCGGGGGACAGCGCCATCGACGCCGCGCACCGCCTGGTCGTACGACTGAGAAGCGCTCTGCCCCGGCTACGGCTGCTGCGGCTGGACCCGGATCTGGTGGGCGTGTCGGATATTGCCGAGCGGACGGGCCGCAGCCGTCAGAACGTACTCCAATGGGTGAACGGGGAGCGGCGAGCGGACGCGGGTGCCTTCCCGGACCCGGAGGGCACGGTCGGGCGCTCACTCGTCTGGCGCTGGGCCGAGATCAACGCCTGGCTGGCCGGCATCGGTGAGCGTGTCGGTGACGCGGGAGCGACCCGCGAGGACGCGCTGCACATCGACTTCATGCTGCCCCGCTGGCAACAGGTGCTTGACGACGGCTTGCCGATCGTGCGGTTCGTGCACGCGCGGGAGGACGAGCGGTCAGGCGACCGGGCAGGCGTGGAGCGCCTGCTGGACGGCACCTTCTCCGCCCCCGGGCTGCTGGAAATGATCTCTGCCTTTCCCCGGGCGGAAAGGCAGAGCCTGACCGTGGTCTGTGCGGTACTGCCCGACCGGCTCAGCGATGTGGTGTCGAAGGTCCGCAAGGACGAGACCTGCGTGCTGCTCGCCTTTCAGGGCCCGAAGAACGAGCTGTGGCTCACACCGATCGCCGCACGTGAGATTCCAGGATCACGGCCCGTATCGGAACTGGGGCTCGGCGACGACGCGACCGTCGGTGACCTGCTGCTGGTCACCGTGAACGGCGCCGTGGAGCCGACCACACCCGTCGCCCTCGACTGAACACTCCGCGGCTCCACGAAAGGAAGTTGAGCCCACCGCATTCGCGATCAGTGCCCGTGCCGTCCGTCTGGCAGCGACCGTCCTCGCCGAGCATCTCCCGGACGGCCTTCCCTTCCGCGAAGCGAAGCGGTTGATCCACCTGGCCGATCCTGCCCTGGCGGGCGACTGGGTTGCCGCTCGTGGCCCAGGGCGAAGAGCGATGTGGACACCAATCTCGGCTACACCGCGACCTCGCTGAGCAAGGCCGGGTGGCTGACCCGTGCCAACCGCATCTGGCGGCTGACCGGGCTTGGCCAAGGAAGCGCTCGGGCACTACCCGGACGAGATGACTTTCCTCTGGGAGGCGCACGCGCGCTACGACTACTGGCCGGCCGGCGGACCGGCTTCGATGCCGCCGCCAAGATCCTGTCCACGCTGCCCGACGAACGGTGGGTGAGTCTGGAGGACCTGGCCGGGATCATCGATGAGGTGTGTCCTGGTGGCGCGAGTGCGCACGTGTCGCACGGGCAAGTGATCGAGGCGTTGGTGGCCAACGGGCTGACCGCGCCCGCGCAATTGGTGCGGGTCGGTGACTGGGCCCGCACCTGTCGGGCGTATCGAAGCCCGCGATTGTGGCGACCGGGTCGATGTCATAGAGGTGGACGGAGCTCTCCAGATCGTGCGCGTGGGCGAGGCGGAGACGCCCGGAGAACGGCTGGTCCGGCGGATGCGGGACAGCAGGGTCAGTCAGGACGTGGAAGGCATGTCCACCGACGAGATCATGGAGATGCTGCGTGGCGAGTGAGCCTGCCCGGCGGCTCGTCCGCGACAGCGCACCCCCGGCCGTGCTCGTCGATTCGCGCGTCATCCTCGACGTCGTCACCGGTGATCCCCGATGGTGCGAGTGGTCCGCCGGCAAGATCGCTGAGGCCAGGGATGACGGAGCCCTGGTCATCAACCCGGTCATCTACTCGGAGATCTCCGTCGGCTACGACTCGGTCGAGTTGCTGGACGGCATGCTCGGCTCGGACTACGAACGCCATCCGTTGCCCTGGACTGCTGGCTTCCTGGCCGGCAAGGCGTTCAAGCGGTATCGCGCGAACGGCGGGCAGAAGCGTTCTCCGCTGCCCGATTTCTACATCGGGGCGCACGCGGCGGTCGCCGGATATCGTCTGCTCACCCGTGACGCGGCGCGGTACCGCACGTATTTTCCCCGCCTCGAAGTGATCGCGCCGGACTGACCGGGACGTTCAGCCGGGCGGCGACTGTAGGAACCCGACAGAGGCCGCCCGTCGGCGCTGTCAGAGGGCGATTCTCTGTAGGCGGCCCGGTACCGATAGGTTTTCGATGTACCAGACCGCCAAGGAAAGGGTGATCCGTTGAGCCGCTCGGTTCTCGTCACCGGAGGAAACCGGGGCATCGGCCTCGCCATCGCCCGCGCTTTCGCCGACAACGGCGACAAGGTCGCGATCACCTACCGCTCCGGCGAGCCGCCGAAGGAACTCACCGAGGCGGGCTGCCTGGCCGTCCGTTGCGACATCACGGATACCGAGCAGGTGGAGCAGGCCTACAAGGAGATCGAGGAGAAGCACGGTCCCGTCGAGGTACTGGTCGCCAACGCCGGTATCACCAAGGACCAGTTGCTCATGCGGATGTCCGAGGAGGACTTCACGTCCGTACTCGACACCAACCTCACCGGCACCTTCCGGGTCGTCAAGCGCGCCAACCGCGCCATGCTGCGCGCCAAGAAGGGCCGTGTCGTCCTGATCTCCTCCGTCGTGGGCCTCCTCGGCTCGGCGGGACAGGCGAACTACGCCGCTTCCAAGGCGGGCCTCGTCGGCTTCGCCCGGTCGCTGGCCCGTGAGCTCGGCTCGCGGAACATCACTTTCAACGTCGTCGCGCCCGGGTTTGTCGACACCGACATGACCCAGGCGCTCACCGAGGAGCAGCGCAAGGGCATCGTCGCCCAGGTGCCGCTCGGCCGCTACGCGCAGCCCGGGGAGATCGCCGCAGCGGTGCGCTTCCTCGCCTCCGACGACGCCTCGTACATCACTGGAGCCGTCATCCCCGTTGACGGCGGATTGGGCATGGGTCACTGATCACCATGAGCGGAATTCTCGACGGCAAGCGCATTCTCATCACGGGTGTGCTGATGGAGTCCTCCATCGCCTTCCACACCGCGAAGGTGGCCCAGGAGCAGGGCGCCGAGGTCATCCTCACCGCCTGGCCGCGGCCCACGCTGACCGAACGCATCGCCAGGAAGCTGCCGAAGCCGGCGAAGGTCATCGAGCTGGACGTGACCAACGACGAGCACCTGGACCGCCTGGCCGGTCTGGTCCGCGACGAGCTCGGCTCGCTCGACGGTGTCGTGCACTCCATCGGCTTCGCGCCGCAGGACGCGCTCGGCGGCAACTTCCTCAACACCCCCTTCGAGTCGGTCGCCACGGCCATGCACGTCTCGGCGTTCTCCCTGAAGTCGCTCGCCATGGCCTGCAAGCCGCTGATGAGCGACGGCGGCTCGATCGTCGGTCTCACCTTCGACGCGCAGTACGCCTGGCCGCAGTACGACTGGATGGGCCCGGCCAAGGCCGCGCTGGAGGCCACCTCCCGCTACCTCGCCCGTGACCTGGGCAAGGACGGCCTGCGCTGCAACCTGATTTCCGCCGGACCGCTCGGTTCCATGGCCGCCAAGTCGATCCCGGGCTTCTCGGAGCTCGCGGACGTCTGGAACCACCGCTCTCCGCTGGCGTGGGACATGAACGACCCGGAGCCGGCCGGCCGCGGTGTCGTCGCGCTCCTCTCGGACTTCTTCCCGAAGACCACGGGCGAGATCATCCACGTCGACGGCGGCGTGCACATGATGGGCGCCTGACCTCCCGTCTCTCATGAGGGCCGCGTACCGGTACCGGTACGCGGCCCTCATGCGTCCCGGTACGCGCGTTCGCCCGGCCCCGCGCTCCGAGTCGAAAAGATGGCCCGTCCACCGCAGACTGTGGAGGAACCGGACTTCTGGTCAGGCCGCGGGGAGGAGACTGCTGTGCGCCCCACACTTCGCCGAACCTCGGCCCTGCTGGCCGTCTCGGCCGCCCTCGCCGCTCTCGTCACCCCCGTCGGCGTGTACGCGGCGAACCGGGCCGCCTCCGGAGCAGCGGCCCCCCTCGCCCCCACCCCGGAGCCCTCGGGCTCGGAATGCCGTACGTCGGTCGAGGGCTCCCGCGTCATCGCGTACTGCCACAACCCGTACCCCTCCATCGACCTCGTGCGGCTCCACACCGAGTGCGACCGCTGGTGGGACGTCGACGCGGACGGCAAGGCGGTAGCGGTGGAGCCGGGCCGGACCGTACGGCTCGACGACCGCTGCTGGAAAGAGGTCGCCTCGGCCTGGGTCAGCCACCAGCCGGGCTAGAGGGTGCCGGGCACGGCTCAGACCCGGTCCACCAAGCAGCTCAGGGCGTGGCTCGCGGCCTCCGCCGCCGCGGTCTCGGCGTCACCCGCACGGATCGCCTCGACCAGCCGCGCGTGGTCCATGTGCTTCTCCGGCCGCAGCTCGGGGCCGACGTCGTCGCGGAGATAGTCGCGCAGCAGATCACCCAGGTCCGCGTAGAGCTCCGTCAGCACGTCGTTGTGCGAGGCGGCGACCACGGCCAGATGCAGGGTCGCGTCCGCCGCGACGAACGCCTCCGCGTCCCCCGTGGCCCATGCCTCCTCGCGCCGGGTCATCAGCGCGTCGAGCTGGCGCATGTCGCGCTCCGTACGCCGGACGGCGGCCAGCCGGGCCGCCGAGGACTCCAGCGTCGAGCGCAGCTCGGCGACATGGCGCGGATCGGCGGAGGCGAAGCGCCGGTGCATGACCCCGGCCAGCTCACTGGTCGCGACGACATACGTGCCGGAACCCTGCCGGATGTCCAGGAGACCGTTGTGCGCGAGTGCGCGCACCGCCTCGCGGACGGTGTTGCGGGCCACCCCGAGCTGTTCGACCAGCTCGGGTTCGGTGGGGATCCGTGACCCCACGGGCCACTCGCCCGAGGTGATCTGATTCCTCAGCTGGGCAATCACCTGGTCGGCGAGTGCCGAACGCCGCGGAGACGTCAGCGCCATGGTGCTCCTTGTTCGGGATTGGACAACCAATCATCCCATGATTCTATGATGGGCAGATGCCCGACGACGAGACACGGACCCTGCACTCGAAGCCGACCCCCCTCGGCCCGCTGTCCGACGCGGCGGCCCCAGGACCCTCCCCCTGGCTGCTGCGCCTGGTCATGGCCGGGCTCGTGCTTGCCGCGCTCAACCTCCGCCCCGCCATCACCAGCCTCGGCGCCCTCCTCGAAGAGGTGCGGGACGGGCTCGGCATGAGCGGCAGTGTCGCCGGTGTGCTCACCTCCGTACCGCCCCTCTGTTTCGCGCTCTTCGGCGTCATGGCGCCGCGGCTCGCGCGCCGCTTCGGCGCGGGCGCGGTCGTCTGCGCGGGCATGGTGGCCATCGCCGCGGGTCTGGCGATCCGCCCCTTCGTCGGCGGCACGGCCGGCTTCCTCGCGGCCAGCGCGCTCGCCCTCATGGGCATCGCCGTCAGCAACATCCTGATGCCGGTGATCGTCAAGCGCTGGTTCCCCGACCGCGTCGGCACCATGACCGGTCTCTACTCCATGGCCCTGGCCACGGGCACCGCGCTCGCGGCAGCCCTCACCGTGCCCATGACGAACGCGCTCGGCGGCAGCTGGAAGACCGGGCTGGCGCTCTGGGCCGTGCTCGCCGCCGTCGCGGTCGTGCCGTGGATCGCTCTCGTACGGGACCGGGGTACCGCACCGGGACAGCCCACCGCCCGTCAGCAGAAGGACGCCCCGGTCCTCCGGATCACCCGCAGCAGGACCGGCTGGGCCCTCGCCTCGTTCTTCGGCCTCCAGGCCACTGCCGCGTACATCACCATGGGATGGATGCCGCAGATCTTCCGCGACGCCGGGGTCCCGGCCTTCACCGCGGGCCTCCTGCTCGCGGTGACCATGGCGATGGGAGTGCCCCTCGCCTTCGTCATTCCCCGCGTCGCCTCCCGAATGCGCAACCAGGGCCCGATCGCCGTCTTCCTCAGCGCCTGCGGTCTCATCGGCTACGCGGGCCTCTACCTCGCGCCCGCCGCCGGAGCCTGGGCCTGGGCGCTGCTGCTCGGCGTCGCCAACTGCGCCTTCCCGCTCGCCCTCACCATGATCGGGATGCGCTCGCGCACCGGCGCGGGAGTCGTCAGGCTGTCGGCCTTCGCCCAGTCCACCGGGTACCTGATCTCGATCCCCGGCCCCCTGCTCGTCGGCGTGCTCTACCAGCACAGCGGCGGCTGGGGGCTGCCGATCGCTCTGATGGCCGCCCTCTTGGTGCCGCAGATGATCGCGGGCGTACTCGCCGGACGGGACCGGACCATCGAGGACGAATGCTGAGATGCGAGACTGGAGCCATGTCTCCTGTGCTCGAGCCGAACCCACAGAACGGCCAGAAGAAGCTGCTCCTCGTCTTCGGGGCGATGCTGCTCATCACGGTGGTCATCGGAGTGATCGCCTCCATCGCCTCCCCCTGACGTTCCGGGGATGGGGGTAGGGCCAGCCCCCCATCCCCTAGGGGGACAGGGTCAGGGTCAAGTGGGTGGATCACCGGATGGGATCGGCGGCGCCGGGTCCGTAGGTTCGGGAGTACCGAACCGAACACCCACGGAGGCGACATGCCGGTCCGTACACACACCCGGTCCACCACCCCGGCCTCGGACCGCGTCGAGGTCCGGCTGCCGTGGTGGGCCGTCGTGCTGCCCGCGCTCGCCTTCGCCGCCCTCCTGCTGCTGATCGTCGGCCCCGGTGAGGCCCGCGCCGCCACCGGCGATCCCGCGCTCGGCCGACTGCTCGCGCACATCATGGACCTGCTCTCCCCCTGACACCCGACCGGTGGGCCGTTCGAGTGATTCACCGGACCGGGGGAGCACGTCAACACCCTGCGCCAGGCGGCACATTTCGTGCGAAGCTGAGGTGTATGAGCGTCGATACACCTCGCAGGATCGTCCTTCTCAGGCATGCAAAAGCGGAGTGGTCGGAGGAATCCGACCACGAGCGGCCGCTGGCGGAACGCGGTCGCAAAGACGCGCCCGTCGCGGGCCGCAAGCTCGTCGATTCCGGCATCGACTTCGATCTGGCCCTGTGCTCGACCGCCGTCAGGACGCGCGAGACCTGGAAGCTCGCGGTCCACGAGTTCCCGCACCGGCCCAGGACCGTGTACGAGGAGAGGCTGTACGAGGCCTCACTCGGCGAACTGATCGCCGTGTTCAACGAGACTCCCGACGAGGTGCGCAACCTCCTGGTCATCGGCCACAACCCCGGCATGCATGCCGCTGTGGACGCCCTCTCGGGCTCGGCGACCGGGGACGCGCCGGCGAGGGTGGCCCGGGACGGGTTCCCGACCGCCGCCTTCGGCGTCATCGAGTTCACCGGCACCTGGAAGTCGCTGGAACACGGTGTGGGCAAGCTGGTCGAATACTGGACGCCGAACGGCTGAGCCCGGGACAGGACTACGAGGGAAGGGCCCCGGTGCGGTATCCGACGGTATCCGCACCGGGGTCCTTCCCTGTCGTCCCGCGCTCAGTCGATCAGGCCGTCGGCGGCCTCGACCTCTTCGCGTGTGATGCCGAGCAGATACAGCACCGTGTCCAGGAAGGGAACGTTCACCGCCGTGTGCGCGGCCTCGCGCACGACCGGCTTGGCGTTGAACGCCACACCGAGCCCTGCCGTGTTCAGCATGTCCAGGTCGTTGGCGCCGTCACCGATGGCCACGGTCTGGGCGAGCGGCACTCCCGCCTGCTCGGCGAAACTCCGCAGCAGCCGCGCCTTCCCCGCCCGGTCCACCACATCGCCGACCACACGGCCCGTGAGCTTCCCGTCGACGATCTCCAGCGTGTTGGCGGAGGCGAAATCGAGGCCGAGACGTTCCTTCAGGTCGTCCGTGACCTGGGTGAAGCCCCCGGAGACGACGCCGACCTGATAGCCGAGGCGCTTCAGCGTACGGATCAGGGTGCGGGCACCGGGTGTCAGCCGCACCTCGGACCGCACCTTGTCCACCACCGACACGTCGAGCCCCGCGAGCAGCGCGACCCGCGCGTGCAGCGACTGTTCGAAGTCGAGCTCGCCCCGCATCGCCTGTTCGGTCACGGCGGCGACCTCGTCCTCGCAGCCCGCGTGGGCCGCGAAGAGCTCGATCACCTCGTCCTGGATGAGCGTGGAGTCCACGTCCATGACGACCAGACGCTGCGCCCGCCGGCTCAGCCCCGCCGATACGACGGCGACGTCGACGCCGATCTGCGCGGCCTCCGTCGCCAGCGCGGTCCGCAGCTCTTCGGTGCCCGTGCCGGACACGGCGATCTCGACGGCGGTGACCGGGTACTTCGCCAGCCGGAAGATCCGGTCGATGTTGCCGCCCGTCGATGTGATCGTGGCCGCTATGGCGGCGGTCGACTCCGCGGTGAGCGGGTGCCCCAGCACGGTCACATGGGAACGGCCGGAGCCACGGGGACGGTTGTCCCCCATGCCGGAGATGATCTCGGCCTGCAACTTCAGCGAATCCGCCCAGCTGTGCACGGTCGCCCGCAGGTCGCCCTCGGTGGTACCGCCGGCCGTCGGGGCGGTGACCAGGGCGCACAGGACGATACGGCCCCGGGTGACGACCTGCTCGATGTCCACGACATCGACGGAGTACGCGGCGAGTGTGTCGAAGAGCCCGGCGGTGATACCGGGACGG
The DNA here is from genome assembly GCF_014216315.1 of Streptomyces finlayi. Classification (NCBI taxonomy): domain Bacteria; kingdom Bacillati; phylum Actinomycetota; class Actinomycetes; order Kitasatosporales; family Streptomycetaceae; genus Streptomyces; species Streptomyces finlayi. The sequence goes on from NZ_CP045702.1 coordinate 6,386,612, forward strand.
TCCTTCCCGAAGATCTTCACGAGAAGGGTGGGTTCGTCGATGCCCTGACGGGACTCAGGGAACTCAGGAGACGGAGGGGACTGAGGTGGCTGAGATGCGCTCATGGTGTTCCCACCGTATCGGTCCCACTCCGAGCCCCGACCCCCTGTCCCGCCACCCGGACAGCTCTCCCGGGACGCCTCCAGGGCAGGCGCGACCAAACGGAGCCCGCGCGCGTGGGCGATTCCCGCTCAAGCGGGTACGGCAAGCGCAGCCACATCAAGCCGTCCCGCGATCGAGGACGCACGCTCACCCGTGTCCGGGTCGCTCATCAGGAGCAGGAGGCCGCGGCGGCGCCCCCGGCCCAGGCCCGGGCCCGGGCGGCGGCGGCACGGGCCGACCCACACGCCCCACCACCGTCGGCGCCCCATGCATCGCCTCCGGCATCCGCAGATACGGATTCGTACCGTCGTCGGACGCCCGGTACGGCAGTGAAGGACGGTAAGGACCGGCGACCTCCGCATCCGGATACCCGCCCCCCGTCACCGGCACCGCCCCCACCGCCCACGCGAGCCCCGCCCCCACCGCTCCCGCACCGGCCCCCCAGGCAGCTCCCAGCCCCGCCGCCGCGACCGTCCGCCCCCGCAGTTCGATCCCGGCCCCGAAGGCGTCGAAGCCCAGTACCGACAGCGAGGCGTCCGCGGACACCTCCGTCAGCCACACCAGCAGCGGCAGCGCGATCGCCGTCACGCCCCCGAGCCGCAGCGCACACCGTCCCGCGTACCCGACGGCGGACACTCCTGCCGCACGAGGCGTCCGGGCTGCCGCCAGCACCCCCGCGTACAGCAGCGTCATCCCCGAGGCCAGCACCAACAGCCATATTCTGCCGTCCAGTTCGGCTAGCCTCCCGACCGTCACCGGCTGCGCCGCGGAGCCTCGTAACAACTCGTCCAGCGGGGCCGGAAGCAACCCGGGCAGCTCACCCGTGGCCTCGCCGTCCCACGGTACGAACAGCCCGAGCGGCACTCCGAGCCATACCCCGTTCGGCGCGCCCAGCAGTGCGGCTCCCGCGATCCGCTGCGGGTGGGCATCGCCGGCCGCCGCGTACGCCGCGGCCGCGCACCCGGCCAGTACCGCCACGAGCAGCACCGCCACCAGCGCCGAAACGGCGGGCCGCGCCATCCGGTGGAGCCGCCCGGCAGTGCCCGGCAGCAGCACTCGGGAGGTGAGCAGGGCGATCACGAGCACCCCGAGCACCCAGCAGGCCCCGCCCGCCAGCGAGGCCCCGGTGTCGACGGCGAATCCCACCTGCGCCTCGGTCCGCGCCAGACCGGCGAGCCGGTCCGGCAGCGACCCACCCAGATCACCCAGTCCGCCCAGGAGACCGCCACCACCACCGTCGGCGGCACCTTCACCCACCCCCGGCAGTCGGCCGCCATCGATCGTCACGACATCGTGACCTGCCCAGGCAAGTCCCCCCACCATCGCCACGAACAGGGCCACCACCGCCCCCGTACGCGCACAGAGCTCACCCCAGGAAGGGCCCGTGCCCGCATGCCGCAGCGAGCGAAGGAAGAAGAAGGAGAGGACGAGCGCGCCGACCAGCCCGACCCCCAGCGGGGTGACGTCGACAGCCGTACGGGCCTCGGCCCCGTCGAGCCCGAAGGCCGACACGTCACCGGAGGGGGAAACCGCTCCTCCGACCCCCAGAACCACCACTGCCGCGGCCATCGGGCCCAGTTCACCGACGGAATCGGCGCCGAGGAGATGCAGCCCCAGGGCCGCCGTCCCCGCCATCGCGGCCAGCGCCCAACTCACGGAAGCGACCGAGGCCAACACGACATCCAGCCACGGGATACCCCGCCCCGCAGCTCCCCGCGCCGCGCCCGCCCCCGAGCCCGCGCCCGCCCTCATGTCCGCAGTCATGCGGGACCCCCCAATCCGCACCGAGATGACCCGAGTTGATCCATTCGCTCATGATCCGTACGTACTCGTGCGTGGATACCACTGTCCGAGCCCGTTTCGCCCGAGTCAACGGTGCGGCGGTACAGGTCTTGCCGCGGTCTTCACTCCGCCCGGCTTTCCGATCGGTGACTGCTCCTGGAATAGTTCCCCACGATGTTCAGCATCCCTGGACTCCCTGTGATGGGGGTCTCTCGGGGGACAACTAGTGGGGCGCGGAGTGCCGGAACTCGTACTGGAATTGAATGGCAGGACCTGGACGCTCGATCCGTCCAGGTCGTACACCCTCGGGCGTGATCCGCAGGGCGATCTCGTGGTCGACGACGCCAGGGTGTCGTGGCGGCATGCCACGATCAGCTGGGGGGGCAGCGGTTGGTTCATCGAGGACCACGGCAGCACCAACGGCACCTACGTGCAGGGCCAACGGATCCACCAGATGGAGATCGGGCCCGGCTCGGCGGTGCACCTGGGCAATGCCACCGACGGACCACGGCTGAGCCTCAGCGGGGCCGCCGCCGACCGATACAGCGGCCAGGCCGCGGGCGGCGGGCAGGCTCCGGTTCACCCGCAGGCCCCCGTCCACCCGCAGGCCCCGGTCCACCTGCAGCAGGGCGGACCTTCCGGGCCGGGACCGGCCCAGCCGCAGGCCTGGCAGCAGCCCCAGCAGGCCCAGCCCCAGCAGCAGCCTCAGCACGGGTACGCCCCACCGCAGGTTCCGCACCAGCAGGGCATCCAGAAGGCGCCCGGCGCGGGCGGCCCCGGCGGTGTCCCGGGAGCACAGCCGGTCTACGGAGACCGCAGCCCCACGACGTTCCACCAGCTGGACCTCGGCCGGGTGATGCGCATCGGCCGTGCGCTGGAGAACGAACTCGTCGTCTCCGACCTCCAGGTCTCCCGTCATCACGCCGAGTTCCACGCGACGCCCAACGGCCGCTTCGAGATCCGCGACCTCGGCTCGCACAACGGCACGTACGTCAACGGTCAGCCGCTCAGCAAGTCCGGCTCCGCGCTCATCGGCCCGAACGACATCGTCGGCGTCGGTCACTCGACCTTCCGGCTGGTCGGCGACCGACTCGAGGAGTTCGTCGACACCGGTGAGGTCTCCTTCGCCGCCCGTCACCTCACGGTCACCGTCGACGGCGGCAAGCAGATCCTCCAAGACGTGTCCTTCGGCGTCCCGGAGAAGTCGCTGATCGGTGTCATCGGCCCGTCCGGCTCCGGAAAGTCCACCCTGCTCAAGGCGCTCACCGGCTACCGGCCCGCCAACCAGGGCGACGTCCTCTACGACAACCGGAACCTGTACAAGCAGTTCGCCGAGCTGCGCCAGCGCATCGGTCTGGTCCCGCAGGACGACATCCTGCACAAGGAACTCACCGTCACCCGCGCCCTGAAGTACGCGGCCAAGCTCCGCTTCCCCGCGGACACCACCGAGGCCGAGCGCCAGGCCCGCATCCTCGAAGTCCTCGCCGAGCTCAAGCTCGACATCCACAAGGACAAGAAGGTCACCTCGCTCTCCGGCGGCCAGCGCAAGCGCGTCTCCGTGGCCCTGGAACTGCTCACCAAGCCCTCGCTGATCTTCCTGGACGAGCCGACCTCCGGCCTCGACCCGGGCATGGACCGCGATGTCATGCAGCTGCTGCGAGGCCTCGCCGACGACGGCCGTACCGTCCTCGTCGTCACACACTCCGTGGCCGAGCTGGCCATCTGCGACAAGCTCCTGGTGATGGCGCCGGGCGGTTCGGTCGCCTACTTCGGTCCCCCGGAGGAAGCGCTCAACTTCTTCGGCTACACCACCTGGGCCGACGTCTTCTCCGCGTTCGAGAACTACCGCGACTACGACTGGGCGGGACGCTGGCGCGGCTCGCAGCACTACCAGATGTACGCCGCCGACATCGACGCGGTCGCCGCACAGTCCGTACACATGCCGCCCCCGCAGCAGATGCGCCCGCCGAAGCCGCAGGGCTGGGGGACGCAGCTGTGGACCCTGATCCGCCGCTACACCTCGGTGATCGCCTCCGACAAGGGCTTCATGGGCCTGATGGTGATCCTTCCCGCGGTGCTCGGCATCGTGAGCGTGGTCATCCCCGCCGACTTCGGCCTGGCACCGCCCACGCCGCCGTCCCGGTTCAACGGCGACGCGGGAACGATCATGCTGATCCTCGCGGTCGGCATGTGCTTCTCCGGCGCGGCCAACTCCGTACGAGAACTGATCAAGGAACGGGTCATCTACGAGCGGGAACGGGCCACCGGCCTCTCCCGCTCCGCCTACCTGATGTCCAAGGTGATCGTCCTCGGCGTGATCACGGCCATCCAGGGCGTCATCATCTGCGGCATCGGCTTCGCCACCCGTGACCTGCCCGCCGAGGGCCTGATCATGCCGCCGGCCGTCGAACTCTGCGTCACGATCATCGCGCTCGGCTTCACCTCGATGATGTTCGGCCTGGTCATCTCCTCCCTGGTGAAGACCTCCGAGAAGACGATGCCGCTGCTCGTCATGTTCGCGATCGTCCAGGTCGTCTTCACCGGCATCCTCTTCCAGGTGTACGGCTCGCCCGGCCTGGAGCAGTTCGCCTGGCTCATGCCCTCACGCTGGGCCATCGCCGCGGCCGGCTCGACGCTCGACCTGGCCCACCTCATGCCGCCGTGGGACCAGAAGAACCCCACCAACCTGGACCCGCTCTGGGAGAGCACGGCCGGCCAGTGGGGCTTCAACATCTCGGTGCTGCTGTTCATCGGCATCGTCTGCGGCGTCGCGGTCGCGCGACTGCTGCGCCGCCACGAGCCGGAGGTCATGCGCAAGTAGCGCACAATGCGCCGGGCGCACGGCACACGCACGGGCGCCGGAGGGCGGCACCCCACACGGGGTGCCGCCCTCCGGCGCATGTCCGGGTCGATCAGGCGCGGGTCAGTACGCGCTGTTGACGTTGTCGATCGAGCCGTACTTGTCCGCGGCGTAGTTGGCCGCGGCCGTGATGTTGGCGACCGGGTCGTACTGGTCCTTGGGCGTGCCGGCGACGTGGTAGAAGTCGAACGTCGGCTTGATGACCTGCAGCAGGCCCTTGGACGGAACACCGTTGATCGCGTTGATGTCCCAGTTGTTGATGGCGCGCGGGTTACCGCTCGACTCACGAATGATGTTCTTGTGCAGCCCGTTGTACGTGCCGGGGATGCCCTTCTCCTTCATGATGGCGAGGGCTTCCTTGATCCAGCCGTCCAGGTTGTCGGCGTAGACGGGCTTTCGGGCGACGCTGCGGCTGGCGGCCTCGGCGGAGCGCTTCTTGGCGTCGGCCTTGGCCTTCGCGTCGGCCTCGGCCTTGGCGTCGGCGGCTTCGGCCTTCGCCTTCGCCTGCGCGGCGGTCTTCGCCTTGGCGGCGGCGGCCTTGGCCCGGGCGGCGTCGGCGGCCTTCACCAGGCTCTCGGCGGTGGAGTGCTGCTCGATAATGCTGGCCTGCACCGTCTTGGCCTGCGGGGCGCCTGCCGCGGAGGCAATGGCGACCGGGGCGGCCGACAGGGCCTGGGTGCTGGTTTCGGCGCCGGCCTCGGCGGGAACCAGGGAGAATGCGAGGGCAGCCGCACCAAGTGCGGAGACTCCGGCGACGGAGAGCTTCTGGGTCTTGTTCAGGCGACGGCTACGACCGGGGTTGCTGGACTCGAACATACAGACATACCTCTTCGAATAGCAGGTGTCCTCACGGAGGACGAGACGGAAGCGCCGCTCTGCGCATCTCCGTCGGGGACAGCCGCAATTCTTAGCGCTGGCAAAACGCCCTGGCAAAGGTGTGACGTACGAAGCCGGGTAGTGGATCAGGTGCCCGCTCTGCCCGTCTTGCCCGTACTCGTGCCTGCATGAATGCCCCTTTTGTATCCACTAGTGGACTTCGTAAGTGACCTGAGTCCTATGCGCGGGCTCACATGGGGCACGCTGCGAGTTCACGAAATGTTGCTTCAGCAATGCGGAGCGTGAGGCTCCGTTCCGGGGTTCTCCGACTCCTCCGGCAGCAGGAGACGGACATCCCCGAACTCGGGCCAGAGATACGACCGCCGCAGAGCCTCCGCGTGTCCCCGTCGCAGCGCCTCCCGGCCCGCGATCGCCTCCAGCATCAGCAGATGCGAGGCCTCCGGCTCGTGCAGCCCGGTCAGCAGGCCGTCCACCGCCGCACACCCCGCTGAGGCGTCACCACGAGCCCGGTCCAGCCCTCGGCCGCCCGCAGCACCCCGTCCGTTCCCGCCGACGACTCAAGGTCCCGCACCGCCGTCGTCCCGACCGCGACGACCCGCCCGCCACCGGCCCGCGCCGCGTTCACCGGCCGAGCCGATCGAAGCGGGTACCGAGAACCACTCCGGATACGGAGGCTCGTGCGCCTCCGCCGAAGCCACCCCCGTATGCGGCGACAGCGGAGCGAACTGCACTCCACTCCGGACCAGCGAGGCCACCACCGTCTCCGTGAAGGGCCGCGCGGCACTCGGCATCTCCGCCGAACCCCTCCCGTCCCCAGAGGGCACCGCGAAGACCGTCCGGTACGCGGACAGCGGCTGATCCCGCTCCGTGTACCCGTACCGGATCGGCCGCCCGTACCGCCCCAGCAGCTCCGGTACCTCGAACGGCACCCGCGCCCACCACGGCCGGGCCGCCCCGGCCGGCCCCAGCGGCTCCTCCAGTACGAACCCGTGCCCGCCCGGCAGCCGGACCCGCGTCCCCCGCGGCTTGCCGCGCCGGGGGGACCGTCGCCCCCCCGTACGGTCCGGCCGCCGCAGCTCCACGGACCACCGACCGTCCTCACCCCGGGTCGAGAAATGCACCACGACCCGCTCACCGCCCGCCGCAGGTCCTAGTCCCCGCGCCCCGGACCCCGGCCGACCACAGCCCGATACGGCTGTCGTACCCCGCCGGTACCGTGAGCCCATGAGCCATCGCCCACCGTCGGGCCTCGCCGCGGTGAGTGCCGCGCTGCTCGCCATGAGCCGGCATCTCGAAATGCGTGACGTCCTCAAGACGATCGTCGCCTCGGCCCGTGAACTGATCGACGCCGAATACGCCGCCCTGGGTGTCCCCGACGACCACGGAGGCTTCGCCCAGTTCGTCGTCGACGGGGTGAGCGACGAGCAGTGGAAGGCCATCGGCCCCCTGCCCAGGCAGCACGGCATCCTCGCCGCGATGCTCCACCAGGCGAAGCCCGAGCGGCTCGCGGACGTCCGCAAGGACCCCCGCTTCGAGGGCTGGCCCGACGCGCACCCCGACATGTCCGACTTCATCGGCCTGCCCATCCAGGACGGCGACGAGATCATCGGCGCCCTCTTCCTCGCCAACAAGCGCTGCCCCAAACCGGCCGGCAGCTGCGGCTTCACCGCCGAGGACGAGGAGCTCCTCGCGATCCTCGCCCAGCACGCGGCGATCGCCCTCACCAACGCCCGGCTCTACGAACGCAGCCGGGAGCTCACCATCGCGCAAGAGCGTGCACGGCTCGCCCACGAGCTCCACGACGCCGTCAGCCAGAAACTCTTCTCGCTCCGGCTCACCGCCCAGGCCGCCGCCGCCCTCGTCGACCGGGACCCCGCCCGCGCCAAGGACGAGCTCCAGCAGGTCGCCGTCCTCGCCGCGGAAGCCGTGGACGAACTGCGCGCGGCCGTCGTCGAACTGCGCCCCGCCGCGCTCGACGAAGACGGCCTGGTCGCCACGCTGCGGACACAGATCCAGGTCCTGGACCGCGCGCACGCCGCCCGGGTCACCTTCGACAACGCGGGGGTACGGGCCCTGCCCGCCACCCAGGAGGAAGCACTCCTCCGGGTGTCCCAGGAGGCCCTGCACAACGCCCTGCGCCACTCCGGCGCGGCCCACGTCACCGTCTCCCTGGTCCGCCACGACAGCGCCGCCGTCCTGAGGATCACCGATGACGGCAGCGGCTTCGACACCGCGGCCGTCCGCAAGGCGGGCCGTCACCTCGGTCTCGTGTCGATGCGCCACCGCGCCGGCAGCGTCGGCGGAATGCTCACCGTCGAATCGGCGCCCGGAAAGGGCACCACGATCAAGATGGAGGTGCCCTGTGGCTGACAGGACCATCAAGGTGCTGCTCGTGGACGATCACCAGGTGGTGCGCCGAGGACTGCGTACGTTCCTGGAGATCCAGGACGACATAGAGGTCGTAGGGGAGGCCGCGGACGGTGCCGAGGGGGTCGCCCGCACCGAGGAGCTGCGCCCCGACGTCGTCCTCATGGACATCAAGATGCCCGGCACGGACGGCATCGACGCCCTGCGCAAGCTGCGCGAGCTCGGCAATCCGGCCAAGGTCCTGATCGTCACCAGCTTCACCGAACAGCGCACGGTGGTCCCGGCACTGCGCGCCGGAGCCTCCGGTTACGTGTACAAGGACGTCGACCCGGACGCCCTGGCCGGCGCCATCCGTTCCGTCCACGCAGGCCATGTGCTGCTCCAGCCGGAGGTCGCCGGGGCGCTCCTGACCCAGGACGTGGGCAGCGGTACGGGCCGGGGGAGCACCCTCACCGAACGGGAACGCGAGGTGCTCGGGCTGATCGCGGACGGCCGCTCCAACCGGGAGATCGCCCGGGCACTGGTCCTCTCGGAGAAGACGGTAAAGACCCATGTATCGAACATCCTGATGAAGCTGGACCTCTCCGACCGGACCCAGGCGGCTCTCTGGGCAGTCAGGAACGGAGCGGCCGGCTAGAAGGCCAAGATTCATACTGTCGGGTGTATGTCACCCACATGGCGCATCTTGTGGGGCTCCCGGGCGTTCTCCATGGCGTGCTGCGGCGGTCGGCCGCAGCGTTCCCAGGAGGAGCCAGAAGTGAAGAACCTCAAGAAGGCCGCTGCCGTCACCATGATCGCCGGTGGGATCATCGCCGCCGGTGCGGGCGCCGCCTCCGCCACCGGCCACGGTGCGGGCGCCCACGGCACGGCCGTCAACTCCCCGGGTGTCGGCTCGGGCAACGTCGTCCAGGTCCCGGTGAACGTCCCGGTGAACGTCGTGGGCAACACGGTCAACGTGATCGGCCTGCTCAACCCGGCGTTCGGCAACGTCGGTGTGAACCACTGACCGACCCCGTCGGCATGACCGCCGGGCGGGCCCCGTCCCCTCGCCCGCCCGGCACCACCCCAAGCACCCACTCCCACTCAAGCCCGTCCGGACCACTCCAGCCCGCCCGCGGCGCCCAGGCCCCCACATCAAGCCCGTCCGGCGATTGAGGACAAGGGCGCCCCCGGGCACCTACCCCGCCCCGCTACCGTCGCCCCCTCTCCCTCTCCTCCACATACGCGTTGTACGCCGCCACCTGTGCCCGCCGGGCCACCCGCTCCACCGGCCTCAGCGCCTCGCCCCGCGCCGAGATCTCCGCGGCGGTCACCGCACCGCCCGGCCCGTTCTCGTACGCCACCGAGACCAGCAGCCCGACCCGCTGCGCCAGCTCCAGCACCCGCACCGCCCTCGGCGGATACCCCGGCGCCAGCACCTCGCGCCCCCGCTCCGCCCGCGCCCGGTACGCGTCCACCGCGGCCTCGGCCACCGGCCCGGACCCGGCCACATCCAGCCGCGCCAGCACCGCCGTAGCGTCCCGCAACGCCTCCGCCAGCTCCCGCTCCGCCTCGCCCAGCGACGGCACGTCCGCGGGCGGCGCCTCGCGTACCGGCAGACAGCGCCACACCACCTCGACGTGCAGATCCCCCGCGGGCCCCGCCTCACGGACCTCCGGCACGAGCCCGTACGGCACTCCCGAAGCCACCACGGCCTCCTCCGCCTCCAGCGCCCGCGCGTTGAACTCCGGCGGCCCGCTGAGCCCCAGCGGATGCCCCGCCACCGGCAGCGCGACCCGGAAACCGGTCGCCCCCAGCGCCCGCAGCCGCCCGAGCGCCAGCGTCAGCCCGACCTGCCCCGTCTCACCGGGCACCCCCTCCACGCGGTGCACCGCGTCCTCCCCGACAATCGCGAGCGCCGCGTCGTCCGGTGATACGAGTCCTGCCACAAGCGCGTTTCCCCAGGCGGCGAAGAGCCCTGAGCGTGGTTCCGAAAGCATGGCGACAGCCTAGGGAATGCGCGCCCGGCCCGTCATCACACCGGCCCAGCGGCTGAAGTACTCCCCGGGTGGCGTAGGTTTTCCCTGGGAGCTGTGCTTTCAGGCACGCGACGATCTCGAGACTGTATGGGGAGACAACGCGCTCATGAGCGATGTACTGGAGCTGGTGGACGTATCCGTGGTCCGCGACGGACGCGCTCTGGTGGACGACGTCTCCTGGTCGGTCAAGGAAGGTGAGCGCTGGGTCATCCTCGGACCGAACGGCGCCGGCAAGACCACTCTCCTCAACATCGCGTCCAGCTACCTCTTCCCCAGCACCGGCACCGCCAAGATTCTCGGCGAGCAGCTCGGCGGCGTGGGCACCGACGTGTTCGACCTCCGTCCCCGCATCGGCATCGCGGGCATGGCCATGGCCGACAAGCTGCCCAAGCGCCAGACCGTGCTGCAGACGGTGCTCACCGCCGCGTACGGCATGACCGCCACCTGGCACGAGAACTACGACGCCGTCGACGAGGACCGCGCCCGCGCCTTCCTCGACCGGCTCGGTATGACCGAGTTCCTCGAGCGCAAGTTCGGCACGCTGTCCGAGGGCGAGCGTAAGCGCACACTGATCGCCCGCGCGATGATGACCGACCCCGAGCTCCTCCTCCTCGACGAGCCCGCCGCCGGTCTCGACCTGGGAGGCCGCGAAGACCTGGTCCGCCGCCTCGGCCGGCTCGCCCGCGACCCGTTCGCACCCTCCATGATCATGGTCACCCACCACGTCGAGGAGATCGCTCCCGGGTTCACGCACGTCCTGATGATCCGGCAGGGCAAGGTCCTCGCAGCGGGACCCATGGAGACGGAACTCAGCTCCCGCAACCTCTCCCTCTGCTTCGGCCTGCCCCTCGTCGTCGAGCACACCGGCGACCGCTACACGGCCCACGGACTGCCGCTCTCCTGACCCTCCGCCGAACAGCGGCCCGCCCGCGCCCTGTTGGTGGGGGCACCTGCGGTCCTACGATGACCACGTGGAAATCGACGCGTGGGTGTGGTGGCTGATCGGAGCGGTGGGACTGGGCATCCCGCTCGTCCTCACCGCGATGCCCGAATTCGGAATGTTCGCCGTCGGAGGGGTCGCCGCGGCGATCGTCGCCGCCCTCGGCGGCGGCATCGTGGCCCAGGTGCTGGTCTTCGTCGCGGTCTCGGTGGCACTGATCGCCGTGGTGCGCCCGATCGCCGCCCGGCACCGAGGCGCCCGCTCTTCGCACGCGACGGGCATCGACGCCCTGAAAGGCCGTCAGGCCGTCGTACTGGAACGGGTCGACGGCAGCGGCAGCGGCCGTATCAAACTGGCCGGCGAGATCTGGTCCGCCCGCTCGCTCGACGGCGAGCAGAGCTTCGAACCCGGCCAACAGGTCGATGTCGTCGACATCGACGGCGCGACAGCCGTCGTCATGTAGGCGAACTGTGCGCAGAGCGGCCGGAGTTCTGACAAACTCGATGTCGATCATCATGAGAATTCGACAGGCATGAGATCTCGACCAAGATCACCGCGATCCGTCGGCAACCGAAGGGCACGAGGCACACGATGCAACCGATCATCATCGTCCTGATCATCCTGGTGGTGCTCGTCTTCATCGCCCTGATCAAGACGATCCAGGTCATCCCGCAGGCCAGTGCGGCCATCGTCGAGCGCTTCGGCCGCTACACGCGCACCCTCAACGCCGGGCTGAACATCGTCGTCCCGTTCATCGACTCCATCCGCAACCGGATCGACCTCCGTGAACAGGTTGTGCCCTTCCCGCCCCAGCCGGTGATCACCCAGGACAACCTGGTCGTCAACATCGACACCGTCATCTACTACCAGGTGACCGACGCCCGCGCCGCCACGTACGAGGTCGCGAGCTATATCCAGGCGATCGAACAGCTCACCGTCACCACCCTCCGCAACATCATCGGTGGCATGGACCTGGAGCGGACCCTCACCTCCCGCGAGGAGATCAACGCGGCCCTGCGAGGCGTCCTCGACGAGGCGACCGGCAAGTGGGGCATCCGCGTCAACCGCGTCGAACTCAAGGCCATCGAGCCGCCCACCTCCATCCAGGACTCGATGGAGAAGCAGATGCGCGCCGACCGCGACAAGCGTGCCGCGATCCTCAACGCCGAGGGCATCAGGCAGTCCGCGATCCTCACGGCCGAAGGCGAGAAGCAGTCCGCGATCCTGCGCGCCGAGGGTGAGGCCAAGGCATCCGCCCTGCGCGCCGAGGGCGAGTCCCAGGCCATCCGTACGGTGTTCGAGGCCATCCACGCCGGAGACGCGGACCAGAAGCTCCTCTCGTACCAGTACCTCCAGATGCTCCCGAAGATCGCCGAGGGCGACGCGAACAAGCTCTGGATCGTGCCCAGCGAGATCGGCGACGCGCTGAAGGGCCTCAGCGGAGCCTTCGGCAACCTCGGCGCCGGCGGCGCACCCGGCTTCAACACCGGCAACAGCGGCAACGCGGGCGACACCGGAAGCGCCGGGAACAGCGGCAAGGAGCGCCGCGAGGAACCCCCCGTCGGCTGACGGAGACCTACCTTCGGGCATGATCAGTGCGGCCCCTCGACCTTCATGGCGGGGAGGCACCACTGACCATCGAAGGAGATGGCCTTGTCCATCTGGGAAATCCTCGCGATCTTCGCGGCGGGTGTCGGCGCGGGCACGATCAACACGATCGTCGGCTCGGGCACGCTGATCACCTTCCCCGTCCTGCTCGCCACCGGGCTGCCACCCGTGACGGCCACCGTCTCCAACGCCCTCGGTCTGATCCCCGGCTCCATCAGCGGCGCGATCGGCTACCGAAAGGAACTGGCGGGACAGCGGCGCCGCGTACTGAAACTCGGCGTCGGCGCCGCCATCGGCGGCCTCACCGGCGCCACGCTCCTCCTGTCGCTGCCCTCGACGGCGTTCGAAACGATCGTTCCGGTCCTCGTCGCACTCGCCCTCGTACTGGTCATCCTGCAACCCCGCATCAGCAAAGCGGTCCAGCGGCGCCGGGAGCGCAACGGCACCCGCCCCCGCCCCGACGGAGGACCCGCCCTCTACGCCGGGCTGACCCTCGCCAGCGTCTACGGGGGCTACTTCACCGCCGCCCAGGGGATCATCTACCTCTCCCTGATGGGCATGCTGCTCGACGACACCATGCAGCGTCTGAACGCGGTCAAGAACGTGCTCGCAGCGATCGTCAACAGCATCGCCGCGCTCTTCTTCCTCTTCGTCGCCGACTTCGACTGGACAGCCGTCGTCCTCATCGCCGTAGGATCCGCCATCGGCGGCCAGATCGGCGCCAAGGTCGGCCGGCGCCTCAGCCCCGCCTTCCTGCGCGCCTTCGTCGTCGTAGTCGGCACAGCCGCCATCGTCCAACTGCTGCTCCGCTGACACACGGAAGCCCGCCTCCTCAGGGAGACGGGCTTCCAGTAGGTCAAAGGGCCCACCGGGGGCTACGCCGCGGACCGCTCCAGCCACTCCGGCAGGGCGGGCCGGCTACCGGCGCCCATCGCCAGCAGCATCGCCTCGGCGGGAGACGGAACGAAGGGCTGCCGCAGCAGCGGCATCCCCGCCTGCTCCGGCGTCCGGGCCGCCTTGCTGTGATTGTCCTCGGCACACGACGCCACCGTGTTCAGCCAGGTGTCCTGACCCCCCTGCGCACGCGGCACCACGTGGTCGACGGTGCTCGCCCTGCGCCCGCAGTACGCGCACCGGTGCTGGTCCCGTATGAGCACACCCCGTCTGGACCACGGCGCCTGTCTTCGGAACGGCACCCGGACGTACCGGCAGAGCCTGATCACCCGGGGCACCGGAATCTCGACGTCGGCACCGCGCATACGGAGGTCGGGATGCGACTGCTCCACCACAGCCTTGTCCGTCAGGATCAGCACCACCGCACGGTTGAGAGTCACCGTCGACAGCGGCTCGAAGCTCGCGTTCAGAACCAGCGTGTCCCGCATCCCGCCCACCTTCCGTGTGCCGCCCGCCCCCTGGCAGGCCCGGATCAACTCTGGCTGGGCGGGCCGTGATGGACAACGGAATTAAAAAATGCCCTGCCCTGATCTCTCCAAGACCAGGGCAGGGCAAACAGCAAAGGAACTTCTCAGTTCGCCGGAGCCTCGTACTCACCGGCGAGCTGGGCGCGGCCCAACGTGTGGAAGCGCAGATTGAAACCCACGACGGCCGGCGAAACGTCACTGTCGACACCGAGCTTCTCACTGTCCACCGCGTACACGGTGAACACATAGCGGTGCGTCTCCCCGGCCGGCGGCGCAGCCCCGCCGAAGTCCTTCGACCCGTAGTCGTTACGGACGTGCACGGCACCGGCGGGCAGCCCGTCGAACTTCCCGCTGCCCGCACCGGCAGGCAGTTCCGTGACCGATGCCGGGATGTCGAAGAGCACCCAGTGCCAGAATCCGCTGCCCGTGGGCGCATCCGGATCGAAACACGTGACGGCGAAACTCCGGGTCTCCGCGGGGAAGCCCTCCCACCGCAACCGCGGTGAGGTGTTCCCTGCCGCGAGCACCTGCGCGTCCCCGAGCACACCCCCCGGCTCCAGGTCCTCGCTCACCACGGTGAACGAGGGAACCTCGGGATGGAAATCGTGCGGCAGCGGAGCCCTCTTCGACCGGGTCACGTCAGCACCTCTCCTGAATCGGCTCTTCTGCGGTCAGCGGTATCCCACCGACCCTAGAGCCAGTTGCGCTGTCCACCGACCTGGGCGAGCCACTGGTTGAGGTACGCCACCCAGTCGGTGCCCTGGAAGTCGTTGTGACCGACCTTGAACGACCGGTAGGAGTCGCTGCCCTCGCTGAAGAGCCCCGGCTTCTTGTCCATCTCCAGCACGACGTCCATCTCACGGTCGTCCGCGACGAACGTCAGCTCGACCTGGTTCAGCCCGCGGTACTGCTGCGGCGGTACGAACTCGATCTCCTGGTAGAACGGCAGCCGCTGACGCGTGCCACGGATGTGACCACGCTCCATGTCGGCGCTGCGGAAGCCGAAACCGAGCTGTCCGAAGGCATCCAGGATCGCCTGCTGAGCAGGCAGGGGGTGCACATTGATCGGGTCCAGGTCACCGGAGTCCACCGCGCGGGCGATCTCCAGCTCGGTCGTCACACCGATGTTCATGCCGCGCAGGTGCTGCCCGCCGAACATCGTGATCGGCGTCTCCCACGGGATTTCGAGCCCGAACGGTACGACGTGGACGGCACCGGCCTTCACCTCGAAGGCTCCGCCCAGACGCAGCTTGGTGAACTCGATGTCCTGCTTGGTCTCCTGGTCCTGCCCTTCGACCTCGACCCGCGCCTGAAGGCCGACGGAAAGCGCCTCCACCTGCTGGTCCACAGACCCGCCCTGGATACGGACCTCGCCCTGCACGACCCCGCCGGGGACGACGTTCAGCTCGGTCAGCTCGGTCTCCACCGAAGCGCCACCGGCACCCATGCTCGCGAGAAGCCTCTTGAAGCCCATGTTTTCTCCTTGTTGGTCCTGACCCCTACATACGCGCCACGACCGTAGCCGGTTCCCGGACGCCCGGTTCAAGTACCCTCGGACGCCATGACCGACGGGATGGAACGCACGCCCCTGACACGCGGCTCTTTCGACCGGTCCGTACGGGAAGTGGCTCCCGGCCTCCTGGGCCGCACGCTCGTCCGTACGACGGAGGACGGGCCCGTCGAGGTCCGGCTCACCGAGGTGGAGGTGTACGCGGGAGACATCGGCCCCGGCTCTCACGCCTTCCGGGGCCTCACCCGGTGCAACCACGCCATGTCCGGCCCGCCCGGCCATGCGTACGGCTACTTCACGTACTCATGTCGAGGAAGTCAGCGTGAACGCTGACTTCCTCGCCCACCCTGCCGAAGAGGTCGCCCCCAAGCTGCTCGGGAGCGTCCTCACCTGCAAGGCCCCCGAGGGGGCCGTGAGCATCGCCATCACGGAGACCGAGGCGTACTCCGGTACGGCTGACCCAGCCTCCCACGCCTACCGGGGCCGTACCGCCCGCAACGCCACCATGTTCGGTCCCGCAGGACACCTCTACGTCTACCGCTCCCACGGTCTCCACTGGTGCGCCAACGTCGTCACCGGGACGGACGGCATCGCCTCGGGTGTCCTCATCCGAGCAGGCAGGGTCGTCGAGGGGGAAGACCTGGCACGCGAGCGGCGAGGGGAGCGGGTCGAGAGTCCTCGTCTCGCCCGAGGCCCGGGGAACCTCGGCCAGGCGCTCGGCATCACGGCAGAACACAACGGCGCAGACCTCCTGGCAGGTACCTCGGTCATGTTGTCCCAGGGTGAGCCGGTACCTGCCGCGCTCATCCGGGTTGGTCCTCGGGTGGGGGTGAGCAGGGCCCACGACTGGCAGCACCGGTTCTACCTCGCCGCTGACCCGACGGTCTCGGCGTACCGACTGAGCCCGAGAGCCCAACCGTCCGCCGGAGCCTGAACCGCTGTGCGCCTTGCTCACGCTCGCCGGTGAGTCGGCGCCTGTCTGTTTGGCTCCAGCGCCAAGAAACCGGCCCGTCCGGCCACGGCCCCGGGGATCGACCGCACGCTACGGCGAAGACATCGTCGTAGGCCCGTCGTCGCCTCTGTATGGACCGCGCGGCACCCGGCCATGGCGCTTCTGGATCGACGGCGAACCGACCGTGAGCCGGCACCGCGCCCACGCGCCTCGCCGCCGCGCGACTTGACTCGTCCGGGGCAGCCCCCTAATGTAGTCCGAGCCGCTTGAACGAAAGCTGTTGTCGGAACGGTTCATCGAACCGGGTCCGGGCTTCTCGAGGCGGTCAACCACTACCTACGAGTCACCCTGGCGGGTGCGAATTCGGCGTGCCCTAATTCGTCCTGTCGGCTCGATTATGAGCCACCAGGGAAATCGGCTAACGTAGTGGACACGCCGAAAGGCAAAGGCCCTCCAACAGGCCGCCGGAAGCAAATTCGAACCGGAAACGGGACGAAATGATTCTGGTAAGGTTGGAACCGCCGGAAAGGGAAACGCGAAAGCGAGGAACTGGAAAGCGAATCCCGCTTCGACCGGGAATCGGACGCGAAAGAGTCTGATAGAGTCGGAAACGCAAGAACGAAGGGAAGCGCCCGGAGGGCCCCGGTGAAACGGGACCGAAGGAAGCGTCCGTTCCTTGAGAACTCAACAGCGTGCCAAAAGTCAACGCCAGATATGTTGATACCCCGGCCTGCTTCGGCAGGTTGGTGGTTCCTTTGAAAAGTCCTATTACGGGCCCTCGTGGTCCGGGTAGGCAACACTAGCGAGGACGCTGTGAACGACCGGTCATATTCCGACTCGGTCGTTCCGCTCTCGTGGTGTCGTCCCGATTACGGGAAAACATTCACGGAGAGTTTGATCCTGGCTCAGGACGAACGCTGGCGGCGTGCTTAACACATGCAAGTCGAACGATGAAGCCCTTCGGGGTGGATTAGTGGCGAACGGGTGAGTAACACGTGGGCAATCTGCCCTTCACTCTGGGACAAGCCCTGGAAACGGGGTCTAATACCGGATAACACTCTGTCCTGCATGGGACGGGGTTAAAAGCTCCGGCGGTGAAGGATGAGCCCGCGGCCTATCAGCTTGTTGGTGGGGTAATGGCCTACCAAGGCGACGACGGGTAGCCGGCCTGAGAGGGCGACCGGCCACACTGGGACTGAGACACGGCCCAGACTCCTACGGGAGGCAGCAGTGGGGAATATTGCACAATGGGCGAAAGCCTGATGCAGCGACGCCGCGTGAGGGATGACGGCCTTCGGGTTGTAAACCTCTTTCAGCAGGGAAGAAGCGCAAGTGACGGTACCTGCAGAAGAAGCACCGGCTAACTACGTGCCAGCAGCCGCGGTAATACGTAGGGTGCGAGCGTTGTCCGGAATTATTGGGCGTAAAGAGCTCGTAGGCGGCTTGTCACGTCGGATGTGAAAGCTCGGGGCTTAACCCCGAGTCTGCATTCGATACGGGCTAGCTAGAGTGTGGTAGGGGAGATCGGAATTCCTGGTGTAGCGGTGAAATGCGCAGATATCAGGAGGAACACCGGTGGCGAAGGCGGATCTCTGGGCCATTACTGACGCTGAGGAGCGAAAGCGTGGGGAGCGAACAGGATTAGATACCCTGGTAGTCCACGCCGTAAACGTTGGGAACTAGGTGTTGGCGACATTCCACGTCGTCGGTGCCGCAGCTAACGCATTAAGTTCCCCGCCTGGGGAGTACGGCCGCAAGGCTAAAACTCAAAGGAATTGACGGGGGCCCGCACAAGCAGCGGAGCATGTGGCTTAATTCGACGCAACGCGAAGAACCTTACCAAGGCTTGACATATACCGGAAAGCATCAGAGATGGTGCCCCCCTTGTGGTCGGTATACAGGTGGTGCATGGCTGTCGTCAGCTCGTGTCGTGAGATGTTGGGTTAAGTCCCGCAACGAGCGCAACCCTTGTTCTGTGTTGCCAGCATGCCCTTCGGGGTGATGGGGACTCACAGGAGACTGCCGGGGTCAACTCGGAGGAAGGTGGGGACGACGTCAAGTCATCATGCCCCTTATGTCTTGGGCTGCACACGTGCTACAATGGCCGGTACAATGAGCTGCGATGCCGCGAGGCGGAGCGAATCTCAAAAAGCCGGTCTCAGTTCGGATTGGGGTCTGCAACTCGACCCCATGAAGTCGGAGTTGCTAGTAATCGCAGATCAGCATTGCTGCGGTGAATACGTTCCCGGGCCTTGTACACACCGCCCGTCACGTCACGAAAGTCGGTAACACCCGAAGCCGGTGGCCCAACCCCTTGTGGGAGGGAGCTGTCGAAGGTGGGACTGGCGATTGGGACGAAGTCGTAACAAGGTAGCCGTACCGGAAGGTGCGGCTGGATCACCTCCTTTCTAAGGAGCATCTAGGTTTCCTTCGGGGAATCCAGAGACCATTTCGTCGGCAAATGTTCGACGGTGGTTGCTCAAGGGTGGAACGTTGACTATTCGGCACGACAGGTTGGTTTTCTCAAGTACTGCTTCGGCGTGGAAAGAGGGAACGGGTCGGTCGGGTCGGGCACGCTGTTGGGTATCTGAAGGTACGGGCATTTTTTTGTCTGGATCTTCGGTGCCGGCCCCAGTGAACTCGCCTGTAAGGGTGGGGTGATGGGTGGCTGGTCGTTGTTTGAGAACTGCACAGTGGACGCGAGCATCTGTGGCCAAGTTTTTAAGGGCGCACGGTGGATGCCTTGGCACCAGGAACCGATGAAGGACGTGGGAGGCCACGATAGTCCCCGGGGAGCTGTCAACCAAGCTTTGATCCGGGGGTTTCCGAATGGGGAAACCCGGCAGCCGTCATGGGCTGTCACCCACTGCTGAACACATAGGCAGTGTGGAGGGAACGCGGGGAAGTGAAACATCTCAGTACCCGCAGGAAGAGAAAACAACCGTGATTCCGGGAGTAGTGGCGAGCGAAACTGGATGAGGCCAAACCGTATGCGTGTGATACCCGGCAGGGGTTGCGCATGCGGGGTTGTGGGATCTCTTTTTCATGGTCTGCCGACTGTGAGACGAGTCAGAAACCGTTGATGTAGGCGAAGGACATGCGAAAGGTCCGGCGTAGAGGGTAAGACCCCCGTAGCTGAAACATCAACGGCTCGTTTAAGAGACACCCAAGTAGCACGGGGCCCGAGAAATCCCGTGTGAATCTGGCGGGACCACCCGCTAAGCCTAAATATTCCCTGGTGACCGATAGCGGATAGTACCGTGAGGGAATGGTGAAAAGTACCGCGGGAGCGGAGTGAAATAGTACCTGAAACCGTGTGCCTACAAGCCGTGGGAGCGTCGCTGTATGTGCTTGCACATGCAGTCGTGACTGCGTGCCTTTTGAAGAATGAGCCTGCGAGTTAGCGGTGTGTAGCGAGGTTAACCCGTGTGGGGAAGCCGTAGCGAAAGCGAGTCCGAATAGGGCGATTGAGTTGCACGCTCTAGACCCGAAGCGGAGTGATCTAGCCATGGGCAGGTTGAAGCGGAGGTAAGACTTCGTGGAGGACCGAACCCACCAGGGTTGAAAACCTGGGGGATGACCTGTGGTTAGGGGTGAAAGGCCAATCAAACTCCGTGATAGCTGGTTCTCCCCGAAATGCATTTAGGTGCAGCGTCGTGTGTTTCTTGCCGGAGGTAGAGCACTGGATAGGCGATGGGCCCTACCGGGTTACTGACCTTAGCCAAACTCCGAATGCCGGTAAGTGAGAGCACGGCAGTGAGACTGTGGGGGATAAGCTCCATGGTCGAGAGGGAAACAGCCCAGAGCATCGACTAAGGCCCCTAAGCGTACGCTAAGTGGGAAAGGATGTGGAGTCGCAGAGACAACCAGGAGGTTGGCTTAGAAGCAGCCACCCTTGAAAGAGTGCGTAATAGCTCACTGGTCAAGTGATTCCGCGCCGACAATGTAGCGGGGCTCAAGCGTACCGCCGAAGTCGTGTCATTCACACATATAGGGCCAACGCCCGTGTGGATGGGTAGGGGAGCGTCGTGTGCCGGGTGAAGCAGCCGCGGAAGCGAGTTGTGGACGGTTCACGAGTGAGAATGCAGGCATGAGTAGCGATACACACGTGAGAAACGTGTGCGCCGATTGACTAAGGGTTCCTGGGTCAAGCTGATCTGCCCAGGGTAAGTCGGGACCTAAGGCGAGGCCGACAGGCGTAGTCGATGGACAACCGGTTGATATTCCGGTACCCGCTTTGAAACGCCCAGTACTGAATCAGGCGATGCTAAGTCCGTGAAGCCGGCCCGATCTCTTCGGAGTTGAGGGAAGTGGTGGAGCCGATGAACCAGACTTGTAGTAGGTAAGCGATGGGGTGACGCAGGAAGGTAGTCCAACCCGGGCGATGGTTGTTCCCGGGGTAAGGGTGTAGGCCGTGTGATAGGTAAATCCGTCACACATCAAGGCTGAGACCTGATGCCGAGCCGATTGTGGTGAAGTGGATGATCCTATGCTGCCGAGAAAAGCCTCTAGCGAGTTTCATGGCGGCCCGTACCCTAAACCGACTCAGGTGGTCAGGTAGAGAATACCGAGGCGTTCGGGTGAACTATGGTTAAGGAACTCGGCAAAATGCCCCCGTAACTTCGGGAGAAGGGGGGCCATCACTGGTGATCCGATTTACTCGGTGAGCTGGGGGTGGCCGCAGAGACCAGCGAGAAGCGACTGTTTACTAAAAACACAGGTCCGTGCGAAGCCGTAAGGCGATGTATACGGACTGACGCCTGCCCGGTGCTGGAACGTTAAGGGGACCGGTTAGTGCACTTTCGGGTGTGCGAAGCTGAGAACTTAAGCGCCAGTAAACGGCGGTGGTAACTATAACCATCCTAAGGTAGCGAAATTCCTTGTCGGGTAAGTTCCGACCTGCACGAATGGCGTAACGACTTCTCGACTGTCTCAACCATAGGCCCGGTGAAATTGCACTACGAGTAAAGATGCTCGTTTCGCGCAGCAGGACGGAAAGACCCCGGGACCTTTACTATAGTTTGATATTGGTGTTCGGTTCGGCTTGTGTAGGATAGGTGGGAGACTTTGAAGCGGCCACGCCAGTGGTTGTGGAGTCGTCGTTGAAATACCACTCTGGTCGTGCTGGATGTCTAACCTGGGTCCGTGATCCGGATCAGGGACAGTGTCTGATGGGTAGTTTAACTGGGGCGGTTGCCTCCTAAAGAGTAACGGAGGCGCCCAAAGGTTCCCTCAGCCTGGTTGGCAATCAGGTGTTGAGTGTAAGTGCACAAGGGAGCTTGACTGTGAGACCGACGGGTCGAGCAGGGACGAAAGTCGGGACTAGTGATCCGGCAGTGGCTTGTGGAAGCGCTGTCGCTCAACGGATAAAAGGTACCCCGGGGATAACAGGCTGATCTTCCCCAAGAGTCCATATCGACGGGATGGTTTGGCACCTCGATGTCGGCTCGTCGCATCCTGGGGCTGGAGTCGGTCCCAAGGGTTGGGCTGTTCGCCCATTAAAGCGGTACGCGAGCTGGGTTTAGAACGTCGTGAGACAGTTCGGTCCCTATCCGCTGTGCGCGTAGGAATATTGAGAAGGGCTGTCCCTAGTACGAGAGGACCGGGACGGACGAACCTCTGGTGTGCCAGTTGTCCTGCCAAGGGCATGGCTGGTTGGCTACGTTCGGAAAGGATAACCGCTGAAAGCATCTAAGCGGGAAGCCTGCTTCGAGATGAGTATTCCCACCCCCTTTGAGGGGTTAAGGCTCCCAGTAGACGACTGGGTTGATAGGCCAGATGTGGAAGCCCGGTAACGGGTGGAGCTGACTGGTACTAATAGGCCGAGGGCTTGTCCTCAGTTGCTCGCGTCCACTGTGTTGTTCCCGGGTTGCGAACAGTTATCGCACCGGTTGAACAGTTTCACTCTTTAATTGAAAAGTGTGCTTGTTCGCTAAGCCCGATAGGGTTTCGGTGGTCATTGCGTTAGGGAAACGCCCGGTTACATTCCGAACCCGGAAGCTAAGCCTTTCAGCGCCGATGGTACTGCAGGGGGGACCCTGTGGGAGAGTAGGACGCCGCCGAACAATCTTTCAAGGACCCTTGGTCCCAGCGTTCATGCTGGGGCCGAGGGTCCTTTTTTTGTTTTTCTCGAAGCGCGTCGGCCGGTTGGCTGAGCGAGAATGTCTGTGGTACCCGATGACAGGAGTCACACCCATGTCCACCAACTCTCCCGACGATCGTCCGGAGCGCGAGCCGCGTCGCCGGGACGACGGTGACAAGGGCGGCTTCCGTAGTGGTCGTGACGACCGGTCCAGCGCACCGCGCCGTGACAACGACCGTGGCGGACCCCGACGTGACGACAGCCGGCCCACAGGCGGCGGCACCGGTGGCAGCTCCGGTGGTGGTTTCCGTCGTGACGATCGTGCCCCGCGCCGTGACGACAGTCGGCCGACCGGTGGCAGCTCCGGTGGTGGCTTCCGCCGCGATGACAACCGTGGTGGCGGCAGCACGGGCGGTGGTTTCCGTCGTGATGACCGTGCCCCGCGCCGTGACGACAGTCGGCCGACCGGTGGCAGCTCCGGTGGTGGCTTCCGCCGCGATGACAACCGTGGTGGCGGCAGCACGGGCGGTGGTTTCCGTCGTGATGACCGTGCCCCGCGCCGTGACGACAGTCGGCCGACCGGTGGCAGCTCCGGTGGTGGCTTCCGCCGCGATGACAACCGTGGTGGCGGCAGCACGGGCGGTGGTTTCCGTCGTGATGACCGTGCCCCGCGCCGTGATGACGACCGTGGTGGGCGTCCGAGTGGTGGGTTCGAGCGTCGTGACGACCGTCCGCGTGGCCCCCGTCGCGATGACGACCGCCCCAGCAGCGGTGGTGGCTTCCGCCGCGACGACAGTCGGCCGACCGGTGGCAGCTCCGGTGGTGGCTTCCGCCGCGATGACAACCGTGGAGGTGGCAGCTCCGGTGGTGGTTTCCGCCGTGACGATCGTGCCCCCCGTCGTGATGACGACCGTGGCAGCCGTCCCAGCTTTGAGCGTCGTGACGATCGTGCCCCGCGCCGTGATGACGACCGTGGTGGGCGTCCGAGTGGTGGGTTCGAGCGTCGTGACGACCGTCCGCGTGGCCCCCGTCGCGATGACGACCGCCCCAGCAGCGGTGGTGGCTTCCGCCGCGACGACAACCGCGGTGGCGACCGTGACCGTGCCCCGCGCCGTGAGGACGACCGTGGTGGATACCGCGGTGGTCAGCGCGACGACCGCGGTGGGCGGTCCGGCGGCTTCGAGCGTCGTGACGACCGGGACCGTGAGCCGATCAAGCGGCTCCCCATTCCCGACGACGTCACCGGGCACGAGATCGACAAGGACGTTCGCCAGGAGCTGCTGAGCCTGCCGAAGACGCTCGCCGAGGACGTCGCCCGCAACCTCGTCATGGTGGCCAACCTGATCGACGAGGACCCCGAGCAGGCGTACGCGTACTCACGTATCGCGCTGCGGCTGGCCTCACGTGTGGCCGCTGTGCGTGAGGCCGCCGGTTTCGCCGCGTACGCCACGCAGAAGTACGCCGAGGCGCTGGCAGAGTTCCGCGCGTCGCGTCGGATGACCGGTTCCGTGGAGCTGTGGCCCGTCATGGCCGACTGCGAGCGCGGCCTCGGCCGGCCGGAGCGCGCGATGGCCATGGCCGGTGAGCCCGAGGTGCAGAAGCTCGACAAGGCCGGCCAGGTCGAGATGCGTCTCGTGGCCGCCGGAGCCCGTAGGGACATGGGGCAGATCGATGCCGCCATCGTCACGCTGCAGGGTCCCGAGCTCGCGTCGAGCGCCGTGCACTCCTGGACGCCGCGACTGCGTTACGCGTACGCGGACGCACTGCTCGAGGCCGGTCGTGAGGACGAGGCACGCGAGTGGTTCGGCAAGGCGCTGGAGGCCGACAAGGACGGTTCGACCGACGCGTCGGACCGGCTGGCCGAGCTGGACGGCGTCGAGTTCGTGGACGCGCTCGGTGAGGGCGACCACGAGACCGTCGAGGTTGTCGAGGCCGTGGACGCCGACGAGCCCGAGGCTGCGGACGACGAGGACGACGACCTCGAT
The DNA here is from genome assembly GCF_014216315.1 of Streptomyces finlayi. Taxonomy (NCBI): domain Bacteria; kingdom Bacillati; phylum Actinomycetota; class Actinomycetes; order Kitasatosporales; family Streptomycetaceae; genus Streptomyces; species Streptomyces finlayi. Next base: position 6,411,115 of record NZ_CP045702.1, read on the forward strand.
GAGGACGACGAGGACGACGACGAGGCCCCGAAGGTGTAACCGTTGGTGAAGTGAAGAGGGCGGCATCCCGGAAGGGGTGCCGCCCTCTTCTGTGTGTGGCGTCCGTCTGTGGCGCGGTCAGTCCAGGCCGAGGCTGCGCAGCACGATGCCCGTGGCGGGTTTGGGGCCGAACGAGGTCGACTTGCGGGGCATCGTGACGCCCTGCCTGGCCAGGTCACGTACCACCTCTTCCCGTACGGGATGGAGCAGTACGGCCGTGGCGCCATGGCGTTCGGCCTGCTCGACGGCGGCGGCGGTGTCATGGATGTACGCGATGTGTTCCGGGGTGTCGGGGATGTCCCAGACGTGGTCGAGCAGCGTGCAGTGCAGAACCGTCGCGTCCAGCGTCCGCCAGGCATCAGGGCGGTCGGCCGGCACCGTACGGGCCAGGAGCGCCTCGTCCGGGCGGTCGACCAGATGGAAGCGGCCGTCGCCCGCGAGCAGGAACGCGTTGCCTTCTGCCCTGGCCTCGGCGAGGGCGTCGAGCGCGCGGGGGAGCGGACCCCCGACGTCCCGCACGCGGAACAGGCCGTCCACGGCGGCGAGCGCCTCGGCCACCGGGAGCCTGTGCAGCAGACGGTGGATGGCGCGGACCTGGAGCGGATAGCGGGCCGTGTCGACGAGGAGGACCAGGCCGAAGTCCCAGGGCCCGGGCCGGGTCTGCTCCTGCTGGAGCCTGAGATACGTCGCCCAGCGGTGGTGACCGTCGGCGATCAGTGCCTGGTGGCGGGCGAGATCTGACTCGATCTCGTCCCTCTCCGCCGGGTCTGTGACGGCCCAGAGGCGGTGGCTGAACCCGTCCTCGGTCGTCGTGGCCAGGAGGGGCGGGCGCGCCACCACCCGCTCGATCACAGCCGTCGTGCCGGTACGCCGTCCGTCGCTCCGGTAGGTGAGCAGCAGCGGTTCCAGATGGGCCGCCGTCGTGCGCATCAGGTCGGCCCGGTCCTCGACGACATGGGCCATGACGTCCTCGTGCGGGAGCACGATGCCGTCGGCGGCGGGCGAGAGAGCCAGGGCGCCGATCAGGCCACGCTGGAGGATCTCGCTGTTGCGCTGCTCGTAGACGTACAGCGCGGGGGCCGGGTCCGGCGCGAGCACGCCCTCCGCGAGCCAGGCGTCGAGCGTCTCGGCCGCCTGCTGATGGCGGGCCGCGGCCGTGTCGGCCTGCGGCAGGATCAGCCGCACGATGTTGTGCGGGTCCGCGGACTCCAGGTGCTGGAGACCGTCGGGCCTGACGACGACGTCGTACGGCGGTGAGGTCACCGCGGCAAGGCTGCCGACCCGCTCGGGGACGTACCGAAGTCCACGGAACGGGATCAGTCGCAGCCCCTGTTCGGCGGGACCTGATGTGTTCATTTCTGCATCGTATGTGCGCTCCGCACTTGCGCGATGATCGGGGGACAGGCATGAATGAGGAGCGTAGGCATATGAGCCAGCAGTACAGGTCCCGGCCGCTCGGAAGCAGCGCGGCGCTGAGCGAGGCGTACGACACGGCCCTGCTCGATCTCGACGGGGTGGTGTACGCGGGCGGCCACGCCATCGTCCATGCCGTCGAGTCGCTGAGCACCGCGCGGGACGGCGGGATGCGTCTCGCCTATGTGACGAACAACGCGCTGCGGACGCCGGACGCGGTGGCGGAGCATCTGACCGAACTCGGTGTGCCCGCCGAGCCCGCCGATGTGATCACCTCCGCGCAGGCGGTGGCCAGGCTGATGGCGGATCAGCTGCCGTCCGGCGCGCGGGTGCTGGTGATCGGCGGGGAAGGGCTGCGGGTCGCGCTGCGCGAGCGGGGTCTGGTGCCGGTGGATTCGGCGGACGACGAGCCGGCGGCGGTGGCCCAGGGGTACGGGGGGCCGGACATGCCCTGGGGGCGGCTGGCCGAGGCGAGTTACGCGGTCGCCCGTGGGCTGCCCTGGTTCGCGTCCAACACCGACCTGACGATTCCGAGCGCCCGTGGCATCGCGCCCGGCAACGGCGCCGCGGTGGAGGTCGTACGGATCGCCACGGGCGCCGAGCCGCAGGTCGCCGGGAAGCCGTTGCCGCCGATGCACCGGGAGACCGTGCTGCGCACCGGGGCGGAGCGGCCGCTGGTCGTCGGGGACCGGCTGGACACGGACATCGAGGGAGCGTTCAACGGGGGCGTCGACTCGCTGCTCGTGCTCACCGGGGTGACGGACGCCGCCCAGCTGCTGGCCGCCGAGCCGCGCTACCGGCCGACGTATGTGGACCGGGACCTGCGGGGGATGCTCACCGGGCAGCCCGAGGTGGCGGTGGACGGCGACACAGTGCGCTGCGGTGGCTGGAGGGCCCGCGTGCGGGAGGACGAGCTGGTGCTGGAGGGCGAGGGCGACGAGCTCGACGGGCTGCGGGCGCTCTGCGGGGCGGCCTGGGCGTACGCCGGTGAAGGCTCGTGCGGTCTGGACGCGGGGAAGGTGCTTGCCAGGCTGGGGCTGTAGGACCCGTGAGGCCGGGGCCGGGGCCATGTGACCGGGGGAGATCGATCGACAGGAGGGTAGGCTAACCTAACTTTCTGTTGGCCGATGTGGCTCCCGACCGGCCGCGGGGCCGGCCGCCCCGCACATGACGCCCACCGACTCCGGGAGTACGACCATGCAGCGCCTCACCGCAGACTCGGTGACCCTCGGCTACGACCAGCGGGTCATCGCCGAGGACCTCTCGGTCGAGATACCCGACAACTCCTTCACGGTCATCGTCGGTCCCAACGCCTGTGGGAAGTCGACCCTGCTGCGTGCGCTGTCCCGGATGCTGAAGCCGAACCGTGGACAGGTCCTCCTGGACGGGCAGTCCATCCACGCGATGCCGGCCAAGAAGGTCGCGAAGCTGCTCGGGCTGCTGCCCCAGACCTCGATCGCACCGGACGGCATCACCGTCTCCGACCTCGTCGGGCGTGGCCGCTACCCGCACCAGGGTCTGCTGCGCCAGTGGTCCCCCGAGGACGAGCGGGTCGTCGTGGAGTCCATGGAGTCCACGGGCGTCGGCGAGCTGGCCGGTCGCTATGTCGACGAATTGTCCGGCGGGCAGCGCCAGCGTGTCTGGATCGCGATGGCGCTCGCTCAGCAGACCCCGCTGCTGCTGCTCGACGAGCCGACGACGTACCTCGACATCCAGCACCAGATCGACGTGCTCGACCTGTGCGCGGAGCTGCACGAGACCCGGGGGCGCACGCTCGTGGCCGTCCTGCACGACCTGAACCATGCCGCGCGGTACGCCACCCACCTCGTCGCGATGCGCGACGGCCGGATCGTCGCCGAGGGGCCGCCCACCGAGATCGTCACGGCGGAACTCGTCGAGGAGGTGTTCGGGATGCGCTGCCAGGTCATCGACGACCCCGAGACGGGCACGCCCCTCGTGGTCCCCGCCGCGCGGAAGGCCCGGGCGGGGCTCAAGGCCTGAGCCGGCGACCTAGAGCAGCGATCTGAGCTTCAGGAGGTCACGGAAACCGGCCTCCATACGGACCCGGCCCGAACCCCACGCCTTCGCGAAGTGCAGCTCGCCGTCCACCAGAGCCACCAGATCATCGCCGGACATGGCCAGGCGGATCTCGGCCTTCTCCCGGGGCGGCCCCTCGGCCGTGTCGTGCACCACGATCCGGCCGCCTCGCAGCCGCCCGGTGAAGGTGACATCGAGATCCCTGATGTGACAGCTCAGTGACCGGTCGAGGGCTGCGGCGGAGCGCACGTCCCCTTCGGCCCCGGTGAGGTTGTCGGAAAGTCTGCCGAGTGCGCTGCGGCACTCCTCCATGGTCGCCATATCGCCGTCGACGCTACCTCAGCCCTTCGGGGTAGCGTTTCGGCATGAGCGACGACTGGATGCCGGGGCCGGAGACGGCGCCCGGGAACACGCCCGAGGAACCGGAACCAGCTGCCCCGCCCTCCTTCGAGCCCGTGGCGCCCACGCCCCTCGGCGTCGTCCGCACCCCCACGGGCAGTGCTGAGGTGGACGCGCGGCTGGAGCGTCTGGCCGATGCGGACCACCTCGCGGCGGACGGGCACACCGAGGTGTACGAGGATGTACACCGTGGGCTGCGCGACGCGCTGACCGCACTGGACGCCCGGCCCGCACCCGCGCCGATGGCCCCGCACGACAACAGGAGCTGAACCGAACGTGGCAGGAGTGGCACGTCGCCGACTCGACGCCGAGCTGGTACGCCGTAATCTCGCCCGCTCTCGCGAGCACGCGACCCAGCTGATCGCGGCGGGGCGGGTGACCGTCGGCGGCAGCACGGCGACCAAGCCCGCCACGCAGGTCGAGACCAGCGCCGCGGTCGTCGTCACGAAGGACGACAGCGATCCGGAGTACGTCTCGCGCGGCGGGCACAAACTGGCCGGCGCGCTCGCCGCCTTCGTCCCTCTCGGGCTGACCGTGGAGGGGCGGCGGGCGCTGGACGCGGGGGCCTCGACCGGTGGCTTCACGGACGTACTGCTGCGGGCGGGAGCCGACCACGTCGTCGCCGTCGACGTCGGCTACGGGCAGCTCGCCTGGTCCTTGCAGTCCGATGAACGCGTCATCGTCAAGGACCGCACCAACGTACGCGAACTGACGTTGGAACAGATCGACGGGAAGCCGGTCGACCTGGTCGTCGGCGACCTGTCCTTCATCCCGCTGGGACTCGTGCTGCCCGCTCTCGCGCGCTGCGCCGCCCCCGACGCGGACCTGGTCCTCATGGTCAAGCCGCAGTTCGAGGTGGGCAAGGAACGGCTCGGCAGCGGCGGTGTGGTCCGCAGCCCCGAACTGCGGGCCGAAGCGGTACGGGAGGTGGCGCGGCGGGCCGGTCTGCTGGGCCTGGGGGTGCGCGGAGTGACGGCGAGTCCGCTGCCCGGCCCCTCGGGGAACGTCGAGTACTTTCTGTGGCTGCGGGCCGGAGCACCTGACCTGGATCCCGCGGATGTCGACCGTGCAGTGGCGGAGGGGCCTCGTTGACGACGAATACGGCACGAACAGTATTTCTTCTGGCGCACACCGGGAGGCCGGCCGCCATCCGCAGCGCCGAACTCGTCGTGCAGGGACTGCTGCGCAGCGGCCTCGGCGTGCGGGTGCTGGCCCATGAGGCGGCCGATCTTCCGCTGCCGCCCGCCGTGGAGATCGTCAGCGAGACCGGACCGGCGGCGGTCGACGGCTGTGAACTGCTCGTCGTCCTCGGCGGGGACGGCACACTGCTGCGCGGCGCCGAGATCTCCCGGGCCTCCGGGGTACCGATGCTCGGCGTCAACCTCGGCCGCGTCGGCTTCCTCGCCGAAGCCGAGCGCGACGACCTGGACCAGGTGGTGGAACGGGTCGTCACCCGCGCCTACCAGGTCGAGGAGCGGATGACGCTCGATGTCGTCGTGCACAGCAACGGTGACATCGTGCACACCGACTGGGCACTCAACGAGGCGGCCGTCCAGAAGGTGTCGGCGGACCGGATGCTGGAAGTCGTCCTGGAGATCGACGGCCGGCCCGTCACCGGGTTCGGCTGTGACGGGATCGTCTGTGCGACCCCGACCGGTTCGACGGCGTACGCGTTCTCGGCGGGCGGTCCCGTGGTCTGGCCCGAGGTCGAGGCCCTGCTCATGGTGCCGATCAGCGCCCACGCGCTGTTCGCCAAGCCCCTCGTGACCTCCCCGACCTCGGTGCTCGCCGTCGAGGTCCAGCCGCACACCCCGCACGGGGTGCTGTGGTGCGACGGGCGCAGGACCGTGGAGCTGCCCGCGGGCGCGCGGGTGGAGGTCCGGCGCGGTGCGGTGCCCGTACGGCTGGCCCGGCTGCACCAGGCGTCGTTCACCGACCGCCTCGTCGCCAAGTTCGCGCTGCCCGTTTCGGGGTGGCGGGGAGCGCCCCACTGATCGCCCGGATGCCCCGCGTCGGCACCGTCCGGGGCACCGGAGAGTGAACCGGGGACCGGGCCCCGTCGCACACCGGGCTCCGGACCTCGTAAGGTCGTGTCCGTGTTGGAGGAGATGCGGATACGGTCGCTCGGAGTCATCGACGACGCGGTGGTGGAGCTGTCACCCGGTTTCACCGCGGTGACGGGTGAGACCGGCGCGGGCAAGACCATGGTCGTCACCAGTCTGGGACTGCTGCTCGGCGGGCGCGCCGACCCCGCCCTGGTGCGGATCGGTGCCAAGGCCGCGGTCGTCGAGGGGCGGATCACTGTCGCTCCGGGTGACGCGGCCGCGCTGCGCGCCGAGGAGGCCGGGGCGGAGCTCGACGACGGCGCGCTGCTCATCAGCCGTACCGTTTCGGCCGAGGGGCGTTCCAGGGCCCATCTCGGCGGCAGATCCGTGCCCGTCGGAGTGCTGGCCGAGCTCGCCGACGAACTCGTCGCCGTACACGGCCAGACCGATCAGCAGGGGCTCCTCAAGCCCGCCCGCCAGCGACAGGCCCTCGACCGGTACGCGGGCGCCGGCGTCGACGGGCCCCACGCCACGTACATGGCCGCCTACCGGCGGCTGCGCACGGTCGCCACGGAACTCGACGAGCTGACCACGCGGGCCCGGGAACGGGCGCAGGAAGCCGATCTGCTGCGCTTCGGCCTCAACGAGGTCGCGGCGGTCGAACCGCTGCCGGGCGAGGACGTCGAACTCGCCGCCGAGGCGGAACGGCTCGGTCACGCCGACGCCCTCGCCTCCGCGGCGGCGCTCGCCCACGGAGCTCTCGCGGGCGACCCGGAGGACCAGGAAGGTGTCGACGCCACGACCGTGGTGGCGGCGGCCGGCCGGTCACTGGAGGCCGTCAGGGCCCACGATCCGGCGCTGGCCGGACTCGCGGACCGGATCGGGGAGATCTCCATCCTGCTGGCCGACGTGGCCGGTGAGCTGGCCGGGTACGCCGACCAGCTGGAGTCCGATCCGCTGCGGCTCGCCGCGGTCGAGGAGCGGCGCGCGGCACTCACCATGCTCACCCGCAAGTACGGCGAGGACGTCGCCGCGGTCCTGGCCTGGGCCGGGGACGGCGCCGCCCGGCTCACCGAGCTGGAGGGCGACGACGACCGGATCGGCGAGCTGACCGCGGAGCGCGACGCGCTGCGCGGCGAACTCTCCGTACTCGGGCAGGCGTTGACCGACGCCCGTACGGAGGCGGCGGAGCGTTTCGCCGAGGCCGTTACCGAGGAGCTGGCGTCGCTCGCGATGCCGCACGCCCGGGTCTCGTTCGCGATCAGGCAGACTCAGGCGCCGGACGAGGCGTCCGGTATCGACATCGGCGGGCGGAGCGTCCTCTACGGTCCCTCCGGCGCCGACGAGGTCGAACTCCTGCTGGCGCCGCACCCGGGCGCCCCGCCCCGGCCGATCGCCAAGGGCGCGTCGGGTGGTGAGCTGTCGCGCGTGATGCTGGCCGTCGAGGTGGTGTTCGCGGGGTCCGCGCCCGTCCCGACGTACCTCTTCGACGAGGTCGACGCGGGTGTGGGAGGCAAGGCGGCCGTCGAGGTCGGCCGGCGCCTGGCGAAGCTCGCCCGGTCGGCGCAGGTCGTGGTGGTGACCCACCTGCCCCAGGTGGCCGCCTTCGCGGACCGGCAGCTGCTGGTCGAGAAGACGGTCGACGGGTCGGTGACGAGGAGCGGTGTCACGGTCCTGGAGGGTGAGGACCGGGTGCGGGAGCTCTCGCGGATGCTCGCGGGCCAGGAGGACTCGGAAACCGCCCGCGCCCACGCCGAGGAGCTGCTCGCCTCGGCAAGGGCGGACAGGTAGGGCGGGCGCACCCTTGCCGCCCCGGCAAGGGTGCGCCATTCGTCTCACCCGTTCGGGTGAGGCCGTGTGCCCGGTTGTCACCGGGCACACGGCGACAAGGCACCGACGGTCCCGGAACGTGCGTACGGACTGGCATCCTTGGCGCTGTACGTACCGCCGACTCGGGAGCCCCGGGAGCCATCCAACGTGTCACAGCTGCATACGGTCCAAGTCCTCGGCGGGGGCAGTGCGGGCAGCAGTGCGCACGTCAGCTCGCTCTCCGCGGGACTCGTGGCCAGGGGCGTGCGGGTCACGGTCTGCGCACCGGCCGAGCTGGGCGGCGCCTACGACTTCCCCGCCACCGGAGCACGTCTCACGCCGGTGCCCCGGCGCAGTGACCCTTCCGCCGTCGCCGCCCTGCGCGCCGCCTGCGCGGACGCCGACGTCGTCCACGCCCATGGACTGCACGCGGCGGTACGGGCCGGGCTCGCGCTCAGCGGGCGGCGCACGCCGCTGGTCCTGACCTGGCACACCCGGTCCCATGCCGAGGGTGCCCGGCGCAGACTGCTGCGGCTCCTGGAGCGAAGGGCCGTCCGTGCGGCGGCCGTTGTCCTCGGCACCTCATCGGATCTGGTCGACCGTGCCCGCAGGCGCGGCGCGCGCGACGCCCGGCTCGCGCAGGTCGCGATGCCGCCCGCCCGGTTCGCGGCCGGTGTGCACGACGGCAAGGCGAGGGCCGAACTCGGCGCGGTGGAGCGGCCGTTGCTGATGTCCGTGGGCAGCCTCGTGCCCGCCCACGGATACGGCACACTGCTGGACGCCGCACGCAGGTGGCGGGAACTGGACCCCATGCCCCTGCTGGTCATCGCGGGGGAGGGGCCGGGCCGGGCGGGCCTGCAGCGCAGGATCAGGGACGAGCAGCTGCCCGTCAGCCTCATCGGCTGCCGGGAGGACATCGGTGAACTCCTCGCCGCCGCCGACGTGGCGATCGTCTCCAGCCGTTGGGAAGCCCGGTCGCTGCTGGCGCAGGAGGCGTTGCGGCTCGGTGTTCCGCTGGTCGCCACCGCGGTCGGGGGAACACCCGAACTCGTGGGTGACGCCGCCGAACTGGTCCCGTACGGCAACGCCGAAGCGCTCGCCCGGGCCGTGAGCGGGCTGCTCGGCGACCCGGAGCGACGGGAGCGACTCGCGGCCGCCGGGCCCGTGCAGGCCGCCGGCTGGCCCACCGAGGACGACACGATCGCGCAAGTGCTCGCCGTGTACGACGAGTTGGCTCAGCCGCGCCTGGTCGGCCCGCACTGAACGGCGGGACGGTTCCTTACGCGGCGTGACGGCGCGCGCGCAGGGCCAGGCTGAGGGCCAGCACCGTCTGCGGATCGTCCAGGTCGGTGCCGAGCAGTTCCCCGATGCGGGCCAGCCTGTTGTAGAGCGTCTGCCGGTTCAGATGCAGTTCGCGGGCGGTCTCCGCCTTGCGGCCCGCATGAGCGAGATACGCCTCCAGCGTCGGCAGGAGCGCGGGCCGCGAGGTGCGGTCGTGGTTCTGCAGCGGGCCGATCGCCCGGTCGACGAAGGCCGCCAGATCCGGATGGTCCCGCAGGCGCCACAGCAGCAGATCGATGTCCAGGCGCCGGGCGTCGTACCACGGACGGTCGCTGAGCCCCTGCGCCGCGGCCGCCGTCTCCGCCGCGTGCCGCAGCCCCGCTCCGGCCGCCGCCCAGCCGCCCGCCACACCCACCACCACGACCGGCGGGTGCGAGCCCGCGCGCTCCAGGCCGGCGCGTTCCACACCCGCCCGCAGGGCCGCGGCGACCCGGTCGGCCACCGCCGTGCGTTCGGTCTCCGAGCGCAGCCCCAACAGAAGCGGAACCCTGCCCTCCACCGGCCGGACGCCGAGCAGCACGGGCACGCCCACCGACGACAGCTCCTCCAGGACCGCACGGGCGAGCAGCGCCCAGTTGCCCGAGGGCGAGAGCTCGGGCGCCAGGCGCATCACCACGGGCAGCAGCGGCGCCTCGCCCGGCCTGAAGCCGAGGACCTTCGCCTGGGCGGGCGCGTCCTCCGCGGTGATCCGGCCCTCGGCGAGGTCGGTGAGGAAGTCTCCGCGGCCGCGTGCCGCCAGTTCCTCCTCCTGGCGCGCCTGCATCAGGACGACGGCGATGAGGCCGGCGGCCCGCTCGGCCGCCATCCGGTGCACCGGCACCAGCGGCCCGTCCACGGCCAGCAGCACCAGCCTGGCCCGCACCGAACCGGCCCCCGCTCCACCGCCCGGCACATCCACCAGCAGCGCGCCCGTGGGCGGCGTCTCACGGGCCGTGCGACCGCCGCGCATCCCGTCCCAGACCTGGAGCGGGTCCGCGCTTCCCGAGCGGGTCGCGGTGCCCGCCGCGTACAGCAGCTGGCCGTCGGCGGTCTCCAGGAAGACGGGGTTGGCGGTGAAGTCCGCCAGGATGCCGAGCACCTGAGGGACCCCGCCGCCGCCCAGCAGCGCGTGGGTGCAGCGCCTGTGGACCTCCTCGGCCTGCTGGAGCAGGGCGTAGTGCCCGTTGACGATCTCGGTGTGGACCTCCTCGGTCACCGCCACGAACGGCACCTCGCGGTGCAGCTGCACGAGCGGCAGCCCGGCCGCCCGCGCGGCGTCCACGATCGAGGCGGGCAGCCGGCTGAAGCGCGGCCCGAGCTCCACGACCAGAGCGGCTATCCCCCGGTCGGCGAGACGGCGGACGAAGGCCCGCTGCTCGGCGGGCCGCGTACCGAGCCCGAGACCGGTGGTGAGCAGCAGCTCGCCGCCCTTGAGGAGCGAGGCGATGTTCGGCACCTCACCGGCGTGCACCCAGCGCACCGTACGGTTCAGCCGGTCCGCGCCGGCCACCACCTCGGGGAGCCCGCCGCGCAGCCCGGGGAGTTCCAGAGCGCGCTGGACGGTAATTCCGCCTTGGGTCTCCACTGACTGCGGCCTCACGCTTCCACTCGGGTCCGACGGGCTGTCGTCCTGACCAGGAAGCTACCGGGCGAAGGGGGCCGTGAACATCGACGGGGAGCCGCCGCCGGAAGCGGGGCGCACACCGGCTGGACAACTCGTCGCGCGCGCGGCCGGTTTGCCCGTCGTTCTGTCAGTGTGCCGTGCGTCACACCTGGGCGGAGCGCCACGAGCCGAACGGCCCGCCGGAGAGATCCGGCGGGCCGTCGCGGTGGATCAGGCCTGGCGGCCCGCGCACTCAGCCGACGTACGCCCCGCTCGCCGTCAGCCGCAGGGCCGTGTCGATCAGCGGCACGTGACTGAACGCCTGCGGGAAGTTGCCCACCTGGCGCTGGAGACGCGAGTCCCACTCCTCGGCTAGCAGCCCCAGGTCGTTGCGGAGCGAGAGCAGCTTCTCGAAGAGCCTGCGTGCCTCGTCGACCCGCCCGATCATGGCCAGGTCGTCCGCCAGCCAGAACGAACACGCCAGGAACGCGCCCTCGTCGCCCTCCAGGCCGTCCACACCCGCGTTCGCGCCCGCCGTCGGGTAGCGCAGGACGAAACCGTCCTCCGTGGACAGTTCGCGCTGGATCGCCTCGATCGTGCCGATGACCCGCTTGTCGTCCGGAGGCAGGAAACCCATCTGCGGGATGAGCAGAAGGGACGCGTCCAGTTCCTTCGAGCCGTAGGACTGCGTGAAGGTGTTGCGCTCGGGGTCGTAGCCCCGCTCGCAGACGGCGCGGTGGATCTCGTCGCGCAGGTCACGCCAGCGCTCCAGCGGCCCGTCGGTGTCCCCGGACTCGATCAGCTTGATCGTGCGGTCGACCGCGACCCAGGCCATCACCTTGGAGTGCACGAAGTGGCGGCGCGGGCCGCGCACCTCCCAGATGCCCTCGTCGGGCTCGTCCCAGTGCTTCTCCAGGTACTCGATCAGCTTGAGCTGGAGCCCCACCGCGTAGTCGTTGCGGGTCAGGCCCGTCATGTGCGCCAGGTGCAGCGCCTCGGTGACCTCGCCGTACACGTCGAGCTGGAGCTGACCCGCCGCGCCGTTGCCGACGCGGACCGGGCCGGAGTTCTCGTAACCGGGCAGCCAGTCCAGCTCCGCCTCGCCCAGCTCCCGCTCGCCCGCGATCCCGTACATGATCTGCAGGTTCTCCGGGTCGCCCGCGACGGCCCGCAGCAGCCATTCGCGCCAGGCCCGGGCCTCCTCGCGGTAGCCGGTGCGCAGCAGCGAGGACAGGGTGATCGCCGCGTCACGCAGCCAGGTGTAGCGGTAGTCCCAGTTCCGTACGCCCCCGATCTCCTCCGGCAGGGAGGTCGTCGGGGCCGCCACGATGCCGCCGGTCGGCGCGTACGTCAGAGCCTTGAGCGTGATCAGGGAGCGGACCACGGCCTCCCGGTAGGGCCCGTGGTACGTGCACTGGTCGACCCATTCGCGCCAGAAGAGCTCCGTCGCCTCCAGCGACCCCTCCGGGTCGGGGAGAGCGGGGGGCTCGCGGTGCGAGGGCTGCCAGCTGATCGTGAGCGCGACCCGGTCACCCGGTCCCACGGTGAAGTCGGAGTACGTCGTCAGGTTCTTGCCGTAGGTCTCGGCCGGGGTGTCCAGCCAGACGGAGTCGGGACCGGCGACGGCGACCGTACGTCCGTCGACCTTGTGCACCCAGGGTGTGACCCGGCCGTAGCTGAACCGCATGCGCAGTTCCGAGCGCATCGGCACCCGGCCGCTCACCCCCTCCACGATCCGGATCAGCTGCGGCGCGCCGTCACGTGGTGGCATGAAATCGGTCACGCGGACGGTGCCGCGCGGCGTGTCCCACTCCGATTCCAGGATGAGGGAGTCCCCTCGGTAGCGGCGACGGTCCGCGTGGGGCGGTGTCGTCTCCGCGCCGGTCGTCGGAGCCAGACGCCAGAAGCCGTGCTCCTCCGTGCCCAGCAGTCCTGCGAAGACGGCGTGTGAATCGAAGCGGGGAAGGCACAGCCAGTCGGCTGTGCCGTCCCGGCAGACCAGGGCAGCGGTCTGCATGTCTCCGATGAGTGCGTAATCCTCGATGCGCCCGGCCACGTGCGTCTCCAGTCGAACGGCCATGTCGCCCCGGGGGGCGCTTACTGCGGGTGGGCCTTGTGTAGAAGAACCGATGAGATCTTCGCACCGGCTGAGCGGGCGCGTGGTGCCGCCGACCGGTCAACTCGGCAGCGAGTGTCCGAGCAGGATACGACGCGAAAGGATGATCCGCGCGACGGTCTTGACAACGCTCCTGAGCTGAATGGGTGGGACGTGAAGCGAGTGCGGTCATCCTGTGGTGCCGCTGTGACGGAGTGTGGCCGGAAGCAGCCTCTCGCTGTCGCTGTTACCCTGGTAGCCCGTGGACCGGTGGTCGTTCCCGACAGTGGACGAGGCCCCCGAACCGCAGCGACGGCACCTCCGGAACCCCCGGTACGGCACGCCGGTACGCACCTCACGATCGCGACCACGGGAGCCCCCTTTGGCTATGCAGCCCACATCCACGACGACCAAGCACATCTTCGTCACCGGGGGTGTCGCCTCCTCCCTCGGCAAGGGTCTGACTGCCTCCAGCCTGGGTGCACTGCTCAAGGCACGGGGCCTGCGGGTCACCATGCAGAAGCTCGACCCCTATCTCAATGTCGACCCGGGCACGATGAACCCCTTCCAGCACGGCGAGGTGTTCGTCACCAACGACGGCGCCGAGACCGACCTGGACATCGGCCACTACGAGCGCTTCCTCGACGTCGACCTCGACGGCTCGGCCAACGTCACGACCGGCCAGGTCTACTCGCAGGTCATCGCCAAGGAGCGGCGGGGTGAGTACCTCGGCGACACCGTCCAGGTCATCCCGCACATCACCAACGAGATCAAGCACCGCATCCGCCGCATGGCGACCGACGACGTCGACGTCGTCATCACCGAGGTCGGCGGCACGGTCGGTGACATCGAGTCGCTGCCGTTCCTGGAGACCGTCCGCCAGGTCCGCCACGAGGTCGGCCGGGACAACGTCTTCGTCGTCCACATCTCGCTGCTGCCCTACATCGGGCCGTCCGGCGAGCTGAAGACGAAGCCCACCCAGCACTCCGTCGCGGCCCTGCGCAACATCGGTATCCAGCCGGACGCCATCGTGCTGCGCGCCGACCGCGAGGTCCCGACCGCCATCAAGCGCAAGATCTCGCTGATGTGCGACGTCGACGAGACCGCCGTGGTGGCCTGCCCCGACGCCCGTTCCATCTACGACATCCCCAAGGTGCTCCACACCGAGGGCCTGGACGCCTATGTCGTGCGCAAGCTCGACCTGCCGTTCCGCGATGTCGACTGGACGACGTGGGACGACCTGCTGGACCGTGTCCACAACCCCGACCACGAGATCACCGTCGCACTGGTCGGCAAGTACATCGACCTGCCCGACGCGTACCTCTCCGTCACCGAGGCCATCCGGGCCGGCGGTTTCGCCAACAGGGCCCGCGTCCAGGTCAAGTGGGTCGCGTCCGACGACTGCAAGACCCCGGCCGGTGCCGCGAAGCAGCTCGCCGACGTCGACGCGATCTGCGTCCCCGGCGGCTTCGGTGACCGCGGTGTCAACGGCAAGATCGGCGCCATCCAGTACGCCCGTGAGAACAAGGTGCCGTTGCTCGGCCTCTGCCTCGGTCTCCAGTGCATCGTGATCGAGGCGGCGCGCAACCTCGCCGAGATCCCCGACGCCAACTCCACCGAGTTCGACGCCGCCACCTCCCACCCCGTCATCTCGACGATGGAGGAGCAGCTCGCTTACGTCGAGGGCGCGGGTGACCTGGGCGGCACCATGCGCCTGGGCCTGTACCCGGCGAAGCTCGCCGAGGGTTCCGTCGTCCGTGAGGCGTACGCCGACCAGCCCTACGTGGAGGAGCGTCACCGCCACCGCTACGAGGTCAACAACTCCTACCGCGCCGAGCTGGAGAAGAAGGCCGGTCTGGTCTTCTCCGGAACCTCCCCGGACAACAAGCTCGTCGAGTTCGTCGAGTACCCGCGCGAGGTCCACCCCTACCTGGTCGCCACTCAGGCGCACCCGGAGCTCACCTCCCGCCCGACCCGCCCGCACCCGCTCTTCGCGGGCCTGGTGAAGGCGGCCGTGGAGCGCAAGACGGCCAAGTAGTCAGCAGGGGATACGGTTGGCCGGGGTACGCGTCCGCACGGACGCGTACCCCGGTTTCTGTTTGTTCGTGGAAGGACGTAGATGGGTTTCCAGGACACGCCGGAGGAGTGGCAGGTCACCGCGACCGCAACGCCCTTCACCGGCAAGAAGACCAGCATGCGGACCGACGACGTCGTCATGCCCGACGGCACTGTCGCCCGGCGCGACTACCAGGTCCACCCCGGCTCCGTCGCGGTCCTCGCGCTCGACGAGGACGGCAGCGTCCTCGTCCTGCGGCAGTACCGGCACCCCGTGCGCCACAAGCTCTGGGAGATCCCGGCAGGGCTGCTCGACGTCCCCGGTGAGAACCCCTTGCACGCCGCCCAGCGCGAGCTGTACGAGGAGGCGCACGTCAAGGCCGAGGACTGGCGGGTGCTGACGGACGTCTACACCACCCCGGGCGGCTGCGACGAAGCCGTGCGCGTCTTCCTGGCCCGGGGCCTCTCCGAGGTGGTGGGCGAACGCTTCGAGGTCGCCGAGGAGGAGGCCGACATGGAGCTGGCACGGGTGCCGCTCCAGGACCTCGTACGGGGTGTACTCGCCGGGGACCTGCACAACAGCTGTCTGGTCGTGGGCGTCCTCTCGCTCACCGCGGTGCTCGGTGGCGAAGGTGCGGATTCCCTGCGTCCGGCCGAAGCTCCGTGGCCGGCCAGGCCGTTCGAGGCCTGACGGCCCGTCCGGCGCCTCCTGCCGTGAAGCCGCCCTCGGTCGGACAGTCGTAAGAAACGCTGATCCGATCGGGGGACTTGTCCGCCGCGCTCCACCGTGATCGTCCACAGCCCTGAACTACGCTCGGGAAGCCCCGACCGGAGTTCCGGCGGGCACCGCGTGCAGCGAAGTGGAGCGTGGCTCGTGACCGATCAGGCGGTGGACACCAGCGGCCCGGCAGGAGCAGCGGGGACCGAGGAGCCGTCCGGTACCGTCCCACCCCAAATCTTCGGGTTCTTCGGGCGGGAACGCGAGTTGAAGGAGCTCCGGGCCGATATCGAGCGGGCCGGGCTGGACACGCTGGCGGGGCGGGGGAGTGTCCGGGCGAGGGTGCTGCTGATCGCCGGCCGGCCTGGTGCGGGCCGCAGCGCGCTGGCCGCCGAACTCGCCCGACGGCTCGCCGGTTCCCCTTCCGCTTCGGGTTCCGGTACCGGTTCCGGTTCCGGTCCGGCCCCTTCGGGTGACTATCCCGATGGTGTGCTGCGGGTCGGGCTCACCGATCCGGACGGACACCGGGTCCCCACCGAACGTACCGCCCGGGACATCCTGGACCTGCTCGGTATGACCGGCCCGCCCGGCGCCGACGAGGACGAGCTCTCCGAGATGGTCCGTGAGGCCCTCGCCGTACGCCGGGTGCTGCTTCTGCTCGACGACGCCGTGGACGCGGAACAGGTCGACCCGCTCCTGCCCGACAACCCGGACTGCCTGGTCGTGGCCACCGCGACGGGGCCGCTCACCGGAATCCCGGGCGTGCGGCCCTGCACCATCGGCGGCCTGGACGCGGGCTCCGCCGTGCAGTTGCTCGGCCGGATGATCGGCCAGGTCCGCATCACCGTCGATCCGCGCACCGCCGAGACGCTCGCCGAGGAGTGCGGCGGGCAGCCGGCCGCGCTCGTCCTGGTCGGCGGCTGGCTCGCCGCCCATCCCTACGCGTCCGTGGCCGATGTCACCAAGCAGGTGCGCGAACTGCCGGACGACGTGGAGCGGTCCACCGGCGCCCGGCCGCTGGCCCGTGCGTTCCGGCTGGTCTACGAGTCCCTGCCGCAGGCAGCCGCCCGGATACTGCGCCTGCTCGCCCTCGCGCCCGCCGGGCTCGCCGACGCCCACACCGCTTCGGCACTCGCCGGCTGTTCCGTATCGGCGGCCCAGTCGACGCTGGACGACTTCGTCGGTCTCGGCCTGCTGCGTACGAACGGTGCCGCTCTGCCCCAGTACGAGGTGCCCGGCTGTCTGGCGCCGATGCTGCGCGCGCTCCTGGAGGAACGGGACAGGCCGGCCGAGATCCAGCTGGCCAGGGCCCGGATGCTGGAGCGGACCGTGCGGCAGCTCCAGTCCTGCCGGGCGGTCACCGATCCGGAGGACTCCCCGTCCCAGCGGAAGCTGGCCGGACTGCCGAGGTCCCTGCGGTTCTCCCACACGGAGTCGGCCGCCGCCTGGCTGCGGATGCGCCAGCCCGCCCTGCTCGCCTCGGCCAGGATCGCGGTCGAGGACGGTGAGCTGGACACCCTGGCCAGGAGGCTGGTGGCCGCGCTCGTACGGGCACTGGCCGTGCACCGCGGAACCGAGGAGGCGGCGCCGGAGCTGTACGGGCTGCACCGGCTGGTCCTCGATGTCGCCGAACGCCGCGATCTGCCGCGCGAGAAGGCCGCGGCTCTGCTCAACCTCGCCGACCTGGACGCCCGGACCGGCCGCACGCAGGACGCGATCACCCGCTACCGGGCCGCGCTGGACGCCGGACGCGAGGCGAAGGACCTGTACGCGACCGGCCGTGCGATGGAATCCGTAGGCGGGGCGTACGCCGAGCTCGGGGACTACCACCGGGCCTCCGACTGGTACGGCAGGGCGCTCGCGCAGCGGCTCAGCCAGGGTGAGCGGGCCGACGAGGCGCGGCTGTACGGACGCCTCGGCGCCGTCCACACGTATGCCGGGCGGTACGGCGAGGCCCTGCGGAACTGGCGGGCCGCAGCGGCCGGGCACCGCAGGCTCGGGGACGTGCCCGCCCAGGCGCGGGCGCTCAGTGAGGCCGCACGGGTGCAGGAGTACGCGGGCCGCCCGCAGGAGTCGCTCCACACCTGCCGGGAAGCGGTGGAGCTGGCGCGGCAGGCGCAGGACGTACGGCTCCAGGCGGCGCTCCAGCTCAGACTGGCCGACACGCTGGACCGGCTGGGAGACCCCGCGGCCGCGGGGCTGCACCGGGGTGCGGCCGACAGATTGCTGGGTGAGGAGGGTTCTGCCTACGAAATCCGTAGCGCTTCGGCAGAAAGTTAATGCTTTGTAAGGCTAGACAGCGCGAAGTCCTTCATTAGACTGGCTCCCGCCGCGTGTCACTGCGGTGTCTCCATTTATGCTGGGTGTATCCGGGTATCCACCGCTATGCCCGGACCCCCTCCGAGCCAAGGACCGTGATCGACGTGAAGGTCGGCATCCCCCGCGAAGTCAAGAACAACGAGTTCCGGGTGGCGATCACCCCCGCCGGAGTGCATGAGCTCGCCCGCCATGGCCACCAGGTCCTGGTCGAGCGGAACGCCGGCGCCGGTTCGTCCATCACGGACGAGGAGTACGTCGCCGCCGGAGCGCAGATCCTGGCCACGGCCGACGAGGTCTGGGCCGCCGCCGACCTGCTGCTCAAGGTGAAGGAGCCGGTCGCCGAGGAGTACCACCGCCTCCGCAAGGGCCAGACGCTCTTCACCTACCTGCACCTCGCCGCCTCCCGCGCGTGCACGGACGCGCTGCTCGCGTCGGGTACCACGGCCATCGCGTACGAGACGGTGGAGACAGCCAACCGCGCGCTGCCGCTGCTCGCCCCCATGTCCGAGGTCGCGGGCCGGCTGGCCCCGCAGGTCGGCGCGTACCACCTGATGCGCTCGGTCGGCGGCCGCGGTGTGCTGCCCGGCGGCGTCCCCGGCACCGCCGCGGGCGAGGCCGTCGTCATCGGCGGTGGCGTCTCCGGCTGGAACGCCACGCAGATCGCCGTCGGCCTGGGCTTCCACGTCACGCTGCTCGACCGCGACATCAACAAGCTCCGCGAGGCCGACAAGATCTTCGGCACCAGGGTGCAGACGGTCGTCTCCAACGCCTTCGAACTGGAGAAGGCGGTCGTCGAGGCGGACCTCGTCATCGGCGCCGTTCTGATCCCCGGAGCGAAGGCCCCGAAGCTGGTCACCAACGAGCTCGTCGCCAAGATGAAGCCCGGAAGTGTACTTGTCGACATTGCAATCGATCAGGGTGGCTGCTTCGAGGACTCGCACCCGACGACGCACGCCGAGCCGATCTTCAGGGTCCACAACTCGGTCTTCTATTGCGTGGCCAACATGCCGGGCGCGGTGCCGAACACCTCCACGTACGCGCTCACCAACGCCACGCTCCCGTACATCGTGGAGCTCGCGAACCGGGGCTGGGTCGAGGCCCTGCGCCGTGACGCCGCGCTCGCCAAGGGGCTCAACACCCATGATGGGCAGGTCGTTTACCGCGAGGTGGCGGAGGCGCACGGCCTCGACCACGTCGAGCTGAGCTCGCTTCTGGGCTGACGGGTCAACGCTCCCGTCAACCTCACGCGTCCGGCCGGACCTTGCCGAGCAAGGTCCGGCCGGACGCATGTCCGGGTGCTGCGAGGCGCCCGTACAACTCGCCTCGAACGTAACCCTTTACCCGTTTCGTGCCCTCGTGAAATGTGCGGCTTGTTCTCCGTGCGCCCTTGACAGAGGGGTGTTCGATTGCCGACACATCGGGCCGGGTCCGGCGGATTGTGTTGCTGCGGACCGGTGACACGCCATAGAGTCGCCAATCGTCGGCATGGTGTCACGCTGACCTATCGATAAGTTTCCTGGTCACATCCAAGGAGGTAAGACGACTTGTGAATGAGTCGACATTTACTCCTGGGGGTGGTCAACCAGGGATGCCCGCACGGGGTCTGAGCCCGATCGGGCTCGAAGCTGTCGGCTCCGTCGCTGTCCGCACCTTCGCCACTCACCAGCACATGACGACAGCCCCCCAGATGATGGACGGCCTACACGTGAACGCCACGGCCGGCAACGAGAGTGGTCGCAAGTCCGACCACTTCGCCGACTTCGCCGAGGTGCCCGAGGGGCACTTCTACGACCCCGATGCCGAGTACGAGCCCGATCCGGAGTACGCGGCCACGCTCGCACCCGACGCCGCACGCCAGCGCCGCGAGCGGATCGGCCCGACGGGCCGGCCGCTGCCGTACTTCCCGATCCCGGGTCCGCTGACCGATCACGGCCCCGCGAAGATCATCGCGATGTGCAACCAGAAGGGCGGCGTCGGCAAGACCACGTCGACCATCAACCTGGGTGCCGCGCTCGCGGAGTACGGACGACGCGTCCTGCTCGTCGACTTCGACCCGCAGGGTGCCCTGTCGGTCGGCCTCGGGGTCAACCCGATGGAGCTCGACCTCACCGTCTACAACCTGCTCATGGAGCGGGGCATGTCGGCCGACGAGGTCCTGCTGAAGACCGCAGTGCCCAACATGGACCTGCTCCCGAGCAACATCGACCTCTCGGCCGCCGAAGTGCAGCTGGTGAGCGAGGTGGCCCGCGAGTCCACCCTGCAGCGGGCTCTCAAGCCGCTGATGGCCGACTACGACTACATCGTGATCGACTGTCAGCCCTCCCTCGGCCTGCTCACCGTGAACGCCCTGACGGCGGCTCACAAGGTGATAGTGCCGCTCGAATGCGAGTTCTTCGCGCTGCGCGGCGTGGCCCTGCTCACCGAGACCATCGAGAAGGTCCAGGAGCGGCTCAACCCGGAACTGGAGCTCGACGGCATCCTCGCCACCATGTACGACTCCCGCACGGTGCACAGCCGCGAGGTCCTCGCGCGCGTCGTCGAGGCCTTCGACGAGCACGTGTACCACACCGTCATCGGGCGCACGGTGCGCTTCCCGGAGACCACGGTCGCCGGTGAGCCCATCACCACGTACGCCTCCAACTCGGTCGGTGCGGCCGCCTACCGTCAGCTCGCCAGGGAGGTGCTCGCCCGGTGTCACGCCGAGTGAGTCTTCCGGGGGCCGACGAACTGTTCCGTACGACCGGGGGGATGGGCCTTCAGGGCTCCTCACCCGCCGAGCGGCGGCGCAAGGCCAACGGTGAGGCACGCGTGCCGTCGCCGGCCGGGGAGAGCGGTTCCCGGCCGGACGCGGGACAGAGCGCGGGACCGGCGGGACCGGGCAGCGGTCAGACCGCTTCCTCCCGCGAGGAGCACACGGCGGCCGAGGCCGACGGGAGCGAGCCTCGCAGCCGCGGCGGCGAGGCCGACCGTGCCGCCCCTGCCGGGACGCCGGGGCCCAGGCCGTCCTCCCAGGAGCCGGTACCCGCCGTGCAGCAGCAGCGCAGGCGTGGCGGCGGACGTGGGGCGAACCGCAGGCCCAGCGGCCGGGAGCGCCACGACGAGAAGATCACGGTCTATGTGTCGGCCGAGGAACTGATGGACCTCGAGCACGCCCGGCTGGTCCTGCGCGGCGAGCACGGGCTCGCGGTCGACCGCGGACGTATCGTCCGTGAGGCCGTCGCGGTGGTCCTCGCGGACCTGGAGTCCCGGGGCGACGCGAGCATCCTCGTACGGCGCCTGCGCGGCCGCTGAGCGCGACGGCGCCGGTAGCCTGCCCGGGAGGCAGGGCCGCCGACCGGTGGCCCGGCCCTCGGGTACGGGCCACCGCCCGCCGCCTCCCCGCCGCACCCCTGGACCGCGATGCCGACGCCCGACGACGCCGCCCGCCCGCCCCGCCGGACCCTCGGCCGCGGGCCGGGCGCCGCGCCCACGCCGGCCCCGCCGCCTCCCGGGTCACCGGAGGCGGCCGAGGTCTCACCGGCCCCCGCACCGGACGTCCCCGACGTGCCGCCCGAAGAGGTCCCCGGGGAGACCGGTCCGTCCGGGGAGCCGGGCGCCAAGCGGTTCACGGTCCGGCTGGTGAACTTCGAGGGTCCTTTCGATCTTCTGCTCCAGCTGATCTCCAAGCACAAGCTGGATGTGACCGAGGTCGCCCTGTCCAGGGTCACCGACGAGTTCATGGCGTACATCCGGGCCATGGGCGCGGACTGGGACCTCGACCAGACCACCGAGTTCCTGGTCGTCGCCGCGACCCTGCTGGACCTCAAGGCCGCCCGGCTGCTTCCCACCGCCGAGGTGGAGGACGAGGCGGACCTGGCTCTTCTGGAAGCGCGGGACCTGCTCTTCGCCCGGCTGCTGCAGTACCGCGCGTACAAACAGATCGCGGAGATCTTCCGGACCAGGCTGGAGGCCGAGGCCCGCCGGTACCCCCGTACCGTCGGCCTGGAACCGCACCATGCCGAGCTGCTGCCCGAGGTGGTCATCAGCATCGGCCCCGAGGGGTTCGCCCGGCTGGCCGTGAAGGCCATGCAGCCCAGGGCCGAGCCGCAGGTGTACATCGACCACATCCACGCACCGCTGGTCAGCGTGCGGGAACAGGCCGAGATCGTGGTCGTACGCCTGCGTGAGGCGGGCGAGCTGAACTTCCGCGCCCTCACCGAGGACGCCCCCGACACCCTCACGGTCGTGGCGCGCTTCCTGGCCCTGCTGGAGCTCTACCGGGAGAAGGCCGTCACCCTCGACCAGGAGGAGGCGCTGGGTGAGCTCGTCGTGCGCTGGTCCGGCGGCGAGGACGCGAGTCCGGCCGTGACGGACGAGTTCGACCAGGAGATCCACCGGACGCACGAGGAAGCGGAGGACGTACGGGCATGAGTGAGCAGAGCCACGAGGAGGGGCAGGCGACCGGCGTCGCCCGCCTCGACCTCAAGCCCGCCCTGGAGGCGGTCCTCATGGTCGTCGACGAGCCCGCGACCGAGGAACACCTCGCCAAGGTGCTCCAGCGCCCCCGCAGGGCCGTCGCGGACGCCCTGCGGGAACTTGCCGACGAGTACACCGTGCAGCGCCGTGGATTCGATCTGCGGCTCGTCGCGGGCGGATGGCGCTTCTATACCCGCGCCGAGTACGCGGAGGCCGTCGAGGGCTTCGTCCTGGACGGCCAGCACGCACGCCTCACCCAGGCGGCTCTG
Source organism: Streptomyces finlayi (assembly GCF_014216315.1). Lineage (NCBI taxonomy): Bacteria > Bacillati > Actinomycetota > Actinomycetes > Kitasatosporales > Streptomycetaceae > Streptomyces > Streptomyces finlayi. The sequence continues at coordinate 6,433,691 of NZ_CP045702.1, forward strand.
GAAACGCTGGCGGTGGTCGCGTACCGCCAGCCGGTGAGCCGTTCCAGGGTCTCCGCGGTGCGCGGAGTGAACTGCGACGGCGTGATGCGGACCCTCCTCCAGAGGGGCTTGGTGGAGGAGGCGGGCGCGGAACCCGAAACAGGTGCGATCCTGTACAGGACGACGAACTACTTTCTGGAGCGTATGGGCCTGCGAGGCCTGGACGAGCTCCCGGAGCTCGCGCCCTTCCTCCCCGAGGCGGACGCGATCGAGGCTGAGACGCTAGAGGGTGTGCCGTCGTTCGATCCGGACGCACCGGACACCCCGGATACTCACGCAGACGACAAGACGGAATTTTGATGCGAAGCAGTGGCAGGAACAGCGGCAGCGGCAGCGGCAACGGCAAGAGCGGCGGCAACCGGGACAACCGGGGTGCCGGCGCCGGCCGCGGCTCCCAGCCGAGGACGGGTGGCGGTCGGGATGACCGTGGTCCCCAGTCCAGGACGGGTGGCGGGCGCGATGACCGCTCCCAGCCGAGGGCCGGTGGCGGTCGGGATGACCGTGGCTTCCAGGCGAGGACGGGTGGCGGTCGGGATGACCGCGGTCCCCAGTCCAGGACGGGTGGCGGGCGCGATGACCGCTCCCAGCCGAGGGCCGGTGGCGGCCGTGACGACCGTGGCTTCCAGCCCAGGACGGGTGGCGGTCGGGATGACCGCGGCTTCCAGGCGAGGACGGGTGGCGGTCGGGATGACCGCGGTCCCCAGTCCAGGACGGGTGGCGGGCGCGATGACCGCTCCCAGCCGAGGGCCGGTGGCGGCCGTGACGACCGTGGCTTCCAGCCCAGGACGGGTGGCGGGCGCGACGAGAAGCAGGAAGAGCAGCGTCTGCGCAATCCCCGTCCGGAGCAGCGCCGCTATGACGTGGGCTCCGACAAGCCGGGCGGCGACGGCGGCCTCCGCAAGGGGCGCGGCGAGGCCGCACGCGGCGGAGCCAAGGGTGGCCCGAAGGTCGCACAGCACGTGAGCAAGGGCGGACGCCGTGTGGGCGCCCCGTCCCGCCCGCGTGAGCTCGACGCCAAGATCGAGCAGCGCAACCGGGACAGGTACGCGGGCAAGCCCGAGATCAAGACCCCCAGGACGAACCCGGGCGCCGAGCAGGAGGGCGAGCGTCTGCAGAAGATCCTCGCCCGTGCCGGCATGGGTTCGCGCCGGGCGTGCGAGGAGCTCATCGAGCAGGCCCGGGTCGAGGTCAACGGCGAGGTCGTCCTCGAGCAGGGCAAGCGCGTCGACCCGACGAGGGACGAGATCAAGGTCGACGGTCTGACCGTCGCGACCCAGTCGCACCTCTTCTTCGCGCTGAACAAGCCGGCCGGTGTCGTCTCCACCATGGGTGACCCCGACGGCCGTCAGAACCTCGGTGACTACGTGAACAACCGCGAGACGCGGCTGTTCCACGTCGGCCGTCTCGACACCGAGACCGAGGGCATCATCCTGCTCACCAACCACGGTGAGCTGGCCCACCGTCTGACGCACCCCAAGTACGGCGTGAAGAAGACCTACCTGGCAGCCATCCAGGGACCCCTCCCGCGCGACCTGGGCAAGCAGCTCAAGGACGGCATCCAGCTGGAGGACGGCTACGCCCGCGCCGACCACTTCCGGGTCGTCGAGAACGTCGGCAAGAACTACCTGGTCGAGGTGACCCTCCACGAGGGCCGCAAGCACATCGTCCGCCGGATGCTGGACGAGGCCGGCTACCCGGTCGAGCGGCTCGTGCGCACGTCCTTCGGGCCGATCCCGCTCGGTGACCAGAAGTCCGGCTGGCTGCGCCGGCTCACCAACACCGAGGTGGGCATGCTGATGGCCGAGGTCGGTCTGTAACCGCACTCCTCAAGGGGCCCGCGTCCGGCTCCTGTTCGCTCTCGAACAGGAAGTCGGCCGCGGGCCTTTTGCTGTCGCCCTCCACCCTTTATAGTCAGACTGACTATTAAGGAGGCGGGCGTGAGTCTCGCGGACATTCTCGATCCCCTGCAGCAACCCCTGATGACGGTCCTCGGTACGCCGGTCAGCTGGACCGAGGTCCTGGGCTTCGGCAGTGGAGCGCTCTGCGTCTGGCTCGTGGCCCGCCAGCACCTCGCCAACTGGCCGATCGGCATCGCCAACAACCTCTTCTTCATCCTGCTGTTCACCCAGGCCGGCCTCTACGCCGACGCGGGCCTCCAGATCGTCTTCATCGCCCTCGCCGCGTACGGCTGGTGGACCTGGACCCACGGGGGTGGGCCAGGCACGTCCGTCCTGCCGGTGCGCGGCACCACCCGCACCGAATGGGCCTGGCTGCTCACGGCGGGGGCGGTGGGGACACTCGCCCTGACCCTTCTGCTCTCCCGCGCCACCGACTCGACGGTTCCGTTCTGGGACGCGCTGACCACATCGCTCTCGCTCATGGCGACGTACGGACAGTGCCGCAAGCGTGTCGAGTCCTGGTGGCTGTGGATCGCCGCCGACATCGTCTACATCCCGCTGTACGCGTACAAGGAGCTCTACCTCACCTCACTCCTGTACGCGGGCTTCCTGACGCTCTGCCTGATCGGCCTGCGCAACTGGAGCCGCGAACTGACGCCCGCGAAAGACCAGTTGACCGGAGTCCCGGCATGAAGCGATACGGACACGGCCTCGTACTCGGCAAGTTCTATCCGCCGCACGCGGGTCACCACCACCTCGTCCGCACCGCCATGGACCACTGCGAACGGCTGACGGTCCTGGTCTGCGCCGCCTCGGTGGAGTCCGTCCCCCTCGCCGACAGGGTCGCCTGGATGCGGGAGGTCCACCCGGAGGCGACCGTGGTGGGGGCCGTCGACGACATCCGCATGGACCTCCATGACCCGGCGGTCTGGGACGCCCACATGGCGGTCTTCACCGAAGCCGTCCCGGAGCGCGTCGACGCCGTCTTCACCTCCGAGTCGTACGGGGACGAACTGGCCCGCCGTTTCGGCGCCGCGTCCGTCTGCGTCGACCCGGACCGCACCGTCTTCCCCGTCTCCGGTACGGCGGTGCGCAAGGACCCGGCCGGCTGCTGGGACTTCCTCGAACCGCCCGTACGGGCCGCGCTCGCCCGCCGGATCGTCGTCCTCGGCGCCGAATCCACCGGCACCACGACCATGGCCAGGGCCCTCGCCGGCCACTTCCGCGAGCGCGGCGGTGTCTGGGGCAGGACCGGCTGTGTGGACGAGTACGGACGGGAGTTCAGCGAACAGAAACTGGCCGCTCTCCGCCGCGCCGAACCGGGTGCGCAATGGGAGGACGTGGTGTTCACCACCGACGACTTCCCGCGCATCGCCGCCGCCCAGAACGCACGCGAGGACGCGGCCGCCGCCATCGGTTCCCCGGTCCTCTTCTGCGACACGGACTCGTTCGCCACCACCGTCTGGCACGAGCGGTACGTCGGCGGGCGCAACCCGCGCGTCGAACGGACCGCCGACCGGGTCGTCCACCACCTCTGGCTGCTCACCGACCACGAAGGGGTTCCCTTCGAGGACGACGGGCTGCGCGACGGCGAGGAGCTGCGGCCCTGGATGACGGACCGGTTCCGGGCCGAACTCACACGCACGGGACGCGAGTTCATCGAGCTGACGGGCCCCCACCCCGAACGCCTCGGAACGGCCGTCGCCGCCGTGGACGCCCTGCTCGCCCGTGGCTGGGACTTCGCCGCACCACTCCCGGAGCGACGATGAGCACCGCCCCCGAGGGGTACGACCCCCACGCGTTCGTCCCGTTCGCCGTCACCGTCGACCTCGCCGTCTTCACGGTCCGCGAGGCACGGCTCCACGTCCTGCTCGTGGAACGGGGCGGGGAACCGTACAAGGGCCGATGGGCGCTGCCCGGCGGCTTCATCCTGCCCAGCGAGTCCGCGGAGGAGGCCGCCCGCCGCGAACTCGCCGAGGAGACCGGCCTCACCCAGGACGCCGTCGGCGGCTTCCACCTGGAACAGCTCCGCACCTACACCGAACCGGACCGCGACCCCAGGATGCGGGTCGTCTCCGTCGCGTACGCAGCGCTCCTGCCCGACCTGCCCGAGCCGCGCGGCGGCGGGGACGCGGTCCGCGCCCAGTGGTGGGACGCGCGTGACCTCGGCGGCCTCGCCTTCGACCACGAGCGCATCCTCGACGACGCGTACGACCGGATCGGCGCCAAGCTCGAGTACACCTGCCTGGCCACCGCCTTCTGTCCCGCCGAGTTCACCCTCGGAGAGCTCCAGCAGGTCTACGAAACCGTCTGGGGGGTCGAGCTCGACCGCCCCAACTTCCGGCGCAAGGTCCTGGCCACACCCGGCTTCGTCGAAGCCGTCGAAGGATCGCCGCGCCGCACCGGCGGACGGGGGAAACCGGCCGCTCTGTACCGGGCGGGTGCCGCTTCCGCCCTGCATCCTCCACTTCTGCGCCCGGAAGGAAGAACCGAATGACTGCGACGAGGACCATGACGAAACAGGCTGCCACGGGGGCCCTGACCGGGCTGGCGCTCGGGGACGCGCTGGGCTTTCCGACCGAGTTCAACGATGTGCCGTCCATCCTCGCCAAGTGCGGGCCGTGGCGGCAGATGCCCCTGGCGACACCGGCGTTGGTCAGCGACGACACCCAGATGACGCTGGCCCTCGGGCGGGGCATCCGCACCGCGATGGACAGCGGCCTGCTGACGCCGCTGCGGCTGGTCGGGCCGGTGCGCGAGGAGTTCGTCTCCTGGTACCACCACCCGGACAACAACCGGGCCCCCGGCAACACCTGCCTCCAGGCGTGCCGTCTGCTGGACAGCGACCGACCGTGGCAGGAGGCCAGCCAGACCCGCTCCAAGGGCTGCGGGGCGAACATGCGGGTCGCGCCGGCCGGCCTGGTGCCGGGGCTCAGCGAGGAACAGCGCGCCGGAGCGGCACAGCTCCAGGCCGCGCTCACGCACGGCCACCCCACCGCGCTGGCCGCCTCCGACCTGATGGCCCGCGCGGTGTTCCTGCTGGCCCAGGGGGCGGAACCGCTCGGCCTCGTCGGGCAGTTGCGCAGCTACGCCTACGAGAACAGCGGCCGATACCTCACGCGCTGGCTCGGTGACCTGTGGAGGTACGCGGGCGACGCGTCGCCGGAGGCGTACATCCGGCGCGGCTGGGACGAGTGCCTTGCCGCGCTGTCGACGGTCCAGGACGCCTTGCGTTCCCCGTCGCCGGAGACCGACCCGTGCGAGGTGACCGGGGACGGGTGGATCGCGGAGGAGGCCCTGGCCACGGCCCTGCACTGCTTCCTGCTCTTCCCCGAGGAACCGCTGAGCGCCCTGCGCCGGGCGGCCTGCACCCGGGGCGACTCCGACTCGCTGGCCTGCCTGACGGGGGCGCTGTCGGGGGCGCATCTGGGGGCGGGGGTGTGGCCGAAGGAGTGGTCGGAGCGGATCGAGTACCGTAGCGACCTGTTGTCGTTGGGGGCGCTCTGGGATGCGTGATCCTGTGGCGGAGGTCCGCCCTCGAGCACCGGACGCGCTGGGTTGCGGTGCCGCGGTCCGGTGGTTGCCCCGTTGGGGGCCCACCCGACCACTCACGGGTCAGCCGGACGCCGACGCCCGGCGGGTGCGGATCAGGAACGCCTCCACGCGGGCCCGGTCCGGGGCCCGCGGCAGGGGAGTCGTCGAGGCAGCCGCCTCGTTCTCCTCGGCCAGGCGGGACATCCGGCGTTCCACCTCGGTCCAGGGGACCTCGCCCCGTCTGACCGCGAGCAGTTCCTCGCGGGCGTCACCGACCTCGATCATCAGCCGCCCCGTACGCAGCAGATCCCGGCTGCTCGTCAGCAGGCGCAGCAGATGCATGGCGTGCTTCCAGCGCGGCGCCCCGTACTGCCGCACGTCCGCGTCCAGCTTGCGGCGCTGCCCCAGCGCGTAGCCCGCGAAGCTCTGGTGGGCGAGCCGCGACAGGAACGCCCCGCGCAGGCCGAGGAGCTCCCGGCCCGTGGCGTCGACCCGCTCGACGAGCGGTGAGTGCAGGCACTCCAGCACATTGGGGTTGGCCCGCAGCGCGAGCTCGCAGAAGCGCTCCAGCTCCCAGGAGAACTGTTCCTCCGAGGGGCCCTCGATATGGGTCGGCGGCTTGTCGAAGCGCCAGAACAGCGGGGTGGGTGCCACAAAGACACCCCGCCGGTCCGTATCGCTGCCGGCCGTGTCGAGCCCGAAGGCGCGGGAGCCCATCACACACGAATAGACCGTGTGATCGCGGACGAGAACCTCGGCTTCGGGAGTGATCATGCCGAGAGGTTACGTGTGACGGGGGTGCCCGGCGCCAGTGGTTTACGCGAGCCGGATGCTCCCCCCGGTGACGGTGATCCGCTCGGCGGGCAGCGGACGCGTCGCGGGTCCGGACTCGACGGCGCCGTCCGTGACGGCGAACCTGCTGCCGTGGCACGCGCAGTCGATCGTGGTGTCGCCGACCTTCGAGACCGTGCACCCGGCATGGGTGCAGATCGCGGAGAAGGCCTTGAACTCGCCGGCCTTCGGCTGCGTCACCACCACCTTCCGTTCCTTGAAGACCGTGCCGCCACCGACCGGGATGTCGGACGTCCTGGCGAGCTCCTCGCCGCCGGGGGCCCGTGTCCCGGACGCGGGGGCGCTGGGCGTCGGGGTGCCGGGCTGGGGCGTACTGTCCCCGCCGCCGCCGCCGTCCCCGGACCCGCAGCCCGTCGCCAGTGCGGCGGCCCCCGCCGCTCCCGCGGTCAGGACTGTCCTTCGCCGTGCGTTCATCGCTCTCCTCGTGTCGGGACTTCCCGTGGCGACGATCGTGGAGCCACGGACCGGAATGGCGAAGCAACCCGACGGGTGTGTTCTCCGCGCGATTCCGGGCACCTCGTCGTCTCACGGACAGAGCGGCGCGACCACGGGCCCCGCCGCCCCTCTAGGCTGAATCGCGGAGGCGCGCGCCGAGCGCGCCGGTGCAGAAGCGAGGGGTACGACGTGGCGGTACGAGCGGTCCGCGGAGCCGTCCAGCTGGAGCGGGACGAGGCCGGGCACATGGACGAGCGGGTCGGTGCCCTGCTCACCGCCATCCTGGAGCGCAACAGCCTCGTCGCCGACGACCTGATCAGCGTCTGGTTCACCGCCACCCCCGATCTGCACAGTGACTTCCCGGCCGCCGCCGCCCGCGGCCTCGGCATCGTCGACGTACCGTTGATCTGCGCGCAGGAACTCGACATCGAGGGGGCCATGCCCCGCGTGGTCCGCATCCTCGCCCATGTCGAGACCGGCCTGTCCAAAGCCGGAATCAGCCACGTCTACCTCGGCGCCACCGGCGCCCTTCGCAAGGACATCGCCCAGTGAGAACAGCCGTCGTCATCGGTACCGGTCTCGTCGGCACGTCTGCCGCGCTCGCCCTCGCCGGGCGCGGTGTCCACGTGCACCTCGTCGACCGGGACCCGGCATCGGCCCGCACCGCGGCCTCGCTCGGCGCGGGTACGGACGAGGCGCCCGAGGGCCGCGTGGACCTGGCGATCGTCGCCGTGCCGCCCGCCCACACGGCTTCCGTGCTGGCCACCGCCATGCGTGCGGGCGTGGCGCGCGGCTACCTCGACGTGGCGAGCGTCAAGGGCGGCCCGCGCCGGGAGCTGGAGGCGCTCGAGCTCGACCTCGCGCCGTACATGGGGACGCATCCCATGGCCGGCAAGGAGCGCTCGGGCCCGCTCGCGGCCACCGGGGACCTGTTCGAGGGCCGCCCCTGGGTCCTCACGCCCACCCGGGACACCCACACGGAGGTCCTCAACCTGGCTCTGGAACTGGTCGCGCTCTGCCGCGCCGTACCGGTCGTCATGGACGCGGACTCCCACGACCGCGCCGTCGCCCTGGTGTCCCACACCCCGCAGCTGATCTCGTCGATGGTCGCCGCCCGTCTGGAGGAGGCCGACGAGACGGCCGTACGCCTCTGCGGGCAGGGCATCAGGGACGTCACCCGGATCGCGGCCTCCGACCCCCGGATGTGGGTGGAGATCCTCTCCGCCAATCCGGGCCCGGTCGCCGACGTGCTGGCCGGGGTCGCCGAGGACCTGGACGAGACGGTCCGGGCGCTGCGCGGCCTCCAGTCCGGTGACGAGGACAAGCGCCGGGCGGGCACCGAAGGCATCGAGGACGTCCTGCGCCGCGGCAACGCGGGCCGGGTCCGGGTGCCGGGCAAGCACGGGGCGGCCCCGGCCGCGTACGAGGTCGTGACCGTGCTCATCACCGACCGGCCGGGCGAGCTCGCCCGGATCTTCGCCGACGCCGGGCTGGCCGGGGTCAACATCGAGGACGTCCGCATCGAGCACGCCACCGGCCAGCAGGCGGGCCTGGTGCAGCTCATGGTGGCGCCGAACGCGGCGCCGGCGCTCGCCGCGACACTGAAGGACAGGGGCTGGTCGATCCGGCAGTGAGCGGCCGGGACCCACGGGGTACATGGGCCCGCCCGGCACTCGGTAACCTTGGGGGAGGCCGTATCGAGGCCCGACTCCGCCCACCCCGTGTACCAGGAAGGTGTCCACCACCGTGGAAACCGCAGCAGCCGCAGCCCCGACCGCCCCGGCCGCGGTGATCGTCGCCATCGACGGGCCCTCCGGCACCGGCAAGTCGAGCACCTCCAAGGCCGTCGCCGCCCAGCTCGGGCTCAGCTACCTGGACACCGGCGCCCAGTACCGGGCGATCACCTGGTGGATGCTGAACAACGGCATCGACGTACAGGACGTGGCGGAGGTCGCGACGGCCGCCGCCAAGCCGGTCATCGTCTCGGGCACCGACCCGGCCGCTCCCACGATCACCGTCGACGGCGAGGACGCCGCGGGCCCGATCCGTACGCAGGAGGTCACCTCCAAGGTCAGCGCCGTCAGCGCGGTCCCCGAGGTGCGCAGCCGGATCACCGGGCTGCAGCGGACCATCGCGGCGGAGGCGGAGCGGGGCATCGTGGTCGAGGGCCGCGACATCGGCACCACCGTCCTGCCGGACGCCGACCTCAAGGTCTTCCTGACCGCCTCCCCGGAGGCACGTGCCGCCCGCCGCAGCGGCGAGGTGAAGGGCTCGGACCTCGCCGCCACCAAGGAGGCGCTGATCAAGCGCGACGCGGCCGACTCCGGCCGTAAGACCTCGCCGCTGGCCAAGGCGGACGACGCGTGCGAGGTGGACACCACCGAGCTGACCCTTCAGCAGGTCATCGAGTGCGTCGTCACCCTCGTCGAGGAGAAGCGGGCCGCGAAGTGACCGACGCCACGGGGGCGCCCACGCCGCGCGGAGCGGCCGTCGGGCGAGGGATCGGCATCGGGCTGATGTACGGGCTGTTCAAGCCCCGCGTACTCGGCGCGTGGCGGGTTCCCGCCGCCGGACCCGTCATACTCGCGGTGAACCATGCGCACAACATCGACGGACCGATGCTGATGGGCACCGCGCCCCGGCCCGTCCACTTCCTGATCAAGAAGGAGGCGTTCGTCGGCCCGCTCGACCCGTTCCTGCGCGGAATCGGTCAGCTGAGAGTGGACCGTACGGCCGTCGACCGCACCGCCATCACCCATGCGCTCGGCGTACTGGGGAACGGCGGGGTGCTGGGGATCTTCCCCGAGGGCTCCAGGGGCGAGGGCGACTTCGCTTCCCTGCGTGCCGGGCTCGCGTACTTCGCGGTACGCGGCGGGGCGCCGATCGTCCCGGTGGCCGTTCTGGGAAGCACGGAGAGCCGGGGACGGTTGATATCGGCGTTGCCTCCGCTGCGCAGCCGGGTCGATGTCGTCTTCGGCGACGCCTTCCAGGCCGGCGACGGAAGCGGGCGCCGGACGCGTGCGGCGCTGGACGAGGCGACCGTACGCATCCAGGGCCGGCTGACCGCCCACCTGGAAAACGCCAGGCGCCTCACCGGGCGCCGGGTGACACTTGAGTAGTGGGCCGCGCTGACAGTGGCCCATCGATGATGATGCAAAGAGGAACGGACTTCATGAACGACCAGATTCACTCCGACGGCTCGGACCACGAGCACGGAGCACTTGGCGATGCCGAGTACGCGGAGTTCATGGAGCTCGCCGCGCAGGAGGGGTTCGCTCCCGAGGACGTCGAGGGCGCTCTCGGTGAGGCCGGTCACGGACCGCTTCCCGTCCTCGCCGTCGTCGGCCGCCCGAACGTCGGCAAGTCGACCCTGGTGAACCGCATCCTCGGCCGTCGCGAGGCCGTCGTGCAGGACAAGCCGGGTGTCACCCGTGACCGCGTCAGCTACGAGGCCGAATGGGCCGGCCGCCGCTTCAAGCTCGTCGACACCGGTGGCTGGGAGCAGGACGTGCTGGGGCTCGACGCCTCGGTGGCCGCCCAGGCCGAGTACGCGATCTCGACGGCCGACGCCGTCGTCTTCGTCGTCGACGCGACCGTCGGCGCCACCGACACCGACGAGGCGGTCGTGAGGCTGCTGCGCAAGGCCAAGAAGCCCGTCGTCCTGTGCGCCAACAAGGTCGACGGACAGAGCGGCGAGGCCGACGCCACCGCGCTCTGGTCGCTCGGTCTCGGTCAGCCGCACCCGGTCTCCTCGCTGCACGGCCGCGGCACGGGCGACATGCTCGACGCCGTGCTGGAAGCGCTCCCCGAGGCCCCCGAGCAGACTTTCGGCACGGCCATCGGCGGCCCGCGCCGCATCGCGCTGATCGGCCGTCCGAACGTCGGGAAGTCCTCGCTCCTGAACAAGGTCGCCAACGAGGACCGAGTCGTCGTCAACGCCATGGCGGGCACCACGCGTGACCCGGTCGACGAGCTGATCGAGCTCGGCGGCATCACCTGGAAGTTCATCGACACGGCCGGCATCCGCCGCAAGGTCCACCTCCAGGAGGGCGCCGACTACTACGCCTCGCTGCGTACCGCGGCCGCCGTGGAGAAGGCCGAGGTCGCCGTCATCCTGATCGACGCGAGCGAGTCCATCAGCGTCCAGGACCAGCGCATCGTCACCATGGCAGTGGAGGCGGGCCGCGCGATCGTGCTGGCCTTCAACAAGTGGGACACCCTCGACGAGGAGCGCCGCTACTACCTGGAGCGGGACATCGAGACGGAGCTCGCGCAGGTCGCCTGGGCGCCCCGTGTCAATGTCTCGGCCGTCACCGGCCGGCACATGGACCGTCTGGTCCCGGCGATCGAGACCGCCATCGCCGGCTGGGAGACCCGCATTCCCACCGGCCGGCTGAACGCCTTCCTCGGTGAGATCGTCGCCTCGCACCCGCACCCGATCCGGGGCGGCAAGCAGCCCCGCATCCTGTTCGGCACGCAGGCGGGCATCAAGCCGCCGCGGTTCGTGCTCTTCGCCTCCGGCTTCCTGGAGCACGGCTACCGCCGCTTCGTCGAGCGCCGCCTGCGCGAGGAGTTCGGCTTCGAGGGCACCCCGATCCACATCTCGGTCCGGGTCCGCGAGAAGCGCGGCCGCAACAAGTAACACGTCGGCGTCGGCACGACGAAGCCCCGGACCACTCGCCCTGTGCGAGCGGTCCGGGGCTTCGCCGTGCCGTCAGTGCTCCCGTGACCCGGGCGGCAGTGCGGCGGGCTGGGCGCGTCCCGCGTGCCGGCCGACGCGCTGCCAGGAACCGGGATTCCCGGTGTGCGTGGTCTGCCCGCCGCCGGCCTGCTGGCCGCTCAGCGGGGGCCGGGTGCTGAACAGTCCGGCGCCGAAACCCGGGTACGAGAGATTCTCCTCGCCGCTCCGGTCGCCCGGCAGGGCGCGGAACGATCGCCGGTATTCGGAGTACAGCGCATCGTAGATGGGAGTCGGCGACTTCCCGCCCGATGGGTCCTGCGACGGACGCATGGCAGGAATCTGACTCTGGTGCTGGCGGGAGGGGTCGTATGAGTGCACGTAGGTGCCAACGACTTCGTCGCCGGTCGGATGCGGGCCCGGGTGAGAAATCCCTGTTCGGCGGGGGTGTGAGGGACGTACCGGCACGGTCAGGTACCGGCCAGCGGCATCGTGGCGGCCACCAGGAGGCCGTTGACGGCGGCCTTCTCCAGGGCGTCGCGGAGGAGGTCCTCGCGCGGCTGCTGGCCGATCGAACCGGCCGGGGCCGCGAAGACCAGGACGGACCGTGCCTTGTTGGCCGCGGTCCGCCAGCCCTCGGTGACCTGGAGCGGCTGGTGGGCCTGCCACCAGGCCACGGGGGTGCCGCCCCCGGAACCCGGTTGCAGCACGGCGTGCAGCTGCCCCATGGCCAGCAGCACCGACCAGCCGGGGAGGACGGCCGGCAGCCTGCTCACGTCGGGAGTGGGCTGGAAGCCCTGCTCCAGCAGCAGCTGGAGAAATTCGTCGCCCCCGCTGCCGTCGGTGCCGGGCCGGGCGATGGGGCCGGTCGGTTCGACCACCAGGGCCGGCCGGAGATCGTCCTCGATCAGGACGAGACCGCTGGTGATGCCGAGGACAGCCTGTTCGGGCATGAGACCCTCCGGGTTTTCCGGCTCGCTGCCGGTGATGGATCGCACCGCCCCCTGGAGCTGGTCCTCCGCTACCTGGACGACCTGCGAGGGGATGCAGGTCGCGTGGGCGAACGCGAGCACGGCGGTCTCCTCGCCGACGAACAGCACCGTGCTGGTGCGTTCCTGCTCGGAGTCGCCGGGGGTCCGGCAGGAAGTGCAGTCGTAATTGCCTGGGGCGCTTTCGCCGACGAGCAGCCGGTCGGCTTCGGCATCGCCGATCTCGGCGCGTACGTCCTCGCTGACGTCGAGCATGCGCGGCACGGGTGGCTCCTCGAACTCGGTGCGTGAGCCGGGCTGTTCCCGGCTCATGAAAGAACAACGGAAGACCTACGGCCGGGGTCACGCGCGAAGGTGTACCGAAGTGCGGGAGTCCGCTTGTGGCGGGATCGGCCTATCCGGAAATCGGGTAGTGACCCATGCCCTGACGGCCCGCGGTGCCGGGTGCACAGGGGCCGACCGGGTGCGGCTCACGGGTGTGCCGCGTGGGCCGGGTTCCGGAACGGACTCATCCGCTTAGCGTGACCCGATGCCGCACCCGTGCTTCAGGCCCGCAGCCCCGCCCCCGTCCGTCCCGGTGGCGGGGGTCCTCCTCTCTCTCGCGCTGCTGTTCGCGCCATCGGCCGCGCTGGCCGCACCGCCGCCCCCGGTGCCGACCCCCGGCGCACCCGCGAGTGGCCCGCCCGGTGCGTTCCGGCCCGGTGGTTACGCCTGTGACGCGAGCAAGGGGCCCTGGGACTGCGTGGCCGCCTGCGAGAGCGGTGGTGACTGGCAGGCCGATACGGGCAACGGTTACTACGGCGGGCTCCAGTTCCGGCAGTCGACCTGGGAGGAGCACGGCGGCCGGGACCACGCTCCGCGCGCCGACCTGGCGACCCGTGAGGAACGGATCCAGGTCGCCGAGAAGGTGCTGGGAACCCAGGGCTGGGGTGCCTGGCCGCACTGCGGAGCCCCGTACCGCAGCCTGGGTCAGGTGCATACCGTCAGGCGCGGCGAGACGCTCAGCTCCATCGCCGCCGACTACGGGGTGGAGGGGGGCTGGCGGGCGTTGTACCGCGCCAACTCCCGGAAGATCGGCCCCGATCCGGACCGGCTGATTCCGGGAACAGTGCTGGTCATCGGCGTGCAGTGACCGTTCCGTGGCCTGCAGTGAGAACTTCTGTGCGAGTGCTGTGTGCTGACCGGGTGACAAGTAAAGTCCCCAACAGACCAGCCGAACAGGGGGATACGGCGACGCAATGCACATCTCATTTCTGCTCCACAACGCGTACGGCATCGGGGGAACGATCCGTACGACGTTCAATCTGGCCGGCCAGCTGGCCGAGCACCACGACATCGAGATCGTCTCGGTCTTCCGGCACCGTGACGCGCCCACGCTGGGGGCTCCCCCGGGGGTCCGGCTGAGGCATCTCGTCGACCTGCGCAAGAAGAGTCCGTCCTACGACGGCGACGCACCCGAACACGCCGGACCCGCCACGGTGTTCCCGCGCGGTGACAGCAGGCACAAGCAGTACAGCAAGCTCACCGACGCCCGGATCGCGGACCATCTGCAGTCGCTGGACGCCGACGTCGTCGTCGGTACCCGGCCCGGCCTCAACGTCCACATCAGCCGGCAGGCGAGGCGCGGACCAGTGCGTGTCGCGCAGGAACACCTGACGCTCGGCAGCCACCCGTACCGGCTGCGCCGCGAGATCGGCCACCGCTACGGACTGCTCGACGCCGTCACCACCGTGACGAAGGCCGACGCCGAGGACTACCGGACCCGGCTGCGACTGCCCGGAGTCCGGATCGAGGCCATCGCCAACAGCGTCCCGGCGCCCGCCGGCCCGCCCGCGGACGGCGACGAGAAGTGGGTCGTCGCAGCAGGCCGGCTGCACCGGGTCAAACGGTACGACCTGCTGATCGCCGCCTTCGCGGACGTGGCGGCCGTACGGCCGGACTGGCGGCTCCGGATCTACGGAAACGGTGACGCGACGGGCAACGAGCAGCAGGCACTGCGCCGGCTCATCGGCGAACTGGGGCTCCAGGAGCAGGTGTTCCTGATGGGCGCGGTGCACCCGATGGAGGCCGAGTGGCCCAAGGGCTCCATCGCCGCGGTGTCTTCGGAACGCGAGTCCTTCGGAATGACCATCGTCGAGGCGATGCGCAGCGGACTGCCGGTCGTGGCCACCGACTGTCCCTACGGCCCGGCGGAGATCATCGACGACGGCACCGACGGCCGGCTGGTGCCGGTGGGGGACAAGGCCGCGCTCACCGCCGCCCTGCTCGCCCTGATGGAGGACGACGGGCTGCGCCACCGCATGGGCCGCGCCGCCCTGGCCTCCTCGGCCCGGTTCGACCCGGCCAGCATCGCGGAGCGCTACGTGGGGCTGTTCACGGAACTGGTCGCACTAGGCGCGCGTGGCCGCTCGCAGAGCGCGCTGCGCACCGCGCTGCACCGCTCCCGCGGCACCGTGCTCGACGGGGCGTACGCGCTGCGTTACATGGCGGCCGATGTGATCCGCAGGGGAAGGGCCGCCTGAGGTCCGCCGACGGTTGCGGACACTGCCTGTCCGCAACCGCTGGCAGACTCTCCCCATGTTGGAGACCTCGGCACGACTGCTGCGCCTGCTCTCACTGCTGCAGGCCCACCGGGACTGGTCAGGAGCCGATCTGGCGGACCGCCTCGGCGTGACACCCCGTACCGTCCGCCGCGACGTCGACAAGCTGCGCGTACTCGGCTATCCGGTCCACGCGCATCCGGGCACGGGAGGCGGTTACCAGCTCGGCGCGGGGGCCGAGCTGCCCCCGCTGCTCCTGGACGACGAGGAGGCGGTGGCGGTCGCCGTGGGGCTGCGTACGGCGGCCGGCCACGGTGTCGAGGGCATCGGCGAGACCTCCGTCCGGGCACTCGCCAAGCTCGAACAGGTGCTGCCGAGCCGGCTGCGGCGCCGGGTGAGCGCGCTCGGCGCCTTCACCGTGCCCATGCTGCGCGGCCCGGAGACGTCCACGGTCGACCCCGGCGTACTCACCGAGCTGGCCGGAGCCTGCCGGGACAGTGAGCGGCTGCGGTTCGACTACCGCGACCACGGCGGTTCGGCGACGCGCAGGACCGTCGAACCGCACCGGCTGGTGTGCACGGAGCGCCGCTGGTATCTGGTCGGCTGGGATGTGGACCGTGCCGACTGGCGCACGTTCCGCGCGGACCGCATCACGCTGACCCCGCCCCACGGCCCCCGGTTCGAGCCCCGCCCCGCTCCCGCGGAGGACCTGGCGGCGTACGTCTCCAGGGGAGTCTCCTCCTCGGTCTACGCGGTGCGGGCGGTCGTCCGGCTGAGGGTTCCGATCGAACGGGCGGCCGAGCGGGTCTCGCCCTCCTGGGGGGTACTGGAGGCGGTCGACGAGCACAGCTCCCTGTTACGTACGGGGGCGGCGAGCCTGGATGTGCTCGTGATTCACGTGATGCTCATCGGCCTCGACTTCGAGGTGGTCGAGCCCCCGGAACTCACGGAGGCGATCAGGACGGCCAGGGACCGTCTCACCCGGGCACTGGGCTGAACGGCCGCGTCCGGGACTGTCCGGAGCAGTGGATTCCGGTCGGCGGGAGAGCAACGGACGGCCGGATCGCCGAGAAATATAAATCCAACATAAGGAAGCATGAATTTCAGGTGGACCTGGCGTTTCCGTGGCGCCTCGCCTGCGGGGAAATAGCAGGTCACCCGGAGTTCGGGGGCACATGCAATTCTCTGCCGTACGGGCGGTGATGTTCATTCCCGGGTGTCCCCGCATAACCTGTCAGTGATTTCGAACTGGTCGTTCGAGTGAAGCTGTTCGATGTAAACGGGCGTGGGGATTCTGTGACACAAGCGTGACCGGTACGGCATGTGGGGATGCGGTGCGGAGCCCTCGTATCCCGCCTTCCGTCACGGTCCCCGGCCGCCTACTGTGGTGGGTATGGCACCTACACCGACTCCTCCCGCACAGCCGGAAGACAGCCCTCAGTCGTACGTCGGCCTCGATGCCGCCGCCGCCGAGCTGCAGGCCAGGGGCCGCGGCTGGAAGACCGTCAGGGCGCTGCCTCCGGGCTCGATCATCACCATGGAGTTCATGCGGGGGCGGATCAACTTCGAGGTCGACGGGGCAGCCGTCACCCGCTGCTGGGTCGGCTGAGCGGCCGGCCGCCCGAGGTCCACATCCGAGCGGGCGAAGGCCCCGACCGCTTGAACCCAAGCAAGCTGGTCGGGGCCTTCGCTGTGCTGGGGAGAGGCTGTGCGTACCGGCCCCGCGCCGGGGCTGGTTCAGCTCCCGCCCAGGGGCCTGGCCGGGGTGGTGTTGGCCGTGCCTGCCCGGGGGGCACGGTCCGCGTGCGGCGGGCGGCGTGAGCCGGCCGGGGTGACCGGGGTCCGCTCGGAGCGCACCGTGTGGGCCCGCGGCCGGGTGCTGACCGCCGCGTGACCGGCCGCGCCGAGGGGCGGTCCCGTCTCCTCGGTGTCCCCGGCGCCCTCGATGACGAGCGACTGCGCAAGCAGCACGGGCTGCGGCCCGCCGACGGCGACGGGTAGGACCGGGGCCGGGCGCCTGCGTGCGCGCCACTGCTCGCGCACCGCGAAGATCCACGCCTCGGCACGGGTGATCACCGGTTCGAACCACGGCAGGCCCAGCATGATCAGCAGGCCCGCCGCCCAGCCCAGCAGTACATCGCTGAGCCAGTGGGTGCCGATGTAGACGGTGGTGAGTCCGACGCCCAGCGAGACCGTCGCCGACAGGGCCGACAGGTAGCGCCTGGCCCGTGGAGTAGTGGCCAGGTAGGCGAGGATTCCCCAGGTCACGACGGCGTTGGCGGTGTGACCCGAAGGAAATATATCTCCGCCCGCGAACATCTCGGCGGAGCCGATCTGTGTCGCGTAGTGCGGCCCGAGCCGTCCGAGGCCGATCTTGACGGCGCCGACCGTCACGTTGAGCAGCAGCAGGGAGGTGCCGAGGGTGAGCAGCGGACGCAGGGTGTGCTGGCGCCAGGACCGCCAGCCCAGCCAGCAGGCCACCATGACGGCGGTCGGGCCCCGCTGCCCCAGTACGACGTAGTAGTCGAGGAAGGCGTGGAGTTCGGGCCACTGCTGGTAGGGCCGGAACAGCATGACCTTCCAGTCGAGGGCCACCAGCCAGGACGAGACCAGCACGGCGAAGACGATGGCGAGATAGAACGCCAAAGTCCCGCCGAAGAGAGCGATGCGGTGGCGACTCATCCGCGGGATCTCTATCTTCGGCGGTTCCGGCTCCCGGTCCAGACGGGCAAAGATGTCGGTACGCACCCAATCGACGTTACAGCGAGTGAGTGTGAGAGCAGGCCGTTCCGGCTGCTTTGTGATGACGATGTGATGTGGACTTTGTCTCAGCAGGGCCTCAATTCCGAACGCCACGGAGAATCGCGGTGACCTTTCGTCCAATTGGTTCTGCGACCGTGTCGTAAGCGTGTCCGGGTGCCGGTGAAATAGTGGCCCACTGATCTTGTATGAAATTCTTCGGCCCATTCGCGGCGTGTGTCCAGGAGGTGGCGGAAGGGTGTCCCCGAGGTGCTGTCCACGTGTCCGCAGCCCGCTGCCCGTCCCGGTCCCGGGTTCCTCCGCGGTCCCCGGGGAGGGACCCGGTGCGGCGGGTCGGCGTGGCGTACGCCACACTCCGTGACGCACCGGGGTATGAGGTGGACCACGTCTGACCACGCCGAACTCGCGTACGCTGACGGATCACCCGCCCATCGATGCCGGGCCTGAGGGATGCCGTACGCGGAGTCCCCGTCGGTCTGCCGAGCGTGAGGGACACTCTGGGAGGTACGTACATGTCTGGGACGACCACGGCCGGAATCCGGCTGCGTGAAACAGGCACCGGCGTCAATCGCTGGGTCGTGCTGGTCGTCCTCTGCCTCAGTCTCCTCGTCGTCGCCCTTGACGCGACGGTCCTCCATGTCGCGGTTCCCGCGGTCACCGAGGATCTGCGGCCCAGTGCCGTGGGTCTGCTCTGGATCGTGGACGCCTACCCGCTGGCGTGTGCCTCGCTGCTGATTCTCTTCGGCACGCTCGGTGACCGGATCGGCAGGCGCAAGGTCCTGCTGTTCGGTTACGCGCTGTTCGGTGTCGCCTCGGCGGTCGCCGCGATGGCGGACACCGCCGCCGTCCTCGTAGCGGCCCGCGCCCTGCTAGGCGTCGGCGGCGCGATGATCATGCCGGCGACGCTCTCGATCCTTCGCCAGGTCTTCCCGGACCGCCGGGAGCGGGCCCTCGCCATCGGCGTGTGGACGGCGGTCGCGGCGGTCGGTGCCGCAGCCGGGCCGGTGATCGGCGGTTTCCTGGTCGAGCACTTCTGGTGGGGCTCCGTCTTCCTGATCAACATCCCGCTGATGGCCGTCATGCTGCCGCTCGGCCGCCGGCTGCTGCCGGAATCCCGCGGCGCCGGCGACGGCCCGTGGGACGTGGTCGGCGCGCTGCTGGCCGCCGCCGGTGTGCTCGGTGTCGTCCTCGGGGTGAAGCGGCTGGGCGGCGGGGACCTCCTGGGCGTCGCGACGATCGCTCCGCTGGTGCTCGGTGCCGCGCTGCTCGTCCTCTTCGTGCGCAGGCAGAAGCGCCGTGCGCATCCCCTGATCGATACGACGATGTTCTCCCGCCCCGCGTTCAGTACGGCGGTGGGCTGCATCGTCCTCGCGATGCTCGCCCTGGTCGGCCTGGAGCTGATCGCCGTCCAGTACCTCCAGCTGGTCCTCGGTCTGAGCCCGCTGGAGACCGGCCTTCGGCTGCTTCCGCTGACCTTCGCCGCGATGGCGGCGGGCGCCACCGGCTCGTACACCCTGCGTCGCGTCGGCCCCCGCGGCATGGTCTGCGGCGGCTTCGTGCTGACGGCGGCCGCGGTGCTGCTGCTGACCATGATGGGGCAGCACGACCGGCCCTTCCTGATGACCGCCGGTTTCGTGATGCTCGGCTTCGGGCTGCAGTCCACGCTCTTCGGCGCGTACGAGTCGATGCTGAGCGAGGTGCCCGCCGAGCGGGCGGGCGGCGCGGCGGCGATCGGCGAGACGTCCTACCAGCTGGGTGCCGGAATGGGCATCGCGCTGCTGGGCAGCGTCATGAACGCCGCCTACGCACCGGGCCTCGCGGGGCTGCACGGCCGGGGCGTGCCCGCCGAAGCCGGTGCGGCGGCCTCGAACTCGCTCGGCGAGGCGTACCAGGTGGCGGGGCAGCTCGGCGGCCCGATGGGCGCCCTGCTTCGGACCACCGCCCGGTACGCCTTCATGACCGGTCTCCACCTCACGCTCCTGGTCAGTGCGGCTCTCCTGCTGCTCGGTGCGCTGGCCGCGCTGCGGCTGCCGAAGGTCATGGACTGCACGCCCCTGCAGTCCTGCCGGTCCCGTGAACAGCCCGTCGCCGCACCCCGCCCCATGCGCGCCGAGGAGCGTCCCGAGCCGAAGCTGTCGCTGCCTTCGCGGCGTGAACCCGCCGAGGCGACCGGCTCTGGACGAGCGGCACACTGAGCCGTAATGTCGGCACGGACGTCATAACTACCACTGCTAGTTTTCGTTCCGTGCGAGCCGCCGGAGGCACCCTCATGTCCACCACGCCGCCCTCGAAGCCGTCGAAGCTTCCGCCGTTCGACCCCACCGACCCGATCGGCGTCGACGATCTGCTGGGCCCCGAGGACCTCGCGATCCGCGACACCGTCCGGGCCTGGGCCGCCGACCGCGTACTGCCGCACATCGCGCAGTGGTACGAGAGCGGCGAGCTGCCCGGTATCCGCGAGCTCGCCAGGGAGCTGGGCTCGCTCGGCGCCCTCGGCATGTCCTTGGAGGGATACGGCTGCGCGGGCGCCACCGCCGTCCAGTACGGGCTGGCGTGTCTGGAACTGGAGGCGGCCGACTCCGGAATCCGCTCCCTCGTCTCCGTGCAGGGCTCGCTCGCCATGTACGCGATCCACCGCTTCGGCTCCGAGGAACAGAAGCGGCAGTGGCTGCCCGGCATGGCGGCGGGCGAGATCATCGGCTGCTTCGGGCTCACCGAGCCGGACCACGGCTCCGACCCGGCGGGGATGCGTACGTACGCCAGGCGCGACGGCGACGACTGGGTGCTCGACGGCCGCAAGATGTGGATCACCAACGGGTCGGTCGCCGGGGTCGCCGTCGTCTGGGCGCAGACCGACGAGGGCACGGCCGGCGCCGGAATCCGCGGCTTCGTCGTGCCGACCGCCACCCCGGGCTTCTCCGCACCCGAGATCAAGCACAAGTGGTCGCTGCGTGCCTCCGTCACCAGCGAGCTGGTCCTCGACGGCGTACGGCTGCCTGCGGACGCGGTCCTGCCCGGGGCCACCGGTCTGCGGGGCCCGCTGAGCTGTCTCAGTCATGCCCGGTACGGGATCGTCTGGGGTGCGATGGGCGCGGCGCGCGCCAGCTTCGAGGCCGCGGTCGACTACGCGAAGACCCGGGAGCAGTTCGGCAAGCCGATCGGCGGCTTCCAGCTCACCCAGGCCAAGCTCGCGGACATGGCCGTCGAACTGCACAAGGGCATCCTGCTCGCCCACCATCTGGGCCGGCGGATGGACGCGGGCACCCTCCGCCCCGAACAGGTCAGTTTCGGAAAGCTCAACAACGTGCGGGAGGCCATCGAGATCTGCCGCACCTCACGCACGATCCTCGGCGCCAACGGGATCTCGCTCGAATACCCGGTGATGCGCCACGCGACGAATCTCGAGTCGGTCCTCACCTACGAGGGGACCGTGGAGATGCACCAGCTGGTGCTGGGCAAGGCGCTCACCGGTCTGGATGCCTTCCGGTAGAGCGGTCGGGGCGCCGGCGAGGACCAGTCCGGCGAGCGCCCTGCTCAGCTCTGGTTGAAGAAGCCGTCGGCCGGGCGGCCGGCGGCTTCGCCGTTGAGTACCTTCGTGTCGGCAGGGGTCAGCAGGAAGACCCGGGTCGCCACGCGCTCGATCGAGCCGCGCAGTCCGAAGGTCAGACCCGCGGCGAAGTCCACGACGCGCTTGGCGTCGGCAGGGTCCATGGCCGTGAGATTGACGATCACCGGGACCCCGTCCCGGTAGAGCTCACCGATGCCCCGTGCGTCCCGGAAGCTGTCAGGGGTCACGGTCGCGATCCGGCGGCCCTTCTCCTCGGCCGTCTCGGAGGCCACCTGCACGCGCGGGTCGGTCACCCACGCCTGGCCCGTACCGGTCTCAGCACCTTCGGAGTACTCGTCGTCGTAGTACCGCTCGTCGTTGTCCTCTACGAGGCCCAGCCACGCACTCGCCTTGCGCACCGATCCCATGGACGCCTCCTCTCACCGCGGTTCCTTGGCGTTCCGCATCTCTCTCGTATCCCTATGGTCGTCCATGATGCGGATACCGCGCCAAGTGGATAGTCGGCGCGCAGGGGATTCGTGACGGTACTGGTGCAGAAGATCTGGCGATTCGTCAAGGTTTCTCCTGCGTAAGGCAGCTGGCAGAAGGAAAATATGATGCTCCGGTCCGTACGGGTGACCTGGGGGGCGTACGGGTGAACGGCTCACTCGATACGATGCACGCCGCGCAGGTGCACGAGCCCGGCGCGCTCTCTGAACGACCACCCGGGGGCCGTCGTGTTCGGAATCGTCAGGCCCTGCGCGCACCGTCTGTCGGAGCGGCTCAAGACGGAGTGGATGGCGCATCTCTGCGGACTGTGTCTCGCGCTGCGCGCGGACCACGGACAGTTCGCCCGGGTCGTCACGAACTACGACGGCCTGATCGTCTCTGTCCTGACGGAGGCTCAGACGGAGCCGGACGCCGGGCAGCGCCGCACCGCGGGCCCCTGCCCGCTCCGCTCCATGCGCACCGCACCGGTCGCCCGCGGCGAGGGCGCGCGGCTCGCCGCCGCCGTCTCTCTCGTCCTCGCCTCGGCGAAGGTGCGAGATCACGTGGCCGACCGGGACGGCCTGTTGGCGCGCCGGCCGGTCGCCGCCGCGGCGCGCAGGGTCGCCGCGGGCTGGGACCTGGCCGGGGCGCGTACGGGAGCCGAGCTCGGCTTCGACACGGCGGTACTGGTCGACGCGGTGGACCGGCAGACCGGGATCGAGTCTCTCGCCGGCCTCGGGACCCCGCTGCTGACGGTCACCGAGCCCACCGAGACGGCGACCGCCGCGGCCTTCGCTCACACCGCCGTACTCGCGGGCAAGCCCCGGAACGCGGCGCCGCTCGCCGAGGCCGGGCGGCTCTTCGGGCGGCTCGCGCATCTGCTGGACGCCGTGGAGGACAGGGAAGCTGACGCGGCGTCGGGAGCCTGGAACCCGCTCACGGCGACCGGTACCTCGCTCGCCGAGGCGCGGCGCCTGTGCGACGACGCGCTGCACGGCGTACGGCTGGCGATGGGCGACGCGGAGTTCACCGACAGCAGGCTGGCGCACGTGCTGCTCGTACACGAACTGCGCCGCTCCGTGGACCGGGCGTTCGGCTCGACGGCCTGCTCGCACCAGCGGGCAGGGTCCTCCGGGGACGCCTTCCCCGGAGCCGTGCTGCTGGACGGTGACCGGCGGACGGACCGTCAGCAGCCGGACGGCCGACCGGCCGGAGCGTTCGGGCCGCCTCCCGGTTCCCCGTACGCCCCGACGCCCGGCGGTCCGTACGGGCCGCCCTCCCCGCCGCCGCCCCGGCCGCCGCGTGACCGGCGCGGACTGATCGCGGGTTGCCTGGTGTGGACCGGCCTCGCCTGCACCGGCCAGATGTGCTGCGGGACGTACCAGGGGCCGTGGAGCCGCGAGGAGCGCGGAGGGCTCTGCAGCCAGTGCGACTGCGGCTCCTGCTGCGACGCGTGCAACTGCTGCAGCAGTTGTGGCGGCGACGGCGAGGGCGGCTGCTGCGACTGCAACTGCGATTGCAACTGCTGATCCGGCCGTGACCGCCGGCCCCGCGACCGGTGGCCACAAGTCGGCAAAGTGACCTGTGCCGCTCAGCGACGGTCAGTCACTCGATCCATCCATTGATCCACTCGTCGACAAAGACACCCGCCAGGGCCCCCGGGTCGCCCCCTGTCGTCGCACCCCGGTCCGGCCGGGCCGGGGCGGAAGGGCTGAACCCATGAGCACGGACGAACAGCAGGACCGGCAGGACTGGCAGGACTGGCAGCGCTGGCACGGGAGACGCGTCGTCACGGTCGCGGCACCGTTACGGCCCGCTCTCCCTGCCCGGCTCGGGGCAGGGGCTCTTGTGCGTCACGCGGCTTTTGGGAGGATGGCAGGGGTGTCGACCGCAGTCAGCCACCCACCCCAGGGGGTTCCAGGTCCGTGAAACGCATCGGAGTGACCGGCCACCGCGCCATTCCGCAGGAGGCGTACGAACAGGTGCGGGAGGGGCTGCGGGCGGTGCTCGGCGGAGCCGACGGTTCCGTGGAAGCCCTCTCCAGCCTGGCAGCCGGGGCGGACCAGCTCTTCGCGGACCTCGCGCTCGCCCGCGGCGCCGAACTCACCGCGGTGATCCCCAGCGGGGACTACGAGGCGTGCTTCGCCGACGACGCCGAACTCGCCGGGTACCGGACGCTCAGGAAACGCGCGACCCGCGAGGTGGTGCTGGACTTCCCGCACTCCACGGACGAGGCGTACTACGCGGCGGGTGTCTATATCGCCGAGCACTGCGACCGGCTGCTCGCGGTGTGGGACGGGCGGCCGGCACGGGGCCTCGGCGGTACGGGTGACATCGTGACGTACGCCCGGGGCCTCGGTCTGCCGGTCACCGTCATCTGGCGCGAGGGCGTCCTGCGCGGCTGACCGCCCCTCACATCTTGTGCCGCGCGAGCCAGTCCGTGTGCTGGGGGGAGACGATCCGCTCGGTCTCGAAGACGGCGACCGGCCACTGCCGCTCGGTGAGTGTGGTCTCCATCGCGATCTGCATCGACTCCAGATCCTTTTCCACGAGGGAGTGGGCGGAGATCAGCGGATGGTGCCTGCGCATCTCGTTCCAGGCCAGACAGGCCGCCGCCGCCGCGGAGAGTACCGCGGGCAGAGGGAAGGAGCGGGCGGGTCCGAAGGTCTGGAGCAGGGCGAAGAGCAGGGCGAGCGCGGTGAGTGCGGAGATGGTGACCGACCAGACCGTGGTGCCGCGCCGGGAGGTCTCCTGGCGCCGTCGGTACCAGCCGCGCTGTTCGATCAGACGGTCGCGTACGTACGTCTCCTTCCGGACGGTGAACGCCTTGACCCGTAACTCACGCATCGAATCCGTGATGAGACCACCGGAATCGGCGAGTTCGTCCCTGGGGTCGGTCCAGCCGACCTTCTTCAGTTCCTGCAGTCCTTCTTCGAGGCGGTTGGCGAACACCGCTTCCGGGTGCTGGGTGGCGGATTCGAAAGGCGAACCGTGTACGGCATAACGCCAGCACATCGATTTGATGAACTCGGCCGCCGAACGATTCAGCTGCCAGTGCGACTTCGCTTTGCGTCGCGCCGCGAAGAACGTCGTCACGAGAACGCCGAGATAGGCGACCACGGCTATGAGGCCGCTGAGTCGCAGGGCGCCGGTGTCCCAGTGCCAGGGCAGTGCGGCCGGTACGGAACCAACGACCAGCAGGAACAGCTGGCCGCGGGTGGTGTTCACGGCCTCCCGCTGGCGCGCGACGGCGATGCTGTCCGTGTGATGAAAGAGCGCTGGAAGATCCGCGTTCCTGAAGACCATGCTCTGCAGCGGTCCTGGAATCGCCGTCATGCTCACCCCCGCTATGCGGTGTCAGTGGTCACTCTGCGAATGGAATGGCTGATTCCGTGCTGTCCGGAGCAGTGGGCCGTACCGCGGGGCGTGAAACACGTGGACGCCCTCGACTGCTTGCCGGGGACAAGAGACTAAAGTCGCGCGCCGGGCACGGCAATGGCGCGAGTCCCGCCCGGACCGCTCCCCGACGGTATCCGGGCAAGGCCGGGGCCCCGTGACGTGTGCCTCCGACCCGGGAAGTGAACGTCGCGAGACCGAAACGTCGTCGTCGTGTGTGCGTCCTGAGTTCGACCTTGTGCACGTTTCACCGTATGGGAATAGTGAGCGCCCCATCCTCCGCGCTCGGGGCACCCCACTTGTCCCCGCGCGGCCCCACAGGAGGTCGAAAGTTGAAGCATCGACGCATATCCAGGAAGCGCGCGCTGACCGCCGGATCGGCCGTCGTCGCCCTGGCCGCGGCCGGAGTCACCCTCCAGACGGCGAACGCCAGTGAGGACACGGCCCAGCCGACCGTACGCACCCTGACGGCCGGCGCGGCGGGCGAGCTCGCCAGCACGCTGGACAAGACCCTGGCCGGCGGCACGGCGGGCGCGTACTACGACGCCGACACGAAGAGCCTGGTCGTGAACGTCCTGGACCGGGCCGCCGCGGAGCAGGTGCGCACGGCGGGTGGCAAGGCCAGAGTCGTACAGCACTCGACGGCGGAACTGCTCTCGGCCCGGCAGACCCTCACCGACCGGGCCACCATCCCCGGCACCTCCTGGGCGGTCGACCCGGTGAGCAACAAGGTGGTCGTCACCGCCGACCGTACGGTGAAGGGCGCGGCCCTGGACAAGCTCACGGCCGTGGTCGAAAAGCTCGGCGAAAAGACCGAACTCAAGCGCTCGGCGGGGGAGTTCAAGCCACTGATCGCGGGCGGCGACGCGATCTGGGGCGGCGGCGGGCGCTGCTCGCTCGGCTTCAACGTGGTCAAGGGCGGAGAGCCGTACTTCCTCACCGCGGGACACTGCACCGAGTCGATCACCAGCTGGTCGGACGCCCAGGGCGGCGCCGAGATCGGTGCGAACGAGGGCTCCAGCTTCCCGGAGAACGACTACGGTCTGGTCAAGTACACCTCCGACGTGGAGCACCCCAGCGAGGTGGACCTGTACAACGGCTCCACACAGCCGATCACCAAGGCGGGCGACGCGACGGTCGGCATGGCGGTGACCCGGAGCGGTTCCACCACCCAGGTGCACGACGGTGAGGTCACCGCGCTGGACGCCACGGTCAACTACGGCAACGGCGACATCGTCAACGGGCTCATCCAGACGACGGTCTGCGCCGAACCGGGTGACAGCGGTGGCTCGCTCTTCTCGGAAGACACCGCGATCGGTCTGACCTCGGGCGGCAGCGGCGACTGCTCCTCGGGCGGCGAGACGTTCTTCCAGCCGGTTCCTGAGGCGCTGGCGGCGTACGGCGCCGAGATCGGCTGACCGGGGGCGGGCGCCCTCTTCCGAGGTCCCGCATGACGACGGTCCCGCTCGCATCACTTCAGGTGATGCGAGCGGGACCGTTGGCTTTCATCCCCGGGCGAGTGACACGAACGCCGCCCACTCGCCACGGCCGACCCGCAACACCGGCCCGTCGTCCGCGACCTTCGAGTCCCTCACATAAACCGCGCCGTTGCCGGTGGCCACCTCCACACAGTCGCCGCCGTCCGAGCCGCTGTGGCTGCTCTTGAACCAGTGCAGCTCGTCCACGTTCTCGGATACCTGCGTCACGCTCATGTCTCTCCCACCAGCCGTTCAATGAGCCGCGCAGACTCCTGGGCGTTCAGGGCCCGCGATCGCAGCTTGCCATATCGCAACCCGAAGGAGCTGACCTCCGCCGGATCACTCACGGTGCACCCGACGCCCTGCGACTCGAAGTATCCGAAGTGTTGGTGCTCCTTCGTCTGCACGGTGACGAAGGGACCGTTCTTCCCCGGGTGGAAGCCCTGCGCCGCAGGCATCACCTGTACTTCCACATTCCGCAACCTGCCCACCTCCAACAGGCGTGCCCACTGGCCATGCATCACCTCGGGCCCGCCCACTGGGTCGCGCAACGCCTCCTCCCCGATGATGAACGACAGCTCCGCCAGCGGATCCCGCGTCAGCAACTTCTGGCGCGCCAGCCGCGCCTCCGTGTGCTGGTCGACGATCTCCTCGCTGAGCGGCGGGCAGTGGCCGGCGAACACCGCCCGGGTGTACGCCTCCGTCTGCAACAAGCCCGGCACCAGCAGCGGGTCGTACGAGAAGCGGCTCAGGACCTCCGCCTCGATGAGCGCGAAGTTGCGGAAGAACCGGGGGAGTTTCGCCCGGTCCACCTCGCTCTGGAGGACATTCAGCACGCCGCGCGCGTCCAGCACCCGTTCCGCGGCCACCGTGAACGCCTCCTTCGCGGCCCGCCGGCCCTGTTCGACGGAGGCCACCTGCTCCAGCGAGTAGCCGATCGCCTCCCCCAGTGCCTGCTGGCTCAGCCCGGCCCGCTTGCGCAGGTGCTGGAGGAGAGCGCCGTACGCCACCCACGCCCCCGGCAGTTCGTTGTCCTCCTTGGCCTTCACCTTCGCCGCGCGGCCGTTCCCCGTATCCCGCATTGCACGCCCTTCCGGTCACCTCACTGCGACTGGCCAAGGTTCCAACTGGGAGGTTCGTTCCCGGGATACGGCGCCGGACCCGTACAGCGCCAGTACAAGCCCCGTACAACCAAGATGCACCCGGCCTACAGCTAGGCTCCGCGGCAAGGTGCAGACGCGCGACTTGGGGAACGATCCTGCCGGCGCCGGCGCCGGCGCCGACGCCGGCTCCGGCTCCGGCTCCGGCTCCGGCTCCGGCTCCGGCTCCGGCTCCGGCTCCGGCTCCGGCTCCGGCTCCGGCTCCGGCTCCGGCTCCGGCTCCGGCTCCGGCTCCGGCTCCGGCTCCAGCTCCAGCTCCGGCTCCGGCTCCAGCTCGGTACGGTCGACGGGGGTAGGCGGAGGGCCGGTGCCCTTCTTCCGCGACAGCCTCAAGGCTGCGGGTCTTGCTGTTCCGCAGTCCGACGAAGCCTTGTTGCAGGTGTGGCTCCGGGAGCAGAAACGCGATTACGCCGCAACGAGGAATCCGCCGAAAGAACTACTGCCACACCTTGCCCCGAAGGCGGACGCCCTGCGCTGACGTCCAACCGGACGAAGGAATGGCACTGGTCGGCTCCTTTGTCAACGGGTCCTGCGCCGGTCGGCAGGGCCATCCGGCCGGTGAAACCGGCACAATGCCTGGTGTGAACGGACGCGAAGTGGATCTGGCCGAAACTCTCGGTACCTGTGAGACCCCGACCCTTGAGTTCAAACGAACCGCCAAGCGAGAGGGCAAGCGAGGGGACGCCATCGGGCTTATCTGCCATCCATGGTGGGGCCCGAGGTCATCGAGGAGAACGGACGTCCGGTAGAGCTGCAGCTTTCCTCGCTGCACCTGGCGACGCCCGACGGGCAGCCGACAGTTCTTGGACTGCTTACGGTCGGGCTCGATCCGACCGACCGGATTCCTGGGGCGTACGTGCAGTTCGTCCGATATCAGGGACTGGATCTCGACGCGCCGGTCGCCGACGATCAGGAGCTGCGCCAGAACCTTGTAGGCGTCGCCGCCAGACTCGAGCCGCTCCTGCGGAGCAATCTGCGCACCCGCCTGGTCGAGGAAGGCTTCCGCGAGACTCCGCAGCCCGACTATCCGTTGGAGGCACTTCGGGAGCTTTCGATGAACGCCTTGATGCACCGGAACTACGAGACCTCGTACGCTCCGGTACGGATCGCCTGGTTCGACGACCGGATCGAGTTGACCAATCCCGGGGGGCCCTATGGGCAGGTGCGGGATGACAACTTCGACCGCGTGACCGACTACCGCAACCCGTCCCTCGCGGCCGCGATGAAGGGGCTCGGTTATGTGAACCGGTTCGGGCGGGGAATCGGGCGGGTGCAGGCATCGCTCGCACGCAATGGGAATCCGCCCGCCGACTACCAGGTCGACGATTCGTCGTGGGCCGTCACCCTCTGGAGGGCTTCATGACACGGACGTCGATCGCGCTCTTCAACAACAAGGGAGGCGTGGGAAAGACGACCCTTACCTACCATCTGGCCCATATGTTCCGCAGAATGGGCCTCACTGTGCTGGCTGTCGATCTCGATCCTCAGGCGAACCTGACTTCCATGTGCCTGGACGAGACCGAGATCGAAGAGCTCTGGGACAACCAGTCCGAACTCATCGCTCAGGGTGCTGCGTGGTCCGCGCTGCCGGGTACGGGGCGGGTGCGTAGTGGGCAGACGATCGCGGACGCGGTACGGCCGATTCTGGAAGGGACGGGGGACATCGCGTCCATCGAGCCGGCCGAACTGCAGCCCGGACTGTGGCTGCTGGCGGGCAGCCTGGATCTCAGCCGCTTCGAGGACAAGCTGTCCAACGAGTGGTTCAAGACGTTCGCCGGAGACATTGCGGCCATCCGTACCACCACGGCCTTTCATCGTGTGGTGGAGCGGGCGGCCGCAGGCGTCGACGCGGACATTGTTCTGATCGACGTTGGGCCCAACCTCGGGGCGATCAACCGGTCCGCGCTCATTGCGGCGGACACGGTGCTCATGCCTCTCGCAGCCGATCTCTTCTCGCTCAAGGGTCTGAGCAACCTCGGCCCCACTCTGCGCGACTGGCGCAGGAACTGGCAGCAGCTCGTGCTGCCTCAGGTGCCGCCTGGATTCTCCGCCCCGCGCGCCGACATGCGGCCGCTCGGGTACGTGATCATGCAGCCGGAGATGCGGTTGGACCGGCCGGTGAAGGCGTACGTGAGGTGGTTGCAGCGCATTCCGTGGGTGTATGCGGCGGCTGTCCTGGACGAGAGCGATCCTGGGCGTGGCGGCGATCAGCACCGCATCGCCACCCTTCGCAACTACCGCAGCCTCATGCCGCTCGCGCATGATGCCCGGAAGCCGATGTTCGACCTCAAGGCCGCCGATGGGGCGCTCGGGAGCACACAGAAATATGTGCAGACCTGCTACCGGGAGTTCCGGGGGCTGGCCGAAGGTGTGCTGGCTCGTACGGAGGAACTGGCCCAGTAGCAGGGGTGGCAGGGTGGGGGCAGGCCGCATCGAGGTCACGGACTCCTGTCCCGAGCCCTTCGCGGCTCCCGAGGCCACAAAGGCACCGGGAGCCGGGCCCGCGCGGCGCGGGCGGGTGTGTCTCTTGTTGGGCAGCTACACCGATGAGGCGGCGGACGTCAGTCTCGCGGGGGTCGCCTTCGCCGGGGCCACGCCGAAGATGTCGACGGCGTGGTAGTACGTCCACGCCGTGCTGTTGCACGAGGTGAGCGTGGCCCCGGTGTAGGCGGCGCACACGCGCTTGAGGTCCGAGTAGAACGCGGAGTCGACGCGCGACTTGTTGACGGAGAAGGTGCCGGCCGCCTTGTAGTTGCGGTAGCCGAAGTCGTGGCGGGCGCATGCCTTCTGGAAGGGGAAGCCGAACGGGTTGTCGGGCGAGCTGCTGCAGTAGTCCGTCGACCAGTCGAAGCCGTACGCGGACCAGGCGCCCTGGTTGTTGCGGGCGCTGTTCCAGGCGCTGTAACTGGAGAGGCTCGTCTGGGTCCAGGAGCTGAGGACCTGGGGCTTGTCCGCGGGGGCCGCCGAGGCGGACGCGGCAGGGAACAGGGCGAGGGGGAGCGACAGGACGACTGCGGCGAGCGGGGTGGCGTAACGGCGACGCATGAGCAACCTCCGGCAGATGGCGGTGAGTTGGGATGGCCGTGTGCCTCGTGGGTCTCACGGGGCCACCTCAGAATGACGCCATGTACCTGTCATGCCTAGCCGTCGCGTCGACTGGACGCCAAGAATTGGGCCACAGGTCGGGCGACGGCCACGGGGGAGCCGCCGCCCGCCACGGCAGCGGGTGGATCAGGAGGCCGACGACTCCAGGTGGTACGTCGTGTCGACCCAGAACCCGTTCGTGGCCCTGGCCTTGATCTCCAGGACGTACGCCCCCGGTGTCAGCGGGGCGAAGCCGCCCCAGATGCCCCACGCGTAACGCTGGGTCAGCCCCGTCCTGAACGGCGCCGTGAACTCCCGCAGCGGCAGCGGGACGCTGTTGAGCGACGCGGTGGCCTCCGCGACCTCCATGGACTGCGGGACCCTCGCGTACGACCTGGTGTGCTGCATGTTGAGCACCGGGAAGAAGAACGGCCGGTCCGAGGGGACCGCGCAGCGCCGCACCACCCGCCCGCCATAGGTACCGGCGAGGAACCAGAGACGGTCCGGCTGCTTCCAGTCCGCGTGCTCGCCCGTCGTGTCGCTGACCGGACTGCGGTCGTCAGGAGCGGACAGGGCCCACTTCCACCACTCACCCGCGAGCTTCCCGCCCTCTTGGTCGCTCGGCCTCCACGTGCTGTGGACCGACTCCGCACCGCTCATGACGCCCTCCCGCGTGCCGCCCCGACGTGGGGCTCTTTTCGAACAAGCGGACAGTACCGGGTGATCACCCGATCGTGACCGTGCGCGCCCATTCGGGCGGTGAGTCCGGTACGTAGTCGGGGTCGTCCTCGTCCCACGAGGCGCGTCTGTGATGACGGGGGAACAGGCCCACCACCGTCCGGCACGGCGGTTGCTCACGCGGCCAGCGCGTCTGCCCGTCGGTCAGGACCACGATGACGTCCGGCCGGGGACTGGTCCGCAGCGCCCTGGCGAAGCCCGTGCGCAGATCCGTACCCCCGCCGCCCACCAGCGGGATGCCCTCGCCCAGGCACAGCGGGTGCACGATCCGGGCCGCCGCGTCGCACGGCAGGACGCTGATCAGGTCGCGGCGGCCGCCCACGGCACTGGAGATCGCGGCCACCTCCAGGAGCGCGCTGCCCAGCTCGGCGTCGCTGACCGAGCCGGAGGTGTCGATGACCACCGAGACGCGGGGCGGTCTGCGCCGCAGACTCGGGAGGACGACGCCGGGCAGCCCGGCCGAGCGCCGCGACGGGCGCCCGTAGCTGTAGTCCTCACCCGTACCGGAGCCGGAGGCGGCCGAGCGTACGGCCGCGCCCAGCAGCTCCCGCCACGGCTGCGGCGGATGAAACGCCTCCTCCGCCCACCGCTTCCAGCCCCGGGAGGAGTTTCCCGGGCGGCCGGTGATGCCCTGCGCCACCCGGAACCGGACCGCGTCCTGTTCCTGCGCGCTGAGGCCGTGCGCGCCGTCCGGTCCCAGATCCCATTCCCGCTCCAGTCCGTCGGCGCCACTGCCGCAGTCCAGCCAGGCGAACCGCTGCGTATACGGTCCGAGCCGGAACTGCCGGACGTAGTCCTCCATGAGCTCACCCTCGTCGAGCCCCAGCGCGCGTGGCTCGACCGCGCCTTCGGGCCGGACCAGCCCGTCACCGAACACGTCGTCGTTGATCTCGCAGTCGGCGGCGATGTTCATCCGCAGCCGGTCCCCGGGGCCGGTCAGCCCGAGGACCCGGGTGGCCCGGTCACCGCGCCCGTGGTGGTCACGCAGCAGGTGCGACACCTCGTGCACCCACACACCGGCCAGTTCCTCCACCGGTGTCGCGTCCACGAACGCGGGCGAGACGTAGCACCGCCAGTACTGGTCGACCCCCATCGTCGGAACCCGCCGCGACTCCACGGTGTGCAGGGCGAACAGCGCCGTCGCCAGGTAGGGGCGGGCCCGGGCGGCGTGCAGCCGGGCGGCGAAGAGCTTGTCGAGGTCCAGTGCCCCCGGTGCGCCGGTGGTCATCGGCCGGCCTGCGCGGCGACCGCGATCCGGGCCGTGGCACGGTCGGCGGACCGGTCCGCCCGCCGGGACAGGGACACCACCCCGGCGAGCTGTTCGATCGAAGCCGGCACGTCCCAGTCCTCCTGGCGCAGCGCGGCCAGTGTGGTCGCGGGAACGACCACGAGGTCCGGGGCTCCGGTCTCCAGCGCCCGCACCAGGAGTGCCCAGGCGGCGTCCCAGCGGGGCTTGTCCGGGCGGTTGCGTACGGCCGCCACCACCCCGTCGAGTGTGGCCTGCCGCAGATCTCCCCGTTCGGGCAGCTCTGCCGTCGCCGGGTCGGCGAGCAGGGTCTCGGGGTCCGGGAGATCCATCCGGTCCAGGCTCGCCAGCAGTTCGAGGCCGGGACCGTCGCCCACGGTGCCCCTGATCAGCAGGGAGAGTACGTCGCGGGAGGAACCGGCCGCGGTCGCGAAGGCGATCAGGTTCAGCGTCATGTCCCAGCTCCGGGGGGAGGGCCAGGCGCCGCCGCGCCGGGCTTCGTTGCCGGGCAGTTGGTGGACGAGCTTGGGGCGGACGGCGAGGAGCCCGCACACCGCTCGGCGGGCGAAGTCCACGGCCTGCGTCAGCTTCCCGGGATCGAGCCGCGGCATCGTCGCCCGCGGCCAGGTCCCGCCGAGGCCGCGTACCACGACCTCGTGGTCATGGGTCCACTGGAGATGGACGAACCGGTTGGCCAGCGGCGGGCTCAGCTCCCAGCCGCCGGCCGCCGAGGAGCGCGGATTGGCGGCGGCCACGATCCTTACCCCGGGAGGCAGTTGGAGGGCGCCGATCCGCCGCTCCAGTACGAGGCGGAGCAGCGCGGCCTGAACGGCCGGGGGAGCGGTGGACAGTTCGTCGAGGAACAGCAGCCCCCGCCCGGCCCGCACCAGCCGTACCGCCCAGTCCGGCGGGGCCATCGGGACACCCTGTTCCGCGGGGTCGTCACCGACGATGGGCAGCCCCGAGAAGTCGGACGGCTCGTGCACGCTGGCGATGACCGTGGTCAGCGGAAGGTCCAGGGACGCGGCGAGCTGGGTCAGCGCCGCGGTCTTGCCGATACCCGGCTCACCCCACAGGAGGACGGGCAGGTCGGCGGCCACCGCCAGGGTCAGCGCCTCCAGCTGGTCGTCGGGGCGGAGCTCGGTGGTGGTGTCGCGCAGCAGGGCCGTCAGCTCGCCCGCGATGTCGAGCTGGGAGGTCAGGGCGGGCTCGGCGGGGGTTTCGGGCATGGCGAACGGAGTGCATGTGGTCATGAGTGATCACCTTTGGGGTCGCAGGAAGGCCGGAAAGGCAGGAAAGGCAGGAAGGCAGGAAGGAAGAGGGGAAGTCGGGTCGCCGGGTCGCCGGGTCAGGCCGGGACGGCCCGGCGGCGCGATTCGGTCCGGCGCGGTCGTGGGAGACGGTCGGGGACATGCCTGCGGTCCGGGCCGTAGCGTCCGGGTCCGGAACCGATCAGGCCGGCCCTGAACAGCCCGTAGGTGATCCGCCGTTGCGCGGCGGCCTCCAGTTCGTCCCACAGAGCGCCGGTGCGCAGCACCGCTCCGGGGCCGAGCAGACCCTCGACGACGGCCAGGGCTCCGGCGATGTCACCGTGGTACAGCCGGTCCCGTACACCGGCGAGACAGTCCGGACGGCGGTGCGCCCCGTCGATGGCCCGGAGGCAGGGAAGTGGCTTACCGGTCAGCGCGACCAGCAGCTCTTCCCGGCGGATCTCGACCGGATCGTGGTCCAGCGGGGACAGGACCCCGTCGACCAGACCGATCCGGTGCTGATGTCCCCGGCAGTCCACGAGGTGCGGCTGCCCCGCCCGGTCCGGAGCCGGGGGCGGCCCCGACGGCTCATGGCCCGGTACGAGTGCGGAGGCGACCAGCGGGTGCAGCCGGCCGGCGTCGATCGCACCGCCGCGCAGTAGTTCCAGGTCGGGCAGGACCCAGGTCGCCGCATCGGGGAGGACCGGCAGCGTCGGGACGTCGCCGTCCGTGGCCGACGAGACCCGCACATGGGGCGCCCCGGAACCGTCCGGGTCCCTGACCAGGTCGAGGAAGAGCCGGCGGCGTCCGCCGAACCGCACGGCGACGGTACCGGTGGACCGGCCCTCGGCACGGAGCAGTAGATCGGCCTCGGCGGCCCACCGGCCGACGGCGCAGCCGCGCCCCGGCGGCGCCGGCCCCACGAGACCGAAGCGGTCTCCGGGCGGACGGTCGGCCCCGGACCGGAACCTCAGCTCATCGGTCCTTCGCGCGTCCCACAGATGACGGTGCAGATCGAGACGGAACCGTCGGTTCGGATGGGGGTGCGGATGGCGGCGGGTGACCGCCTCGGAGCGTGAACCGTCCCACAGCGCGAGGCTGATCCGCTGACCGGCATCCGCCCAGGCGGGCGGGGTCCGGACCACGAGGTGCACCGGACGCGCACCGTCGTCGGGCGCGTCGCTGTCGTACCGGGCCAGTGCGAGCGTCAGCCCCGGCCGCAGCATGCCGTGCGGGGCGACGCGTGGAAGATGCCAGCGCAGCAGGTCGGGAACCAACTGCCTCAGGTCTGCCCGGAGTCGAGCGGTGAGTTCCTGACCGTGGGTGCGTGCCACGGTCCGTAGGCTGAGATCGACGTCGACGCCTGCGGCGGCGCACGCTCCTGCCCAGTCCCCGGCGGAACGACGGGCGGTCGCAGTCTCGATCATGGAGGGCGGCACGGCGAACTCTCGCACGCGCGGCCAGAAGGAAGGGAGGGAATCCTCCGTCGCGTTCCCAGTGAGCATCAGCACTCACCTTGCGCGGACGGGGCCCCCAATCTGCTTGCAGAATGAGTGGTCATCGTGGGGGAGCATAGCGTCCGGCCCCTCGGTCTGCCAGGTCTTTCCGGCCGTTCCCGCTCCTTACGATGACTCCATGAGAAGCACGGAATCGACGGAGAAGGAATCCGGGGCCGCGACGGGAGCCGAGCAGCGCTGGGAGCGGCGCACCCAGTGGCCGCTCCTGGCACTGGCCCTCCTGTTCGCCGTCGCGTATGCCGTCCCCGTCATGGCACCCGACGCCGACAGGGCGACGCTGCGGCTGTGCCGGGGCGTGGAGTGGGTGGTGTGGGGCGCGTTCGCCGTCGACTACGCCGTGCGGCTCGTGCTCGCGCCCGTCCGGTGGACCTTCGTACGCCGTCATCCGCTGGCGCTGATCGCCGTACTGCTGCCCATGGTGCAGCCGTTGCGGCTGCTCCGGCTGGTGTCCACCCTGCTGCTGGCCGGACAGCGGGCCCGGATGGCGTCGCAGGTGCAGTTGACCACCTATGTCGCGGGATCGTGCGTGGGGCTGCTGATGTTCGGCTCGCTCGCGGTGCTGGAGGTCGAGAGGGACTCGCCGGAAGGCACCATCAAGTCCCT
Organism: Streptomyces finlayi; assembly: GCF_014216315.1. NCBI lineage: Bacteria > Bacillati > Actinomycetota > Actinomycetes > Kitasatosporales > Streptomycetaceae > Streptomyces > Streptomyces finlayi. The sequence continues at coordinate 6,469,924 of NZ_CP045702.1, forward strand.
CGGCGACGCGGTGTGGTGGTCCTTCACCACGATGACGACCGTCGGTTACGGCGACTACGCCCCGACCACCGGTCTGGGCCGGATGCTCGCGGTCGGACTGATGCTGTCGGGTATCGCGCTGCTGGGTGTGGTCACGGCGAACATCGCCGCCTGGTTCATCTCGCACTTCGAGAGCGACAGCGCCGCGGACCGGCTGCAGATGGAGGCCATCGTCGCGCTCACGGCGGAGGTACGGGCGCTGCGCGCCGAGGTCACGGAGCTGTCCGCCGCACGGGACCGGGTGCCGCCGCCGGGCGGCCCGGCTGACCCGGCCCGCTCGGCCGCCTCCGCCTGACCCGCTTGCTCAGGGCCGCCACCGAGGAGCGCTGTCGTCCGGGGTGTGCGGGCTCGCGAAGTGGAACGGGACCGACAGGCGGGCGGCCAGGGCCTTGCCGGCGCGGTCCGTCGCGACCGCCGACGGGTGACGCGAACCGCGGTCCTCGTCACCGAGGTAGGGCGGTGCCCGGAACACCGAGGGACTGGACGCGGACATCCGGACGGGGCTGGGGCTTCCCGTTCCGCCGGGCGGGGCAGGGGAGAACGCGGGGGTCCGAACCGGCTGGAGTTCCCTCGGGGCTCCAGTCGGCTGTTCTGTGCCCGACCGAGGTGGTCCGGCGGTGCATTCCCTCAGGCGGCGGTCGAGCCGCCGGGCACTGTGCCGGTGGCCGTTCCCGTGGTGGCTGTTCCGTCGGTGGTACCGGCCGGCTCGTGCCGCATCGACAGGAGCAGGCTGAGGGCAGTGCCCGCGACCGCCCAGGCGGAGAGCACCAGCAGTGGGCCGGTGAGCGCGTTGCCCTTGAAGTAGGCGATCGAGCGGGCCGCCCAGGTGCCCGCTCCCGGTGGCAGCGCGGGGCCGATGGCCCGCCAGAAGTCGGGCAGCATCGGGAGCGGGAAGGCGCCGCCCGCGCTCGGGTTGCCCGCGATCACGATGATCAGGACGGCCAGGCCGATACCGATGACGCCGGTGAGGGCCTCCAGGGCCAGTGTGGTCATGCCGACCGCGAAGACGATCAGCGCTCCCAGGCCCCACAGCCCCCATACGCTGCCGGGCAGCGCGCCGAGGACCGGTCCGATGATGACCGCGCCGCCGATTCCGCCCGCGATCGAGTACAGCGCCATGGTGGCGGTCCTGATCAGCATGCGCTCCCGGTTGGCGGGCTTGGTGCCCGCGCTGATCGCCAGGATCGAGGCGCAGAGGTAGCCGCCGACGCACCAGCCCACCACGAGGTAGAAGGACGAGAGCCCGTCGAAGTCGTCCGGGGACGCCGGGGCCACGTCGAGGGTCCTGACCGTGCGGCGCTGGGTCGCTTCGACCTTCTCGATGATGCCGGTCAGGGAGCCGGCCAGGACGGTGCCGCCGCCGGAGGCGACGAGCACGGTGTCGGTGGTGCCGGTGGGGCTGACGATCAGGGCGCCGTCGATGTCGCGGTTCATGATCTGTTCGCGGGCCTCGGCCGCGTCACCGAGCGGGCGTGGGTCCAGTGGGCTGCCGGGGAGCGCGTCGAGCCGGGTGACGAGCTGCTCCGAGACCTGCGCGGGCGCGACCACGGCGAAGGGGACATCCGTCGGCCGGGGCTTGTGCAGCGCCCCGACATAGGACGCGATGAACAGCAGTTGCAGCGCGAGCACGCCCATGACGAGCAGTGCGGCTCGTGGAGTGACGGCGTTCTTCACCTCGTCGACGAAAGTCATGCCCCCACGGTCCGGGTGGCCTGGTGTTTACGCAGGCGGGCAGGGCCGAATGGCCGAGGTGGAGGTGGGGGTGGTGGCCCTCGTTCCGGTTATCGTACGCCTGTTCGAAAATGGTCTATGGTGGAGAGCGAGGGGGGTGACGAGTACGGATCGGTTCAGGAGGCGCGGATGCCAGGGTTCACGCATCTGCACACCGTGTCCGGGTTCTCCCTGCGGTACGGGGCCTCGCACCCGGAGCGGCTGGCCGAGTGCGCCGCCGAGCGGGGGATGGACGCCCTCGCGCTGACCGACCGCGACACCCTCGCGGGTGCGGTCCGCTTCGCCAAGGCGTGCGGGGGAGCCGGGGTGCGTCCGCTGTTCGGGGTCGACCTCGCGGTGGCGCGGCGTACGGCGCAGGACGGGCGTGCGGGTCGGCTGACCCCCGCGCGCGGCGGTGCCTTTGTCGATGAATCCGCCCCCCGTGTCACTTTTCTCGCCCGGGACGGCGGCCAGGGCTGGGCCGAGCTGTGCCGGCTCGTCACCGCCGCCCACGCCGCACCGGCCGGCCCGCCGGCTCCGCCCGTCGGCGCGGGGCGGCCGGGGCGGCCGGGACAGCCTCTGGTCGGCTGGTCCGAGCTGCCCGCCGAAGGGCTCACCGTGCTGCTCGGCCCCGCCTCCGAGGTGGGCGGGGCGCTCGCCGCGGGGCGCCCCGACCTGGCCGCCGCGCTGCTCGCGCCCTGGCGGGAGATCTACGGCGACAGCCTGCGCCTCGAAGCCGTCCACCACGGCCGGGAGGGCACCGGCCCCGGGTCTCTGCGGCTCGCCGCCCGTACCGTCGGCTTCGCCTCCGACCAAGGAGTCCGGGCCGTGCTGACCAACGCCGTCCGGTACGCCGACGCCGGGCAGAACCGGATCGCCGACGTGCTCGACGCCGCCCGCAGGCTCGTCCCGGTCGACCCGCGCCGCGCTCCCCTCGACAGCGGGGAGCGCTGGCTCAAGGACGCCCGCGCGATGGCGGAGACCGCCGGACGGATCGCCACCGCCGCCGGTCTCGGGCCGGCCGCGGGCGCCGGGCTGCTCGCCGAGACCCGGCGCACCGCCGACGCCTGCCGCGTGGACCCGGCCGGTGACCTCGGGATCGGTGCGGTCCACTTCCCCGAACCGCGTCTCGTCGGCGCCGGGCGGCGTACCGCTCAGCGGGTGCTGGCCTCCCGGGCCGCCGCGGGCATGGTGCTGCGCGGTCTCGACCGCAGGCGGGACCACTGGGAGCGGATGCACCAGGAGCTGGACATCATCGCCCACCACGGCTTCGCCTCGTACTTCCTGACGGTCGCCCAAGTCGTGGACGACATAAGGGAGATGGGGGTACGGGTGGCCGCGCGTGGCTCCGGTGCGGGTTCCCTGGTCAACCACCTCCTCGGCATCGCGCACGCCGACCCCGTCGAGCACGGGCTGCTCATGGAGCGCTTCCTGTCCACCCGGCGCTTCGTGCTGCCCGACATCGACATCGACGTGGAGTCGGCCCGCCGCCTCGACGTCTACCGGGCGATCATCGGGCGCTTCGGCACCGAGCGGGTCGCGACCGTCGCCATGCCCGAGACCTACCGGGTGCGCCACGCCATCCGGGACGTCGGGGCCGCGCTCTCCATGGACCCGGCCGAGACCGACCGGCTGGCCAAGGCGTTCCCGCACATCCGGGCCCGTGACGCCCGCGCCGCCATGGAGGAACTGCCCGAGCTGCGGCAGGTCGCGGCGGACAAGGAGAAGTACGGGCGGCTGTGGGAGCTGGTGGAGGGCCTCGACGCCCTGCCGCGCGGCATCGCCATGCACCCGTGCGGGGTGCTCCTCTCGGACGCCACGCTGCTGCGCCGCACCCCGGTCGTACCCACCAGCGGCGAGAGCTTCCCGATGGCGCAGTTCGACAAGGAGGACGTGGAGGATCTCGGGCTGCTCAAACTCGATGTGCTGGGTGTACGGATGCAGTCGGCGATGGCGCACGCGGTCACCGAACTGAAGCGGGCCTCGGGGCAGGAGCTCGACCTGGACACCGTACCGCCGGACGATCCTGAGACGTACCGGCTGATCAGGGCCGCCGAGACACTGGGCTGCTTCCAGATCGAGTCGCCCGGCCAGCGCGATCTGGTCGGCAGGCTCCAGCCCGCCACCTTCCACGATCTCGTGGTCGACATCTCGCTGTTCCGGCCGGGGCCGGTCGCCGCCGACATGGTGCGGCCGTTCATCGAGGCCAGGCACGGCCGCGCGCCCGTCCGCCATCCGCACCCCGACCTGGAAGGACCGTTGCGCGAGACATACGGAGTGGTCGTCTTCCACGAGCAGATCATCGAGATGGTCGACATCATGACCGGATGCGGCCGGGGCGAGGCCGACCGGGTGCGGCGCGGGCTCTCCGATCCCGAGTCGCAGGAGCGCATCAAGGTGTGGTTCGCCCAGCGGGCGGCGGAGAGGAAGTACGGCCTCGAGGTGATAGCCCGGACCTGGGAGATCATCGAGGCGTTCGGTTCGTACGGTTTCTGCAAGGCGCACGCGGTCGCCTTCGCCGTGCCCACCTACCAGTCGGCCTGGCTCAAGGCCCATCACCCGGCGGCCTTCTACGCCGGGCTGCTCACGCACGACCCGGGGATGTATCCGAAGAGGCTGCTGCTCGCGGACGCGCGGCGGCGCGGGGTGCCCGTGCTGCCGCTGGATGTGAACCGGTCGGCCGCCACTCATAGAATCGAACTGACGTCTGATAAGGAGAGTGGCGCCGAGGTCTGGGGGCTGCGGCTGGCGCTCTCGGACGTCCACGGCATCAGCGAGGCCGAGGTCGCCAGGATCGAGGCCGGGCAGCCCTACGAATCGCTGCTGGACTTCTGGCAGCGGGCCAGGCCCGGCAGGCCCGCCGCCGAACGGCTGGCCAAGGTCGGCGCGCTGGACGCCTTCGGCGCCAACCGCCGTGATCTGCTGCTGCACCTCTCCGAGCTCCACCGTGCCCAGCGGAGCTCGGGGCCGGGTGCCCGGGGTGCGCAGCTCCCGCTGGGGGACGGCCGGCGCACCGGCTCCATCGGCCTGCCCGATCTCAACGAGGCGGAACGCCTCAGTGCCGAACTCGGCGTGCTCAACATGGATGTGTCCCGTCATCTGATGGGGGACCACCACACGTTCCTGGAGGAGCTGGGCGCGGTCTCCGCGAAGCGGCTGAGGGAGGCGCGGCACGGGGAGACCGTGCTGGTCGCGGGCGCCAAGGCCGCCACCCAGACCCCGCCGGTCCGCTCCGGACGCCGGGTCATCTTCACCACCCTGGACGACGGTACGGGCCTGGTCGACCTGGCCTTCTTCGACGACAGCCATGCCGCCTGCGCGCACACCGTCTTCCACTCCTGGCTGCTGCTGGTGCGCGGGGTGGTGCAGCGGCGCGGACCGCGGAGCATGAGTGTGGTGGGCGCGGCGGCCTGGAACCTCGCGGAGCTGGCCGAGCTGCGGCGCACCGGCGGACTCGACGCGGTCGCGGCCCGGCTCGCGGAGGAGCCGACAGGGGACGCCGCTCCGCAGGAGGCCGCTCCCGCCGGCGGGAGCCGCCGCATCCAGATGTCCACCGGTTACGAGATGAACCCCTGGGCCGACCTCCAGCCGGCCGGTGAAGGGGCGCCCACAGGAAGGAAGTTGTGGCACCAGAGCTCAGGGAGCGCGGGATGAACGACACGATGGGCGAACAGCCGCCGGTCCTGTGCCTGCGTTTCCGCCGGATCGGCGGGGAGCTTCCGGACAGCGCGGAGTACGAGGGGCTGATCGCCCTCCTCGGTGCGTTCACCCCGGTCGTCGAGGCCGCACCGCCTGATGCGGCACTCGCCGATGTGAGCGGTGCGCTGCGCTACTTCGGGCAGGACGTGACAGGTCTGGCCTCGGTGATCCGGGTCCGCGCGCTCGCCCTGCACGGCGTGGACTGCGCGATCGGGGCGGCCGCCAATCCGATGCTGGCCAGGATGGCCGCGCGGCAGGCGGCGCCCGGTACGACCTTCGTGGTGCCCGTGGACGGGGCGGCCGCATTTCTCGGGGCCAGACCCGCCGCCGCACTGGACGGGGTCGGGGCGGCCACGGCGCGCACCCTGTGCGGATACGGGCTGGACTCCGTCGGCCGGATCGCCGCCGCGCCGCTCGCCACCCTGCAGCGGATCACCGGCGTGCGGACGGGGCGCGACCTGTGGGAGCGGGCGAACGGCATCGACCGTACGCGGGTCGTACCGAACGCCGCCGCCCGGTCGATCGCCGCCGAACGGTCCTTCCCCCGCGACGAGCTGGACCCGGAACAGCACCGCCGCGCGCTCCTCTCGCTCACCGAGGAGCTGGGCACCCGGCTGCGTACCGAGGGGCAGGTGTGCCGCGCCCTCGCGGTCACCGTGCGCTACGCGGCCCGCAGCGGATACGCGACGCTGACCCGCAGCCGTACGCTCCGCGAACCCACCGCCCACTCGGTGGAGCTCGCCGGACTCGCGTACCGCATCCAGGACTCGCTGGGGCTCCAGCGCGCCCGGGTGCGGGGGATCGCGCTGCGGGCGGAGGGGCTGTACGAGGCGGAGAGGGCGGCCCATCAGCTCACCTTCGACCCGGTGGACGAGCGGGCGCGGCGCATCGAGGAGGTGGCGGACCGGCTGCGCGCCAGGTTCGGCCCGGACGTGGTGAAGCCTGGGCGTCTCGCCGCCTGAATCCGGCCGGCACCGAAGCGCGTTGCCGTGGAGCCAGTTTTTACCGACGCGTAACTTCCCCCGCTACCCTACTCGTGCGTAAGTTGACATGAGCACATAATTCTTGTGGTCCGGACCACAGGGCGCTCAGACATCGCAACTCCATTGAGCCGCAAGGAGAACACACGATGCTGCCCTGGAAACGTCCCGGACGCACCCGCCGTGCGCGCCGGACGCTGACCGCGCTGCTCCTGGTCGTCGCAGCCTTCGCCGCCCCCACGGCGACCGCGACCGCCGCCACCCCCACAGCCGAGGCCACCACCAACTCCCGTGGCTGGAACGACTACGCCTGCAAGCCCTCCGCAGCCCATCCCCGCCCCGTCGTCCTGGTCCACGGCACGTTCGGGAACTCGGTCGACAACTGGCTCGTCCTCGCCCCCTACCTCGTCAACCGGGGATACTGCGTCTTCTCCCTCGACTACGGGCAGCTCCCCGGCGTCCCGTTCTTCCACGGGCTCGGCCCGATCGACAAGTCGGCCGGACAGCTCGACGTGTTCGTCGACAAGGTGCTCGCCGCCACCGGAGCGCCGAAGGCCGACCTGGTGGGCCACTCGCAGGGCGGCATGATGCCGAACTACTACCTGAAGTTCCTCGGCGGTGCCGCGAAGGTGAACGCCCTCGTGGGCCTCGCGCCCGACAACCACGGCACCACCCTCCTCGGGCTGACCAAACTGCTGCCGTACTTCCCGGGCGCCGAGGACCTGATCGCCGCCGCCACTCCCGGCCTCGCCGACCAGATCGCCGGGTCCGCGTTCATGACCAAGCTCAACGCGGGCGGCGACACCGTGCCCGGGGTCCGGTACACCGTCATCGCGACCCGCTACGACGAGGTGGTGACCCCGTACCGCACGCAGTACCTGGACGGACCGAACGTACGCAACGTCCTGCTCCAGGATCTGTGCGCGGTCGACCTGTCCGAGCACGTGGCGATCGGGACCATCGACCGGATCGCGTTCCACGAGGTGGAGAACGCCCTCGATCCGGCGCACGCCACCCCGACGAACTGCTTCTCGGTGATCGGCTGAGTCCGGCGCTCAGCCGTGCTGATCAGCGGCTGTGACGAGCCCCCGAAGCCGCTGACGCCGCCCGGCGGCGTACCGAGGTGAACAGCGCCGCCGCGCCGACCGCGAGTGCCGCCACGCCGCAGACCGCGAGGTACGCGCTGTTGCTCGTGCCTCCGGTCTCGGCCAGCTCCTCGCCGGCTCCGGAGCCTTTGGCCACCGGTTGCGTTGGCCGGCTCGGAGACCTCGGCCCCGGGCATCGCGGTACCGGGCGTCGCAGCTCAGAAGTGATTAGGAACAGCGCGGTAACGCCGCTCCCGACGCCCCGTTCCGCCGTACCGCGGCGTCACCGCACCGGGACGCGGACAGCCAGTCCTGCTCGTCATCGGTCTCGTCGGGCCCGGCATGCGGCGGTACGGACCGCAGTGGCCGCTGCCGTGCGGGGCCGACCGGCGTTGTCAGTGGCGGCTGGCACCATCGGACGTATGACGACGATCGACTGGGACGCCGCCGCCGACTCCTTCGACGAAGACCCGGACCACGGGCTGCTCGACCCCGTGGTCCGCGCCGCCTGGGCACGCAGAATGGAGAGCTGGCTGCCCGTCACGGACTCCGCCGTCCTGGACCTCGGATGCGGCACCGGGAGCCTCGCGCTGCTCGCCGCCGAGCGGGGCCACCGGGTCACGGCCGTGGACGCCTCCCCGGCCATGGCGGACCGGGCCCGGGCCAAGCTCGCCGGGACCGGCGCGGAGGTGCTGGTGGGGGATGCGAACCGGCCGCCGGTCGGTGAGCGGAGATTCGACGTCGTCCTCGCCCGGCACGTGGTGTGGCTGCTCCCCGATCCGGGAGCCGCCCTGCGCCACTGGTGCGGTCTGCTGAAGCCCGGCGGCCGGCTGGTGCTGGTCGAAGGCGTCTGGAGCGGGGCGGGCATCCCGGCCGAGCGCCTGACCCGGCTGCTCGCCCCGCTCGCGGAGCGCGTGCACCACGAGCGGCTCTCCCAGGACCAGGCCCTCTGGGGCGGACGGGTGGACGACGAGCGGTACGCGGTACTCGCCCACACCCGGCCGCCGCACCGGCACACCGAGGTCGTCGACGTGCACCTCGTCATGCGCCGGGGCCCCGACGTCCTGCTCGCCCGCCGCGCCGGTACGGGGTACGCGGACGGCCTCCTGCACGCGCCGTCCGGTCACGTGGAGGCCGGCGAGGACGTCCGCGAGGCGATGATCCGCGAGACCGCGGAGGAGACCGGTGTCGCCCTGGACCCCGAGGAGCTGCGGGTGGCCCTGGTCATGCAGCACCGCGGCCCCGGCGGCGCCCCACGCGTCGGCTGGTTCTTCGAGGCCGAGTACGACCCGGCCCGGCCCCCGCGCAACACCGAACCCGACAAGTGCTCGGAACTGACCTGGGCCCCGCTGGACGCCCTCCCGGACGACATGGTCGCGTACTGCCGCGCGGGGCTGGACGCCTACCGGGCGGGTGAGCGCTTCCTGATCCACTGGCACGAGGACGACGACCCGGTGGCGTACGCCCCGGACGGGCCCCGGCGGGCGGTGCCGCTGCGGCAGAGCGGGGAGCCGGCGGACGCCTCATAGGGTTTTTCGTTTGGATCAGGCCGGATCACGCCGGCCCCCGCGAGCCCGGCATGATCCAAACGAAAGACCCTAGGCCAGCAGGCCTGCCAGAGCCCCGGTGCGGGCGAGGTGTTCCAGTTCGTCCAGGGCCAGGGTCGCGGACCTGGCCGCCTCCGGGTCCCGTTCCGCGAGCCCGCTCGCCTCGAACTCGTCCTCGTCCAGACGCAGGACCGAGGAGCGGTCCGCAGAGACCCACAGGTCGAGATCCAGGTCGTCGACCAGCAGTTCCCCGTCGCGGAGAACGGCCGGGCGGGTCACGTCGCAGTACCAGCCCTTCAGCACCCCGTCACCGGTGCGGACCTCCTTCACCGCGAACCAGCGGTCGCGCCAGTAGTGCTCGGTGAAGACGTCGCCCGGCTCGAACCGTACGAAGCCGAAGTCGCGGACACCGGGCGCCGCCCAGGGCGCCCGGACCGTCACACGGTTGCCGTCGTCGCTGACCAGACCGGCCGGGTAGCGGATCTTGGTCCGGCCCGCTTTGGCGAGGACGACGGTCAGAGCGGGGGCCGTGGTGGCCGGCTCAGGCGAACGTGCGGACATGGCGTACCTCCGTGGCGCAGATCTCGTAGCCGAACCAGGAGTTGACGGCCAGCATCGGGCCGTTGTCCGCGTCGTTGCCGGTGTACGCGTCCGTGTAGCCCGCGGCCCTGGCCCGGTGCAGGGAGTCGTTCTTCACGAGCTTCGCCAGGCCCCGGCCGCGGTAGGCACGCCGGGTGCCCGTCATGCCCGTGGAGTAGCGGGTCAGGCCGTCCGTGGTGGCGGCGCTGAACGCGGCCACCACGCCGTCCACCATCGCGACCGAGGTGAGCTCCCGGTCCAGGCCCGGATGGCGCCAGGTGTGGTTCAGCCAGTCCTCGTAGTCCGTGAGCTCGGAGGGGGTGTCGCTCGGCTCGTCCGCCGTCGTTTCGGCGTCGGCCTCGAACAGCGGCCGGGGGTCGTCCCCGAAGTCGGCGGCCGTACGCAACTCGACACCCACCGGTACCTCCTGGCGTTCCGGCAGGGTGCCGTTCACCAGGTCGAGGTGGAGGAGGTGCGCGGGCCGGCTCGCCACGTAACCGCGCCTGCGGGCGAACTCGAGGTTGGCCGGCTCGTCGAGCACCCAGGTGTAGACGGCGACCGCGCCGGCCTCGGCGAGGTACCCCTCGGCGGTGCTCAGCAGCAACGAGCCCGCCCCGCGTCCGAGCCGGTCGGGCCGGACGTAGGGATTGCAGAAGCCCTGACCGGGCTCCGGTGTGTCGTAGGAGAAGCCGACCTGCGCCGTGCCGATGACCTCCCCGTCCTCCTCGGCGACCAGCTGGCGGTACTTCTTGTCGGGGTGTGCGTGAGCCAGGTCGAACGCGACCTGTTCCTCGTTGGTCACCATGTACGCAAGCGCGGCACGGCGCACCGACACCCACGCTTCCAGGTCGGCGGGCCGGATGTCCCGGACGATGACAGTCATGCGGCGGAGGCTACGCGGAGCGCCGCGCCGGTCGCCTCCGATTTTCCGGCCCGTGAGTGGCGGCCGGTGAGCGCCTGCGAGCCACGACCCGCGAGCGACGACCCGCGAGCGGCGGCCCCCGGGGAGGCGCCGTGGGGGACAATCGTGCGGTGACTCTGAAGATCGCTCTTGACCCGGATGCCGCCACCGCCCCGTACGAGCAACTGCGCACGCAGATCTCCGAACAGGCCCGCTCCGGCGCCCTGCCCGTCGGGTACAGACTGCCGACCGTACGCGGCTTCGCCGAAGAACTGGGCCTCGCCGCCAACACCGTCGCCAAGGCGTACCGCGCGCTGGAGGCCGACGGGGTGATCGAGACCCGTGGCCGCAACGGCACGTTCGTGGCCACCGCGGGGGACGCGGCGGACCGCAAGGCGGCGGCCGCCGCGCAGGAGTACGCGGAACAGGCGCAACGGCTGGGGCTGTCGCGGGCGGAGGCACTGTCACTCGCGGAGGACGCGGTGCGGGCGGCCTACGGGCGGTGACCGGGGGCCGGCCGGGTCAGAGGTAGAGTCCCGCGTCCGAGCCCACGTCCTGCTTCGGCACGGACGCCGGGCCGTTGCCGCGCCGCAGGGCGTACAGCTCGGCGAGTGTCGCGCCCTCCCGCCCCAGGCCCTCCTCCGTGCCCAGCCAGCCGGCCGACTCCTCCCGGGTCAGTGAACCCACCTCGATCCGGGCCAGGCAGCGGCCGGGCCTGACGACCGCCGGATGGAGCCGCTCCAGGTCCTCGTTGGTCGTCACCCCGACCAGGACGTTGCGGCCCTGGCCCAGCAGCCCGTCCGTCAGGTTCAGCAGCCGGGACAGAGCCTGGCCCGCCGTGTGCTTGGCCTCGCCGCGGATCAGTTCGTCGCAGTCCTCCAGCAGCAGCAGCCGCCACCGCTCCTTCGACGTCCCGTCGTCCTCACCGATCGCGATGTCCATCAGATAGCCGACGTCGTTGAAGAGCCGCTCCGGATCGAGGACGCAGTCGACCTGGCACCAGTCCCGCCAGGACCGGGCGAGCGTACGCAGCGCGGAGGTCTTGCCCGTGCCGGGCGGGCCGTGCAGCAGGAGGAGACGGCCCGCGATGTCGTCCGGTGTCAGCTTCATCAGCCGGTCCATCGCACCGGCCACCGGAGCCGTGTAGTTACGGCGGACCTCCTCCCACGTCCTGGCGGCGATCTGCCGCGTGGTGCGGACCGGACCCCGGCGCGGGGAGACGTACCAGAAGCCCATGGTCACGTTCTCGGGCTGTGGTTCGGGTTCGTCCTGGGCGCCGTCCGTCGACTGGCCCAGTACCTTTTCAGCCAGTTCGGGGCTGGTCGCCGTGACCGTGACATCGGCGCCCCGGTTCCACCGGGAGATCAGCAGGGTCCATCCCTCGCCCTCGGCGAGCGTGGCGCTGCGGTCGTTGTCGCGGGCCGCCCTCAACACCGTGGCGGCCGGGGGCAGCAGGGTCGCCGCCTTCCTGACGCGGTCGAGCGAGGAACTGTGGGCGTACGGCTGCTCTCCCGTCGCGAAGCGGCCGAGGAAGAGTGCGTCGACGACGTCGGCCGGTGAATCGCTGTCGTCGACATTCAGCCGGATCGGCAGTGCGGACTCGGGGTTGGCAGGCATGGCGTCCATGATCCGGCACCCGCCCCCGCGGTGCACCCAGGTTTCATCAGCCGGTGCCGCTTGTACCGCGTCGGTGTGACGCGCACTCAGGGGAGCGTGTCGGCACACTGGTCCAATGTTTTTGGCATGAACACTTCCAAAGATGGCGGAGGAGCTGCTACTACGGAGTAGGCAGAGACCCTGCTCTAGGAGGTTCCATGAAAATGTCCAGACTTGTGGCGTTCTCGTCCTCTCTTCTGTTAGGAGCCGCCCTCGCCCTGGCCGGTGTGGGTACCGCTCACGCCGCGGAATCCGCGGCCGTCGACTACGTCGCACTCGGCGACTCCTACTCGTCCGGAGTCGGCGCAGGCAGCTATATCGCCGCCAGTGGCGACTGCAAGCGCAGCACCCGCGCCTACCCCTCGCTCTGGGCCGCTGCCAACGCGCCCGCCTCATTCGCCTTCACCGCCTGCTCGGGTGCCCGCACGAACGATGTGACGGCCGGTCAGCTCGGGCCGGTGAACTCCTCGACCGACCTGGTCTCGATCTCCGTCGGCGGCAATGACGCGGGCTTCGCCGACGTCATGACCACCTGCGTCCTCCAGTCCGAGTCCACCTGCCTCGGCCGGATCGCCACCGCCCGCGCCTATGTCGACTCGACCCTGCCCGGCAGGCTCGACTCCGTGTACTCCGCGATCAGCGCCAAGGCCCCGTCGGCCCGTGTCGTCGTCCTCGGCTATCCCCGCTTCTACAAGCTCGGCGGCAGCTGCCTCGCCGGTCTCAGCGAGAACGAGCGCGCCGCCATCAACGGGGCCGCCGACTACCTCAACGCGGCCACCGCGAAGCGTGCCGCCGACCACGGCTTCACCTTCGGTGACGTCACCCCCACCTTCACCGGCCATGAGATCTGCTCCGGCAGCGCCTGGCTGCACAGTGTGAAGTGGCTGAACATCGGCGAGTCCTACCACCCCACCGCCGCCGGACAGTCGGGCGGCTACCTGCCCGTCCTCGACTCGGCCGCCTGACCGCACCCGCCCCGCTCGATCACTCCCCGGCCGGCACCTCGGCCGTCGGGTGGGAGGCCCCGTCCGTAGGGGTCTCCCGCTCGCAGGTCACCGAGATCTCCACACCGTTCGACGTCGCGGCGACGGGCGAGCGGACCTCCAGCACGATCGTCCCCCGGTACGTGCGGTCGGGCGAACCCTCCTGCGGATACGTCAGTTCCGTGTGCGACACCTGCTTCTGCTTCCGGTCGCCCGCGGCGAAGTCAACGGACCTCCAGACCGGATCGGAGGCCGTGCCCCCTTCGATCACCCAGCGGTACTCGACCCTCGCCGGGGTGCGCCCCACGGTGACGGTCGCGGTGACCGCCGGTGCGAGGGTCCGCGGCGGCGGGCAGCTTCCCTCGTAACCGCCGCGCACCACGGCCAGATGCACCCGCACCGACTGGGGCCGCTGCGTGGTGCCGCCGTGCCCGCTGCCCCCGGCCGGGCCCCCGCCGCCCTGGCGCGTCGTCGCTGCCGGCTTCCCCGGATTGCTCGCGGCCGTCGGCTGCGGAGTGCGCGTGGCCGCGGCCGGCGCGCTGCCCGTCGCACCCGGTGTCGCGCGCGTGCCGCTGATACCCGGACCCTTCTCCTCGTTGTCCGCCGTGAGCGCCCGGACGGCCCCGCCCACCGCCAGCAGCGCCGCCACCCCCAGCACCGCTGCCACCGCACCGGCCCGAAGCGGGCCGCCCCCGACGCGGGTGGGGGTGACACGGGTGTCCGTGGCCGGGCGGCCCGCGGCGGACCTGTCCGGCGGCAGCGGCCCGGGAGCAGGCGTCGTGCGCCTGCCCCGAGCCGGCTGCGGCGTCCTCGCCGTCACCGTCGGGCTCGACGGGCCGGCCGCCACGGTGCCGGTTTCGGTTCCGCCGGCCGCCACGGTGCCGGTCCCGGTTCCGCCGGCCGCCACGACCCGGAGCAGTCGCTCGGTCTCCCGGGCGGCCGGCCGCTCGGCCGGGTCCTTGCGCAGGAGCCCCTCGATGACCGGCCCGAGCGGGCCCGCCCTGCGCGGAGGCGGCGGTTCCTCGTCGACCACGGCCCGCAGCGTGCTCAGCGGAGTGTCCTGGCGGAACGGGGAGTTTCCCTCGGTCGCGGCGTACAGAAGCACTCCGAGCGACCAGAGGTCCGACGCGGGCCCCGGCGTGCGCCCCAGCGCGCGTTCCGGAGCGAGGAATTCGGGGGAGCCGATCAGCTCGCCCGTCATGGTGAGGGCGGACGAACCCTCCACCACGGCGATGCCGAAGTCGGTCAGGACCACCCGGCCGTCGTTGCCGAGGAGGACGTTGCCCGGCTTCACGTCGCGGTGCAGCACTCCCGCGTCGTGGGCGCTGCGCAGGGCCGCCAGGACCTCGGCGCCGATACGCGCCGCGCGACGGGGCGTCAGGGGGCCCTCGGCGTCCAGTACATCCGAGAGCGAGAGCCCCCGGATCAGCTCCATCACGATCCACGGCCGCGCGTCCTCGGTGGCCACGTCGTAGACGGTGACGACGTTGCGGTGCGAGATCCGGGCCGCCGCCCATGCCTCCCGTTCGAGGCGGGCGTAGAGCCGCTGTACGTCGGGCGCGGGGAGTCCGTCGGGCGCCCGGACCTCCTTCACGGCGACCTCGCGGCCCAGTACCTCGTCGCGCGCCCGCCATACGACACCCATCCCGCCCTGTCCCAGGGGCCCCAGCAGACGGTAGCGCCCCGCGATCGATCGGTCGTTGCCCGGCACTTCGCTCACGGTGATCCCCCATCAGCAGTGGCGGCGGCGGCACGGCGAAACCCTTCCAAGTTAGCTCAACCCGGCCTGCTGGACGCCCTCTTGTACAGGGATGGTCCCTGTCGGCCTTGACCACCCGTATGTCCAACTCACTCTGGAATCGGCGTTATTCGGCAACTGGTCGTCAACCTCCGTATACGTGTGCGCAATCCTTCGACCGGGATACACGAGTGCCGCCGAGGAGCGATAGGGTTAACCTGCCCGGGCCGGGTGCCCTCGTACGGGTGGGGAGTGACATGGAACAGATAACGGTGCGCAGCAGGGCGCGTGTGCCTGCCATCACGTGTGGGAGCAGTGCGACAAGTTCGCGCCTCGACCGCCATCTCGCAGTGCTCGGCGGTCCTGCCGTCCCGCAGCGAGAGGCGGCCGAAGCGACGCTGCTGATGCGTGAACTGACCTCGCGCGACGCCGCGCACACCCGCCGGAGCAGGAGCGCGCGTGTCTCGCTCTTCGCCCCGCTGCGGCGACTGCGGCGCTCGCTCTTCGGCAGCCGCCACTGACCCGACGGCACGTCAGCACCGATCCGGCCCCACCGTTCGGGGCGGTTCAGACGATCACACCGTCCCGGCGCAGCGCTGCTGTCTGCTCGCCCGTCATCCCCAAGGCACGCAGGTTTGCGTCGGTATGTTCTCCCAGCGCCGGTACGGCGCCCATCCGCGGCTCCGCCCCGCCCGGCAGCGTGATGGGCGGCAGCAGCGCCCGCAACGCCCCGACCGGTGACTCCACTTCCCGCCACCGGTTCCGGGCGGCCAGCTGCGGATGGGCCACGACATCGGCCACGGTATTCAGCCGGGCGCAGGCGATGCCCGCCGCGTCCAGTGCGGCGAGTGCTTCTTCCACGGTCAGGGCCCCCAGCGCGCGTGCCACCGCTGCGTCGGTCCGTTCCCGGTTCGCGGTCCTGGCCGCGTTCGTGGCGAAGGCCGGATCGTCCGCCAGACCGGGCTGCCCCAGCACCTGGTCCGCCAGTCGTCGCCACTCCCGGTCGTTCTGGACGGAGAGCAGCACCCGTTCCCCGTCCGACGTGGCGTAGGCGTCGTAGGGTGCGATGACGGAGTGCGCGAGGCCGGTGCGCTCCGGGGACTCGCCTCCGTGCATCCCGTGGTGGAGGGGGTGGCCCATCCACTCGGTCAGCGCGTCCAGCATGGAGACCTCCACGGGCCCGCCGCGTCCCGTGGTGGCGCGTCGCAGCAGGGCGGCCAGTACGCCCGAGAAGGCGTACATAGCCGCCGCGATGTCCGCCGCCGGAATCCCGGCCTTCACCGGCTGCCCCGGAGTGCCGGTGACCGACACCAGCCCCGCCTCGCACTGGACGAGCATGTCGTAGGCGCGCTTGTGGGCGTACGGCCCCTCGGCCCCGTATCCGGAGATGTCGACGGCCACCAGGCGGGGGTGTGCCGCGCAGAGCGTGGCGGCGTCCAGGCCCAGCCGGGCGGCGGCGCCCTGGGCGAGGTTCTGTACGAACACATCGGCGCCTGCGACGAGTTGGCGCACCACCGCGAGGCCGCGCGGGTCCTTGAGGTCGATGGCCACGGATTCCTTGCCGCGGTTGCACCAGACGAAGTGGGAGGCGAGCCCCCGGGCCGCCGTGTCGTAGCCGCGGGCGAAGTCACCGCCGTCCGGGCGCTCGATCTTGACGACCCTGGCGCCGAGGTCGGCCAGCTGCCGGGTGGCGAAGGGCGCCGCTACGGCCTGCTCGACGGCGACGACGGTCACACCGTCGAGGGGGAGGGGCTGAGTGCTCATCCGCCGTGCTTACCGTGTGACCCGCGGCTTTGTCATCCCCGGCCGGCGCGGGTCACGGTACGCACCGCGGTTCAGGTGCCGCCCCGTGTGTACCGGCGCACGGTGAGCGGTACGAACACGAGGAGCATGACCGCGCACCAGGCCAGGGTGCCCGCGACCGGGTGGGCCACCGGCCAGGCGGCGTCGGCGGCCGGGGCCGCGTTGCCGAAGAGGTCGCGGGTGGCCGTGGCCATGGCGCTGATCGGATTCCACTCCGTGACGGTGCGCAGCCAGCCCGGCTGGTCGTCCGTGGGGACGTACGCGCTGGAGAGCAGCGGCAGGACGAAGGTGGCGCTGCCCAGCTGGCCGGCGGCCTCCTCCTTGCGGACGAGCAGGCCCAGGAAGTAGCCCACCCAGGACGTGGCGAACCGGAACAGGAGCAGCAGACCGAACGCGCCGAGCGCCCCGGCCCAGCCGCCCTCGACACGCCAGCCCGCCGCGAGCCCGGCCAGCATCAGGGGAACGAATCCCACCGCCGTGGTCAGCAGGTCGGCGGTGTTGGCCCCGAGGGGCACGGCGGCCCTGCTCATGGGCAGCGTACGGAGGCGGTCCATCACCCCGCGGTCGCAGTCCTGCGCCGCCGCGAACATCCCGATCATGAGCCCGTTGGCGGCCGTCGCGGCGACGAGGCCCGGCACCAGGAAGGCGCGGTACTCCTGGCCCGGCACGGCCAGGGCGCTGCCGAAGACGTAGCCGAAGAACAGCAGCATGGTGATCGGCATGGTCTGGGTCAGGATCAGTATCCCGGGCGAGGCCCTGAGCCGTTGCAGATGGCGGCCGGTCATGGCCGGCGCGTCGGCGATCAGGGTGCCGGTGGCGGGTGCCGGGCTGTGCTCGGCGACCAGGGCGGTGGTGCTCATGCCGCCTGCTCCTTCAGTTCGTCGCCACCGCGTGCGGTGAGGCGGAGGAAGACCTCGTCGAGGGTCGGGGGCCGCAGACTCGCGTCGATCACCGGCACGCCCGCGGCGTCCAGTTCGCGGACGATGCGCGGCAGGGTGAGGGTGGGGTCGGTCGTCACGGCGCCGACCGTGCGGCGCTCGTGGTCGAGTACCGGTTCGGTGCCGGTCAGGTGGTCCAGCACACCGGCGGCGGGGGTGAGCGCCGAGGCGTGCGCCACGACGACTTCCGCGTAACTCCCGATGCGCGCCTTGAGTTCGGCGGGGGTCCCCCGGTGGGCGGCCCTGCCGTGATCGATGAGGACGATGTCGTCGGCCAGCCGGTCGGCCTCCTCCAGATACTGGGTGGTGAGCAGGACGGTGGTGCCCCGGTCCGCCAGTTCGCGCACCGCCGACCAGATCTGGTTGCGGCTCTGCGGGTCGAGTCCGGTGGTCGGTTCGTCGAGGAAGAGGACCTGAGGGCGGGTGAGGAGGCTGGCGGCCAGGTCGAGGCGCCGGCGCATACCGCCGGAGTAGGTGCTCGCCGGGCGGTCGGCGGCCCCGGTCAGCTCGAAGCGTTCGAGGAGTACGTCGGCGCGGGTGCGGCCTGCCTCGCCCCGGAAGCGGAGCAGCCGGGCGAACAGGCGCAGGTTCTGCCGGCCGGTGAGGTCGCCGTCGACGGAGGCGTACTGCCCGGTGACACCGATCACCCCGCGCACGGCGTGGGCCTCGCGCACCACGTCGTGGCCCGCGATCCTGGCGCTCCCGCCGTCCGGTGCGGTCAGGGTCGTGAGCAGGCGGACGGCGGTGGTCTTGCCCGCACCGTTGGGGCCCAGTACCCCGCAGACGGTGCCCTCGGCCACGGCGAGGTCGAGCCCGCGCAGCGCGTGGACGTCCCCGTAGCGCTTCTCCAGACCCTCACTAAGTACAGCGTACGTAGTAGTCATGCGCCCACGCTACCGCACTACGTACGCTGTACGTAACTAGCATGGGGGGTGAGGTGGTGATCGATGGTGGGGCGACCCGCTGTACCCGAAGTGATCTGGACCCGTCCCGAACGTGCCGGCCGTGGCCCCAGGCCGGCTTTCAGCCGGGCCGACATCGCGGCCGCCGCCGTGCGCATCGCCGACGCTGAAGGCATCGACGCGGTGTCGATGCGGAAGGTGGCCGCGGAGATCGGCTGCGGCACGATGTCGCTGTACAACTACGTGCCGCGCAAGGAGGACCTGCTGGAGCTGATGGTCGACGCGATCAGCGCGGAGTACGACCTGTCGGCCCCGCCGTCGGAGGACTGGCGGGCCGCCGTCGTCGCGCTCGCGCACCAGACACGTGCGCTGATGCACCGGCACCCCTGGGTGCCGGGCGTGATCTCGGGCGTCTACGGCTTCAGCCCGAACGTGCTGGCCTTCCTGGAGCACGAGTTGAGCCTGCTGGACGCGCTCGACGTGCCCTTCGGCGAGAAGATGGAGCTGATCGCCCTCGTCCAGGGCGTGGTCACCACGTTCGTGGCCAACGAGATCGCCACGGCGGAACACAGCAGGTCCCTGCCGTGGACCGAGGAGCAGGAGAAGGCCGCCCGCACCAGCTATCTGATCAGCCAGATCTCCACCGGGAGGTATCCGCGGATGGCGGCCGGATTCGCCGAGGCACCTGGACCGGCCGACCCGGACGTCTTCTTCGAACGGGCGCTGGGCAGGGTGCTGTCCTCCTTCGGCCGCCCCTAGTGGCAGGCCGGGTCACAGCAGCGCGAACTGCCCCTCCGGGCCCTCCTCCCGGTGGTCGAGCACGGAGGCCGGGCGGCGGGAGGCCGCGGGAACCGGCAGTATCCCGGCCGCCCGCAGCTCGCTCCGGGAGAGCTTCGGGGCGTCGGCGAGCCGGTCGCCCAGCGCCTCCTGCCGGGGGCGGAGGCCGTCGAGGAGCGCCAGCACGGTGATCAGTTCGAGCAGCTCCGAGGTCCACTCCTGCGGCCAGCCGCGCGGTCGCAGCGCCTCCAGGCCGTCGCCCTCGGCCGCCGCCGTACGCCGCTCGAACCAGAGCTCCAGCATCCGCACCCCGTCCACCCGGAACTCCCAGGCCCCGGCGGGCACGGGGGAGACGCGTCCGTCGCCCAGACTCAGCACCTCCGTCTCCGGGTCGTAACGCAGCACGGCCGGCCGCGGCGGAACGGCGGCGCGCACATAGGGGCGGCGGCCACCCGGCAGCCGGGGCCGCTCCCTGCCGTGCGCGCCGCGCAGATGGAGGCGCAGGAGCTCCCGGCCCAGCTCGACCCCGGCCGACCAGAGCGCGCCCTCGGCGGGCAGGGGCACCCGGCATCCGGCGGACGAGGGCCGGGCGGCGGCGAGCGACCAGGCGAGGACGGCTTCCGCGGTGACCTCGTGCCCGGCGGTCTCCGCGTACCGCGCGCGCAGCAGTCCGAGCAGGCCGGGCGCGAGATTGGGTTCGAGGCCGCCCGGCCGCCGGTGGAGCGGACGGATCCGGCCCGGGCGGCCCGCGGGGGAGTGCCCGTCGGGCAGCAGTGCCGTGACGGACAGGGCGGGCCCGGCGGCCCGCGGTACGTGGCCGTGCTCGACGGCGAAGAGCTGGTGCGCGTCCGCCACCCGCCACAGCTCGGGACGGGCCGTGTCGATCAGCCGGTGGTCAGGGATCAGCCACTGCTCGTCGAACGGGCCGTGCAGGACCCGGACCGGCTCCGGGTACGGACCCGGCTCCCGGGCGAACCTGCCCGTCGCGGTGGCCTGCCCCGGCAGCGCGGTGACCGCCGTACGCGGCGTACGCAGCCGGCTCGGCCGGAACAGCCGGTCCTGCTCGGCGCCCTCGGCCCGCACGAGCAGATCCCAACGGGCCCTGAGCGTCGCCGCGTCCGGGGCCGTCACCCAGGACCGGCCCGTCCGCAGCGGCCGTACCGACCACGGCATCAGCTCGTCGAGCAGCGGTACGTCCTCGTCCCCGCCGGCTCCGGTCGCCGCCCGCGCTGCCACCGTGTCGTCCTCCCCGTCACCAGGTCCGCCGCCCCCGGCATCGTAACGGCGTACCCGTGCGGGGAGTCAGTGCGCTTCGACCGTGACCGAGAACGAGAAGCGGTCGCCCCGGTAGCGGATGCGGGCCACATCGACCACCTGGCCGCTCTCGTCGTACGTCACCCCCGTGTAGTGGAGGATCGGGCTGAGCAGGGGCACCTGGAGCAGGTCGGCGGTGACCGGGTCGGCCAGGCGCGCTTCGACGGTGTCGGTGATCCGGGAGATCCGTACCCCCAAGGTGTCGCGGAGCACCTTGGTCATCGGCCAGCGTTCGAGATCGGCCACGTCGAGCCGCTCCGCGAGCTCCGGGCGAAGGGCGTTCTCCGCCCAGTTCGTCGGCTCGCCCGTCTCCCCGTCACAGCGCAGCCGCCGGTAGTTCACCACCTCGGCGCAGCCAGGGAAGAACTCGGCGAGGTCACCGGCCACGGCCGCCGGGCCGTGGCCGAGAACGGTTGTCCGCTCGCCCGACTGCTGGGCGACGATCGCGTCGATCGACCCCAGCAGCCGGACGGGTGAGACGCGCCGGGCCCGCGGTTCGATGAACGTGCCGCGCCGCCGGTGCCTGCTGATCAGGCCCTCCGTCTCCAGTTCCTTGAGCGCCTGACGCATGGTGAGGACACTGACGCCGTAGTGCCCGGCGAGCTGTTCCTCGGTGGGCAGCCGCAGGGAGGCGTCCCGCGGGCGGCCCAGTATCGACGCCCGCAGGGACTGCGAGACCTGGTACCACAGGGGAAGCTTCCGGTTCAGGACCAGCGAGTCCGGGGCAAAGGCGGGCGTGTGATTCACCTCGTTCGCCTGGTTCATCCGGTTCACCTGGAGTCTCTGTGTCGCGGTGTGTGGCCGGTCCGGTAGGGCTCGCCTACGGCCGGAAGTTGCGGCTCAGACCCTGCCACACGTCGTCGTAACCGTGCTGGAGATGGCCGGCGCCCGCCGCCTGGCCGGTCGCCGTGAGCGGCCAGCGGGTTTCGAACATGAAGGCGAGACCGTCGTCGATCTTCTGCGGCTTCAGCTCCGCCGCGCTCGCCCGGTCGAAGGTCTCCCGGTCGGGACCGTGCGCCGACATCATGTTGTGCAGTGAGCCGCCGCCCGCCACGAATCCGCCCTTCCCCGCAGACTTGGCGTCGTACGCGCCCTCGATCAGGCCCATGTACTCGCTCATCACGTTGCGGTGGAAGTACGGCGGGCGGAAGGTGTCCTCGCCGACCAGCCAGCGCGGTGCGAAGACGACGAAGTCCACGCCCGCGAGGCCGGGGGTGTCCGAGGGCGAGGTCAGCACCGTGAAGATCGACGGGTCCGGGTGGTCGTAGCTGATGGAGCCGATGACGTTGAACCGGTGCAGATCGTAGACGTACGGCACGTGGTTGCCGTGCCAGGCGACGACATCGAGTGGTGAGTGGTCGTACGTCGCCGACCAGAGGTTGCCGCAGAACTTGTTGACCACCTCGACCGGGCGCCCCGCGTCCCCGTCGTCCTCGTACGCCGCGACCGGGGCCCGGAAGTCCCTTGCGTTGGCGAGGCCGTTGGCGCCGATCGGGCCGAGGTCGGGCAGCACGAACGGCTGCCCGTAGTTCTCGCAGACGTAGCCCCGGGCGGTGGCGTCGAGCAGCTCGACGCGGAAGCGGACGCCGCGCGGGATCAGTGCCACCTCGCCGGGCTCGGCGCGCAGCAGACCGAACTCGGTGCGGATCAGGAGGCCGCCGCGCTCCGGAACGATCAGCAGTTCGCCGTCGGAGTCGCTGAACACGCGGTCCGTCATGGAGGTGTCGGCGTGGTAGAGGTGCACGGCCATGCCGGTGCGCTGGGTGGCGTCGCCGTTGCCTCCGAGGGTCCACAGGCCGGCCAGGAAGTCGGTGCCGGGCGCGGGGTCGGGGAGCGGGTCCCAGCGCAGCCGGTTGGGGTCGGGGACGGTCTCGGTGAAGGGAGCGGAGCGCACGGCCCCGTTGTCGGTGCGGACGAACGGCGGATGGGCGGCCGAGGGGCGGATGCGGTAGAGCCAGGAGCGGCGGTTGTGGGCGCGCGGTTCGGTGAAGGCCGATCCGCTCAGCTGCTCCGCGTACAGCCCGAGCGGCGCGCGCTGCGGGGAGTTGCGGCCGAGCGGCAGCGCTCCCGGGATCGCCTCGGAACTGTGCTCGTTGCCGAAACCGGTGGAGTACGCAAGTCCCTCCGCCGTCTTCCTCGCCTGCTCGATGCCGCTCATGGTGCGCTCCCGGTGCGATCGGAATCCCTCGGACCCCTTGGACGAGGAATCCTATGGTCAACCGTAGGAATCGGAACAGGGGGAGTCAACGGCATTCGTCGCGCATAAGGGGTTCCAAAAGCTGAACATTGCTCTACTCTCCGGCACATGTCGTGGACACGAAAACTTCTGGTGGTTCTGGCGGCCCTGGCCGCAACGCTTCTGTCGGCCCCCGCCTCCCAGGCGCACGAGGAACGTCCCGTCACCCTGCCCGACGGGACCGGCAGTGTTCCCGTCCACCGCACCGGCGAACCCGATCTGCTGGTCTGCAAGAGCGACCGGGCGGACTTCGGCCGGCGGATATCCGGTTTCCCCGAGCCGCTGAAGGCCCGGAACGCGGAACTGTTCGACCGCTGCCTGAAGTCCGGCTACCGGCATCTCCAGCAGGCCGTCGACGCGGCCGTCCGGCCCGGGATGAACATCGCGGTCCTGCCCGGGCTGTACGAGGAGGAGCCCTCCCTGGCCGATCCGCCCGGTGCGTGCACCCGGCTGAAGGCTCCCGCCTCCCAGCTCGGCTACCAGATCCTCAGCTACGCCCAGCAGAAGCAGTGCCCGCACAACCAGAACCTGGTAGCGATCCTCGGCAAGAAGAACCTCCAGATCGAGGGCACGGGCGCCGCGCGCACGGACGTCGTCATCGACGCCAAGTACCAGAAGCTCAACGCGGTCCGCGCGGACAGGTCCGACGGGATCTACTTCAAGAACTTCACAGCCCAGCGGACCACGTTCAACTCCCTGTACGTGCTGGCCCAGGACGGATTCGTCATCGACGACGTACTCACCCGCTGGAACGACGAGTACGGCTTCCTGACCTTCGCCAGCGACCACGGGCTGTACAAGAACTGCGAGTCGTACGGGAACGGCGACTCCGGTATCTATCCCGGCAGCGCCTCCGACATCAACACCGCGCGCGGCTACGACGTGCCGCGCTACGCCATCGAGATCACCGGCTGCCGCAGCCACCACAACATGGTCGGCTACTCGGGCACGGCAGGCGACTCCGTCTACGTCCATGACAACGAGTTCGACCACAACATGGGCGGCGCCTCGATGGACAGCGCCTTCCCCGGCCATCCCGGTCTGCCGCAGAACCACGCCCGCTTCGAACGCAATCTGATCCACGACAACAACGCCGACTACTACCCGTACGTGGCCGACGGTACGTGCGCCAAGCCGCCCGTCGAGCGCGGCTACGAGGAAGGTGTGGTCTGTCCGCAGATCTCCATGCCACCGGGCACCGGGATCATCACGGCGGGCGGCAACTGGAATCTCTACGAGGACAACTGGGTCTACGGCCACGACCGCGCCGCCTTCTTCCTGAGCGCCGCCCCCGCCTTCATCCGGGGCGAGGAGGCACTCTCCAAGCAGACCGACACCTCGCACCGCAACCGGTACGCCGGAAACCACCTGGGCGTCGACCGGAACGGCGAGGCCCGGCCCAACCGCACCGATGTGTGGTGGGACGGCCAGGGCGAGGGCAACTGCTGGCAGCCCGGGACCGGCGCCGCGACCCCGCGCACCCTGCCCGAGTGCGGGACGGAGCGCGGCGCGGTGTCCGGCGGCACGGACCGGCTGGTCGGCGAACCGGTGAAGCTCGCCCAGTTGCTGGTGTGTGCCGACTACGACGTGCGGGCGCGGCGGCTGCCGGCCGGCTGCGACTGGTACGGGGCCCGGGGTATCGAGCGCGTCGAGACGCAGGCCGCCCTGGGGGTCGCGGTGGTGCTCGCACTGGTCGGCGGGGCGCTGTGGTGGCGCCGGCTGCGGCACAGCCGTATGGGCACCGCGGCGACGGCGCTGGGTGCGGCCGGTCTCGCCCTGGACGTGGCCGGATCGACGACCGGCCTCACCTCCTCGTACCTGCCCGCCGCCGCGCTGCTGCTGATGGGCGTGTGGTGGACCGGGACGGGCCTGGCCCTGCGGTACCAGCGGCCGGGCCTGGGGTGGACCACGGTGGTGCTGGGCGCCCTGACCCTGCTCGACGCCTTCGACAAGGCCGTCCTGATGATTCCCTGGATCCCTCTGAGCCCCGCGTGGCTCCGTACCCTGCTCGGCGTGGTGTGGGTGCTCTGGGCCGTGGCGGCGGCGGCCCGCGGGGGCCGTGCGGAACGGGTGGAAGACACGGACGGTGACGGAGCCGGCGGAACGGGCGGGGACCGCGTACACCTGGGCGCGGGTGCCGCTGAAGGGGAGCGCTCGTGAGGCGCGTGCGCGGGCGTGGCGCCGCCCTCCTCCTCGCCGCCGGACTCGTGCTGGGGGCCGGCGGCTGCGGCGGGCGGCCCACCACCCATCACAAGCCCGGCACCAGCCACGAGCAGGCCGACGGGACGGTGGGCCGACTGCTCGCCGCGCACGACGGAACCGGGCACCGGCTGCGTCAGGTGGACGCGGCCGGTGCCCCCGGGGTGACGCTGTCCGCCCGGTCCGACTCCGAGGAGGGCTGGAACATCCACCTGACCGTCCGCGCCTTCCGGTTCACCCCGGACAGCGTGGGCGGCGCGGCCCTCCCCGGGCGCGGGCACGCCCGGCTGTTCCTCGACGGCCGCCCCCTGACCCGGATGTACGGGGCGTGGCACCACCTCCCCGCCACCCTCGTCCGCGCGGCGGGCGGCAGCGGCTCCCTCACCGCCCGGCTGTACGCCGACGACCACACCGCCTGGGCCGTCGGCGGGAAGCCGATCCAGACCACGGTGCCCCTGACTGCCGGCACCTCCGCCCCCGCACCTGCCGAGGCCGCCGACCGGACACTCGACATCGAGGTCCGCCGGGGCGCCGTCCGTCCCGCGCCAGGCCGCACCGAGGTGGAGAAGGGCGACCGCGTCGCGCTCCGGGTCCGCAGCGACCGGGCCGACACCCTCCACGTCCACGGCTACGACAAAGAGGTCCGGCTGCCCCCGGGCAGAACCACCACCCTCACCTTCACCGCCGACCGCACCGGCCTCTTCGAGGCCGAGACGCACGAGTCCGGTCTCCTCCTGACCCAACTCGTCGTCCGGTGACGGGCGGCGTCCTCGCCCACGGCGTCGGCTCCCGGCACGATCTGCCGCTGTCGCCCTTCTACGCCTTCGCCGGCGCCTTCACCGCACTCTTCGTCTCCTTCCTCGCGCTCGGCCTGCTCTGGTCCGTCTCCCGCTTCCGCGGCGAGGAGGCCGGACGCCCGCTGCCCGTCCTCCTCCAGCGCCTCGCCGACGCGCGTACGACCCGGAACGCCGCGCGTGGACTCGGCCTGGCCGCCGCCCTGTTCGTGCTGGGCCACCTCCTGCTCGGTCCGGACGGCCCGGAGCGCAATCCGGCCCCCGGCACGCTCTACGTACTCCTGTGGGTCGGGCTCGTGCCCGCGTCCCTCCTCCTCGGCCCTGTCTGGCGCCTGCTCAATCCCCTGCGCACCCTGCACCTCCTCCTCTGCCGGGCACGCGGCCGCGATCCCGGGGCGGGCCGCCCCCTGCCCGGGTATGTCGGCCTGTGGCCGGCCGCGGCCGGGCTGCTCGCCTTCACCTGGCTCGAACTCGTCGCCCCCGAGCCCGCGTCGAGCGGCGCCCTCCTCCTCTTCCTCGCCCTCTACGCCCTGGCCCAGCTGGCGGGCGCGCTCCGCCACGGCTCGCGTTGGTTCGACCACGCGGACGCCTTCGAGGTCTACTCCGGCCTGCTCGCCCGTCTCTCCCCGCTCGGCCGCCGCCCGGCGGACCGCCGCCTCGTCCTGCGCTCCCCGTTCAACGGTCTCGACGCCACACCCCAGGCTCCCGGCCTCCTCGCCACCGTCTGCGTCCTGCTCGGCTCCACCGCCTACGACGGCTTCTCCGACGCCCCCTCCTGGATCTCCGCCGCCCAGACCTCCCCCCTCGGCCGCACCACCACGGGGACCCTCGGACTGCTCGGAGCCGTATTCCTCGTCGCCGCCCTGTACGCCCTGTGTGCCGGAGCCACCCGGCTGATCTGCGGGCCGCTGCAGCATCCCCTGACCGCCTTCGCCCACTCGCTCGTCCCCATCGCCCTGGGCTATCTCGTCGCCCACTACTTCACGCTCTTCGTGACCGAAGGGCCACGTACGGTCATGGTGGCATTCGGTGCCGACAACCCGGCCGCGCCCGAACCGCCCCTGGGGCCCGGCGGGATCGCTGTACTCCAGGTCTCCGCCGTCGTCCTGGGGCACGTGCTCGGGGTCGTCGCCGCGCACGACCGGTCCGTCCGGCTGTTCCCCTCCGGCCGTGCCGTCGCGGGGCAGCTTCCCTTGCTCATCCTGATGATCGCTTACACCATCGGAGGGCTGACGCTGCTCATCACCTGACGAGCCGTGAGGCGGCCGCTCGCCCGCCGGCCGCCCAGGAGAGGAGGCGCCAGGGCATCATGGGGCCCGTGCACCCTGCGAACATCAACCTCCGCCGCGCCCCTGTGCAGCAGCGCAGCGCCGACCGCCTCGCCCGGATACTCGACGCCTGTGCCGGTCTCCTCGACGAGACGGGGTACGAGCAGCTCTCCACCCGGGACGTCGCCGTCCGCGCCGGGGTGCCCATCGGCTCCGTCTACCGGTTCTTCTCGAACAAGCGGGCCCTGGTCGACGCCCTGGCCCACCGCAACCTGGACCGCTACGCCGAGCGCATCACGGGCCGCCTCGCCACCATCCCGGCCGACGACTGGCGCGCCGCCATCGACGCCGTGCTCGACGAGTACCTGGCCATGAAGCGCTCGGCCCCCGGCTTCGCCCTCGTCGACTTCGGGGCCCCGGCGCCGGCCCAGGACCCGTCCGGCGACGCCAACGTCCGGGTCGCCGAGCGGCTCGCCGGCCTGCTCGCCGCACACCTGGGCCGCCTCCCGGACGGCGATCTGCTCCGCATGATCCTCGTCTGTGTCGAGGCCGCCGACGCCCTGTTCCAGCTGGCCTTCCGCATCGACCCGGCAGGCGACCCGGCCGTCGTCGAGGAGACGCGTCACCTGCTCCGTTCGTACCTGGCACGGGTCCTCGACCGGCGCCCGGCCGAGTAGAGGGAAGCGCACCCCCGCAGGATCGGTACCGCCGACACCTCCCCACCATCCGTACCGGTCGGTATGCTCACTCCTGTCCGCGTGCCGCCGTCGCCCACCGGGGAGGACCCATGTCCACCAACTCCCGTACCGCTCCGCGTATCTGCCCCCTCTGCGAGGCCACCTGCGGACTCATCCTCACCATCGAGGGCACGTCCGTCACCGGCGCCAGGGGTGACCGGGACGATGTCTTCAGTCAGGGGTTCATCTGCCCCAAGGGAGCCGCCTTCGGCGGGCTCGACGCCGACCCCGACCGGCTGCGCACCCCTTTGATCCGTACGGACGGGGTTCTGCGGGAGGCGAGCTGGGAAGAGGCGTTCGACGCGATCGCCGCCCGTGTTCCGGCGCTGATCGAGGAGCACGGACCGCAGAGCGTCGGCGTCGTCCTCGGCAACCCCAACGTGCACACGATGGCCGGCGCGCTCTACCCGCCCGTCCTGCTGAAGACACTCCGCACGCGCAACGTCTTCACCGCGAGCACGCTCGACCAGATGCCCAAGCACGTCGCCTCGGGGCTGCTCTTCGGAGATGCCCACGCCATCGCGGTGCCCGACCTCGACCGCACGGACCATCTCCTGCTCATCGGCGCCAACCCGCTCGAATCCAACGGCAGTCTCTGCACCGCTCCCGACTTCCCGGGCAAGCTCAAGGCGCTGCGGCGGCGCGGGGGCACCCTCACCGTCATAGACCCCCGCCGCACCAGGACCGCCCGGCTCGCCGACCGCCACGTGGCGATCCGGCCGGGTGCCGACGCCCTTCTCCTCGCCGCTCTCGCCCATGTCCTCATCGAGGAGAAGCTCGCCGACCCCGGCCCGCTCGCCGGCCATCTCGACGGACTGGACGAACTCACCCAGGCCCTTCAGGAGTTCACGCCGGAATCGGTCACCGCAGCCTGCGACATCGACGCCGCCACCATCCGTACGCTCGCCCGCGAACTGGCCGCCGCCCCCACCGCCGCCGTGTACGGGCGCATCGGCAGCTGCACGGTCGAGCACGGCACGCTCGCCAGCTGGCTCGTCGACGTCCTCAACATCCTCACCGGCAACCTCGACCGCCCCGGTGGTGCCCTCTTCCCCCTCTCCGCGACCGCACGCGCGCCCCGCCCCGCCGCACCCGGCAAGGGCTTCTCCCTCGGCCGCTGGGCGAGCCGGGTCTCCGGGCACCCGGAGGCCAAGGGCGAACTCCCCATGGCCGCGCTCTCCGAGGAGATCGAGACGCCGGGGGAGGGCCGCATCCGCGCCCTGCTCGTAATCGCCGCCAACCCCGTGCTCTCCGCCCCCGACGGCGACCGTCTTGACCGGGCGCTCGCCGGGGGCCTGGACTTCATGGTCAGCGTCGACCCGTATCTCAACGAGACCTCGCGCCATGCCGACGTCGTGCTGCCTCCGCCCCCGCCCTCGCAGAGCGCCCACTTCGACTTCGCGTTCAACTCCTTCGCCGTGCGCAACCAGGTGCGCTACTCACGCCCGGCCGTTCCCCTGGACGCGGACCGGATGGACGAGAGCGAGATCCTCGCCCGGCTCGTGCTCGCCGTCGGCGGGATGCACGGTGCTCCGCCGCACACGGTCGACGACCTGGTCATCGATACCGCCCTCACCGCGGCCGGGGCGCCGAAGGAGCTGGCGGGCGAGCTGTCCGGCACGAGCGGACCGGAGCGGCGGCTCGATCTGATGCTGCGTCTCGGCCCGTACGACCTCACTCTCGACCGGCTCCTCGCCCATCCGCACGGCATCGACCTGGGCCCGCTGGAGCCGCGCGTCCCGCAGCTCCTGAAGACCCGCAGCGGGCGTGTCGAACTGTTCCCCGCTCCGATCGCCGCCGACCTGCCCCGGCTCCGGCGGGCGCTGGACCAGGAGCGGGCCGGGCTCGTCCTCGTCGGCCGCCGTCATCTGCGTTCCAACAACAGCTGGCTGCACAACGTCGCCGCGCTGAGCGGTGGCTCCAACGTCTGCACGCTCCAGATCCACCCGAAGGACGCGGCCCGCATCGGGCTCGTGGACGGCGCCACCGCCCGTATCAAGGCCGCCGGAGGCGAGATCGAGGCGCCGGCGGAGGTCACCGACGCGGTCCGGGAGGGTGTCGTGAGCCTGCCGCACGGCTGGGGACACGGCCGGCCCGGCACCCGGATGTCCGTCGCCTCGGCCACCCCCGGCGTCAACGTGAACCAACTGCTCGACGGCACGCTCCTCGACCCGCTGTCCGGCACCGCCGTGCTCAACGCCGTACCGGTGTCGGTGACTGCCCTTGCCTAGCACCAAGTCGTTGACCTGGGGTTTTGCTCGTATTGCTCACACGCCGACATCTTGTTGACGCCGTAACGGGAGCCCTGACGTCATCCGCACCGCCGACTCCGGTGGGAGTTCAAAGGTGAACGTGAGGTACCCCTGATGCTGACAATCCTCGGCTTCGCCATGATCGCGACCTTCCTGGTCCTGATCATGACGAAGAAGATGTCGCCGATCGCGGCGCTGGTCCTGATCCCCGCACTGTTCTGCGTCGCCGTCGGGCAAGGAGCGCAGCTCGGCGACTACGTCATCGAAGGGGTCGGCGATCTCGCGCCGACCGCGGCGATGCTCATGTTCGCCATCGTCTACTTCGGCATGATGATCGACGTCGGCCTGCACTTCCGCCCCACCGGAACCCCATTTCCCCAACCTTCGCGCGAGTCATTCCCACCACCCCGCCCAGTGGGCTAACTTCAGGCCACGCAGCCGCTCTCTGGCGCGCGTTCCCTTCACCCTGCCGGGCGGAAAACCCATGACTCGCGCCATCGCACTGCACCAGGTCAGCAAGGCTTACGGACGGGCTCCGCGCGCCGTCGACAACCTCTCGCTCTCCATCGCGCCCGGGGAGTTCGTGGTGCTGCTGGGCCCCTCCGGCTGCGGGAAATCGACCGTGCTCCGCATGATCGCCGGGCTGGAGGAGGTCACGGAGGGGGAGCTGCTCCTCGACGGTGAACCGGCGAACCACATGCCTCCGAGCGAACGCGGCATGGCCATGGTCTTCCAGAACTTCGCGCTCTACCCGAGCATGACCAATCGAGCCAATATCGGCTTTCCGCTGAAGCTGGAGAATCCCCGCCAGGACCACAGCGAACGTGTGGAGTCCACGGCCCGGATGCTGGGCATCGAAAGTGTGCTGGACCGCTACCCGGCCCAGCTCTCCGGCGGTGAGCGCCAGCGCGTGGCGATGGGACGGGCCATCTCGCGAAGGCCGTCCGCCTTCCTGATGGACGAGCCGCTCTCCAATCTGGACGCGAAGCTGCGCAACCACCTGAGGGCGGAAATCGCGCAACTGACAGCCGAGTTGGGTGTGACGACGGTGTACGTGACGCACGACCAGGCGGAGGCGATGTCGCTCGGGCACCGGGTGGCCGTGATGCGCGGAGGAGTCCTCCAGCAGGTCAGCGCACCGCGCGAGGTCTACGCGCTGCCGGAGAACGTGTTCGTCGCCGCGTTCATCGGCACCCCGCGCATCAACCTGCTGCGGGCGGTGGTTCACGCGCCGCTGGACGGGCGCATGTCGATCGACCTGGGCCGGCAGCGGCTGCCGCTGCCCGAACCGCTCAGTGCGGAGCACCAGTTGCTCCGCATCCAGCAGGGCCGCGACCTCATCGTGGGGCTGCGCTCCGAGGCGGTGCGGATCGCGCCGCCCAGTCACGCCCGTCCCGGGGAGGTCGCCCTGAGCGGCGTCGTCGAGCACGTGGAGTACCAGGGGCACGAGGCGCTCGTCCACCTCAACACGGGCTCGCAGCCGGCCGTGGTGCCCGAGCTGGAATCGGCCCGGCCACAGCAGGCCGCGCGGAGACGGCGGCGGGCCGGCGGAGGCGGTACGGGCGTGGGGGTGCTGGAACGGCTCCGGGAGCGGGCCACGGGGCATGTCGGCGGCCCCGTCGTCTCCCTCGACGAACCGGTTTCCGGGCGGCAGGATCCGCACAGCCCCGACCGGCCGGGGCTCATGGCCGGTGACCTCGTGGTGCGTACCGGGCCCGACATGCGGTTGCGGCGGGGCGGGCAGGTGCCGCTGCTCGTCGACCTGGAGCACCTGTACGTCTTCGATCAGCAGGGCCGGCGGATCTGTCCGCTGCCGCGGGATGTGCCGGGGCTGGATGTGTGAGGGCCGGTGCGTGGGAGCCGGTGCGCAGGGTCCCGGCCGGGGCGCTGTCCTCGGCCGCGGACGGGTTCGACGCGGGCCGGGAGGGCGTGATCCGGGGAGCCCGCGGCCGGCGGACGGCCGCCGCGCGCGGACGCCGGGAGTGACGGGCGTCTCCGGCAGGTCCCTGGCGCCGAAAAACTAACGGCGCTAGTTTGGGGTCGGACGGCGGCCGTACGGACGACTTCGGCGGTGCGCGGCGCGAACCCGGGAGGAAACCCATGAAGGCCCATGACGGCATGTACATCGGCGGCCAGTGGCGTCCGGCCGAGGGCCGGGACACGATCACGGTCGTGAACCCGGCGGACGAGCAGGTCATCGGCCATGTCCCGGCGGGCACGGCGGCGGACGTCGACGCGGCGGTACGCGCCGCCCGTGCGGCGTTCCCCTCCTGGGCCGCCACCCCGCCCGCCGAGCGCGCCGCACGGATCGGAGCCCTGCGCGACGTGCTGGCCGCCCGGAAGGACGAGATCGCCGCGACCGTCACCGCGGAGCTCGGCGCACCGCTCGCCCTCTCCCAGGCCGTCCACGCGGGGGTGCCGGTCATGGTCGCCGGCTCGTACGCGGAGCTGGCCGCCTCGTACTCCTTCGAGGAGAGGCTGGGCAACTCCACCGTCCTGCTGGAGCCCGTCGGGGTCGTCGGTGCGATCACCCCCTGGAACTACCCGCTCCACCAGATCGTCGCCAAGGTGGCCCCCGCGCTCGCCGCGGGCTGCACGGTCGTGCTCAAGCCCGCGGAGGACACCCCGCTCACCGCCCAGCTCTTCGCCGAGGCCACCGAGGAGGCCGGGCTGCCCGCAGGGGTCTTCAACCTGGTCACCGGCCTCGGCCCGGTCGCCGGACAGGCGCTCGCCGAGCACGAGGGCGTCGACCTGCTCTCGTTCACCGGGTCCACGGCCGTCGGCCGGCGGATCGGTGCGGCGGCGGGCGCCGCGGTCAAGCGCGTCGCACTTGAGCTCGGTGGCAAGTCCGCCAACGTGATCCTGCCCGGCGCCGACCTCGCCAAGGCGGTCAACGTGGGCGTCGCCAACGTGATGTCCAATTCCGGCCAGACGTGCAGCGCCTGGACCCGGATGCTCGTCGACGGCGAGCGGTACGAGGAGGCCGTCGCCCTCGCGGCGGCGGCGGTCGCCAAGTACGTCCCCGGTGAGCGGGTCGGCCCCCTCGTCAACGCCAAGCAGCAGGCCCGGGTGCTGGGTTACATCGAGAAGGGCATCGAGGAGGGCGCCAGGCTCGTCGCCGGCGGCCCCGAGGCGCCGCGCGCGACGGGCTACTACGTCAGCCCCACCGTGTTCGCCGATGTCACCACCGGGATGACCATTGCCCAGGAGGAGATCTTCGGCCCGGTCCTCTCGATCCTCAGGTACGAGGACGTCGACGACGCCCTCCGTATCGCCAACGACACCGTGTACGGGCTGGCAGGAGCCGTCTGGGCCGCCGACGACGCCGAGGCCGTGGCCTTCGCCCGCCGGATGGACACCGGGCAGGTCGACATCAACGGCGGCCGGTTCAACCCGCTGGCCCCGTTCGGCGGCTACAAGCAGTCCGGCGTCGGCCGCGAACTGGGCCCGCACGGCCTCGCCGAGTACCTCCAGACCAAGTCCCTGCAGTTCTGAGCGACTCTTCCACCCCCTTTGCACCCTCCGATCACCGAGGAGCCCGTTCGTGGTCCGCGCCGCTGTACTGCCCGCCGTCGGAGCTCCGCTGGAGATCACCGACATCGAACTCCCGGAGCCCGGCCCCGGCCAGGTGCGGGTACGCCTCGCCGCCGCGGGGGTCTGCCACTCCGACCTGTCCCTCACCAACGGCACGATGCGGCTCCCGGTCCCCGCCGTCCTCGGCCATGAGGGCGCCGGAACGGTCGTCGCCGTCGGCGAGGACGTCACGCATGTCGCACCCGGCGACGGCGTCGTCCTCAACTGGGCTCCCTCCTGCGGAAACTGCCACCCCTGCGGGCTCGGCGAGGTCTGGCTCTGCGCGAACGCGCTGAAGGGCGCGGCGAACATCCACGCCCGCACCGCCGACGGCACCGAACTCCACCCGGGCCTCAACGTGGCGGCCTTCGCCCAGGAGACGGTCGTCGCGGCGAACTGTGTGCTGCCCTCCCCGGCCGGTATCCCGCTCACCGACGCCGCCCTGCTGGGCTGCGCGGTCCTCACCGGCTACGGGGCCGTCCACCACTCCGCCCGGGTCCGGGCGGGCGAGAGCGTCGTCGTGTACGGGATCGGCGGCGTCGGTCTCGCCGTGCTCCAGGCCGCCCGGATCGCCGGTGCGTCGAAGATCATCGCCGTCGACGTCTCGCCGGAGAAGGAGGACCTGGCCCGCCGGGCCGGAGCGACGGACTACGTCGTCGCGCACGAGCGGACGGCGAAGGACGTCCGCGGCCTGACCGGCGGGCAGGGCGCGGACGTGGCGGTGGAGTGCGTCGGCCGCCCGGCCACCATCCGTGCCGCCTGGGACTCCACGCGCCGCGGCGGCCGCACCACGGTCGTCGGCATCGGCGGCAAGGACCAGGAGGTGACCTTCAACGCCCTGGAGATCTTCCACTGGGGCCGGTCGCTGACCGGCTGCGTGTACGGGAACAGCGACCCGGAGCGTGATCTGCCCGTCCTGGCCGAGCACATCCGGGCGGGCCGTTTCGACCTCTCGATGATGGTCACCGAACGGATCGCCCTGGAAGGCATCCCGGCGGCCTTCGACAACATGATCGCGGGCAAGGGTGGCCGGGCCCTCGTCGTCTTCTAGCCGCGCCGCACGGGGCTCAGTTCCCTTCCCGTACCGCGGCCAGTCCGGGAGTGAGCAGCCGGGCGTCCATCTCGCCCTGCTCGAAGAGCCGGGACGCCGGACCCACGATCAGTGGGTCCGGCGTCCCGATCGCCGACTCGTCCTTGCCGGGGTAGTCGAAGCGGTCCAGCACGTGCCGCATCGCCTCGAGCCTGGCCCGCTTCTTGTCGTTGCTCTTCACCACGGTCCACGGGGAGTCCGCCGTGTCCGTGTGGAAGAGCATCAGCTCCTTCGCCTCCGTATAGGCGTCCCACTTGTCCAGCGACGAGAGGTCGACCGGACTCAGCTTCCACCGGCGTACCGGATCGATCTGCCGGATCATGAACCGGTTGCGCTGCTCGTTGCGGGAGACCGAGAACCAGAACTTCACCACGTGGATGCCGTCACGGGCGAGCATGCGCTCGAAGTCCGGCGCCTGGTGCATGAATTCCAGGTACTCGCGGGTGGTGCAGAACTCCATCACCCGCTCCACGCCCGCCCGGTTGTACCAGGAGCGGTCGAACAGCACGATCTCCCCGGCGCTCGGCAGATGCGCCACATAGCGCTGGAAGTACCACTGGGTCCGCTCGCGTTCCGTGGGCTTCTCCAGCGCCACCACCCGCGCACCACGGGGATTGAGGTGCTCGGTGAACCGTTTGATCGTGCCGCCCTTGCCCGCCGCGTCACGCCCCTCGAAGAGGATCACGAGCCGTTCGTCGCGTTCCTTCACCCAGTGCTGGAGCTTGAGCAGCTCGATCTGCAAGGTCCGCTTGGTCCTCTCGTACTCCCGCCGGGCCAGTTTCCGGCCGTACGGGTAGTCCTCGCGCCAGGCATCCCGGGCGTGCCCCTCGGGCGTCACCAGGACCGGATCGTCATCCCCGCTGTCGACGACGTCGAACTTGTCGAGGAACGGCCCGCCGTAGCGTGCGGCCCGGGCCTCGGCACTCCGGTCGGCGTCGTCCTCCGGGGGCCCGGCCTGTCGGTTCGTGCTGTTACGGCCGGTCGGCTTGCTCTCGTTCCGTGTCATGACGAGGTCCTTCCACCGGCAGGGCAGCCGGATGCGTCGGCTCCAGGCCAGTCTGCGTACGCCTCCGGGAGACCGCGACCCCGGCCAGGCAGAGCAGGCCGCCGCCTATGGTGAGCGGGGCGGGCACCTCGTCGAGAAGCAGCCACGCCATGAGCACCACCAGCGCGGGCACCGCGTACGTCGTCGCGCCCATCCGCCCCGCGGTGGTGCGGGCCAGCGCGTACGCCCAGGTGGTGAAGGCCAGCGCGGTCGGGAAGACGCCGAGATACACCATGTTCAGGGTGGCCGACAGGGGAGCGGCGGCGGCCTCGGAGACCAGCACTCCGGTGAACGGCAGACAGGCGACCGTACCGATCAGACAGCCGAAGGTGGTCACCTGCAGGGCGGATCCGTGCCGCAGCGCCGGCTTCTGGATCACGACTCCGCCCGCGTACGCCACGGCGGCCAGCAGACAGAGCAGCACTCCGAGCACCGATGAACCGCCGTCCCCGGACATGGAGAGCCCGACC
Organism: Streptomyces finlayi; assembly: GCF_014216315.1. Taxonomy (NCBI): domain Bacteria; kingdom Bacillati; phylum Actinomycetota; class Actinomycetes; order Kitasatosporales; family Streptomycetaceae; genus Streptomyces; species Streptomyces finlayi. Next base: position 6,506,239 of record NZ_CP045702.1, read on the forward strand.
ACCGCGGCGCCCGTGAACGACACACCCATCCCCACGACCAGCCGGCGGGGCAGCCCCTCTCCGAGCAGCCCGGCGCCGAGCAGGGCGATCAGGATCGGCCCGATGTTGACCACCATCGCGGCGGTCCCGGCGTCGACCTCCTGCTCACCCCAGTTGAGCACCACCATGTACAGCCCGAACCAGAGCAGCCCCGACCCGATGATCCCGGGCCACGCGGCCCGGGACGGCAGCCCCTCACGGCGTACGAGCCAGATCGCGCCCAGGACCAGCGTGCCCGCGAGCAGCCGCCCGAGTGCCAGCGCGCCGGGCGAGTACGCCTCGCCGGCGCTGCGGATGGAGACGAAGGCGGACGCCCAGAGCAGCACCGTGGTGCAGGCCGCCGCGGGGGCGCGCCAGTCACGAGCGGGCAGGGCCTGACCGGTGGCCGGCGTGGTCGGTGTCGTAGTCATGGGCTCGACGGTAGGGCCCGGACGCTTCGGCGCCTACCGAATAGTCGCCGCCTCGATCCCGAGCAGTTCGGCCAGGGCCCGTTCCCCGTCAGGCGTCGCCTTCACCGCGCGTCCCGAGCCGATCCGTACGCACCAGCCGGTGTCGAGCGCGTGGCGGCACAGGGCGGCGCCCGCGACACCTGCCAGATGCGGCTTGCGCTCCGTCCAGTCCAGGCAGGCCCGCACGAGTGGCCTGCGTGTCCCCGGATCCAGGCCGATGCCCAGGGAGCCGAACCAGCCGAGCCCTTCGCCGGTGAGGGCGAACCCGGTGTCCTGCCGCAGCAGCCCCCGTGCCGTCATCGCCTCGGTGATCGTGATGCCCAGCCGCCCCGCGAGGTGGTCGTAGCAGGTGCGGCCCCGGGCCAGCGCACTGCCGGTACTCGCGGCTCGCAGGGTGCGCGGCCGGTCCAGGGCGTCGGGTACGACCCGGGCGGCGAGTTCCTCGACGAGGTGTGCTGCGCGTTCGTCGGTCAGCCGCACATAGCGGTGACGGCCCTGCCGCTCCTCGGCCAGCAGCCCGCCCGCGATCAGCTTCCCCAGGTGCTCGCTCGTGGTGGACGGTGCCACTCCGGCGTGCCGGGCCAGCTCACCGGCGGTCCAGGCGCGTCCGTCGAGCAGGGCGAGGCAGAAGGAGGCGCGGGTCTCGTCGGCGAGCAGCGCGGCGAGCGCCGCCAGCCGGGGCGCGGCCGGATCGGGAGGTGTCGTACGTGCCATACGGACCAGGATGCGTCAGCCGCGGTTCGGTGTGCGCCGAACCGTGCCGCTCCCGGTCACCATCCGCTCGTACTGGAGGGCGAGACCGTCCAGCAGTGCCCGCAGACCGGTCTCGAAGGCGCCCTCGTCGACCTGCTGGCGGTGCTCGGCGAGCAGATGGGCCTGGCCCAGGTGGGGATAGTCGGCCGGGTCGTACGCGGTCTCGTCGTCGACGAAGCCGCGGGCGAAGGAACCGAGCGCCGAGCCCGTCACGAAGTACCGCGTCAGAGCGCCGATGTAGGTGGCCTGCGCGGGCGGCCAGCCCGCGCGGACCATGCCGCCGAAGGCCGCGTCGGCGACCCGCAGACCGGCCGGGCGGCGGCCGGGGCCCTGGGCGAGCACCGGGACGATGTGCGGGTGCGCGGCCAGGGCCGCGCGGTAGGAGACCGCCCAGTCGTGCAGCGCGGCTGCCCAGTCACGGGGGTCCGACTCGTCGAACATCGACAGATCGACCTGCGCGGAGACGCTGTCGGCCACCGCGTCGAGGATCTCGTCCTTGTTTCGGAAGTGGTTGTAGAGCGAGGGCCCGCTGACCCCGAGCTCGGCGGCGAGGCGCCGGGTCGATACGGCTCCGAGCCCCTCGGAGTCCACGAGGGCGCTCGCGGCTTCGATGATGCGTTCTCTGCTGAGGAGGGGCTTGCGCGGTCGGGCCATGCGGCACATAGTAGGGCTGCCAGCAAAAACTAGCAGTGCTAATTAAAGTGGAGTGGCACAGGATGAACCTGGAGCTGAGCGAGGAGCAGGAAGCGGTCAGGCGGCTTGCCGTGGATTTCGTGGCGCGTGAGATCACCCCGCACGTAGTCGCGTGGGACCGGGCCGAGAATGTCGACAGGTCGATCGTCGGGAAGCTGGGCGCTCTCGGCTTCCTCGGGCTGACGGTCCCGGAGGAGTACGGCGGCTCGGGCGGCGACCACCTGACGTACTGCCTCGTCACCGAGGAGCTGGGGCGCGGTGACTCCTCGGTGCGCGGCATCGTCTCCGTCTCGCTGGGCCTGGTCGCCAAGACCATCGCCGCGTGGGGGGACGAGGAGCAGAAGCGGTCCTGGCTGCCGCGCCTCACCTCGGGCGAGGCCATCGGCTGCTTCGGGCTCACGGAGCCGGGCACGGGCTCCGACGCCGGGAACCTGACGACCAGGGCGGTGGCCGACGGCGACACCTACGTCATCAACGGCACCAAGATGTTCATCACCAACGGCACCTGGGCCGATGTGGTGCTCCTCTTCGCCCGCACCAACGGCACCCCCGGCCACAAGGGCGTCTCCGCCTTCCTCGTCCCCACCGGCACCCCCGGGCTGACCCGCCGCACCATTCACGGCAAGCTCGGCCTGCGCGGCCAGGCCACCGCCGAAATCGTCCTCGAGGACGTCCGGGTGCCCGCCTCGGCGCTCATGGGCCCCGAGGGCAAGGGCTTCTCGATCGCGATGAGCGCGCTGGCCAAGGGGCGGATGTCGGTCGCCGCGGGCTGTGTGGGCATCGCCCAGGCCGCCCTGGACGCGGCCGTGCGTTATGCGGGTGAGCGTGAGCAGTTCGGCAGGCCCATCGCGGGCTACCAGCTGGTCCAGGAGCTGATCAGCGACATCTCCGTGGACGTCGACGCGGCCCGGATGCTGACCTGGCGGGTCGCCGACCTCGTCGACCGGGGCCAGGACTTCGCCACCGCCGCGTCCACGGCGAAGCTGTTCGCCTCCGAGGCGGCCGTTCGGGCGGCCAACAACGCCCTCCAGGTCTTCGGCGGCTACGGCTACATCGACGAGTACCCGGTCGGCAAGCTGGTCAGGGACGCCCGGGTGATGACCCTCTACGAGGGCACCAGCCAGATCCAGAAGCTCATCATCGGCCGCGCTCTGACGGGGGTCTCCGCCTTCTGACCGTCCTGCTTCCCGGGGTGCGTCACTCGAACGGTCGTCTGAGTACCGGACTGAGTATCCGGACCGATGTGGTGCCCGTCACGGCCCCCGAAACTGGGGCCATGAGTGAGACAGCATCGGTCAAGCAGCAGGGCACCGCGGCCTTCTACGGTCAGGCCGTCGCCTCTTTCGGGGTGGCGATGGGCTCGGTGGCCCTCGGAATCTTCTTCCTCGACGCGGACGGCTGGGTGCGGGGCTTCCTCGCCATCGGCGTCCTCTACCTCGTCACCTCGTGCTTCACCCTGGCCAAGGTCATCAGGGACCGCCAGGAGGCGGGTCAGCTGGTCAGCCGGGTCGACCAGGCCAGACTGGAGAAGATCCTCGCCGAGCACGACCCGTTCCAGAAGCTCTGACCCGCCCGACCCTAAGCGCTTGCTCAGGATCGGGGTATGGTGTTCGTCCTGCCGATGGAAGGGGCGAGTGACGATGAGCACGGCGGAGGAGACCGGCGACGACACGCCGTGGGGCGAGGTCACGCCCGAGGCGGCACGGCGGCTTCTCGTCGCCGCCGTCGAAGCCTTTGCCGAGCGCGGGTACCACGCGACGACCACCCGCGACATCGCCGGCCGGGCGGGAATGAGCCCGGCCGCCCTCTACATCCACTACAAGACCAAGGAAGAGCTGCTCCACCGGATCAGCAGGATCGGTCACGACCGGGCCCTGGCCCTCCTGGAGGCCGAGGCCGGCAGTGACGGTTCCGCGGCGGAGCGGCTCGCCGGCGCCGTACGGTCCTTCGTCCGGTGGCACGCCGAGCGGCACACCACGGCGCGTGTCGTGCAGTACGAACTCGACGCGCTCGCCGACGAGCACCGCACCGAGATCATCGAGCTGCGCAGGCAGAGCGACGCCGTGGTGCGCCGGATCATCAGCGAAGGCGTCGCGGCGGGGGAGTTCGACGTCCCCGACGTGCCCGGCACCACACTCGCCGTGCTGTCCCTCTGCATCGACGTGGCGCGCTGGTTCAACGCCCAGGGCAGCCGGACGCCGGACGAGGTCGGCGCGCTCTACGCCGACCTCGTCCTGCGGATGGTCGCGGCTCAGAAGTAGTAGCGGGACACCGACTCCGCGACACAGGCGGGCTTGTCGCCGCCCTCCCGCTCGATGGTGACCACCGCGGTGACCTGCACGCCGCCGCCCGCCTCCTCGACGTTCCTGAGCACGGCGGTGGCGCGCAGCCGTGAACCCACCGGGACGGTCGAGGGGAAGCGCACCTTGTTGGTGCCGTAGTTGATGCCCATCTTCATGCCCTCGACGCGCATGATCTGCGGGACGAGCGCGGGCAGGAGCGAGAGCGTCAGATAGCCGTGCGCGATCGTCGTGCCGAAGGGGCCGGCTGCCGCGCGCTCGGGGTCCACGTGAATCCACTGGTGGTCGCCGGTGGCCTCGGCGAACTGGTCGATCCGCTTCTGGTCGATCTCCAGCCACTCGCTGTGGCCCAGCTCCTCACCCACTCCGTCGCGCAGCTCCTGTGCGGACGTGAAGATCTTCGGCTCTGCCATGTTCCTGGTCCCTGCCTTCCGGCTCACGTGCCCTGGACGGGCGATGTCTAAGCGCTTGCTCAGCATCCTTGGGTGAGTGCTGTCCTGTCAACGGAGGACCAGTAGGGTTCGAGAGGTGCCACAGATCCCGCAGACACTCCACGAACTCACGGTCGGCCAGCTCTCCGCGCGTAGCGGCGCCGCGGTCTCGGCCCTGCACTTCTATGAGGCCAAGGGTTTGATCAGCAGCCGGCGCACCAGCGGAAACCAGCGCCGCTACACCAGGGACGCGCTGCGCCGGGTCGCGTTCGTACGCGCGGCCCAGCGCGTCGGGATTCCCCTGGCCACCATCCGGGACGCGCTGGCCGAACTGCCCGAGGAGCGCACCCCCAACCGTGACGACTGGGCACGGCTCTCGGAGGCGTGGCGCACCGAACTGGACGAGCGCATCAAGCGGCTGGGCCAGTTGCGCGACCACCTCACCGACTGCATCGGCTGTGGCTGCCTCTCGCTTGAAGCCTGTGTGCTCTCCAACCCGAACGACATCTCCGGCGAGCGGATGACGGGCTCGCGCCTGATGCCCGAGCGCGGCAAGCCGGCCTAGCGGGCCGCGTCGGATCGCGGCCGGGCGCGGCGCCCCTCAGGCCACCGACGCCAGGTCGCGCAGGCGTACGCGCCGGGCCCTCGCCAGGGCCCCCGGTGTCAGTACGTGCTGCGGAACCACGATTCCGCAGCCGCCGCACACCGGACCCGACCACGGCTCCTGCTTCAGCTCCTGCCGCCAGGCGATGCCGTGCTCCGCGCAGACCGGGCAGGCGGTCCCCGGCTCCGAGCCCAGGGCCGAGATCAGCCGCCCCAGGACCTCGGCGAGCGGCGCCGAGGGATGCACGCCCGGGTCCTCGCAGCGTGCGATCCCGTTGCCGCCCCAGGTCCGCCGGTGCCAGTCGTCGAAGGAGGCCGGGCGGCGCAGCCCGTCGCGCTTCTCCCGCCGCCGCCGCTCGGCGAATCCCGACTCGTACGCGAGCCAGACGGCCCGCGCCTCCTCCAACTCGCTCAGCGCGCCCACCAGGCGTGCCGGGTCGGGGTCCCTGTCCTCGGGCCCGATGCCGTGCCGGGCGCACAGATGGTCCCAGGTCGCCCGGTGGCCGTAGGGGGCGAACCGTTCGAGGCACTTGCGGAGCGAATACCTCCGCAATGCCGGATCCCCCCGCGGATCGCGGACCTGTCTCGCAAGACTCCGGAAACCGGCCATTCACTGCCACCTCCGTCACTCGTACTTCGGCGTCACGTAATGGGACGTACAGCTGCCCCGATCGGCTCCATTCAAAAGTGAGCTGTCCAGAGCCTGAGACGTCCAAGGTGAAACGGTACGAACGCGGAGGCCGCGCGGGCCCGGGGGAGCGGGCCCGCGCGGCGGTCTCGGATCAGCGGTACTGGAGGTACCGCTTCCGGATCACCCGGAACTTCGCCAGGTCCGCTTCCCAGGCTCCGACGACCTCATCGGTGCCGGCGCCCGCGTCGATCATCGTGCGGACCCGGGTGTTGCCGGTCAGCTTGTCGATCCAGTTGTCCGCACGCCACGCGAAGCCGCTCCAGGACTGCTTCGCCGTCACCAGCAGGGCGATGCCGGTACGGACCGGGTCGAAGACCGTGCGGTCCTGGACGTGCACCTGCACACCACCGACCGTCTTCCCCTGGAACTTGGAGAACGTCGGCGCGAAGTACGCCTCGCGGAACGCCACGCCCGGCAGGTCCAGCGCGTTGGCGGCGGCCGCCCAGCGGCGGTCGACGCCCTCGGCGCCGAGCAGCTCGAACGGGCGGGTCGTGCCCCGCCCCTCGGAGAGGTTCGTGCCCTCGAAGAGACACGTCCCCGAGTAGACGAGAGCCGTTTCGGGTGTCGGCATGTTGGGGCTCGGGGGCACCCACGGCAGCCCGGTCTCGTCGAAGAAGTCCGAACGCCGCCACCCCGACATCGTGACGATCTCCAGCTCCACCGGCCGGTCGGCCAGGAACTCCGCGTTGAAGAGCAGCGCCAGCTCCGTGACGGTCATGCCGTGCGCCTGGGAGATCTCCCGGCGGCCCACGAACGTCGCGAACGCCGGTTCCATGACGGGGCCGAGCGCCGCCCTGCCGGTCATCGGGTTCGGCCGGTCGAGGACGACGAACCGCTTGCCCGCGAGCGCCGCCGCCCGCATGCAGTCGTACAGCGTCCAGATGTAGGTGTAGAACCGGGCGCCCGCGTCCTGGATGTCGAAGACGACGGTGTCCACGCCCGAGGCGGTGAAGATGTCCGCGAGCGCCTGGCCGCTCTTCAGGTACGTGTCGTAGACCGGCAGCCCGGTCGCCGGGTCGTCGTAGTAGCCCTCGGAGCCGCCCGCCTGAGCGGTGCCGCGGAACCCGTGCTCGGGACCGAAGACCGCCGTCAGGTTCACCCGGTCGTCGGGGTGCATCACATCGACGACATGGCGTGCGTCGGAGGTGATCCCGGTCGGATTGGTGACGAGTCCGACCTTCCGGCCCTTCAGCAGCCGGTAGCCGTCGGCGGCCAGCCGGTCGAAACCGGTGCGGACACCTCCGCGCCCGGAACCCTGTCCCGTGAGGGCGGCCGCGTTCCCCGTCCCGGCCGCCGTGACCGCGAGGGCTCCCACGGCACCGCCTGCCGTCAGCAAACCACGTCTGGACAGGTTCATTCGTCAACCTCCATGATCGCGCCGACTGTCGTGCTCACGCACGCTAGCGCGGGCGTCGGCCGCACGGAACGACCCGGACCCGCGTAGATTTCCCGCGCTGGTGCGCAGCTCTTCCCGGATCACATACCGACTGGTTAGTCTGCCGGTGAAGTCGGCTGAGAGAGGCGGGATCCGATGAGTACGGTGCAGGGCGCTGGTGTAGTGGTCACGGGAGCCGGAGGCGGCATCGGGGCCGCGCTGGCCCGCAGGTTCGCCGCGGAGGGTGCGCGGGTCGTCGTCAACGACCTCGACATCGGCCGGATCAAGGACCTCGCCGAGGAGATCGGCGGCACCGCGGTCGCCGGCGACGCCTCGCGGATCGTGGACGACGCCCGTGACGCGCTCGACGGCACGGTGGACGTCTACTGCGCCAACGCGGGGCTCGCCTCACCCGGTGACGTCTTCGCGGACGAGGAGGTCTGGGCCGCGGCCTGGGACGTCAACGTGATGGCCCACGTACGCGCGGCGAAGGTGCTGCTCCCGGGCTGGCTGGAGCGCGGCAACGGCCGCTTCGTGTCCACCGCGTCCGCCGCCGGGCTGCTCACGATGATCGGCGCGGCGCCGTACAGCGTCACCAAGCACGGCGCGGTCGCCTTCGCCGAGTGGCTCTCCCTGACCTACCGGCACCGCGGTGTCAAGGTCCACGCGATCTGTCCCCAGGGCGTCCGTACGGACATGCTGACCGCGGCGGGCTCGGCCGGCGAGCTCGTCCTCGCCCCCAGCGCGATCGAGCCGGAGGCGGTCGCCGACGCCCTCTTCGACGCCATCGAGCAGGACCGCTTCCTCGTCCTGCCGCATCCCGAGGTCGCGGCGTACTACCGGGCCCGCGCCAAGGACCCGGACCACTGGCTCGGCAATATGAACCACCTCCAGCGGAAGTGGGAGGGGAACAGCTCATGACCGGGTCGATCTATGCGGCCAGGCCGTGGCTCGCCCTGCTCACCGAGGCCCAGCGCGCCCCCGTGACCCCGGCCGAGACCCTCGTGCACGCCTTCCGCACGGCCGTGTCCCGCGCACCCGGGCGCCCGGCCCTCGCCTACTTCGACGGGCGACTGGACTACCGGGAGACGGACGCGCTCTCGGACTCCGTCGCCGGGCACCTCACGGCCAGGGGACTGGTACGCGGCGACCGCGTCGCGATCATGCTCCAGAACAGCCCGCAGTTCGTCATCGCGCTGCTCGGTGCCTGGAAGGCCGGCGCCACCGTCGTCCCCCTCAACCCGATGTACAAGTCCGGCGAGGTCTCCCACGTCCTGAAGGACGCGGAGGTGACCGCGCTGATCTGCTCGGACCGGGCCTGGGACGCCTATCTGCACGCCACCGCGGAGGCGGCCCCGAGCGTACGGATCGCCGTCACCGCCTGCGAGCTGGACCTCCAGACGAAGAACGACCCCCGCGTCCTGGGCTTCGAACGCCTGCCCGCGCCCGGCGAGGACGACTGGGCCGACGACCTGGTCGCCGTCGCCCGCCAGGGCCTCGCCGCGCCCGAAGACCGGGAGCTCACCGCCGACGACGTGGCGCTGATCAGTTACACCTCGGGAACCAGCGGCACGCCCAAGGGCGCCATGAACTCCCACGGCAACATCATGGTCAACGCCGAGCGGCAGCGCACCGGTCACCCCGTCGCGGAGGGCTCCGCCTACTTCGCGCTCGCCCCGCTCTTCCACATCACTGGCATGGTGTGCCAGCTCGCCGCCTGCGTCGTCAACGCGGGCACCCTGGTGCTCGCCTACCGCTTCGAGACGAGCGTCGTCCTCGAAGCGTTCACCGAGCACCGCCCCGCCTACACCGTCGGCCCGTCGACCGCCTTCATGGCGCTCGCCGCGCACCCCGGAGTCACCCCGGAGCACTTCGCCTCCTTCCAGGTGATCTCCTCGGGCGGCGCCCCGCTGCCGCCGGCGCTGGTGGAGAAGTTCCGGGCGGGCTTCGGCCCGTACATCCGCAACGGCTACGGCCTCACCGAGTGCACGGCGCCCTGCGCCGCCGTACCGCCGGAGCGGGAAGCCCCCGTCGACCCGGTGTCCGGCACGCTCTCCGTCGGTGTCCCGGGGCCGGACACGGTCGTCCGGATTCTCGACGAGAACGGTCAGGAGGTGCCGTTCGGGGAGCAGGGCGAGATCGCCGTACGAGGACCCCAGGTGGTCCGGGGGTACTGGAACCTGCCCGAGGCAACGGCCGCGGCCTTCCCCGACGGGGAACTGCGCACCGGCGACATCGGCTTCATGGACGCGGCGGGCTGGCTCTACGTCGTCGACCGCAAGAAGGACATGATCAACGCCTCGGGGTTCAAGGTGTGGCCCCGCGAGGTCGAGGACGTGCTCTACACCCATCCGGCGGTCCGTGAGGCGGCGGTCGTGGGCGTCCCCGACCCGTACCGCGGCGAGACGGTCCGGGCCTACGTCAGCCTGCGGCCGGGCGCCACGGCCGAGCCCGGCGAACTGGGCGCGTACTGCGAGGAACGGCTCGCCGCGTACAAGTATCCGCGCGAGGTGGAGATCCTGACGGAGCTGCCCAAGACGGCTAGTGGGAAGATCCTCAGGCGGGAACTGCGTTCCCCCCGCTAGACCGGTTCACGCATCGTACGAAAGGCAGGTGGCGGCAATGGCCAAGGCGACGACGGACGGGAACGGCACTCCCGTCCCTCAGAGGCTGCTGGCCGCCGCCACCCGGCTCTTCGCCGAGCGTGGCTACGACCGCACCTCGGTCCAGGAGATCGTCGAGGCGGCGGGCGTCACCAAGGGCGCGCTCTACCACTACTTCGGTTCCAAGGAAGACCTCCTGCACGAGGTGTACGCCCGGGTGCTGCGGCTCCAGCAGGAGCGGCTCGACGCCTACGCGAACGCCGACGCCCCGATCGAGCGGCGACTGCGCGACGCGGCGGCGGACGTGGTCGTGACGACCATCGAGAACCTCGACGACGCCTCGATCTTCTTCCGGTCGATGCACCACCTGAGCCCCGAGAAGAACAAGCAGGTGCGCGTGGAGCGGCGCCGCTACCACGAGCGTTTCCGGGCTCTGATCGAAGAGGGCCAGAAGGCCGGGGTGTTCTCCACGGCGACTCCGGCGGACCTCGTGGTCGACTACCACTTCGGCTCGGTCCACCACCTGTCCACCTGGTACCGCCCCGACGGCCCGCTGAGCCAGCAGGAGGTCGCCGGTCATCTGGCGGACCTGCTGCTGCGCGCCCTGCGCCCGTAGGCGGCCGTCCCGGGGCTTCGGGCTCCGGCACCTCCAGGACATCTCCAGTGCGCTTCCCGGTCCCGGGGAGCGCACTGTCCGTTTATAGAACGGCCATGTCCGGTTCCCGCTCTTGACGATGTACGGTCATTCAGTTGACCATCGGTCACGCACGACGCACGAGTAGCTCCAGAAACCCGGTCGGGCACGGTGCGGCCGGGGGTACCCCCCGCACGTTCCGTCAGTCCCCGAACGGAATCCGGAGCACCTAAATGATCCCCAACCGCTTTGCGCTGCGCAGATCCAGGGCAGCCACCGCCCTCGCCTTCGTCGCCCTGCTCGCCACGGCCGTCCCGGCGGCGCAGGCGGCGGACAACGCGAGCGGGGCCACCGCCCCGCAGGCCGCCGCCGCTCCCGACATCCCGCTCGCCAACGTCAAGGCGCATCTGACCCAGCTGCAGTCGATAGCCACGGCCAACGGCGGCAACAGGGCGCACGGCAGGGCCGGTTACAAGGCGTCCATCGACTATGTGAAGGCCAAGCTCGACGCGGCCGGATACACCACGTCCCTCCAGCAGTTCACCTCCGGCGGCGCCACCGGCTACAACCTGATCGCCGACTGGCCCGGCGGAGACCCCGGCAAGGTCCTGATGGCCGGCTCGCACCTCGACTCCGTGTCCTCGGGTGCAGGCATCAACGACAACGGCTCGGGCTCCGCCGCCGTACTCGAAACCGCCCTCGCCGTCTCGCGCGCCCAGCTGGCACCGGACAAGCACCTGCGGTTCGCCTGGTGGGGCGCCGAGGAGCTGGGGCTCATCGGGTCGAAGCACTACGTCAACAACCTGCCGACGACCGAGCGTGCCAAGCTCAGCGGCTATCTCAACTTCGACATGATCGGCTCGCCGAACGCCGGCTACTTCGTCTACGACGACGACCCGGTCATCGAGAAGACCTTCAAGGACTACTTCGCGGCCCTGTCCGTACCCACCGAGATAGAGACGGAGGGCGACGGCCGCTCCGACCATGCCCCGTTCAAGGCCGCGGGCATACCGGTCGGCGGTCTGTTCACCGGCGCGAGCAACACGAAGTCGAGTGCTCAGGCCCAGAAGTGGGGCGGCACGGCGGGCCAGGCGTTCGACCGCTGCTACCACTCCTCGTGCGACACCACGGCCAACATCAACGACACCGCCCTGGACCGCAACAGCGACGCCGCCGCGCACGCGGTCTGGACCCTCTCCGCGGGTACGGTCACCCCGCCCGCCGGTGACGTCTACTCGACGACCACCGATGTGAGCGTGCCCGACAACGGGGCCGCGGTGACGTCCTCGATCCCGGTGTCCGGCCGTACCGGCAACGCCCCGGCGACCCTCCAGGTCGGCGTGGACATCAAGCACACCTACCGGGGCGACCTGGTCGTCGACCTGCTCGCCCCCGACGGCACCGCCTACCGGCTGAAGAACTCCAGCGGCAGCGACTCGGCCGACAACGTGATCACGAGCTACACGGTCAACGCGTCGGCGGAGGCCGCGAACGGCACCTGGAGGCTCCGGGTGCAGGACGTGGCCGCGCAGGACACCGGCTACATCGACAGCTGGAAGCTCACCTTCTGAGCCGTCGTCCGGGGCGGCGCGCACCACGCGCCGCCCCGGACCGCCGTGTCTACAGGTACTTCTTGATCTCGCGGTGCGCCAGCGACCGCTGGTGGACCTCGTCCGGACCGTCGGCGAGCCGCAACGTCCTCGCGGAGGACCACAGTTCGGCGAGCGGGTAGTCCTGGCTGACCCCGCCCGCACCGTGCAGCTGCACCGCCTGGTCGAGGATGCCGACCACCGCGCGCGGGGTGGCGATCTTGATGGACTGGATCTCGGTGTGGGCCCCCCGGTTGCCCACGGTGTCCATCAGCCAGGCCGTCTTCAGGACGAGCAGCCGCAGCTGCTCCACCGTCACCCGGGCGTCCGCGATCCAGTTCTGTACGACGCCCTGCTGGGCCAGCGGCTTGCCGAAGGCCGTACGGGACACGGCCCGGCGGCACATCAGCTCGATGGCGCGCTCCGCCATCCCGATGAGCCGCATGCAGTGGTGGATTCGGCCGGGGCCCAGCCGCGCCTGGGCGATGGCGAAGCCACCGCCCTCCTCGCCGATCAGGTTCGACGCGGGGACCCGCACGTCGTTGAACACGATCTCGGCGTGACCGCCGTGGGAGTGGTCCTCGTAGCCGTACACCTGCATCGCGCGGCGCACTTCGAGTCCCGGGGTGTCGCGCGGGACGAGGATCTGCGACTGCTGGCGGCGGATGTCCGCGCCGTCGGGGTCCGTCTTGCCCATCACGATGAAGACCCTGCAGTCCGGGTTCATCGCCCCGGAGATGAACCACTTGCGCCCGTTGATGACGTAGTCGTCTCCGTCCCGGGTGATCCGGGTCTCGATGTTCGTCGCGTCCGACGAGGCCACCTCCGGCTCCGTCATCGCGAACGCGGACCGGATCTCCCCGGCGAGCAGCGGCTCGAGCCACTGCTTCTTCTGCTCGTCGGTGCCGAACTGGAAGAGCACCTCCATGTTCCCGGTGTCCGGCGCCGCGCAGTTCAGCGCGGTCGGCGCCAACTGCGGGCTGCGGCCCAGGATCTCGGCCAGCGGGGCGTACTGGAGGTTGGTCAGCCCGGCACCGTACCCGGCGTCCGGGAGGAAGAGGTTCCACAGGCCCTGCCTGCGCGCCTCGGCCTTCAGGTCCTCGACGATCCGCGGGGTGTCCCACGGGGACGCGAGTTCCGCGCGCTGCTCCTCGGCGGTCTTCTCGGCCGGGTACACGTGCTCGTCCATGAAGGTGAGCAGCGTGGTGCGCAGCTCCTCGGTACGGGCGTCGAATGCGAAGTCCATGGGGTAACTCAGCCTTCCTGGAGGGTGGTGAGGCCGTGCTGGATGAAGACGGGGACGAGTTCACCGATGCGGTCGAAGCCGGCGCCGACGGTCTGGCCCAGGGTGTAGCGGTAGTGGATGCCCTCCAGGATCACGGCGAGCTTGAACCAGGCGAAGGCCGTGTACCAGGAGATGGCGGAGGTGTCGCGTCCGGAGCGGGTGGCGTAGCGCTCGATCAGTTCCGCGGGCGTGGGATGACCGGCCGCGCCGCTCGTGGTGGACACGGGGGACCTGGGCAGGTCGAGGTCGGAGCTGTACATCACCAGCAGGCCGAGGTCGGTCAGCGGGTCGCCGAGGGTCGACATCTCCCAGTCGAGGACGGCCTTGATCCCGTCGTCTGCACCGATCAGGACGTTGTCCAGGCGGTAGTCGCCGTGCACGACGGTCGGCGCGGGGGAGTCGGGCAGCGCGCGGCCCAGCGCGGCGTGCAGCTCGTCGATCCCCGCCAGTTCGCGGTTGCGTGAGGCGTCCAGTTGCTTGCCCCAGCGGCGCAGCTGGCGGTCCAGGAAGCCGTCCGGGCGGCCGAAGTCGCCGAGCCCCACGGACTCGGGGTCCACGGCGTGCAGGTCCACCAGGGTGTCGACGAGGCCCAGGACCGCGGCCCGGGTGCGGGCGGCGCCGAGCGGAGCGAGCTGCTCGGCGGTACGGAAGGGGGTCCCCTCGACGTACTCCATGACGTAGAACGTCGATCCGATGACCGACACGTCCTCGCAGAGCAGCACCGGCTCGGGTACCGGCACGGCGGTGGGGTACAGGGCGCTGATCACCCGGTGTTCGCGCTTCATGTCGTGCGCGGTGGCCAGGACGTGGCCGAGCGGGGGCCTGCGGACGACCCACCGGCGGGTCCCGTCGCTGACGACGTACGTCAGGTTCGAGCGCCCGCCCTCGATCAGCCGGGCTTCGAGCGGTCCGCTCACCAGCCCCGGCCGCTCGCGGTCGAGATAGCCGCGCAGCAGCCCGGGGTCGAGACCTGGCGGGTGGACTGAGCTCATGGTGCGCACCTCCGGGGCGACAGTACGGTCGGTGCCCATGATGCCGACCAGTCGGTATGTCGTCCAGTGAACTCCCGTAATCGGTTGGCCCGAACTCGCCCCGGCCCGACGGAATCCGTGACTGAACCCTGGCGCTCGGCCGCATGCATGAATAGAGTTCATGTATGGATACAGTCCTGCTGATCGACGAAGTCCGCCTCACTCCGATCCTCATAGCCGATCCGCCGCTCCTCAACACGCAGGGCGTCCACCAGCCGTACACCCCGCGTCTCGTCGTGGAAGTCGTCACGCGCGGCGGGGTCACGGGCATCGGAGAGACGTACGGCGACGGCAAGTACCTCGAACTCGCCCGGCCGCTGGCCGAGGCCCTGCCCGGCCGCCCGGTCAGTGATGTGAACGGCCTCTTCGCCCTCGCCGACGAGGTGTGCGGGGGTTCACGCGCCGCCGACGAGCGGGTCGACGCCGGAGGGCTGCGCGGCGCCCAGACCGTGGACAAACTGCGGCTCTCCGTCGTCTCCGGCTTCGAGGTCGCCTGCCTCGACGCGCTCGGCAAGACGCTCGGGCTGCCCGTGCACGCCCTGCTCGGCGGCAAGCTCCGGGACTCCGTCGAGTACAGCGCCTACCTCTTCTACCGCTGGGCCGCGCACCCCGGGGCCGACGAGCGGGACGACTGGGGCGCGGCGCTCGATCCGGCCGGCGTCGTCGGCCAGGCACGGCGCTTCGCCCGGGACCACGGCTTCTCCTCCTTCAAACTCAAGGGCGGTGTCTTCGAACCCGACCGGGAGATCGCCGCGATCCGCGCGCTCGCGGAGGCGTTCCCCGGGCAGCCGCTGCGTCTGGACCCCAACGGAGCCTGGTCGGTCGAGACCTCGCTGTACGTGGCGGACCAGCTGAAGGGCGTACTCGAGTATCTGGAGGACCCGGCGAGCGGTACGGACGCCATGGCCGCCGTCTCCGCGGGCACGGACGTGCCGCTGGCCACGAACATGTGCGTCACGACGCTCGCCGAACTTCCCGACGCCTTCGCCCGCGACGCGGTACAGGTCGTCCTCTGCGACCACCACTACTGGGGCGGACTGCACCGCACCCGGGAGCTCGCCGCGATCTGCCGCACGTACGGTGTCGGCCTGTCCATGCACTCCAACACCCATCTGGGCATCAGCCTCGCCGCGATGACCCACGTCGCGGCCACCGTGCCCAACCTCGACCACGCCTGCGACAGCCACTACCCGTGGCAGACCGAGGACGTCATCACCGCCCGCCATGTCTTCGAGGGCGGCAGGCTGACGGTCTCCGACGCCCCGGGCCTCGGCGTCGAACTGGACCGCGAGCGGCTCGCCGCCCTGCACCGGCGCTGGCTCGACGACGACGGCAGGATGCGGGAGCGCGACGACGCGGCGGCGATGCGCGAGGCCGAACCGGAGTGGACGGCGCCGCCGGTCCCACGCTGGTGAGGTCCGAGTTGCGACAACCCTGACCTGCGTCGATGGTCATGAGATGAAGGCGATCAGCTACAGCAGGTACGGCTCGGCCGACGTCATGGAGTACGGCGACCGGCCCGACCCGAAGGTCGGCCCCGACTCGGTGCTGGTGAAGGTGCGGGCCGCGTCCGTCAACCCGGTCGACTGGAAGGCCCGCGAGGGCTACCTCCAGTCCGGCCTGGAAGCCGTGTTCCCGGTGATCCCCGGCTGGGACGTCTCCGGAGTGGTCGTCCAACCGGGTTTGGCCGTCGACGAGTTCGCGGTGGGCGACGAGGTCATCGGCTACGTACGGGAGGACTTCCTCTCCCGGGGGACGTTCGCCGAGTACGTCGCCGCCCCCGTGCGCACCCTGGCCCGCAAGCCGCTGAGCCTCAGCTTCGAGGAGGCCGCCGGTCTGCCGCTCACCGGCCTCACCGCGTACCAGGTGCTCCACCGCACGCTGAGGATCCGCGAGGGCGAGACGGTGCTCGTCCACGCGGCGGCGGGCGGCGTCGGCTCGATGGCCGTGCAGCTCGCCCGGCACGCGGGCTGCCGGGTCATCGGTACGGCCGGCCCGCACAACCACGACCACGTGCGCCAGCTGGGCGCGGAACCCGTCGAGTACGGCGAAGGGCTCACCGACCGGCTCCGGGCCCTGGCCCCCGAGGGCATCGACGCGGCCTTCGACACCGTCGGCGGCGACGCGCTGAAGGCCTCCGCGGACACGCTCACGCCCGACGGCCGCCTCGCCTCCGTCGCGGACTCCGAGGTGTTCTCCTACGGAGGAAAGTACGCCTTCGTCCGGCCCGACACCGCCGACCTCACCCACCTGGCGGAGCTGGCCGAACAGGGCATCGTGCGGGTCCATGTGGACCGGGTGTTCCCCCTCGAACTGGCCGCGGACGCCTACCGGCTCAACGAGGAGGGCCGCACCCGCGGAAAGATCATCGTCGCCGTGGAATGGGAGAGCTGAGCGCCCGGACGAAGGCGGGACCGGCCGCTGCGGAGAGGTGAGCCGGGACGGGCGCGCCGACGGAGAGGCGGGGACGGGCCGCTGCGCGGAGGGGACGGTTCGCCTCAGAACAGCATGGCGGCCGCGAACACGGCCAGTGCGACCGCGCACGCGGCCGACGTCAGCGCGCTGCGCGGTGACATCGGCCGCGGTCTGGCCGCCGCCATGGACAACACCCGAAGGTGCGCCACCCGCAGAAACCCCAGCCACGCCAGCACACTCAGCGCCACCGCGACGAGCGCAGCCGGACCCGTCCCCTCGCTCAGCGCCTGCCGGCCCGCCAGCGTGGCGACCACAGTGCAGGACAGGGTGGTGCGGCGCCAGGCCAGTCTGGTCCGTTCCGGCTGGAGGCCGGGGTCCCGCTCGTCCGCAGGCATCAGGAGTCCCAGCCGAAGAGAAGCACCACCACCATCGCCAGGGCGGCGGCGGCGATCGCCAGACTCAGCAGGGTCGGGAAGCGGGAAACCGGCAGATCCTCGCCCCGGCGCATGGCCCGCTCGCACCTGACCCAGTGGTTGACCGCCCGCAGCGCACAGAGGACACCGGAGACGAGCAGTGCGAGCGCCAGACACGTCCGTACGCCCCAGGGCAGATCGGGCAGGAACTGGGCGACGGCGAAACCGCCGCCGATCAGCGCCAGCGCCGTACGGAGCCAGGCGAGGAAGGTGCGCTCGTTCGCGAGGGAGAAGCGGTAGTCGGGAGTGTCGCCCTCTTCGCGGAGCCGCTGCGGCGCGAACCACAACCGCAGACCCCGCACGATTTCGTTCACACCCGGCACCCTATCCACCGCGCCGCCGCCGCTCCGGGCACGGCTCAGCGCGCCCGGAAGTCCCTCAGCCGACGGTACGTCTCCAGCCCGTCCGGGACCCACGTCCAGTCGCCGAGCCGCTGCTCCAGCTCCGCGTCGGTCAGGAAGGTGTGCCAGTCGACCTCCTCGGTCTGCGGACGCACCGGCAACTCGCACCGCACCTGGTAGACGTACGACCACCAGGTGTGGTGACCGCCCTCGTACAGGAACGTGAACAGCGGTTCGGGGCGGGGGAGCCCGGTGACTCCCAGCTCCTCCTCGGCCTCGCGCAGGGCCGCCTCGTCGTAGGACTCGCCCGCGCCCACGACCCCGCCGACGAACATGTCGTAGTGCGAGGGGAAGACCAGCTTGGTGGCGGTCCTGCGGTGCACGAACAGCCGGCCCTGGGCGTCCCGCGCCTCGATGAAGACACAGCGGTGACGCAGACCCCGCGCGGTCGCTTCGCCGCGCGGCGCCTGCCCGACGACCTCGTCGTTCTCGTCGACGATGTCCAGGATCTCCTCAGCCGGGTCCATGCCTGGGTTCGCGCCGGGGGCTACGCCTGGGTTCATGCCCCCATTCAACAGGAGGCCGCTCCTGCTGCCCCCGGCGTACATGAGGGTCGGACCGGTGTTCCAGCCGCCCTCGTACTCCACCGCAGGCCGCAGGCCCCGGACGGTTGACGTGGCAGCGGCCCGAACCCAAGATCTGACGCACGAGTAACTTGGTGACAAGGACGGAATGCCATGGCGTACGACGCTGATGTGATCGTGATCGGGGCAGGGCTCGCGGGGCTGGTGGCGACCGCCGAGCTCGTCGACGCGGGACGTTCGGTGATCCTGCTCGACCAGGAACCCGAGCAGTCCATCGGCGGTCAGGCCCACTGGTCCTTCGGTGGCCTGTTCCTCGTCGACTCGCCCGAGCAGCGCCGGATGCGGATCAAGGACAGCCACGAGCTGGCACTCCAGGACTGGTACGGCACCGCGGGCTTCGACCGCGCGGAGGACCACTGGCCACGGAAGTGGGCGGAGGCGTACGTGGACTTCGCGGCCGGGGAGAAGCGGTCCTGGCTGCATGCCCAGGGGATGCGGTTCTTCCCCGTCGTCGGCTGGGCGGAACGCGGCGGCTACGACGCCACGGGCCACGGCAACTCCGTGCCCCGCTTCCACATCACCTGGGGTACGGGCCCGGGGGTCGTCGCCCCCTTCGAGCGGCGGGTGCGCGAGGGCGTCGCCAAGGGCCTCGTCCGCTTCGCCTTCCGCCACCGGGTCACCGGCCTCGGCCGCTCGGCGGGGACGGTCGACACGGTCACCGGCGAGATCCTCGCACCGAGCGGCACCGGACGCGGCACCGCGAGCAGCCGCGAGGCGACCGGGATCTTCGAGCTGAAGGCCCAGGCGGTGATCGTCACTTCCGGCGGTATCGGCGGCAACCACGACCTCGTACGCTCCCAGTGGCCCGAACGGCTCGGCACCCCGCCGGAGAAGATGCTCTCCGGTGTCCCCGCCCACGTCGACGGGCTGATGCTCGGCATCGCGGAGGCAGCGGGCGCGCACCACATCAACCGCGACCGCATGTGGCACTACACCGAGGGCATCGAGAACTGGAACCCGATCTGGGCCAAGCACGGCATCCGTATCCTGCCCGGCCCCTCGTCCCTCTGGCTGGACGCCCGCGGCAAGCGGCTCCCGGTGCCGCTCTTCCCCGGCTTCGACACGCTCGGCACCCTCGACCACATCATGAAGTCCGGCCACGGATACACGTGGTTCGTCCTCGACCAGCGGATCATCGGCAAGGAGTTCGCGCTCTCCGGCTCCGAGCAGAATCCGGACCTCACCGGCAAGTCGATCCGCGACGTGATCGGCCGGGCCCGCGCCGACGTGCCGGCGCCCGTCAAGGCGTTCATGGACAAGGGTGTGGACTTCGTCGTCGAGAACGACCTCGGCGCCCTCGTGCGCGGAATGAACGCGCTGACCGGCGACGGCCTCATCGACGAGGAGGAACTGCGCCGCGAGATCACCGCACGCGACCGGGAGATCGCCAACCCCTTCACCAAGGACCTCCAGGTCACGGCGATCCACGGGGCCCGCGCCTATCTGGGCGACAAGCTGATCCGTACGGCGAAGCCGCACCGCATCCTCGACCCGAAGGCGGGCCCGCTGATCGCGGTGCGCCTCAACATCCTCACCCGCAAGTCGCTGGGGGGCCTGGAGACGGACCTGTCCTCACGCGTCCTCGCGGCGGACGGCAGCCCTTCCCCGGACTCTCGGCTTCGCCCGAGCGGGGGAGACCCCATCCCCGGGGTGTACGCGGCGGGCGAGGCGGCCGGCTTCGGCGGTGGCGGAGTGCACGGCTACCGCTCGCTGGAGGGCACGTTCCTGGGCGGCTGCATCTTCTCGGGCCGGGTGGCGGGGCGCGCGGCGGCGGAGGCGGTGGGCTGAGCCGGCGCGCGGTCTGCGGCCGCGTTCTGTCCTCGACCGCCGGACGGGCTGGGCTTCCCGGCCCGTCCGGCCCCGTCCTCGGCCTCCGGCGCGACCTTCCCGTTCCCGCTTCCCTCACCGCGGATCCAGCACCTCCACCACCCGGAACCGCTCGGCCACGATCATCGTGTCGTCGTCGACCGTGAACTCCGGATCGCCCAGGGCCTCCCGCATCTCCTCGCTGTGCCAGAACCGTTCGTGCGAGGCCCGCCACTCGGCGACCGTCGTGTACCCCTCGCCCTCGTCGGCGGCGTGCTGCGGGCCCACGTCACCGAGCCGCACCACCCGGACGTCCGTCACCTCGACGACGGCGACCTCCCGCCCGTCCGAGCCGATCAGCGCGGACCGCTCACCGACCGGGGGCAACTCCTCCTTCTCCACCTCGTACTCGGCCAGCAGACCGGAGGTGGACACCTTGGCACCGGCGAGTACGGCGGCCACCAACTGGTCGCGCAGCGGCCCCGGGAAGCCGAAGAGGAGGGGTTTGAGAGGTTCGCGATTCTCCATGGCGTCAGTGTGGCACGCGTCACTCGGAGCACCCACAGCACCCGCGGTGAGCTGCGCGAATCTCTCCCGAACGGGACGCATCCGGCCAACTGTGGGGGAAGTGAGCAGAGTTGGAGCAGGCCGCCCCTTGACTCGGAGCATTGCCTACCGCTTGGCTGTGCGCGATCATTTGCTCGCACATCGCGTCGAAAGAAGTCTGCGGATGTCCCCGCCTCCGCCGCCCCTGGGCCGCCGCCGCAAGGGCGGGCGCCCGGACCACCCGTTCGATCCGGCTCTCGACGACAGCGAACTCATCGGGGTGCGCGGCCGGTTCGAGCAGGGCAGGTGGGCCGGTGTGCGCACGCTCCTGGCCGCGACCGGCACCGACTGGGACCGCAGAGGCCACCGCGTCGTCGCCCTCGCCGCCGCACCCTCCGCCCACGGCTGGGCCGAGGACTGGCTCCTCGCCGAACCCGACAGCACCGACGCCGCCACCCTCCTCGCCTGCGCGGAGGTCGCCCGCGCCCTGCATCCCAAGGCGTCCGCCGGAGCTCCCGGCCGGGCCCGGGAGGCCTGCCTCGCCGCCGCCAGGCTCGACCCCGCCGACCCGACGCCCTGGCTGGCCCTCCTCATGCTCGACGGCGCACGCGGCTCGCAGGGGGAGTGCGGCGCGCGGGAGGAGGCCGCCCGGCACTTCGAGGAGATCCGGGCCCGCCATCCCGAGCACCACCAGGCACACCACCTGATGACCGCCCAGCTCGCCGAGAGCCACCCCGAAAGCGGCCAGGACCCCCTGCACGAGGTTTACGACTTCGCCGCCTGGGCCTCCGAACAGGCCCCCGCCGACTCGCCCCTCGCCGTGCTTCCCGTCGTCGCACACGCCGAGCGCTACCGCGTCCTCGTCGCCGCGGGAAGCGAGTCCGCCGACCCGGTCGCCTCCGGTCACTGGTCGGGGCGGCGGGCCAGACAGGTCATGAAGGCCGCCTTCGACTGGTGGCTGGAGTGGGAGCGCGAGGACCACCCCCGCCACCGTGCCGACCTCAACTTCCTGGCCCACGCCAAGGTGTGCGAAGGGCGGCAGGCCGAGGCCGCGGCCCTCTTCCACCGCATCGGCCCGCACCTCACCGCGGCCCCCTGGTCCTACTCGGGCCGCGATCCGTACCCCGAATTCCTCGCCGCGCGCCGCTTCGCGCTCGGTGCCCCCTGACCCGTACCGCAGCCAACGAAGGGACCAACCCCGCCATGTCGACGGGCAGTTCAGATACCAGACGGGCCGGTGCCGGGAAGGTTACCGGCGACACCGGCGGGATCAGCACCTACAAGGGCGAGGAGCGCGCACTGCGGGCCGACCGGCTCGGTACCCCCGGGCTGCTGCTCTCGGTCCTCGCCGCGAGCGCCCCGCTGATGGTCGTCGCCGGTGTGATGCCCACGGTCTTCGGCGTGATGGGCGTGGTGGGCCAGCCCCTGCTCTACGTCATCCTCGGCATCGTCCTCATGCTGTTCAGCGTCGGCTACGCGGAGATGAGCCGGCATGTGCACAACGCCGGTGCCTTCTACGCGTACATCGCGCGCGGGCTCGGCCCCACGGCCGGAGCCGGCGCCTCGCTCGTCGCCCTGGTCGCCTACAGCGCCATGCAGGTCGGCATCTACGGCATCCTCGGCTTCGAGGTCTCCGGGCTCTTCGCCACCTACCTCGACATCGAGATCGCCTGGTGGCTGCCCGCCGTCGTCGCCGTCGTGGTCGTCGGCGCCCTCGGCTGGCTCAAGATCGACCTCAACGCCAAGGTGCTCGGCGTGCTGCTGGTCATCGAATGCGCCCTCGTCGTGATCTTCGACATCGCCGCCGTCAGCAAGCCGGGCCCCGAGGGTCTGTCCATGGCCGCGTTCAACCCCGACACCCTCGCCGGGGCAGGGCTCGGCACCGCCCTCTGCTTCTGCATCGCGGCGTTCGTCGGCTTCGAACAGGCCCCGGTCTACGCCGAGGAGACCAGCCGCCCGCAGATCGTCGTGTCGCGCGTGATGTTCCTGGCCGTCGGCTACGCGGCCCTGTTCCTCGCCGTCAGCTCCTGGGCGGTGACCGTCGCCACCGGCCCCGCCTCCGTGGTGGACACCTCGCTCAAGCAGGGCCCGGGCATGCTGTTCGGCCTCACCGAGGAGCGGCTCGGCGGCACGTTCACCGACGTGCTCCACGTCCTCTTCGTCACCGGCATGTTCGCCGCGCTCCTCAGCTTCCACAACGTCGTCGCCCGCTACGCGTTCGCGATGGGCCGCGAGGGCCTGCTGCCCGCAGCCTTCGGCCGTACGAACAAGACGAGCGGCGCCCCCGCCACCGGCTCGCTCCTCCAGTCCGGGCTCTCCCT
The DNA here is from genome assembly GCF_014216315.1 of Streptomyces finlayi. Classification (NCBI taxonomy): domain Bacteria; kingdom Bacillati; phylum Actinomycetota; class Actinomycetes; order Kitasatosporales; family Streptomycetaceae; genus Streptomyces; species Streptomyces finlayi. The sequence continues at coordinate 6,529,261 of NZ_CP045702.1, forward strand.
CGTCATCGTGCTGGCCTTCGCGTTCACGGACGACCACCCGGTCGGCGACCCCACCGTGCCGGTGCTGCGGCTGTTCACCTGGATGGGCAACGTCGGAGCGCTGGGCGTCATCCTGCTGATGGCCGCCGCCGCCTTCGCGGTCATCGCCTTCTTCGTACGGCGCGGTGCGGGCCGGGCACAGGCCCCCCGCCTCGTGGCCTCGGGACTCGCCGGCCTCGCTCTCCTGGCCATCGCCTTCCTCACCGTCCGGGACTTCGACGTCCTGGTCGGCTCCGGCCCCGGCTCGTCCCTCACCTGGCTGCTGCCCGGCATCATCGGCGCCGCCCTCGTCGGCGGCCTGGTGTACGGCGCCGTGCTGCGCTCCACCAAGCCGGAGGTGCACGCCAGGATCGGGCTCGGCAACGAGGCGTTCCAGTTGGAGAAGGCCGCGGAGGCGGAGGCAGACGCCGCCGCACGCTGAGCGACGTTCGCTTCGCACCGTACGACCGGGGAGTGGCTGGGTGCCGCCGTGCGCCGCGACCACCGGGAGGAGTCCCGGCCCGCCGGGAAGTCCAACGCGGGCCAGAAGCTCTACGCCTCCTGGATCGCCGGAGCCCTGCTCGTGATGCCCGGGTCCGGGCCGCTGATGTGGTTCACCGGTCGCGCGCCGCTGGTGTGGCGCGCGAGCGCGACGTTCGTGCACGACTGGCCGGCGCTCGTGATCGGCCTCGTGCCGGCCAGTCGTGCATGGCGATGACGCTCGCCGACCCGGAGGCGCCGAGCGCCAGCGAGCCGATGGTCAGGGCCAGGAAGGCGTGCACCTTGAACCTGGTGATGAGCAGGACGATGACGGCGATGCCCGCCAGGACCGCGATGCCCAACTGAGCGTTGCCTGCCGAAGTGATGGGTTCGACGGCGTCCGCTGCCGGCATCTCGACGCCGAGACCGGTCACGGTGATGATCCTTAGCTTTCGAGCCGGCGCAGCGCGGCGACGGCTCGTGCGGAGATTTCTTCGGGAGTGCCGGACACGTCGACCGCGACGCCCGCCTCGTCCTCCTGCAGCGGCTGCAGGGTGGCGAACTGGGAGTCGAGGAGTGCGGTCGGCATGAAGTGGCCCTTGCGCTCCGCCATCCGGCGCTCGATGAGCTTCCGGTCACCGGTCAGGTGGAGGAAGACGACACCGGGGGCCCCGGCCCGCAGGCGGTCGCGGTAGGAGCGCTTGAGCGCGGAGCTGCTGACCACGCCGCCGAGCCCGGAGCGGCCGTGCGCCCACTGCGCGATCGCGTCGAGCCAGGGCCGACGGTCCGAGTCCTCCAGCGGGGTACCGGCCGACATCTTGGCGATGTTCGCGGCGGGATGGAAGTCGTCGCCCTCGGCGTACGGGACGCTCAGTTCGTCGGCGAGCAGAGGTCCGATCGTGGTCTTTCCGGTCCCTGCTACGCCCATCACCACAACGACGTGGGGGGTGCTCATTGGTGCCTCGCTGTCTTCTTCGACATCGGTCCGTCGCGCCACTGAAACCTATTACGTACGACTTATTCAAGAGGGTGTGACATAAACGTCGTACTTTTCATGCCCGAAGTGTGCGCCGTAGTCTTGTGGCCATGACCACACAGGGCCAGGGGCTGCATACTCACGTGCTGGACGCCCTGGGCCTGGAGATCGCCGCAGGCGACTTCCCACCCGGCAGCGTGCTGCGTACGGACGAGCTGGCGCAGCGCTTCGAGGTCTCCCGCACGGTCGTACGCGAAGTGGTCCGCGTCCTGGAGTCCATGCACCTCGTCGAGTCACGGCGCAGGGTCGGCGTGACCGTACGGCCCACCGAGGCGTGGAACGTCTACGACCCCCAGGTCATCCGGTGGCGGCTGGCGGGCTCCGACCGTCCGCGACAGTTGCGCTCCCTCACGGTGCTGCGCTCGGCGATCGAACCGGTCGCCGCGGGTCTGGCCGCCACACACGCCACCCCTGAACAGTGCGCCGCGCTCACGGAGTGCGCCCTCGGCATGGTCGCCACCTCGCGGGGCCAGCAGCTGGAGGGCTACCTGCGGCACGACATCGCCTTCCACCGGATCGTGCTCAACGCCTCCGGCAACGAGATGTTCGCGCGGCTCGGCGACGTGGTGGCAGAGGTCCTGGCGGGCCGCACCCACCACCAGGTCATGTTCGAGGACCCGGACCCGGCCGCCGTCACCCTGCATGTGCGCCTGGCCGAGGCGGTCCGCGAGGGCGACGCGGAGGCCGCGGAACGCCTGACGAAGGAGATCGCGGTGGGCGCCCTCCACGAACTGGACGTCCTCGCGCCCTGACCTCCTGTCCTCAGCAGCCGGGCAGGCCCGACCTTTCACGTACGTGCGCCAACCGCCCCGCGGCTGCCGCCAGCACCATCTCCAGCGCCGCCGGATACCCGCTGCGACTCATCTCCGCGACCAGCACCCCCGCCGTAGCGGCGATATGCGGATACGTGCCGGCCGACGCCCCCGCGTACGTCTCGCGCCACGTCCGCTCCTCCAGCTCCTGGGCCCGCACCGGAAGCGCCAGCGTGGACGCGTCCAGCGCGGCGAACGACAGCGTCTGGTCGACGAACACGTGGTAGATCCGCACCGCCTCCGCACCCGGGAATCCGGCCCCCCGCAGCACCCCGAGAATCGCGTCCACCGACCGCATCTCGTGCGTCCGCCCGGTCACCCGGGCGCAGGCCAGCATCGCCGCCTGCGGATGCGCCACGTAGTCCGCGTGCATCCTCAGCCCCAGCGACCGCAGATCGCCACGCCAGTCCCCGGTAGGACGCCAGCTGTTCAGCGTCCGGCCGATCAACTCGTCGGCCACCGCCAGCAGTAGCTCGTCCGTGTCCCTGAAATAGCGGTAGAGGGCGCTCGGATCGCACCCCAGAGCGGTGCCGAGCCGACGTACGGTCAGTGCCGCCGCCCCGTGCTCGCCGATCAGCCGCAGCGTCGTCTCCACGATCAGCCGCTCGGACAGCACCGTGCCCTGCTTGGTGGGACGCCTGCGCCGCCGCGCACCCTCAGGCACCACCCGCTCGCTCGCGCTCATGGGCGCACCTTATGACAACGGCGTTGACGTGGAAACCCTCCGCAGAGTTCGATGTGCCGCCATCAGGGCCCGAACGGCGGCCCCCGGCGAAGGAGTGACCGTGACCGTCCCACGCACCCCGAACGGCAGCGATCCACCGGCTCCACCGGCCCCACCGGTCCCGCCCGCCCTGCGCAAGAGCCTCGGTGTCGTCGACGGCGTGGCCATCGCCGCGTCCTCCACGGCCGCCACCACCAGCATCGGCATCGGCCTCGGTGTCACCGCGGGCATCGTCGGCCTGCACCTGCCGATCATCATGCTGCTCGGGTTCCTGCCGATCCTCGGCATCGCGTGCGCCTACTCCCGGCTCAACCGGGTCGAGCCGAACATGGGAAGCGGCTACGTCTGGGTCGGCCGCTCCCTCAGCCCCTGGCTCGGCTTCCTCGTCGGCTGGATCGCCATCGCCGCCACGGTCGTCTTCCTCTCGTACACCACGACCGTCACCGGCTCCGCCACTCTCCAGCTCGTGGGTGAGGCGGGCCTGCACGAGCTCGCCGGCCTCCGCCTCGACCCCGACTCCACCGCTCAGGCGACCGCCCTCGGTATCCTCGTCCTGGTGGCGGTCACGTTCACCGCCGTCGTCGGTACGCGTTCGGCCGCCAACCTCCAGAAGTACCTGCTGGTCTTCGAGTACGTCGTACTCCTCGGCTTCTGCGGATACGGAATCCTCTTCGGCCCGCACCCCTTCAGCCTGGACTGGCTCAACCCGTTCACCATCCCCTCCGGGCACCAGCTCGCCCAGGGGCTCCTGCTCTCCGTCTTCTGCTACTGGGGCTTCGACTCCACGTTCAGCGTCAACGAGGAGGTCCGCGACCCCCAGGACGCCTCCCGAGCCGGATTCATCACCCTCTTCACCATGCTCGGCCTCTTCCTGCTCGGCTCCTTCGCCTTCCAGCGCGTCCTCTCGCTCGACGAGCTGACCGCCAACGGCGCCCAGGGCCTCACCTACTTCGGTGACCGGCTCGCCGACCAGCCGCTCGCCGCTCTCCCGCTGATCGCCCTCACCTTCTCGGCCGTCGCCTCCCTCCAGTCCGGGGTGATCCCCACCGTCCGCGGCATGTTCGCGATGGGCCGCGACCGTACGCTCGGCCCACTCTGGACCAAGGTCAGCCCCCGATACGGAACACCGGCGGCCGGCACCGTCGCGATCGGCTGCGTCGCCGCCTCGGTCGCCGTCCTCTCGCTGGTCATCCCGAAGGTCGGCGACGTCATCCTCGCCTCCGTCAACGCGATCGGCGTCGTCGTCTCCCTCTACTACGCGCTGACCGCCCTGGCCGCCGCCACCCGCTTCCGCGGTGCCCTGCGCGAGAGCTGGTCCGAGGCCCTGCGGGCCGTGGTCGTCCCCGTCCTCAGCGCACTCTTCCTGCTCGGTCTGGGCGGATACCTCTGCTGGAGTTTCTACACATCCGTGGACCACTTCGAGATCAGCCCGGACAACGGCTGGTTCATGCTCCTGTGCCCCGCGGTCATGGTGCTGACCGGCCTCGTCGCCGCGGCCTGGGCCAAGTGGGTGAGAAAGTCCCCGTACTTCGTCACAGGGCGCTCCATCGCACCGGCCGAACCAGGGATCACCGAAGCGGCCTGACGGTTCAGCTCACACCACCCCCGCACGGAACGGAACACACCCACCCATGCGCCACGCACCCGCCGACCTCGTCCTCACCGGCGGCCCCGTCCTCACCATGGACGCCGCCCGCACCCGCGCCACCACCCTCGCCGTCACCAGCGACCGCGTCACCGCCGTCGGCCATGACGAGGTCCGCGAGCTGATCGGACCGAAGACCGAGGTCGTCGACCTCGCCGGACGACTGCTCGTCCCCGGCTTCCAGGACGCCCACATCCACCCGGTCGGCGCCGGCCTCGAACTCGCCCAGTGCGACCTCACGGAAAGCCGTGAGGCCACGGACACCCTCGCCGCCGTGCGCGCCTACGCCGTCGCCCACCCCGACCACGAGTGGATCACCGGCGGCGGCTGGTCCATGGAGGCGTTCGACGGCGGCGCCCCCACCCGCGGCCTGCTCGACGCCGTCGTACCCGACCGGCCCGTCTATCTGGTCAACCGCGACCACCACGGCGCCTGGGTCAACACCCGGGCCCTGGAGCTCGCCGGCCTCACCCGGGACACCCCCGAACCCGCCGACGGCCGCATCGAGCGCGACGAGCGGGGCGAGCCCACCGGCCTCCTCCAGGAGGGCGCCATGGACCTGGTCGCCCGCCTCACCCCCAGGTCCACGCCTGCCGACCGCCTCGCAGCCCTGCTGCGCGCCCAGCGGATACTCCACTCCTACGGCGTCACCGCCTGGCAGGACGCCATTGTCGGATCCTTCGGCGCCATGGACGATCCCGCCGACGCCTACCTCACCGCCGCCCGCGACGGATCACTCACCGCCCGGGTCGTCGGCGCCCTCTGGTGGGACCGTGAGCGGGGTGCCGAGCAGATACCCGAACTGGTCGCGAGGCGGGCCGAGCTGAGCACCGGCCGCTTCCGCGCCGGGTCCGTGAAGATCATGCAGGACGGTGTCGCCGAGACCGGCACAGCCGCACTCCTCGCCCCGTACCTCGACGCCTGCGGCTGCGCCACCACCAACAGCGGCACCAGCTTCGTCGACCCCGTGGAGTTGTGCCGGTACGTCACCGAGCTGGACGCCCTCGGCTTCCAGGCCCACTTCCACGCCCTCGGTGACCGGGCCGTACGCGAGGCACTGGACGCGGTCCAGGCCGCCCGCACCGCCAACGGACGCACCGACACCCGGCCACACCTCGCCCACCTCCAGGTCGTCCATCCCGACGACATCCCCCGGTTCCGTGAGCTGGGAGCCACGGCCAACATCCAGCCACTGTGGGCCGCCCACGAACCGCAGATGGACGAGCTGACGATCCCCTTCCTCGGTGCCGAGCGGGCCGCCCTGCAGTATCCGTTCGGCGCCCTCCTGCGATCCGGCGCCACCGTCGCGGCGGGCAGCGACTGGCCGGTCAGCAGCCCCGACCCGCTGCACGGCATCCACACCGCCGTCAACCGGATCACTCCCGACTCCGACGGCCCGGCCTTCCTCCCCGGGCAGCGCATCTCGCTGACCGCCGCCATCGCCGCGTACACGGCGGGCTCGGCCCATGTGAACCACCTCGACGACACCGGCTCCCTGCGCGCCGGAGCCCTCGCCGACCTGGTGATCCTGGACCGCGACCCGTACGCGGGCCCGGCGGAGGAGATCGGTTCCACCCGCGTCCTGCGCACCTATGTCGGCGGCCGGAAGGTCCACGACTCCGAGGACTGAACGGATCTCGGGCCCCCTCAGAACGGCACACACCGCGGGGGCCCGAGATCCGTTCCCCTGGGCGTACGGTTGTCCGTGATCGATCTTCACACCAGTCGGAAACAGGGAGACCACGGTATGGCGCAGCAGGTGCAAGGGGTCATCGCACCGGGGAAGAACGAGCCGGTACGGGTCGAGACCATCGTGATCCCGGACCCCGGCCCCGGCGAGGCCGTGGTGAAGGTCCAGGCGTGCGGCGTCTGCCACACCGACCTGCACTACAAGCAGGGCGGCATCAACGACGACTTCCCGTTCCTGCTCGGCCACGAGGCAGCCGGCATCGTCGAGTCCGTCGGCGAGGGCGTCACGGACGTCGAGCCCGGCGACTTCGTCGTCCTCAACTGGCGTGCCGTGTGCGGTCAGTGCCGCGCCTGTCTGCGCGGGCGGCCCTGGTACTGCTTCGACACCCACAACGCCACGCAGAGGATGACGCTGCTCGACGGCACCGAACTGTCGCCCGCCCTGGGGATCGGCGCGTTCGCCGAGAAGACGCTCGTCGCCGCCGGTCAGTGCACCAAGGTCGACCCGGAGGTCTCCCCGGCCGTCGCGGGACTCCTCGGCTGCGGTGTCATGGCGGGCATCGGCGCGGCCATCAACACCGGCCAGGTCGGCCGCGGCGACTCCGTCGCCGTGATCGGCTGCGGCGGCGTGGGTGACGCGGCGATCGCCGGTGCGCGGCTCGCGGGCGCGGCGAAGATCATCGCGGTGGACATCGACGACCGGAAGCTGGAGACGGCGAAGAAGATGGGTGCCACGCACACCGTCAACTCCCGGTCCGCCGATCCGGTCGAGGCGATCCGCGCCCTGACCGCAGGCAACGGCGCCGACGTCGTCATCGAGGCCGTCGGCCGCCCGGAGACGTACAAGCAGGCGTTCTACGCCCGCGACCTCGCGGGCACGGTCGTCCTCGTCGGCGTCCCCACCCCCGAGATGCAGCTCGAACTCCCGCTGCTCGACGTGTTCGGCCGCGGCGGTTCGCTCAAGTCGTCCTGGTACGGGGACTGCCTGCCCTCGCGGGACTTCCCGATGCTCATCGACCTGCACCAGCAGGGCCGGCTCGACCTCGGCGCGTTCGTCACCGAGACCATCGGACTCGGCGACATCGAGCAGGCGTTCGCCCGGATGCACGAGGGCGACGTCCTGCGCTCGGTGGTGGTCTTCTGATGGCCGCGCGCATCGACCACCTGGTGACCTCCGGCACCTTCGCCCTCGACGGCGGGGAGTGGGACGTCGACAACAACGTCTGGATCGTCGGCGACGACACCGAGGCAGTCGTCATCGACGCGGCCCACGACGCGGCGGCCATCGAGGCGGCCCTCGGCGGCCGTACGCTGCGGGCGATCATCTGCACCCACGCCCACAACGACCACATCGACGCGGCCCCGGCCCTCGCCGCCACCACCGGCGCGCCGGTCCTGCTGCACCCCGACGACCTGCCGCTGTGGAAGCAGACCCACCCCGACCGGGCACCCGACGGCGAACTCGCCGACGGCCAGGAACTGGAGATCGCGGGCATCCGCCTCCAGGTCCTGCACACCCCCGGCCACGCGCCGGGCGCGGTCTGCCTGTACGCCCCCGAGCTGGACACCGTCTTCACCGGAGACACCCTGTTCCAGGGCGGCCCCGGAGCCACCGGCCGGTCCTTCTCCCACTTCCCGACGATCGTCGCCTCCATCCGGGACCGGCTGCTCGCCCTCCCGGCAGAGACCTCCGTCCGTACCGGACACGGCGACAGCACCACCATCGGCGCGGAGGCCCCGCACCTCCAGGAGTGGATCACCCGAGGCCACTGAGGCCCCGGCCCTGTCGGCCCGTACTCACCGGTCCGGCCACGCGGAGAGCCGCAGCCCGCTCTCGAAGCGGCGCGGCTCATGCGTGACCGGATCGGTGAACTCCAATGTGTGGGCCAGTAGTTGGAGAGGCCGCGTGTAGTCGTCGGACCCGCTCCCCTTCTCCTCCACCACCTCCGGATAGACCGGGTCATGGAGGAGCGGCAGCCCCAGGGCGTTCATATGGACCCGCAGCTGATGGGTCCGCCCGGTGGCCGGCAGCAGCCGGTAGCGCCCGAGGCCCCCGCGCTGCTCCAGCAGCTCGATACGGCTCTCGCTGTTCGGCTCGCCTGGCTCCTCGCGGGCGGCGATCACTCCCCGCTCCTTCACGATCCGGCTGCGCACGGTGCGTGGGAAGGTGAGTCGCGGATCGTACGGTGCCACCGCCTCGTACTCCTTGCGTACGAGGCGGTCCCGGAACAGCGTCTGGTACGCGCCCCGCTCCTCGGGCCGCACGACGAACAGGACGAGGCCCGCGGTCAGCCGGTCCAGCCGGTGGGCGGGCTGCAGGAGCTCCGCCCCCAGCTCCCGGCGCAGCCTGGCGACCGCCGTCTCGGTGATGTGCCGGCCGCGCGGAGTGGTGGCGAGGAAGTGCGGCTTGTCGGCGACGACGAGGTGCGCGTCCCGGTACACCACACCCAGCGGGAACGGCACCGGCTCCTCCGGAGCGAAGTCCCGGTGGAACCAGAGGTAACGGCCGGCGGTGTACGGCTCGTCCGGCCCCACGGCGACGCCGTCGGCGCCGACGAACCGCCCCCCGGCGAACATCGCGTCCACTCGGTCCGTGCCGATGGCGGCCCCGAACCGCGCCAGCAGATGATCCCGGACCGTCCACTGTCCGGTCCCGGCGCCGGCCCCCGCCCCGGGAACGTCCGGCAGCCGGATCCGTACCGGATCGATGCCGTCCCGCTGCGCCAGCGGGGCCGGCGGCGGCTTCGCGCGCCCCCTCACCGGCCGGCGCCCGGACGCTCGCGGTTCGGACTCCGGCCGGTGGTGGCGGTCACTGTGCTGTCCTTCTCGTGGGTGGGGGCCTCGATGGGTGCCCCCTACGGGCTCATCATCTCAATGAGCCACGGCCCTCAGCGCACATCCACCGAGTACGCGCTGGTGTCCAGGCGGCCCGCGCCCTTGAAGACCTCGGTGCCCGCCGCGATGCCCGACAGGTACTTGTCCGCGGACAGCAGGTTGCGACGGACCAGGACCTGGAGGGAGGACGGTTTCCTCGTCTGCCGGTGGACCCTCAGGGCGGGACGGACCGTGCCCGTCGGCGCGCACGTCTTCGCGGGGCAGTACGACCATGCCCAGGGGCAGCGGAACGCGACCGGCGACGTGTACACGGTCCGTGCGGGCACGTCCGGCCCGCCGGGGGAGCGGGACGACCGGCGGGGAGACTTCGCACCGGTCCCGGACTGAGCCCCCGGAGTACGCCGTCAGGATTATTTCCCCACGGGCCCGGACGCGCACACGTCCCACCTGGCAGCGCTCCGGCCCACCGCGTAGAACTCCTGCTCGCACGCGTTCATCCCACCTACGACGGTTCAGGCATAGCGGTCGAAAAGGGATTCAATGTATCCCTCCAGCCTTTGAGTCAGGACACCGGCGGTCAGATCGACGCGGCCCAGTTCGCGCCAGGGAACAGCGACCTTCTCCGCGTCCGGCGCGAAACCCAGCGCGTCCAGCAGTCGCCAGAAGAGATGGGCGGTGCCGTCTTCGGTCACGGTTCCTCCCGCAGCGACGTAGCGATCGGCGAAGCGCATGCCCGCGGGAACCCCGTGCAGCAGGGCGAGGGCCGTCGAGCAGTGAGCCACGTCCAGGTCGGCCGGTCCCCAAGAGGTCTCCACCCAGTCGACGACCCCACTGATCTGAAGATCATTATCGGTACCTGTGAAGAGGACGTTGCCGGGATGGAAGTCCCGGTGCAGAAAGCAGCCCTGATAGGCCGGGGGCTCGCGGCGGATGACGTCGACCGCGCGCTGCCAGAGCTCAGGCCGCTCTGTCGCTGCGGGCGGAGTCACTCGCTCGGGAGAGGCCCAGGCCTGATAGGCGCGAGGCCGTTGCTGCGCGGTCACCGGCAATCGATGGATGCGCACCAGCTGCCGCGCCAGCAGTTCGGCGCGGTCAGCGGCACCCTGATCGCCCAGGTGTACGGTCCCCGGCAGCAGGGACATCAGCAAGGAAGGGTGATCGCAGTACCGCGCCGTAGCATCCACCGCCGCGAGCGTGGCCGCGGGCACGTCCGTGTCACCGAGCAGGCGCAGGATGGTCGCCTCACGGGTCAGCAGGCCCTCCGCGTGCCGGACGAAAAAAGGCTTCACGAAGGACCGCAGGACGAGCGAGCGCCGACCACCCGGACCGCGGAGATCCAGGCGGCGCATCTCCGACGTCCAGCCGCCGCGCAGCGGCACAACCTCTTCGATGCGCTCCGCCTCGGGCAGCCCCTCCTCCACCCAGGAGCGCGTGGCACCCCAGCCCTGACTGTCAGGATCCACGCCGACGCCCTCGGTCCCCTCGCCCATGGGGGGCAGGTTATCCGTCTCCCGGCGAACGCATCCGGTGAACCGAATGCGCCAACAGTGTCGCGGCGTACGGCGGCGGCCGTGTCCGCAGGGAGCGGCCGGCCTCCTGTTCCAGCCGACGCCCGGCCAAAGAGTCCCCATGCGTCGAGCCGCAACCATTCTGCTGGCCGCCTGCACCACGGCCGCCGCCCTGACCGCTTTGACCGCGGCCCCCGCACGGGCCGGAGATGACCCGACGGGGCTCGGTCACTGCACGGGCAGCGCGCCGCTCGTCTGCCACTTGGACGTCGCCCCCGGCACCTACCGTGTCTCGGTCCTGCTCGGCGGCGACGCGGAGGCCGGTTCGACGGGCGTCACCGCCGAGACGCGCAGAACCGTGCTCGCCGAGACCCCGAGCGCCCCCGGCGGGACCGTACGCCGCAGCTTCACCGTGGACGTGCGCGACCCGGAGGGTGAGCCGACCGGAGCCACCGGCAGCCCCGGCCTCGATCTCACCTTCGGCGGCACGGCCCCGCAGCTCGACGCGCTCCGCGTCACCCCGGTCCGTACGCCCAGGATCCTCCTGGCGGGCGACTCCGCCGTCTGCGACCAGCCCGGCGCCTTCTACTCCGGCTGGGGGCAGCAGCTTCCCCGGCACCTGACCGGCCGGCTGACCGTCGCCAACCACGCCGATTCGGGCGAGGGTTCGCAGTCCTTCCTCGACAACCCGGACTCGAGAAGCGCGCCAACACCCACACCTCCACGCGCGGGGCCACCGAGTACGCCCCCCTGGTCCTGGCTGAACTCCGCACCCAGGGGCTCGTCGCAGGGTGAGCTGTCCGCTGATGAACGACAAATGGCCGGTGAGCTGGGAAGCTCACCGGCCATTCGTCCTGCTGGTGTCCGAGGGGGGACTTGAACCCCCACGCCCGATAAAGGGCACTAGCACCTCAAGCTAGCGCGTCTGCCATTCCGCCACCCGGACAAGGTGTCTGTCTCACGGGCCCGGCCCGTTCCGACGTGGAAAACCATAGCAAACATTCGGGGGTGCTCGATCACGCCAGGGGCGGTGCGACGGGCGGACGGCGCAGGGCGGGCGCCCTTGGGTGCACGGCGGCGGCGCGGGAGGATGAGGGGGAGCACCACAGCGACAGTGGAAGGAAGCAGCGTGAGCGAGACCAACACGGCGCGGACCGTCTCCGGCGAGGACGAGGTCGTGGACCTCTGCCGTGACCTGATCCGGATCGACACCAGCAACTACGGGGACCACTCGGGACCGGGGGAGCGGCTCGCCGCCGAGTACGTCGCGGAGAAGCTCGCCGAGGTCGGGCTCGAACCGCAGATCTTCGAATCCCACAAGGGCCGCGCCTCCACCGTGGCCCGGATCGAGGGTGAGGACCGGTCCAGGCCCGCGCTGCTCATCCACGGGCACACCGACGTGGTCCCGGCCAACGCCGCCGACTGGACGCACGACCCCTTCTCGGGAGAGATCGCGGACGGCTGCGTGTGGGGCCGCGGCGCGGTCGACATGAAGGACATGGACGCGATGACCCTCGCGGTCGTCCGCGACCGGATGCGCAGCGGCCGCAAGCCCCCGCGCGACATCGTGCTGGCCTTCCTCGCGGACGAGGAGGCGGGCGGCACGTACGGAGCCCGGTTCCTCGTCGACAAGCACCCCGGACTGTTCGAAGGCGTCACCGAGGCCATCAGCGAGGTCGGCGGGTTCTCCTTCACCGTCAACGAGAAGCTGCGGCTCTACCTCGTGGAGACGGCCCAGAAGGGCATGCACTGGATGAAGCTGACCGTGGACGGCACCGCCGGTCACGGTTCGATGATCCACAAGGACAACGCCATCACGGAGCTGAGCGAGGCCGTCGGGCGTCTCGGCCGCCACAAGTTCCCCGTGCGGGTGACCAAGACCCTGCGGCACTTCCTGGACGAGCTCTCGGACGCCCTGGGCACCGAGCTCGACCCCGAGAACATGGACGAGACGCTTGCCAAGCTGGGCGGCATCTCCAAGCTCATCGGAGCCTCGCTCCAGAACACCGCCAACCCGACCCAGCTCGGTGCGGGCTACAAGGTCAACGTCATTCCGGGGCAGGCGACCGCGCACGTCGACGGGCGGTACCTCCCGGGGTACGAGGAGGAGTTCCTCGCCGACCTCGACCGGATTCTCGGCCCCCGCGTGAAGCGCGAGGACGTGCACGCGGACAAGGCCCTGGAGACCACCTTCGACGGCGCGCTCGTCGACGCGATGCAGACTGCACTGGTGGCCGAGGACCCGATCGCGCGCGCCGTGCCGTACATGCTGTCGGCCGGCACCGACGCGAAGTCCTTCGACGATCTGGGCATCCGCGGCTTCGGGTTCGCTCCGCTGAAGCTGCCGCCCGAGCTGGACTTCGCGGGCATGTTCCACGGCGTGGACGAGCGCGTTCCGGTCGACGGGCTGAAGTTCGGCGTGCGTGTGCTCGACCGCTTCATCGGCCACTCGTGACGAGACGACTCCTGAAGCGACGACTCCGAAGAGGCAACTCCTGAAGACACGGACGGATATTCGTCCGGGTGTGCGTACATAGCCAGAAAGAGTGAAAGCGGGCCTGTGCTCGTAGCCCCGCCCCCCTCTCCTCGTTACAAGTGATGCGGTCCGCGGCTGGGACCGCATTGCCAACTAGGAGGAATAATGATCAAGAAGGTTGCCGCCATCGCGGCCGCTACCGGTGGTCTCGTGCTCGCTGGTGCGGGTATGGCCACTGCTGACTCGGGCGCCCAGGGTGCTGCCATCGGCAGCCCCGGCGTGCTCTCGGGCAACGTCGTCCAGGTCCCGATCCACGTCCCGGTGAACGTGTGTGGGAACACCGTCTCCGTGATCGGGCTGCTGAACCCCGCCTTCGGCAACACCTGCGTCAACGCCTGACGTTGATCGTCAACCCGTAAGGGTTTGAGTTCGGTCGGCCCCGGAGTGCGCGCCATGCACTCCGGGGCCGCTGGGCATTCGGCCCTCGCACGGTCGCGTCCGGGGGTATTTCGGAAGGCAGAAGGCAGGAATCGAACCTATGCGACAGGTCACACGTAAGGGCCTGATCACCATGGCAGCGGCGGGCGGAGTGCTCGTGCTGAGTGGCGGTTACGCGCACGCCGACGCGGGAGCGGCCGGCTCCGCGTCGAATTCCCCGGGGGTGCTGTCAGGGAATTCCGTCCAGATCCCGATCGACGTACCGGTCAATGTGTGCGGCAACTCCGTGAGCGTCGGCGGACTGCTCAACCCCGCGGCCGGGAACGACTGCGGAAACGGATCGGCGGACACCGGGCAGGACGCCGGACCGTACGAGAACGCGCCGGGGGGCGACAACTCAGGCGGCCGCCCCGCGGAAGACCCCGGCACGGGTGGGTACGACGAGGCGGAGCCGGGCACCCCGGGGACCGGTCGCCACCGTGCCCCCGCGGCCACGGCCGTGGGTCAGGCCACGGGCTCGCCGGGTGTCGGCTCCGGCAACCACGTCGCGGTCCCGGTCGACATTCCCGTGAACGTCTGCGGCAACAGCGTCACCATCGGGGGACTGCTCAACCCGGTCTTCGGCAACGACTGCGGCAACGACGCGGAGGTGATCCCGCCGACCGAGCACCCGGAGACGCCCACCACTCCGGGCAAGCCGGCCGACCCGGTGCACCCGCCCGTGAACGGGCCCTCCGAGCCGAACGCTCCGGAGCCCCAGCTCTTCCCCGAGGAGCAGCTCGCACAGACCGGGGCGGGCGGGCTCGACCTGCTGATCCCGGCGGGCGCGGGCCTGCTGCTCGCGGGCGCGGGCACCGTGCTCTACCGCCGCTCCCGCAGCGCCGCGTAACCGCGCGGCGGCGTCCGCGCGGGAGGGGTGAAGGGAGCGGGCCGTGCGATGCCGCACGGCCCGCTCCCTTCACCAGGTGGCCCGGAGCTGGCGGATGATCCGTCGCCGCAACCGCACCCTGCGGCTGCCGTCGAGGCGCAGCGTGAGTCGGTCCAACTCCCAGTGTCCGTACTCGGCATGGTCGGTGAGCAGGCGAGTCGCTTCCTTGCGGGACACCCCGCGAGGCACGTACACGTCGACAAATTCGTATTCCGGCATCGCATCTATTGTGCGGGCAGAGCCCGTGTACGGATAGCGTCTGCACTATGTCTGATGCTGCGCAGCCCACCGCTGCCGAGGTACGTGCCGCCGCCGAAGCGGTCAAAGCCGCGCTCGACCGTCACCTCGACGCGGTCGAACGCCGTAGCGGGGACGACGATCCCCTCGTCTACGAAGCCTTCAACGAACTGGCCGCCGCGGCCGAGGTCTACGACGAGCTGCTCTACGACCGTCACGACGAGGTCACTCCTTTCGAGATTCCCGGTGCTGACGACTCGCTGCCTCCGTACGCGGGTCCGGAGGAACCTCATGCGCTGAGCGTGCTGATCCGGCGGGACTACGCCGTGGTGGAGCCGCCGCGGCTGCTCGCGCAGGCGCAGCGGCTCGCGGACCTCGATCCCGACGAGCGCGGCAGGGAAGCCGCCGCGGTGGTCGGTACGAGTGTGCATGCCGCGCTCGGGGTGATCTTCGGGGAGTACGAGGCGGACGAGATCGCCTCGCGGCACAAGGAGTTCGGTCTGGAGGAGGGCGACTCCACGCTCTGGGTCGCCGCCGCCGACGAGCTGCCCGAGCCGGGGGAGTGGCTGGGCGCCCCCTTCGACCAGGCCGATCCGCAGCTGGTGGTCTGCCGGTTCGACGTCAGTTCGGTCTTCGACGAGGAAGAGCAGGACGAGGATCTTGAGCAGCTGACGGCCGACAGTTCCTGACCTCTCCCGGCACGGTGTGAGTGATGACTGTGGCCCCGGTGCGACGCACCGGGGCCACAGGGCTGTCCGGGCCCGGGCCCGGGCGCTGCGCGGGGCTAGGACGCGGCGTCCGGGGTCGGCAGTGCCTCCAGGAGGGGCCGCAGCCGGGTCGTGCGCTCCTGGGCGGGGACCTCGGCCACCGCACGGGGGAGAGCCTGGTCCACACCGTGGACGACGGACAGGTGGCGCTCGGCGCGGCTGAAGGCGGTGTACACCCACGGCCTGCTCAGCGCCTGTGCGGCGTCGCCGGGCAGTACGACGACCACGGCGGGCCAGCGCATCCCGGCCGCCTGATGCGCGCTGAGCGCCCAGCTGTGCCGCACGGACGCTTCGACCCGGTCCTGGGGTACGACGACCGCGGTGCCCGCACAGTCCAGGTGGAGGCCCTCGGCGTCGGCCGAGACGACCGAACCGGGCACGGCACGGCCGGGTGCGGGAACATGCACGACGCGGTCGCCCGGATCGAAACCGCCGAACCGCCCGGGGCCGGGGTTGAGCCGCTGCTTCAGCGCCGTGTTCAGCGCTCCGGTGCCCGCCGAGCCACCGTGGCCCACGGTGATCACCTGGGTGTCGGCCGAGGGCACGCCGATGGCCCGGGGCACGGAGTCGGCCACCAGCTGCACGGTCCGGTGGACCGCCTCGCCCGCGTCGCGCACGGGAACGATCACGACCTCCTTGCCGGGTGCCTCGACCTGGGTCAGTTCACCGATGCCGATACCGGAGACCAGCTCGCCGATCGGGCCGGGGTCGGGGGTGCGGGACACGACCTGCGGGCACGCCCGGGACGCCAGCACGTCCGCGAACACCCGCCCGGCTCCGGCGGAACCCAGCACCCCGGGATCGCCGCTCAGCACCAGCCGGGTGCCGTCGGCGAGGGACTCCACCAGGATCGCGGCGGTCTCCACGTCCAGCTGCGGGGCATCGAGCACCACCAGCAGATCGAGCGCCAGCGCACCCTCCGCGTCCCGGCCGGGGCCCTCCGTGCCGGAGAGCAGCCCGGAGAGGGTGACCGCGGTCTGCGGATCACCCACCGCCGTGGCGAGCCGCTGCCGGCCGCCGACGCTGTGGGTGGCCCCGACGGCGCGGATTCCCAGGCCGTTCGCCGCCGCGATCAGCGCCGCGGGTTCGGCCCGCGCGGCCTCGCCGCCCGAGTGGACGACCAGGCCGCCGGTGGCGACCGTACGGATGAGCTCGGCAGCCGAGGGGGAGGGGGCGGCGGACGCGGCCCGCGACCAGTCGGCCCCCTTCTCACAGGCGTTCAGCAAACGTGCCAGGCCGTCGGCGAGGCTCTCCTCGGCGAGGGCGTACCGGTCGAGTCCGAGGAGCACCTTCACCGGCTCCTCGGCGACGGCGTCCTCCGTGGCCGGTGCCCCCTCCTGGCCGTCCTGGCCGTCCTCTTCCTCCTGCCGGTCCGGGTCGGCGGACGCGGTGGGGTCCAGGCCGTCCTGGAAGACGAGGACGACGCCCTCGGCGACGGCGTGCTCCACGGCCGCGTCCGGGTCGGCCACCGCCCGTTCGACGAGCGCAGCGCGTACCGCCGAGGCGTCCAGCGCGGTATGGCCCTGGAGCGCCGCACGCTCCAGCAGCCAGCCGACGAGCGCGGCGGTACGCCGCTCGTCGTCGGGTCCGCACCCGGCTCCGAGCAGGGCACGGGCGAATCCGTCGGCCTGCTCGGGGCGGATCCCCGGCACGGCCAGCAGCCGCCAGGGGTCGGCGCGCAGGACGTCCGCGGCCTGTTCGCCGAGCGCCTCGGCCGCCGGGCGTGCCAGCGCCTCGGGCGCGCTCCCCTCGGTGAGCACCGCCAGCGCCGCGGCCGTGGCCTCGGGCGACGTTCCTTGAGTGGTGCGGGACGCTTCGGGCGTCCGCGGCCGTGCGGGCGCGGATGTGGCCGGGTGTACGGCGCGGCGGGGCTCGGGGGGAGAAGCGGGGGAGTCGTAGAACGCCGTGCCGGCCTTCTCACCGCTCTCGACGGCCCGTACGGCGGCCAGGAGGTCCGCCGCGGTGCCGCTCAGTTTCGTGCCGGCCGGGATGGGGCCTTCCTTCTCGGCCTTGCGCTGCTCGATGCGCTCGTGCAGCTCGCGCTGGGCGGCGAGCTCGGCCTCGGCCTCGGAGAGCGCGGGTGTCGCGGCCTCACCAGCTCCCTCCGCAGCGGTCTCACCGGCGTCACCGGCGTCACCGGTCTCACTGGTCTCACCGGTCTCTGCCGTGGGCGCGTCGTCCGCGCCGGACTGATCGCCCGGCTCCTCGCTCGGAATCTCGGTGGGGACATCGGTGGCGACATCGGTCGGGACATCGGTCGGGACATCAGCGGCCGAGTGGCCGACGGCGGCGATGCCGTCGTCCTCGGTGTCTTCGGCCGAGGGGCCTGGGGTTTCCCCCCGGGGAAGCGCAGTCACAGCGTGCTCCAGTCCTGGTCGGGATAGCGGTGCACGGGCGCCGACACGTCGTCGAGCGCCTGGCAGATCTCGTCAGGAAGACTAAGCGCCTCCACTGACAAAGCCTCCGTGAGCTGCTGCGCGTTGCGCGCGCCGATGATCGGGGCCACCACTCCAGGACGGTCCCGCACCCACGCGAGCGCCACATGAAGGGCGGTGGTGGAGAGGCCCTCGGCGGCCGTGGCCACCGCGTCCACGATGCGGCTCGCCGCGTCGTCGAGATACGGCTCGACGAACGGGGCCAGATGCTCCGAGGCGGCCCGGGAGCCCGAAGGCGTGCCCGTCCGGTACTTCCCCGTCAGCACGCCACGTCCCAGGGGGGAGGACGGGAGCAGCCCGATCCCCAGGTCGAGCGCGGCCGGCAGCACCTCCCGTTCGACGCCCCGCTGCAGCAGCGAGTACTCCATCTGCGTACTCGCCAGCCGGGTGCGCACACCGGGCGCCGAGAGCTGCCAGGTGGCAGCCTTGGCGAGCTGCCAGCCGCAGAAGTTCGACACCCCCGCGTACCGGACGCGGCCCGAGGACACCGCCAGGTCCACCGCCTGGAGCGTCTCTTCGAGCGGGGTCACCGGATCGAAGGCGTGGATCTGCCACAGGTCGACGTAGTCCGTACCGAGCCGTTCGAGCGAGGCGTCGAGCGCGGCGAGCAGATGACCGCGCGATCCGTCGAAACGGCGGTACGGATCGGGGACGCTTCCCGCCTTCGTGGCGATGACCAGATCCCGCCGGGGCACGAGGCTGTCGACGAAGCGTCCGAGCAGGTATTCGGCCTCCCCGCCGCCGTACACATCGGCCGTGTCGACCAGTGTTCCCCCCTCGTCCCAGAAGGCCTTGAGCTGGTCGGCGGCGTCGTGCTCGTCGGTGTCCCGGCCCCAGGTGAGGGTGCCGAGCCCGATCCGTGACACGCGAAGGCCGGTGCGGCCGAGATGCCTCTGCTCCATGGGCGCTGAGATTACTGGCCATCACCCCATGCAGTGGAGGCCTGTGTACAAACGCGACGACGGCCCGGGGCCCTGCCGCATCGGGTCCCCGCGCGCTAGAGTCCGGAGCACAGGGACGTTACTGATCAGTATGGGAGCGGTTCATGCGGCTCGGCATCAATCTCGGTTACTGGGGAGCGGGCATGGACGGTGACAACCTCGCCGTCGCGCAGGAGGCCGACCGGCTCGGTTACGACGTCTGCTGGGCGGCCGAGGCGTACGGCTCCGACGCCCCCACCGTGCTCGCCTGGGTCGCCGCCCGGACCGAGAACATCGACATCGGCTCCGCGATCATGCAGATCCCTGCCAGGCAGCCCGCGATGACCGCGATGACCGCGGCCACCCTCGACTCGCTCTCGGGAGGCCGGTTCCGGCTCGGCCTCGGAGTCTCGGGCCCGCAGGTCTCGGAGGGCTGGTACGGCGTCAAGTTCGACAAGCCGCTGGCCCGCACCCGTGAGTACGTCGAGATCGTCCGCAGGGCCATGTCCCGCGAGCGACTCTCGTACGAGGGGGAGCACTGGACGCTCCCGCTGCCCGACGGTCCGGGCAAGCCCATCAAGCTCACCGTTCACCCGGAGCGCGAGCACATCCCGCTCTACATCGCCGCCATCGGCCCGAAGAACCTGGAGCAGACCGGCGAGATCGCGGACGGCGCGCTGCTGATCTTCCCGTCCGCCGACCACCTCGAGGACACCGCCGTCAGGTACCTGCGGGCCGGTCGCGAGAAGGCAGGGAAGACCATGGAGGGCTTCGACGTCTGCCCGACGCTGCCGCTCGCCGTCGGTGACGACGTCAACGGCCTCGCCGACATGTTCCGGCCGTACACCGCGCTGTACGTCGGCGGCATGGGCAGCCGTAAGCAGAACTTCTACAACCAGCTCGCCCAGCGCATGGGGTACGAGAAGGAGGCCGCCGAGATCCAGGACAAGTACCTGGCCGGCGACAAGAGCGGCGCGGCCGCCGCCGTACCGCACCAGCTCATCGACCAGACCACACTGCTCGGTCCGGTGGAGCGGATCGCCGAGCGGATGCAGGCGTACGCGGCCGCGGGTGTCACCACGCTGACCCTCGCCCCGGCGGGCTTCACACTCGACGAGCGGATCGCGGCCCTGCGCGCCGGTACGGACGCCCTGGAGCGTTCCGGCCTCGCGTAGCTCCCCTGACGGCCCAGGGCAGCACTACGGCCGTGGTGGGGGCTCGGGGGTCTTCCCCGCCACGGCCGTACCGGGAACAACGCGCCGCGCGCCGTTCGGTCACGCGCCGCTCGTGTTGCCTACTCACCCGTACCGCATTTGACTTTGCCTCTGCGGACATCGATACGGAGGTGGCAGTGATGCTTTCGGCACAGAGCCTGTTCCAGGAGATCCTCGACGACGACGCGTCGTTCCGGCTCTTCTGCTCCATCGCTGCCAGCGGTGAGACCCAGGGCGGCTGGGAGAACGGCCGGATCGCGGCGCTCGTGCCCCCGAGCCGGCGCGGACTCGCCCCCAAGATCGTCCGGCACGGTGCCGACGAGGAGAAGCACGGCCGGATCTTCGGCGCGCTTCTGAAGAAGCGCGGACTGAGCCCCGTGGAGGTGCCGTCCGACACCGACTACACGATGCTGCTGGAGCGGCAGGGCATCGGGCTCGCGCACGAGCGGCTCAAGCGCGACGAGCCGCTCTCGGAGCGGGACATCATCACCTACCTGGCACACAGCCGGGTGACCGAGCAGCGCGCGTCCGAGCAGATGCGCCTGCTGCTCAGGTACTTCGCCGGCCACCCCGAGATCGGCCGCGCGGTGAAGATGATCTCGAACGACGAGGACAACCACCTCGCGTACTGCCACGAGGAACTGCTCCGGCTCGCCCGCGCCGGACACGGCCGCACGATCCAGCACACCCTCCGGGAGTGCGCCCACGCCGAGATCCGGGTCTACCGGGACGTGAGCCTCGCCGTGATGGCGCACATGGGCGTGCTCCTGCACTGGTCCCGGGCCAGGTCGGCGCTGCTGGCCGCGGGCATCCACGCCGTGTACGCGTACGAGCGGCTGATCGGCTGGCGCCGCATGGTGACCCTGGAACCGCCCGCCCGACGGGACGCGTTGGGCGGCGCCGCGACCCAGGCCGAGTTCGCCTGAGCCGTACGGGACGGTGGTCAGAGCCAGCCGCGGCGCTTGAACAGGCGGTGCAGGCCGAACACCGCACAGCCCATCAGCGCGATCACCGCAGGATAGGTCCACGCCCAGTGCAGCTCCGGCATGTGAGCGAAGTTCATGCCGTAGACGCCCGCCACCATGGTCGGAACAGCGGCCATGGCGGCCCACGCCGAAATCTTCCGCATGTCGTCGTTCTGCCTGACCCCCATCTGCGCCAGATGGGCGGCGAGTATGTCCGAAAGTAGCCGGTCCAGCCCCTCCACCAGCTCGTTTACGCGCGTCAGGTGATCGCTCACGTCCCGGAAGAACGGCTGCGCGTGCTCGTGGACGAACGGCACCCCGGCGCTCGCGAGACGCGTCATCGGAGAGGTCAACGGCCCGGTAGCCCGGCGGAATTCGAGTACCTGGCGCTTGAACGTGTAGATGCGGGCCGCGGAGTTGGTGGAGTCGCCCGTGCCGCTCGGCGCGAACACCTGGGCCTCCAGCTCCTCCAGGTCGACCTGCAACTCGGCGCCGACGTCGATGTAGTGGTCCACGATCGCGTCGCTGACCGCGTACAGCACGGCCGTGGGACCGTGCTTGAGTACGTCGGGTTCGGCCTCCAGCCGGTGACGTACGGCCGCCAGCGGCGCACTTTCGCCGTGTCTGACCGTGACGACGAACGAGTCACCGATGAAGACCATCAGCTCGTCCGCGCTTACCGTGTCGCTCTCCGGCTCGTACACGACCGGCTTGATGACGACGAACAGCGAGTCGTCGTAGACCTCCAGCTTGGGCCGCTGGTGGGCGCGCAGCGCGTCCTCCACCGCCAGCGGATGCAGACCGAACTGGGTACTGACGAGGTCGAACTCCTTCTCCGTCGGCTCGTGCAGCCCGACCCAGAGGAACGCGTCCCCTGCGTCGGCCGCCCGCGCCTCGTCCAGGGCGTCGGAGAGATCGGCGGGGCCTTCGGTACGGCGCCCGTCCCGGTAGATGGCACTGTCGACAATCACGCGCGCATTCTTCCCTGCCGCCGACGGCCCCGCACCTTTGCCCCGCCCTTTAGGCTGGCTCGTATGCCCACGCTGATCCTCGTACGTCACGGCCGGTCCACCGCCAACACCGCAGGAGTCCTCGCCGGCCGCACCCCCGGCGTCTCCCTGGACGAACGCGGCGCCGAGCAGGCGGCCGCGCTGCCCGGGCGGCTCGCCGCCCTCTCGCTCGTCGCCGCGGTCAGCAGCCCCCTGGAGCGCTGCCGCGAAACGCTCCAGCCGCTGCTCGACGCCCGCCCAGGCCTGCCGTTCCACACCGAGGACCGGATCAGCGAGTGCGACTACGGGGACTGGTCGGGGCGCAAACTGGCGGAACTGGCCGACGAGCCGCTGATGGCCGTCGTCCAGCAGCACCCCTCGGCCGCCGCGTTCCCCGGTGGCGAGTCCATGCGGGCGATGCAGGCAAGGGCGGTCGACGCAGTACGCGACTGGAACGCCCGCGTCGAAGCCGAGCACGGCGACGACGCGACCTATGTGATGTGCTCCCACGGGGACATCATCAAGTCTCTCGTCGCCGACGCGCTCGGCATGCACCTGGACCTCTTCCAGCGGGTCCACGCCGATCCGTGTTCGGTCACCGCGATCCGCTACACCCGGCTGCGGCCCTTCCTTCTCCGGCTGGGCGACACCGGGGACTTCGCCTCCCTCGCCCCGCGCGAGCAGGCCGTCGGCGCCGACGCCGCGGGCGGCAACGCGACGGATGCGGCGGTCGGGGGCGGCGCTGGGGCGCCGTGATCGCTCCGCGCAGTAGGGTGGACGCGCCGTAGGGGCCGTTCCGGGGGCACCCCTCCGGACTCCGGCCGCCCCCATTCGCCGTCAATTCTCAAGGGAGACAGGACGTGTCCCGTCAGGTGTTCCTCTATGACCCCCCGGACCGTTTCGTGGCCGGTACGGTCGGGCTGCCTGGCCGCCGTACGTTTTTCCTGCAGGCATCGTCCAGGGGCCGCGTCACCAGCGTCGCCCTGGAGAAGACTCAGGTCGCCGCGCTCGCCGAACGGATCGACGAACTGCTCGACGAGGTCGTGAGACGGACCGGCGGCAATTCGCCCGTGCCGGCCGTGGCCGCCATGGATGTCACCGACACCGCACCGCTCGACGCACCCGTCGAGGAGGAGTTCAGGGTCGGCACGATGGCTCTCGCCTGGGACGGCGAGGAACAGCGGATGATCGTCGAGGCGCAGGCGCTCGTCGAGCTGGACGCCGGCTCCGAGGACGACCTCGTGGAGGCCGAGGAGAGGCTCCTGCAGGACGAGGAGAACGGCCCGCCGATGCTCCGCGTGCGGTTGAGCGGCGCGCAGGCCCGTGCGTTCGCCAAGCGCGCCCTGGACGTGGTGAACGCCGGCCGCCCGCCGTGCCCGCTGTGCAGCCTGCCGCTCGATCCGGAAGGACACGTATGCCCGCGCCAGAACGGATACCGTCGCGGAGCATGATCGGGAGCCCGGCGGGAACGGACCTCCTGACCCTGCTCGCCGAGGGGGAGCTCACCGTCCTCGGCCAGGTCCGCGGCGCCTCCAACGCGGTGCTCTACTGCACGGTCGCGCACGAGGGCGAGGAACGTACCTGCGTGTACAAGCCCGTCGCCGGGGAGCAGCCGCTGTGGGACTTCCCCGACGGGACCCTCGCCCAGCGCGAAGTGGCGGCGTACGAGATCTCCGAGGCGACCGGATGGGGCCTCGTGCCGCCGACGGTGCTGCGGGACGGGCCGTACGGGGAAGGCATGTGCCAGCTCTGGATCGAAGCGGCTCCGGACGGTTCAACCGGCGTGGACGAGCCGTCACTGCTCGCTCTCGTCGAGGACGAGGAGCCGGGTGAGGGCTGGAAGGCCGTGGGCTTCGCGGAGGTCGGGGAGGGGAAGACCGCGCTGCTCGTCCACGCGGACGACCTCCGGCTGCGACGCCTCGCGGTGCTCGACGCGGTGATCAACAACGGCGACCGCAAGGGCGGCCATCTGCTGCCCGCTCCGGGCGGCCGGCTCTACGGCATCGATCACGGGGTCACCTTCAACGCCGAGGACAAACTGCGCACGCTGCTGTGGGGCTGGGCGGGCGAAGCGCTGACCGACGAGGCCGTCGAGGTGCTGGGGCGGCTGGCTGCCGGACTGGTCCCGGGAGCTGGGCTCGCCACCCGGTTGGGCGAGCTGATCACCGCCGCTGAGCTGGACGCGCTGCGGGGGCGTGTGGGGGCCTTGCTGGCGTCGGGGCGGCATCCGCAGCCGAGCGGGGAGTGGCCGGCCATTCCGTGGCCGCCCGTCTGACGGGCGGGGCGGACGGGGCGGGGCGGGCGGGGCGGTGCCTCCTCGTACGCGTGCCCGGTCACCGGGCACGACGTCCGGGGACCGGCCGCGCCGCCCTGACGCCATGGTCCTGTCGCAGGAGCCTGCGGAGCCCGTCCGAGCCCCGCCCCCGATGACCGGGCGGAGCCCGTCGTCAAGACCGCCTCTTCGGCCATGTTCCGATCCGGTTCGTATCCGGAAGCATCGTCCGGTTACGCTCATGACATGCATGCCTGGCCCGCTTCTGAGGTCCCCGCCCTGCCTGGCAAGGGCCGCGACCTTCGGATCCACGACACCGCGACCGGCGGACGGATCACCCTTGACCCCGGTCCCGTCGCCCGCATCTATGTCTGCGGCATCACGCCGTACGACGCGACCCACATGGGTCATGCGGCGACCTACAACGCGTTCGACCTCGTTCAGCGCGTGTGGCTCGACACCAAGCGGCAGGTTCACTACGTCCAGAACGTGACCGACGTGGATGATCCGCTGCTGGAGCGGGCCGTACGCGACGGGGAGGACTGGACCGAGCTCGCCGAGCGCGAGACGGCCCTCTTCCGCGAGGACATGACCGCCCTGCGAATGCTCCCGCCGCAGCACTACATCGGCGCGGTGGAGTCGATACCCGGCATCGTCCCGCTCGTCGAACGGCTCCGCGACGCGGGCGCCGCCTACGAGCTCGACGGTGACGTGTACTTCTCCGTCGAGGCCGACCCGCACTTCGGTGAGGTCTCGAACCTGGACGCCGAGGCGATGCGGCTGCTCTCCGCCGAGCGCGGCGGCGACCCCGAGCGCCCCGGCAAGAAGAACCCCCTCGACCCGATGCTGTGGATGGCCGCCCGTGAGGGCGAGCCCAACTGGGACGGAGGCACCCTCGGACGCGGCCGGCCCGGCTGGCACATCGAGTGCGTCGCCATCGCCCTGGACCACCTCGGCATGGGCTTCGACGTCCAGGGAGGCGGCTCCGACCTCGTCTTCCCGCACCACGAGATGGGCGCATCGCACGCCCAGGTGCTGACCGGCGAGCACCCGTTCGCCCGGGCGTACGTCCACGCCGGGATGGTCGCCCTGAACGGCGAGAAGATGTCGAAGTCCAAGGGCAACCTGGTCTTCGTGTCCGCGCTGCGCCGCGACGGCGTTGACCCGGTGGCGATCCGCCTCGCCCTCCTCTCGCACCACTACCGGTCCGACTGGGAGTGGACCGACCAGGTGCTGGCCGATGCGGTCGAGCGGCTCGCGCGGTGGCGCGCCGCCGTCTCCCGTCCCGACGGACGGTCCGCCGACGCCCTGGTCGAAGAGGTCCGCGAGGCCCTCGCCGACGACCTGGACACCCCGGCCGCACTCGCCGCCGTGGACCGCTGGGCCGCGCTGCAGAGCGCCGAAGGCGGCACGGACGAGGGAGCGCCCGGCCTCGTCTCGCGTACGGTCGACGCGCTGCTCGGAGTGGCCCTGTAGGAGCCGGGCGGTGTGACCGCCGCGCGGCCCCGACCCATGGAACCGGCCTCGGACTTCTCTGCGGAGTTCGGGACCGGTTCCTTTCGTGCCTCGGCGAATGCTCGAAGCAGCGCCAAAACCGCTCCATTCAGTCATCGACGGCCTTCAGGGTGCGGCAGCGGGCACGGTGCAACCGCGTCTGATCCCGGGCCCGGACGGAACGAGGGGCGCCGGGCGGGATGTGTACCCGCCCGGCGCCCCTCACGTCCGGCTGCTGCTGCCGGGACCCGGCCCGTCAGTTCTCCGGGGTGTTCCCGTCGTGCCCGTCATCAGCGTCGTTCCCGGTGTCCCCGTCTCCGGGCGAATCCGGGCCGGTGTCCGGGCGCTCCGGCGAACCCCCGGACGCCTTCCCTGGCCCGAGGGGACCGCTCCCGGCCTCCGGACGCGCCGGCTTGGGTGGTCTGGTGCGGCCGCTCGACGGGTCCCGCAGATAGGGGACGTCGCCACTCTCCGTCGCGTGACCGCCGGGTCCCTGGCCAGGACCGCCGTCCCTGCGCCGCAGATAGCGCTCGAACTCCCGGGCGATGGCCTCGCCGGTCGCCTCGGGCAGCTCCGCGGTGTCGCGGGCCTCCTCCAGCGTCTGGACGTACTCGGCGACCTCGCTGTCCTCGGCGGCCAGTTGGTCGACGCCGAGCTGCCAGGCACGGGCGTCCTCGGGCAGTTCGCCCAGCGGAATCCGCAGTCCGAGCAGATCCTCCAGACGGTTCAGCAGAGCCAGCGTGGCCTTCGGGTTGGGCGGCTGCGACACGTAGTGCGGTACCGCCGCCCACAGGCTCACCGCGGGCACACCCGCGTGGGTGCACGCCTCCTGGAGGATGCCGACGATGCCCGTCGGGCCCTCGTACCGGGTCTCCTCCAGATCCATCGTCCTGGCCAGATCCGGATCGGACGTCACGCCACTGACCGGCACCGGCCGGGTGTGCGGGGTGTCGCCGAGCAGTGCCCCGAGGATGACGACCATCTCGACACCCAGCTCATGGGCGAATCCCAGGATCTCGTTGCAGAACGAACGCCAGCGCATCGACGGTTCGATGCCACGGACGAGAACCAGGTCGCGGGGCTTGTCCCCGCCGACGCGGACCACGGAGAGCCGGGTGGTGGGCCAGGTGATCTTTCGCACCCCGCCGTCCAGCCACACCGTGGGGCGGTTGACCTGGAAGTCGTAGTAGTCCTCGGCGTCGAGCGCCGCGAACACCTCGCCCTTCCATTCCCGGTCCAGATGTCCGACAGCTGTGGAGGCGGCGTCACCGGCGTCGTTCCAGCCCTCGAACGCGGCCACCATGACCGGGTCGACCAGCTCGGGTACCCCCTCGAGCTCGATCACCCAGACCTCCTTCCGAAGTTCCCTTGTGTACGCACCAACCTTACGGCTTCCGGGCTGCCCCACCGCAGTCCTCCGGCACGAGCGGGTGAACTCCGCACGTGTACGCGCCCCGAGGGTCATAACGATGCATCAGCCTCGCGATTCCTCCGAGCTGTGATCGCCGAATTCCGTTCGAACCCTGGACTTTCGTTCGAGGTGGGCGCTATACATCGGATGACACGCAAGAGGTCCGATGTTATTCCCCTGGGGGGCGCACATGAGTCAGACCGTCACGGATCTCGAGGTCCACGACATCCGGTTTCCCACCTCGGAACAGCTGGACGGTTCGGACGCCATGAACCCCGATCCCGACTACTCCGCCGCCTACGTCGTCCTGCGGACCGGCCACGCCGGTTCCGGCGCCGAAGGCCACGGTTTCTGCTTCACCATCGGGCGTGGCAACGAGGTCATGGCCGCCGCCATCGAGGCGCTGCGCCCGTACGTGGTGGGGCGCCCGGCGCCGCGTACCGCCGCAGACCTCGGGGAGCTGTACCGGGAGCTCACCCACGACTCCCAACTGCGCTGGCTCGGACCCGAGAAGGGGGTTATGCACATGGCGGTCGGCGCGGTCGTCAACGCCGCCTGGGACCTGGCGGCGGCCGGTGCGGGCAAGCCCGTCTGGCAGTTCCTCGCCGGGATGACGCCCGAGGAGCTCGTCTCCCTGGTCGACTTCCGTTATCTGAGTGACGCCCTCACGCCCGAGGACGCACTCGCGATCCTGAGGGCCGCGGAACCGGGACGCGCCGAGCGCACGGAACTCCTTCTCGCCCAGGGCTACCCCGCGTACACGACCTCGCCCGGCTGGCTGGGGTACGAGGACGACAAGCTGGTGCGGCTGTCCAAGGAGGCCGTGGCCGACGGCTTCGGCCAGATCAAGCTGAAGGTCGGCGCGGACCTCGGCGACGACGTACGCCGCATGTCGCTCGCCCGCGAGGCGGTCGGCCCCGACATCCGGATCGCGGTCGACGCCAACCAGCGCTGGGACGTGGCCGACGCGGTGGAGTGGATGAACGCGCTCGCGCCGTTCGACCCGCACTGGATCGAGGAACCCACCAGCCCCGACGACGTACTCGGCCACGCCGCCGTGCGCGCCGGACAGCCCGTCAAGGTCGCCACCGGAGAACACGTCGCCAACCGGGTCGTGTTCAAGCAGCTGCTCCAGGCCGGCGCCGTCGACTTCGTACAGATCGACGCCGCCCGGGTCGCCGGCGTCAACGAGAATCTGGCGATCCTGCTGCTGGCCGCGAAGTACGGCGTCCCGGTCTGCCCGCACGCAGGAGGCGTCGGCCTCTGCGAACTCGTGCAGCACCTCTCGATGTTCGACTACGTGGCGGTCTCCGGGACCTGGGAGGACCGGGTCATCGAGTACGTCGACCACCTCCACGAGCACTTCGCCACCCCGACCGTGATCGAGAACGGCAGATACATGGCGCCGCTCGCGCCCGGGTTCTCCGCCCGGATGCTCCCCGAGTCGATGGCCGAGCACCGCTACCCCGAGGGCCCCGTCTGGCAGGCCCGCCGCACGACCGAGGAGAACGCCCGATGACCCGTGCACCCGAATTCGATGGGATGGCCGCCCTGGTGACGGGCGGAGCGTCAGGGATCGGGGCCGCCGTGGCCACCCTGCTCCTGGAACGTGGCGCGAAGGTCGCCGTACTCGACCGGGAGACCGCGGGAGCGCCCGAGGGCGCGCTCGCGCTCAAGGCCGATGTGACCGACGACGCGGCCGTACGGGAGGCGGTCGACCGGGCCGCCGCCGAACTGGGCGGCCTGCACACCCTCGTCTCCAACGCGGGCATCGGCTCCATCGGCACCGTGGAGGACAACACGGACGAGGAGTGGACGAGGGTCCTGGACATCAACGTCCTCGGGATGGTCCGCACCGCCCGGCACGCCCTCCCGCATCTGCGCCGGGCCGCCGCGGCCCGCCCCGGAGCCGTCTCGATCACCCACACGTGCTCGATCGCGGCCACGGCCGGCCTCCCGCAGCGCGCGCTCTACAGCGCGAGCAAGGGGGCCGTGCTCTCGCTGACCCTCGCCATGGCCGCCGACCACGTCCGTGAGGGCATCCGGGTCAACTGCGTCAACCCCGGTACGGCGGACACCCCGTGGATCGGCAGACTCCTCGACCGGGCCGACGACCCGGCCGCGGAACGCGCCGCGCTCGACGCCCGCCAGCCCCTGGGACGGCTGGTGTCCGCGGACGAGGTCGCGGCGGCGGTCGTCTACCTCGCGGGCCCCGGCGCGGCCTCCGTCACCGGTACCTCACTCGCCGTCGACGGCGGCATGCAGGGCCTGCGACCGCGCCCCCCGACCGCCTGAACCCTGGCCATCCCCCGCTGAGCCGCAGCACCCATCAAGCGGGCCGCCAGAGCGACGAGCCGGTATTCCACAAAGAAACGGGACTCATGAGGGTGCGTACGACGAGTGCGGCGGCCTGCGCCGTACTCGACTTCTGGAACTCCTACCAGCAGTACGTCGAGAAGGGCGTGCGGGCCGGGGGAGCGGTACCGCCCCCGGCCCGCCCGGATGCCGGATGTTCACAGGGTCGAGCGCAGCCACTGCTCCACGCTCGCCACATGCACGGTCGCCCAGGCCCGCGCGGCCTCCGCGTCCCTGTCCCGCAGTGCCGAGAGGATCGCCCGGTGCTCGTGAAGGGTGCGGCTGACGGCGTCCTCCTGGGTCAGACCGCGCCAGACCCGGGCCCTCGTCGTCGGCCCGGAAAGCCCGTCGAGCAGCGAGCAGAGCACCGAGTTGCCGGACGACTGCACGATCCCGCGGTGGAACTCCAGGTCGGCGGCGACCAGTTGCTCCACCGAGGGCTTCTCGCCCAGCGCGTCGAGCTGCGAACCGAGCAGCTCCAGCTGTGCGTCGCTGATCCGGCTCGCGGCCATCGCCGTGGCGGCCGGTTCGAGGATCCGGCGCACCGCGAGGAACTCCAGAACGGTGTCGTCGCGGTGGAAGTCCACGACGAAACTCATCGCTTCCAGGAGCAGCTGGGGATCCAGGCTCGTGACGTAGGTGCCGTCACCCTGCCGTACGTCGAGGATGCGGATCAGCGACAGGGCGCGCACCGCCTCTCGCAGGGAGTTGCGGGACAGCCCGAGTTCCGCGGCGAGTTCGCTCTCCTTGGGGAGCCGGTCACCGGGCCTCAGAGCACCCGAGACGATCATTTCCTTGATCTTCTCGATCGCCTCGTCGGTGACAGCCATGACGGTCCTCCTGGATTGCGGACTGGGATCAGACATCCGATGTCTTCGTCCATTATGAGGGTCCGCGCGGCCGATGGAGCAATGCGGACGGGGGCGGCTTCCTTCCGGAAGCCGCCCCCGCACACGCCTTGTCTCAGCCCCGGTCGGCGAGCAGCCCCTCGACCTGGGTCCTGATGCCGTCGGTGGCCAGTCCGCGGATCGTCAGCGTCGTACGGCGACGCAGCACGTCGTCCGCCGTCTCGGCCCACTCGTGGTCCCGGGCGTAGACGACCTGCGCCCAGATCTCCGGGGCGTCCGGGTGGATGCGCTGGGCCAGCGCCGGGTTCTCGTTGGCGAGCCGGGCGATGTCGAAGGACAACGAGCCGTAGTGGGTGGCGAGGTGCCTGGCCGTGTCCGCCGCCATCCGCGGACCGGGCGTACCGCCGTCGACCAGGAGCCGGTGCGCGACCGCCTGCGGGTTGGCGATGCCGGGCAGCGGGAGCTTCCTGGGCAGCCGGGCCATCGGCTCCATGTCGTCCGCGAGCGGGTGACCCGGGAGCGCGGCCAGCTTGTTCATCACCGTGCGGCCGATGTGCCGGAACGTCGTCCACTTGCCGCCCGCGACCGAGAGCATCCCGCCCCGGCCCTCCGTCACGACGGTCTCGCGCTTGGCCTTCGACGTGCTGCCGGGACCGCCCGGCAGCACCCGCAGCCCCGCGAAGGAGTACGTGATCAGATCACGCGACAGCTGCTGGTCGCGGACGGAGAACGCCGCCTCGTCCAGGATCTGCGCCGTGTCCTTCTCGGTCACCGCGACATCCGCCGGATCGCCCTCGTACTCCTCGTCCGTGGTGCCGAGCAGCAGCATGTCCTCCCACGGCAGAGCGAAGGTGATCCGGTACTTGTCGATCGGGGTGGCGAGCGCGGCCTTCCAGGGGCGGGTGCGCTTGAGCACCAGGTGCGCACCCTTGGACAGCCGGATCGAGGGGGCCGCGCCCGGGTCCTCCATCTTGCGGAGGTGGTCCACCCACGGTCCGGTCGCGTTCAGCACGAGGCGGGCGTTCACGCCGAACTCCGTACCGTCGGCGCTGTCGCGCAGGTCGGCGCCCGTCACCCGGCCCCGGGTGAACCGCAGTCCGGTCACGGCGGCGTGGTTGAGGACGGTCGCGCCCGCTTCGGTCGCCGCGCGCACGGTCATCAGCGCCATCCGGGCGTCGTTCATCTGGTCGTCGCCGTAGACCGCGACGGCCTTGAGGTTGTCCGTACGCAGCTCCGGCACATCGCGCTGTGCCCTCGCCGGGCTGATCACATGGCCGACGCCGTCACCGAACCCGGACAGCGCGGAGTAGGCGAAGACGCCCGCACCGAGCTTGGCGGCACCGTGCGGGCCGCCCTTGTAGACCGGCAGGTAGAAGGTGAGTGGATTGGCCAGGTGCGGCGCGACCTGACGGGAGACGGCGCGCCGCTCGAAGTGGTTCTCCGCCACCAGCTTCACCGCGCCGGTCTGCAGGTAGCGCAGACCGCCGTGGAGCAGCTTGGAGGAGGCGGAGGAGGTGGCGCCGGCGAAGTCGCCGGCGTCCACCAGCGCCACCCGCAGTCCGGACTGCGCGGCGTGCCAGGCGGTGGAGATGCCCAGGATGCCGCCGCCGATCACCAGGAGGTCGTACGTCGCCTTGGACAGCTGCTCCCGGGTCTCGGCGCGGCTCGGAAGGGAGCCGGAGGCCGGATGCGTCCCGAGGGCGGGGACGCTCTGCAGGGTGGTCATATCGCTTTACTCCTCGACAGTGTCTTCGTCGAGCCAGCCCATCGAACGTTCGACGGCCTTGAGCCAGCTCTTGTACTCGCGGTCACGGGTGGCCGCGTCCATACGGGGTGTCCACTCGGCTGCCCGGCGCCAGTTGGCGCGCAGGGAGTCGGTGTCCGGCCAGAAGCCGACGGCGAGACCGGCGGCGTAAGCGGCGCCGAGGCAGGTGGTCTCGGCGACCATGGGGCGCACGACAGGCGCGTCCAGGAAGTCGGAGAGGGTCTGCATCAGCAGGTTGTTGGAGGTCATACCGCCGTCGACCTTGAGCGCGGTCAGCTCGACGCCGGAGTCCTTGGTCATGGCGTCGCTGATCTCGCGGGTCTGCCAGGCGGTGGCCTCGAGCACGGCGCGGGCGATGTGCGCCTTGGTGACGTAGCGGGTGAGACCTGCGATGACGCCTCGGGCGTCGGGGCGCCAGTACGGGGCGAAGAGTCCGGAGAAGGCGGGCACGAAATAGGCGCCGCCGTTGTCCTCGACCGAGGAGGCCAGGGTCTCGATCTCGGCGGCGGACTTGATCAGGCCCATCTGGTCGCGCATCCACTGGACCAGCGATCCGGTGACGGCGATGGAACCTTCGAGTGCGTAGACGGGCTTCTGGTCGCCGATGCGGTACCCGACGGTCGTCAGCAGTCCGTTGTACGAGTTCACGGGCGTGTGGCCCGTGTTCATCAGCATGAAGGTGCCGGTGCCGTACGTGGACTTCGCCTCGCCCTGTGCGAAACAGGTCTGGCCGAAGAGCGCGGCCTGCTGGTCACCGAGCGCGGACGCCACCGGGATGCCGTCCAGGACGCCGCCCTTGGCATGTCCGTACACCTCGGCCGAGGAGCGGATCTCCGGCAGCACGGCGGCCGGGATTCCGATCGACTGGAGGATCTTCTCGTCCCACTGCATCGTGTGCAGGTTCATGAGGAGGGTGCGCGAGGCGTTGGTGACGTCCGTGACGTGGACGCCACCCTCGGTGCCGCCGGTCAGGTTCCAGATGACCCAGGAGTCCATGGTCCCGAAGAGGATCTCGCCCCGCTCGGCGCGCTCGCGCAGGCCCTCGACGTTGTCGAGGAGCCAGCGGACCTTGGGCCCGGCGAAGTACGAGGCGAGGGGCAGGCCGGTCTCCCGGCGGAAACGGTCCTGCCCGACGTTGCGGCCCAGCTCCTTGCAGAGCGCGTCGGTGCGGGTGTCCTGCCAGACGAGGGCGTTGTGGACGGGCTCACCGGTGTTCTTGTCCCAGAGCAGCGTCGTCTCGCGCTGGTTGGTGATGCCGATCGCCTTGACGTCGGCCGAGGTGATGCCCGCCTTCGAGATGGCGCCGGCGACGACCTCCTGGACGTTCGTCCAGATCTCGGAAGCGTCGTGCTCGACCCAGCCCGGCTTCGGGAAGATCTGCTCGTGCTCCTTCTGGTCGACGGAGACGATGCGGCCGTCCTTGTCGAAGACGATGCAGCGGCTGGAGGTGGTGCCCTGGTCGATGGCCGCGATGAACGGCCCGGTGCCGTGGCTCCCGGTGGTGTGTGCTTCGGTCACGGTGTGCTCCCCGGAGGTCTGTGAGTGCTGAGGGATACGGCTCTGAGCTCTGCGGCTCACGCGAAGGCGACGTTGTAGAGCCCGCCGGCGACGGCGCCGCCGATGAGCGGTCCGACAATCGGTACCCAGGCGTAGCCCCAGTCGGAACCACCCTTGTTCGGCAGCGGCAGCAGCGCGTGCACGATACGCGGACCGAGGTCGCGAACCGGGTTGATCGCGTAGCCGGTCGGGCCGCCGAGCGAGAGACCGATTCCGACAACGACAAGAGCGGTGATCAGGGCACCGAGAGTGCCGAGGCCGTTGCCCTCGTTGTTGAGGCCCTGGGTCAGGATCGCGAGCACCAGGACCACCGTGGCGATGACCTCGGTGACGACGTTCTGCACGGCGTTCCGGATCTCCGGGCCCGTGGAGAAGATGCCGAGTACGGGGCCGGCCTTCGGGGCGGCCTTCTGGTCGACCATGCCCTCTTCGCTGGGCTGGTCGCGCAGGATCTCGGGGTCGGTGAGGTGGGCGTGGAACTGCCCGTAGTACACCGCCCAGACCAGCACCGCGCCGATCATCGCGCCCAGCAGCTGGGAGGCGAGATACAGCGGGACGTCGGCCCACTCGGTGCCGCCTTGTATGGCGAGGCCGAGCGTGACCGCCGGGTTGAGGTGCGCGCCGGAGACACCGCCGGCCAGGTAAGCAGCGGTCAGAACGGCGAAACCCCACCCGAAGGTGATGGCAAGCCAGCCGGCGTTCCGTGCCTTGGAACTCTTCAGCGTGACGGCGGCGCAGACTCCGCCGCCGAGGAGGATGAGAACGGCGGTACCGATGGTCTCGCCGATGAAGATGTCGGAGCTGGACACCCGTGACTCCTTTGTCCTTCGTCCAGGGGAAAGGCGAACACCGGGTCCCTCCGGTGGTTCGCGCCCGAGGTTGGTATCCACGCTGTGCGGGTACTCACCTGTGTGGGCCGACCGGTCCTTGGCACTGGCATACCCTAACGCGTATTGCCGTTAGGTGTTCGACAATGCCGACCGGTGAACGGCAATGTTTCTCCCTGGTGAATGCGACGTCAAGGGTTGTGGCGCATGCGACCGGGTGCGGAGCCCGATCGTTATCGACGGGTCGCGCGGCCGGCGGGAGGCCCGGAGGTGCCCGGCCGGCGGTGGGCTCAGGAGCGCCCGGTCGGCGGTGGGCTCAGAAGCGCCCGGCGCCCAGGTCCCGCGAGACGGCGCGTGCGCAGTCCCGCACGGCCGCGATCAGCTCGGCGCGCAGCTCGCCGCCCGGGCTGACCCGCTCCACCGCGCCGGTGACGGCCACGGCGCCGACAGGCATCCGCCGCCGGTCGTGAATGGGCGCCGCGATGGCGGCCACCCCTTCCCAGGTCTCCTCCACGTCGGCGGCCCAGCCGCGCGCCCGGATCAGGTCGAGCAACGACTCGAAGTCGTCCGCGCCGGTCACCGTTCGGGGGGTGAACGCCTGCCGCTCGGCCTCGAGGGCCTCGCTGTGCGCCACCGGGTCGTAGGCGGAGAGCACCTTGCCCAGGGCCGTGGAGTGCAGCGGCTGCATGGCACCCACCTCCAGCACCTGGCGGCTGTCGTCGGGCCGGAAGACGTGGTGGACGATGAGGATGCCGTGCTGGTGCAGGACGCCCAGGTGGACGCTCTCGCCGCTCGAGCGCGCCAGGTCGTCGGTCCACACCAGGGCCCGGGCCCGCAGCTCGTGGACGTCCAGATAGCTGTTGCCCAGGCGCAGCAGCTCCGCGCCGAGCTGGTAGCGGCCGGACGCCGCGTCCTGCTCGACGAAGCCCTCGTGCTGGAGCGTGCGCAGGATGCCGTGAGCGGTTCCCTTGGCCAGCCCCAGGGAAGAAGAGATGTCGGACAGTCCGAGCCGGCGCTCGCCGCCCGCCAGCAGCCGCAGCATCGCTGCCGCCCGCTCCAGCGACTGGATGTTCTTGGCCATCGCGCCGTACTCCTCCATCGTGGTTCGACAATGCTGAACACTATCGGTCGATGTCGACCCATGTCCGGTAGCTCGTCAAGCCTGCGCCCCCACGCAGGCCGAGCTGCCCCCGCACAGCATGCCGTCCGCCCCGTGGGACGCCGTGACGGGCCGTGGTGCCTCCCGGCTACGCTGGCCGGGCGCGCCCTCCGCAGGAAGGCCGCAAAGCCGACAGCCGTCGCATCCCAGGGAGAACATCCATGGCCTCGTCGCCGACCCCTTCCGCTGACAGCCGGAACCGAGCCGAAGCCCTCCGCGAGGCGCTCGCCACACGTGTGGTGGTGGCAGACGGTGCCATGGGCACGATGCTCCAGGCACAAGACCCCACCCTTGCGGACTTCGAGAACCTCGAAGGCTGCAACGAGATCCTCAACGTCACCCGTCCGGACATCGTCCGCTCCGTGCACGAGGAGTATTTCGCGGTCGGCGTGGACTGCGTGGAGACGAACACCTTCGGTGCGAACCACTCCGCGGCGAACGAGTACGAGATCGCCGACCGGATCGTCGAGCTGTCCGAGTCGGGCGCCCGGATCGCACGCGAGGTCGCGGACGAGTTCACCGCCAAGGACGGCCGTCAGCGCTGGGTCCTCGGCTCCGTGGGCCCCGGCACCAAGCTGCCCACGCTCGGCCACATCGCGTACGACGTGCTCCGTGACGGCTACCAGCAGAACGCCGAGGGCCTGCTCGCCGGCGGGGCGGACGCCCTGATCGTGGAGACCACGCAGGACCTGCTGCAGACGAAGTCGAGCCTGATCGGCGCGCGGCGGGCGATGGAAGCCCTGGGCGTGGACGTCCCCCTGATCTGCTCGCTCGCCTTCGAGACGACCGGCGTCATGCTGCTCGGCTCCGAGATCGGCGCCGCGCTCACCGCCCTGGAACCGCTGGGCATCGACCTGATCGGCCTCAACTGCTCGACGGGCCCGGCCGAGATGAGCGAGCACCTGCGCTACCTGGCCCGCCACTCACGTACGCCGCTGATGTGTATGCCCAACGCGGGCCTGCCCGTGCTCACCAAGGACGGCGCGCACTTCCCGCTGACCCCGCCCGAGATGGCCGACGCCCAGGAGAACTTCGTACGGGACTACGGCCTCTCGCTGGTCGGCGGCTGCTGCGGCTCGACACCCGAGCACCTGCGCCAGGTCGTCGAACGCGTCCGCGACATGACCCCGGGCGTGCGCGACCCGCGCCCCGAGCCGGGTGCCTCCTCGCTCTACCAGACCGTGTCCTTCCGCCAGGACACCTCGTACATGGCGATCGGTGAGCGCACCAACGCCAACGGCTCGAAGAAGTTCCGCGAGGCCATGCTGGAAGCGCGCTGGGACGACTGCGTCGAGATGGCCCGCGACCAGATCCGCGAGGGCGCGCACATGCTCGACCTCTGCGTCGACTACGTGGGCCGGGACGGCGTCGCCGACATGGAGCGGCTGGCCGGTCTCTTCGCCACCGCCTCCACGCTCCCCATCGTGCTCGACTCCACCGAGGTGCCCGTCCTGCGCGCGGGTCTGGAGAAGCTCGGCGGCCGGGCCGTACTGAACTCCGTCAACTACGAGGACGGCGACGGCCCCGAGTCCCGCTTCGCCAAGGTCACCGCGCTGGCGAAGGAGCACGGCGCCGCGCTGATCGCGCTGACCATCGACGAGGAGGGCCAGGCCAGGACGGCCGAGCACAAGGTCGCCATCGCCGAGCGCCTCATCGACGACCTCACCGGCAACTGGGGCATCCTCGAGCCGGACATCCTCATCGACACCCTGACCTTCACCATCTGTACCGGTCAGGAGGAGTCCCGCAAGGACGGCATCGCCACGATCGAGGCCATCCGCGAACTCAAGCGCCGCCGACCCGGCGTACAGACCACCCTCGGCCTCTCCAACATCTCCTTCGGCCTCAACCCCGCCGCCCGCGTCGTCCTGAACTCCGTCTTCCTCGACGAGTGCGTCAAGGCCGGCCTCGACTCCGCGATCGTGCACGCCTCCAAGATCCTCCCCATCGCGCGCCTGGAGGAGGAGCAGGTCAAGGTCGCCCTGGACCTGATCTACGACCGCCGTGCCGAGGGTTACGACCCCCTGCAGAAGCTCATGGAGCTCTTCGAGGGCGTCAACATGAAGTCGATGAAGGAGGGCCGCGCCGAGGAACTCCTCGCGCTCCCGCTCGACGAGCGACTCCAGCGCCGCATCATCGACGGCGAGAAGAACGGCCTCCAGGCCGACCTCGACGAGGCCCTGCGCACCCGCCCCGCCCTGGACATCGTCAACGAAACGCTCCTGGAGGGCATGAAGGTCGTCGGTGAGCTCTTCGGCTCCGGCCAGATGCAGCTGCCCTTCGTGCTCCAGTCCGCCGAGGTCATGAAGAACGCGGTCGCCCACCTGGAGCCGCACATGGAGAAGTCCGACGCGGAGGGCAAGGGCACGATCGTGCTGGCCACCGTGCGCGGTGACGTCCACGACATCGGCAAGAACCTCGTCGACATCATCCTCACCAACAACGGCTACAACGTCGTGAACCTCGGCATCAAGCAGCCCGTCTCCGCGATCCTGGAGGCCGCCGAGGAGCACCGGGCCGACGTCATCGGCATGTCCGGCCTCCTGGTGAAGTCGACCGTGATCATGAAGGAGAACCTGGAGGAGCTCAACCAGCGCAAGATGGCCGCGGACTTCCCGGTCATCCTGGGCGGGGCCGCGCTCACCAGGGCCTACGTCGAGCAGGACCTCCACGAGATCTACGAGGGCGAGGTCCGCTACGCCCGCGACGCGTTCGAGGGGCTCCGGCTCATGGACGCCCTCATCGGCATCAAGCGCGGCGTCCCCGGCGCGGTGCTTCCGGAGCTGAAGCAGCGCCGCGTCGCCAGGAAGGACACCGCGGTCCTGGAGGTCGAGGAGCCCGAGACGGGTGTCCGCTCCGACGTGACCACCGACAATCCGGTCCCGGAGCCGCCCTTCTGGGGCACCCGGGTCGTCAAGGGAATCCCGCTCAAGGAGTACGCCTCCTGGCTTGACGAGGGCGCGCTCTTCAAGGGCCAGTGGGGTCTCAAGCAGTCCCGCGCCGGCGACGGACCCACGTACGAGGAGCTGGTCGAGACCGAGGGCCACCCGCACCTGCGCGGCTGGCTCGACAAGCTCCACACCGAGAACATGCTGGAGGCCGCCGTCGTCTACGGCTACTTCCCCTGCGTGTCCAAGGGCGACGACCTGATCCTGCTCCACGAGGACGGCTCGGAGCGCACCCGCTTCACCTTCCCGCGCCAGCGCCGCGGCCGCCGTCTGTGCCTCGCGGACTTCTTCCGGCCCGAGGAGTCCGGTGAGCGCGACGTGGTCGGCCTCCAGGTCGTCACCGTCGGCTCGAAGATCGGCGAGGTCACGGCCGAGCTCTTCGCGGCCAACTCCTACCGCGACTACCTGGAGCTGCACGGTCTGTCCGTGCAGCTGGCAGAGGCGCTCGCCGAGTACTGGCACGCCCGGGTCCGCAGCGAGCTGGGCTTCGGCGGGGAGGACCCGGCCGGGGTCGAGGACATGTTCGCGCTGAAGTACCGGGGAGCGCGTTTCTCGCTGGGCTACGGCGCCTGCCCCGACCTGGACGACCGGGCGAAGATCGCCGCACTGCTGGAGCCCGAGCGCATCGGGGTGAAGCTCTCCGAGGAGTTCCAGCTGCACCCGGAGCAGTCGACCGACGCGATCGTCATCCATCACCCGGAGGCGAAGTACTTCAACGCGCGGTAACCCGCCGTTCGACGCATCGCGGCCGGTCACGTCGTAGACTGGTCGGTCCAGTGAGGCCGGTCGCTGTTCCCTTCGGGGAATGGCGGTCGGCCTTCTCGTCCCTACGGAGGAGTACGGATGACCAGTACGGTCCCCGCGTCCCTGACTCGCACGGCCGAAGGTTCCACGCTGCAGGCCGTCCTTCTCGACATGGACGGCACTCTGGTCGACAC
Source organism: Streptomyces finlayi (assembly GCF_014216315.1). Classification (NCBI taxonomy): domain Bacteria; kingdom Bacillati; phylum Actinomycetota; class Actinomycetes; order Kitasatosporales; family Streptomycetaceae; genus Streptomyces; species Streptomyces finlayi. The sequence goes on from NZ_CP045702.1 coordinate 6,568,951, forward strand.
CGAAGGTTTCTGGTGGGATACGGAGCTGGAGGTCTTCGCGAGCCTGGGTCACCGGCTCGACGAGGCCTGGCGCGATGTCGTCGTGGGCGGTCCGATGACCCGCAGCGCGGGGTATCTCATCGACGTGACCGGCGCGGACATCAGGCTCGACGAGCTCACGGTGCTGCTCAACGACTGCTTCGAGAAGCGCATCGACCGCGGTGTGCCGCTGATGCCCGGAGCGGCACGGCTGCTCGCCGAACTCGCGGCGCACGACATGCCGACCGCCCTGGTCTCCGCCTCGCACCGCCGCATCATCGACCGCGTCCTGGACTCGGTCGGACACCACCACTTCGGCCTCACGGTCGCGGGGGACGAGGTCACCCGTACCAAGCCCCATCCGGAGCCCTACCTCTCCGCGGCATCCGGATTCGGGGCGGATCCCCTGCGCTGCGCCGTCATCGAGGACACCGCGACGGGAGTGGCCGCGGCCGAGGCCGCGGGCTGCCGTGTGGTGGCCGTACCGTCCGTCGCCCCGATCGCACCGGCCGCCGGAAGAGTGGTCGTGGGATCGCTCGAAGATGTCGATCTCGCATTTCTCCGGGGCCTGGTCACCGGAATCCTCTGAGGCACGCACCGAGAGTGTTCTTGTGAATGTACGGAAAAGCTCTCGGTCTCAGAACGTGTGCTCGCTCTCCCCCCGACGCAGGGGTAAATCAGGTTCATGTCAATAGGTCGAAAACGGGTCGTGTGCGGACTTTGCCCGGCCATGGGTGATTCTCTCGCGGCTGAAATCTTACGATGTGACCCGATTCGACCCACTGACCGGCGCTCTGCGTCACGCCGTGTGCGAAAGACAACCAGGCGGACAATTCCTCGTGCCGCCCCTTCTGGAGGGCGGTGGACAGCGCGAGCAGTCCCGTCTGTCAGGCGTCGCCGACCATCCCTACTAATCTCGTTTTCTCACATACCGGAATGAGGGAGAACGCTCAGATGAACCGCAAGACGCTGGTGCTGCCGGCCGTGGTCGGCCTGCTCGCGCCCGTACTCGCCGCCTGCGGGGTGACGGGAGGCGGCGACGAGGGCGAGGACACCATCGTCGTCGGCACCACGGACCAGTTCATCGCCACGAAGGACAACCCGGCGCCGCTCGACCCGGCCATCGGCTACGAAGCGGGCGTGTGGAACGTTCTGCGACAGACGGTGCAGACCCTCATGCACGTCCCGCGCGGCGGCGGTGAGCCCGTGCCCGACGCCGCGAAGAGCTGCGTCTTCACGGACACGGAGAACGAGAGCTACCGCTGCACCCTGCGCAAGGGGCTCACCTTCGCCGACGGCACGGCGCTCACGCCCGAGGACGTGCGGTACTCCGTCCAGCGCGTCCTCGACATCAATTCCGACAGCGGCCCCGCCGGTCTGCTCGACAACATCGACAAGATCGAGACCAAGGGCGACGACGAGGTCATCTTCCACCTCCGCAGCTCGGACGCGACCTTCCCGTACAAGCTCGCCACGCCCGCCGCGGGCATCGTCGCGCAGGACAAGTACCCGTCGAAGAGCGCCCGCAAGGGCTTCCAGGTCGACGGCTCGGGCCCGTACACGATGAAGCCCGAGGTCAAGAACGGCCAGGTGACCAAGGTCCTCTTCACCAGGAACCCGAAGTACATGGGCGACCTGGAGGTGCTCAACGACAAGGTCGAGCTGGACCTGTTCCCGGACGCCGCCGCGATGGGCGAGGCGCTCGACGCCAAGAAGGTCGACCTGATGACCCGCACCATGTCGCCCGGGCAGGCCGGCCGGATGCTCGTGAAGCCGAAGGACGGGGTGAAGCTCACCGAGATGCCCGGCCTCGCCATCCGCTACCTCGGTTTCAACACGGACGCCCCCTCGGTGAAGAGCAAGGCCGTCCGCCAGGCCATGGCCCGCGTCATCGACCGCGGCGCCATCGCGAGCAAGGTGTACGGCACCACCGCCGAGCCGCTGTACTCGCTGATCCCGTCCACCATCACCGGCCACACCAACTCGTTCTTCAACAAGTACGGCGAGCCCGACACGGCCAAGGCGGCGGCCACGCTGCGCGCCGCCCGTATCGACACGCCGGTGAAGTTCACACTGCACTACACGACGGACCATTACGGACCCGCGACCGCCACCGAGTTCGAGATGCTGAAGCAGCAGCTGAACGACTCGCAGCTGTTCGACGTGACCGTCGAAGGCACCCCCTGGGCGGAGTACCGCCCGGCGCAGAAGCGCGGCGACTACGACGTCTACGGCATGGGCTGGTTCCCGGACTTCCCGGATCCGGACAACTACACGGCGCCGTTCCTGGACAAGAACGACTTCCTCAACTCGCCCTACCGCTCCGCCGTGGCGGAGAAGACCCTCATCCCGCAGTCCCGCCGCGAGACGGACCGCAGCGCCGCGTCCAAGACCTTCGAGCGGCTCCAGGACATCGTCGCCGACGACGTCCCCGTACTCCCGGTCTGGCAGGGCAAGCAGTACATCGCCTCCCGTGAAGGCCTCACCGGGGTGGAGTGGGCCGTCAACGCCTCCGCCGACCTCCACCTGTGGGAGCTCGGGCGCGGCACCGCGTAAACAGCGCACGACAACACCGCGTGGCGACACCGCGTGGCGACACCGCGTGGCGACACCCCGTCACAACAGAAAGGCCGGTCCGGGTGACACACCCCGGACCGGCCGGCAGGGTGGCACGCCACCCACTGCTCACTGGGCGCCGGGGCGCACCAGTCCGCTCTCGTACGCGTACACGGCGGCCTGCACGCGGTCGCGCAGACGGAGCTTCGTCAGTACGTGGCCCACATGGGTCTTGACGGTCGTCTCGCTGACGAACAGGTCTGCGGCGACCTCCGCGTTGGACAGTCCGCGCGCCACCAGTTTCAGCACCTCGACCTCACGGTCCGTCAGCGTGTGCAGGGCGTCCGGGACCGGGTCCTCGCCGGACGGCAGATGGTCCGCGTACTTGTCGAGCAGCCGGCGCGTGATGCTGGGCGCCAGCATCGCCTCCCCCGCCGCGACCACCCTGATCGCCTGCACCAGTTCGTTGGCCGGAGCGTCCTTGAGGAGGAAGCCACTGGCTCCGGCGCGCAGCGCCTCCACCACGTACTCGTCGAGATCGAAGGTGGTCAGCACCAGCACCTTCGCCGGGCCGTCGCGGCCCGGTCCGGTGATCTGCCGGGTCGCCTCGACCCCGTCCATCCGGGGCATCCGGATGTCCATCAGTACGACATCGGGCTGCAGCGCCCGCACCTGATCGATGGCCTGCAGACCGTCGCCGGCCTCGCCGACCACCGCGAGATCCCCCTCCGCCTCCAGGATCATCCGGAAGCCGGTGCGCAGCAGCGGTTGGTCATCGACCAGAAGGACGCGGATCGCCACGAAATCTCCTTAAGGGCCTTCGAGGGCCACCGGTTGGCCGGCCTCGGCCCGGACCTGTCCCATTCTGCCCTGGACGTCCTGCGCCGATTCCGCCGGGCGCACGGACAGGGGGTAGACCGGGGGAGTACCGCCGAATTCCGGACAGACGGCACGGTGGTCGCACCAGCCGCACAGCTTCGTCGGCCGCGGCCGCCATTCGCCGCTTTCAGTCGCCTCCCGGATCGCCTCCCAGAGCGCCAGCAGCTTGCGCTCCACCCGCTCCAGGTCCGCCTCGACCGGGTCGTACGTCAGCACGTCACCACTGCCGAGGTAGACCAGCTGGAGACGCCGGGGCACCACGCCCTTCAGCCGCCAGATCACCAGGGCGTAGAACTTCATCTGGAACAGCGCACCCTCCGCGTACTCCGGACGCGGTGCCTTGCCCGTCTTGTAGTCCACGATCCGGACCTCGCCCGTCGGCGCCACATCGATCCGGTCGATCACCCCACGCAGCCGCAGCCCGGACTCCAGCTCCGTCTCGACGAACAGCTCACGCTCTGCCGGCTCCAGCCGTGTCGGGTCCTCCAGCGAGAACCAGCGCTCCACCAGCTGCTCCGCCTCGCCGAGCCACCGCGAAAGCCGCTCACCCTCCGCGTCACCCGAGAACAGCTCCGTCAGCTCCGGCTTCGACTCCAGCAGCCGGTCCCACTGGCCGGGGATCAACGCCCGTGCCTTCGGAGCCGTACGCTCCACGGCCGGGTTGTCGAACAGACGCTCAAGCACGGCGTGGACCAGCGTGCCCCGGGTAGCAGCCTCACTGGGCTTCTCGGGAAGCCTGTCGATGACCCGGAAGCGGTACAGCAGGGGACACTGCATGAAGTCGCTCGCCCGCGACGGAGACAAAGACGTGGGCGGCTGAGGCGGCCGGGGTGCGGAGGTCATGTCGAAGACCCTACGGCCCGCCACTGACACCGGGCGGAATACCATCGACGGCAGACCCTCGCACACTGCATGATCGTGGCAAGACGCCACCGACCGAAGGGACCCCGTGGACGACAGCGGTGACAGCGGGCGGCCGCAGCAAGGCGCAGGGGGCACGGACCCGGGCGCCGCGCCCGACAAGGGCACGCCGAAGCGACCGGCCGAACCGGGCGGCGGCATCCTGATGGGCCGCCCCTTCGGTGTGCCGGTCTACGTCGCCCCCAGCTGGTTCATCGTCGCGGCGCTCATCACGTGGGTCTTCGGCGGCCAGCTGGAGCGGGTCCTGCCCGGACTCGGGAACATCCGCTACCTGGTCTCGCTCTTCTTCGCGATCGCCTTCTACGCCTCGGTGCTCGTCCACGAGCTCGCCCACACGGTCGCGGCGCTGCGCTACAAGCTCCCGGTCCGGCGCATCCAGCTCCAGTTCTTCGGCGGCGTCTCCGAGATCGAGAAGGAGTCCGAGACCCCGGGCCGCGAATTCGTCCTCGCCTTCGTCGGCCCCCTGCTCTCGCTCGTCCTCGCCGGTGTCTTCTACGCGGGGATGCAGTTCGTCGATCCCCCCACCGTCCCCGGCGTGCTCCTCGCCGGGCTGATGATCTCCAACCTCCTCGTCGCCGCCTTCAACCTCCTCCCGGGCCTCCCGCTCGACGGCGGACGGATGCTGCGCGCCGTCGTCTGGAAGATCACCGGAAAGCCGATGAGCGGGACCGTCGTCGCCGCCTGGGTCGGCCGTGGTCTCGCCGTCGCCGTCCTCATCGGGCTCCCGCTGCTCACCCACACCGGAGCGCTCGGCAACGCAACCGACGAGATCACCGGCGTGGAGACCGTCACCGACGCCCTGCTCGCCGCGATCCTCGCCGGGATCATCTGGACGGGCGCCGGAAACAGCCTGCGCATGGCCCGCCTCCGCGAGCACCTCCCGGACCTGCGTGCCCGCACCCTCACCAGGCGCGCCGTCCCCGTGGAGTCCGTCACCCCCCTCTCCGAGGCGCTGCGCCGGGCCAACGAGGCAGGGGCCCGGGCCCTGGTCGTCGTCGACGGACAGGGCAACCCCAAGGGTCTGGTCCGGGAGGCCGCCATCGTCGGTGTTCCCGAGCACCGCCGCCCCTGGGTCGCCGTGAGCGGTCTCGCCCAGGACCTCACCGACGGCATGAGGATCCCCGCCGAACTGGCCGGCGAAGCCCTCCTCGACCGTCTCAAGGCCACGCCGGCCACCGAATACCTCGTCGTCGAGGAGACGGGGGAGATCTACGGAGTCCTCTCCACCATCGACGTCGAACGCGCTTTCGTCGCCGCGATGGCCCGCCCGAGCGCCTGAGACGCCGTCGAGCCGCTGCCGGGCGGTCGGAGCCCCCGGAAACACCGGTACGCTGGCCACATGTCTGAACCGACCGGTGCCGCCCGACGTCGCGGGCCCTTCAAGGTCGGGGACCAGGTACAGCTCACCGATCCCAAGGGACGCCACTACACCTTCACGCTCGAAGCCGGAAAGAATTTCCACACCCACAAGGGTTCTTTCCCGCACGACGAGCTGATCGGTGCTCCCGAGGGCAGTGTTGTCCGCACCACGGGGAACGTCGCCTACCTTGCGCTGCGCCCCCTGCTCCCCGACTACGTCCTGTCCATGCCCCGCGGTGCCGCCGTGGTCTACCCGAAGGACGCGGGGCAGATCCTGGCCTTCGGCGACATCTTCCCCGGCGCCCGCGTCGTGGAGGCCGGCGTCGGATCCGGTGCACTGAGCACCTTCCTCCTGCGCGCCATCGGCGAGCAGGGAATGCTGCACTCCTACGAGCGCCGCGAAGACTTCGCCGAGATCGCCCAGCAGAACGTCGAGCGCTACTTCGGCTCCCCGCACCCCGCCTGGCAGCTCACCATCGGCGACCTCCAGGACAACCTCTCGGACACCGACGTGGACCGTGTCGTCCTGGACATGCTCGCGCCCTGGGAGTGCCTGGAAGCCGTCTCCAAGGCACTCGTGCCCGGCGGCATCCTCTGCGCGTACGTCGCCACCACCACCCAGCTCTCGCGGACCGTCGAGTCCATCCGCGAGATCGGCTGCTTCGCCGAACCGCAGCCCTGGGAATCGATGATCCGCAACTGGCACGTCGAGGGCCTGGCCGTCCGTCCCGACCACCGGATGATCGGCCACACCGGCTTCCTCGTCACCGCGCGCCGCCTGGCGGACGGCGTCGAGGCCCCGCTGCGCCGTCGCCGCCCTTCCAAGGGCGCCTACGGAGACGACTACGACGGCCCGGGCAGCACCTCTTCCCGAGCCTGACGCCGTAACAACGCTCGGGCGCCGCTGCCGAGTTCCCCGACCTGTCCGGGGAACTCGGCAGCGGCGCCTTTTCGTTGCCCCGGTGAGCGGGTGCCGACCCCACCGTTCCGCGGTCGTGCGAGGTGTGGCACGATGCTGGCCACCCCCCGCCCGCCGACGCGCAGCCGGCACCGCCTTTCCAGGCCCCCAGGAACCACAGGAGACATACCGCGTGCAGACCTCCGCGCTCCCGGACCTCGCGCACACCGCCACGAAGCCGGTGCACTGGCTCGCCACGGCCACGGCGATGGCAGCCGTCGTCGCCTGTGCGGGCCTGCTCCAGCCCGGCACGGCCACCGCCACGGCATCCGGTCACGGAGTGGCCTCCCGGTCCGGCGGTGTGCCCGCGGCCGCCCCCGACGCGGCAGCCGCGGTCTACCCCCTCGACTGCGGCGGCGCGAAGAACGTGGTGGCCGACGAAGCCCCCGGAGACCTCGACGGCGACGGCCGCCCCGAGACCGTCGCCGTGGTCCACTGCGACGCCGGCATGGGCACACCGCCCAGCGGTGTCTACGTCCTGACACAGGGAAGCGGGGCCGCTCCCAGGGTCGTCGCGACCCTGGTGGACCCCGCTTCACGGACGACGGTCACCGACTTCTCCGTGCACGACGGAATCGTCTCGGCGACACTGCTCGGCTACTCCACCATGGACGTGCCGCGCTGCTGCCCGGACGAGACCGAGAAGGCCAGCTGGCAGTGGAAGGGCAACGCCTTCGTCAGGTCCGACCAGGACCTGGCGCGCGACGCCTGAGCCGCCGGACAGCCCTCAGGCCGCGTCCGGACCGAAAACTTCGACGCTGTCCGAAACGCGTCGTACATGGATGCAGTCGCCCGGGCACTCCTTGGCCGAGTCCACCACGTCCTGGAGGAGCGGCAGCGGCACCGGCGTCGTGGCGCCCTTGTCCTGGAGGAGCTCGTCCTCCCCGCTCTTCACGTACGCCAGGCCATCGATGTCCAGCTCGAACACCTCGGGTGCGTACTGCACGCAGATACCGTCGCCCGTGCAGAGGTCCTGGTCGATCCAGACCTCCAGATCCTGTGTTCCGCTGTCGCCCGGAGCGTCCTGCCGCACGGTCATATGTCCTGCCGTTCCCTGCGTATCCGAACCAAATGAAGCCAGCCCTGACGGGTGTTGAACGCTTCGACGATACAACCGGCGGCTTTCCGGTGCTCAAAGTGGGTATTCCCTTGGCGTGAGGGAGAGCGCAAGGGTGAAGATCGGACACGCCCCGGAGTCTTTGTGATCTAGGGGTTTCAATCATCACCCACCCAGGTAGGGTCAGGAAGCGTCCAGCTCCCCTTGGAGGAGGTGAGGACCGTGGCAGCCCACGACGACGACATCAACCGCGGCATCCGGCCCGGGCGGGGGTCAGAAGACCCAGCCGGCCAGGTTGTCTATCTCGAGCAGGAAATCGCCGTCCTGCGACGTAAGCTCGCCGACTCTCCGCGTCATACGAGGATTCTCGAAGAGCGGATCGTCGAGTTGCAGACCAACCTGGCCGGCGTGTCCGCCCAGAACGAGCGGCTCGCCAATACGCTCCGCGAGGCCCGAGACCAGATCGTGGCCCTCAAAGAGGAGGTCGACCGGCTCGCACAGCCGCCGGCCGGCTTCGGTGTCTTCCTGCAGTCCATCGAGGACGGCACCTGCGATATTTTCACCGGGGGCCGCAAGCTCCGGGTGAACGTCAGCCCAAGCGTCGACCTCGAAGACCTCAGGCGAGGTCAGGAAGTCATGCTCAACGAAGCGCTCAACGTGGTCGAGGCCATGGCGTTCGAGCGGGCCGGGGACATCGTCACCCTCAAGGAGATCCTCGAGGACGGCGAGCGTGCTCTGGTGATCGGGCACACCGACGAGGAACGGGTGGTGCGGCTCGCGGAGCCGCTGATGGACATGACCATCCGTCCCGGCGACTCCCTGTTGCTGGAACCCAGATCCGGCTACGTCTACGAAGTGGTCCCGAAGAGCGAGGTCGAGGAACTGGTCCTCGAAGAGGTCCCGGACATCGACTACGACAAGATCGGCGGTCTGGGCGACCAGATCGAACTGATCCGCGACGCGGTCGAGCTTCCGTACCTCCACCCCGACCTCTTCAAGGAGCACGAGCTGCGGCCGCCGAAGGGCATCCTGCTCTACGGTCCACCCGGCTGCGGCAAGACTCTGATCGCCAAGGCCGTGGCCAACTCACTGGCCAAGAAGGTCGCCGAGGTCACCGGACAGCCCGCGGGGAAGAGCTACTTCCTCAATATCAAGGGCCCCGAGCTCCTCAACAAGTACGTCGGCGAGACCGAGCGGCACATTCGCCTGGTCTTTCAGCGTGCCCGGGAGAAGGCGAGCGAGGGCACCCCCGTCATCGTCTTCTTCGACGAGATGGAATCCCTCTTCCGCACCCGTGGTTCCGGTGTCAGCTCGGACGTGGAGAACACCATCGTTCCCCAGCTGCTCGCCGAGATCGACGGTGTGGAGGGACTGGAGAACGTCATCGTCATCGGCGCCTCCAACCGCGAGGACATGATCGACCCCGCCATCCTGCGGCCCGGCCGACTCGATGTGAAGATCAAGATCGAGCGTCCGGACGCGGAGGCCGCGAAGGACATCTTCGCGAAGTACCTGACGCCTTCGCTGCCGATCCACTCGGAGGATCTGGCCGAGCACGCCGGCTCCAGGCCCGGCGCCACTCACGCCATGATCCAGTCCGTCGTGGAGAGGATGTACACCGAGTCCGAGGAGAACCGCTTCCTGGAGGTCACCTACGCCAACGGTGACAAGGAAGTCCTGTACTTCAAGGACTTCAACTCGGGCGCGATGATTCAGAACATCGTCGACCGGGCAAAGAAGATGGCCATCAAGGCATTCCTCGAACACGGCCAAAAGGGCCTTCGCGTCTCCCATCTCCTCCAGGCATGTGTGGACGAGTTCAAGGAGAACGAGGACCTTCCCAACACGACGAACCCGGACGACTGGGCCAGGATTTCCGGAAAGAAGGGTGAGCGGATCGTCTTCATCCGCACACTCGTCACCGGAAAGCAGGGTGCGGACACCGGACGCTCCATCGACACAGTGGCAAATACCGGGCAGTACCTCTAGAACGCAGACCGGCTGCGGATGCCCGGCCGGGCATCCGCAGCCGGTTGTTTTCCCCGGCCGCTTCGGCCATATCCGAGCAATGACGTAATTGATCTCCCCACCGGCGCAATGGCGCTCTAGGCTCTGCCGTACCGCCGAGTCGCGCAGTGCGGGGACGGGCACCGCACGCCCACCGGACAAGCAGCGGTACTTGAGCGCCGCCCCCGGAGGGGACCGGCGCCGGGCAAGGAGGGCCGCATGACCGTACGGCGAGTAATGGGCATCGAGACCGAGTACGGGATCTCCGTTCCCGGTCACCCCAACGCCAATGCCATGCTCACCTCGTCCCAGATCGTCAACGCCTACGCGGCGGCGATGCACCGGGCGCGCCGCGCCCGCTGGGATTTCGAGGAGGAGAATCCGCTGCGCGACGCGCGAGGCTTCGACCTCGCCCGTGAGACCGCCGACTCGAGTCAGCTCACCGACGAGGACATCGGCCTGGCCAATGTCATCCTCACCAACGGTGCCAGGCTCTACGTCGACCACGCGCACCCCGAATACAGCTCACCCGAGATCACCAACCCGCTCGACGCGGTGCTCTGGGACAAGGCCGGCGAACGGGTCATGGCCGAGGCCGCCGAGCGGGCCGCCGCGATCCCGGGCGCCCAGCCGATCCACCTCTACAAGAACAACACCGACAACAAGGGCGCCTCGTACGGCACGCACGAGAACTACCTGATGAAGCGGGAGACCCCGTTCTCGGACATCGTGCGCCATCTCACGCCCTTCTTCGTCTCCCGGCAGGTCGTCACCGGCGCGGGCCGGGTCGGCATCGGTCAGGACGGCCATGAGCACGGCTTCCAGATCAGCCAGCGCGCCGACTACTTCGAGGTCGAGGTGGGCCTGGAGACCACGCTCAAGCGCCCCATCATCAACACCCGCGACGAACCCCACTCCGATGCCGAGAAGTACCGCAGGCTGCACGTGATCATCGGTGACGCCAATCTGTCCGAGATCTCGACGTACCTCAAGCTCGGCACCACGGCACTGATCCTTTCGATGATCGAGGACGGCTTCATCAACGTCGACCTCGCCGTCGACCAGCCGGTGCGCACCCTGCACCAGGTCTCGCATGACCCGACACTGAAGCAGCTGATCACGCTCCGCAGCGGCCGGACACTCACCGCTGTGCAGCTCCAGATGGAGTACTTCGAGCTGGGCCGCAAGTACGTCGAGGAGAGGTACGGCGCCGACGCCGACGCGCAGACGAAGGACGTCCTGACCCGCTGGGAGGACACGCTCAACCGGCTGGAGAACGATCCGATGAGCCTCTCGGGGGAGCTGGACTGGATCGCGAAGAAGGAACTCATGGAGGGCTACCGGCGACGCGACAGCCTCGACTGGGACGCCCCGCGCCTGCACCTGGTGGACCTCCAGTACGCCGACGTGAGACCCGACAAGGGCCTCTACAACCGCCTGGCGGCCCGCGGGAAGATGACGCGGCTCCTGGACGAGAGCGACGTCGAGCGGGCCCGGACGAAGCCGCCTGAGGACACCAGGGCATATTTCCGTGGCCGGTGCCTGGAGCAGTACGCGGACGACGTCGCCGCGGCCTCCTGGGATTCGGTCATCTTCGATCTGCCCGGCCAGGATTCCCTGCAGCGGGTGCCCACCATGGAACCGCTGCGCGGGACACGCGAACACGTCGAGGGGCTCCTGGACCGCTGCCGTACGGCGCAAGAGCTGGTCCGGGTGCTCTCGGGCGGCTGAAAGGGCTGCCGGCTGGGAATCATTCCGATGACCTCCGGACGTTGAGACAAGTACCGGGCCAATGTCGGACCTCATGGGTAGGGTCTGATCAATTGCTTCGAACCGAGCGGGGTGAGCTATATGGCGACCAAGGACACCGGCGGCGGACAGCAGAAGGCGACGCGTTCCAACGAGGAGGCCGAGGAGCAGGCGCGGGACGCGCAGGCTTCCGAGGACCTCGCGGAGCGACAGGAGAAGCTGAGCGACGACGTCGACTCGGTCCTGGACGAGATCGACGACGTCCTGGAAGAGAACGCCGAGGACTTCGTTCGCTCGTTCGTTCAGAAGGGTGGACAGTAGTTCACTCATGTGAACGGGGTGGAAAGTGCGTCCCGGACTGCAACTCCATGTGGATCACCACCACAGGACGGGTAGGGTCCGGGACGTACTGCTTCAACTGCAATTCGGCCATCGGCAAGTTGGGGGATGATCCTGACTCCTTGCGCAGGGCCATCGCATACCTGGAGGGAAACGCGTGGAAGCCAACACTCGTAGCACCGGGCGTCTACCAGCTGCCTTCCTGACGCCGGGTTCGTCCTCGTTCATGGACTTCCTGTCCGACCACTCACCCGACATGCTGCCCGGCAAGCGGAGTCTGCCGCCCCTCCAGGGGGCCATCCAGGCACCGCACGGGACGACCATCGTCGCGGCGTCCTTCCCCGGTGGCGTGGTTCTCGCCGGTGACCGACGGGCGACCATGGGGAACATGATCGCGCAGCGCGACATCGAGAAGGTCTTCCCGGCCGACGAGTACTCGGCGGTGGGTATCGCCGGTACGGCGGGTCTGGCCGTGGAGATGGTCAAGCTGTTCCAGCTGGAGCTGGAGCACTTCGAGAAGGTCGAGGGCGCCACGCTCTCCCTGGAGGGCAAGGCCAACCGGCTCTCCACGATGATCCGCAGCAATCTGGCGATGGCCATGCAGGGCCTCGCCGTCGTCCCGCTCTTCGCGGGCTACGACGTCGACCGTGAAAAGGGCCGAATCTTCTCGTACGACGTCACGGGCGGCCGTTCCGAGGAAGTCGGTTTCGCGGCCACCGGCTCCGGTTCCATCTTCGCCCGTGGATCGATGAAGAAGCTCTACCGCGACAACCTGACGGAGCAGCAGACGCTGACCCTGGTGGTGCAGGCGCTGTACGACGCGGCGGACGACGACTCGGCGACCGGCGGACCGGACGTGGCACGCCGGATCTATCCGATCGTCACCGTCATCACCGACGAGGGCTTCCGGAGGCTCACGGACGTGGAATCCGCCGAGATCGCCGCCGCCGTGCTGGAGCGCCGGATGGAAGAGCCCGACGGGCCGCGCGCCGCGCTGCTCTGACCGGCCTTCCGCCTTCTTCGATGCACTCGTCACTGACAGAAAGGGACGGATAGCCGGTGTCGACGCCGTTCTATGTCTCACCTCAGCAGGCCATGGCCGACCGGGCGGAATACGCCCGGAAGGGCATCGCCCGTGGTCGCAGCCTGGTTGTGCTGCAGTACGCCGACGGCATTGTGTTCGTCGGCGAGAACCCGTCCCGTGCGCTGCACAAGTTCAGCGAGATCTACGACCGGATCGGCTTCGCGGCCGCCGGCAAGTACAACGAGTACGAGAACCTCCGTATCGGCGGTGTGCGATACGCCGATCTCCGTGGATACACCTACGACCGTGATGATGTGACGGCTCGTGGTCTGGCCAACGTCTACGCGCAGACGCTCGGCACCATTTTCTCCAGTGCGGCCGAGAAGCCGTACGAGGTGGAACTGGTGGTCGCCGAGGTCGGCGCACTGCCCGAGGGCGATCAGATCTACCGGCTGCCGCACGACGGTTCGATCGTGGACGAGCACGGCTCGGTCGCGGTCGGCGGGAACGCCGAGCAGATCAGCAGCTTCCTGGACCAGCGTCACCGCGACGGCATGACGCTCGCCGAGGCGCTCAAGCTGGCCGTCCAAGCGCTGTCACGGGAGCCCAACGGCGGCGAGCGGGAGATTCCCGCCGAACGGCTGGAGGTCGCGGTCCTGGACCGCACGAGGCCGCAGCAGCGCAAGTTCAAGCGGATCGTCGGGCGCCAGCTGGCGCGCCTCCTCGACGCGGACGGCGGCGGGGCCCCGACGGACGCACCCTCCGACGACGAAACCGACGATTCCGGCGATTCGGCGACCGGGAGGAGCGAGGCCAAGGGCTCCGGTGGCACCACGGAGCCCCCTGCCGAGGACTGACACTCCGCTCGACGCTCCGTTGCCGTGCCCCGTACCGCCGCTGACGGCGGGCCGGGGCACGGTCATGCCGGAGCCGGTCAGGGGAGGGCCGGGGCGGTCGCGGTCGAGCCGCGTACCACCAGGTGTACGGGCAGCCTGCCGGGCTTCGCCGGGCGGCCGTCCAGAACGGCCAGCAGGGCCTCCATGCCTCGCTCGCCCACCTGCTCGGCGGGGAGCCGCACCGTGGTGAGCTCCGGCTCCACGGCCGTCGCCAGCGCGAGGTCGTCGAAGCCGGTCACCGAGATGTCCTCCGGTACCCGCAGTCCGCGTCTGCGGACCGCCTTGCAGGCTCCTGCGGCCAGGATGTCGTCGTCGCAGACGATGGCCGTCGGAAGAGGCCCCGGGGCCGCCAGCGCCCGTTCCACGGCTTCTCGCCCGGCCGTGACATCGAGCGCGGCGGGGACGGTGCGTACGACCGCACTCGGCACCCCGCGCACGGTGTCACGCAGCGCCCCGGCGCGGACCGCGAACGTCCAGGAATCCACGGCGGAGGCGAGGTGGACGAACCGGCGGTGGCCCAGGTCCAGCAGATGTTCCGTCACCTGCCGCATGCCGTCGGCGATATCGAGGTTCACCTGCGCCGCCGCGCCCGGATCGGCAGGGTCGCTGTCCAGCATCACGAGAGGCAGTCCGGCGCCGCGCAGCGCCCCCAGGGCCTCGGTTGCCATGGACGAGGCGATCACACCGTCCAGCGACGCACGGGCCGAGGCGAAGGGGTCCCTGGCCGGGCCCGTGCCGTCCGGCGACGGGTACAGCACGACCCCGAAGTCATGTGCTGCGGCGACGCCGGCCGCGCCCGTGTAGACCCGGGCGAAGAATTCGTTGGTGAGCGCGGGGACGACGAGGAGCGCCGTCCGGGTGCTGCCGAGACGGAGGCTGCGGGCGGCGAGATTCGGCCGATATCCGAGCGAGGCGGCGCTGTCCCGTACGCGTACCGCTGTGGTTTCCGACACCCTTCCCCGCCACTTGTCGCCGAGCACGAGGGACACGGTGGCCTGGGAGACTCCGGCCGCCCGTGCCACGTCCCGGCTGGTGGGCCGTGCCGGGGCGGGCTGCTGCGCGCTGGTCACTTCGGGCCTCCGTGCTCAGTGGTGCCTTGATGTCCGGACACCGTGAGGTGGACCCCGGACTGCGCACATGGTACGTATGAGTCTCGAAGTTATACGTAACACCTCGGCCGGGTCGCACGCCCGTCCGAGCGAGAGGGGCAGGCATGGCCGCGGGATATCTGGACGTCCTCCGGGCGCGGCACGCGACGCGGCTGCTGACGGGAACGCTCGTGGGACGTCTGCCGAGCGGCACCGCCCACATCGCGATCGTCCTGTTCACCCGCGCGGAGGGCGGCAGCTACACGCTGGCAGGCGCCCTGGCCGCCGCCTACGGGCTCGCCACGGCCGTGGGGCAGCCCCTGCTCGGCCGTGCGGTGGACCTCCACGGCCAGCCGCGCGTCCAGCTCCCCGCCGCCGTGCTCTCGGCACTGGGCATGGCGCTCTTCGCCCTCGTGGGCCTCGACCCGCTGCCGCTGGCCTGTCTGGCCGTCGTCATCGCCGGAGTCTGCACGCCCCCGCTGGAGGGCGGCCTGCGTGCTCTGTGGCCCACCGTCCTGGGGCCGCAGGACCGGGTGCACCGGGCGTACGCGATGGACGCCGTCGCCCAGGAGATCATGTTCACCCTGGGCCCGCTGCTCGTGACTGTCCTCGTCGCACTCTGGTCGCCCGCCGTGGCGCTCGTCGTCATCAACGCCATAGGGGTCCTCGGGGCCCTGTCCGTCGTCCTGTCCGAGCCCTCCCGCACCTGGCGCTCCGCACCCCGCGAGGCGCACTGGCTCGGAGCTCTGCGCTCACCCGGACTGCTCGCCCTGCTCGGATCGTTCTTCTTCGTCGGCACGGCCCTCGGCTCGATCACGGTGGCGGGTGTCGCCTACGCCGACGACCACGGCGACGCGTCCGTGTACGGCTGGCTGATGGCGGCCCTCGGGCTCGGCGCGCTGATCGGCGGAGTGGTCTACGGGGCCCGGCAGTGGGCCGGTGCGCCCGAGCGGCGGCTGCGCGTCATCGTCGCCCTGCTGGCGCTGGGCTATCTGCCGTTGACGCTCACCCCGGGTGTGGCCGCCATGACCGGGCTCGCCGCACTCGCCGGCGTGTTCCTCGCGCCCGCGATCGCCTGCTCCTTCATCGTCGTCGACCGGCACGCACCGCGCGGCACGGTCACGGAGGCGTTCTCCTGGCTCGTGACCACGTTCGGTGTAGGCGCCGCGGCCGGAACGGCCCTGGCGGGCCCGGCCGTCGAGCTCGGCGGGACGGCGTGGAGTTTCGGCGTCGCGGGGGCGGGTGGAGTGGCCGCGCTGGTGGTCCTCCTGGCCACCGGAGGGGTCCTCGCAGTTCCCGCGCGTACGCCCACTGTTGTGACGGGATCGGAAAATGATCGAAACGGGGCCGTCGAACCCGGTTTCAGCTCAGGCCATAAGGCGTAATGTTCAGTCATGGACCGCCGCATTTTCGGGCTGGAGAACGAGTACGGCGTCACGTGCACGTTCAGGGGACAGCGCCGACTGTCACCTGACGAAGTGGCGCGCTACCTCTTCCGCCGTGTTGTGTCATGGGGCCGCAGCAGCAATGTCTTCCTGCGGAACGGCGCCCGCCTCTACCTCGACGTGGGATCGCATCCGGAATATGCAACCCCCGAATGCGACAACGTGACCGAGCTGGTCACGCACGACAAGGCCGGCGAGCGCATTCTCGAAGGACTGCTCGTCGATGCCGAACGCCGCCTGCACGAGGAGGGAATCGCGGGCGACGTCTATCTCTTCAAGAACAACACCGACTCGGCGGGAAACTCCTACGGGTGCCACGAGAACTACCTCGTGGCCCGGCACGGAGAATTCTCCCGGCTCGCGGACATCCTCATTCCCTTCCTCGTCACCAGACAGCTGATCTGTGGTGCCGGCAAGGTGCTGCAGACTCCGCGCGGAGCGGTCTACTGCGTCAGCCAGCGTGCCGAGCACATCTGGGAGGGCGTCAGTTCCGCGACGACGCGCTCGCGACCGATCATCAACACCAGGGACGAACCGCACGCCGACGCGGAGCGGTACCGCCGCCTCCACGTCATCGTGGGCGACTCCAACATGTCCGAGACGACCATGCTGCTCAAGGTCGGCGCGACCGACCTGGTGCTCCGCATGATCGAGGCGGGCACCGTGATGCGCGACCTGACCCTGGAGAACCCGATCCGGGCCATCCGCGAGGTCAGCCACGACATCACCGGACAGCGCAAGGTGCGCCTGGCCAGCGGCCGTGAGGCCTCGGCCATCGAGGTGCAGCGCGAGTACTACGAGAAGGCCGTCGACTTCGTGGAGCGCCGCGGCATCCGCACCGGCACGGTCGACCAGGTGCTCGAACTGTGGGGCCGCACCCTGGACGCGATCGAGGCGGAGGACCTCGACCGGATCGGCACCGAGATCGACTGGGTCATGAAGTACAAGCTCATCGAGCGGTACCGGGCCAAGCACAACATGACCATGTCGAATCCGAGGGTCGCCCAGATAGACCTCGCCTACCACGACATCCACCGCCGCCGAGGGCTCTACTACCTGCTGGAGCGCAAGGGACAGGTCGCCCGCATCTGCAACGACCTGAAGATCTTCGAGGGCAAGTCGGTGCCCCCGCAGACCACCAGGGCGAGGCTGCGCGGGGACTTCATCCGCAGGGCCCAGGAGCAGCGACGGGACTTCACCGTCGACTGGGTCCACCTCAAGCTCAACGACCAGGCGCAGCGCACCGTGTTGTGCAAGGACCCCTTCCGGTCCGTGGACGACCGGGTGGAGAAACTGATCGCCGGTATGTGACCGGGCGCACGATGTCCCGGCACCTCAGGTGACGACAGGGCCCCGTACGTTCCTCGTACGGGGCCCTGTCCACGCCCTAGAGTGTCGTGGACCCAACCAACGTGCCGTCTGAGATCTGAGGAACCAGTGCGCCGACTTGCCGGCCTTCTCGTCGTCCCCCTCCTGCTGCTGTCGACAGCGGCCTGCGGCGACGAAAAGGGCTCCGACTCCGCCTCGTCCAAGAACGGAGTGCCCGCGATCACCGCAGGCGCGAAGTTCGGCGAGAAGCCCACTCTCGCGAAGGGCGAGGGCGATCCGCCCAAGGAGCTGCAGACCGAGGTCATCAGTGGGGGTGACGGCGCGAAGCTGAAGAACGGCGACGCGATCCAGGTCAACTACCTCGGGCAGTCGTGGGACTCCGCCAAGCCCTTCGACAACAGCTTCGACAAGGGTCAGCCCTTCGATCTGACGCTCGGTGCCGGCATGGTCATCCAGGGCTGGGACAAGGGCCTGGTGGGCCAGAAGGTCGGCAGTCGCGTCGAGCTCGTCATTCCGCCGGAGCTCGGTTACGGCGCTCAGGGCCAGGGCGACATCAAGCCCAACGCCACGCTCGTCTTCGTCGTCGACATCGTGAAGGCGACGCAGATCCCGGCCTCGGCCAAGGGCTCCGAAGTCGCGCAGGACAACATCGACCTGCCGAAGGTGGGCACCAAGACCGACGGCAAGGCGCCGACCGTCACGATCCCCAAGAGCGACCCGCCCAAGAAGCTGGTCTCCAGTTACGTCCTGGAGTCCGACGGTGAGGTCATCAAGGAGAGCGACAGCGTCGTCGTGAACTACGTGGGTCTGCTGTGGAAGGGCTCCAAGCCGTTCGACAGCACCTACCAGACGGGCAAGACCGCGACCTTCCCGCTGGCCCAGATCACCCTCAAGGGCCTCAAGGACGGTCTGGTCGACAAGAAGGTCGGCAGCCGGGTGCTGCTGGTCATCCCGCCGGACCAGGGGTTCGGCGACAAGGCGCAGCAGACCGTCCCCGCCAACTCCACGCTGGTGTTCGCAGTCGACATCCTGGCAAAGATGTAAGACTGTCCCGGTTGCCCAGTTCATCATTTAGAGGAGCAATTCAGTGAGCATCGAGAAGCCCGAGATCGAATTCCCGGGTGGCGAGCCGCCGGTCGACCTGCAGATCAAGGACATCTGGGAGGGCGAGGGCGAGGTCGCCAAGGCAGGCCAGACCGTCTCCGTCCACTACGTGGGCGTGGCCTACTCCACCGGCGAGGAGTTCGACGCTTCGTGGAACCGCGGGACTCCGCTCAAGTTCCAGCTCGGTGCCGGTCAGGTCATCGCGGGCTGGGACCAGGGTGTGCAGGGCATGAAGGTCGGCGGCCGTCGCGAGCTGATCATCCCCGCGAACCTCGCGTACGGTGACCGCGGCGCCGGCGGCGGTGCCATCGCCCCGGGCGAGACGCTGATCTTCGTCTGCGACCTGATGGGCGTCTGATCCACAGTCGCGCGTGAACGAGGGCCCGTGCCGTGAGGCACGGGCCCTCGCTTTTGTCCGGACACCCCTGGGCGGTACGGTCGAGGGTCAAAGAGCATGGAGAGAAAGGGCGTCGATGGCGATTGCCAAGGCGGAGCGATTGATGAACCTGGCGCTGTGCCTGCTGGGCACCCGGCGCCCGCTCAGCAAGCGCGAGCTGCGCGAGTCCATCGAGGCGTACCTCGAAGCGGGGACCGACGACTCCTTCAACAGGATGTTCGAGCGCGACAAGGACGACCTGCGCGAACTCGGACTGGTCATCGAGACCGTGGAGAACCTTGACGCCGAGACCGGCTATCTCGCCCGCCGTGACAGCAACCGGCTGCCTCCGATCACGCTTGACGCCGAGGAGGCCGCCGCCCTGGGACTGGCGGCCAAGGTCTGGCAGCAGGCCCGCCTCGCCGGAGCGGCCAGCGGTGCCCTGCAGAAGCTGCGGGCCGCGGGCATGCCCGAGGCGGAGGACGCCTACGAGGTGCACAGCGCCCTCGAACCCCGCATCCCGGTTCATGAGGCGGCGTTCGAGCCGCTGATGCTCGCCTGCCGGGACCGCCGCCCGGTCACCTTCGACTACCGCAAGGGCAACGCCGCCCGCCATGAGCAGCGCCAGGTCGAGCCCTGGACCCTGGAGTGCTGGCGCGGCCACTGGTATCTGGCCGGCTGGGACCGCGACCGCGGCGCCGAGCGGGTGTTCCGGCTCTCCCGGATCACCGGCCGGGTCCGCTCGCGCGCCGGGGCCTTCACCGCCCAGGTGCCGGATGTCGTGACCGTGCGCGAGACCGTGGAGAGCTGGGCCGGCGAGACCGCCACCAGGTCCGCGTGGATCAGGCTGCGCGCCGGGTCCGGATACCCGCTGCGGTCCCGGGCGATATCGGTCCGGGAACTCGGGAACGGCTGGGACGAGTTGGAGATTCCGTACGGACACGGGCTGGACGCCTGGCTCGTCGAATTCGGCCCGGACGTGGTCGTGACGGAACCCGCCGATCTGCGGGCCGATGTGATGGACCGGCTGCGCGCCGTGGCCAAGGACTGAGGGGACCCGTAGCTCATGGCCACGAACGCGATCGACCAGACCCGCCGGATGCTCTCCCTGGTGACCTATCTGCGTGAGCGCCCCGGCGCCCACGTCCAGGACGTCGCCCGGGCGTTCGGGATCACCGAGGACGAGCTGATCTCCGACCTGGACGTGCTCCCCATGTGCGGGACGAGCTTCCGGGGCGGGGACCTCCTCGACATCGACACCGACGGCGACCGGATCTGGTGGCACAACCCGGACGACGTCGCGGCGCCCCTGCGCCTCGCCTCGGACGAGGCGACCGCCCTGCTCGTCGCGGCGCGCGCGGTGGCCACGCTGCCCGGGCTGCGCGAGAGCGACCGGCTCGCACTGGTCCGCGCTACCGCCAAACTGGAGACCGCCGCCGGTGAGGTGGGGGCCGCCAGCTCGCGGCTCTCGGTCACCTTCGAGGCCGAGGGTGGCGTATTCGCCGATGTGGACCGGGCGATCTCCGAGCGGCGGCGGCTCTGGCTGCGCTACTACTCCCCGGCACGCGACGAGCTCACCGAGCGCGAGGTGGACCCGATCCGGCTGTTCGCCGTGGGCCACACCTATATGGAGGGGTGGTGCAGGCTCTCCGAGGCCCGGCGTACGTTCCGGCTGGACCGGGTCGCCGAGATCCGTCTTCTGGACGCCCCGTCCGCCCCGCCGGAGCTGGAGCTGCGGGACCTCTCCGAAGGACTGGTGCAGCCCGCGGCCGAGGACCCGGAGGTCGTGATCGAGGTGGGGCCCGGTGGCCGGTGGGTCGCCGAGTACTACCCGCACGACAGCGCCGACGAGCTTCCCGACGGCGGCCTGCGGATCACTCTGCGCACCCCCGACCCGGCTTCCCTGCGCAGGCTCGCGCTGCGGCTCGGCGGGGAAGGCCGGATCGTCTCCCCGCCGGAGCTCGCGCGGAGTGCGCGGGAGGCGGCCCGGGACGCGCTCGCCGCGTACGACGACGTCGCCTGAGCGGCGGGCGGAGGGCGCAGGAGATGGACCAGACATCCGTAATATCCGATGCGCAGGCAGGGGCGGCCGTATCGTCGGCCACCCTGCCCGTCGTCACACCTGTCCCGGTACCTGTCCCCGCCGCCGTCCGGTTCAAGGCAGCCTGTCCCGACTGCCGCGGACGCTTCGAACTCCCGGCGGGGGCGCTGCGCCTCGTGATCGGCGCCAGCAGCCGCACCACCTTCTACTCCTTCACCTGCCCCGAGTGCGGCGCCGCAGTCCGTAAGCCCGCCGGGGAGCGCATCATCGAACTCCTCACTGGTGGAGGGGTGCGGACGCTGCGCCTTCACACCGCTCCGTAAGCCCGCGCTTCAGTACCCGCCCTGTAGAACACGACGACATCGAGGCACCGCCGCATGTTCTGGCCCATGCTCGCCATCGCCCTGGGGTTCCTGGGGATCGCCGTACTCGGCGTACTCGCCGTCAAGGTCTTCGTCGAGGCCCAGCGGCTGGGCCGCCAGGTTTCCGCCACCACCCAGCGGATCAATCGGGCGGCAGAGGATCTGGAACGTGCCGCGACCGGTCTCGCCGCCACGGGTGAGGCCTTGCGTTAGAAGGGCAGCGCCCTCCTGTTTCGCAAGCTCGGGGGGTACGCTCTTGAGGTCGGCCCAGGCAGGGAGGTGCGGGCCGCAACCGGGCGTACGCACGGGCATTGCCTCACGTTTACTCCTGCGGGATACGATCGCTGCCAGCGCACAGATCGGACCTATGTCCGATCGAACGGGTAGAGAGCCCACCCTCCAGTCGCCTCAGTGAGAAGGAAGTCGCACATGATCGGCAATCTGAAGCCCCTCGAGATCGTTCTGATCATCGCTGTCATCCTGCTCCTCTTCGGTGCCAAGAAGCTCCCTGACATGGCGCGTTCGCTCGGCAAGTCGGCCCGCATCCTCAAGAGCGAGGCCAAGGCGATGAAGAAGGACGACGCGGAGCCCGCCGCGCCCACGACGGAGACCGTGACGGACCAGGCCCCGCAGGCGACCGCCGCCCGTACCATCCAGGCCGCGCCCGGAGATGTCACCAGCTCCCGCCCGGTCAGCGAGCCCAAGCCCACCACCCAGAGCTGACAGCTGACGGGCTTAACCGACAGCTGCCGTACGAGACGAGGGAAGTGGGTTGCTCAAGTCTGCCCGCAAGCAGGAGAAGGACGAAGAGGGGCGTATGCCCCTCCTCGATCACCTGCGTGAGCTGCGTAACCGGCTGCTGAAGGCCGTACTGGCGATTGTCGTGGTGACGGTCGTGGCTGCCTTCTTCCAGAGGGACATCTACGACTTCCTGTTGAGCCCGCTCATCAGCTCGGTGGGCTGTGAGGGCGCGGTCGTCGTCTCCAAGAACGGGAGCCCCTGCGCCCTGCTCAAGACCGACACCCTCATGGGACCCTTCACCAACGCGTTGAAGGTCGCCCTGATGTCAGGTGTGCTGCTGGCCGCCCCGGTCTGGCTCTACCAGCTGTGGGCGTTCGTGGCCCCGGGTCTGCACAAGGGCGAGAAGCGGTATGCCTACGGCTTTGCGGTCCTCGGAGCGCCGCTTTTCCTCGCCGGTGGATACCTGGCGTACTCGATCCTGCCGCAGACGGCGGAGATCATGCTGGGGTTCACTCCCAGCGACGTCCAGAACCAGATCGGGCTCGACAGCTACCTGGACCTCCTCACCCGCATGGTGATCGTCTTCGGTCTGGCCTTCGAACTGCCGCTGCTCCTCATCGCGCTGAACATGACGGGCATCGTCTCAGGCAAGCGGATGCTCGGCTGGTGGCGAGGCATGATCATCGGCCTCACCGGCTTCGCGGCGATCGCCACCCCGGGCGGTGAACCGCTGTCCATGCTGCTCCTCGCGGGACCGCTGGCCGTCCTCTACTTCATCGCGACAGGGTTCTCCCTCCTCAACGACAAGCGCAGGCGCCGGGCCAACCCCGACGCCGAACTCGACGACGACGAGGCATCGCGGCTGGACCTCACCCCGGAAGCCGTGTCCGCCTCGCGTACCCCGCTGCCGGAGCAGGCCACCGGCGAGTCGGACGGTGCACGATCGCACCGGGTCAACGGTTACGACGACATCACCTGACCTTGTAAGGTCCGGCGGGTGACCAGCCAGATCACCCTTTTCGTCAATCCCACCGCCGGACGCGGCCGGGGCGCGCACGCCGCGCAGCCGGCCGCTTCCGCGTTCCGGGACGCCGGGTTCTCTGTGCGTACGGTCCTCGGTGGTGACGCCGACGACGCTCTGCGCCGGGCCCGCGAGGCCGTGGGCGCCGGGACCGGTGCGCTGATAGCCGTGGGCGGGGACGGCATGGCCTCTCTCGCCCTTCAGGCCCTGGCCGGCACCACGACCCCGCTCGGTGTCGTCGCCGTCGGTACGGGCAACGACTTCGCCCGGGCGCTCGGGCTGCCGGTACGCGACCCGGCCGCCGCCGCGCGGCTGGCCGCCCGGGCCCTCAAGGAGGGGCATGTCCGGGACATCGACCTCGGACGGGTCGGTGAACGGTGGTTCGGCTCCGTGCTCGCCTCCGGCTTCGACTCACGGGTGAACGACCGGGGCAACCGGATGCGCTGGGGAGGCCGTTTCAAGTACGACCTGGCGATCCTCGCGGAGCTGGCCACGTTCGAGCCGGTTCCGTACCGCGTCCGGCTCGACGGGGGACCTGTGCGGGAGGTCGAGGCGACGCTGATCGCCGTCGGCAACGGCTCCACGTACGGCGGTGGCATGCGGATCTGCGCGGACGCGGTCATGGACGACGGCCTCTTCGACGTGACCGTGGTCGGGGACTGCAGCCGGACGACGCTGCTCAAGGTGTTTCCCAGGGTGTACAAGGGAACGCACCTCGGCCACCCCGCGGTCACCGTGCACCGCGTCTCCTCGATCGAGCTGGCGGCGGCGGGTGTCACCGCCTACGCGGACGGTGAACCGCTGGGCGCGCTGCCCCTCACGGCCACGCTCGTGCCGGGCGCGGTGAGGGTTCTGCTTCCGGAGAATTAAAGATCGCCTGGCTGTCAGAGGTGGCGGGTAGGCTCATATCAAGATGACAGAGGACCTCTCACCAGCTGAGCGATACCAGGCTTCTCGCGTTCGTGCGGCCGAGCAGGCCACGGCCCTCGGGCCCTTCCGCGAGATGTACGAATTCGGCCTCGACCCTTATCAGGTCGAGGCATGCGAAGCCCTGGAGGCGGGCAAGGGCGTGCTGGTGGCGGCGCCCACCGGTTCGGGCAAGACGATCGTCGGCGAGTTCGCCGTGCACCTCGCGCTCCAGCAGGGCCGCAAGTGTTTCTACACGACCCCGATCAAGGCGCTGTCCAACCAGAAGTTCGCCGATCTGTCCCGGCGCTACGGTGCGGACAAGGTCGGCCTGCTGACCGGTGACAACAGCGTGAACTCCGAGGCACCGGTGGTCGTCATGACCACCGAGGTCCTGCGGAACATGCTGTATTCGGGCTCGCAGTCCCTGACCGGCCTCGGCTATGTCGTGATGGACGAGGTGCACTACCTCTCCGACCGCTTCCGGGGTGCGGTGTGGGAGGAAGTGATCATTCATCTGCCGGAGTCCGTGACCCTGGTGTCCCTTTCGGCGACCGTGTCCAACGCCGAGGAGTTCGGCGACTGGCTGGGCACCGTCCGCGGAGACACCGAAGTGGTCGTCTCCGAGCACCGTCCCGTGCCGCTGTGGCAGCACGTGCTGGCAGGGCGCCGGATGTACGACCTCTTCGAGGAGGAGACCGACCACGGAGGCCGGGGAACGGGGCGCCGTGAGGTCAACCCGGACCTCGTCCGGCTCGCCCGCATGGAGAACCAGTCGGGGTACGACCCCCGGGACCGGCGCCGCGGCAAGATGGTGCGCGAGGCCGACCGGGAGCGGGAGCGCCGTCAGCGCAGCCGGATCTGGACCCCGTCGAGACCCGAGGTCATCGACCGGCTGGACCACGAGGGGCTGCTGCCCGCCATCACCTTCGTCTTCAGCAGGGCAGGCTGCCAGGCCGCCGTTCAGCAGTGCCTGCAGGCAGGGCTCAGGCTGATCGACGAGGACAAGCGCCGGCTGGTGCGGGAGATCGTCGAGGAGCGGACCGCCTCCATCCCGGGTGAGGACCTTCACGTCCTCGGCTACTACGAATGGCTCGAAGGGCTGGAACGGGGTATCGCCGCGCACCACGCGGGCATGCTGCCGACCTTCAAGGAGGTCGTCGAGGAGCTGTTCGTCCGCGGGCTCGTCAAGGCGGTCTTCGCGACGGAGACGCTTGCGCTGGGGATCAACATGCCGGCGCGCTCGGTCGTCCTGGAGAAGCTGGTCAAGTGGAACGGCGAGCAGCACGCCGACATCACCCCCGGCGAGTACACGCAGCTCACCGGCCGGGCCGGGCGGCGCGGGATCGACGTCGAGGGCCACGCGGTGGTGCTGTGGCAGCGCGGCATGGACCCGAGTGGACTGGCCGGGCTCGCGGGTACGCGGACGTATCCGCTCCGCTCCAGCTTCAGGCCCTCGTACAACATGGCCGTGAACCTCGTGCACCAGTTCGGGCGGCACCGCTCGCGTGAGCTGCTGGAGACCTCGTTCGCACAGTTCCAGGCGGACCGTTCGGTCGTCGGCATCTCGAAGCAGGTCCAGCGGAACGAGGAGGGCCTGGAGGGTTACCGCGAGGGCATGACGTGCCACCTCGGTGACTTCGAGGAGTACGCGCGGATGCGACGCGACCTCAAGGACCGCGAGACGGAGCTGGCCAAGCAGGGGGCGGCTCAGCGGAGGGTCGCGGCGGCGGCGTCCCTGGAGAAGCTGAAGCCGGGCGACATCATTCATGTGCCGACCGGCAAGTTCGCCGGACTGGCGCTCGTCCTCGACCCGGGGCTGCCTGCCGGGCGGGCCAACGGGCACCGGGGGGCGGAGTACGCCGAAGGGCCACGGCCGACGGTGCTGACCGCGGAGCGTCAGGTCAAGCGGCTGGCGTCGATCGACTTCCCGGTGCCGGTGGAGGCGCTGGACCGGATGCGGGTGCCGAAGTCGTTCAACGCGCGGTCGCCGCAGTCGCGGCGCGATCTGGCGTCGGCGCTGCGGTCGAAGGCCGGGCACCTGGTGCCCGACCGGCACCGCAGGGAGCGCGCGGCCGCGGCCGACGACCGAGAGATCGCCCGGCTGCGGACGGCCCTGCGGGCGCACCCCTGCCACGGCTGCGACGAGCGTGAGGACCATGCGCGGTGGGCGGAGCGGTATCACCGGCTGCAGCGTGACACGAAGCAGCTGGAGAGCCGGATCGCCGGGCGCACGAACACGATCTCCCGGACCTTCGACCGGATCGTGGCGCTTCTCACCGAGCTGGACTATCTGCGCGACAACGAGGTCACCCCGAACGGGCGGCGGCTGGCGCGCCTCTACGGCGAGCTCGATCTGCTCGCCAGTGAGTGCCTGCGGGAAGGTGTCTGGGAGGGGCTCAACCCGGCCGAACTCGCGGCATGCGTCTCCGCGTTGGTGTACGAGGCGCGGCAGGCCGACGACGCGGTGGCGCCGAAGCTGCCGAGCGGGCCCGCGAAGTCGGCGATGGCCGAGATGGTGCGGATCTGGGGCCGTCTGGACGCCCTGGAGGAAGAGTTCAAGATCAACCAGGCGGAGGGCGTCGGGCAGCGTGAACCCGACCTCGGGTTCGCCTGGGCGGTCTACATGTGGGCCTCCGGGCGGACACTCGACGAGGTGTTGCGTGAGGCCGAGATGCCTGCGGGGGACTTCGTGCGGTGGTGCAAGCAGGTGATCGATGTGCTGGGACAGATCGCGGCCGCGGCGCCTCGGGAGGGGGCGGGCGGCTCTGTGGCGAAGAGTGCGCACAAGGCGGTCGACGCGGTGTTGCGGGGTGTGGTGGCGTACAGCTCTGTGGGGTGAGGCGAGGCAGGGTGGGTGTGTCGGCCCGGGGTGCGGGTGGGCGCCCGTGGCGGGCTGTTCCTTCCCCTTCCCGCCCCTTACCGGAACCGGGGCTCCGCCCCGGACCCCGGTCCATGGACGCCGGGCGGGCTGAGGGAGGCGCAGCCTGTGCCCCCGAGTCGGCCGGTGGCCGCTCTCGCCGAGGCGACGGCCGAAGCGGTGCTGCCCGTCATTCGGGCCGACGGAGGACGTGGGGCGGCGCTGAGTCCGGGGGCTGACCGGACTGAGGCCCCGGCAGGGAGTGCTTGCCCAGCCGGGGCCTCGGTCGCCTGCCGGCGTGCTCAGGTCTTCTTGCTCTTCATCACCATTCCCGCGCAGGCCATGCCCAGCAGGACGGTCAGTCCGCCGACGATGACGTTGTTGAAGATGACCCCGGCGTCCGGGCTGGTGCCCACGATCCACGTCGACACGATGAGCCAGGCACCGATGGCGCAGATGGCCCAGCTCAGTCCGTACATCCGCTCCGGCATCACGGTGAATCCGAGTGCCAGCACCGCGATCGCGATACCGAGGACGAGGTTGTGCGCCACCAGGGCGGGCTGGCTCGCCGTGAAGTGGAGCACCCACGGCGAGACCGCGCAGTACAGCCCGACCAGAAGTACCGGTGCGTCCACGAGGGCTACGTCGCGTCCACCGATGATGCGGTCGTGCCGCGCTTGCATTTCAGGCACATCGGGGTGAGCGCCTATGTCACTCCTAGTGCGCGAGACGTTGCTCATGAGATTCGTCTCCTTCGAGCTACAGGCCCGACCGCCGGATGAGTGCACGCGGTGGGCACCTACCATGCCCATTCTGCACTTATCTGCCGCTTATGTGTAGATTTCCGATCGAATTGGCGATGGAAATCTGTGAGCGGAACGGCCTGTGCGGTGGCGGTCGTGTGACCCTGTCGCCGGTTTCCCGTCGGGCGGCAGATTGCGGGGCGAGCTGTCGCCGGGGCATCACACGACCGTCACCGCGCGGCGCCGAAGTGCTCGCGCCGCTCCCCGCTACTTCGGGGGCATCAGGACGGAGTCGACGATGTAGACCGTGGCGTTGGCCGTCGGCACATTGCCGCAGACCACCTTCGAGGAGTCGTTGACGGTGTACTCCACACCCGAACCCGTCGTCGTCAGCTTGCTCTTCTCCAGGGTGTCGAAGGAGCCGTTCTCCAACTGCTTCGGCGCCAGCTTCTCACCGACCACGTGATAGGTGAGGACCTTGGTGAGCGCGGCCTTGTCGGCCAGGAGCGCGTCCAGGTCGGCCTTCGGGACCTTGGCGAAGGCGTCGTTCGTCGGCGCGAACACCGTGATGTTCTGCGCGTTGTTGAGGGTGTCGACCAGACCCGCCTGCTTGACGGCCGTGACCAGCGTGGAGAGGTCAGGGTTGTTGGACGCGGCCGTCGCGACCGGGTCCTGCGCCATGCCGTCGAAGGAGCCCGCGCCGTCCGCCGGAACGGAAGCGCAGCCAGGACCGAACGGCTTGTCCGTGTCGGCCGTCGCCTCTTCGGCCGGCGCCGCGGGCTCGGAGGAGGCGGCCGAGGGGGTGGATCCGGCAGCGGAGTCCTTGGTGTCGCTGGAACACGCCGAGAGGGCGAGCGGCAGGACGGCTGCGGCGGACACGGCGATGGCGGCGCGACGGAAGCGAAGGGTGTTCATGGTGTTCTCCTGGTTCGAATGTTGTTCGTCTGTGACTGATATATGGCTTGTGAGTAGGGGTGATGTGATTCAGGGCACGTTGACCACCACCGAATGCCAGCCCGTCGCCCCGTTCGGGACGGTGCCGACGCGCTTGTCGGTCTGGGTGGCGCCCGTAAGGTCCGTCGCGCGGACTTCGAGGCTGTGACTGCCGGTGGTGGCGGGCCACTCCCACACCCACTGGCGCCAGGTGTCCCTGCTGTCCTCGGCTGCCAGCCGAGCGGTCTGCCACGGGCCTCCGTCCACCCGGACCTCGACCCGGGCGATTCCCCGCTGCTGTGCCCAGGCGACCCCGGCGACCTGCACCGTGCCCGCCTTGGGGGAGGCGAAGGGGCGGGGGGTGTCGATGCGCGACTGGGTCTTGATGGGCGCCTGCCGCGACCAGCTGCGCTTGACCCAGTAGGCGTCGTACGCGTCGAAGGTCGTCAGCTCGATGTCCTTGATCCATTTGCAGGCGGACACGTAGCCGTACAGGCCGGGGACGAGCATCCGGACGGGGAAACCGTGGTCGAAGGGGAGCGGCTCACCGTTCATCCCGAGCGCGAGCATCGCGTCGCGCCCGTCCATGACGTCCTCGACAGGAGTGCCGATCGTCATGCCGTCGACGGACCGGGCCACGAGCTGGTCGGCGCTCCCGCCCTTCGAGGGCGGCTTCACCCCGGCCTCGCGCAGCAGGTCGGCCAGCGGTACGCCGATCCAGCGGGCGTTGCCGACGTAGGGGCCGCCCACCTCGTTGGACACGCAGGTCAGCGTGATGTCCCGCTCGATCAGCTTCCGTTCGAGCAGATCCTGGAAGCCGAGCGTGACAGGCCGCCGCACGCCCGTCCCGTGGATACGCAGCCGCCAGCGGCCGGCGTCGACACGCGGCACCACCAGCGCGGTGTCCACGCGGTAGAAGTCCTTGTTCGGGGTGACGAAGGAGCTGAGCCCCCGGATGCCCAGATCGGCGCCGCTGGGCGGTGCGGGCGCCGCCGAATCCGGGACCGGCAGTGTGATCCCGCCGCGTGAAGCGGACGCCCCCGCCTGCTGGGACGCCGTCACCCGCCGCCCTGCGTAACCGGCGCCGGCCGAGGCGACCGCCGCGGCGGTCGCCGCGATCACGAATCCGCGCCGGTCGAAGGTGCCCTGGTCCGCCCGGACCTCCGTCTCCCCAGCCGCGGGAGAGGGAAGGGTCCTCGGGGCAAGCCGTCCGATCAGGAGATACAGCACTCCTGCGGCCACCAGGGCACCCACCACCGAAGGCAGCGCGTCGCCCGGCCGGCCCTCGGGCCGCCCGGTCGCCGCCACTGCCCCGACCACACCGAAGACCAGGACGGCCGCCGCACCGAGCCGCCGGTGCCGCAGCGCCAGCACCCCCACCGCCATGGCGAAGAACGCCAGGAGGACGAGGATGCCGAGCTGAAGCACCAGCTTGTCGGCGGTGCCGAAGTTCCGTACGGCGAAGTCCTTGACGGCCGGGGGAGTGCGGTCGATGACCGCTCCGCCCACCGCCGTGACCGGACCCGCCTCGGGTCGCACGGCAGCCGCGACCAGCTCGGCGACACACAGGGCGCAGAACCCGGCGATCAGACCGCTGAGCGCGGCGAACAGGGCGCGCGCCCAGCGGGATGCCCGGGACCCGGAGGCCCTGTGCGGCTGCGAATCGTTCTGATCTGCTTTCACACCGGTGATTCGGTCCCGGTCGGGCCGCGGATTGGTCCCTCACTCGATCGAATGAATCTTTGCCGTCGGCCAATCCTTCGCGGCACCTGCCACGAATGACCCCGAAGGGCACGTGACCCGTGCCCACGCACGCCTGCAGGACCGGAGGGAGCCGGAATCGCGCTCGCCCTGCGCAGGGGTGTGCACCGCATCGTCGATGTCGCCTGGGGGATCGGGTTCGCTGCTGTCGCGCTCGTCTCGTACGCCCTGTCCTCGGGGTAAGGGGACGACGGCCGCCGTCTCCTGGTGACCGGGCTGACCGTGGTCTGGGGCCTGCGGCTCGCCGTCCACATCGCCCGGCGCGGCCGTGGACACGGCGAGGACCCGCGCTACGCGGCGATGCTCGCCAAGGGGCGCGGAAAGCCGGCGCTGTACGCCCTCCGCAAGGTGTATCTCCTCCAGGGGGCGCTGGTCCTGCTGGTCTCGCTGCCCGTACAGGCGGCGCAGTACCTGACGGGGCCGTTGACGTGGTGGGCCTGGGCGGGGGCGGGGCTGTGGGCTGTCGGCCTGGCTTTCGATGCCGTCGGGGACCGGCAGCTGGCACGGTTCAGGGCCGACCCGGCCAACCGCGGGCGGATCATGGACCGGGGGTTGTGGTCATGGACCAGGCACCCGAACTACTTCGGTGACTTCCGTGTGTGGTGGGGGCTGTTCCTGTTCGTCTGCGAAGAGCCGGCGGTGTCGGCGGCGACGATCGTGGCGCCCCTGGTGATGAGCTGGCTGCTGATCAGGGGCAGCGGCAAGGCGCTTCTGGAGCGGCACATGGCCGGGCGGCCGGGCTTCGCCGCGTACCGGGCGCGAACCAGCGGGTTCTTCCCCCGGCCCCCGCGCCGGGACTGAGCGGTGACCGGCCGACACCCGCCCGGCCGGAACCCTCCCCCCTCAGCGCGTGAAAGGACCCGGTGGCGCCGTCCGCCACCGGGTCCTTCCCGTTCAGCCTCGCCAGGTGGCTCAGGTCGGCAGGCCCATCAGGGCCAGTGGTGCGGAGGTCGGCTGCTCGGAGCCGCCGGAGGGCTCGACGGTGACGCCCATCCCGGACGCATCGCCGACCGGTCCGTCCATCAGTACGGCGCCGTCCGACGCCGACGGGTCCATCAGTCCGGCGGACCGCATGGTGCCGCCCTCGTCGAACCACAGCTGGTACACCTTGCCGGCCGGTGGCCGCTCCATCCCCGAGGCCAGGAACACCGCGCGGTCGGCGCTCCGCGAGACGACGACGGTTGCCCGGGCACCCCCCTTGAGGGTCCCGGAGTTGGTCTTCGCGTCCGAGGCCGCGAGCACCTGGGCGAGCTGATCGCTCCGCTGCTCGGCACGGTTCGCCTCCTGCCGGGCGTCCTGGGCCAGCTCGTTCTGCCAGACCGCGACCCCGCCGAACGCCGCCGCGGCTGCGAGGCAGGCGGCCAGCAGATAACTGGTCGTCCGGCGCCGGGCCCGGTCCCCGGCCCTGGTGGCCCGGTTGAGCCGGCTGTGGGACGGCGGCTCCTGGCGTACGGTCGCCACCTCGCGCAGCACGCGGTCGCGCAGTCCTGCCGACGGTGTGCGGGACACCGCGAGCCCGAGCCGTGCGGCGGTCGCGGTGAACTCCCGTACCTCCTGGGAGCACGCCTCGCAGGCGCCCAGGTGCCGTTCGAACTCGGTGCGCTCGTCGTCGGGCAGCGCGTGCAGGGCGTAGGCCCCGGTCAGTGTGTGGAGTTCAGCGGTGCTCATGCGTTCACCCCCAGGCAGTCGCGCAGCCGGATCAGCCCGTCGCGCAGCCGTGTCTTGATGGTCCCGAGAGGCACGGACAACAGCTCCGATACCTCGCGGTAGGTGTGACCCTGGTAATACGCCAAGGTCACGGACTGGCGTTGCAGTTCGGAGAGCGACCGCAGACAGCGTCGGACCTGCTCACGTTCGAGTCGCGTCTCGACCTGCTCCGACACCTCGTCGAAGTCGGGCCTACGGTCCAGCAGCGCGGCCTTGTGCTCGCGGGCCGCCGCGGCCTCCGCCGAACGCACCCGGTCGACGGCCCTGCGGTGGGCCAGCGTCAGCACCCAGTTCATGGCGCTCCCGCGGTCCGGCTGGAAGCGGGGCGCCGTGCGCCACACCTCCACCAGCACCTCCTGCGCCACTTCCTCCGACTGGGCCGGGTCCCGCAGGACACTGCGCACCAGACCGAGCACGGGTCCGCAGACCGCGTCGTACACCGTGGCGAAGGCGTGCTGGTCCCCCCTGGCGGCCCTCACCAGGAGTTCCTGGAGATCGGGCCCCGCGGAGGGGGCTCCGCTGATGTGGACGGCTTCTTTCACGCGGGCTTTCCTCCAGGTCGGCGCATCGGTTCCCTGGTGTGATTCGGAGCCGTCACCCGTACGGATTGGTCAGTCGGCGGAAATTCTTCCACGCTGCCGGGAATCCGTGAGGCCGTGTGGTTCCGACGCCGTCCCGCCGGGAAGCGGAGCGTGGTGGTCGGCACGGTGCTGGGCGAGGCGATGTTCAGCGCGCTGCGACGGCTCGCGCACGTGGACGTGTCGGCGCGGGTGTACGGGGGAGACGGGAGCGGGGAGGCGGAGGCTGGCGCCGGTGACGGCCGGGCCGCCGGGAACGCCTGAACCCCGGTCACCGTCCTGGCCGGTCACCGGGGTTCCTGTGCGTGGGGCGCACTCGTGTTACGCGGCGCTCTCCTGCTCGCGCTCCACCTGCTCGTTCCACTCGCGCTTGACGGCGCGCCAGGCGTCGTCGCTCTGGCCCGCGCGCCAGTAACCGGAGATCGACAGCTGCGAGAGCGGGATCTGCCGTTCCAGGCGGAGATGGCGGCGGATCTCCTTCACGAACCCAGCCTCGCCGTGCACGAACGCCTGCACCTCTCCCGCGGGGAAGTCCAGGGCCTTCACCGCCGCGGTCAGTGCATCCCCGACCGGACGGCCGTCGCGGTGCAGCCAGGTGATGGCGACACCGTCGGGCGTGACGACCTTCTGCTCTTCCGAGGCGTCCGGTACCTCGACGAACGCGAGGACCACCGCGCCCGCCGGCATCTGCTCCAGCGTCGCCGCGATCGCGGGCAGGGCGCTCTCGTCGCCGACCAGAAGGTGCCAGTCCGCCGACGCGTCGGGCCCGTAGCCCCCGCCGGGGCCCAGGAACGTCACCTGGTCGCCCGGGGCCGCGTGCATCGCCCACGGACCCGCGAGGCCCTCATCGCCGTGCACCACGAAGTCGACCGTCATCTCCCGGGCGACCGGGTCCCAGGCGCGCACGGTGTATGTGCGCGTGGTCGGCCACAGCTCGCGCGGGAACTGCTCGCGGATGGCGGCCATGTCGAAGGGGTGGCTGTAGTCCGCGCCCTCAGGCGCGAAGCACAGCTTGATGTAGTGATCGGTGAAACCGGAGAGCGCGAAGCCGGCGAGACCGTCACCGCCGAGCACCACCCGCACCATGTGCGGGGTGAGCCGCTCGGTGCGCACTACCCGGGCTCCCTGAGCCTTGGGTGCCTGGCGTGCCGGTCGTTCTGCCACGAGCGTCTCCCTGCGTCCGAAATGCTTAGGGTTACCTAAGTTAGCATCTCAGCTCCGGAGTGTGGAGAGGAGCCGCACAAGGGCGCCGCCCAGCCCCCACTGTTCCGCCAGGGCTTCGAGAGCCGCCGGGTCGTGCGGCTCGCGGGGCAGCGCCGGATCGAAAGCGGGCAGGGGTACGTCGGCGGCGACCCGGACGACCTTCGGCGCGACCGCCACGTAGTCCCGCGCCTCGTCGAGGCGCTTGCGCTGCGCGGGGGTCAGACGGGCGGCGGGGTCGTCGACCGCGGCCATGATCCCGGCCAGGTCCCCGAAGGCGTCGAGGAGCTTCGCGGCCGTCTTCTCGCCGATGCCGGGGACGCCCGGAAGGCCGTCGCTCGGGTCCCCTCTCAGCAGGGCCAGATCGACGTAGCCGGAGCCGTCGACGCCGTACTTCTCGCGCAGCCACGCCTCGTCGGTGACCTGGAGCGAGCCGACGCCCTTCAGGGGGTAGAGCACCCGCACCTCGCGGGCGTCGTCGACGAGTTGATAGAGGTCCCGGTCGCCCGTGACGATGTCCACGGGGCCCGTCGCCAGACCGGTGAGTGTGCCGATCACGTCGTCCGCCTCGTACGGAGAGACGCCCACCCGGGCGATCCCGAGGGCGTCGAGGACGTCCTCGATGATCGGGACCTGGGGGGCGAGGGTGTCGGGGGTGTCCTCCTCGTCGGCCATGCCCGCGGGTGTCTCCACCGCCACCCGGTGCGCCTTGTAGGTGGGGATCAGCTCGACGCGCCAGTGGGGGCGCCAGTCGGCGTCCATGCAGGCGACGAGATCGTCCGGCCGGTGGTCCTGCACCAGTCGTCCGATGAAGTCGAGCAGTCCCCGCACGGCGTTGACCGGCGTGCCGTCCGGTGCGCGCACCGAATCCGGTACGCCGAAATAGGCGCGGTAGTAGAGGGAAGCGGTGTCGAGGAGCATCAGGCGTCGCGTCACACCCCGATGATGCCGCACACCACTGACAGGGATGCCGCACGCCACTGACGTGGAAGCCGCACGCCACTGCTGTGGAAGCCGCGCGCCGCTGACAGGGATGCCGCACCGGCGGCGTGCGCGGTGAACCCGTGCCGTGCGCGGTCTCCGGCCGGTGCTGTGAGGTTCCCGTGTGAACCGGGGTCAAAAGTGAACTGGGTCACTCTCGTGTTTGGGTTGCGTAAGTGGGGGCAGGCGCGCCACCGGAGCGGACCACGTCGCATTTTCAACCAGTGCGCGTGCAGTGCGGACCGAATCCGCACCGCTCCACGGTCTGCCGGCGGGGGTGGCAGACCGTTTTCGGTTCGACGCGTGAGGTGTATGTGTCAAGGCTGCAAGCTGAGCACCTGTACAAGGTATTCGGCAGACGACCCGATCAAGCCGTGCGGAAACTCGAAAGCGGCACCGACCGCGAGGAGCTGCGCGCCGACGGAACGACCGCAGCGGTGATCGACGCGTCGTTCACCGTGGAACCGGGCCAGATCTTTGTCGTGATGGGTCTGTCCGGGTCCGGCAAGTCCACGTTGCTGCGGATGCTCAACGGACTGCTCGACCCCACAGCCGGACGTGTGCTCTTCGACGGTCAGGACCTGACCGCCCTGAGCCCCCGAGAGCTGCGCAAGGTCCGCTCCTCCAAGATCAGCATGGTTTTCCAGCACTTCGCGCTCTTCCCGCACAGGAGCGTCCTGGACAACGCCGCGTACGGCCTCGCAGTGCAGGGTGTGCCGCGCGCCGAGCGTGAGAAGCGCGCCGCCGAGGCGCTGGAGATGACCGGCCTCGCCGGCTGGGAGAAGTCCTGGCCCGACGAGCTGTCCGGCGGAATGCAGCAGCGCGTCGGCCTGGCCCGCGCGCTCGCCACTGACGCGGACCTGCTCCTGATGGACGAGTCCTTCAGCGCGCTGGACCCGCTGATCCGCCGCGAGATGCAGAGCCAGCTCCTCGAACTGCAGAAGCGGCTCAAGAAGACCATCGTCTTCATCACCCACGACCTCAACGAGGCCATGCGCCTAGGTGACCGGATCGCCGTGATGCGTGACGGGAAGATCGTCCAGCAGGGCACCGCCGAGGACATCCTCGTCCGCCCGGCCAACGACTACGTCGCCTCCTTCATCCAGGACGTCGACCGCTCGCGCGTGCTCACCGCGGGTTCGATCATGGAGCAGCCCGAGAAGGGCCGCTCCGACGAGGAACTGCTGGCCGAGGCGCCCGCGACGGTGTCGGCGGAGACACCGATCGCCGAACTCTTCACCCCCTGCTCCACCAGTGGCGTCGCTGTCGCAGTCACCGACGCGCAGGGCGACGTCATCGGCGTCGTACCCCGCAACCGGCTCCTCGCCGCCCTCGGCGAGGAACCACGAATCGAGACGGTGCTCCCCGCCCCGCGCGACGTCAAGAAGGTGACCGCCGGTGCCTAGGTTCACCTTTGGCAAATGGGTCGAGAACGCGGTCGAGTGGCTGCAGTCGAACCTCACCTGGATCTTCGACGCCGTCAAGGCCGTGCTCGGTGGCATGTACGACGGCGTCAACGCCGTGCTCAGCGGCGGTGAACCGCTGCTCATGGCGGGGATCTTCGCCGTACTCGCCTTCTGGCTGCGCGGTGTGGTCCCGGCGGTAGCCACCTTCGTGGGCTTCGCCCTGATCGACTCCCTCGCACTCTGGGGCGAGGCGATGGCGACCCTGTCGCTGGTCTTCGTGGCAGCGGTCATCACCATCGTGATCGCCGTTCCCATGGGTATCTGGGCCGCGCGCGACAACAAGGTCAGCGCCACGCTGCGACCGGTGCTCGACGTCATGCAGACGATGCCGGCCTTCGTCTACCTGATCCCCGGCGTCATGTTCTTCGGCGTCGGCGTCACCCCCGGTGTCATCGCCACCATCGTGTTCGCGATGCCGCCCGGCGTACGCATGACCGAACTCGGCATCCGTCAGGTGGACAGCGAACTGGTCGAGGCCGCCGAGGCGTTCGGCACCTCCCCCAAGGACACCCTGACCCGGGTGCAGCTGCCGCTCGCGCTGCCGACGATCATGGCCGGCATCAACCAGGTCATCATGCTGTCGCTGTCGATGGTCGTCATCGGCGGTATGGCCGGAGCCGGCGGTCTCGGCGAGAAGGTGTACGCCGCGATCACCCAGCTCCAGGTCGGCCTGGCCGCCGAGAGCGGTATCGCCGTCGTCATCCTCGCGATGTACCTGGACCGGATGACCGGGGCGCTCAACGAGCGGGTCTCCCCGCTCGGCCGCCGGGCAGCAGCCAAGGCCGCGGCCGCCGCGCGCCGCCTCAAGTTCACGCACTACAAGCCGGGCACCGCGGTCGCGATGGTCGGCGTGGTCGTCCTGGCGCTGATCGCGGGCGGCCTGAACATCGCGGGCGGCGACAAGGACAAGAGCACGCAGGCCGACGGTACGGACGTCGGTCAGGGCCAGAAGATCAACCTGGGGTACATCCCCTGGGACGAGGGCATCGCCTCCACCTTCCTCTGGAAGGAACTCCTGGAGCAGCGCGGCTACACCACGGACATCAAGCAGCTCGACGCCGGTCCGCTCTACTCGGGTGTCGCCCGCGGTGACATCGACTTCCAGACGGACTCCTGGCTGCCGACCACGCACAAGGACTACTGGGACAAGTACAGCGACAAGCTGGACGATCTCGGTTCCTGGTACGGGCCGACCTCGCTGGAGCTGACGGTTCCCTCGTACGTGAAGGGCATCGACTCGCTCGATGACCTCAAGGGCCAGGGCAAGAAGTTCAACGGCAAGATCATCGGTATCGAGTCCAGCGCCGGGATGATGGGCACGCTGAACGAGAAGGTCCTCAAGGAGTACGGGCTGGAGGGGGAGTACGAGGTCGTCTCCTCCAGTACCTCCTCGATGCTGGCCGAGCTGAACGCCTCCATCAAGAAGAAGGAGCCCGTCGTGGTGACCCTGTGGTCGCCGCACTGGGCCTACGGCAAGCACGACCTGAAGAAGCTCAAGGACCCCAAGGGTGCCTGGGGCAAGGGCGAGGAAGTCCACACCGTCGCGCACAAGGGCTTCGCCGAGAAGGCTCCCGTCGTCGCCGACTGGCTGAAGGAGTTCAAGCTCACCGAGGAGCAGCTCACCAGCCTGGAGAACGAGATCCAGGCGGCCGGCCAGACCAAGGAGCAGGACGGCGTCCGGGCCTGGCTGAAGAAGAACCCGGGGCTCGTCGACAAGCTCGCCCCGCTGCCGGCCGGTGCCGGTGGCCCGGCGCAGGGCAAGGACGCGGGCAAGACCGTGAACATGGGCTACTTCCCCTGGGACGAGGCCATCGCCAGCACGTACCTCTGGCAGAACGTGCTGGAGGACCGGGGGTACAGGACGACCGTCAAGCAGCTCGACCCGGGTCCGCTGTACACCGGTCTTGCGCAGGGGCAGATGGACGTCCAGTTCGACTCCTGGCTGCCGACCACGCACAAGGACTACTGGGACCGCTACAAGGACGACCTCACCGATCTCGGTTCCTGGTACGGGCCGACCTCGCTGGAGCTGACGGTTCCCTCGTACGTGAAGGGCATCGACTCGCTCGATGACCTCAAGGGCCAGGGCAAGAAGTTCAACGGCAAGATCATCGGTATCGAGTCCAGCGCCGGGATGATGGGCACGCTGAACGAGAAGGTCCTCAAGGAGTACGGGCTGGAGGGGGAGTACGAGGTCGTCTCCTCCAGTACCTCCTCGATGCTGGCCGAGCTCGACCGGTCGATCAAGAAGAAGGAGCCCGTCGTGGTGACCCTGTGGTCGCCGCACTGGGCCTACGGCAAGCACGACCTGAAGAAGCTCAAGGACCCCAAGGGTGCCTGGGGCAAGGGCGAGCAGATCCACACCGTCGCCAAGAAGGACTTCCCCGAGGACTTCCCGGAGCTGACCGGCTGGCTGAAGGACTTCGAGCTCACCGAGGCGCAGCTGGCCTCGCTCGAGGTGGAGATCCAGAAGGGCGGTGCGGGCAAGGAGAAGGAGTCCGCCCGCCGCTGGATGGACGCCAACCCGGACGTGATCGACAAGATGGCGCCCGTCGGCAGCTGATTCACCCCGCAGTACACCGAAAGGGACGGCCCCGGTATCGCACCGGGGCCGTCCCTTTCGGTGTACTGCCGGTCACTCCCCGGTAGGTTTCCCATCATCGGCTTCGGAGCCATACCCCGAACGACATGCGTAGGGTGCTCGCAGCCGCGAGGATGGCAAGGCGGGAGGGAGCCGGACATGGACGACAAGGACACACCGCGGGTAGGTGCCGCGGTCCGACGACGGCGCAGGAGCCTCGGGCTCACGCTGTCCGTGGTCGCCGTGCGCAGTGGGCTGTCCGTGCCCTTTCTCAGTCAGATCGAGAACGAACGGGCCCGCCCGAGCGCCAAGTCCCTGGACCGCGTCGCGGAAGCGCTGGAGACCACGACCGTCCGGCTGCGGGCGGCCGCCGACTCGGCGCGCGCCGTCGACGTCGTACGGGCGGGGGAGGGCGAGGGGGTACGCAGAGTGGTGCGCGGGCGCCATCAGCTCAGCGCCCTGGAGTTCACCGGCGAGACGGACCTCGGGCGCGAGTTCCAGCACCGCAACGACGAGGTGATGTACGTCGTGGAAGGCGCCGCCGAGGTGGAGGCCGAGGGGCAGGCGTACCGGCTGGACCGCGGCGACACGCTGTTCCTCTCCGGCGGCGTACGGCACCGCTGGCGCGCGACCGTCCCCGGCACCCGGCTGCTGGTAGTCGCGGTGGCGGAACACATCGACGCCACCTTCGACTCGCGCCGCTGAAGGGGGCGGCCCGCCGCTTCCTCAGACGGCGGGGACCGTCACCGGCAGGGACGCCCGCGGGGCCACCAGCAGCGTTCCGCCCGCCAGCCCGCGCAGCGTCTTCGCCGCGGCCACCGCCCAGGCCGCCACGAGGAACACGTACAGAGCGACGGCCAGCCAGCCGAAGGCCGCCAGCCCGGTGTGCCCGGCCAGTCCGGCGGCGCCGGTGACACACGTGCCGACCGGGAAGGTGAAGCCCCACCAGGTCATCGTGAACGTCATCCCGCGCCGCGCCGCCCGTACGGCCATGGCGCCCGCCAGCGCCAGCCACAGCAGCGCGAACCCCGTCACGGGTACCCCGTACAGCACGGCGAACGCGGCGAAGGCGGAAGCGTACGGGGCGCCGACCGCCCCCGGCGCCGCGTCTGCCAGCTGATTCACGGCGGTCGTCGACTGCCCCAGCGGACCGAGCACCAGGAAGAGCGTGGGCGTCAGGGCCAGGGGCAGCGGCCCGTGGTGCACCAGCCGGCCGAAGACCAGCGGCAGCACCACCAGCGTCGACAGCAGCGACAGCCCGAACATCGCGTAGCAGGCCAGCAGCAGCGCCTCACGCCACTGCCCGGCAGGCAGCTCGGGCACCAGCAGCGGACCGAGCGCGGCGGAGACCATGGGCGCCACCAGCGGCAGCAGCCAGACCGGCGACGCCGTGCCGGGGGCCGGGCGGTGGCGTACGACCAGCAGATACGGGATCACGACCGCCGCCGCGAGACCGGTGACCGTGCCGAGGGCGAACAGCACCGCGTCCACGGCGACCGCGGCCCCGTGCCCGATCACATCCCTGCCCACCACCATCGTGGCCCCGCCGACCGCGAGCAGCGCCATGGAGAGGCAGCCGTAGAAGGGGGCGACCGCCGGGTCCATGAGGTGGGCGCGCGCCTGGTCGCGGTGCAGCAGCCAGTGGCCCGCGCGGGCCACGAGGACGACGGCCAGCAGGGCCGCCGAGAGCGCCCACACGACGGTGCAGGCCGCCCGCAGCCAGCCGGGATCCCCGGGCAGGGCCACGCCCGCGCTCGCCACGATCGCGGTGCCCATGACCGGCGCGTACCAGTTGGGCCCGACGTACCGCAGGGCCGGCACCCGCAGGGCGGCCGGGCGGTACGTACGGGTGGGCGACTGGGTCCGCAGATAGATGGCCATGACACGATTCTGTGGACGTACCAGGTCCCCCACCAGTGAGTTCGACCCTATGAGGTCATAAGCTGACTTTATGCCTGCCTCTCGGTCCAGTGATCAGCACGAGCCCCGGCCCGCACTCCTGTCCCACCGGGTTCCCGACCTGGGCGCACTGGAGCTCCTCATCGCCGTCGCCCGGCACGGCAGCCTCGGCCGGGCGGCACGCGATGTCGGGATCACCCAGCCCGCCGCTTCCAGCCGCGTCCGCTCGATGGAGCGCCAGCTCGGTGTCGCCCTGCTGGACCGCTCGCCCCGCGGGTCCCGGCTGACCGACGCCGGGGCGCTCGTCACGGACTGGGCCCGCCGCATCGTCGAAGCGGCGGAGGCCTTCGACGCGGGCGCGCAGGCGCTGCGCGACCGGCGTGACTCCCGGCTGCGGGTCGCGGCCAGCATGACCATCGCCGAGTACCTGCTGCCGGGCTGGCTGATCGCGCTGCGCGCCGAACGGCCCGGTACGGCCGTGTCGCTGCTCGCCGGGAACTCCGCAGCGGTCGCTCAGCGCCTGCTCGGCGGCGAGGCCGATCTGGGGTTCGTGGAGGGCCTCTCGATACCGGAAGGCCTCGACGGCACGGTCATCGCGCACGACCGGCTCGTCGTCGTGGTCGCCCCCAGCCACGCCTGGGCCCGCCGCCGCACACCCCTGGCTCCCGCGGAACTGGCCGCGACCCCGCTGATCCTGCGCGAGTACGGCTCCG
Organism: Streptomyces finlayi; assembly: GCF_014216315.1. NCBI lineage: Bacteria > Bacillati > Actinomycetota > Actinomycetes > Kitasatosporales > Streptomycetaceae > Streptomyces > Streptomyces finlayi. The sequence goes on from NZ_CP045702.1 coordinate 6,610,549, forward strand.
GCACCCGCCAGGTCCTGGACGCCGCACTCGCCGTACACGGCGGCCTTGCCCGGCCGCTCCTGGAACTCTCCTCGACCACGGCGGTGAAGGGCGCGGCGGAAAGCGGTGCCGGCCCCTGCGTCCTGAGCGAACTCGCGCTCGGCGAGGAACTGTCGGCCCGCCGCCTCGTCAAGATCCCCATCGCGGGCGTACGGCTGCGACGCCAGCTCCGCGCGGTCTGGCCCACCGGCCACCGCCCGACGGGCCCGGCCCGCGACCTGCTCTCGCTGACGGGCCGGGAGCCGTAGGCCGTCTCAGCCGCGGAGGGCACCGCCCGCGTCGGCGGCGGTGTCCTCCGACGCGGGAGCCGACGCGGGAGCCGACGCGGGAGCCGGTGCCGGTGCCGGTGCCGTACGGGCCGAGGACGCGGCCACCAGCGCGTGCATGATCCGCCGGTCCGTGCCCATCTCCGGATGCCACTGCACCCCGAGGACCCACGCGTCGCCCGGAAGTTCGACCGCCTCGACCGTGCCATCGTCCGCGTACGCGGACACGACGAGACCCGGAGCCGGCCGGTCCACCGCCTGGTGGTGGTACGTGGGCACCGCCGACTCCTGCGGCACGACCGACGCGTAACGGGTCCCAGGCACGGGCCTCACCCTGTGCTCGCCGAGCACGCCCGCCGTCCCGGGCGGTCCGGTGTGTCCGTCGATGTGCTGGGTCAGTGTGCCGCCCAGCACCACGTTCAGCAGCTGCATCCCGCGGCAGATCCCGAGCACCGGGATACCTGACTCCAGCGCCGCCAGCAGCAGGGCGCTCTCCCAGGCGTCGCGTTCCGCGGCGCCCGGACCGGTCCGGGCGTCGCGCTCCGCGCCGTACAGCCCTGGTTCGACATCCGCGCCGCCCGCGATGACCAGGCCGTCCAGCCGGGCCACGGCGGCCGCGGCCCTCGCGGGCGCATCCGGCGGGAGCAGGGCGGCCAGGGCGCCGCAGCTCTGGACCAGCCGCGGATAGCCGACGGGGAGCAGCACGGCGGGCAGCTCCCAGACGCCCCAGCGGGCGACGGGCTCCAGATAGGTCGTGACGCCGATGAGAGGTTCGGACATGACGCGGTCCCTCCGGCCGGCCGACTGCCAGGCAGGCCCAGCTCAATGGTTTTCAACCATACCTTTACGTGGAGAGGCCTCGCGCGCAAGGAGCCGGCGCCGTCAGGCCAGAAATCCCCGGAGCAGTGCCGCGGTGCCCGCGCAGTGCTCACGCATCAGTGCCCGCGCAGCCTCCTCGTCCCGGTCGAGCACGGCTTCGACGAGCGCCGCGTGCTGATGCTGCGCGTGTTCCAGGTTGCGGACGAGCAGGGGTATGCAGTCCAGCAGGTCGTTCACGGTGGCCCGGACGGCGGCGTACTGCGCGGCGAGCGAGGGGGAGCCTGAGAGTCCGGCGAGCGTCAGGTGCAGGAGGGTGTCGTGTCGGCGGTAGTCGGGCAGAGGTGCTTCGTGTGTCGCCGCGAGAGCCCCGCGCAGCCGCTCCGATTCCTCGTCGTCGAGTCCGCGCGAGGCGCACAGTCCAGCCGCCCCGGACTCCAGCACCTCGCGGAAGCGCAGTACGTCCTCGATGTCGACCGCCCGCACCCGGCGGCGCAGCTCGTCCTCGCCCGCCGCGCCGGTGCGGGGCAGTACGAACGTACCTCCGTACCTCCCGCGCCGGCTCTCCAGCAGACCCTGGTCCTGAAGGACCTTCAGCACCTCGCGCAGGGTCACGCGGCTGATCCCCATCAGTTCGGCCAGCTCGCGCTCCGCGGGAAGCCGCTCGCCGCCCGGCACCAGACCGAGCCTGACCACCTGGAGGATCTGCTCCAGTGCCTCCTCGAAGCCGTTGCCCGCGCGGACCGGTCGCAGCGCGGATGTCAGCCGGTCGATGGATCCGATTCCGCCGGTCTGCTCGGCCACGGCCCGATCCCCTTCCCATTAATGGTTCATTCCCATACCTTAAACCTTCCGGCTGACCCAAGGAGGAGCATCCCGTGGCAGACCGAACACCCCCGCTGGGGACCGGGGAACTGCGCGCCCTCGTCACGAGCGGAGAGATCGACACCGTCGTCCTCGCCTTCCCCGACATGCAGGGCAGGCTGCAGGGCAAACGGTTCGCCGCCACGTTCTTCCTGGAAGAGGTCATCGAGCACGGCACCGAGGGCTGCAACTACCTGCTCGCCGTCGACACCGACATGAACACCGTCGACGGATACGCCATGTCCTCCTGGGACAACGGGTACGGCGACTTCGCCCTGCGCCCCGACCTCACCACACTGCGCAGAACCCCCTGGAACGAGGGCACGGCCATGGTCATGGCCGACCTCGCCTGGGAGGACGGCTCGCCCGTCGTGGCGGCACCCCGTCAGATCCTCCGCCGCCAGTTGGAACGCCTCGCCGCACACGGGCTCACCGCCCACGTCGGCACCGAACTCGAGTTCATCGTCTTCAAGGACACCTACGAGCAGGCGTGGGACCGCAACTACCGCGACCTGACGCCGGTCAACCAGTACAACGTCGACTACTCCGTCCTCGGAACCGGCCGCATCGAGCCCCTCCTGCGCCGTATCCGCAACGACATGACGGCCGCGGGCCTGGTCGTCGAGTCCGCCAAGGGTGAGTGCAACCCCGGGCAGCACGAGATCGTCTTCCGTTACGACGAGGCCCTGGTCACCTGCGACCAGCACGCCGTCTACAAGACCGGCTCCAAGGAGATCGCCGCCCAGGAGGGCGTCGCGCTCACTTTCATGGCCAAGTTCAACGAGCGCGAGGGCAACTCCTGCCACATCCACCTCTCCCTCCAGGACGCCGACGGCCGGAGCGTCATGGCGGGCGAGGACGGGGCCATGTCCCCGCGCATGCGCCGCTTCCTGGCCGGGCAGCTCGACGCCCTGCGCGCGTTCTCCCTCCTCTACGCGCCCAACATCAACTCCTACAAGCGCTTCCAGCCGGGTTCCTTCGCCCCGACCGCCGTCGCCTGGGGCCACGACAACCGCACCTGCTCCCTGCGCGTCGTCGGGCACGGCCGTTCGATGCGGTTCGAGAACAGGCTGCCCGGCGGCGACGTCAACCCCTACCTCGCCGTGGCCGCGATGGTCGCCGCCGGGCTGCACGGCATCGAGCGGAAACTCGAACTCCCCGACGCCTGCGACGGCAACGCCTACACGGGCGACTACGAGCACGTCCCCACCACACTCCGCGAAGCCGCCGGGCTCTGGGGGGACAGCGAAGCGGCCCGTACCGCCTTCGGCGACGAGGTCGTCGAGCACTACCGCAACATGGCCCGCGTCGAACTGGAGGCCTTCGACGCCGCCGTCACCGACTGGGAACTCCGCAGGTCGTTCGAAAGGCTCTAGCGTGCACCAGATCCTCAACCCGGCGACCGAAGAGGTCATCGCCACCGTCCCCGCGACCAGCCGGATCCAGGTCGACGAGGCGGTCGTACGGGCCACTCGGGCCCAGCGCGGATGGGCGGCCGCGGCCCCCGCCGACCGCGCACGGCTGCTGCGGCGGTTCGCCGCCGTCGTGGACGCGCACATCGAGGAACTGGCCGGTCTCGAGGTCCGCGAGGCCGGACACACCCTCGGCAACGCCCGCTGGGAGGCGGGTAACGTCCGCGACCTGCTCGACTACGCGGCCGGGGGAGTGGAGCGCCTCACCGGCCGCCAGATCCCGGTCGCGGGCGGCCTCGACATCACCTTCCTCGAACCCCTCGGCGTCATCGGGGTGATCGCCCCCTGGAACTTCCCGATGCCGATCGCCGCGTGGGGTACCGCCCCCGCTCTCGCCGCGGGCAACGCCGTCCTCCTCAAGCCCGCCGAGACCACCCCGCTCACCGCCCTGCGACTGGCCGGACTCGCCCTGGAGGCCGGCCTTCCCGAGCACCTGTTCCAGGTGCTCCCCGGCGCGGGAGACATCACGGGAGCCGCCCTGGTCGAGCACCCCGGCATCGCCAAGATCGTGTTCACCGGTTCCACCCGCGTCGGCAGACAGATCATGGCGAGCTGCGCCGGCCAGGTGAAGCGGGTCACCCTGGAACTGGGCGGCAAGAGCCCCAACATCGTCTTCGCCGACGCGGACGTCGAAGCGGCTGCCGCGACCGCCCCCATGTCCTTCCTCGACAACGCGGGCCAGGACTGCTGCGCCCGCACCCGCATCCTCGTCCAGCGCGAGGTGTACGACCGCTTCCTCGCCCTGCTCGCCCCCGCCGTCCAGTCGGTCGTGGTCGGCGACCCGGCGGACGGGAGGACCCAGATGGGCCCGCTGATCTCCAGGGCGCAGCTGGACCGCGTACGGTCCCACGTCCCAGACGACGCACCGGCCGTCCGGGGCAGCGCGCCCACGGGTCCCGGGTTCTGGTTCCCGCCGACCGTCCTCACGGACGCCGCCCCCGACTCGCCCGCCGCGACGGAGGAGATCTTCGGCCCGGTAGCCGTGGTCCTGCCCTTCGACGACGAGGACCACGCGGTCCGTCTCGCCAACGCCACCGAGTACGGACTGTCCGGTTCGATCTGGACCCGGGACGTCGGCCGCGCGCTGCGCGTCTCGCAGGCGGTACGGGCGGGCAACCTCTCCGTCAACTCGCACTCCAGCGTGCGCTACTCGACCCCCTTCGGCGGCTACGGGAAGTCCGGTCTGGGCCGCGAACTCGGCCCCGACGCCCTGGCGGCATTCACCGAGACCAAGAACGTCTTCATCAACACGGAGGCCTGAACGCCATGACCGACACCACCCCTCAGTGCCGCCGTCTGGTTGGCCGCACCGCCGTCATCACCGGTGCCGGTAGTGGCATCGGACGCGCCACGGCCCGCAGACTGGCCTCCGAGGGCGCGCACGTAGTCTGCGGCGACATCGACGAAGCGGCGGGCAGGGCAGCGGCCGAGGAGGCCGGCGGCCTGTTCGTACGCGTCGACGTCACCGACCCCGAACAGGTGGAGGCGCTCTTCGCGGCCGCGTACGACACCTACGGCTCGGTGGACGTCGCCTTCAACAACGCCGGCATCTCCCCGCCCGATGACGACTCCATTCTCACCACGGGCCTGGAGGCCTGGAAGCGCGTCCAGGACGTCAACCTCACCTCCGTCTACCTCTGCTGCAAGGCCGCCCTCCCCTACATGCGCAGCCAGGGCCGGGGCTCGATCATCAACACCGCTTCCTTCGTGGCCAGGATGGGTGCGGCGACCAGCCAGATCTCGTACACCGCCTCCAAGGGCGGCGTCCTGGCCATGTCGCGCGAGCTCGGCGTGCAGTTCGCCCGCGAAGGCATCCGGGTCAACGCGCTGTGCCCGGGTCCGGTGAACACCCCGCTGCTCCAGGAGCTGTTCGCCGCGGACCCGGACCGGGCAGCGCGCCGGCTCGTCCACATCCCCGTCGGCCGGTTCGCCGAGGCGACCGAGATCGCGGCGGCCGTCGCCTTCCTGGCGAGCGACGACTCCTCGTTCGTCAACGCCACCGACTTCCTCGTCGACGGCGGGATCTCCGGCGCCTACGTGACCCCGGTCTAGGCCCTGGCCCGGGGGGCCTGCCGGCCCCGGAGCCCAACCTCGCCGCGTCAACGGCGGCATCACCTCCCGCGAGGAGCTCGCCTCCACCACCCGTCACGGTGGCCGGGCGCACCGGCCTTCTGGTGCGCCGGCGGGTCACCACGGGCGGGGCCCCTGCGGCTACGTGCAGTCCCTCGTCTTCCCCTCGGCCGTGGGGAGCGAGACGCCGGTCATCGTGCGCTTCGCATTCGACGCGGGCCAGGACGATCTGCCGGTCTCCCTCATGGACACCATCACCAACGGCATCCGTCCGGTCGGCGACAGTGCGACGGGCGGGGGAGTGGGCAGCTCGATCGCTCCCTGAGCCCTTGGGGCGCGGGCCCGGTCAGAGGAAGGTCAGGCCCTCACCGCGGTACGTCGGCACGGTCGCGGTGATCCGGTCGCCCTCGATCAGCTGGAGCTCGTCGAAGCGCTCGCACAGCTCACCGGCCTTCGCGTGCCGGAACCACACCTTGTCACCGATCAGCAGATCGTCGGCGGGGGAACCGAGCAGCGGGGTCTGCACCTCGCCCGGACCCTCCTGCGGGTCGTAGCGCAGACCTTCCGGCAGATACGGAACGGGCAGCCGGTCGGGGCCCGCGGCCCCGGACGCCGGATAGCCTCCACCGAGCACCGTCACCACGCCCACACCGGGCCGCCGGACCACCGGCTGCGCGAACAGGGCCGCCGGACGGCCGGTGAACGACGTGTAGTTGTCGAACAGCCGCGGTACGTAGAGACCCGACCCGGCCGCGATCTCCGTCACCGCGGACTCGGCGGCCGTGTGCTGGACGCTGCCGGTGCCGCCGCCGTTCACGAACTCCAGGTCCGGCGTGACCGCGCGCACCGCCCGCACCACCTCGGCCCGCCGCGCCGCCAGCTCCTTGCGGGCCGCGGTCTGCATCAGCCGCACCGCCCGTGACCGCAGCGGACGCCCGGCGACCAGATCACCGACACCGGCGACATGGCCCTCGTACGCCATCAGCCCCACCAGCCGGAACCCCGGCCTGCGGGCCACCGAGCGGGCCAGCTCCGCCAGTTGGGCGGCCGAGCGCAGGGGCGAACGCAGCGCCCCGATCCTGACCCGGCCGCCGAGCAGCCGCAGTGAGGTGTCGAGCTCCAGACAGACCCGGATCTCCTCCCGCCCGCCTGCCCGAGCGGCGTCGATCAGCTCCAGCTGGGACGGGTCGTCGACCATGACGGTCACCGCCCCGGCGAGCTTGGGATCTCCTGCCAGCTCGGCGAACGCGGCCCGGTCGGCCGACGGATAGGCCAGCAGTACGTCCTCGAAACCGGCCCGCGCCAGCCACAGGGACTCCGCCAGGGTGAAGGACATGATCCCGGCGAACCCGGGACGCGCGAGCACCCGCTCCAGCAGGGCCCGGCAGCGCACCGACTTGCTCGCCACCCGGACCGGTTTGCCCGCGGCCCGGCTCACCAGGTCGTCCGCGTTGGCGTCGAACGCCTCCAGATCGACCACGGCGATGGGGGCGTCGAGATGGGCGGTGGCCCGGTTGTAGCGGGTCCGGTCAGCGGCGCGGGCAGTCATGGCCGCAGCTTGCCAGACACCCGTACCGCTGGGTAGGGGATGATCGGGGCAGATCCCCCGAGCCATGGCGTCCGTTTCCCAACAGGCCGCCGCCAACCCGTAGAGTGACCGTCACGCGCTGACCAACGGGCCCGCCCGTGCGGGTGGTCCGCGGGCGGTACGAGGACGCGAACCAGGGGGCCGGATGAGTACCGAGGCGCAACGCGCTCCCGTGCCACCCCGCCCCACCACTCCGCCCCCTCCGGCAGCGGCCCGCCACGAGGCGCCGGAGCCCCCCGGACCCCGGAACCCGCCCGCGCGGCAGGAACCGCCCACCCCGGCACCGCGGCAGCCCCCCGCGACCGCACCGCCGCCGCCCACCGTGCCGAACCGGCCTCCTGACCGGCCCTCCCCTGATCGGCCCACGCCTGCCGAGACGACCGCGCGGCTGCGGCCGGTGCCTACGGCCGGACCGGCTCCCGGACGGGCTCCCGGACCGGGAACAGGCCCCGGAGCCGGGCCGCGTCCCGGCACGTCCGCCGGCCCGCCGCCCCCCGTCACCCGGCGCAGGCCCGTAGGCGCCGTGGACCTCTCGGCAGCGCCGGGTACGGCCCCGGCGCCCGGCCCGTATCCGTACCCGTACGCGAACTCCTACGCACCGCCCCGGTACTCCTTCCCCGAGACACCCGTCGAGACGACCACGCGGCTGCGTCCCGTCCGCACGCGCCACCCCGCGCGGACCCTGGGCGCCGCCGTCTGTGTCGTGCTCGGACTCGGCCTGATCGGCGGCGCGGTCACCGGGACCTGGCTGACCGGGAACTCCTCCGCCGACCCCGGAGCCCGTACCGCGTACAGCGAGGGCCGCACCGCCTGGCACAGCGTGCCCGTCGGCACCCTCTTCCCCGCCACCCTCAAGGGCGACGGCGCGGGCCCCGGGGCCACGGACCGGGTCTGGACCCGTCTCGCAGTCGCCCCGGACAGCAACTGCGCCAAGGGCCTCGACCCGCTGCTCGTCAAGACCCTGCGCCCCGTCGGCTGCGCACGCATGGTGCGGGCCACCTACACCGACGCGACCCACAGCAGCGTCGTCACCGTCGGGATGGTCTTCACGGAGGCGGACTCCAAGGGGATGCGCGCCCTGCGCGCCCGGTTCACCGGTCGGCGCCTCGACGCGCGGGCCGACCTGCTGCCCCGTACCTACGCCCCCGTGGGCACCGTCGCCGCCGGGTTCGGCGACCGGCAGCGTGCCAGCTGGACCGTGAACGTGCTGAGCGAGGTACCCGTCGTCGTCTTCGCCGTCTCCGGCTTCGCCGACGGACGCCCCGTCACCGCACCTCAGCCCGCCGCCGAGGCCATGGCCGCGGGTGCGACGACGGCCGTCGCCCAGGCCGGGCTCGGCCACGAGGCGAAGGGTGTCGCGGACCGCGTGGAGCGCGGACTGCGCAAGACCGTCACCGCGCTCACGGAGCAGCCCGAATGAGCCGCCGACGCCCGCCCGGACGCCGCCGCCGGGCCCTCGCGGCGGTCTGCGCCGCGACCGCGTTCACCCTGGTTCCCGCCGCGCCCGCCCACGCCGACGGCATCCGCGACCAGCAGTGGGGGCTCGCGGCGCTCCATACCGACCGGGCCTGGCAGACGACCAGGGGCGAGGGCATCAAGGTCGCCGTCCTGGACACGGGGGTCGACGCCACCCACCCCGACCTCGCGGGCCAGGTACTGCCCGGCAAGGACCTGATCGGCTTCGGAGCCGAGCGCGGCGACCGGGCCTGGGCCCTGCACGGCACCGCGATGGCCGGGATCATCGCGGGCCGGGGGAACGGACCCGGCCGCAGCGACGGCGTCCTCGGCATCGCGCCCGGAGCCAAGATCCTGCCCGGCCGGGTGATCCTTGAGTCCAACGACAAGTCCCGTGCCAAGGCCCGCCGATCGCGCGGCACGGCCCTCGCGGAAGGCATCCGCTGGGCCACCGACCAGGGGGCGGACGTCATCAACCTCTCCCTCGGCGACGACAGCGAATCCGCTCACCCCGACCCCAGTGAGGACGCGGCCGTCCAGTACGCCCTGGCCAAGGGCGTCTCCGTCGTCGCGTCGGCCGGCAACAGCGGCGAGAAGGGCGACCGCATCTCGTACCCGGCCGCGTACCCCGGGGTGATCGCGGTCGCGGCCGTCGACAAGTACGGCACGCACGCGGCCTTCTCCACCCGCCGCTGGTACGCCACCGTCAGCGCCCCGGGCGTAGACGTCGTCGTCGCCAACCCCGACCGCCACTACTACATCGAGTGGGGCACCTCCGCGGCCTCCGCGTTCGTCTCCGGAGCCGTCGCCCTGGTCCGCGCCGCCCACCCGGACCTGAACCCCGCCCAGATCAAGAAGCTCCTCGCGGACACCGCCCGCAACTCCCCGCCGGAGGGCCGTGACGACGCCCGGGGCTACGGGCTCGTGGACCCGGCCGCCGCGATCGAGGCAGGCTCCCGTACCCGTACGGCCGGGAGCCCCGGTTCCGCCGCGACCGGATACGCCAAGCAGTTCTTCGGCCCGGGCCCCGCGCCCCGTGAGAAGGACGACGCCCCGGTGGACTGGGCGGCCCCGACCGCCGGTGGACTCGGCGCCGTGCTGCTGGCCCTGGCCGTCGTCCTGTGGCGGTCCAGGGAGGGCCGGGGCCCTACGACGCGTCGCTGACCCCGGCGGCGCCGACGACCGCCCCGACCGCCGCCCGGGCCACCGACTCGACGAGTGCGATGCCCCCCTCCTTCGTGGCGTGCCCGGCGGAGAGCACGGCGACCAGACAGCTGCGGCCGCCGGAGACGACCCGGCCGATGCTGTTGATGTCCCACAGCCCCGTGGTGGTCCGCGGCATCCAGCCGTTCTTCAGCGACCAGGCCGTGCCGGCCGCCGACACCCCCCACTGCTGGTCCGCGTCCACCCGACCCATCAGCTCCCGCACGTACTCCCGTGAATCCGCCGACATCACGGAGTCCGCGACCCGGCCGAAGACCGCCCGGAGAAGGCGCACCTGGTCCCGGGCCGTCGTCTGCGTCAGCCCCCACGCCCCGGCGGCGGTCGTCGAGGTCAGTCCGAGCCGGGCGTTGGCCGCGTCGAGCCCTTCCGCACCGCCGATCACCCGCCACAGCCGGGTCGCCGACGCGTTGTCGCTGCGCCGGATCATCGCCTCCGCGTATCCGTGCTCGGCGCCGCTCAGCGCACGCCCCTCGTCCTGCGCCTTGAGCAGCAGGGCGGCCAGGACATCGACCTTGACGATGCTGGCGGTGTCGTACCCGGCATCGCCCCCGTACGCCGCGACCGCACCGCTGTCACTGTCCAGCACGGCCACCGACACGGCCGCATCGCCGATCACCGGCGCCACCGCCCCGGCCAGCTCCGCGTCGAGATCCACCTCGGCCTCCTCGCTCGTCGCCGCCCCGGCCGGCGGGCTCGCAGCGGACGATACGGACGCGAGAGCGCCGGGCACACGATCCGCCGGCCGACCCACCAGGAAGGCGCCCCGGCGGCCGAACCGGCGAGCAGCACCAGGACCGGCGGCGCCCTGTGCATGACCTGTCGCCGGGACGGGAAGGCCGACCGACTACGCTCGTCCCGTGGCGCTCAAGAACATTCCGGACCCCGGTTTCTCCGACGACGACGGCACGGCCGCTCCCGAGCTGACCGCGGCTCTCGCCGCCTGGTCGCGGGACCGCAAGGCTGTCGGCCCGGTCCTCGAGGCGCTGCTCGGCGCCCGGCTGCTCGTCCCTGTCGTCGCCGTGCTCGGCGAGGTGGAGGAGGACGAGAACGGGCTGCGCCGGGAGAAGACGAGCGACATGGCGGTCCCCACGCTCCAGGCCGGTGACCGTCGCGCCCTGCCCGCCTTCACCTCGACTGCGTCGCTGGCCCTCTGGGACCCGCAAGCCCGCCCCGTCGCCGTCCCCCTGCACCAGGCGCTCCAGGCCGCCGCGCACGAGAACGCGGACACGGTGGTGCTCGACCTCGCGGGCCCGGTCGCCTTCGAGCTGACCGGCTCCGCGCTGCGTGCCCTCGCCGAGAACCGTGCCAGCGCCGATCCGCTCGACGACCCGGCCGTCGTGGCAGCGGTGCGGGCTGTCGTCGCCGCCGAACCCGCGGTGGTCCGCGCCCGCCTCGGCCCCGGTCCCGCCGACGGCATCGTCGCGGTGGTCCTCGCCCCGGACGCCGTTCCCGCGGAGGCCGCGCAGCGGCTGGCCCGTGCGCTGGCGGCCAGCGAGGCGCTGCGGGCCGGACTGGTGCGCGGGCTCGACCTGGCCCTGTTGCCGGCCGACGCGGACGCCCCCGGCGAACCCCTGTTCACCCGCTGATCGTCCCGGCAGCGCACGACGCGAGCCCGCGGCCTGTCACAGGCCGCGGGCTCGCGTCATAGGGAGGATCGGGCGGGAGGCGGGACGGCCACGCGGACTAGGGTCTTTCGTTTGGATCATGCCGGGCTCGCGGGGGCCGGTGCGCGCATCTGCGGCGTTGTCGTGCATCACCAACGCTCCGCGTCGCCTCGATCCTCCGCCTTGCAGCTGCACGCACCGGCCCCCGCTCCCTGATCCGGCCTGATCGAAACGAAAGACCCTAGCCGTAGACCGGTCCGGTGTACTTCTCGCCGGGGCCCTGGCCAGGCTCGTCCGGGACGAGGGACGCCTCGCGGAACGCCAGCTGGAGCGACTTCAGGCCGTCGCGCAGCGGGGACGCGTGGAAGGTGCTGATCTCGGTCGTGCTCGCGTCCAGCAGACCCGCCAGGGCGTGCACCAGCTTGCGGGCCTCGTCCAGGTCCTTGTGGTCGTCGCCGTCCTCGGTGAGGCCGAGCTTCACCGCGGCCGCGCTCATCAGGTTCACGGCGACTGTCACGATCACCTCGACCGCGGGGACCTCCGCGATATCGCGGGCCATGTCGTCGAAGCCGGGGGATTCACTGCGGGGGGTCGCGTCACTCATGTCCCACACGATAAGGCCATGCTCAGACGTCACCGACTGCGGGAGACGCTCCGCGCCCGGCCCCGGCCCGCGGCGTCCCATGGGTTCGCGGCACCCCGCCGGAGCTGCTAATCTTGGGTAACGACCGGCCGGACACGTATGTGCTCGGCCCACAAGTGGAGGCTCCGATCTCCCACCTGGCTGTCCTCAGGGACGGCGGGTCACCGGTCAGGCGGCGCCCATCGTTCCGTACGGACGATGGAGCTGCCCGATACGCCCCGCGGTTGACCGCGGCGGTGTTCCGGTATTTCCAGGAGCCCCGCCTGTGTCCCGTCCGGGGCGATTTTTACGTTCCCGACACGGTTGGTCTTTCGAAACACACGTTACGTGGCTGTCCGCCAGGCGGCCGCGTGGTGCTACTTAGGAGGATCCATCAGCGCCGAGCCCCGCATCAACGACCGGATTCGCGTTCCCGAGGTGCGACTTGTCGGTCCCAGCGGCGAGCAGGTTGGGATTGTTCCGCTTGCCAAGGCCCTGGAGCTCGCACAGGAGTATGACCTCGACCTGGTCGAGGTGGCGGCGACAGCCCGCCCTCCCGTGTGCAAGCTCATGGACTACGGGAAGTTCAAGTACGAGTCGGCCATGAAGGCCCGTGAGGCGCGCAAGAACCAGGCGCACACGGTCATCAAGGAAATGAAGCTCCGGCCGAAGATCGACCCGCACGACTATGACACCAAGAAGGGTCACGTCGTTCGGTTCCTCAAGCAGGGTGACAAGGTCAAGATCACGATCATGTTCCGTGGTCGTGAGCAGTCCCGCCCCGAGCTGGGCTTCCGACTGCTCCAGCGTCTCGCTTCGGACGTGGAGGACCTGGGCTTCATCGAGTCCAACCCGAAGCAGGACGGCCGGAACATGATCATGGTTCTGGGCCCGCACAAGAAGAAGACCGAAGCCATGGCCGAGGCCCGTGAGGCCCAGGCCGCCCGCAAGGCGGAGCGTCAGGGTTACGCCCATGACGCCGAGCCCGAGGGCGACGCAGCCGAGGCTCCGGCCGAAGCGGTCGAGGCCCAGGCCGAGACACCTTCCGAGGCGTGATCTCTGGGGGCCGCCATCCAGGCGCCCCCAGGTCCCCGCGGAACAACCCACCAAAGATCTGACGCCCTTGCAGTCCGGTGCCCAGCACCGTGAGGGGCGCCACTGACGAGGAGAGAACGGCGCGATGCCGAAGAACAAGACGCACAGCGGTGCCAGCAAGCGCTTCAAGATCACCGGCTCCGGCAAGGTGCTCCGCGAGAAGGCCGGCAAGCGCCACCTGCTCGAGCACAAGTCGTCCAAGAAGACCCGCTCGCTGTCCGGCACGGTCGTCGTGGCTCCGGCCGACGTCAAGAAGATCAAGAAGCTTCTCGGCAAGTGAGTCGCCGTCCCCGCTGATCCGGGGACGCGATCTCGATCCGACCGGGACCAATTCGTTTCCGGGCCGTGTGAGTTCTCACCGCGGCCCCGCTACAAGGAGTTAACACGTGGCACGCGTCAAGCGGGCAGTCAACGCCCACAAGAAGCGCCGGGCAATTCTCGAGGCGGCCAAGGGTTACCGCGGTCAGCGTTCGCGCCTGTATCGCAAGGCCAAGGAGCAGGTCACCCACTCCCTGGTCTACAACTTCAACGACCGCAAGAAGCGCAAGGGCGACTTCCGTCGGCTGTGGATCCAGCGCATCAACGCCGCTGCCCGCGAGAACGGCATGACGTACAACCGCCTCATCCAGGGTCTGAACGCCGCCAACATCGAGGTGGACCGCAAGATCCTGGCCGAGCTCGCGGTCAACGACCCCAACGCGTTCGCCGCGCTCGTCGAGGTGGCCCAGAAGGCCCTCCCGAGCGACGTCAACGCCCCGAAGGCCGCCTGACCCAGGCAGTCCTTCCAGGTTTCAGAGCCGGACCCGCAGGCGCCAGCCGTCTGCGGGTCCGGTGCGTTGCACCCCCGACCTCGTTCCTCCGTACGCAGAGAGGCTCGCCGCCGACCATGGGCATCCCCGAACTGATCTCCTCGCGGTCGCCGCGCGTCGCCGCCGCCCGACGGCTGGCCAGGCGCAACTTCCGCGGCAAGGAGCGCAGGTTCATCGCCGAGGGGCCGCAGGCCGTGCGCGAGGCCGCGGAGCACCGGGGCGGAGATGGTGAGCCGACACTGATCGAGCTCTTCGCCACCGTCGAGGCCGCCGAGCGGTACGCCGACATCATCGACGCCGCGCACGCCGCGGGCGCCCGGGTCCAGCTCGCCGACGGCGACGTACTCGCCGACGTGTCCCAGACCGTCACCCCGCAGGGCCTGATCGGCGTCTGCCGCTTCCTCGACTCGCCGTTCCAGGACATCCTCGCCGCGAAGCCGAAGCTCGTCGCCGTACTCGCCAACGTCCGGGACCCCGGGAACGCCGGTACGGTGCTGCGCTGCGCCGACGCGGCCGGAGCCGACGCCGTGGTCCTGACCGACGCGTCCGTGGACCTCTACAACCCGAAGTCGGTGCGCGCCTCGGTCGGTTCGCTGTTCCATCTGCCGGTCGCCGTGGGCGTACCCGTCGAGCAGGCGGTGCGCGGGCTGCGCGACGCGGGCGTGCGGATCCTCGCCGCGGACGGCGCGGGGGACGACGACCTCGACGACGAGCTGGACGCCGGCACCATGGGCGGGCCGACCGCCTGGGTCTTCGGGAACGAGGCCTGGGGGCTGCCCGAGGAGACCCGGGCCCTGGCCGACGCGGTGATCCGGGTACCGATCCACGGCAAGGCCGAGAGCCTCAACCTCGCGACGGCGGCGGCCGTATGCCTGTACGCCTCCGCCCGCGCCCAGCGCCCGCGCCGTACGGGCGGCTAGGACCTGTCGCCCGGGGATCGTCGCCCATTCGATCCCGCAGGGTGTCGCTCGCTCACCGACGCCTAGTAGGGTGACGAACTCGGGGGCCCACTGCACCGGTTCGAGAGGTGGGGTACGGGAATATGGCAGTCGGCATGAGCAGGCCGCGAGAGACACACACGGCCTTAGTGCGCGCCGCAGCCGCCGAACCCGTACCACCGGGCGGGACCGGCACCGTTGTCGGAGCCGGCGACCTGGACCCGGACGATCTGCCCGACGGTCTCGTCGTCGCCGACGAGACCGGCAGGGTCATCTGCTTCAACTCCGCCGCGGCCCGGATCACGGCCACCCCGCGCGCCGCCGCGCTCGGCCGCCCACTGGAGCACGCGCTGCCCCTCGAGGACCTCAAGGGCCGGCGCTGGTGGACCCTGACCGACCCGTACGGAGGGCTGGCCACCCGCGTCGGCCAGCCCGAACGCAATCTGCTCCTGCCCGGTGGGCGCGAGGTCCTGGTCTGCGCGCGGTACGTACGCGAGAGCCCGACCGGGCCGGTGCGCCGGCTGGTGGTCTCCCTGCGGGGCACCGAGGCCCGCCGCCGTACGGAACTCAGCCACGCCGAACTGATCGCCACCGTCGCCCACGAGCTGCGCTCGCCGCTGACGTCGGTCAAGGGCTTCACCGCGACCCTGCTCGCCAAATGGGAACGGTTCACCGACGACCAGAAGCGGCTGATGCTGGAGACCGTCGACGCCGACGCCAACCGCGTCACCCGGCTCATCGCCGAGCTGCTCGACATCTCCCGTATCGACTCCGGCCGTCTGGAACTGCGCCGCCAGCCCGTGGACATCTCCGCCGCTGTCGAGCGCCACGTCCAGGCCCACATCGCGACCGGTCAGGCACCCGACCGCTTCCTCGTCCGCACCCGCCAGCCGCTGCCCACCCTGTGGGCCGACCCGGACAAGGTCGACCAGGTCCTCGGCAACCTCCTGGAAAACGCGGTGCGCCACGGCGAGGGAACCGTCACCATTGAGATCGCCCCCGCACCCGCGCCGGCCGTGAGCGACGAGACAGGAACGGCAGTCACCGTGAGCGACGAAGGCCCTGGCATCCCCGAGGAGTCGATGGGCCGCGTCTTCACCCGTTTCTGGCGGGGGAGCAAGCGCGGCGGCACGGGCCTGGGCCTCTACATCGTCAAGGGCATCGTCGAGGCGCACGGCGGCACGATCACCGTCGACCGGGGGCCCGGCGGCGGGGCCGAATTCCGATTTATCCTGCCTGTGAGCACCCCGGCCTATCTGGCCTGAGCTGCCCACGGGCTTCTTCGCCTCCCTGCGGCCCTTAGACTCGACCTTTGGCACCTTTGCGTCCTCCAGTCGTCGAGCGGGGCCGCGCCACCAGCCAATCGGAAGCACGGGAAGAGATGTCGGCACCGAACAAGTCGTACGACCCAGTCGAGGTCGAGGCACTGAAACCGGAAGAGATCGAGCGCATGCGGGACGAGGCCTTCGCCGCCTTCGCCGCCGCGGGCGACCTCGACGCGCTCGCCCAGGCGAAGACCGCGCACACCGGTGGTACCTCGCCCCTGTCGCTCGCCAACCGGGAGATCGGCGCTCTGCCGCCGCAGGCCAAGGCCGAGGCGGGCAAGCGCGTGGGCCAGGCCCGCGGCGCCGTCTCCAAGGCCTTCGCCGCCCGCCAGGCAGAGCTGGAGGCGGAGCGTGACGCCCGGGTCCTGGTCGAGGAGGCAGTCGATGTCACGCTGCCCTACGACCGCACCACGGCGGGCGCCCGGCACCCGCTGACCACGATCATGGAGCGCGTCGCCGACGTCTTCGTGGCGATGGGCTACGAGATCGCCGAGGGCCCCGAGGTCGAGGCGGAGTGGTTCAACTTCGACGCCCTGAACTTCGTGCCCGACCACCCGGCCCGGCAGATGCAGGACACGTTCTTCGTCCAGGGCACCACGCCCGAAGGCAAGGCGACGACGGGCGACGAGTCCGGCATCGTGCTGCGTACGCACACCTCGCCGGTCCAGGCACGCTCGCTGCTCAGCAGGAAGCCTCCCGTCTACGTGGTCTGCCCCGGCCGGGTCTACCGCACCGACGAGCTCGACGCGACACACACCCCGGTCTTCCACCAGATCGAGCTGCTGGCCGTCGACGAGGGTCTCACCATGGCCGACCTCAAGGGCACCCTCGACCACATGGTCCAGGCGCTCTTCGGTCCGGACATGAAGACCCGGCTCCGGCCGAACTTCTTCCCGTTCACCGAGCCGTCCGCCGAGATGGACATGGTCTGCTACGTCTGCCGCGGCGAGTCCGTCGGCAACCCGGACCGCCCCTGCCGCACCTGCGGCAGCGAGGGCTGGATCGAGCTGGGCGGCTGCGGCATGGTCAACCCCAAGGTGCTCATCGCCTGCGGTGTCGACCCCGAGAAGTACAGCGGATTCGCCTTCGGGTTCGGCATCGAACGGATGCTGATGTTCCGCCACAACGTCGAAGACATGCGAGACATGGTCGAGGGTGACGTCCGGTTCACCCGGCCGTTCGGGATGGAGATCTGATGCGCGTCCCGCTTTCCTGGCTGCGGGAGTACGTCGACCTGCCGGCGACGGAGACCGGCCGTGAGGTGCAGGCCAAGCTCGTCGCCGTGGGACTGGAGGTCGAGACCGTCGAGCAGATCGGCGCCGGCCTCAAGGGCCCGCTGGTCGTCGGACAGGTCCTGACCATCGAGGAGCTGGAGGGCTTCAAGAAGCCCATCCGCTTCTGCACGGTCGACGTCGGCACGGCCAACGGCACCGGCGAACCGCAGGAGATCGTCTGCGGAGCCCGTAACTTCTCCGTCGGCGACAAGGTCGTCGTGGTCCTCCCCGGCGCCGTGCTGCCCGGTGACTTCGCCATCGCCGCACGTCAGACGTACGGCAAGACCTCCCACGGCATGATCTGCTCCACCGACGAGCTCGGCATGGGCGACGACGGCACCCACGGCATCATCGTGCTGCCGCCGGAGCACGAGGCCGGTACCGACGCGATCGAGCTCCTGGAGCTCGTCGACGAGGTCCTCGACATCGCCGTCACCCCGGACCGGGGCTACTGCCTCTCCATGCGCGGCGTCGCCCGTGAGGCGGCCATCGCGTACGGGCTGCCGCTGCGCGACCCGGCCCTCCTCGACGTACCCGCGCCGAACGCCTTCGGCTACCCGGTGAAGGTGTCCGACCCCTTCCGCTGCGACCGCTTCACCGCACGCACCGTGGTCGGCCTGGAGCCCGAGGCGCGTTCCCCGATCTGGCTGCAGCGCCGTCTGCAGAAGGCCGGGATGCGCCCGATCTCGCTCGCCGTCGACGTCACCAACTACGTGATGCTCGAACTCGGCCAGCCGCTGCACGCCTACGACCGGACCCTCGTCGACGGGCCGATCGGGGTGCGCCGCGCCCAGCAGGGCGAGAAGCTCACCACGCTCGACGGCTCCGTGCGCGTCCTGGACGCCGAGGACCTCGTCATCACCGACAACCGCGGGCCGATCGGCCTCGCGGGTGTCATGGGCGGCGCCGACACCGAGATCGCGGACACCGCCGCCGGTGAGCACACCACCACCTCGGTCGTCATCGAGGCGGCGCACTTCGACGCGATCTCGGTCGCCCGCACCGCGCGCCGTCACAAGCTGTCCTCCGAGGCGTCCAAGCGCTTCGAGCGCGGTGTCGACCCGGCCGCGGCCGCCGCCGCCGCACAGCGCACGGTGGACCTGCTGGTCCTCCTCGCGGGCGGCACCGCCGAGTCGGGCGTCACCGAGATCAGTGCCCCGTCCGCCCCCCGCACCATCGCCATGCCGGCCGACCACCCCGACCGGGTGGCCGGCGTCGCGTACGGCAGGGAGACCGTCGTACGCCGCCTCCAGCAGGTCGGCTGCGACGTCTACGGGCAGGACGAGCTGATCGTCACGGTGCCGTCCTGGCGCCCCGACCTCGCCGAGCCGAACGACCTGGCCGAAGAGGTCATCCGCCTGGAGGGCTACGAGAACCTTCCGTCGACCCTGCCCACGCCGCCGTCCGGCCGCGGGCTCACCGACAGGCAGCGGCTGCACCGCCGCATCGGCCGGGCGCTCGCCGGAGCGGGCTACGTCGAGGTGCTCAGCTACCCGTTCATCGGCAGCGCCGTCCTGGACCAGCTCGGCCTGGACAAGGACGACGCCCGCCGCCGTACGGTCACGCTCGTCAACCCGCTCTCCGACGAGGAACCGGCGCTGCGCACCACGCTGCTGCCCGGCCTCCTCGGCGCACTGCGGCGCAACGACGGCCGGGGCAGCCACGACCTCGCGCTCTTCGAGACCGGCCTCGTCTTCAGGCCGACCGGCAGCGAGACGCAGGCCGTCCGGCTTCCGGTCGACCGCCGCCCCACCGATGAGGAGATCGCCGGACTCGACGCCGCTCTGCCGCGTCAGCCGCGCCGGGCCGCCGTCGTCCTCGCGGGCTCCCGCGAGCAGGCCGGCTGGTGGGGCAAGGGCCGCCCGGCCGACTGGGCGGACGCCGTCGAGGCGGCCCGCACGATCGCCCGCGAGGCGGGTGTCGAGCTCATCGTCCGCGGTGACCAGCACGCCCCGTGGCACCCCGGCCGCTGCGCCGCGCTGTACGTCACGGTGAACGGTGAGGAAACGCTCTTCGGGCACGCCGGTGAGCTTCACCCCCGGGTCGTCAAGGAACTCCACCTGCCGGAGCGCACCTGCGCCATGGAGGTCGAGCTCGACGTCCTGGAGCAGGCCGTGGACGGTGTCCTGCGGGCGCCGCGGGTCTCGGCCTTCCCGGTCGCCACCCAGGACGTCGCGCTGATCGTGGACCAGGACGTGACCGCCGCGGACGTGGAGCGTGCGCTGCGCGAGGGCGCGGGCGAACTCCTCGAATCGCTGCGGCTGTTCGACGTCTTCACCGGCGAGCAGATCGGTGAGGGCAGGAAGTCCCTGGCGTACGCGCTCCGGTTCCGTGCCCCGGACCGCACGCTGACCGTCGAGGAGGCTTCGGCCGCCCGTGGCACGGCGGTCGCCCTGGCCGC
This sequence comes from Streptomyces finlayi, assembly GCF_014216315.1. Taxonomy (NCBI): domain Bacteria; kingdom Bacillati; phylum Actinomycetota; class Actinomycetes; order Kitasatosporales; family Streptomycetaceae; genus Streptomyces; species Streptomyces finlayi. Next base: position 6,630,411 of record NZ_CP045702.1, read on the forward strand.
CGAACGGACCGGTGCGGTGCTGCGCGGCGCGTAGCACCCGACGGGGTCGAGAAGTGCGGAGGGGCGTGTCCGGCCATCGGATACGCCCCTCCGCCATGCTCGCCGTAAGGCGGGGGACCGCACGCGGGCCCGGCCCGGTCCGGGGGGAACCCGGTTGGGGGGCCGACCCGCAGCCACCCTCCGATCCGTGGGCAGTGGGTCGTGCGATCCGGCGCCGTCCGCCCTGCCACGGAGTGTCGGGCAGGTCGGCAGAGCGGACGGCGCGGCTGCGGGTCGTCAACCGTACGAGGGGGAGCCGACGACCCTGCCGCCTCTTGCGAGGCGACCAAGTCAACCGATTCCTCCCAGGGGACGACAGAGCGCGTAGCCGGGCGGTTCGGGCATTGCGTTCACACCCCGTGTGAATCGTGCTGCACTAGGCTCGGTGCGACGCGCAACTGGGGGGGGCAATGGAGCCCAACATCCTGCTCGAATCCCTGATCGACGAGGCCGGAGTGTCCCGGGCCGGCCTCGCCTGTCATGTCAATCGGGCCGGCCGGGCCCGCGGTCTGGACCTGCGGTACGAACACACGGCGGTGGCCCGCTGGATCAAGGGACAGCGCCCGCGCGGGCAGGTGCCCGATCTGATCTGCGACGTACTCGGGGCGCGCCTGCGCCGGCCCCTCACCCTCGACGACATCGGGATGGGACCCCCCGGCGGGAACACGGTGGTGCACGGTTCTCCCCTCACCGGATTCGTCGAGCGGGCGTCCGCGCTGTGGCGTTTCGACGAACAGCGGCGCGCGCAGGTCGTCGGAGCGCCCGCGGTCACCGGGACGACCGCGGTGATGCCGGTGTGGGAGTGGGAGAACCCTCCCGAGGACGCCGACGTCTCGCGGCCCGGCCCGGCCCGCGTCGGTCCGGCGGACATCGTGATGCTCCGCGCGGCCCGCGACCACTACGAGCAGATGTACCGCAAGGCCGGTGGTATGGCGACCCGTTCGCGCGTCGTCGGCTTCCTCAACGCCGAGACGGCGCCACTGCTGCGCGGCGGCTACAGCGACCTGATGGGCCGTCAGCTGCACCGGGCGGCCGGCGGACTGGTCGCGGTCGCCGGGATCTGCGCGTACGACTCCGACGCCCACGGCCTCGCCCAGCGCTACTTCCACCAGGCGCTGCGCCTGGCGAAGGCCAGTGGTGACCGGGGGCTGGGCGGCTACGTGATCGCGCTGCTGGTCAACCAGTCCCTGTTCCTTGCCGAATACCGCCGGTCCGTCGCCTTCGCCGAAGCCGCGCTGCGGGCGGCGTGCACCCGCATCACCCCGGCGCTCGCGGCCGATCTGTACGCGATGCAGGCCAAGGCGTACGCCCACCTCGGGGACGGTGCCAACGCCCGTACGTGCATCCGTCGCGCGGAGTCGGAGGCCGGCCGCATCCACCCGTGCCGGGAGCCGGACGAGACGGGGTACGTCCAGCCGGGCCTGGTCGAGGTGCAGGTGGCCGAGGCGCTGCTGGCCCTCGGGGACCTGAGGGGCGCCCGTGAGCACGCGGCCACAGCGGCACGCGCCCCGGCCCATGATCGGGGTCAGGTGCACCGGCTGGCGATGCTCACCCGTACCGAGCTGGCTCAGGGGGAGGCGGACCGGGCGGCGCGCACCGCCTCGGACATGGCCGAACGGGCCAGGGGCATGGAGTCCCGGCGGCTGCGCGACCGGCTCCGTTCGGTCCGTGAACAGCTGGCGGCGAGCGGCTGCGCGGAGGCGGAGGAGGCGGTCGGGCTCATCGACGGAGCGCTGCGCGTGCCTCTGTGAGCCGCGGCCGGCGGCCCACCGTCCGTTCCCCTGGAGCCCGGTCCCTGCTCCGATATTGCCATCGACCTGTCGGAAGGTGGCAGAACTGTGCAGTGGACGAACTTAAATGAGCACACGGTGTACGAGAACCATTGGTTCCGGGTCAATCTGGCGGATGTCGTTCTCCCTGACGGGCGGCACCTCGATCACTTCGTCATCCGGCTGCGTCCGGTCGCGGCGGCGACCGTCGTCAACGAGGCCAACGAGGTGCTGCTGCTGTGGCGGCACCGTTTCATCACCGGCAGCTGGGGCTGGGAGCTCGCGGCGGGTGTGGTCGAGGACGGCGAGGACATCGCCTCCGCCGCCGCCCGGGAGATGGAGGAGGAGACCGGCTGGCGCCCGGGCGAGCTGGAGCCGCTGATGACCGTGGAGCCCGCCAGCGGGCTCATCGATGCCCGGCACCATCTCTACTGGTCCCGGGAGGCCACGTACACCGGCCATCCCCAGGACGACTTCGAGTCCTCGCGCCGCGCATGGGTGCCGCTCAAGCTCGTACCCGACCTGATCGCCCGCGGTGAGATCCCCGCGGCCGGCATGGCGGCCGGACTGCTGATGCTCCATCACCTGCGGCTCGGCTGACGGCGGCCGGGCGCGGCCGGGACGCGCGAAGGGCCGGCCCGGGGACTTCCGGCCGGCCCTTCGCGTACGTGCGGCGAGTCAGGAGTACGGGTAGAACCCCGAACCCGTCTTCCGGCCGAGCCTGCCCGCGTCCACCATCCGCTGGAGCAGCGGGGGAGCGGCGTACAGCGGCTTCTTCGGCGTACAACTGAGCTGCGCTGCGTGTAGTCGTGTGACCTGCAGTTTCGTTGGTTGTGCGGCGGTTTTGCCAGCGCCAGGGACTTCTCGGGGACTTTCGATCCTGCATCACACGAGCCATGTATCCATCGCGGCCAACCCGCGCTTGCCTGCACCCGGCATGAAGTGAGCGTAGTAGTCGAGCGTGACCTTCGGGGAGGAGTGCCCCAGCCAGGCGGCCACGCTCACGATGGACTCGCCGGCCTCCAGCTGCACGCTCGCGAAGGTGTGGCTTGTGTCCGCAGAGGCCGTGTGCAGATGACGTCGTGTGGCGATTGAGCAGGTCGGGTGTCGAGAACGCTTTCGCGACGCAGTTCGTCAGCCGTGTTGCATTCTACGTCCGTGATTGCGATGCAGATCACACTCTTTGGTGGGTGGTTCAAGAGGATGGTGGCGCGCGATGTCACGGCGCATCACTGCGCCCGTCCCGCGGCGCGAAGGCTTCGAGAGCGTCTGCGTCGGTTGCCCGAGCACGAAGGAAGTAGTCGGCCCACTCGGCGATCTCGGGGTAAGAGGAGTCCTGCGTGACCTGGGTGATGGCAGCCTCCACGTCGAAGCTGGTCGATCGTAGTTCGACGCGGGGCCCAGAAGCGCCCAGTGGGCTCCCGCCCGCCCATAGGGCATGCCGATGCTGCCGGGGTTGATCACGAGTCGGCCGTGGACGAGGCGGACGAACGGCATGTGTGTATGTCCACAGACCACTGTGCGGACATCGGAGTCGAGCTCGCTGAAGACCTCTCGCCAGCGGTCAAGGCGTGAGTCCACCAGGACGACCTCTTCATCGTCACGGGGGGTGGCATGGCAAAACAGCACCTTCCCCAAGCCGCGCACTGGCAGGGAGAGCGATCGGGGCAGCTGGCCGAGTAGGTCGATGTGGTCTTCGCGTAGCTGTTCGGCGGCCCAAGGAGCAATCGGATCGGGGATCGAGTCGCGTTGGCCGCAGCGGTATTCGAGGAGTTCACGGTCGGCGTTGCCGCTGATCCAGACGATGCGGTCGCCGAGACTGACCAGCAGGTCGAGGACCTGGCTGGGCTGCGGGCCAGCGGTGATGTCGCCGGTCAGCACGATGCGATCGGCGGCGCTTACTTCTGGTTCGGCGAGCACGGCCTCCAGGGCGGGCAGGACTCCGTGGATGTCGGACAGGACGGCTACTCGGTTCAGCATGGTCACCACTGTGGGATGAGGTTCGCTTGGAGGCGGGATTGTTCGCCGGGCGCGTAGTTCAAGGGGGTGACTGCTTCAGTACGTGCGGTCTCGGGGCGCGTACTTCTTCCGGCTCCTCCCCTTCAACTGCAGCTGCCGTTCACTGTGGTTCGTGATGCGGGGAGGCGGCTGACTCGGCTTGCTCCGGCGGCGACCTCGCGGAGCCAGTGGATCTCCTCGTGCTGGGCGGCGAGACGGGCCAGGGCCTGACCGCGGAAGTCGGTGAGTTCTTCGACCGTCTGCTCTGACTGGGCCAGCCGTTCCCGGAGCTTGGTGATCTCTGCCTTGAGCCGGGTGATCTGGGCCTCGCGAGGGTCGGGGATCTCGCCGACGTCTTGAAGCGTCTGGAGGCGTCGTTCGAACTCGGTGCGGAGGTGAGCGTATGGGCGGGTGCCGTAGAACGCGGTGCGGTCGACGGCCGCCTCGTTGGCGAGGGTCTTGATGTCGCACTTTCCGCCGGGCGGCATCTCGCCTCGGAGGAGCCGATCCATAGCGGCCCGGATACGGTTCTCGTTCTCAGTCTTCTGGGCTGCGGAGATTCTCATGCGGACTCCTCACTCATGCTGGTGCTGGCGGCGTCGATCTCGGCGACGACGCGGAGGGCTCGGTCGAAGTCGGCCTGGAGCCGGGTGCGTTCGGGCTTGCGGGTGGTGCCGAGCTGGCCGATGAAGATCTTCGTCTTGTCGGCATGCTCGGCCCAGGCGGGCCGGTGGCAGGGGTGGTGGGTGGCCTGCGGGCAGCGGGCGGAGTCACACATCCCGATCAGCGGACGGTCGGCTGTCGGGGTGCCGGCCAGTTTGAGGCAGAGGGCCCGGGACGGATCGGTGAACCAGCAGTAGTTCGCCGGGCCGAGGTGAAGCACCTTGGCGCGTTTGGTCAGCAGGTTGAGCACGTCGCGGTCACTGCGCTGTGTCTTGGGTGCCGTTGCTTCTGTCGGGTCGAGCTTTTCGTCGATGCTGGCGAAGAACTCGGTGAGGCTCCGGGCGCCGGGGCCGGCAGGGAGGATGCCCTGCTGGTAGTTGCGGAACTCTTCCATGACCAGGTTGAGATTCCGGTCGCTCTCGTGCTTGTTGACCTCGGCCAGGAGCTCGGCCTGAGCCCCACCAGGGCGGGAGGCATACCCTTCTGTAGTGGCCACTGCAATATGTTTTAGGTGCAGCTTGGAGGCCAGCACGCCGCCCGGACGGTAGGCCATTTCCAGGGCCAGCGTGCGACGCAGCCGCCTCAGATTGACCTGTCCATCGGGGATGGGAGCGAGTCCGAGGCGGTGCCCTGCCGGGGAGTTGATCCAGTTGCGGAACCACTTGTAGCGGACGGAGAAGGCGAACGGTCCGAAGAGCAGAGCGCCTTCTTGCCGGTCGTCATGCAGGTCTTCGACGAGTTCGACGGCGCGATAGACGGGCTCGATGACGACCCATTCGTCGTCGGTGCCGCCCAGCGGCTGCCCTTTGACGACCTTGCTGGCGAGCCGGTAGCGCGTGAGCCCGGGGACGGGCTCTTCGAGGGGAAGGCGGCAGCCGATACGAAGCTCCATCAACTCGCTCGCGCGCATGCCGGACGCCGCGGCCAGCACGATCATCGCGGCGGTGCGGACGATGCCGACCAGAGCGACGGCCTGGAGCCGGTGCAACGGCACCGTCCAGGGCAATACAGACGAGGCGTCCGCCATGGTGATCTCGGCGCCGTCCCGGGCGAAGACCTCCTTCACCCCGACCGACGCAATCGCGTCCTCCAACGGTCCGCGTAGGTAATGCATCCACCGGACCTCGAACTGGGTGATCCCGGCCTGCCGGGCCAGCACTCCCGTGGCCACCGCCAGGACGGGGTCATCGGCGGACCAACCGTTGGCGAGCCGGTCGGCGACGTGGTGGTCGGCGAGCATCGGCAAGGGTGTGCACGTATCCGTGTACTCGTTCAGCAGCTCGGTGAACTCGGGCACCGGGGCCACGTGGACCGCACGGAGCCCCGGTGCTTTGCGGGTGGATAGCTTGTCGGTTTCCCGGATCTGCCGGGCGAGTTCAACAGCGTGCGGCCCCAGGGACGACATAAGAAACAGAGCGGCGGCGAGCATTGGCTGCATGACGACGTCGTCGACGGGCTGGGTCTTGTTCTCGGTCCGGCCGCAGGGCATTTCGGCGATGGCGGAGGCGGTGGCCCCGCCCCAGGGCCGCAGATCGGCCGGGACGCGGTCAGCGGTGAACAACTCGCGGTAGTTGACCAGGTCGACAACGACCTGCGCGGCCCTGCGTCGGGTTCCCGGGCTGTGCTCGCCGACGACTTTGCCGTGCTCGTCGAGGACGTAGCGCCGGTGGGCCATGTAGGCGTCGCAGATGCGGGTGTCGATCTGTGCGAGGCTCGACAGCCCGTTCATGGAGAGCCATCGGCAGAAGCGGGTGAGCTCGTCCAGGCGGCCCGCGCAACTGCGCAGGTGCAGGGCCGTGCGATGAGCCCGGGGCAGCGGAGCGACCGCCGGGTGCCGCGGGGCGAGCATGGCCAGGACCAGTTCCTTCCCGACCAACCGCCACCGCTCATCGGCGATCTCGGTGAAGTCGAAACGGCGGGTGCAGAGAGCGAGCTGGACGGGCAGGCCGACGACGTCGGTGAAGTCCCAGACGTCGTCCTCGAACACCGGACGGCCAGTCCCCTGGGGGAGTGCGAGTCCAGCTTCGCGGCAGACGTCGACGCCGGCGAAGACTGCGGACCGGCCGTCGAAGGCGACAGCAGTGGCAGGAGCGGTGGTCACGCGGTGATCTCCTCAGGCCGCAGGGGCAGTTCGTCGTCCTGGTCCTCGACGTGATGGGCCGCCGCGGCAATGACGGCAGGGTCGAAGCGGTCCAGGACCTGCTGGATGCGGGTGGCATAGGGGCCGAAGACGGCCATGAAGTGGGCGGCGGGCATCTGCTGCCACTGCCGGGAGAAGAACGCCTTGAGCCGCAGCAGGTTGCCCGCGTGCCGGGGAGCGAACACGGCCAGCGGGCAGAGCAGACAGACCCACGGCCGGGCCGGACAGGGCTTCCCCTTCGGGCCGTGCAACCCGGACAACTGGTCCCCGCAGGCGGCGGTGAACACATCACGCTGACCGCCCACCAGCTCGGCGATCACGGCATCGTCCAGGTTCAAGTCCGCGACCAGTTGCGGGTAGCCGTCCGCCAGCGCGGCGGCCTCCTCGTCGGTGATCACGGTCGGCGGGTGGGCCCGGCGGAGCAGGTCGTGCTGAGCATCCTCGATGACCCTCTCGACAGCGTGCTGCTGAGCCGGGGTAGTGGCAGTGAGGTAGTGATCGCCCTCGACGGACGGAGTGTGATTCGGATCGATCGTGGCCCGCCCACTGCCCGACCAGGTGCTTTTGTCCCGCATGGCTTCGTGGGTGGTACGGATCCGCGAACGGTGGATCTTGAGGGGCAGTCCGTCATTGCCGACGACCGCATGGCGAACGGCCCACCGCTGGACGGCAACCCGGTCAATCCTGCAGACGCGCCGATCGCCACCAGCCCGGCTCACTCCCACCCAGAGTTTGCGGCGTTCCTCCGGGGTCACGAAGGTCCGCAGCAGTGCGGAGTGCGCGAGCCATTGTTCCAGCAGGCGGACCGCCCGGCGGGGCAGGGTCAGGCTCTCCGCCGCGGTGCGGCGTTTGATGTAGGAGAGCAGGACCGTCGAGTCGCCAGCCCAGTCGATGTCCTCGAGAACCAAGTCGGCAATGCCGTCGGGGACGATGCCGGAGTAGATGCCGAACAGCAGCCGATAGGCGATCAGCACATCCAGGTGTGGAAAGACCGCCCGGGTCGCGTCGTGGAAGCCGCCGCGGTTATGGACCACCGCCGCCGAGATACCCAGGCACTGGCCGAATTCACCGATACTGACGGGCCCGACCCGGGCCAGCAGCCAGCGCAGATTGCCCGGCTGCCAGCCGCCTTCAAGAGGATGCCGGCCGTCGGCGGCATCGGCGAGGGCCCCGCGGTGGGCGGCGTACGAATCGTCGGCCAAGGTCCGGCAGACCTCGGTCAGCCGCCGCCATTCCTCCTCCGGATAGGGCGGCAACACCTGGCGGAAGGGCTGGATGTTGAAGTGCCGCCCGGCAGCGAGCTCCAGCACTCCCTCCCCGAGGGTGCCGCCGCTTTGGGCATAGCCCTCCAGCACGCTGCGGGTCATGGCCTCCAGCCTGGGAGGGCCGGGCATCCAGAACTCGGCCAGCTGTCCCCGTCGCAGGTGAGCGGCGCCACCGGTGAACCCCTGAGCCGCGAGGGTGCAGACCATGCTCCGCAGGGACTGGACGTAGAAATTGACGGTGCCCTCCGAGTCCGCGGTGCCGTGCGGATGGATCAGGTCCACGAGACCGATAGCCAGGTCCCGGGCCAGGTGCGGGTTGGGCAGTTCGTCCAGGAGGTAGTCGGCGCGGCTGCCGTCGCTGAACACGCAGGTGAGACCGAGGGGTTCGTCGATGAGCATGGTCGGCATCAGAGATCACCATCCTCGGTCTCGTCATCGAACTCGGCCTCGGCTTCCCGCTCGGCGGCCGCGTCCTCGGTCAGCCCGGCTGCGGCTCCGGCCCCCTCGTATGCCTCCCGGTAGATGCGCGTCGTATCCAGGCGGCGAAGGTACTTTTCCGTAGTCAGAACAGTGGAATGACCCAGAAGATCACGAAGCACCAGCAGCGGGTCGCCCTTGCTCAGGTAGAAGACCAGGGCGGCGTCGGCCTCAGTGTCCCGCACGAGCTTCGCGGCCTGCCGGTAGTGCCCGGTCACCAGGTACTCCAAGGTCCTCATCGAAAAAGTGTGGCGGCATCGGTGGGGCCACACATGCGGGAACCGGGGCTCGAAACGGGCCCGTATCCGGTCGGACGTGCGCTCGAAGACCGTGCCCCAGGCCGTGAACGGACCGCCGCCGTTCTTCACCGCCAGCAGGCACGAACCGCCCTCCGGGGCGACCAGGCGACGCCGCTCAGCCGGAGTCAGCGACTCCCAAGGTCGCCGGACCCCGTTGATCAGCCCGCCCCGGGCGTCCGGCTCGGTCACCATCAGCGGTTCACCCCATCGCCGTGGCGGCCGCCAGAGCGAGCCGTCCGTCGTGGCGGCCCGGTCCAGGTCGAGATAGTCGTGAAGCCCGGCCAGCGCCTCGTAAGAGGTCCACGTGGTGCGGAACTTCTTGCCCTTGGTGATCCCGGCCGGCACCGGGAACGGGATGGGAACCGCGGTCGGCTCCGGAGGCAGGGCGGGGATCTCCCAGGGCAGCAGGAAGGTGAACTCCTGCAGCCGCATCCCGGTGGCCAGCGCGTGATCCCCGACTGCCGCGTTGCGGGTCAACTCCCGCCCGTGGAAACCAGTGTCCTGCGAGCCGTCCGGAGCGAGCCCGCGCAGGCCCTTGCGGAACAGTTCGGTGAAGTCCGGCTCCAGGTATTTGATCGTCACGTGCGGCTTCGGGGTGCGGCGGACCGCCAGATTCACCTTCACCTCGCGACCGGTCCCGGCGAACAGGGCCCGCGCGGCCCGGTAGGTGAACGGCTCGGCCGTCGCGTACTCCTCGTGCATCGCCCACCGGTAGAACAGCGACAGGATGCTCATGTGCTGGCCCCATGTCGTCGCCGCGAACCGAGCCTTCAACGGCCCCGCCGCCCGATGCTCGGCGTACCGGCTCAATGCGGCCTTCAGCCGTACCCGCGAGTCGAACAGTCCCACACCGTGCTCGGCCAGGAACTCCATCCACTCCTTGACCACCCGTGCGTAGTTCTCCCACGAGCTCGGCGCCGGCGCCCCGCTGGCCGGGAGCTCCCGCAGCCACCGGTTCACCACCGCTGTCGGGCGCGGCGCGGCTGGGCCGTCCTCGAAGCACAGGTCGTCGTCGAGGAGCACGGGCATCCCCTCGGGGATCAACGGCCGATGCTCGACGTCCCAGGACTGCCAGCCTCGAGACGAGAAGAAGTTCAGGATCATGAGCGCTGACAGTAGAAACACCACACGGCTGAGCGCAAAGCCCAAACACCCTGGTCAACAGCTCAGCTGGAGTCAATCGCTACACGGAAACTAAGCAGAGACAATGTGGCGCAGGACGTGAAACATGTCCGGCCGTGAGCGCTCGTAGATGGGGTAGAGGCGGACGCGCGAACCGTAACTCTCCGCCTTCTCGCCGACCTGGCGCAGTACCCCTGCGGCTACGAGTGCGGGCTTCCAACTGCGCTCGTTCCAGGTTCCGGGGTTGATCCGAAGGCCGTGAGAGGTGGCCGATCTTCTCGGAGCGGAAGGGCAATCGGGACACGAAGACCCCTGGCGCACTACAGGGGCGCCCATGTCCGACCGGCCCACCAACGAGGGGGTTTGCCCCGCAACTGAGCCCGTACGCGTGGAGCGGACGCTGGTCCGGACTGTGACCGGCTGGCCATTTCTGTTCGTTGCTCCCGGGAAGCGCACCGTGACAATATTCGACGAGTGTTCGACAACGGGGATGACGCCGATGACGTAGCCGGGCCGCCCGCCCGGCGTTCAAAGATCTCTGACTTGGCCGACTGGCCTGCGCCCGACGTCGGCGGCTCGGCATGAGTTTGCTGTGTTGCTGGGTGAGTTCCGGCGTACGGCGGTGCTGGTGCCGCTGGATGCGAATGGTGATCTGTGGTCGGCGGAGCAGAACGGCGTGCGCTGGATTGTTGCGTTCTCGGACGAGGAGGCGCTCGCCAGGTTTGCGTTCGCTCGTGGGGACGCCGGGCGTGAGTGGACGTACCGGACGGTGCTGGGTGCCAGGTTGCTGGATGTGATGGTGCCGTTGCTGCCGGGTTCTGCGGGGGTGGCGTTGGATGCGGGCAGTGAGGACGGCGGGATGTTGTTCCCGCCGGTGGCGGGGATCGTGCCGGACGCGGTCGGGCGGTGGATGTCGGGGGGACGCGGTGAGCGGGGAGAGTCCTGATCTTGATGTGCCGCCGGAGGCGCTGGCCGCGATCGCGAAGGGGATCAACCTCGCGCATGCCGAGTTGAAGGACCTCGGCATGATCGGCGAGGCGTCTACGGGCCGGGGGTTCTCGGATCTCGCTTTGTCGGGGCTGGAGTTGGGGCATGGCGGGCTGGCGGCGGAGTTTCGGACGTTCTGTGACCGCTGGGAGTGGGGTGTGCGGGCCCTGACGCAGAAGGGGAACGGTTTTCGCGCTCGGGGTCGGGTTGTCGGCGGGTTCTTTCGCGGAGCAGGAGCAGTACGTCAAGGACTCGTTCAAGGTCGGTGTGAACTCCGTGAACGGTAATCCGCACCTGTCCGAGGACGAGGTCAAGGCGATGAGCTGGGACACGGTCAGCCGTCAGTCCGCGTACGACAGTCCGGACTACAGCGCGGAGTCGATGATCGAGGCCCACGGCGAGGTGAAGCAGAACTGGCAGGACACCGCCTACGACGTGGAGGACTCCGCGCTCGATTCCATGGAGCGCAGTGGGCTGATCGACCCGGGGGTGCGGGCGGCGGCGGATGAACGTCTCAAGGAACAACTCGATCCGTCGCAGGAGACGATCGATCAGGCTGAGCAGCCGCGGTGGGGGGAGAGTCGCTGATGGTGGACTGGGGGAAGCTCGGCGGGGACCTGTACGACGGGGCCGGTGATCTGGTCGACAAGGGCAAGGAGCTCGTAGGTACGGGGATCGACAAGGGCACCGATTTCGTCGGCTCGGGTCTGGAGAGGGTCGGTGCCGACTCGTGGGCGGACTCGGTCGAGGACTGGGGTGATGAGACCGCGTCCTCGCTGGGTGCGGAGGTCGGGGAGCAGCAGCTCGGGCAGAGTGAGGATGCGAACGAGCTGATTCATGGCAGGCCGGAGAAGATCGCCGCGGCGGTGAAGGACCTGCGGGACTTCCAGAAGGCGTTCGATCTCGTGGGCGGTGGGATGAAACGCCTCGATTCCGGTCACTGGAAGGGTGTGGCCGCCGATACGTTCCGGGAGAAGTTCCAGACGCTGCCCACCGACTGGGTGCGGGCGGCGGCTGCGTTCGAGGACGCGGCCTCGGCGTTGGAGACGTACGCCGGGACGGTCACCAGCGCGCAGGGCAAGGCGCGTGAGGCGATCGCTCTCTACAAGGAGGGCAAGCAGGACTACGAGACGGCCGCTGCCGCGTTCCGGAAGAAGGCGGCGGCGTACGACGCGGTCCGCAACACCGATCACCCGCTGCCGCATCCGGGGGAGTTCTCCGATCCGGGCACGGTCAAGCGGCAGCACGCACAAGAGATCCTGGAGGGTGCCCGGCGGGCGCGCAACGAGGCTGCCGAAGCCGCCAGGGGTGCGGTTACCGCCGCCATGGCCCATGCTCCGAAGGAGCCCACCGGCCTGGACCGGGCCAAGCAGGAGCTCGTCGACTACGGGGTTGGCCAGGGCATCGAACTGGCCCACTTCGGTGGCGGTGTCATCAAGGGCACAGCGGGACTGGTGAACTTCGTCCGCTCGGTCAACCCGACGGACCCCTACAACCTGACGCACCCGGCCGAGTACTACAAGGGCGTCAACATGACGCTCTCCGGCCTCGTCTCCACCGCCGCCAACCCCGACCGGGCACTCAAGAACGCCTGGGACGCCGCCAAGGGCGACCCCTCCGAATTCCTCGGGCGACTGATCCCCGAACTGGTCGGCACCAAGGGCGGCGGCCTCCTCAGGGGCGGCCTGCGGGCCGGGATGAAGGACCTGGCCGACACCCCTACGGGCAAGAACCGGGACGGACACGAGAAGAACCCCGACTCCAACGCCAAGAAGTGCAGCGAGGTCAAATGCGCCGGGGACCCCGTCGACGTCGCCACCGGGCGCATGCTGCTCCCGCAGACGGACATCGTGCTGCCGGGATCACTGCCCCTGGTCTTCGAGCGCGTCTTTGATTCCTCCTACCGAGCCGGACGCTGGTTCGGATCCGGCTGGTCGAGCACGGTCGACCAACGGTTGGAGATCGACGCGGAGGGCGTGGTGTTCAGCTGCGAGGAAGGCAGCCTCCTCGCCTACCCGCATCCCGCACCCGGCGCACCCGTCATGCCCACGCACGGCCGGCGCTGGCCTCTGGACCGGGTGAGCGACGGCTACACCGTCACCGACCCGGAAACCGGCCAGGTCCGGCACTTCGTCGACCACCCCAACGGGGAGCTGGCGCTCCTGGCCCAGATCGACGACCGCAACGGCCGCTGGATCACCTTCGAGTACGACGAGACGGGCGCTCCCACGTCGATCGTGCACCACGGCGGCTACCACCTGAAACTCACCACGAACGAAGGCCGCGTGACGACCCTTCGCCTCGCGGGAGCAGCCGCGGACGGATCCGACCAGGAGATCCTGCGATACGGCTACACCGACGGCCACCTGACCGAGGTGACCAACTCCTGCGGCCGCCCCCTGCGCTTCGACTGCGACGAGCACGGCCGCATCACCTCCTGGACCGACACCAACGGCCGCCGCTACGACTACACCTACGACGACCAGGACCGCTGCACCTACCAGACCGGCACCAACGGCCACGTCGAATCCCGGTTCACCTGGGACAACACCGACCCGGCAACCGGCCTGCGCACGACGACCCTGACCGACGGCCTCGGACACACAAAGCGCTTCATGGTCAACGACCGATCCCAAGTGATCGCCGAGATCGACGCGCTGGGCGCCGTGTCCCGCTTCGAGTACGACCGCCACAACCGGCTGCTGTCCCGAACGAATCCGCTGGGCCACACCAGCCGCTTCACTCACGACGAGCACGGCCACATGACGGTGTGGGAGCGCCCGGACGGACGACAAGCACGGGCGGAGTACGACGACCTCGGTCTGCCGACCCGTCTTGTCCGAACCGACGGAAACGTCATCCGCCAGACGTTCGACGGCCGCGGTAACCGCCTGTCGGTGACCGACGCCTCCGGCGCCAAGACGCAGTTCGCGTACGACGTGGATGGCCGGCTCACCACGGTGACCGACCCGCTCGGTGCTAGCACCCGCCTCGTCCTGGACCGCCGTGGCCTGCCCATCGAGGTCACAGACCCACTGGGTGCCACGACTCGTTACGCGCACGATGCCTTCGGTCGGACGATCTGCATCACCGACCCCCTCGGCGCACAGACACATCTGCAATGGACGGTGGAGGGTCTGCCGTCGCGGCGCACCGCACCCGACGGCACGGTGGAGTCCTGGACCTACGACGGCGAGGGAAATCGTCTCAGCCACACCGACGCGATGGGCGCAACGACCCTCTTCGCCTACACCGATTTCGACCTGCTGATAGCCCGCACAGGTCCCGACGGAGTCCGCCACGAGTTCTCCCACGACACGAACCTGAACCTGACGCGTGTCACCAACGCGCAGGGCCTGACCTGGGACTACGCCTACGATCCGGCGGGCCGGCTGGTCACGGAGAGCGACTTCGACGGCCGGACGCTGACCTACGCTTACGACGCGGCGGGCCGTCTGGTCTCCCGCGTGAACGGCCTGGGCCAGCGCATAGGGTTCACCCACGATGCCCTCGGGCAGGTCATCCGCCAGGAAGTCGAAGGCACCGCGGCCACGACCTTCGAGTACGACGTCTTCGACGAGCTCGCAGTGGCCACAGGACCAGGCGCCCGGCTAGAACGCCTGCGAGACCGCTACGGCCGCCTGACCTCCGAGACCGTCAACGGCCGGACCCTGACATACACGCACGACGCGATCGGCCGCAGGGTCGGCAGGACGACCCCGGGCGGAGCGGTCAGCCAGTGGTCGTACGACGCGGCCGGCCGCAAGACTAAGCTCACCGCGTCCGGGCGCGACATCGACTTCACATTCGATGCCCTGGGGCGCGAGGTGGAACGCTCGGTGTCGGACTTCGTGACGCTGACCTCGTCGTTCGACGACATGAACCGCTTGACGGCCCAGGGCATCGCCTCCCGGAACAGGACTCTCCAGCACCGCGCCTACTCCTACGGCACCGGCGGCGGCCTCCTGGGCATCAGCGACGCACTATCCGGCACCCGCGGCTTCGACGTCGACTCGGCCGGCCGCGTCACGGCCGTCCACGCGGACGGCTGGAGCGAGCACTACGCCTACGACGACGCGGGAAACCAGACCCAGGCATCATGGCCGACCGCGCATCCGTCGCACTCCGCGACGGGCGCACGCACCTATGACGGGACCCGCATCACCAGCGCGGGCGCTGTCCGCTACGAACACGACGCCCAGGGCCGCATCGTCCTGCGCCAAAAAACCCGCCTGTCCCGGAAACCCGACACCTGGCGCTACGAGTGGGACGCCGAGGACCATCTCACCTCGGTGACCACACCCGACGGCACCTGCTGGCGATACGCGTACGACCCCCTGGGCCGGCGAATATCCAAACAGTCCCCCTCCGAGACGGTCCACTTCACCTGGGACGGCACAACCCTCTGCGAGCAGACGACCGCGAACATCGTCCTGACCTGGGACCACGCGGGCCCACGCCCCCTGTCCCAGACAGAACGCCGCACAGACACCGACGACCAACGCTTCTTCGCCATCGTCACCGACCTGATCGGCACCCCCACCGAACTCGTCGACGAATACGGGAACCTCGCCTGGCGCACCCGCACCACCCTCTGGGGCACCACCACGTGGAACCGCGACGCCATCGCGTACACCCCGTTGCGGTTCCCAGGCCAGTACTTCGACCCCGAATCAGGGCTCCACTACAACTACTTCCGCTACTACGACCCGGAATCGGCCCGCTACCTCAGCCAGGACCCCCTCGGCCTCGCACCGGCCCCCAACCCGACGGCGTACGTCCACAACCCCCTGCTGTGGGCCGACCCGCTCGGGCTCCTGGCCTGCAGGAAGAACGAACCGGACGACCCCACATGGGACGGCAGGGTCGTCTACGGCGAACTCGACTCACTCGGCCGGCCAACCGGAATGCACGCCACCCTCGGTGACGACATGATGGGGAAAAACCCCACAGACCCGCACGGAGATCCCCCCGGCTGGGAAAAAGACAAGGGATACAACCGGGCCCATCTCCTCGGCGCACAGCTCGGCGGATCGAACTACAATCCGGCAAACTTCGTCACCATGCACGCCTACGCCAACTCACCCGTCATGCGGCATATGGAAAACCAGATTCGGGCCGCAGTCGAATCCGGAGAAACAATCCAGTACAGCGTCACTCCCAAATATAATGGGGTCGATAAAATTCCCGTAGGGGTGGACATCGAAGCCTACGGATCGAACGGCTTCACATTCACTCAACACAGAAGCACCGGAAGCATCGACTCGGGCAATACTGCATTCATACCCAACCAGAAGAGGGGCGGAGGCCCGTGAGGGAAGAAGAACAGAACCGCCCGGCCGTCCCAACTCGTCGCCCCCAGAACAGGATCCCGTCGTGAACAGTGCCCTTACCCGCCTCCTCGAAATCGCCCCAGCACCGAGCGAGCCACGCCAGAAAGACTGGGAGGAGGCTGAGCGTCGCCTCGGAGCTGAGCTCCCCGCCGACTACAAGGAGCTCATCCGGATCTATGGGGGCGGCAACTGGGACGACTACATGTACATCCTCGAGCCCGGCTGCCCCAATGAAAACTATGACCTCATCGAATGGGCGAAGAATCAGGCCGAAGACCTCGAAGACCTGTGGGAATTCGAAAAGAAGCCTGCGGAGCTTGAGGTCGAGGGCTCCCGAGTCATCCCGTGGGCGACCACAGACAACGGAGAGTGCCTCTACTGGCTTGTCCGGCCGGGCCTCGAACCCGATCAGTGGACCGTCTTGGTAAACGAAGCGCGCGGCGGCCGATGGGAGCACTACGAGGTTTCGTGCACACAATTTCTCGCATCCTCGCTTGACGGCCAGCTGCAGTCGAGCATCCTCTCGTCACTGTTCCCCCGCACCACACACGAATTCCGGCAACTCGGCGGGGTGTGACGCTTCGCCAGCTGTAGACCCTGGAGACCGTGATGACAGCCACACGGCCTTCAGGCGGACCACTCGGCGGTGCGTCGAAGAGAAGGGCGCAATGTCATCGGTCAGCGAACACGCGGTACCGGTAGGCAGCGCCGCAGATGCTCGTGGGGCTGCCCGCCCAATGCTTCTTCGGCACCAAGGAACAGTCCCTGGCCGAAGCCCCGGCCCGCTGCACGCGTGCCACGGGCCGCAGCCAGCCGCCTCATCCCACCCTGCGCGGGCTTGGTCGTGCTGCAGAACAGAAGCCGCCCGTCCACGCCGTGAAGACCATGGCCTTCACGGCGTTCTGCTTGTTCTTGCCGGAGATGAACTTGTCCCGGTCCTTGCTGCCGACGGCCGGGCGGCGGACCCGGATCTCGGTGCCGTCGATGATGCCGGTCTTTCCGATCGCGCCGAGATGGTCCACGAAATCGGCCCGAGTCCGCAGCCGTACGTCGGGACTGATGGTGCACCCTCGCTCGGCGAGCAGGGGCCGCACCTCGCCGACAGCCCGGGTGACAGTCGAGCGGTCCACACCGAATTAGCAGGCCAGCAGGTCTCGGGCCGGAGTTGCCAGGGACTTTTCAGGGACTTTCAGCTCTGTCGGAGGGACATCCGAGGGACTTTCCGCGGTACAAGCACGGAAGGCTGCGACAGCGCTGAAAGCCTCAAGACCTCGGGCATGGCCACCCACGCGACTGCTCCGCAGCGCTCCGACACGGCACCGGGTCGGCAGCAGGAGACGAGGCGCTGCGGGCCGCACGTGGGTCTGACCTCGGGCAGCGCGCCCCCGACAGGCCCAGCGGCGTCGGTGCCGGGCCTGTCGGTAGGGGCAGTCAGTACGGGTAGAACCCCGAACCCGTCTTGCGGCCGAGACGGCCCGCGTCCACCATGCGCTGGAGCAGCGGGGGAGCGGCGTACAGCGGCTCCTTGTACTCGGCGTACATGGAGTCGGCGACCGAGGCCACCGTGTCCAGGCCGATCAGGTCCGCGAGCTTCAGCGGGCCCATGGGGTGGGCGCAGCCCATCTCCATGCCGTTGTCGATGTCCTCGCGGCTGGCGATGCCCGACTCGAACATCCGGATCGCGGAGAGCAGGTACGGGATCAGCAGGGCGTTCACGACGAAGCCGGAACGGTCCTGCGCGCGGATCGGGTGCTTGCCCAGGACGTCCTGGACCAGCGCCTCGGCGCGCTGCACGGTCTCGTCGGAGGTGGTCAGCGCGGGGATCAGCTCGACGAGCCTCTGCACCGGCGCCGGGTTGAAGAAGTGGATGCCGATGACCTGGTCCGGGCGCGAGGTCGCGACGGCCAGCCTCACCAGCGGGATGGACGAGGTGTTGGAGGCGAGGATCGCGTCCTGCCGGGTCACCACCTGGTCGAGCACCTGGAAGATCTCGGTCTTGACCTGCTCGTTCTCCACGACGGCCTCGATGACGAGATCGCGGTCGGCGAACTCCCCGAGGTCGGTGGTGAAGCTGAGGCGGCCGAGCGTCTCGTCCCGCTCCTCCTCGGTGATCTTGCCGCGTTCGGCGGCCTTCGAGAGGGAGTTGTGCAGCCGGGTGCGGCCGATCTCCAGCGCCTCGCCCGTGGTCTCGGCCACCATGACCTGAAGGCCGCTGCGGGCGCACACCTCCGCGATCCCTGCGCCCATCTGGCCACAGCCCACCACTCCGACGCGTGCAATGTCGGCCATAGAGCCCGTCACCTCGTGCCTTTCGCTGATCCCTGTGTCGCAGGTTCCCGTCCGGTTCCGGTGCCCGCCTCGACCCCACGACGTTACTCCGTGATCCGGGCCCGGTGACCTGGGGGTCGTACCCCCGGCGGTCGGACGTGATCCCCGTCACGCGGGGGTGCGCGGCACATGGGCCGGGGACCCCACTCGGAGGTCCCCGGCGTCCGGTCCCGGACCTACCGTTGATCGTCCTGCGGGGATGTGTGCCGCACGACACAGTCGGGGCCGGGTGACTTGATCGATTCGTGTCCGTCCTCGTAGCGCACACGGTACGGCGGTGCGCCCTCGGCGCCGAGCACTTCGATGATCTCTGCGACTCTGTCGTGCTGTCCCACGGTCCTGCCGTGCATCAGCAGCCGGTCGCCGGTCTGTGCCTCCATCGGGAGTGACCTCCTCACGGGTGGCGGTGCCTGTCGACAAGTCTATGACCGGCGAGCGGCTTTGACCCCTGCGCGCTGGGTGACCGCGATGCAGACGAGTACGGCCACCGAGGCCACCGGGGCCGCCGCCGGAATCGTCTCCCCGAGTAGCAGGGCCGACCAGGCCAGGGTCAGCAGCGGCTGCGCCAGCTGGAGCTGGCTGGCCCGCGCCACCCCGATCTCGGCCATGCCCCGGTACCAGACGTAGAGGCCCACGAAGGTCGAGCCGACGGCCACCCAGACCAGCCCGATGACGCCGTGTGCCGTCAGCCGCACCGGTTCGAAGGGCAGCGCGATCGCGGCGCCCGCCACCGCGAGCGGCAGGGCGAGGATCAGGGCCCAGCCGATCACCTGCCAGCCCGGCATGACGCGGGCCAGCCTGCCGCCCCTCGGTGTATCCGGCGGCGCACACGAGCAGGGCGCCGAACAGGTAGAGGTCGCCGGCGGAGAGCGCCCCGCCGCTCTGCCGCACGGTGAACGCGATCACCACGGCGGCGCCCGCCACCGCCGCGGCCCAGAACGCGCGGGGCGGGCGCGCACCCGTGCGGAGCGAGGAGAACGCGGCGGTGGTCAGGGGCAGCAGGCCCACCACCACGGCCGCGTGCGAGGTCGTCGTGGTCCGGAGTGCCAGCGTGGTCAGCAGGGGGAAGCCCACCACCACCCCGCCCGCGACGACGGCGAGGCCGGCCAGGTGCCGGCGCTCGGGCACCGGCACCCGGCCCGCCAGCAGCACGCCGCCCGCGAGGGCGGCGGCGAGCAGGCTGCGCAGGGCGACCAGCGACCAGGGGCCGAAACTCTCCAGACCCCAGGCGGTGGAGGGGAAGGTCAGGGAGAACGCGACCACGCCGAACACCGCGAGCAGGGTGCCGCTGCCGCCGGCGGGGGCCTGTGCGGCCGCTCCTGCCCCGGGTCCCGCTCCTGCCCCGGTTGCGGTCCCTGCCTCGGTCACGGGCCCGGCTGGACCGCCGGCCGGGGAGGTGACTGCTATCGCGGTGTGGTGAGTAGCGCTATTCTCTGCTGTCATGCATGAGCGTAGCAGCGTGGTCGAACTGGCAGAATCCCTGCGCGGTGAACTCGACCGCTACTCACCAGGTGGAAAGCTGCCGTCGAGCCGTGTCCTGGTGGAACGCTTCCGGGTGAGCCCCGTGACCGTCTCCCGGGCCATCGCGCAGCTCGCCGCCGAGGGCTTGATCGTCACCCGCCCCGGTGCCGGAGCCTTCAGGGCGCAGCCCCGTACCGCCGTACGCCCTCCCGGGGACACCTCCTGGCAGGAGGTGTCCCTCAGTGCCGGCGGCGGCCCCGAGGTGGTGCCGCGGACCGTCGACGCCTCCGGGGTGCTGGTCACGCTCGCGGCCCCCTCGCCCGGTGTCATCGAGTTCAACGGGGGCTACCTCCACACCTCCCTCCAGCCCGAGCGCGCCATGGCCGCCGCGCTGGCCCGCGCCGGGCGCCGGCCCGGCGCCTGGGGCCGCCCGCCCACGGACGGGCTTCCCGAGCTGCGGGCCTGGTTCGCCCGGGAGATCAGCCCGGCCGTGAGCGCCGCCGACGTACTGATCACCGCGGGCGGCCAGAGCGCCCTGTCCACCGCCCTGCGCGCACTCGCCCCGCCCGGCGCCCCCGTCCTCGTCGAGTCGCCCACCTACCCGGGGATGCTCGCGGCGGCCCGCGCCACCGGTCTGCGTCCCGTGCCCGTCCCGGGTGACGCCGACGGTGTACGGCCCGATCTGCTCGCCGCCGCGTTCCGGGCGACGGGCGCCCGGGTGTTCGTCTGCCAGCCGCTGTTCCAGAATCCGACCGGTGCCGTCCTGGCACCCGACCGCCGCGGGGAAGTCGTCAGGATCGCCCGCGAGGCGGGTGCCTTCGTCGTCGAGGACGACTTCGCCCGCCGTCTCGTCCACGCGGACGCCGGGCCGCTGCCCGTGCCGCTCATGGCTCAGGACGAGGACGGCGTCGTCGTCCACGTCTGTTCCCTCACCAAGGTCACCTCGCCGAGCCTCCGCGTCGGCGCGCTGGCGGCCCGCGGCCCGGTACTGGAGCGGCTGCGCGCCATTCAGGTCGTCGACAGTTTCTTCGTTCCCCGGCCGCTCCAGGAGGCCGCGCTCGAACTGGTCGGTTCGCCGGCCTGGAGCCGTCATCTGCGCACCGTCGCGACCGTGCTGAAGGGCCGCCGCAACGCGATGACGGCCGCGCTCCGCCAGGAGCTCCCCGCATTCGCCCTCCCGCACATCCCGTCGGGCGGCGGCAGCCTCTGGCTGGGCCTCCCCGCGGCCTGGACCGCCGCCGAGGAGTCCGCGGTGGTCTCCGCGGCGCTGCGCGCGGGCGTCGCCGTCGCGCCAGGCCGCCCCTACTTCTGCGCGGAGGCACCGGCCGGCCGCATCCGGCTGAGCTTCGCCGCCGTCTCGGGCGCCGCCGAGATCGCCGAGGGCGTACGACGGCTGCGCACCGCCTGCGACGAGCTCCGCGACGGCCCGGAGCGGGGTGCGCGCCCGCCCGCGTGACCCCCGTGCCGGCGGGCTTCCGTGCTACGGCACACGGACTGCCCGATCCGTCCCCTTGACCGGTGTGGCGTTCGGCTCCACGATCGCGGCCATGAGTGTTCGAGTCTCCCTGGTCGCTGCGGCGCGCAGCTCCGCCCTGCTCGCCGAGCGCTTCGAGGACGACCGGCCGCTCGACCACGCCGGCTGGCACGAGATCCAGCTCACCGCGCACACGCTCCTGCCGCTCGGTGCCGCCGAGCTGCGCTACTGCTCCCCGACCCCGCGCAGCCGCGCCACAGGCGAGGCGCTCGGCTTCGCGCCGATGGCCCAGCCCGCGCTGCGCGACTGCGACATGGGTCGCTGGCGGGGCTGGACCCTCGCCGAGGTCGCCGCCCGCGAACCGGCCGCCGTGGACGCCTGGCTCGCCGACCCGCGCTCCGCCCCGCACGGCGGCGAGCCCCTCCTGGCCTTCATCTCGCGGATAGGGGGCTGGCTCGACACCCGGCCCGCCTGCGACGGATTCATCGTCGCGGTCGCCGAGCCCGCGGTGGTGCGGGCCGCCCTCGTCTATGCCCTCAAGGCCCCGCCCGCCACGTACTGGAACGTCGATGTCCGCCCGCTGTCCAGAGTCACCCTCACCGGTGCCCCGGGCCGCTGGAGCCTGAGCCTGGAAGCGGCGTCGGGCTGAGCGGACACACGCACACCCCTTCCGGCCGGTCCGACCAGTCGGTATGTTGCGGCTCACCGAAGCCATCAGGCTGTGCGCGAACCGAGGAGCCCGACGTGCCGCAGATCCACGGCCACTGCCACGACAGATTCGCGGCGGTGCGTGCCGCCTTCGAGGCGAACTTCACGGAGCGGGAGGAACTGGGCGCGGCGGTCACCGTCCTGGTCGACGGCGTCGCGGTGGCCGACCTGTGGGCCGGCTGGGCCGACCGGGCCCGTACCCGCCCGTGGGAGCGGGACACCCTGGTCAACGTCTGGTCCACTACCAAGGGCCCGACCGCGCTCTGTGCCCATATCCTCGCCGACCGGGGACTGCTCGACCTGGATGCCCCCGTCGCCGCGTACTGGCCCGAATTCGCCGCGGCGGGCAAGGAATCCGTCCGGGTCCGGGACCTCCTCTCGCACCGCGCGGGCCTGGCGGGGATCCGGGAGCCGCACACCCTGGCCGAGCTCTACGACTGGGAACTGACCACCGCCCGGCTGGCCGCGACCGAGCCCTGGTGGGAGCCGGGAACCCGCTCCGGCTATCACGCACTCACCTACGGCTTCCTCGTCGGCGAGGTCGTCCGCCGGATCACCGGACTGCTGCCGGGCGCCTTCCTGCACCAGGAGGTCACCGGGCCGCTCGGCATCGACTTCACCGTCGGCCTCCCGGAGAAGGAGGAGGGGCGGGTCGCCGAGCTGGTCACCTCGAGGCCCACGGCCACCGCGGCCGCGTTCTTCGCGCAGATGGAGCCGGTCGCCCTCGCCTCACTGGCCAACCCGCCCACCGGCGCGGTCGCCGCGAACACGCCCGAGTGGCGGGCCGCCGAGATCCCCGCGGCCAACGGCCACGGAACGGCCCGCGCGGTGGCCGCGCTGTACGGGATACTCGCCGGGCGCGGCACCCTCGACGGCCGGCGAGTCCTGTCCGAGGAAGCCGCCGAGCGGGTCCGCGAAGGGCAGGGGAGCTGCCGGGACCTGGTGCTGGGCGCCGCCTTCGCGCACGACACCGAGTTCGCCCTCGGCCTCTGGCTCAGCGGCCCGAACCGCTCCTACGGCCCCAACCCCCGAGCCTTCGGCCACGACGGCGCGGGCGGCTCCTGCGGGCTGGCCGACCCGGAGGCCGGGGTCGCGCTGGGCTACGTCATGAACCGGATGGGCTCGGACATCGCCGACGACCCGCGCAAGATGGCGCTGGTCGAGGCGGTGTACGAGGCGCTGTGACGGCCGGGCCGCCGGGGCCCGGGTTGCCAGGGGTCCGGGTTGCCAGGGGTCCGGGTTGCCAGGGGTCCGGGCTGCCAGGGGTCCGGGCTGCCAGGGGTCCGGGCTGCCGGGGGCCCGGGCTGCCGGGGGCCCGGGCTGCCAGGGCCCGGGTTGCCAGGGCTCATGCCTCCGGACGCCGGGAGGCGGAGCAACCGGCGGCCGCCCCCTACCCGTAATACCTGCGAGCTACCCGGCAGGTGCACCCTCCAGCGGGACGCCGACCACAAGGGCTGATCCATACCTTCCGTACCGGAAGCACACACCGCATCCGGTACGGAAGGACCACCCTCCATGGCGACCCGCCCGCGCACCAGCCGGCTGCGCCGCGCCCTCCTCGCCGCCCTCGTCGCCGCTTCGGTGGCGGTGCCGGTGTCGGGCGCGGCGGGGCCCGCGGCCGTCCCCGCGCCCGCCCCGGCCGAGCTCGGGCCACTCGGGCCCGCCACCGATGCCGCCCTCGACGAGCGGTACGCCGCGGGCCGCGCGGACATCCTGGCGGCCGAGCGGACGGCCGCGGTCCACGGCGACCGGCGACGCGCGGCCGTTCTGCGCGCCATGGCGGACCCCGGCCGCCGGTTCCTCTCCTTCGACGGCCGCGACGGCGGCCGAACCGCCGAGGTCTTCGGCGACCTGGCACACGCGGAACACATCGCCGTACTCGTGCCGGGCTCGGACACCAGCCTCGACTCGTACGGACGCTTCGGTGCCGGCGCCGAAGCGCTGCGGCGCGAACTCGGAGACGGCGCGGCCGTCATCGCCTGGCTCGGCTACAAGACCCCGGGGACGGTCAGCCGTCACATCGTGACGGACCGCAGCGCGGCGGCAGCAGCTCCCGGACTCGCCCACTTCGTGAGGGAGCTGACGTCGTCCAGGCCCGGTTCCCGGATGACGCTGCTCTGCCACTCCTACGGGGCGGTCGTCTGCGGGCTTGCCGCCGCGGACCTCCCCGTCGCGGACATCGTGCTGTACGGAAGCCCGGGCACCGGCGCACGGGACGTGGAGAGCCTGCGCACGCGGGCCACCGTCTGGGCGGGCCGCGGCGCCGACGACTGGATCGCCGACGTCCCGCACCGACGGCTCGACCTCGGGTTCGTCACCGTCGGGTTCGGGACCGACCCGGTGTCACCCTCCTTCGGAGCCCGCGTGTTCGACGCGGGCCCGGGCGGCCACAGCGACTACCTCCGCCCCGGCTCCGTACCCCTGCGGAACCTGGCACGGATCGTGCGCGGACACGCCCTGAGCACGGAGCCCGGCCATGCGTGACCTCGTTCGGACCATCGAAGCCGCCACCCCGCCCGGCCGTGACCGCGCCGTCGACGCCCTGCGCGCCCTCGCCATCCTCGGCGTGGTCATGGGCCACTGGCTGGTGACCGCCCTGATCGCGGACAGCGGTACGGTGCGCGCCGCGAGCCCCCTCCAGTACATGCCCCGACTGGCGCCCGTCTCCTGGGCGTTCCAGACCCTCGCCGTGTTCTTCCTGGTCGGCGGACGGATGGGCGCGCAGGGTTACGCGTCCGCCCGCGCCCGGGGCGTTCCCTACCGGCAATGGCTCGGCGCGCGGCTGGCCCGGCTGTTCCGGCCGGTCGCCGCCCTGCTCGCCGTCTGGGCGGTGGCGGCGGGCGTGATGGCGGCCGCGGGCGTCGGCCACGCCACCCTCCACACGCTCGGCAAGCTGGTCCTCTCACCGCTCTGGTTCCTGCTGGTCTTCGCCGCCCTCACCGCCGCCACCCCTCTCGTGGCGAAGGTCCATCCGCTGTGGCCCCTCGTCGTCGTCCTCCATGTCGACCTGCTGAGATTCGGGGCGGAGGCGCCCGCCGCGGTCGGCTGGATCAATGTGGCGGCCGGGTGGCTGGTCCCGTACTGCCTGGGCGCCGCCTGGGCCCGGGGCGGCCTGCGGGGCCGGACGGCCGGCTGGGTCCTGCTCGGCGGGGGAGCCGCCACCACGCTGCTCCTCGTCCTGTTCGCCGGATACCCGGCGTCCATGGTCGGTGTCCCGGGAGCCGCCGTGTCCAACCTCGACCCGCCCACCCTCGCCGTGGTGACCTTCGGGCTCGCCCAGTGCGGTGCGGCCCTGCTGCTGCTCGGCCCGCTGCGACGGCTGCTGGTACGGCCCGCTCTGTGGGCGGCGGTGGCCCTGGCCAACCTCTCCGCGATGACCCTCTTCCTCTGGCACCAGACCGCCATGATGGCGGTCACCGCGACCGGCTTGTGGGCGGCCGGACCCCTCCCCGGACTGCACACGGTGCCGGACGGTGCGGCCTGGGTGC
Source organism: Streptomyces finlayi (assembly GCF_014216315.1). Classification (NCBI taxonomy): domain Bacteria; kingdom Bacillati; phylum Actinomycetota; class Actinomycetes; order Kitasatosporales; family Streptomycetaceae; genus Streptomyces; species Streptomyces finlayi. The sequence goes on from NZ_CP045702.1 coordinate 6,655,962, forward strand.
TTGCCCGGCCGGCCTGGCTGCCGGTGTTCGCGCTCGCCCTGCTGGTGTGCCGGTCGGCGTTCCGCACGTACGAACAGGGGCGGCCCGGCCGCTCACGGGTGGTCCGCGAGGCCCGCCCCGACCGGACCGTGGAGGCGCACAGTGCCTAGGGTGGATCATGTGAAGCTGACGGGGGCGGGGGCGGGGGCGGGGGCGGGGGCGGGAAGCGGGAAGCGGCTGACGGCCGCGGTGCGGAAGCTGCCGCGCACCGTGTACGGGGGCATGTGGACCGGGCCCACGGATCCGCTGCCGCGCATGGGCGAGCCGGGCTGGCCGGTCTGGCGGCCGGTGTCCTGGATGGTGCTGGTGGTGCTCGCCGCGACCATCGCCGTGACGAACGTGAACGGCGGCACCGGTCGAGCGGTCACCTGGTACGCCCTGCTGCTCGCCGGGCTCCAGTCCGCGGCGCTCGTCGCCGCGATGTCCCGGCCCATGCCGGCCTGGTGGGCCTCGATCGTGCTGATGGCCGTCGGTTCCGTCGTCTGGGAGCCCCTGGTCCACCGGGACAGGCTCTACCCGTGGAGCATCCCCGCCATCGTGCTGCACTGCGCCCTGCTGTTCCTCATGGCTTCGCGGGTGCGGCCCTGGACCGCGGTACGGGCACTGGTGATCACCGTCCTGGCCGGGGTGGCCTGCCTCCCCTTCACCACCCAGGCGCACAACTACAACGTCGACCGGGCCGTTCCGTTCTTCGTCGTGGCCACGGTGCTCGGCGCCTCGCTGCGCGGACTCCGGCTGGCCCGGGGGCAGTTGGTGGTCCAGGCCGAGCTGACGGCGGAGGAGCGCAACCGGCGCACCCTGCTGGAGGAACGCAACCGGATCGCCCGCGAACTGCACGACGTGGTCGCCCACCACATGACCGTGATCTCCATCCAGGCGCAGGTCGCCCCGCACCTGGTCGAGGACCCTTCCGACGCCCTGCGCGAGAACCTCGCCTCCATCCGGGAGAAACGCCGTCGACGCCCTCACCGAACTGCGCAGGGTGCTGGGCGTGCTGCGCACGGAGGACACCCTCGCCGAAGGGGCGCACGCGCCGCAGCCCACGCTCGACCGGCTGGACGAACTGGTCGGCACGGTACGGGGAGCGGGGATCACCGTCGTCAGCGAGTCGACGGGAAGGCGCCGGCCCCTCTCGCCGGGCGTCGAACTGTCGGCGTTCCGCATCGTCCAGGAGGCGCTGAGCAACGTGATGCGCCACGCGCCCGGAGCGCGCGTACGGGTGGAGACCGGCTACCACTCGGCGGCGGTCACGGTCCGCGTCACCAACACCGCGCCCGACCGCGTGCCCGCCCCCTCACGGGGAGCCGGCCACGGACTGCTCGGCATGCGGGAACGTACCGTCATGCTGGGCGGAGACTTCGCCAACGGCCCCACCGCGGAGGGCGGTTACGAAGTGGTGGCCACCCTTCCCCTGGAGGACCCCGTATGACCATCCGCGTACTGATCGCCGACGACCAGATGATGGTCCGCCAGGGCTTCACCGTGCTGCTCGACGCCGAACCGGGCATCGTGGTCGTCGGCCAGGCCGTGGACGGCCTCGACGCGGTCGTCAAGGTGGCGGAACTCGCCCCCGACGTCGTCCTGATGGACATCCGCATGCCCGGACTCGGCGGCATCGAGGCGACCCGCCGCGTCACCGCGTCGCCCGACACCACCGTCAAGGTGCTCGTCCTGACGACCTTAGACCTCGACGAGTACGTGTACGAGGCGCTCCGCGCGGGCGCGTCCGGCTTTCTGCTCAAGGACGCCTCGGCAGCCGAACTGGCCCACGCGGTAAGGGTGGTGGCGGCCGGGGAGGCGCTCCTCGCGCCGAACATCACCAAGCGGCTGATCGCCGAGTACGCCCGGCTGGCCGAGGCGCCCCGCGCGCCCCTCAAGGACCGGCTGGGGGACCTGACGCAGCGCGAGACGGAGGTGCTGTCCCTGATCGCGCACGGACTGTCGAACGCGGAGATAGCGGCCCGTCTGGTGGTCGCCGAACAGACGGTGAAGACCCACGTGAGCCGCATCCTCGTCAAACTGTCCCTGCGCGACCGCACTCAGGCCGCCGTCCACGCGTACGAGACGGGACTGGTGCGTCCGGCCGGTTACTGAGCCGGTCCCCACTCCCCGGCGGGTGCGCCTCCCGCGCGGAGCCCGCGCATGAGTACGGCGTACACGGACGCTGCCAAGGCGGGGCGTTGACCTGCGATGCCCCGACGTGCGGGGACGAACGGCCCCACTTGACCTTGACACGGTGACAAGGTCTTCACTGCTTCCCGAGGAGGTGGTCTCGATGACGGTCACGGGACAGGACACGGATGCGGTACGGGCGCTCCACGCGCTGGAGGACGCTCGTGCGTCCGTGCGGCTGCGGGCTGCTCTGGAGGTCGGCACGACGCCGGACCCGCGCTTCGTCGGCAAGCTGGTCGAGCGATGTGGGATCGAACCCGAGTTCTTCGTCCGCGACATGCTGACCTGGGCGCTCACCCGCCATCCGGTGTCCATGACGCTGCCCGAGCTGCTCCGCGAGGTCCGCTCGGAGCGGCCGCAGGCCCGGAGTCAGGCGCTGCACACGCTGTCCAAGATCGGGGACCGGCAGGCGTGGCCGGCGATCACACCGGCGCTGTTGTCGGACGCCGACGACGAGGTGGCGCGGAGTGCCTGGCGCACCGCGGTCGTGCTCGTACCGCGGGACGGGGAGTTGGCGCTGGCCGAGGTGCTCACGACGCAGCTCGGACGCGGTGGGCGGGAGACGCGGCTCAGCCTCAGCCGTGCACTGGTCGCACTGGGCGAAGCGATCGTGCCGGCTCTGCTCACCGCGGCGACGGCCGCTGACCCGCACGTGCGCACCCACGCGCTCGCCACGCAACGGCTGCTGCGCGACCCGGACGCCGGATTCGAGTCGGCGATCGAGGAGGCGAAGCGCGTCGTGGCCCTCGACGGGGCCGGCCGAGGCGACGATAAGGCGTGCTGATCGGTGAGGTGGCGAGGCGGTCCGGGGTCAGTGCCCGCATGCTCCGGCATTACGAGTCGCTCGGCCTGGTGCGTCCTTCGGGCCGTACGGGCTCCGGGTACCGGGAGTACTCCGGGGAGGACATCCGGCGGATCTTCCATATCGAGAGTCTGCGTTCGCTGGGACTGTCGCTGCGCGAGATCGGGCGCGCGCTCGACGATCCCGGCTTCACCCCGTCGGCGCTCGTCGGCGACCTCATCCACCGGACGCGCGAACGCCTCGCGGCCGAGACCGACCTGCTCACCCGGCTGCGCCGGATCGAAGCCGCGGACCCGGCCGGCTGGGAGGACGTCCTCCAGGCCGTCGCGCTTCTCCAGGCCCTGGGGTCGAAGAGCGCCGACGCGCGCCAGCGCGCCGCCCTTTCCTCGGCCGACGGGATTCCGGTGCCGGTGGAGGCACTGGTGGAGGCGGCACTCAGCGAGACGGAGCCGAACGTCGCCGGGGCCCTTCGCTGGGCGCTGGCGCGATCAGGCGAAGACGGCGCCGCGCTGCTGGCGAAGGGCCTGGGCTCACCGGTGGCAGCGGTGCGGGAACGTGCCGTCCGGTCCCTGGCCGAGATGCCCGGTGATGAGGCTGCCGCGCGTTTGCGGCAGGCGCTCGCGCACACCGATGCGGTGGTGCGCGCTCATGCGGCTCTGGCGCTCGGGACGCGCGGTGCGGCCGATGCGGTCCCCACGCTCATCGACATGATCGCGGAAGGAAGGAACGACACCGATGCGGCCGATGCGCTGAGCACGCTGGCGAGCGGCGCCGCGGATGCGGACCGGATCGCGACCGGGCTCGTCGACCGCCTCGCCCACGCCACCACGACGGCGCCTGCCCGCGGACGGCTGACCCAGGCACTGGCGGGCATCCCGGGGGCGAAGGCGTCAGGCGCCCTCATGGAACTCGCGCATGACGCGGACCGCGCCGTCGCGCTGACCGCCGCGTACCTTCTTCGACTACGCCCCGCACGGTGACGGACCCGCCTGGGGGTGCCGCCTCCCACTGAGCGCTGATCCGTCGCGCGTCCGGCTGAGCGCTGTGGTCGGCCTCGGCCGACCACAGGTCCGGCAGGAGGTACTGGGCGGGCGGCCTCCGCAGGAGGGCCGCCCCCGGTTTCCGGTCAGCCGGTGGCGAGGAGTTCGAGGGTGTCGATCACGCGGTTCGAGAAGCCCCACTCGTTGTCGTACCAGGCGACCACCTTGACGTGGCGGCCGTCGACGCGGGTCAGAGCCGAGTCGAAGATCGACGAGGCCGGATTGCCCGTGATGTCGGACGACACGAGGGGGTCGTCCGAGTACTCGAGTACGCCCGCGAGCGGCCCCTGCGCCGCGGCACGGTACGCCGCCAGCACGTCCTCGCGCGTCACGTCGCGAGCGACGGTCGTGTTGAGTTCGACGAGCGATCCCACCGGAACCGGTACGCGGATCGAGTCGCCCGACAGCTTGCCGTCGAGGTTCGGCAGCACGAGGCCGATCGCCTTGGCCGCCCCTGTCGTGGTCGGCACGATGTTGACAGCGGCCGCGCGGGCACGGCGGGCGTCACGGTGCGGACCGTCCTGGAGGTTCTGCTCCTGGGTGTAGGCGTGCACCGTCGTCATGAAGCCGTGCTCGATCCCGGCGAGATCGTCGAGCACCTTGGCCAGCGGGGCGAGCGCGTTGGTCGTGCACGAGGCGTTGGAGACGATCGTGTGCGCCGAGGGGTCGTAGGCGTCGGTGTTGACGCCGAACGCGAGGGTGACATCGGCGCCGTCCGCCGGCGCGCTGATGAGTACCCTCTTCGCGCCCGCCTCGATGTGGGCGCGGGCGGCCGTGGCCGACGTGAAGCGGCCGGTCGCCTCGAGCACGATGTCCACGCCGAGACCGGCCCACGGCAGCTGCGCCGGTTCGCGCTCGGCGAGCACGGTGATGCGACGGCCGTCGACGACGAGGGTGTCTCCCTCGACCGTCACCGGGCGGCCGAGCCGGCCCGCCGTCGTGTCATAGGCGAGCAGCCGCGCGAGGGTGGCGGGCTCCGTGAGGTCGTTGACGGCGACGACCTCCAGGTCACTGTCGCGTTCGAGCAGTGCGCGCAGCACATTGCGTCCGATGCGGCCGAATCCGTTGATGGCGATGCGAGTCATGAGTGGTGTCCCTTCGGGTTCGTCACCAGGTTCTCGCGCGGCATCCACCGGTGACAGCGGCGTGATCGCCACGGTCCGAAAGGATCACGCCAGGGGTGGTCGCGGGCTACTGCCCCTGGGCGAAGGTGCGCCGGTACTCGCTCGGTGTGGTGTCGAGGATGCGCTGGAAGTGCAGCCGCAGATTCGCACCGGTGCCGAGGCCGACGTCGGCGGCGATCTGCTCGACGCCCCGCTGTGATCGCTCGAGCAGCTCACGGGCCACGTCGATGCGGGCTCGCATGACCCACTGCATCGGCGTGTACCCCGTGTCTTCGACGAAGCGCCGCGAGAACGTGCGAGGCGACACCGCCGCGTGCCGGGCGAGCACTTCGAGGGTGAGGGGCTCACCGAGCCGGTGCAGCGCCCACTCCCGGGTGGCGGCGAACCGCTCGCCGAGCGGCTCGGGCACACTGCGCGGCACGTACTGCGCCTGACCCCCGCTGCGGTAGGGGGCCGCCACCAGGCGCCGCGCCGCGTGGTTCGACGCGGACACCCCCAGATCGCCGCGCAGGATGTGCAGGCACAGGTCGATGCCCGAGGCGGCGCCGGCCGACGTCAGCACGCTGCCCTCGTCGACGAACAGGACGTTCGCGTCGACCCGAACGAGTGGACGCTTCTCCGCGAGTGCCCGCGTGTAGTGCCAGTGCGTCGTGGCGCGCTTTCCGTCGAGCAGACCCGTGGCGGCGAGCGCGAAGGCGCCCGTGGAGATGGCGGCGAGCCGCGCGCCCCGGTGGTGGGCGGCGATCAGCGCGTCGACGACGGCCTGCGGCGGATCGTCACGGTCCGGGTGCCGGTAGCCGGGAACGAAGACGATGTCAGCCCACGCGAGTGCCTCGATGCCGTGGGCGACGTGGTACGTGAGGCCGTCGCCGCCGGCCACGGGACCGGGTGCCGCGCCGCACACCCGCACCTCGTACGGCATGCTCGCGCGGGTCGTGAACACCTGCGCGGGGATACCGACATCGAGAGGCTTCGCACCTTCGAGCACGAGGACGGCGACGTGATGCAGGGGTGAGGCTGGCACGGGAAGAGGGTACGCGGGGGCCTCTCGCCCCTGTTCCCGCAGGCCGCGTGCTCCGCCGGGCAACCAGCTCTTTGCATAAAAGTGCAGCCCTGCGTATAGTCATGCCATCGACGAGGAGGATTTCGATGGTGGTACGCGCAGCGGTGGCAGGAGCGAGCGGATACGCGGGCGGGGAGTTGCTCCGTCTCCTGCTGGCCCACCCGCAGGTCGAGATCGGGGCCCTCACCGCCCATTCCAACGCGGGACAGCAGCTCGGGTCCCTCCAGCCGCATCTGCGGCCGCTCGCCGGCCGGGTGCTCGAGCCGACCACCGCCGAGGTGCTCGCCGGGCACGACGTCGTCTTCCTCGCCCTCCCGCACGGCCAGTCCGCGGCCGTCGCCGAGCAACTGGGTGATGAGGTGCTCGTGGTCGACATGGGCGCCGACTTCCGGCTGAAGGACGGAGCCGACTGGGAGAAGTTCTACGGTTCGGCGCACGCCGGCACCTGGCCCTACGGGCTGCCCGAGCTGCCCGGCGGCCGGGCCGCGCTGGAAGGGGCCAAGCGCATCGCGGTGCCCGGCTGCTACCCGACCGCCGTCTCCCTCGCGCTCTTCCCCGCCTACGCCGCAGGCCTCGCCGAGCCCGAGGCCGTCGTCGTCGCCGCTTCCGGGAGCTCGGGGGCGGGCAAGGCGCTCAAGCCGCACCTCCTCGGTTCCGAGGTGATGGGCAACATGTCCCCGTACGGCGTCGGCGGAGTGCACCGGCACACGCCCGAGATGATCCAGAACCTCAGCGCCGCCGCAGGTGAGCCGGTGACCGTCTCCTTCACGCCGACCCTCGCCCCCATGCCCCGCGGCATCCTCGCCACGTGCAGCGCGAAGGCGAAGCCGGGCGTGACCGCCCAGACGCTGCGTACGGCGTACGAGAAGGTGTTCGCGGACGAGCCGTTCGTCGATCTGCTCCCCGAGGGCCGGTGGCCCTCCACGGCGGCCGTCCACGGTTCCAACGCCGTACAGATCCAGGTCGCCCACGACGAGGCCGCGGGCCGGATCATCGTGATCAGCGCCATCGACAACCTCACCAAGGGAACCGCCGGCGGCGCCCTGCAGAGCATGAACATCGCCCTCGGGATCCCCGAGGACACAGGTCTTTCCACGATCGGAGTCGCACCGTGAGCGTCACGGCAGCACAGGGATTCACGGCGGCGGGCATCGCCGCCGGAATCAAGGAGAGCGGTCAACCGGACCTGGCCCTCGTGGTCAACAACGGACCGCGTCGAGCCGCCGCGGGCGTCTTCACCTCCAACCGTGTGAAGGCCGCTCCCGTCCTCTGGTCGGAGCAGGTACTCAAGGGTGGCGAGGTCACCGCCGTCGTCCTCAACTCCGGTGGTGCCAACGCCTGTACGGGTCCCCAGGGTTTCCAGGACACCCACGCCACCGCCGAGAAGGCCGCCGAGGTCCTCGAAGGACACAGCGCGGGCGAGATCGCGGTCGCCTCGACCGGACTCATCGGCCTGCCGCTCCCCATGGACAAGCTGCTGCCCGGCATCGAGCAGGCCGCGGCGGCACTCGGCGAGCACGGCGGCGAGAAGGCCGCCATCGCCATCAAGACCACCGACACGGTGCACAAGACGAGCGTGGCCACCCACGGCGGCTGGACCGTCGGAGGCATGGCCAAGGGCGCGGGCATGCTCGCCCCCGGCCTGGCCACCATGCTGGTCGTCCTCACCACCGACGCCGACGTGGAGGCCCCCGCGCTCGACGCCGCACTGCGCGAAGCGACCCGGACCACCTTCGACCGGGTCGACTCCGACGGCTGCATGTCGACCAACGACACGGTGCTGCTGCTCGCCTCGGGGGCGAGCGGGATCACGCCCGCGCAGGACGAGTTCGCCGAGGCGGTACGTGCCGTGTGCGCGGACCTCGCCCGGCAGCTGATCGGTGACGCCGAGGGTGCCTCCAAGGACATCCGCATCGAGGTGATCAACGCCGCCACCGAGGACGACGCCGTCGAGGTCGGCCGGAGCATCGCCCGTAACAACCTCCTCAAGTGCGCCATCCACGGCGAGGACCCCAACTGGGGCCGTGTCCTCTCCGCGATCGGCACCACGAAGGCCGCCTTCGAACCGGACCGGCTGAACGTGGCCATCAACGACGTCTGGGTGTGCAGGAACGGCGGCGTGGGCGCGGACCGCGAACTCGTCGACATGCGGTACCGCGAGGTCCGCATCACCGCCGACCTCGCCGAAGGCGGCCAGTCGGCCGTCATCTGGGCCAACGACCTGACCGCGGAGTACGTCCACGAGAACAGCGCGTACAGCTCATGAGCACGCCCGCGCGGAAGCACACCGCGCTGCCGAAGGCACAGATCCTGATCGAGGCACTGCCCTGGCTGACCCGGCACAACGGCAAGACCGTCGTCATCAAGTTCGGCGGCAACGCCATGATCGACGAGGAGCTGAAGGCCGCCTTCGCCCAGGACGTCGTCTTCCTGCGCCACGCCGGTCTCAAGCCCGTCGTCGTGCACGGCGGCGGCCCGCAGATCAGCGCCCAGCTCGACAAGCAGGGCCTGGTCAGCGAGTTCAAGGCCGGACTCCGGGTCACCACACCCGAGGCGATGGACGTCGTACGGATGGTGCTCGCCGGACAGGTCCAGCGCGAGCTGGTCGGCCTCCTCAACCAGCACGGCCCGCTCGCCGTCGGCATGACCGGCGAGGACGCCCACACGATCACCGCCGTCCAGCACCGGCCCGTCATCGACGGCGAACTCGTCGACATCGGCCGGGTCGGCGAGATCACCGCGATCGACACCGGCGCCATACAGGCACTCCTGGACGACGGCCGCATTCCGGTCGTCTCCTCCATCGCGCGCTCCGCCGACGACAACCACGTCTACAACGTCAACGCGGACACCGCGGCGGCGGCACTCGCCGCCGCGCTGAACGCCGAGACGCTGATGGTCCTCACCGACGTGGAGGGCCTCTACGAGGACTGGCCGCACAGCGACGACGTGATCAGCCGGCTCACCGCCACCGAGCTGGAGAAGCTGCTGCCCAGCCTGTCGAGCGGCATGGTCCCCAAGATGCAGGGCTGCCTGCACGCCGTACGCAACGGCGTCGAGACCGCCCGCGTCATCGACGGCCGGGTCCAGCACTCGATCCTGCTGGAGATCTTCACCGACGAGGGCGTCGGCACGATGGTCGTGGCCGACGCACCGACCCGTACCAAGGGGGAGTCATGAGCAACGAGGAACTCTCGAAGCGCTGGCAGGGCGCGCTGATGGACAACTACGGCACCCCGCAGCTCCCCCTGGTCCGCGGCGCGGGCGCCCACGTCTGGGATGCCGAAGGCACCGAGTACCTCGACTTCGTCGGCGGTATCGCGGTGAACGCGCTGGGCCACGCCCACCCCGCCGTCGTCGAGGCCGTCTCCGCCCAGATCGCGTCACTCGGCCACGTCTCGAACCTCTTCATCGCCGAACCGCCCATCGCCCTCGCCGAGCGGCTGCTCCAGCTCTTCGGCCGGACGGGCAAGGTGTACTTCTCCAACTCCGGCGCCGAGGCCAACGAGGCCGCGTTCAAGATCGGCCGGCTCACCGGGCGCACGCACATGGTCGCCACCGACGGCGGCTTCCACGGCCGGACCATGGGCGCGCTCGCCCTCACCGGCCAGCCCGGGAAGCGGGAGCCGTTCGTCCCGCTGCCCGGGGACGTCACGCATGTGCCCTACGGCGACGTCGAAGCGCTGCGGACCGCGGTGACGACCGACACGGCCCTGCTGATCGTCGAGCCGGTCCAGGGCGAGAACGGCGTCGTCGTCCCGCCCAAGGGCTATCTGGAGGCGGCCCGGGAGATCACCCGGGCCACCGGCACCCTGCTCGTGCTCGACGAGGTGCAGACCGGCATCGGCCGCTGCGGTTACTGGTTCGAGCACCAGGCCCACCAGGGCGTCGAGCCCGACGTCGTCACCCTCGCCAAGGGCCTCGGCGGCGGACTGCCGATCGGCGCCACCGTCGCGTTCGGTGCGGCGGCCGGCCTGCTGGAGCCCGGCCACCACGGCACGACGTTCGGCGGCAACCCGGTCGCCTGCGCGGCCGGACTCGCCGTTCTGGACACGCTCGCGGCCGACGGCGCCCTGGACGACGTGAAGCGTCTCGGCGAGAAGATCAGGAACGGCGTGGAGGGCCTGGGCCACCCCCTGGTCTCCCACGTCCGCGGCTGCGGCCTGCTGCTGGGTATCGTGCTCACCGGACCCCTCGCACCGAAGGTGCAGCAGGCGGCCCAGAGAGCCGGACTCCTGGTCAACGCGCCCGCCCCCGATGTCGTACGGCTCATGCCGCCGCTGATCATCGGCGACGCGGAGGTGGACGCCTTCCTGCGGGTCCTGCCGGGTGCTCTCGACGCGGCATACGGGGACGGACGATCCGGAGCATGACGATCCGGAGAATGAGGCGACGACGATGACCGAGGCGCAGGAATCCGAGCACGGCGGGCCGTCCGTGCCGCAGACCCGCACGGCCCGCCACCGCCGGATCGTGGACATCCTGAACCGGCAGCCGGTCCGCTCGCAGAGCCAGCTGGCCAAGCTCCTCGCCGACGACGGGCTGAGCGTCACTCAGGCGACGCTCTCCCGCGACCTGGACGAGCTGGGCGCGGTGAAGATCCGTAACACCGGGGGCGAACTGATCTACGCGGTGCCGAGCGAGGGCGGATTCCGTACCCCGCAGGCGCCGCTTGGCGGCTCGGCCAAGGAGGAGCGGATGCGGCGGCTCTCCGCCGAACTGCTCATCTCCGCGGAGGCGTCGGCCAACCTGGTGGTGCTGCGCACGCCTCCGGGCGCGGCCCAGTTCCTCGCCTCGGCCATCGACCAGGCCGAACTGCACGACATCCTGGGCACCATCGCGGGCGACGACACACTCATGCTGATCAGCCGCGACCCGGCGGGCGGCCAGGCACTCGCCGACCACCTCCTTCGCCTCGCCCAGAACGACCGGCCCTAGTAGCGGGTGATGGCGGTCGGCCCGGAGCGGGTCCCGATCGCCAGGTGAGGACGGCGGTCCGGGTCCGCCCAGGCCAGGATCCGGCTCATCGCGTCCGCCGGTACGGACACACAACCGGCGGTAGCCCCGCGGCCGTTGACATGGAGAAAGATTCCGGCGCCCCGGCCCCGCACCGGCCGGTCGTAGTTGAAGCCGATGACGAGCGCGTGCGCGTACCGCGTGCCGTACGTGACCAGGTGTTCGGCCTCGGCGGCCCGGCAGTCCGGGGGCCGGGGCTCCACCCACCGGTTGTAGGAGCGGGCATCGTTGTCCTGGCACCACCAGGAACGTTCGTTGACCCGGCGGTAGGGGTAGCGGGCCCCGGCCGGAGCCCGCTCGATCCCGAAGGCGTACGGCAGGTCGTACAGACCGGTGGGCGTGGTGTTCGTGCCCTGGGTGCGCGTACTGCCCTCGGTCAGGCCCTTCGCGCCGAAACGGGCCGGCGCCGACCCGGCCTCGGTCCAGGTGCCCCGCCGCCGCTCCCACCAGGTCACCGTGCCGGTCGTGGAGTCCTCGGACGGGGCCTCGGCGGTGATCAGCTGGGAGCCGCCGCCGGTGTCGGCCAGCCGCTCAGGAAGGGGCGGCGCGCCGGGATCACCGGCCGCGAGGGAGCCCAGCAGGGCCAGCAGGACCGAACCGTCGACCAGAAGTCTGCGCATGATCCGGACCGTACGGGCCCGTCGGCGGGACCCCCACCGCGCCTGCTCCGTACGGCCCAGCGCGTCACCCGGCGGGCGGCGCCGGCTCAGGCAGGGGCGGCAGTGGCAGCGGCAGCCCCGGCAGCCCGTCGATGCTCGTGGCGATGTCCGGCTTCTTCTCGAAGTACGCGCTGAGGCTGGCGTCGTCGTCGCGCCGGAAACGGTCGGCGTGCAGCGAGCGGTCCTCGTCGTACGACATGTACGGCACCGCGAACCCGCACGAGTCCCGGATCAGCTCCGCCGTCACCACGATGATCGCCCGCAGCCCGTGCGCCGAGGGGTCCACGGCCGGGAAGTGGCTCAACAGCCCGCCGAAGCGGGGATCGTCCCGGAACACCGGCTCTCCGCGCCCGTGCACCCGCACGATGTTCGGCGGCCCCTGGAACGCGCACCACATCAGCGTGACGCGGCCGTTCTCGCGGAGGTGGGCGATGGTCTCCGAGGTGCTCCCGGCGAAGTCCAGGTACGCCACGGTCCGTTCGTCGAGGACGGCGAACGATCCGCTCACGCCCTTGGGCGAGAGGTTGACCGTGCCCTCGGCGCCGAGCGGAGCCGTCGCGGTGAAGAAGAGGTGCTGAGCCTCGATGAAGGACCTGAGCCGTCCGTCGATGCGTTCGTATGTTTTTCCCATGCGAGAAGTATCGCGGTCGACTTCCGCGCGGGCGGGCGCATTTCATCCTGCGGGACGTCCCCCGCGCCGGACACGTTCCCGCAGCAGCCGCTGCGCCGCCACCTGCGCCGCGCGCGGCAGTTCCGGAGCCAGGCGCGTGCGCAGCCAGTGCTCGTCGAACCGGTCGGCGTCCGGGAGCAGTGCGAGCGTCGCGGCCCGGATCACGGCGGGCACGGGGTCGTCGAGGAGCGGACGCATCCTCTCGTACGACACCGCGTCGAGTGCGCGCAGGCCGGCGACCGACTGGACGCGTACGGCCGGGAGCGGATGCCCGGTCAGCACCCACAGGGTGTCGGCGTCCTCCCGCGCACCGCATTCGCCGAGTCCGGCGGCAGCGCCCGGACGCGCGGACGGATCGGAACACAGGGCCCGGTAGAGGGGGAGCGGATCGACGCCGGCCTGACGCAGGACATAGCGGGCGCAGGCCCTTACGACGGCGGAGCGGTCGGCGAGGTAGGACTCCGCTTCCCGGTGCCGCCCGGCCGCGCGCAGTGCGGTGACGCCCGCCGACCGCACACGGGGCGCGCGGGCCGTCAGCAGCCGGTCGAGAACGCCGGGCTCGGCCCCGTCCCGCAGACCCGCGAGGGCCGCCTCCGCGCAGAGGTCCTGGAGGGTGACATCTCCCTCGGTGGTGGCGATGGCGGCCAGCCTCATGGGCGACAGCAGCCGCCGGCCGACCGCGATCCGGTGGGCCAGCCGGCGCGTCGCGCGGTCCGGGTGAGCCAGCAGCGCCTCGACGTCGCCCGCCGGGCCCTCGCGCAGACCGCTCTCCAGCAGCGCGTGCGCGAAGCCGCCCTGCGCACGTCGGCTCAGCCGGAGGATCAGCTCGGCCAGCCGCACGAGCTCCGGGCCTGGCACCTCGGCGAGCAGGGTCCGGGCGCGCTCGCGCACCGGGCCCGCCCAGTCGGCGCACCGCAGCACCAGAAGCGGGCGCAGCCCGGGAGCGTCACCCGCCACCTCCAGTGCCGCTTCGCGGGCCCGTCCGTCGGGGTGGCACAGGAGCAGCGCGAGCGGGGGAGGTGAAAGGGGGACGCTCCTGGGATACGGGTCCTGCCCGGAGAGGAACGGCTCGTCGCGGCGTACCGGCGGCCTCGCCCGCAATTGCGTCCGGGACGCCCAGGGCAGCGTCCGCGCAGCCACGTCGAGTGCCACCCAGGCCTCGGCCGACGCGGGGTCCAGTGCCTTGTGCAGCGGCACGCCCCACGCCAGCCGTGTCGCTGCCCCGCCGTCGTAGTCGTACTCGTACTCGTAGTACACCGCGCGCCCCCCTCGTCAGGCGTCGATCGTAGAGGCCTCCGCGCCCGGGAGTCCCCGTCATTTCCGCACGCCGCGCTCCTTCCCCTGACCTGAACTGCAGCTTTGACAAACCATACGGAGGATTGCATAGTTATACCCATCAGTGATTGCATCGTAAGGAGAAACCCGTGACCGAGCGCGTCGTACTCGCCTACTCGGGCGGCCTGGACACCTCCGTCGCCATCGGCTGGATCGCCGAGGAGACGGGCGCCGAGGTCATCGCCGTCGCCGTGGACGTCGGCCAGGGCGGCGAGGACCTGGACGTCATCCGCAAGCGCGCGCTCGCCTGCGGCGCCGTCGAAGCCGAGGTCGCGGACGCCAAGGACGAGTTCGCCGACGAGTACTGCCTCCCGGCGATCAAGGCCAACGCCCTCTACATGGACCGCTACCCGCTGGTCTCGGCGCTCTCCCGGCCTACGATCGTCAAGCACCTCGTCGCCGCCGCCCGGAAGCACGGCGCCGGCATCGTCGCCCACGGCTGCACCGGCAAGGGCAACGACCAGGTCCGCTTCGAGGCCGGCATCTCCGCGCTCGGTCCCGACCTGAAGTGCATCGCCCCGGTGCGTGACTACGCGATGACCCGCGACAAGGCGATCGCCTTCTGCGAGGAGAAGAACCTCCCGATCGCGACCACCAAGAAGTCCCCGTACTCCATCGACCAGAACGTCTTCGGGCGCGCCGTCGAGACGGGGTTCCTGGAGGACATCTGGAACGGGCCGATCGAGGACATCTACGAGTACACGCAGAACCCGGCCACCCCGCGCGAGGCCGACGAGGTCGTCATCTCCTTCAAGGAGGGCGTCCCGGTGGCCATCGACGGCAGGCCCGTCACCGTGCTCCAGGCGATCCAGCAGCTCAACGAGCGCGCCGGAGCCCAGGGCGTCGGCCGGATCGACATGGTCGAGGACCGGCTCGTGGGCATCAAGTCCCGCGAGGTGTACGAGGCCCCCGGCGCGATCGCGCTGATCACCGCGCACCAGGAGCTGGAGAACGTCACCGTCGAGCGCGAGCTGGCCCGTTACAAGCGGCAGGTCGAGCAGCGCTGGGGCGAGATGGTCTACGACGGCCTGTGGTTCTCCCCCCTCAAGCGCGCCCTGGACGGCTTCATCAACGAGGCCAACCAGCACGTCACCGGAGACATCCGGATGACCCTGCACGGCGGTCGCGCGGTCGTCAGCGGCCGGCGGTCCGAGGAGTCGCTCTACGACTTCAACCTCGCCACCTACGACTCGGGCGACACGTTCGACCAGTCCAAGGCGCAGGGCTTCATCGAGATCTTCGGACTCTCCTCGAAGATCGCAGCCCGGCGCGATCTCCAGGCGTAGCCTGACGCCCGTCCGGCCCGATTCCCAGCCCTCCGGCGTCTCAGGAGCGGGGGTCCGGAGGCGGAACCCCCAGTTACGGGAAGGGGCGGGGCGGGGAACGCATCCCCGCCCCGCCCCTCCGCACAGCAAGGAGCAACCGTGAGCAGCAACACCAGCGACGTACGCCTCTGGGGCGCCCGCTTCGCCGACGGCCCGGCAGAGGCGCTGGCCAAGCTGTCCGCCTCCGTCCACTTCGACTGGCGGCTCGCGCCGTACGACATCGCCGGCTCCCGTGCTCACGCACGCGTCCTGAACAAGGCGGGCCTGCTCAGCGCCGACGAGCTGACGCGGATGCAGAGCGGCCTCGACCAGCTCGAAGCCGACGTGGCCGACGGCTCGTTCACCGGCACGATCGCCGACGAGGACGTCCACACCGCGCTGGAGCGCGGACTCCTGGAGCGCCTGGGCCCGGACCTCGGCGGCAAGCTGCGCGCCGGCCGCTCCCGCAACGACCAGGTCGCCACGCTCTTCCGCATGTACCTGCGCGACCACGCCCGGATCATCGGCGGCCTCGTCGCCGGGCTCCAGGACGCCCTGGTCGGTCTCGCGGAGGCCCACCCGCACGTGGCCATGCCCGGCCGCACGCACCTCCAGCACGCCCAGCCCGTCCTCTTCGCCCATCACGTCCTCGCCCATGTGCAGTCCCTGTCCCGGGACGCCGAGCGGCTGCGGCAGTGGGACGAGCGGACCGCCGTCTCGCCTTACGGTTCCGGTGCGCTGGCCGGCTCGTCCCTGGGCCTCGACCCGGAGGCGGTCGCGGCCGACCTCGGTTTCGAACGCGGCTCCGTCGCCAACTCGATCGACGGCACGGCCTCCCGCGACTTCGTGGCCGAGTTCGCCTTCATCACCGCGATGATCGGGATCAACCTCTCCCGGATCGCGGAGGAGATCATCATCTGGAACACGAAGGAGTTCTCCTTCGTCACCCTCCACGACGCCTTCTCCACCGGCTCCTCGATCATGCCGCAGAAGAAGAACCCGGACATCGCCGAGCTGGCGCGCGGCAAGTCCGGACGTCTCATCGGCAACCTGACGGGCCTGATGGCCACGCTGAAGGCCCTCCCGCTCGCGTACAACCGCGACCTCCAGGAGGACAAGGAGCCGGTCTTCGACTCCTGCGACCAGCTCGAAGTCCTGCTCCCCGCCTTCACCGGCATGATGGCGACGCTCACCGTCAACCGTGAGCGCATGGAGGAGCTGGCTCCGGCCGGCTTCTCGCTCGCCACCGACATCGCCGAGTGGCTGGTCAAGCAGGGCGTGCCGTTCCGTGTCGCGCACGAGGTCGCGGGGGAGTGCGTCAAGGAGTGCGAGCGTCACGGCATCGAGCTGGACCAGCTCACGGACGAGCAGTTCGCGAAGATCTCCGAGCACCTCACCCCGGAGGTCCGGACCGTGCTCGACGTGAAGGGCGCCCTCGCATCCCGTGACGGCCGCGGTGGTACGGCCCCGTCCGCCGTCGCGGTCCAGCTCGCCGAGGTGAAGGCCGACCTCGCGGGACAGCACGCCTGGGCGACCGGCCGTCAGCAGGTGTAGGAACGGCGTCGCGGGCTACGTTGGACGGGACGACGTACCGACCCGACCCACGAGGAGTCCGCGATGCCCTTCGCCAGGCTGGCCACCGCCACGACCCCGACCGCCCACATCGGTTTGGGCCTGGCCGCCGTAGCCAGACCGGGCTACATCAACCTCCACCGTGACCGGGACCTCCCCGGGGAGCGCAGTGTCGAGGCACTGCGGGCCCGCACCCACGAACTCCTCGACGCCGCCTACGCCCAGGGCGTCCGCTATTTCGACGCCGCCCGCTCGTACGGCCGCTCCGAGGAGTTCCTCGCCGACTGGCTGACGGCCCGCCCCGGGATCACCGACGTCGTCATCGGCAGCAAGTGGGGCTACACCTACACCGCCGGCTGGCGCGTGGACGCCGAGGAGCACGAGACCAAGGACCACGGCCTCGCCACGTACGAGCGCCAGCGCGCCGAGACCCGAGCACTTCTGGGGGACCGGCTCGACCTCTATCAGATCCACTCGGTGACCGCCGACAGCCCGGCCCTCACCGACAAGGAACTGCACGCGCGCCTCGCCGAGCACGCCGCGGAGGGCGTCACCGTCGGACTCTCCACCAGCGGGCCCGGCCAGGCCGACGCCATCCGCGCCGCGCTCGCCGTCACCGTCGACGGCGCACCTCTCTTCCGCACCGTCCAGGCCACCTACAACGCGCTGGAGACCTCCGCGGGGGCCGCGCTCGCCGAGGCCCACGACGCAGGGCTCACGGTGATCGTCAAGGAGGGCATGGCCAACGGCCGGCTCGCGGGCACCGACGCCCCCGCCGTCGTCCGGGAGATCGCCGCGGAGGAGGGTCTCGACAGCGACGCCGTCGCCCTCGCGCTGATCCTGCACCAGCCGTGGGCCGGTGTGGTCCTCTCCGGCGCGGCGACGGTCGCCCAGCTCGCCGGGAACCTCCACGCAGCCGTCCTCGACCTCGACGAGGAGCGGCGGGCCCGGCTCGAGGCACTGGTCGAGGAGCCCGAGGCCTACTGGCGCCACCGCGCC
Organism: Streptomyces finlayi; assembly: GCF_014216315.1. NCBI lineage: Bacteria > Bacillati > Actinomycetota > Actinomycetes > Kitasatosporales > Streptomycetaceae > Streptomyces > Streptomyces finlayi. Next base: position 6,673,757 of record NZ_CP045702.1, read on the forward strand.
TCGCTGCCCTGGAGCTGAGCGCGCGGTCGGCGAGCCCGTCAGTCCTGCCCGCCAGGTCCGTCGGACGAGCCCCACGGCGGAGGCCGTGACCCGCCGCGATGGGCCGCGGGCTCAGTCCCCGGCCCACGCGGCGAGCGCGTCGAAGTCGGCCTCTTCCAGACCGGTCCAGGGGTCGATCCGCCGCAGCATCCACCGGCTCGGGTGGTGGGCCGCCACCCACGTCCGGTCCCGCTCGGTGATCTCGTCGTCGATCCAGGCGAACGGCCGCCCGGCCGCGTAGTCCACGACATGACGCGTCTTCCAGTACACGCCGTCGGGTGCGCTGCCCAGGAGAGTGGGCCATTCGATGTACGGCAGCGGGGGCAGCCCGAGCGGCGGGGCGATCCACTCGTTGGCCTCGGCCATCCACGTCGAGGCCCAGGCCAGCTCGTACCGTTCGGCGAGGGCCAGCAGCGCGCCGCCGTGCCCGGGACTGAGCAGGACCGGCAGCGCGGGGCCCTCGGTCCACCCGGACGGCCGCATGAGGTGCATGTGATACCCGTCCGGCGTACCGGGCCGGGACAGCGCCAGATACGGGTTGAGCGGACCGTCGATGTCGATCAGCAACAGCGGCTTCATCGGCCCATGGTGCCCGCAGCCGTCGGCTGCGGCGATCGGCCGACCACGTTGAGACGTTGTTGTCTCATGTGGGGTATAGTTGTCTCATGACTCTGGACCGTGAGCAGGTGCTGCGCAGCGCTGCCGCACTGCTGACCCGCAAATCCACCGCCACCATGGACGAGGTCGCCAAGGCCGCCGGCATCGGCCGCGCCACGCTGCACCGGCACTTCGCCGGGCGGGACGCCCTGGTCAAAGCGCTGGAGAACCTGGGCATCCAGGAGTTCGAGGCGGCCCTGGACGCCGCCGCGCTGGACGAGGGCGCCTCCGAGGACGGCCTGCGCCGCTTCATGGCCGCCGTCGAACCCAGCGCCGGGCTGCTCTCCTTCCTCGTCACCGAGAACCAGCTCTTCGAGGGCGACGAGATGAACGAGGGCTGGAACCGGCTCGACGCCCGGGTCGCCGCCTTCTTCCGGCGCGGCCAGGAGCGCGGCGAGTTCCGCATCGACCTCACGCCCGCCTGGCTGACCGAGGCCCTCTACGGGCTCATCGGCACCGGCGCCTGGGCCGTACAGGTCGGCAGGGTCGCTCCCAAGGACTTCCAATACATGATCATCGAGTTGTTGATCGGCGGAGCACGCCGGAGCGTGGAGCAATGACCAGCATCGCCCAGACACCGCACGCCACGGACATCGTCCGTCGGCCGGGGCGCTGGATCGCCCTGGCGGTCCTCGTCCTCGCCGTGCTGCTGGTGGCCGTCGACGCCACCGTCCTCGGACTGGCGACCCCGTTCCTCAGCGAGGACCTCGCACCGACCGGCACCCAGCTGCTCTGGATCGGCGACGTCTACTCCTTCGTCATCGCCGGACTGCTCGTCTCCATGGGCAGCCTCGGCGACCGCATCGGCCGCAAGAAGCTCCTTCTGACGGGCGCCGTCGCCTTCGGCGCGGTCTCGGTGCTCAACGCGTACGCCACCAGCCCCGAGATGATGATCGTGGCCCGGGCGCTGCTCGGTGTCGCGGGCGCCACCCTGATGCCGTCCACGCTCGCCCTGATCCGCAACCTCTTCCACGACCCGCGCGAGCGCAGCCTCGCCATCGGCGTCTGGGGTGCGATGGCCTCCGCGGGCGCGGCCGTCGGCCCCGTCATGGGCGGCTTCCTGCTCGAACACTTCTGGTGGGGCTCGGTCTTCCTGATCAACCTGCCGGTGATGGCCGTGCTCGTCGTCGTCGGCATCAAGCTGATCCCCGAATCCAAGAACCCGGCACCGGGCCCCTGGGACCTCGTCAGCGTCGGGCTCTCGCTCATCGGCATGATCGGCATCGTGTACGCCATCAAGGAGCTGGCCGCCCACGGCGGGAGCTGGGAGGTGGCGGCCTCGGCCGTCATCGGGGCGGGGGCGCTCGCCTGGTTCGTCCGCAGGCAGCTGAAGCTCCCGGCACCGCTGCTGGACATGCGGCTCTTCCACCACCGGGGCTTCTCGGGCGCGGTACTGGCCGACCTGCTGACCATTCTCGGCCTGGCCGGGCTGGTCTTCTTCCTCTCCCAGTTCCTGCAACTCGTCCAGGGCCGGGGCCCGCTGGAGGCCGGGCTCGCCGAACTGCCCGCCGCCATCGGCGCGGTGGTCGCGGGGCTCATGGCCGGTGTGGTGGCCCGCCGCTATTCCGTACGGTCCGTGGTGACCGGCGGACTCGCCGCCGTCGGGCTGGCACTCGCATCGGTGACCCTGCTGAGCAAGGACACCGGCTACCCGATGCTCGGCGCGATGCTGCTGGTCGTGGGAGTCGGCGCCGGATTCGCCTTCACCGTCACCGCCGACGTCATCCTCTCCAGCGTTCCCAAGGAGCAGGCGGGCTCCGCGTCCGCGGTCTCCGAGACGGCGTACGAACTCGGCGCCGCCCTCGGTATCGCCCTGCTCGGCTCCATCGTCACAGGGGTCTACCAGGGCTTCGAAACCCCGGCGGGCGTCGAGCCGGGGACGGCCGCCGCCGCCCACGAATCGCTGGGCGGCGCCGTCGAAGCGGCCTCCGGCCTTCCCGCCGCACAGGCGGGGCCCCTGGTGGCGGCTGCGCAGGAGGCGTTCGTCGAGGGGCTGCGGCTCGCCGCGGGCATCGGCGCCGCCGTCCTGCTGGCGACGGCCGCGGCCGCCTGGTTCCTGCTGCGGGGCCAGAAGCTGGAGGACGGCATCGAGCACCCGTAGGGCGCCGGCGGCCAGGACGCGGCGCCGCGCGCACGTGGAAGGGCCCGTACCCCCGGAGGCTGGGGGTACGGGCCCTTCCCGTACGTACGAGGCGGAGCGGGTCAGTTCACGCGGCCTTGGCCTTCGTGGCGTACATGTCGACGTACTCCTGGCCGGACAGTCGCATCACCTCGGCCATCACCGAGTCCGTCACCGCACGCAGCACATAGCGGTCGCGGTCCATGCCCTCGTAGCGCGAGAACTCCATCGGCTCGCCGAAGCGCACGGTGACCTTGCCCGGCCGGGGCAGCCCGGCGCCGCCCGGCTGCAGCTTGTCGGTGCCGATCATCGCGAACGGGACGACGGGAGCACCCGTCATCAGCGTCAGTCGCGCGATGCCCGTACGGCCCCGGTAGAGACGGCCGTCGGGGGAGCGGGTGCCCTCCGGGTAGATCGCGAAGGCGTGGCCCTCGTCCAGCACCCGGCGGCCCGTCATCAGCGCCGCGACACCGCCGCGACCGCCGTCCCGGTCCACCGGGATCATGCCGCAGCCGGTGAAGAACCAGGCCATCAGCTTGCCCTTGAGGCCCTTGCCCGTGACGTACTCGTCCTTGCCGATGTAGAACACCGGCCGGCCGCAGCAGATCGGCATGATCATCGAGTCGATGAACGTGAGGTGGTTGCCCGCGAGGATCACCGGACCGGTCCCGGGGATGTTCTTGGCGCCTTCCACCTGTGGCCGGAACATCAGGCGCAGGATCGGTCCGAGCACTGCCTTGATGACCGTGAGACGGGACAACGGTTCCTCCGGTGTCGTGGCCGGGCGGCCGGGGCGGGGGCGAATGAAGGTCCGTGCAGGTGAGGACGATACTCGCGGGTACTCGCTGATCGCACATCGGGTTCATGAAACGGATACGCAGTGTTGACGTGTGTTTCCGCCACGTTCGTCCAGAGGCTGCCCCTCGGATGGCGTAGCTGCCTACGATCGGGGCTCGCTCGACCAGGTGCCGGACATCACAGCAAGGAGCATTCATGACAGAGCGTGCGCACACGAGCCCCGGCAGGCGGACTCTTCTGGGGGCCGCGGTGCTCGGCACGGCAGCCCTCGGCCTGACCGGGACGGCCGCCGCCACCGAGCGGGGCGGCAACGGGCAGGGCACGGGCCGCGGCGGCTACCGCGAGCTGCCCGTACCCACCGTCATCGGCCACCGCGGGGCCAGCGGCTACCGGCCCGAGCACACCCTCGGCGCCTACCAGCTGGCTCTGGACATGGGCGCGCACATCATCGAGCAGGACCTCGTGCCGACGAAGGACGGCCACCTCGTCTGCCGCCACGAGAACGACATCACGGGCACCACGGACGTCGCCGAGCACCCCGAGTTCGCGAGCCGCAAGGCGACCAAGAGGATCGACGGCACCTCCCTCACCGGCTGGTTCACCGAGGACTTCACCCTCGCCGAGCTGAAGACGCTGCGCGCCAAGGAGCGCATCCCCGGCACCCGCCAGGAGAACACCCTCTACGACGGCCGCTGGTCCGTCCCCACGTTCGAGGAGGTCCTGCGCTGGGCCGAGCAGGAAGGACGCAGGCGCGGCGCGCCGGTCTGGCTGTACGTCGAGACCAAGCACCCCACGTACTTCCGGTCCCTCGGTCTCGGCCTGGAGGAGCCCCTCGCCAGGCTGCTGCGGCGCCACGGCAGGCACCGCGCGAACTCCCCGCTCATCCTCCAGTCCTTCGAGCCGAGCTCGATGCAGCGGTTGGCGAAGCTCGTCGCCACCCCCCGCGTCGTCCTGCTCTCGGGCGCCACGACGCGCCCCTGGGACTTCGTGGAAGCGGGCGACCCCCGTACCGTCGCCGACCTCGTCCAGCCCACCGGCCTCAGGTGGATGGCCTCCTTCGCGCAGGGCATCGGCCCCACGCTGGACCTGATCATCCCCAAGGACGGAGCGGGACGGCTCACCACGCCGACCACCCTCGTACGGGACGCGCACCGGCAGGACCTGATCCTGCACCCGTACACGATGCGCAACGAGAACAGCTTCCTGCCCGCCGAGTTCCGCCGGGGCACCGACCCCAGCGCGTACGGAGACGCGTTCGGCGCGCTCCAGGCCTACTTCGAGGCGGGCATCGACGGCGTCTTCTCCGACAACCCGGACACCGCGCTGCTCGCCGCGGCCGACTTCGCCCGGGACTGATCCGCGCAGCGGACCCGGCGCCCGGGCCGGCGTCAGCACCCGGCCGGGCGGCCCCCGGTCGGGTGGCACCGCGCACCCCGGGCAACCGGCCGCCGCTCCGGCACGTCGGGTGGGGCATGACACGTGTCGATCATGCCCCGCCCCCGGCCGGTCCGGCCGTCGTACGCGCGCTGCTCCCGCTGATCCGGGCCGAGGCGAGGGCAGAGGCCCAGGCCGCGTCGGCCGACCCCGCCGACCTCGAACAGGCCGTCTGGCTCCGGCTCTTCGAACGAAACGACGCACAGGGCCCACCCGCCGACGCGGCCCGATGGGTACGCGACGCCGTACGCGCGGAGGCACGCCGGACCCGGCGAACGGCCCGTCACGAGCACCCGTACGGCAGCGCGGAGCCCGCCGGATCCTACGGCTGCCCGGAGCGCGCGGCCGTCGGCGCCGACACCCGGCGGGTGTTGCGCACGGCGGTGGAACGTCTTCCCCACCCGTGCGCGCGGCTGCTGGACGCGATGCTGTCCCCCGCCGATCCGACCTACCGGGAAATCGCAGGAAGGTTGGGTATGTCACAGGGGAGTTTGGGTCCGATGCGTTCCCGATGCCTTGGATGTCTGCGCAGAATGCTCGCGGCGGAGGTTGTAGCTCCTGAACTGCGGGGAAAGGAGCGGTAGACAACCGGCGGATCAGGTGAGCGGGAGGCATGCGCACATGGGCATGAGCGTGACCATCTCGGCGGCGGACACACAGGACGCCGAGCAGATATTCAAACTCCGATACCTCTGTTTCCAGAGCGAGGCGGAGCTCTACGGCAACTACCGGATCGACCCGCTCGTGCAGACTCTCGACTCGGTCCGCGCGGAACTCGGCGCGGACCTGGTGTTCGTGGCCAGGCTCGGCGACGAAGTGGTCGGTTCCGTACACGGTTTCACCGACCCGGACGGCACGGGACGGATCGGCAAGCTCTGCGTCCACCCCCGGCTCCAGGGACACGGCCTCGGCGCCCGTCTGCTGCGCGCCGCGGAATCCGGTCTCACGGACGGCCGCGCGGCCACCCGATTCCGGATCCACACGGGTCACCGGAGCGAGGGCAACCTGCGGCTGTACCGCAGGGAGGGGTACGCGCGCGTGGGCGACGCCACCGGACAGGACGGCGTCCGGATGATCCTGCTGGAGAAGGACGCCGCCGCACCGGCCTACGTGGTGAGCGCCTGACAGGGCGCCGTACGCGGGTGGTTACGCGCTCTTCGCGCGTCGCAGCCAGATCATCCCGGTGACCGGCAGGATCACCGGGATGAGCAGGTAGCCCGTACCGAAGTCCGACCAGACGGTGGCGTCAGGGAAGGCCGAGGGCTCCACCATCGTCCACGTACCGACGACGAGCACGCCCACGAGCTCGGCGGCGCAGCACACCAGCGCCGCCCTGCGTGCCTTTTCCCCGCCGCGTACCAGCGAGTACGTGATGAAGCCGTACACGACGGCGGCGGCGGCCGACAGCACGTAGGCCAGCGGTGCCCTGTCGAAGTCCAGGATCATCTGGACGACCGACCGGGAGGCGGCGGCCACGGTGAACACCCCGTAGAACCAGACCAGTACCCGCCCCGGCCCGGTACCGAGCTCGAACGGCTGCTTGCGGGGAGCCTCGGTGGTGCGCTCGGTGTCGGTCACGGTCAGCTTCCCCAGATGTCGTAGAGCCGTACTTCGAGGACGGCCAGCACGACCGCCCCCGCCGCCACCGTCACCGAGCCCCAGCGGGTCCGCTCGGTCAGCGACAGGAATCCGGCCGCGGGCACGGCGGCGAAGGCGCCGATCAGATAGGCGATGAAGACGGTCATCCCCTGCTCCGGCCGCTCACCCCGGGCCAGCTGAACGATCCCGACGACCAGCTGCGCCAGCGCCAGTGCGCAGACGACGGCCATCCCGATGAAGTGCCAGTCCTTCGTCGGCTGGTCCCGCAGAGCGGCGAATCCGCACCAGGCGGCGAGGGCGAGCGCGGACACGGCGACCGCGACCGTCAGGGCGTCAAGCATGAAGTGAGGGTATTACGTACGGAACGACCCGTGCGTGGAGGCCCCCCGTGCGGGCCCGGGGCGTGGACCTCCCGTGCGGGGGACCGGAGGGGCCGGAGTCCGCGGCTGCGACGGCGGCTGCGCCGAAGGTCGTGGCCTTGGCCACAGCGGCCGCCGCCACCGGACCGCGGCGGCCCCGGCCCTCCCCACCGACGCACCCGTATCGACGCAGGTCATAGCCGTGTCCGCCCGATCCCGCACCGCCAGAAGAGGCGCGCGGGCGTACCGTCCAGGCTTGTCCGCTATCCGGACAGTCGGCTCGGCGGAGGCATGACGTCTGTTTTACTTGGGCCCATGACCACGACGAGCTGCCGCATCCCTGCGACCGAGGCGATCACCACGCCCGGTGCTCGTTGTATGTGTCGAATGCGCGCCTTCTGAGGGCCCCCGCCTGAGTCTCACGCCCCGAAGCGAGACCGAGCCCCTGCCGTCCGCACCCAGCGGAACGTGCTGCCCGGGTCTGCGCAGCCTCCCGGCCGTCCCGCCGCGATCAGCCGCGCCGAGACCTGACCGGTCAACCAACTGCGAACAGTCGTATCGGACGAATGCCCCGTGCCCGGCGGACACCGCGCCGCGCACTCGACAGTGACGGAAACCCTGTGATCACCACTACGGGCCTCACGAAGGTCTACCAGTCGCGCGGCCGAGAGGTCACCGCCCTCGACGGCGTCGACCTGCACGTCCGCGAGGGTGAGGTGTACGGCGTCATCGGACAGAGCGGCGCCGGAAAGTCCTCCCTGATCCGCTGCGTCAACCTGCTGGAACGACCCACCTCCGGGACCGTGACCGTCGACGGCCAGGACCTCACCGCACTCGCGGGCCGGGGCCCCCGCGCCGGCAAGGAGCTCCGGGCGGCACGCAGCCGCATCGGTATGGTCTTCCAGCACTTCAACCTGCTGGCCTCCCGCACCGTCCAGGACAACGTGGAGCTCCCCCTGGAGATCCTCGGCGTCTCCGGCCGTGAGCGCGCCCGCAAGGCCCTGGAACTGCTCGACCTGGTCGGCCTCTCCGACAAGGCGAAGGCGTACCCGGGCCAGCTCTCCGGCGGCCAGAAGCAGCGCGTCGGCATCGCCCGCGCCCTCGCCGGCGACCCCAAGGTGCTGCTCTCCGACGAGGCGACCTCCGCACTCGACCCCGAGACCACCCGCTCGGTCCTCCAGCTGCTGCGCGACCTCAATCAGCAGCTCGGCCTCACCGTCCTGCTCATCACGCACGAGATGGACGTCGTCAAGACGGTCTGCGACTCGGCCGCGCTGATGCGCAAGGGCCAGGTCGTCGAGTCCGGCACCGTCCGCGAGCTCCTGGCCACCCCCGGCTCCGAACTGGCCCACGAGCTGTTCCCCGTCGGAGGCGCGGCAACCGGCCCCGACAGCACGGTCGTCGACGTCACGTTCCACGGCGAGGCCACCGGCCGGCCGGTGATCTCCCAGCTCTCCCGTACGTACAACGTCGACATCTCGATTCTCGGGGCCGCCATGGACACCGTCGGCGGCAACCAGATCGGCCGCATGCGCATCGAGCTCCCCGGCCGCTTCGAGGAGAACGTCGTCCCCATCGGCTTCCTGCGCGAGCAGGGCCTCCAGGCCGAGGTCGTGGACCCGGAAGCCCCCGGCGTACCCGCCCGGATCGTCCCCGCCCCGCTCGCCAAGCCCGCCCCGCTCGCCAAGGAGGCCGTCAAGTGACCTGGTCCGAAATGCAGCCGCTGCTGACCCAGGGCACCGTCGACACCCTCTACATGGTGCTGTGGTCCGCGCTCGTCACCGTCCTGGCCGGCCTGCCGCTCGGTGTTCTGCTCGTCCTCACCGACAAGGGCGGACTGCTCGCGAACACCCCGGTCAACAAGGTCATCGGCGTGATCGTGAACATCGGCCGCTCGCTGCCCTTCATCATCCTGCTGATCGCGCTGATCCCCTTCACCACCTGGGTCGTCGGCACGTTCATCGGTCCCACGGCCATGATCGTTCCGCTCGCCGTCGGCGCCATCCCCTTCTTCGCCCGGCTCGTCGAGACGGCGGTCCGGGAGGTCGACCACGGCCTCGTCGAAGCCGTCCAGTCCATGGGCGGGTCCATCCCGACGATCGTCCGCAAGGTCCTCCTCCCGCAGGCCCTGCCCTCGCTCGTCTCAGGCGTCACCACCACCGTCATCGTCCTCATCGGCTACTCCGCGATGGCCGGCGCCGTCGGCGGCGAAGGACTCGGCTCCAAGGCCGTCACCTACGGATTCCAGCGCTTCGACAACCAGTTCATGCTCGTCACCGTCGTGCTCCTGGTCGTCATCGTCACCGTGGTCCAGCTGATCGGCGACGGAGCCGTACGCCTCTTGGCCCGCCGGGGGCGCACCACCTGAGACCTTCCCTCCCCACCAAGCCCGAACTCCTTGTCCGGGCGCTCCACCATCACCACCGAAAGAGGCACTCTTCGTGCGTAAGAACATCAAGATCACCGCTGCTGCCGCCGCCACCGCCGCCCTTGCCCTCGGGCTCAGCGCCTGCGGTACGACCTCCGACCCGGCAGCCAAGAGCGAGACCGGCGCCCAGGCCGACACCTCCAAGGCACTCGTCGTCGCGGCGTCCCCGACGCCGCACGGCGACATCCTGAACTACGTCAAGAAGAACCTGGCCGACAGGGCGGGCCTCAAGCTGGAGGTCAAGGAGTTCACGGACTACGTCCTGCCGAACACCGCGACCGAGACCGGCCAGGTCGACGCCAACTTCTTCCAGCACAAGCCGTACCTGGACGACTTCAACAAGCAGAACGACACCCACATCGTCCCGGTCGTCAACGTGCACCTGGAACCCCTCGGCCTCTACTCCGAGAGCGTCAAGGACATCAAGGACATCAGGTCCGGCCAGACCATCGCCGTCCCCAATGACACCACGAACGAGGGCCGCGCCCTTCAGCTCCTCGCCGAGAACGGCCTGATCACCCTCGAGCCCGGTGTCGGTACCAGCGCCGAGCTCAGCGACATCACGGACAAGAAGGGCCTGGAGTTCAAGGAGCTGGAGGCCGCGACCGTGCCCCGCGCCCTGAGCGATGTGGACGCCGCCGTCATCAACGGCAACTACGCCATCGAGGCGGACCTCGAGCCCGGCAAGGACTCCTTGGCCCTGGAGAAGGCCGAGGACAACCCCTACGCCAACTTCCTCGCCGTCAAGGAGGGCAACGAGAAGGACGCCCGCGTCCAGAAGCTCGCGAAGCTCCTGAACTCCGACGAGGTCAAGAAGTTCATCGAGGACACCTACCAGGGCTCCATCGTCCCGGCCTTCGGAAACCCCGCCAAGTCCTGACACCCTGACGGCACTTGCCCACCGGGCCCCGCACACCCCCACCGGGTGTGCGGGGCTCCGCCGTACCGACCCGGCCATGCGTGACGCCCGGCGGATGCTGCATGCTGTGCCTTTACACGGTCTTCGGCATGGAGCTGCGCATGACTACCACCTTTCCGTCCATCTCCATCAGCACGGACAGATTGGTGCTGCGCCCCTTCGACATGGCCGACGTCCCCGCGTACATCGAGATGATGAACGACGAACTCGTCACCGCCTGGACCGAAAGCCCCCACCCCTACACCCAGGTGGACGCCGAACGGTGGGTCCGCAGGATCGCTCCTGCCGAGCGCACCCAGGGCAGCGGCATCGTCTTCGCCGTCACCGAGTTCCTCACCCAGCGCCTCGTCGGATCGGTCCGGCTCCTCAACACCGACTGGCGCACCCTGGCCACCGAGGTCCGCTACATCACCGCACCCTGGGCGCGCGGCGAGGGATACGCCACCGAATCCGTCCTGGCCCTCGCCGAATGGCTCTTCCGCGACCAGCACTTCGAACGCATCGAGCTGCGCACCCCCGCCGACAACACCGCCTCCCAGCAGGTCGCCCAGAAGCTGGGCTGCATCAGCGAAGGCGTCCTGCGCAACGCGCGGATAGCCCGTACGCGGACCGAGAACGGCACCGACGGCGGCTGGACCGACATCAGGACCGACCTGATCGTCTGGGGCCTCCTCCCCGAAGACCTCGAAGGGGTCGCCGAGCAGCTCGCCGACGCGGGCGGCTACGGCAGCTACAACGACTGGAACTGACAACGAGCGGCCGCCGGACCCGGCCAGGTACGGACCAGGTACTCTCACCGTGCCCGCCACCCGCGGGCAGTGCCCGCCTGCGACACCCTTCAGGAGACTGACGACGATGGCCGACCGGGTCACGGTGATCGGCTGGGACGGCTCACCCCTGAGCAGGGCCGCCAACGCCGCCCTCTCGGCCGCCACGCTCGTCGCCGGAGCCGCGCACCACCTCGCACTCCCCGAAGTCCCCGAACGAGCCGAACGCATCCGCCTCGGCAGCGTGGACCTCGCCGGCCGCCGGATCGCCGCACACCGCGGCAGCGCCGTGGTCCTCGCCGACGGCGACCCCGGTTTCTTCGGCGTCGTACGCACTCTGCGCGCACCCGAGCACGGCCTGGAAGTCGAAGTCGTCCCCGCCGTCTCCCCCGTCGCCGCCGCCTTCGCCCGTGCCGGAATGCCGTGGGACGACGCCCAGATCGTCGTCGCCCACCCCCGTACGCTGCGCCGCGCCGTCAACGTCTGCCGCGCCCACCACAAGGTCGCCGTCCTCACCTCGCCCGGTGCGGGACCCGCCGAACTCGCCCTCCTCCTCGACGGGGTGCACCGCACCTTCGTGATCTGCGAGGAGCTCGGCACCGACCGCGAACAGGTCACCGTCCTCACCTCGGACAGGGTGGCCGACCACTCCTGGCGCGACCCGAACGTCGTCATCGTCATAGGCGGCGGCCCCGAGACCACCGCCACCGGTGCCTGGATCGCCGGCCGCGATCCCGCCTACCCCCGGGGCGTACGCGGCTGGGCGCTGCCCGCCGACGCGTACCGCGACGGTGGGGCGGACACCGTGGGAGAGACCGGCGAGGGCGAGTTCCCGGGTCTGCGGGCCGCCCAGTTGGCCCGCCTCGGCCCCCGGACCGGCGACCTCGTCTGGGACATCGGCTCCGGCAGCGGCGCCCTGGCGGTCGAAGCGGCCCGCTTCGGTGCGGCCGTCCTCGCGGTGGACAGCGACCCGGAGGCGTGTGCGCGCACCACAGCCGCGGCCCGTACGTTCGGCGTCCCGGTCCAGGTCGTCCAGGGCCGGGCGCCGCACGTCCTGGAACGCCTGCCCGAGCCCGATGTCGTACGGATCGGCGGCGGCGGCGTCCCCGTCGTCACCGCCGTGGCGGACCGCCGCCCCGAACGTATCGTCACGCACGCCTCCACCCGGGACGAGGCGGAAGCACTCGGCGGCGCACTCGCGGCGAACGGATACCGGGTCGACTGCGCCCTCCTCCAGACCGTCGAACTCGACACGTCCGCATGGTCGGAGCGCGAACGCTCTGTCGTCTTCCTCCTCTCCGGCGTGCGTTCGGACCTCGCCCCCTGACCCGGTCGGAGACGGCGGGAGGTAGGCTGGCCGATTGTTGTACCGTGCCCGGCCGTTCGTCGCTTCGTTCGTCAATGTCCGGAAAAGGGAACCGTTTTGGTCCCCGCTGTGGTACGGCACAACCGGGGGACGCGCAACGTGGCGCAGTCCACAGCGAGCCGTGGCAGAAGTGGCTGCCGCGGCGGCGAACGGCCGCGAGAATGTGTATCTCCGCGGGCGATTCGTGCCGCGCGGCGAGCCCGCTCGTTCTTGTTGACGAGCACCGGCGTGCCGTGGTTCGGGCGCCCCGGGCGAAGGGCCGAAGGAGCACTGACGATGGGCGAGGGGTACGCATGACTGACACCGGCCAGATCCCGGGCGAGGGACTGCCGGAGAACGCAGGCATGGTGGAGCAGCCGGGCGTCCCCGCCCCGGACGCCTACACCTTCCTCGAACCCTCCGAGCACGTACCCGAGGACGACGACCTTCTCCTGATGCCCACTTCCCAGGGCGCCTGGAGCGACCCGCACGCGGCTCCGGCCGAGCAGACGGCGTACGCACCGGCACCCGAGCAGGCCGTGTACCAGCCGCAGTCCTACCCGCAGGCCCCGGCGCGGACGGCCACGCAGGCCCCGCCGCAGGAGTACGCGTACGGTCATCAGGTCCAGGCCGCCCGGCCGGCGGAGCAGGTCGCGGGGACGCACGAGTCCGGCGGCCGTGACTCCGGTTCCGTGGACCTCAACGGAGTGCGCTTCCCCGCTGCCGCACCGGCTCCGGCGCAGGTCCAGGCACCCGAGCCGGTCCCCGTGGGCGCCCAGGCCGCTGCCGCTCCGCCCCGCCGGCCGCTGCACCGGGGTCCCGCCTCCACCGAGGCGCCGTCCTTCGGCAGTACGCCGAGTGGCGGCACCCCGAGCGGTGGAGTGGTCCGCTCACTTGCCGACCGGGGCCCCACGGTGGCACCGCAGCCCCAGGCGCAGACCCCGGCACCGGCCCGGCACGCGGGACTGCCGACGACGGGCCCCGAGTACTTCGATCAGGCGGCGTTCGACCTGCCGACGGGCGACGCCCCGCAGACGGGCCCGCAGGTGAACGAGATCCCGCCGCAGGCCCAGGGCCCGTGGGCCGCCCAGCCCCCGCAGCCGGCCGTTCCTCAGGCAGCGCAGCCGGAGCAGGTGTCCCAGCAGGCCGCTCCGGTGGCTCCAGAGGCCCCGGTGGCTGCAGTGGTACCGGAGGCTGCAGTGGCACCGGCTGTCCCTGCCGCCCCTCCTGCGCCCGTGGCCCCTGTCGGCGCAGCAGTAACGGTCGTCCCGGAGCCGGTCGCAGAGCCCGCCCCCGAGCCCGCCGCGGTGCCGGCCGCCGAGACCCCGGCGGAGGTGCCTGCCGAGGCTGCGGTGGAGGCTGCGGTGGAGGCGCCCGCTGAAGCGGAGGCAGTGGCCGAGGCGGCCGAGGCAGTGGCCCCTCCCGCTACTCCCGCTCCCGCCCCTGCTCCCGCCCCCGTGGCCGAGGGCGACACCATGGGCCGGTTCGTGGCGGTGGAGGGCTCCGTGCCCACGACACCGCACCTGGCCCCGACGCCGGTACCCGAGCAGCCCGTGGCCGCTGAGGCGGCAGCCGTGGCCGAGCAGCCGACAACGCCGGAGGCCGTGGCCCCCGCCCCCGCCCAGGAGCCGGAACCCGTAGCAGCGGTCGAGCCCCAGCCGGAGCCTGTGCCCGCACCCGAGCCGGTCGCAGCACCCGTGGCCGAGACGGTGCCGACGCCCGAGCCGGCCGAGCCCGAGCCCGAAGCAGTGGTGGACATCGAGCCCGAGCCGCTTCCTGAGCCGGAACCGGTCGCGGCGGCCGAGCCGCCCCAGGTGCCCGACGCCGAACCGGAGGCCGCCACCGGTCCCGAGACCATCGAGACGCCGGAAACGCCGGAGACGCCGGAACCGGCGCACGCTGTCACGGCGCCGGCAGCGCTCCCGGTCGAAGCCTCCGCCGAGGAACCCGCACCGGTGGCCGAAGCGGCCGAAGCAGCCGACGTACCGGAGTCAGCAGCAGCGCCTGTGGCACCCGTGGCACCCGAGGCAGCAGAGGCCGCCGAAGCCCCTCACGCGCCAGAAGCCCCTCACACGTCAGAAGCCCCCGAAGCGACGGAAGCACCCGAAGCGCTCCCGGCACCCGAAGCCGCAGAGACCACAGAAGCGGCAGAAGCGGCAGAAGCCCTCCACCCGGCCGAGGAGCGCGCCGCACCCGTCGCCGTCTCCCCGCCCGCCCCCGCCTACGACGACGCCGAGCGTGAAGCGGTGCTCCGTGTGATGCGCGAGCGCCGCGACATCCGTAACGGATTCCGCAGCGATCCGATCCCGCACGAGGTGCTGCTCCGCGTCCTGGAGGCCGCTCACACCGCGCCCAGCGTGGGTCACTCGCAGCCATGGGACTTCGTCGTCATCCGCTCGGCGGAGACCCGGCGTTCCATGCACGAACTGGCGCAGCAGCAGCGCGACGCGTACGCGAAGTCGCTTCCCAAGGGCCGCGCCAAGCAGTTCAAGGAAATGAAGATCGAGGCCATCCTCGACACGCCCGTGAACATCGTCGTCACCGCCGATCCCACCCGTGGCGGTCGCCACACCCTCGGCCGGCACACCCAGCCGCAGATGGCCCCCTACTCCTCGGCGCTCGCCGTGGAGAACCTCTGGCTCGCCGCCAGGGCCGAAGGACTCGGCGTCGGCTGGGTCAGCTTCTTCGACGAGCGCGAGATGGTCCGCGCCCTCGGTCTGCCCGAGCACCTCGAAATCGTCGCGTACCTGTGTGTCGGTTACGTCGACGAGTTCCCCGAGGAGCCCGAGCTGATGCAGGCGGGCTGGTCCAAGCGCCGCCCGCTGTCGTGGGTCGTGCATGAGGAGACGTACGGCCGCCGCGCCCTGCCCGGCGAGGAGCCGCACGACCTGCTCCAGGAGACCATCTCCAACATCCGCCCGCTGGACGCCAAGGCGCTCGGCGAGGCATGGGAACGCCAGAAGCGGATGACCAAGCCGGCGGGCGCCCTCGGCATGCTGGAGATCATCTCCGCGCAGCTCTCCGGGCTTTCCCGCATGTGCCCCCCGCCGATCCCGGAGCCCGCGGCTGTCGCGATCTTCGCAGGGGACCACGGGGTGCACGCCCAGGGCGTCACGGCCTGGCCGCAGGAAGTGACCGCCCAGATGGTCGCGAACTTCCTCGGCGGCGGAGCCGTGTGCAACGCCTTCGCGGCCCAGGTCGGCGCCGAGGTCTGTGTGGTGGACGTCGGTGTCGCCTCGGAACTGCCCGCGACTCCCGGACTCCTTCCCCGCAAGGTCCGTGCGGGAACGGCCGACTTCACGACCGGTCCCGCGCTGAGCCGCGAGGAGGTGCTGGCCGCGATCGAGGTGGGTATCGAGACGGCTCGCGACCTCGTCGCGGCCGGCAACAAGGGCCTGCTGACCGGCGAGATGGGTATCGCCAACACGACGGCTTCCGCGGCGCTGATCTGCGTGTACACGGGAATCGACCCGGCCGAGGTGACCGGTCGTGGCACCGGGATCAACGACGAGATGCACGCCCGCAAGGTCGATGTGGTCCGCCGGGCCCTCGATCTGCACCAGCCCGACCCGTCCGACCCCATCGGCGTGCTCGCGGCGGTCGGCGGTCTGGAGCATGCGGCGATGGCCGGGTTCCTGCTCGGCGGTGCCTCGCTGCGCACCCCCGTCATCCTGGACGGCGTGAGCGCCGGAGCAGCGGCTCTGGTCGCCAGGGCCATCGCCCCCGAGGCCCTCGCGGCCTGCATCGCCGGTCACCGCAGCGCGGAGCCGGGCCACGTCGCCGCGCTGAACAAGCTGGGTCTGCGCCCCCTGGTGGACCTGGACCTCCGCCTCGGCGAAGGCACGGGAGCGCTCCTCGCACTCCCCATCGTGCAGAGCGCCGCCCGCGCGATGCACGAGGTGGCGACGTTCGACTCGGCAGGCGTCACGGAGAAGTAGTCCAGGGCCGGGGACCGGGGCTTCGCCACGGTCCCCGGCCCCCGCCGCCGACGTGCCCCGGCGAACACCCGCAGCATGTTGTCGGCCCACGCCCCCGGCCCTCGGAACCACGCCCCCGGGAAGGGTCCGGCAGGGGGACAGACCGCCGCAGTCGCCCTGTCCCCGCCCGCACACACGGGCTCCGCACACCGCACCCCGTATCGTGGTCCCACGCCCCACCCCGCCACAGTCCCCGCACGTCACAGCCGCTCCACCGCCGCAGCGGCCCGCAGCACACCGCATCTGCACCCCTGCACGAGGAGCCCGCACAGCCATGGCCGAGCACGCCGAGCATCCCGCCTACCCCGTCGGACTGCGCCTGCGCGGGCGCCGCGTAGTCGTCGTCGGCGGTGGCCAGGTCGCGCAGCGCCGCCTTCCCGCGCTCATCGCGGCCGGCGCCGACATCACCCTGGTGTCCCCCTCCGCGACCCCCTCCGTCGAGGCGATGGCCGACGCCGGCGAGATCCGCTGGGAGCGCCGCCGCTACCAGGACGGCGATCTCACCGACACCTGGTACGCCCTCATCGCCTCCACCGACGCCGCCGCGAACGACGCCGCGTCCGCCGAGGCCGAGCGCACCCGCACCTGGTGCGTCCGCAGCGACGACGCCGAAGCCGCCACCGCCTGGACCCCGGCGACCGGCCGCAGCGAGGGCGTCACCGTCGCTGTGCTCACCACCACCTCCCAGGGCCGCGACCCCCGCCACTCCGCCGCGATACGTGACGCCATCGTCGAGGGCCTGCGCGACGGCACACTCACCGCCCCGCACCACCGCACGCGCACCCCGGGCGTCTCGCTCGTCGGCGGCGGCCCCGGCGACCCCGACCTGATCACGGTCCGGGGCCGCCGCCTCCTCGCCGAGGCCGACGTCGTCATCGCCGACCGCCTCGGCCCGCGTGACCTGCTCGACGAACTCCCGCCGCACGTCGAGGTGATCGACGCCGCCAAGATCCCGTACGGCCGCTTCATGGCCCAGGAGGCGATCAACCAGGCACTGATCGAGCACGCCAAGGCGGGCAAGGCCGTCGTCCGCCTCAAGGGCGGCGACCCGTTCGTCTTCGGCCGCGGCATGGAAGAGGCCCAGGCGCTGGCCGCCGAGGGCATCCCCTGCACCGTCGTACCCGGCATCTCCAGCTCCATCTCGGTCCCGGGCGCCGCCGGTATCCCCGTCACCCACCGCGGCGTCGCCCACGAGTTCACCGTGGTCAGTGGCCACGTGGCCCCCGAAGACCCGCGTTCCCTGGTCGACTGGGCGGCACTCGCGCAACTGCGCGGCACCCTCGTCCTCCTGATGGCCGTCGACAAGATCGGAGCCATCGCCACCGCGCTCATCGCCCACGGCAAGTCCCCCGACACCCCGGTCGCGCTGGTCCAGGAAGGCACCACGGCCGCCCAGCGCCGGGTCGACGCCACCCTCGCCACCGTCGGCGAACGGGCTGTCGCCGAGGACGTACGGCCGCCGGCCGTGATCGTCATCGGCGACGTCGTGAACGTCGGCCCCGACCCCGTCGCGGCTCCCACCCCGTAACCGGCGGGAATGGATCTTCATCCGAGCCGTTGGCACCTCACCCCGGACAAGGCAGTATCACCCTGTGGCTGATCTCATCACGATCGACGACCCCGACGACCCACGCCTGCACGACTACATCGGTCTGACCGACGTCGAACTCCGGCGTCGGCGCGAGCCCGCCGAAGGCCTCTTCATCGCCGAGGGCGAGAAGGTCATCAGGCGGGCCAGGCACGCCGGGTACGAGATGCGGTCCATGCTCCTCTCCGCCAAGTGGGTCGACGTGATGCGCGACGTCATCGACGAGGTCCCCGCTCCGGTGTACGCGGTCACCCCCGAGCTCGCCGAGCGGGTGACCGGCTACCACGTGCACCGCGGCGCCCTCGCCTCCATGCAGCGCAAGCCGCTGCCCACCGCCGACGAACTCCTGCACACCGCGCGCCGCGTCGTCGTCATGGAATCCGTCAACGACCACACCAACATCGGTGCGATCTTCCGGAGCGCCGCCGCCCTCGGCATGGACGCGGTCCTGCTCTCCCCGGACTGCGCGGACCCGCTCTACCGGCGCTCCGTCAAGGTGTCGATGGGCGCCGTGTTCTCCGTACCGTACGCCCGCCTCGACAGCTGGCCCAAGGCCCTGGACGGCGTACGCGAGGCGGGCTTCGAACTCCTCGCGCTCACCCCGGACGAAAAGGCGTCGAGCATCGACGACGCCGCGCCCCACCGGCTGGAACGGGTGGCACTGATGCTCGGCGCGGAGGGCGACGGTCTGTCCACCCAGGCGCTGATGGCCGCCGACGCATGGGTACGGATTCCCATGGCGCACGGCGTCGACTCGCTCAACGTGGGCGCGGCGGCGGCCGTCGCCTTCTACGCCGTGGCGACCGGACGCCCCGCGAGCTGACGGAACACGCCTACGGCTGGGCCCGCTGCGCCTGTGACCGGGTCTGCTCCGGCGTCCGGCCGTCGTCGCCCAGTCCGCGCGCTGGTCCCTGACATCCCTGGGCAGCCGCGATCCCCAGCGCCACCAGCAGCGTCACCACGACGAAGACGACCAGCCGCTGGCGAAGCAGCCGTGGATTGGCGGGCCGCCGCCCCGTGGAGGTGGTCCGGGCGCCGGACCGGGTGCCCGGACGCCTCTGCGCACCGTTCGTCCCCTGCGGCCGCTTCCCCGAGCGGGTCGTGCTGCGCGCCGGCTGCGGACGTGAGCCTCCGGTGCGGGGCGCTGCCGGCCGGGAGGGAGCGGACCGCTGCCCCTGCGGCCGGGCAGCCGATTCGGCGCCGTCGCCCGCCCGCCGCGTCTGCTGCTCGGCGTACGGGCCGTCCATCCGGCCGGTGGGCCGGTCGGGGTCCGAAGCGGACCGCTGTGCGGGAGGCCGGCTGTCGTGCAGCCCCTGCGCCTCGCGCGCCGCGATCTCCTTGAGCCGCATGGACAGCTGCAGCGTGCTCGGCCGCTCCTCGGGATCCTTCGCCAGGCAGGCACGGACCAGCGGGGCGAGCGCGTCGTGCACGTCGTACAGCTGCGGCTCCTCGTGCACCACGCGGTACAGCATCACTTCGGAACTGCCGTGCCCGAACGGCGAGTCGGCCATCGCCGCGTAAGCCAGTGTGGCTCCCAGCGAGAAGACGTCGGTGGCGGGCGTCACGGCGGCGCCCCGCACCTGCTCGGGTGCCAGGAAGCCGGGGGAGCCCACCGCCGTACCGACGTGCGTGAGCGTGCTCGCCCCGGTCGCCCAGGCGATACCGAAGTCGATGATCCGGGGTCCCTTGGGGGAGAGGAGGATGTTCGACGGCTTCAGGTCACGGTGCACGACCCCGGCCTCGTGGACCGCCACCAGCCCCTCGGAGAGCGCCGCCCCGATCGAGGCCACCTCCGCGGCCGACAGCGGACCCTCCTCGGCGACCTTGTCGTGGAGCGAGGGGCCCGGCACGTACTGCGTCGCGAACCACGGCCGGTCCGCCTCCAGGTCGGCGGCCACCAGGCGCGCCGTACAGCCGCCGCGAATCCTCCGGGCGGCGGACACCTCGCGCGCGAAACGCGAACGGAACTCCTGGTCCTCGGCCAGATCCGGACGGATCACCTTGAGCGCCACCCGCTGGCCGCGCCGGTCCGAACCCAGATAGACGACACCCATGCCGCCCGCGCCGAGCCGCCGGTGCAGCCTGAACGAGCCGACGAGACGCGGGTCCTCGCGCCGGAGCCGCATCATCGCCATGTCTGCCCATCCCCGCTGCCTGGTCCGCCTGACGAGGCACAGCTTACGTACCCGCCGCCCGGCACGCTCAGAGGCCGCGCCCTCGCCGGAGAATCGATTGTCAGTGCCGGGTGGGAAACTTGAGGAGTGGTCAGGGAGCGGCGGATCCAGGCGCCCCGGCCCCATGCGAGATGTCAATGGACCGTCGCAGAAGGGGGATTGGATCAATGAAGGGCGATCGTGTCGAGATAGTCGTGGACGCCGGAGACACGACCAGGACGTACGAGGTGGTGGCCTCCAGGGCAGGCCGCCGGGTGGAGACGGCCGTCCGCCGGGGGGTGGTCGAAGTGAGTGAAGTCACCCGTAATGGATCAGTGGTCCGCACCGCCCGCTTCATGGCGACCCGAGTCCTGGCCCTGGTCGAACAACCGGTTCCCAGGGAGGAAGCGTCCGAGCGTCCCCTCCGGGATGTCCCCAAGGTGTAGCGCCGCATCTCCACCCAGGGGAGTACGCCGACCACCGGCGGCTCATCCTCCGGGAGGCCCGGCATTCGGTACGCGGGCATGACGACCCGTGCCCTTGGGCTCCCTAATGTTGAGATCAAGCGGCGGGCGAGCACTCGTCCCCCGAGGTCACACGCCCGCCGCTCCACATCAGGTCAGGAGAGGAACCATGTCGGACACGGCCATGCGGACCATGATCCGTACGCAGGGACGCAGGGCACACGCCTCGTTCGGCGCCCGTCCGTCCGGCACGCGTCACCCACTGGTGGCGACGGCCATGGTTCTTCCCCTGGCGGCCCTGCTCGTAGTCGTCTTCGGCGGCTGGGAAGCGGTGGTCACTCAAGCGTCGTCCGTGGGCGTGATGCTGGGGCGCTGAGCGGCGCCCCGGGTCCGGAAGAGCGGTCCGGACCGGGACATCCGGCCAACAACCCCGTGGGGACGGGGGTGCGGCGGACGGCAGCGTTTGTCCGGCCAGCTGGGGAGCTGGCCGGACATCGCGCTGTCCGGGCCCGTACGACACGTACGCTCGGGGCCGGAGCGGTGACAGGACCGGGCCCGCCACCCACCGAGGGAGTCCATGACCACCACCACGGTCGTACGCGCACTGGGCGACCTCGCGCACGACGGCGCCCATCCGAGGACCACGTCCTGCGACTGCGCACCCGCCCAGGTGCTGGCGGACCGCGCGGACGGCACGGTCGTCCGCCGCGGGAGGATCGTGGCCAAGGCCCACGCCCCGGACTCCGACGGCCCGGCTCTGACAGCCCGCCTGGCGCTCGCCGCGATGCCCGCCCTGGCCGGCATCCTCCTCCCGCCGCTTCCCGCGCCCGTCGCCGGCGGACCCCCGGCGACGCACACTCCCGTACCCGGTCACCGGCACGGGTCACGGGACCACCGGCCGGCAGCCCAGGGGAGCACCCTCCTCGAAGGCCGCCGCGTCACGCTCTGGCCGCACGGCTCGCCCGTCGACCCGTCGGACCCCGACGCCGCCCCCTGGGAGGAGGCGGCCGTCCTCCTCGCCCGGCTCCACGCCACGGAGCCGCCGCTGTCCCTCCCGCCGATGAGGGGCCCCGTCAAGGCCGCCCTGGCCGTCGCCCGGATGTGTGCGGCCCGGCCCGACGACCCGGCCACCCATCCCGTACTGGCCGCCTGGCACCGACTGCCGGCCTGGGCGCGTGACGAGGCGCCGGCGCCCGGCCACCGCGCGGGGTTCCTCTGCCACGGAGACCTGCACCTGGGCCAGTTGGTCCGCCACCCCGCGCCGCACGGCCCCTGGCTGCTGATCGACGTCGACGACGCGGGTCTCGGCGACGCGGCCTGGGACCTCGCGCGGCCCGCGGCCTGGTACGCGGCCGGGCTGCTCCCGCCGGACATCTGGCTGCGCTTCCTCGACGCGTACCGCCGCGCGGGCGGTCCGGCCGTGCGCGCCGAGGGAGACCCGTGGCCCGAGCTGGACGTACCAGCACGGGCGCTGACCGTGCAGACCGCGGCACTGGCCTTCGCCAAGTCCGCTGCGGAGGGGCGCGGTCCGGATGAGGTGGAGCAGTTGATGATCGACGCCTGTGCCCGAATTGCGTCCCTCCCGCCCGAGTTGGCCGCCGAGGGCTCGTCGTAGGGTGAACCGACCGCAGCCGGGCATGGATTCCGGCGACGGCCAACCGACGGCGAGGAGCCGACCAGATGATGCAGTGCCCCAAGTGCCACGCGCAGATGCACACGTACACCCGCAACGGTGTCCAGATCGAGCAGTGCAGCGGCTGTCGCGGGATATTCCTCGACTACGGCGAGCTGGAGTCCCTGACCCGCCTGGAGTCGCAGTGGTCGCAGCAGGCCCCGCCCGCTCCCGCGCCGCCGGCCGCCCCGCAGGCGTACCCCGCGGCCGGCGCTCCCGGCCCCGCGTGGGGTGCCCCGCAGCACCAGGGCGGCCACTACGGCCACCACCGTCAGAAGGGCTTCGGCCGGATGCTCTTCTCCTCCTGAGCCGGGCCCGGACGGCCCGGACGTTCCGCGTCCGGGCCTGCGGGCACGAACCGCGGGGGGAACGCTGAAAGCCCCGGTCGTCGAGACGACCGGGGCTTTCGGATGGTGCGCGATACTGGGATTGAACCAGTGACCTCTTCCGTGTCAGGGAAGCGCTCTCCCGCTGAGCTAATCGCGCAGGGTGACCCTGCGTGTACTGCGTGCGCGATACTGGGATTGAACCAGTGACCTCTTCCGTGTCAGGGAAGCGCTCTCCCGCTGAGCTAATCGCGCGGGATCCTTGCGGACCAGTGGACGATACTGGGATTGAACCAGTGACCCCTTCCGTGTCAGGGAAGTGCTCTCCCGCTGAGCTAATCGTCCTTGGAGGTGGAGACGGGATTTGAACCCGTGTAGACGGCTTTGCAGGCCGTTGCCTCGCCTCTCGGCCACTCCACCAGGAGTGAGGGTCCGGGAAGATCCCTCACTTTCTGCGAGCGGACGACCAGGTTCGAACTGGCGACCTCAACCTTGGCAAGGTTGCGCTCTACCAACTGAGCTACGTCCGCTTGTCATTCCCGGTTCGCTTGCGCGTCCCGGCGACGTGTTGAACTCTAGCGGATTCCCGGGCCAGTACAAAAACGCGTTTGCGCAGCTTGCCGAGGTGCACTCGGCCCGGCGCAGGTCACGGCGTGCCGACCTAGACTCACAGACGTGTACGACCTCGCTCCCATGGCCCGCTTCGGCGGCCTCGTCGCCTCCGGTCTGCGGGATGTGACCAGTGATCCCGCGGCCCTCGACTCCTCCGGCTTCTGGGCCGTCAGCGCCGACTTCGAAGGCGGTCTCCTCTGCGCCCGCTTCTCCGACGTACGGACCGAGCCGGTGCCCGCACCCCTGCCCGGGGCCTGGCGCGGACCCGCCGTGGGGGACTGGTCCTCGTCGCTGGACAAGGCCGCCTACATGGCCGGTGTCCGGCGCGTCCGTGAACACATCGCGGCAGGTGAGGTGTACCAGGCCAATCTGTGCCGGGTGATGTCCGCGCCCCTGCCGGACGCGGTGGGCAGCGACGTGGACGCGCTCACCGCGCTGCTCGCGCGCGGTAACCCCGCTCCGTACGCGGGAACGATTCGGCTGCCCGCCCAGGGTGTCGAGATCGCCACCGCGTCCCCGGAACTCTTCCTGGAGCGGGACGGCCGGACCGTCCAGTCAGGGCCGATCAAGGGCACCGGACGCACCGAGTCCGATCTCCTCGAGAAGGACTACGCGGAGAACGTGATGATCGTCGACCTGGTCCGCAACGACCTCGGACGGGTCTGCGCGACCGGAAGCGTCACCGTGCCCGATCTCTGCGTGGTGGAGAAGCACCCCGGCCTCGTCCACCTCGTCTCCACCGTGCGGGGACGGCTCGCGGACGGCGCGGGGTGGCCCGAACTGCTCGGGGCGACGTTTCCGCCCGGCTCCGTCACCGGGGCGCCGAAGTCCAGCGCGCTGCGGATCATCGAAGCGCTGGAGACCTCGCCACGCGGACCGTACTGCGGAGGGATCGGCTGGGTGGACGCCGACCGTTCCACCGCGGCCCTCGCCGTCGGGATACGGACGTTCTGGATCGACCGCACCGGCGCCGCACCGGTCCTTCGCTTCGGTGCCGGAGCGGGCATCACCTGGGGCTCCGATCCGGAGCGCGAATGGGACGAGACCGAACTGAAGGCGTCCAGACTGCTCGCTGTAGCGTCGGGCACCTACCAAGAGACCGGAAGGACCGCACCATGATGATCTGGGTCAACGGCGAGCTGCGCGACGCCGACGACGCACGGGTGTCCGTGCTCGACCACGGGCTCACCGTCGGGGACGGCGTCTTCGAGACCGTCAAGACCGTCGGAGGCCGGCCCTTCGCCCTGACCCGGCACCTGGACCGGCTGACCCGGTCGGCCAGAGGCCTCGGCCTCCCGGACCCGGATCACGAGGAGATCCGCCGGGCCGCCCGCGCGGTGATCGATGCCACGCCCCTGCCGCTCGGCCGGCTGCGCATCACGTTCACCGGCGGGATCTCGCCACTCGGTTCGGACCGTGGCGACAGCGCACCCGGTCTCGTCGTCGCGCTGGGCGAGGTGGGCCGCCGCCCCGACTCCACGGCCGTGATCACCGTGCCCTGGACGCGCAACGAACACAGCGCGGTCGCCGGGCTCAAGACCACCTCGTACGCCGAGAACGTCGTCGCGCTCGCCCGCGCCCGCGACCGCGGGGCCTCCGAGGCGCTCTTCACCAACACGGCGGGCCAGCTCTGCGAAGGCACCGGCTCCAACGTCTTCGTCGTCATCGACGGGCAGATCCACACCCCGCCGCTCGCCTCGGGCTGCCTCGCCGGGATCACCCGAGCCCTGGCGGTGGAATGGACCGGGGCGCAGGAGACCGAGCTGACGCCCGAGGTGCTCGGCCGCGCCGAGGAGATCTTCCTGACCTCCACCACCCGCGACATCCAGGCCGTCCACCGGGTCGACGACCGGGAGCTCCCCGGCGCCCCCGGTCCGGTGACCGCCAAGGCCATGCGCGTCTTCGACGAACGCGCGGGCGACGACCTCGACCCGTAGAGCGCTGCCCGACCCGCAAAGCCGCAAAATCGGGTGACGGACCGCCGTGCAGCGGATAGAACACCTGTGATGACCACCACCCTGCGGCCGACCGGGCCGAGCAAACAGAGCGCCGACGGCGCACGGGAACGCACCTACGACGTCTGCGACAACGGGCGTCCCGTCGGTGCCGTGGAGATCTCCACCGACCCGGCGTTCGGAGCGACGGCAGGCGTGCTCCGCTCGCTGCGGATCGACGCTACCCACCGGAGGCGGGGCCGCGGCGTCATCGCCGCGCTCGCCGCCGAGGAGGTCCTGCGGGGGTGGGGCTGTGCCCAGGTCCGCCTGGAGGTCCCCGCGGACAACGATGCCGCCCGGCGGCTGGCGGCATCGCTCGGCTACACCGAGCGCAGCCGGAACATGATCAAGTCACTTCCGCAGGATCCTCCCGCCCTCCCCGGCGGACTCGTCGCGCGTCCGATGTCCGAGGAGGAGTTCGGGCACTGGGAGACCACCGCGGTCACCGCCTACGCCCAGGACTGGATCGACCGCGGCGTCCCGGCGGACCAGGCCCTGCGGAAGTCGGAGGCCGACCAGGCCAGGCTGCTGCCGCACGGACTGTCATCGGAAGGCGTGCGGCTGCACGTCCTGGTCCACGACGGGGCGGTGGTCGGCCACATCTGGGTGGCACGGTTCGAGAAGGGGCCCGGCTCCTTGATCGGCTGGGTCTACGACGTGGAGGTGCGGGAGGAGTACCGGGGGCGCGGTTACGGCCGGGCGCTGATGCTGGAGGCCGAGGGCATGGCGCTGGCCGCCGGTGTGGACCGGCTCGGACTCCACGTCTTCGCGGCCAACACACCGGCGCTCCGGCTGTACGAGTCCCTCGGCTACGCGACGACCAACCACAACCTGGCCAAGCCGCTGTAGCGGGCCCGCCGGGCGCTGCCGCGGTCCGGCCGTCAGTCCCGCGCGGCCAGCAGCCGGTCCGCGACCTCCTCGATCCGCTCGCGGAGCCCCTCCTGGCTCTTGCCGCCGTCCAGTCGCTCGTCGCCGATCACATACGTCGGAGTCCCGGTCACACCGATGGCCTTGCCCTCGGCCTGGTCGGCGTCGACGATCAGGAGATGCCGGCCGTCGATGAGAGCGGTGTCGAACTCCTCCGCGTCCAGGCCGAGTTCGCGTGCCACGTCGAGCAGGACGGACTCACCCGCGCGGGACAGGCCGGAGGTACGGGAGAGCAGGGCTTCGACGTACGGCCAGTTGCTGCCCTGCGCGTACGCCTCCTCGGCGGCCTGGGCCGCGGCGTAGGCGTGCTTGTTCTTCTCCAGGGGGAAGTGCCGCAGCCGCACCTCGATGCGGTCGCCGTACCGGGCGCGCAGGGCGTGCACATCGGTGAGGGCGCGGAAGCAGTCGGGACACTGGAGGTCGCACCAGATGTCGAGGACGACCGGGGCCGTGGGTGTGGATTCGCTCATGAAATCAGTCTTTCAGGCCGTGAGGGAGCTTCCCAATCGGCACCTGGGGAGGAGCGCGGCCCTGAAATGTCCCTGATGTGGCCGCAGGCCGTGGCCCCGGCGCGAGCGGCGGTGCAGGATGGAAGGGACGTTCCCCCTTGCTTGGAGGCCCCGATGCTTGCCGAGACCATCTTTTCCGCGGCGTCGGCGGCGGGCCTGGGCATCGCCGCGGTCACCGCGTACCGCAAGCGGTTCCTCGCGGCCACCCGGATCGCCGCCTACTCGCTCGTGCCGGTCGGCCTGGTGATGACCGGGGTCGTCGAGTGGGTGTCCGGCATCGCCTTCAAGCCGAGCGTCTGGCTCGGCTTCGGAGTGCTCGGGCTGGCCTGGCTGCTCTTCATGACCACACGTGCCGTGGAACGCCGGCGCGGAACCAGCCGGGGCGAGCGCAAGGCGGCCCGTGCGGCACAGGGTGAGGCGATCGCCCCCGCCGCGTCGGCGCCCCCGTCGACGTCGGGCATTCCGGCGGGGCGGCCCCGTGCGAAGCCGAAGAAGGAGCAGGCCGCCGCATCCGGCGACGACTTCAGCGACATCGAGGCCATCCTGAAGAAACACGGGCTCTGAGACCGAGTGCCGGGCCGCTGCGGGAGCGCCGGGGTCGGTGCCGCAGGGACGAGCTGGGCATGAATCGATTCATGGCCTTGACGCCTCGAGGTCAGGAGGTGGCGGTCCCGGTCGGATCGAAACAATTCAGTCGGTGGCCGCGCGTCGGTCGGCAACCCGCCCGCGCGTCGAAGCGCGTCGAAGCGCGTCGACGCGCGACGTGCGTACCGGTGCGGTCGGGGTCACCGGATATCGGCGAGGATGACGGACTACCCGGTATCACCGTCCGTACGATGGGGGAGTCCCCGCGCCCGTGCGCGGCGGCAGTGCGCGGGGGCCGTGAAACGTTGCGTCAGCGGGGCAGGGCCTTGACGTCGCCGCGGGCCGCGACGCCGGAGCCAGGCTGCTCGGACTCGTCCCCCGGCCGACCGCTGTCTTCTGCGCGAACGACCTCCTCGCCCTTGGCGTCCTGCAGGCGCTGTACGCGGCCGGGGTGCGCGTCCCGCAGGACGTGGCGATCGTCGGCTACGACGACATCGAGTTCGCCGCCGCGGCGGCCGTACCGCTCACCTCGGTGCGTCAGCCCGCTGTCGTGATGGGACGGATGGCGGCGGAACTCCTCCTGGAGGAGGCCGACGACGCCGGCACCCACGAGCACCGCGGCGTGGTGCTCCAGCCGGAACTCGTCGTACGCGCTTCCAGCGCCTCCCCGCGCTGACCCCTTCGTACTGCTACCGGCGGGTGTTCACCGACGCCGTGCGAGCCGTCGAGGCCGCCCGTACGTATTTCGACCCGGCGCGCATCGTCGTGTACGGCGGCAGTCAGGGCGCGGGCCGCCGTGGCGCTGATTCCTGACGTGTCCGTGGCGTTCAGACGTTCCCTTCCTCAGCGACTTCAGGCGGGCCGTGGAGATCACCGACCAGGACCCCTACCGGGAGATCGTCCGCTTCCTCTCCACACAGCACGGCGCTGCCGAGCAGGTCTTCCGCACGCTCTCGTACTTCGCCGGTATGAACTTCGCCGCCCGTGCCCACACCCGTGCCCTCTACTCGGTGGCGCTGATGGACGCGGTCTGCCCGCCGTCCACGGTGTTCGCCGCGTACGACCACTGGGCACGGCCGAAGGAGATCCAGGTCAATCCCTGGAACAACCACGAGGGTGGCTCCGCGACCCAAGTGGGCGTCCAGCTCCGCGCGTTGCGCGAACTCAGCTGAGCCGCCGGGGGCGGGAGCAAGAGCCCGAAGCTCCGAAAGTGTGACGCCGGATCGGACGCCGGATCGATTCCTCCCGGCCACGGAAAGGGTGAACTCCCGTCCGGAAAACGAGTGTTGGCCGCCAGCGCGGGCTCAACTGCGTCATGATCAACCCGAGATGGTGGACACATCCCCGGGCGAAGCCCCCGCACTCCCTGCCGAAGAGCCCCGTGGCTGCCTCTTCGCGCTTTCCCAGCCACCCCTGATGATCTTCCTCACGGTGATCGGCGGTCTGCTGCTGATGGCCGCACTGCATGATCTCTTCCTGCTGTGAGGCGCGGAGCGGCAACCCGGCCCGCCCCGCCACCCGGACCGGTCCCGCCGGGGCGGGCACTCGGCGGACGGCACTCCGGCGATCCGGCCCAGGGGAACGTCAGCGAGACGCTTCCTTGCGCCGGGCCCGGTACGCCGCGACATGGAGCCGGTTACCGCAGGTGCGGCTGGAGCAGTAGCGACGGGAGCGGTTGCGGGACAGATCGACGAAGGCGCGCCGGCAGTCCGGTGCCTCGCAGCGCCGCAGTCGCTCCTGCTCGCCCGCCACGACGATGAAGGCCAGCGCCATGCCGCAGTCGGCCCCGAGGTGATCGGCGATCGAGGCGTCCGGGGCGAAGTAGTGGACATGCCAGTCGTAGCCGTCGTGATTGCTGAGCTGCGGGGTGGTCCCCGCGGCGGCCACGAGCCTGTTGACGAGACCGGCCGCGGTGCCCGAGTCGGGCGCCGCGAAGATCTCCGCGAACAGGCCGCGCACGTCCTGCACGGCCCGCAGGTCCTTCTCTGCGAGCTCGCCGACGCCGCTGATGCGGTGCCGCTCCGCGAAGTCGTACAGCGCCCCGACGTCGGCGAGTCCGTCGGTCTGCTCGCTCTCGGGCAGCTCGGACTCCGGCGCGGTGTTCACCAGATCGACCACCGTGTCGAGGGCGATCCGGGTGTCGTGTGGGATCAGCACGCTTCGCTCCCTGGAATCCGGCGGGCGGGCGCCCGCCGATGGCGGCTGACTCTACTGGCTCACGAAGGACCCATCGGGCCGGGAGTGGGCCCAGGGGCCTCGGGATCCTTGTTGGACCGGCCTGCTGGCCCTTGGGGGCCCTGTGGCACTGCGGCGGGGTGCATCCAGGGCGGCTCCAGGGGCGGGAGCGGGCGCGGGGCCCCGGGCGCGGACCGTGGCGGCGTACCCTGCCGCCGGTGTCTGTGTCGGCGCCCTCCGACGGACCGCAGCGGCCTGAAACGTGCACCGGCGCCGTTGCCGCGGTGGATTCCGCGGCGACGGCGCCGGCATATGCCCTATGGGGTTGTCCGCGTGACGCCGTCGCCCCGAGTTCGGACGGCGTCGCGCAGCCTTCGTCCTGGCTCAGCTCTCGGCCAGGATGTGTGAGAGCTCCGTATCGAGGTCGAAGTGACGATGCTCGGTGCCTGGTGGAACCGCGGCGTCGGTCCTTTTGAGGAACGACTCCAGGGCCCTTGCCGGGGCCTCGAGCAGGGCTTCGCCCTCTGGGGAGCTCAGCGCGATACAGACGACGCCCTGGCCGTGACTACGTGATGGCCAGACGCGGACGTCTCCGGTGCCGGTGGGCCTGTGCAGCCCTTCGGCAAGGAGGTCGCGGGCGAATACCCATTCGACCGTTTCCTCCGCTCCGGTGTGGAAGGTGGCGTGCACGGCATAGGGATCGGCCGTGTCATACCGCAGGCCCGCAGGTACAGGCAGTGAGGACTCGCTCGACACAACGAGGCGCAGGTGCAGCTCGCAGCTGACCGTGGTGTTCATAAGCGCCAGGGCCTTTCGCTCAGTGTGCGCTCGGGGATTCGCACGTCGGCGAAATCGAGATGCCACCTACGGTGGCGTTGTAAACCCCTCTGACCCATTTGTGGCTCTTCGGGTCCCTCGTACGGTGGTGTGTAACTTTGAGTTATGCGGCCATTCCGGTGACGAAGTCCGTTCAGGTAGGTTGGTGTCCATGAATGCGGAGAGTGACGAGCGGACCGGGGCGACGGCGCAGGCCCCCGAGTTCGCCGCGGGGGGTGCAGTGAAGCCCGAGCGGGAGCTGGGATCGCGGGCACCGGCCTTCATCCAGGCGCGGAAGCCGTTGCACATGAGCTGGCAGGTAGGTGTCTTCGTCGTCGGCCTCGCCGTGGTGGTGGCGGGCGTGGCCATGCTGGTGCTGCCCGGGCCGGGGTGGCTCGTGATCTTCGGTGGCATGGCGATCTGGGCGACCGAGTTCGTCTGGGCGCAGCTGGTGCTCCGGTGGACCCGGCGCAAGGTCACGGAGGCCGCGCAGAAGGCGCTCGATCCGAAGGTGCGGCGGCGCAACGTCATCCTCACCACGATCGGACTCGTGATCGTCGCGGTGCTCGTCGCGGTCTACGTCTGGCAGTTCGGAATCGCGATGCCGTGGAAGATCGCCGAGTGACCTGAGGTCCCCCGGGATGGTCCCGGAGCGCCGCTGACATGGGGTAATGTTTGCGGTGCGCCCGGGCGATTAGCTCAGTGGGAGAGCGCTTCGTTCACACCGAAGAGGTCACTGGTTCGAACCCAGTATCGCCCACCCGGACAGAGGGCCCGTGAGACCAAGTCTCACGGGCCCTCTGGCGTTCCCGGCTCCGGACACCCGTGCGGCGCCCCGCTGTCCGGTGGCCCCGTTCACGTCTTCCCGTGGTGCCCTCCGGCCGTGTGCCGGCCCGCCCACCTGCGTTGTCGCGTCACGCTGACCTCCGTGTTCCGTCGAAGCGCGCCAAGCGATTCCGTCCCAACCGTTGACGTTGTGCCATCGGGTCCTCTGCTGATCACTACGCACCCGGCGGGCGCCGACATCGCCGAGGCCGCCTTACTGCGCATCGCCACCGATGGCGCTGGTGATCCGGGCGGGCCGGCAGAGCGGCAGCATGATGTGCCAGTAGATCCGGGGGTGCTCGGCGACCGCATGCCGTCCTGAACCTCCGGGGCCCCTGGGACCGGACGCGTCACCGCATCCGGCCCAGGGCGTCCCTGAGCCGCCGTGCGTCCCGCAGCCGGTGCTCGTAGGTGGCGCCCACCACCAGGAGCAGCACCCCGGCCAGCGCCGGCGGCAGCCAGCGGGGCAGCGCCCCGGCCACCTGCACCACATAGGGCGCCAGCTCGTGCAGCGTCACCAGCGCCAGCACGCCGCCGCCCAGCAGAAGCAGCGCCTGGAGCCGGAACCGCGCGCCCAGCAACGTGATCACCAGCGCCGCCACCCCCAGCAGCAACGGCCGCAGCCACTCCGTGTCGACCCACGCCGCGAAGAGACTGGGCACCAGCGTCGCCGCGAGCCCAGGACCGAACGCCGTCCACGAGGAAGCCGCCGGATCACGGCGCAGCCGCAGCACGCCCACCACCAGCGCGGGCACCGTCACCGGCAGCGTGTACGCCTCCGGGACCGTCACCCCGGACGCCACCAGTCGCACCCACATGGCCGCCATGAACAGGACGGCCGACAGATACCCGGCGACCTGCCTGCGCTCGGGACGCACCGCGGTGGCCGCCGCCAGCACCCCGCACAACGCCAGCACCAGAGCCAGGAACGGCGGGCTCGGCACCGCCATCGCCAGCGCGAGCAGCGCGCCGAACGCACCCGAGAGCTCGACCGCCGGACTCACGGGGCCCCGCAGCCGGAAGCCCAGGAGCACGGTCACCGCGGTGACCACCAGCAGGACCGGCGCGCCCTCGTGCACGGCCAGACCCAGCGACGTGCCGACCGCGGACGCCACCATGATCGCGCACAGCACCGCGACACAGGCGAACACCGCCCGTACCGCAGTCACCCGCGCCCGCACCGCGGCACCCGCGAACAGGCCCAGCAGCACGCCGAACACCGTGTACGTGGCCGCCTCCGATGCCAGGGACAGCACCCCGACCGCCGCCGCGCCGGCCGGCGCACACACCAGCGCGGTCGCCGCCACTGCGGACAGCGAGGTGAGCGGCGCCCCGGACAGACCATGGACCGCCACCAGCAGCAGCCCGGCCACCAGCACCACCTGCGCGGCCACCGCCAGGACGTACCCGGCATCCAGCGCGGCCGGCAGCACCAGCAGCGCACCCCAGCCGAGACAGAGGGCACCGGCCGCTGCTCCACCACGCCACCCCGCACCGGCCGCGACCGGCGCCCCCGGCACACCCACGGGCCTGGACCGGTGCGCCGCGAACAGCACACCCGCCACCACCGCGAGCACCACCGGGGAAGCCGCCATGCCCGACCACGGCACCGACATGCCCATCGCCTCCCGGATTCGGTCCGGAGCACCCGACCAGACGTCCGTCAGCAGCGACAGCGGGCCCAGCAGCACCGCGGCCGCCGGAGGCAACGCGACGAGAACCGAACCCGCCACCACCACTGCGGCCCCTGCCAGCACGCCCTGCCCGGCGGGGCGGGAGACCTGGGTCCTCAGTACGGCCATGAGCACCACCGCACACACCAGATACGCCACGACCGCCCAGTGTTCCGGCACCGCCGTCCGCAGCACACCGCCTACCGCCGCCATCGCGGCCAGCCCCGCCAGGCAGCCCGCGACCAGTGCGAACTCCCGCCGGGCCCGCCATGCCCCGAACAACGCCACCGCGGCACCCACGAGCAACAGGACCCCGGGCCGGACCGCCGACAGTGCCCCATCGGCCGACACCGACATCACCAGGCCCACCAGCAGCGCGAGCACCCCGGTCACCACCGCGCACAGGCCCGCCGTGACCCGTACCCCGAGCCCCTTGCCCCACAACACGACCGCGGTGTCCGCCGCGGCGGTCACCAGCAGCGCCCACCCGAAGCCGAGCGCCGATGCCTCGGCCGCCCACGCCCCCAGGAGCAGCGGAAACTGCCCGGCCACCGCCGCCGCGGGCAACGGCAGCCGCAGCTTGCCGAGCGCCGTCCCGTACGCTGCCCACCCCGTGGCCAGAACCGCCGCGGCGACGGCCGCGAACGCGAGTCCGTCCGTGCCGGGCGCCGCCACCGCGTGCAGCGCGTACGCGTCGAGCACCGTCAGTACGAGAGCCGGCGCGGCCAGCGACTCGGCCGTCGAGGACAGCCCCCGCTTCAGCAGGACCGCGGGGGCGGCCAGCGCGCCGACCGTCACAGCGGCGAGGACCGCGGAGCGGCCGCCGATCCCCATGGCACCCCAGCTGACCAGGGTGAACGCGATCGCGGCGATGATCAGCAGCAGACCGCCGAGCGACAGCAGCACGTTCTGCGCACTGCGCGGCGCAGCCGCCCGGCCCGGACCCCCGGGGCGCAGCGGGGCCGGGTAGTGCCAGGCCGGCGGCGACGGGGGGTGCCGGGGGAAGGGCGGGAGCGGCGCGGCCTGCTGCTGCAGCACGGTCAGCAGCCAGGTACGCCGGTTCAGCAGCTGGACCCGTCGGGCGTCCAGCTGCACCAGTTCGCGGTCGAGGAGCGCCAATTCCTCGGCGGGTGGCGGCACATGTTCCATGTACGTGAGTGTGGCCCCCACCACGCGCTCGTACATGCGCTCGGATACTCAGATTCAGCGAAGTCCCCCCGGCGTTCCGCGACCGAGTACGCGCCGCAACGCGCAGACTGGACCCATGGACTGGAGCCACTACCGTTTCACCAGTGTCTGGGACATCCCAGCCCCGCCCGACAGCGTCTACACCGCACTCGAACGCGCCGAGGACTACCCGCAGTGGTGGCCTCAGGTCCGTGCGGTCGCCGTCATCGACGAGATGAGCGGAACCGCGCGTTTGCGCTCCTTCCTGCCGTACGAGCTGGTCGTCACCGCCCGCCGGAACCACCGCGACCCGCGCTCCCGGGTCATCGAAGTGACGATGACCGGCGATCTGGAGGGCTGGGCCCGCTGGACGGTCGCTGCGCGCGCCGATGGCAGCCGAGCCACCTACCAGCAGGAAGTCGTCGTCCGCCGCGCTCTGATGCGGCGCCTCGCCGTGCCCGGACGGCTCGTCTTCCGCGCGAACCACGCGCTGATGATGCGCTCCGGACGCCGCGGGCTCGCGGCCCGGTTGCGAGGAGTTTGAACCCGACCCGCAGAGCCCTGTATGGTTCAACCCGTTCCCGGGCGATTAGCTCAGCGGGAGAGCGCTTCGTTCACACCGAAGAGGTCACTGGTTCGAAACCAGTATCGCCCACCGGGAAGAGCCGGTCCGTCGGCATCATCGACGGACCGGCTTTCGCGTTCCCGTACGCCGGGACCGCAACCGCGGCCTCAGGCCGCGGCACGCAGCTCCGGGCGCAGCGGCCACGCCGGGTCCACCACTTCCGGTGTCCCGCTCTTCGCGAACCACGCCTGCAGACCACGCGCCTGGGCCGCGTGCCACACGGCCTGGAGCGTGTGCAGCTCGGCCGGCGTCAGCCGCTCCAGCCGCCCGGCGAAACGCCTGCCCACCGCCCGTACCAACTCGAGCGACGCGGCCGCGTCGGCCGCTGCGTCGTGCGCCCCGTCCAGTGCCACCCCGTACACCTCGCACAGATCCGTCAGCGTACGACGGCCCTTGCGGTACCGGTCCAGATGTTTGTCGAGCACACGCGGATCCAGCACGCACAGCGGAGAGTTCTGGAGATAGCGGCCCAGTGACGACGCCCGGTGGCGTTTCAGCTCCCGGTCCAGCAGCGTCAGATCGAAGGGGGCGTTCATCACGACCAGCGGGCGCCCCGTCGCGCCCTGCTCAGCCAGCGCCCGGGCTATCTCCTCCACCACAGGCGCGGGCCACCGGCCGTTGCGCTGGAGGTGATCGTCGGTCAGACCATGGATCTCGGTGGCGCCCGCCGGCACCGGAATCCCCGGATTGACCAGCCAGCGGGTCACCCGTGCGCGCCCGTCGGCGGTGTCCTGGACGACGAGAGCGGCCGAAACGATCCGGTCCTCCTCGACATCCACGCCTGTCGTCTCGGTGTCAAAAGCGGCCATCGGCCCTTCGAACCAGTGCATCATCCCCGAACTCCTCGCACCCGCACGGCAGCTGGAGTGATTCCTCTGCCCGGAACGGTGATACCCGGGGTGTTTGCCGGATACGCCGTTTGCGGCCCCTCTCCTGCGGTGACAACACAGTTGACGGGAACGGAAGTTGACCTGCCCGTCGGCAGCGGCCGGCAACCGGTCGGCACAGTCCGGAAGGCACACGGAGCCATGGCGCTCGCGCAGCCGAACCCAGCAGGGCCCTCCCGCGCCGAAGACCACGGAGGAGTCCTCCCCGCGCAGCGGATCACACCACTGCGCGGCACCCTCGCCACCACCGCCTGCATGGAGACCCTCCAGGTGGGTTACCTGCACGCGGTGGCGGCAGCGGCGGGATGCTCCCTGTCGCAGCCGTTTCCCGACAACGGCATCGACTGGCACGTCAGCCACGGTGCCCCGGACCACGCCGTCGACGACGAGGTGACCGTCAAGGTGCAGCTCAAGTGCACCTACCAGATCTCCTCGCACCCGCCAGGACCGGCATTCTCCTTCACGCTCGACAACGCCCATCTCGTGAAGCTCGCCCGGACCCCCGTGTCGGTGCACAAGATCCTGGTCGTGATGCTCGTGCCCCGCAGTCAGGAGGACTGGCTGCGCGCAGAACACGAACAGCTCGGCCTCCGGCACTGCTGCTACTGGACCAACCTGGCGGGCCACGCGGTGACGGGCCGGCACAGGACCACCGTGCGCATCCCGACCTCGCGGATCTTCGACGACCGAGCACTCTGCGAGATCATGGCCCGGGTCGGGGCGGGAGGGAGACCCTGATGCACCGGTCTACGGACGAACCGTTCCACCGATCGGGGGCCGCGGGCCCACGACCACATCCCGGACAGCGCCCGGAAGGACACCCGGACGCGCCGCGGGGCACCGGGGACATCCCCGACCCCGTCCTCGTCGACCCCGCCGTCCTCGGTGTGCTCCTGGACCGCCACGGCTGGCAGCGGCGCGGCGGAGCCGCGGGACGCTACAGCCGCTGGACCCCGCCCGGACCGTCCGGTGGTGCCATGAGCCTGCTGGTTCCCGAGACGGCTGCCTTCCCGGACAGTGAGGACCTCGTCGGCGAGGCACTCACCGCGCTCGCCCGGAGCACGGTGCCCTCCGCCAGGGACGTCCTCGTCTCCCTCGCGGTGCCCAGTGACGAGATCCGCTGGTGGCGTGACGTCCCCGAACCGCCCGCCGGGGCCGCGGGAGCGGCCGGCTGGACCGAGGACGAACACCTGCGCTCGGCGGCCCGGCAGATCCTGCTGGCCGGCGCCCTGGCCGTCCGCGCCCCGGCCGGCTACCACGGCAACCGCCACCGCCGAAGGGCCCAGGCCGCACTGGACGGCATCCTGGTCGGGCCCGCTCCGGGCGGGCGCAGGCTCACCGTCTTCTTGCCGGTCGCCTCGGGCCGGGCCGTCGCCGTGCAGCTCTACCAGGCCCTGCACGCCACTCGCGAGGCCGTCGACTACCAGCGGGCCACCGGCGGCATGGACGCCTTCGACGCCGCTGTAGCCGCCGGCGTCAGCCGGGAACTGACCGGGGCGGTCATCGCCCTGGTCAGGGGCTCCGAGGGGGCCAGGGTCGCCCTGGAGTGGGCGCCCGCCGCCGGAACGCCCGAGGGCTGCCCGGCCAGGCCCGAACCCGTCGAGTTCTCACCGGGCGACCTGCCCGCCCTGCGCCGGGCGGGTGCCCGCTACCTCCAGGACGAGCCCGCCGTTCCGGTGCGGATCACCGGCGCCGTCGTCCGGATGCGCAGGTCCGGGCCGGGCGGCGCCGGAATCGTGCGGCTGAGTGTGCTGGCGGGCGCGGAGGTCGCCCACGTGCGGATGCAGCTCGACGAGGAGGCCTACCGCATCGCGGGCCACGCCCATCTGGTCGGGCTGCCGATCCGGGTGGAGGGGCGGCTGGAGAGCCGGGGCGGCTTCCGGCGGCTGAGCGCTGCCTCGCAGGTGGCTCCCGTCCAGGTCGACGAGACGGAGCGTGACCGGCTGATGAAGTCGCTCCAGGAGAACCTGGACTTCTTCGAGGAGGCGTGTACGGGGGAGGAGTAGCGGTATCCCTTTCGCTAAGGGGGCCCCCGGCTCGGTACGATTCCTCCTGCGCGCGCGATACGAGGCGCGCACCCCCTCAGTCAGGAGAGACCGGTGTCAGACGTCCGTGTGATCATCCAACGCGATTCCGAGCGGGAAGAGCGCGTGGTGACGACGGGGACTACGGCGGCCGAGCTCTTCCCCGGTCAGCGCACCGTCGTTGCCGCGCGTGTCGAGGGCGAGCTGAAGGACCTCGCGTACGAGCTCAAGGACGGCGAGACCGTCGAGCCCGTCGAGATCTCCTCCGAGGACGGCCTCAACATCCTGCGGCACTCCACCGCGCACGTCATGGCACAGGCCGTGCAGGAGCTGCACCCCGACGCCAAGCTGGGCATCGGCCCGCCGGTCAAGGACGGCTTCTACTACGACTTCGACGTCGAGAAGCCGTTCACGCCCGAGGACCTCAAGGCCATCGAGAAGAAGATGCAGGAGATCCAGAAGCGGGGTCAGCGTTTCTCCCGCCGGGTCGTCAGCGACGAGGCCGCCCGCGAGGAGCTCGCCGGCGAGCCGTACAAGCTGGAGCTCATCGGTATCAAGGGCTCGGCGTCCTCCGACGACGGAGCGGACGTCGAGGTGGGCGGCGGCGAGCTGACCATCTACGACAACCTGGACCCGAAGACCGGCGAGCTGTGCTGGAAGGACCTCTGCCGGGGCCCGCACCTGCCCACCACCCGGTTCATCCCGGCGTTCAAGCTGATGCGCAACGCCGCGGCGTACTGGCGGGGCAGCGAGAAGAACCCGATGCTCCAGCGCATCTACGGCACCGCGTGGCCGACCAAGGACGAGCTCAGGGCCCACCTGGAGTTCCTGGAGGAGGCCGCCAAGCGCGACCACCGCAAGCTCGGCAGCGAGCTGGACCTGTTCTCCTTCCCCGACGAGATCGGCCCCGGTCTCGCGGTCTTCCACCCCAAGGGCGGCGTCATCCGCCGGGCCATGGAGGACTACTCGCGGCGCCGCCACGAGGAGGAGGGCTACGAGTTCGTCTACAGCCCGCACGCCACCAAGGGCAAGCTCTTCGAGAAGTCCGGCCACCTGGACTGGTACGCCGACGGCATGTACCCGCCCATGCAGCTCGACGACGGGGTGGACTACTACCTCAAGCCGATGAACTGCCCGATGCACAACCTGATCTTCGACGCGCGTGGCCGTTCGTACCGCGAACTGCCCCTGCGTCTCTTCGAGTTCGGCACGGTGTACCGGTACGAGAAGTCGGGTGTCGTTCACGGTCTGACCCGTTCGCGCGGCTTCACGCAGGACGACGCGCACATCTACTGCACCAAGGAGCAGATGGCCAAGGAGCTCGACAGGACGCTCACCTTCGTCCTGAACCTGCTCCGTGACTACGGTCTGACCGACTTCTACCTGGAGCTCTCCACCAAGGACCCGGAGAAGTTCGTCGGCTCGGACGAGGTCTGGGAAGAGGCCACCGAGACGCTGCGGCAGGTCGCCGAGAAGCAGAACCTGCCGCTCGTTCCCGACCCGGGCGGCGCCGCGTTCTACGGCCCGAAGATCTCCGTACAGTGCAAGGACGCGATCGGCCGCACCTGGCAGATGTCGACCGTGCAGCTCGACTTCAACCTGCCGGAGCGCTTCGACCTGGAGTACACCGGCCCCGACGGCACCAAGCAGCGGCCGGTCATGATCCACCGTGCGCTGTTCGGCTCCATCGAGCGCTTCTTCGCGGTGCTCCTGGAGCACTACGCGGGTGCGTTCCCCGTGTGGCTGGCTCCCGTCCAGGCGATCGGTATCCCGATCGGCGACGCGCACATCCCGTACCTCCAGGAGTTCGCGGCCAAGGCACGGAAGCAGGGGCTGCGCGTCGACGTCGACGCTTCCTCCGACCGGATGCAGAAGAAGATCCGCAACCACCAGAAGGCCAAGGTCCCCTTCATGATCATCGCGGGCGACGAGGACATGGCCAACGGTGCCGTCTCCTTCCGCTACCGCGACGGTTCGCAGGAGAACGGCATTCCGGTCGAGGACGCCCTCGCCAAGATCGCGAAGGCCGTCGAAGACCGCGTGCAGGTCTGACCGCACACCGGTAGAGGCCCCCGCAGCTAGGTCCTGTCTGGAGTTCCCCCGCGGCGTCGCGGCGTCCGGCACCGCCGCCTCCGGCGTTGTCGTCAGTCGCGAGGGCTCCGCCATCGCTCCCTCCTCCGCCTTGGATTCGACGGCACCGGACGCCGCTCCTTCTCCCGCGCTGGAACCCCAGACAGGACCTAACCGCGCTCCGGGGGCCTCTTGTCGTCCTCCCGGCTGAACACCTGCAGCAGCCAGGAGGAGAACGACCCCGTCACCGCCCCCAGCAGCGCGAGACCACAGACCATCAGCAGGACCGCGACCGCCCGTCCGCCCGGGGTGACCGGGGAGACGTCCCCGTACCCCACCGTCGTGAGCGTCGCGCACACCCACCAGGCCGCGTCGCCGAAGGTACGGATCGTGGCGCCCGCCGCACCGTGCTCCTGTTGGTAGACGGCCAGGGCGCCGGCGAATCCGATCAGCAGCGACGAGAGGCCGGCGTACGCCATCACCCGGGCGTACAGGTCCAGCCTCGGTTGGTCCCGCCGGTACCGGACCGCGTTGTAGATCCGGACCACCCGGAGGGGGCGCAGGAGCGGGAGCACGAGCACCACCGTGTCCAGCCAGTGGGCGTGGACGAACCGGAGGCCCAGGCCGCTCAGCCGGAGCCGTGCCGCGTAGTCGACGAGGAAGAGCAGCCAGGTGACGCAGACCAGCGCGAGGGCGACACCGCGCCAGGGCTCGGTGCCGGGGGACGCGAGCACGCGGACCGCGTATCCGGCGAGGAAGAGCAGCGCGGCCATGAAGAGAGGAAATTCGGTGCGTTTCTCCCAGGACGCCAGTCTGCCGGGTGGGGAGTCGGTGGCACGGTCGTTCATGGCCACAGCATCGCGGGCCGCTGTCGGGCGGGGCCCCGGCGACACGCTTCACGGGGCCGACGCAATATGCTGACCGGCATGACGAGTGAGCCGGAGCAGCAGATCGGAGTGGGAACGCCCGACGCGTTCCAGCGCCTGTGGACGCCCCACCGGATGGCCTACATCCAGGGCGAGAACAAGCCCAGTGGTCCGGGGGCCGACGACGGGTGTCCGTTCTGCGTGATCCCCGCCAAGTCGGACGAGGACGGGCTGGTCGTGGCGCGCGGTGAGCGTGTCTACGCCGTGCTGAACCTCTATCCCTACACCGGTGGCCACCTCATGGTCGTCCCGTACCGGCATGTCGCCGACTACACGGACCTCGATGCCGCGGAGACCGCTGAGCTGGCCGACTTCACCAAGCGGGCCATGGTCGCGCTGCGGGTGGCCTCGGGGGCGCACGGCTTCAACATCGGTATGAACCAGGGTTCGGTGGCCGGCGCGGGCATCGCCGCCCACCTCCATCAGCATCTGGTGCCGCGCTGGGGCGGGGACACCAACTTCATGCCGGTCGTCGGTCATACGAAGGTGCTGCCGCAGCTGCTCGGGGACACCCGGGCGATGCTCGCGGGCGCCTGGCCGGCCGCGCTGCCCGCTGTCTGATCCGGTCGGATCGCCGTACGGAAGGGGCGCTCCCGGCGTGTGCCGGGGGCGCCCCTTCCGCGGGTCCGGGGCCGTCCCTACGCGTCGTACACGTCGGCCTTCTTCGGGGCGGGGTCCTGCACCAGGCCGCTGAGGACCATGGAGCGGTTGTCGAAACGCTCGGTGTCGACGCCGTTCTCCTCCAGGACCCGGATCGCCGCGGAGTGCACGGCGCGCAGCACGGGCGCGGCCGCGCGCAGGGCGTCGTCCGCCATGAACCGGTGGTTCCACGGCTGCGCGGCCCAGGCGTGGCGGAGGCCGAAGGGCTCGGGGAGGACTATCTTGCCGCCCAGGTAGTCGAGGACCGGCGGGTACCAGGTCAGAGGGGCGCGCAGAGCGAGCCTGACGACTTCGCTCGCCTTGACGAGCGGCAGGGTGACCTTGCGGGTCTCCCAGAACCTGACGGCCTTCTTGACGGTCTTCGTCTCGGCCTCCGGCTTGGTGAGGAAGAGACCGTGCACCGGGCCGAGCGCATGGCCGGTGACTTCGATGCGCAGGGTCTCGTGCAGCACGGTCACGGTGATCATCATGGTGATGACCAGCTGGCCGTCCCAGAGGGTGAACTGGACGCCCAGGTAATGCCGGTCGCCGCTGCCGAACTGCTGGTGGTTGCAGATGCGCTGTATCTCGTGCGGCTTGACCTGGAAGGTGGCGACGTCCTCGCCGTCCGGACGGGAGACCGAGTCGGCGTTCTCCCCGACGGGGGAGACGATCCAGTGCTTCACGGACGGGGTGGGGAAGCCGCCGGTGTTGAGCGGGCCGCGCTCCAGCATCTTCAGCTGGTCGTGGATGACGCGTATCAGGTCCCAGCTGCGGAACTGGTGGATCTCCTTGGCCGGGTCCTTGGAGACGAGGTTCTCGGCGAGCTGCCAGCTGCCCCAGCGGGTGCCCATGCCGAGGACGCCCTTGGGGCCCGCGTAGAAGACGGAGTTGGACTGCTGTTCCGCGGAGAGCTTCTCCAGTCCCTGGCGGAGTGCTTCACGAGCGGTCTCGTTCGGGTTCTTGGGTACGGAGTCGGGGATCCTGGCGATGACTCCGGCGCCGGAGAGCAGTCCCTCCCACCGGCTCCGCATGTCCTTGGCGGAGGTCTCCGCGATCCGCTTGGCCAGGACCCAGCCGATGACGGGGGCGATGATCATCCCTCGCAGGTAGAGCGCCGGCAGTCCGGTGACCGGAAGCTTTATCAGGAGGACCAGGGCGCCGATACCGACTACGGCGAGGAGGATTCCGCCCAGGGCCCGGAAGGCGGTGTCCTTCGACTTGTTCAGCGCGTCGCGCAGCCGGAACGCGAGCATCCAGAGCAGCAGACCGGGAAGGAACAGGAAGCCGCAGAACACGGTGACCAGGGTCAGTCTGGTGTCGCGCGCCTTACGGAGGCCGGTCGCGGAAAGGCAGTGCTCGACGACGGTCTGCGGGTCGGTGCCGAAGGACTGGATGAGCGCCTTGCGGTCGCCGCCCAGCATGCGCTCCTGGACGGCGCGGGAGAACGCCTCGCCGAGATTCGGCTTGAAGTAGGCGGACTTGAAGAGCTTGGAGTCGCCTTCCTTCACTTGCGACTTGTGCCACTCGTTGTTGGCCTTGAGGATCTCCTCCACCGGGCTGTCGCGGTACGCGGCGGAGGCGAGGGCGTTGGTCGCCACCGCCTGCCCGGCCGAACCCTGGAGCGGGATCTGCGCTCCGGGAGAGAAATCGAATCCGTCGTTGGCCACTGCCGCCCCCACTCGCCGCACGGTCTGCCCTTGGCGCTTTTCCCAACTACCGTACGCGGCACACCTTCTGAGCTGGACCCACAGCCTATCGTTTCGACCCACCGGCATCCCGCGGCGTGCGGACCGCGCGGTGCCGGTCAGCCGGGTACCCCTTCACCTTCGGCCCGTACGCGTTCGGCGAGCTGGGGCGGCATCGCTTCGTGCCGGGCGTAGGCGCGGTCGAAGCGGCCGGTGCCGTGTGCGAGGGACCGCAGGTCGACGGCGTACCGGCCGATCTCCAGCTCGGGCACCTCGGCCCGTACGACGGTCCGCCCGCCGGGTGCCTGCTCCGTTCCCACGACTCTGCCGCGCCGTCCCGACAGGTCGCTCATGACGGCTCCCACGTAGTCGTCGGGGATCAGGACGCCGACCTCGTACACCGGTTCGAGCAGCTGGATACGGGTGTCCGCCGCCGCCTCGCGCAGGGCCTGCGCCGCCGCCGTCTGGAAGGCCGCGTCGGAGGAGTCCACCGAGTGCGCCTTTCCGTCGAGCAGGGTGATGCGCACGTCGACGAGGGGGTGGCCCGAGGCGACTCCCCGGGCGGCCTGGGCGCGTACGCCTTTCTCGACGGA
This sequence comes from Streptomyces finlayi, assembly GCF_014216315.1. NCBI lineage: Bacteria > Bacillati > Actinomycetota > Actinomycetes > Kitasatosporales > Streptomycetaceae > Streptomyces > Streptomyces finlayi. The sequence goes on from NZ_CP045702.1 coordinate 6,717,136, forward strand.
CGGGATGAACTGGCGTGGCACGGCTCCGCCGACGACCTTGTCGACGAACTCGATGCCCGCCCCGGGCGGCAGCGGCTCCACCTCGATCTCGCAGATGGCGTACTGGCCGTGACCACCGGACTGTTTGACGTGCCGGCCCCGTCCGGTGCACCGGGTGGCGAACGTCTCGCGCAGGGGCACGCGGTGGGGGACCACGTCGACCTGGACGCCGTAGTGGCTGCGCAGCCGTTCCAGGGCGACGTCCAGGTGCGCTTCGCCCATGCACCACAGGACGACCTGGTGGGTGTCCTGGTTCTGTTCGAGGCGCATGGTCGGATCCTCCGCCACCAGCCGCGACAGGCCCTGCGAGAGCTTGTCCTCGTCCGCCTTGCCGTGGGCGCGGACGGCGACCGGCAGCAGTGGGTCGGGCATCTTCCACGGTTCCATCAGCAGGGGAGCTTCCTTGGCGGACAGGGTGTCCCCGGTCTCGGCGGCGCCGAGCCTGGCGACGCAGACGATGTCTCCCGCGATGCACCGGGTGACGGGCCTCTGCTGCTTCCCGAAGGGCGAGGTGAGCGCACCCACCCGGACCTCGGCCTCGTGGGAGGGGCGCTCCTCGTGTCCCGGACCGGTGAGGCCGTGGCCGCGGACGTGGACGCTGTCGTCGGGGTGCAGGGTGCCGGAGAAGACGCGTACGAGGGACATCCGGCCGACGTACGGATCGGTTGCCGTCTTGACGACCTCCGCGAGGAGGGGGCCCTGCGGGTCGCAGACGGGGGCGGGGCGCGACGCGCCCCGCGGGGTGGTGACGGCGGGGAGTGTGCGCTCAGGCGGGGCGGGGAAGCCGCCGGTGACGAGGTTCAGGAGCTCGACGGTTCCGACGCCCTGGCGGGCGCCGTCGGCGGCGGGTGCCGCGGTGAGGACGGGGTGGAAGACACCGCGTGCGACGGCACGCTCCAGGTCGTCGACAAGCGTCTTGATGTCGATGTCACCGCCGCCCAGGTAGTGGTCCATCAAGGTCTCGTCCTCGCTCTCGGCGATGATTCCCTCGATGAGGCGGTTGCGGGCCTCACCGAGCGATTCCCGTTCGCCGTCGGCCGGTGGCAGCTCCTGCCGCACGCCGGAGGAGTAGTCGCAGATCCGCTGCGCGAGCAGTCCGGTGAGCCCGGTGAGGGGCGCGTGCCCGTCCGGGGCCTGGGGGCCGTGTACGGGCAGATACAGCGGGACCACGGCGTCGGGGTCGTCGCCGCCGAAGAGCCCCGCACAGACCCGCGTCATGCCGTCGAAGGAGGTACGGGCGGTGTCGAGGTGGGTGACGACGATGGCCCGGGGCATCCCGACGGCCGCGCACTCGTCCCACACGGCCCGGGTCGTGCCCTCGACGGCGTCCGCCTCCTGGGCGGCGGAGACGACGAAGAGGGCCGCGTCCGCCGCGCGCAGACCGGCCCTGAGTTCCCCGACGAAGTCCGCGTAGCCGGGGGTGTCCAGCAGATTTATCCTGTAGCCGTTCCAATCGACGGGGACCAAGGAGAGCTGTACGGAACGTTGCCTCCGGTGCTCGATCTCGTCGTAGTCGGAGATGGTCCCGCCGTCCTCGACCCGGCCGGCCCGGTTGACGGCTCCCGCCGTCTGCGCCAGTGCTTCGACCAGGGTGGTCTTGCCGGCTCCGCTGTGGCCGACCAGCACCACATTGCGCAGGGACGTGGGCCGGTCGGCCGTCGCCGCCCTGCCCGCGGCCCCGGGGTGGGTGTGTGTCCTGTCGCCCATGGTGTGTGCCTCCCGGTGGTGTACGCGGCGCGGGGAGCGCCGCGCGGTGAGGGGAGAGAGCTGTGCACGGGCACGGGGAAGCTGTCACGCCGGCCTCTTCGGCACCCGCGGTAATTCCGAGCTTTCCACTCACTTCGGACGGCGTCCATACGTCGGGCGCGAGCGTCCGCGGCGGCGACACACTCCCGGAGCGGGTGCCCGGCCGGTGGAGCACACGGGTGGTGACTACGATGGGCCAGCCGGTGGCCGCAGTGGCCGCACGGCCCGCCGAACCTCGGGAAGGCCATGCTGAACAAGTACGCGCGTGCATTTTTTACGCGTGTCCTCACACCGTTCGCCGCTCTGCTGCTCCGCCTAGGGGTCAGCCCCGACGCGGTCACGCTCGTCGGTACGGCCGGAGTGATGGCAGGAGCGCTGGTCTTCTTCCCGATGGGGGAGTTCTTCTGGGGCACGATCGTCATCACGATCTTCGTCTTCTCGGACCTCGTCGACGGCAACATGGCCCGGCAGGCGGGGATCTCCAGCCGGTGGGGCGCGTTCCTCGACTCGACGCTCGACCGCGTCGCTGACGGGGCGGTCTTCGGCGGGTTCGCGCTCTGGTACGCGGGCGGCGGCGACGACAACGTGCTGTGCGCCGTGGCGATCTTCTGCCTGGCGAGCGGCCAGGTGGTCTCGTACACGAAGGCACGTGGAGAGTCGATCGGCCTGCCGGTCGCCGTCAACGGTCTGGTGGAGCGCGCCGAGCGCCTGGTGATCTCGCTGGTCGCGGCCGGGCTCGCCGGTCTGCACGCCTTCGGCGTCCCCGGGATCGACATCCTGCTGCCGATCGCGCTGTGGATCGTCGCCGTGGGCAGCCTGGTGACGCTGATCCAGCGTGTGGTGACCGTGCGCCGGGAGTCCGCGGAGGCCGACGCGGCCGCCGCGGCGACGGAGCAGGGGAGCGGGGCCGGTCAGTGAGCGGTACCGACGACGGTCTGCGGGAACGGTTGGCGGACGGGCTGTACGGGCTCGGCTGGGGCGCGGTCAAGAAGCTACCCGAGCCCGCGGCGACGGCGCTCTTCCGTACCCTCGCCGACCAGGTGTGGAAGCGGCGCGGCAAGAGCGTGCTGCGGCTGGAGTCCAATCTCGCGCGGGTCGTGCCCGACGCGGACGCGGCCCGTCTCGCCGAGCTGTCCAAGGCAGGCATGCGCTCGTACATGCGCTACTGGATGGAGTCCTTCCGGCTGCCGACCTGGACCCCGCAGCGGATCAAGGACAGCATCGAGGTGCGGGACACCCACCATCTGACGGAGGCCCTCGACGCCGGGCGGGGCGTCGTCGTCGCCCTTCCGCATCTGGGGAACTGGGACCTGGCGGGCGCGTGGGTCACCACCGACCTCAAGGTCGGTTTCACCACCGTCGCCGAACGCCTCAAGCCCGAATCGCTCTACGACCGCTTCGTCGCCTACCGCGAGGGCCTCGGTATGGAGGTCCTGCCGCACAGCGGCGGCGCGGCCTTCGGCACCCTGGCGCGGCGGCTGCGGGCCGGCGGCCTCGTCTGTCTGGTCGCCGACCGCGATCTGTCGGAGTCCGGCGTGGAGGTGACGTTCTTCGGCGACACCGCGCGCATGCCCGCGGGGCCGGCGCTCCTGGCGCAGCAGACCGGGGCGGCCCTGCTCCCCGTCACGCTCTGGTACGACGGCACCCCGGTCATGAAGGCGCGCATCCACCCGGCGGTCGAGCAGCCCACGACGGGCGACCGCACCGAGAGGACGACGGTGATGACGCAGGCGCTGGCCGATGCCTTCGCCGTCGGAATCGCCGGGCATCCGGAGGACTGGCACATGCTCCAGCGCCTGTGGGTCTCCGATCTGGACCCCCGAGGGGAACAGCCGTGAAGATCGGCATTGTCTGCCCGTACTCCTGGGACGTACCGGGTGGCGTGCAGTTCCACATCCGTGACCTCGCGGAGCATCTGATCCGCCTCGGCCACCAGGTCTCCGTACTGGCGCCCGCGGACGACGAGACTCCGCTGCCGCCGTACGTGGTCTCGGCGGGCCGGGCCGTCCCCGTCCCGTACAACGGGTCCGTCGCCCGGCTGAACTTCGGGTTCCTGACAGCCGCGCGGGTACGCAGGTGGCTGAACGACGGCACGTTCGACGTGATCCACATCCACGAGCCCACCTCGCCCTCGGTGGGCCTGCTCGCGTGCTGGGCGGCGCAGGGGCCCATCGTCGCCACGTTCCACACCTCCAATCCGCGCTCCCGGGCGATGATCGCGGCTTATCCGATCCTTCAGCCCGCGCTGGAGAAGATCCGTGCGCGGATCGCCGTGAGCGAGTACGCGCGCCGGACCCTGGTCGAGCACCTGGGCGGCGACGCGGTCGTCATTCCCAACGGGGTCGACGTGGACTTCTTCGCCCGCGCGGAGCCCAAGGCCGAATGGCAGGGCGGAACGATCGGGTTCGTCGGGCGCATCGACGAGCCGAGGAAGGGCCTGCCGGTCCTGATGAGGGCCCTGCCCGCCATTCTCGCGGCGTGCCCGGGGACCAGGCTGCTGGTCGCGGGGCGCGGTGACGAGGAGGAGGCGGTCGCCGCCCTCCCCGAGGAGCTGCGTGACCGCGTGGAATTCCTCGGCATGGTGAGCGACGAGGACAAGGCCCGGCTGCTGCGCAGCGTTGACGTGTACATCGCGCCGAACACCGGGGGCGAGAGTTTCGGCATCATCCTCGTGGAGGCGCTGTCGGCGTCGGCGCCCGTGCTCGCGAGCGATCTGGACGCGTTCGCCCAGGTCCTCGACCAGGGCTCGGCCGGTGAACTCTTCGCCAACGAGGACGCGGACGCGCTGGCCACGGCCGCGATCCGGCTGCTGGGCGACCCGGAACGGCGCGCCGGTCTCCGGGAGCGGGGCAGCGCCCACGTCCGCCGCTTCGACTGGGCGACGGTCGGCGCCGACATTCTCGCGGTGTACGAGACGGTGGCGGACGGGGCGGCGTCGGTGGCCCCGGACGAGCGCACGGGGCTGCGGGCCCGGTTCGGGCTGGCCCGGGACTGACGCTTCCGGCGGATTCCCCGTCGCGGTCCCCAACACCCGTCGTCTCGAGGCGGGTTGACCGGACACGGCTGCCGGAAGTGACGTCGGCGGGCCCGCCGGGGAGCGGTCGGCGGCCCGGCCCGGCCCGTACGACGGTAGCCTTGCCGCCCGTGACCGAAACCCTCATCTGGATCGCCGTCGCGCTGGTCGCGATCGGCCTGTACCTCAGCTGGACCGCCGGAAGGCTGGACCGGCTGCACGCCCGGATCGACGCGGCCCGGGCCGCGCTCGACGCCCAACTGCTGCGCCGCGCCTCGGTCACCCAGGAACTGGCCACGTCCGGTGTCCTCGACCCGGCCGCCTCCATCGTCCTGTACGAGGCCGCGCACGCCGCCCGGCAGGCCGAGGAGGAGCAGCGGGAGGTCACCGAGAGCGAGCTGAGCACCGCGCTGCGCGCCGTCTTCGGTGAGACGGCCCAGGTCGACGCCGTGAAGGAGATCCCGGGCGGCGTCGAGGCGGCGGCCGAACTGGCCGCCGCCGTGCGGCGGGTGCCGATGGCGCGGCGCTTCCACAACGACGCGGTGCGCGCGGCCCGTGCGCTGCGCAGACACCGTACGGTGCGCCTGTTCCGGCTGGCCGGGCACGCGCCCTTCCCGCTCGCGTTCGAGATGGACGACGAGCCACCGGTGGCGCTCGCGGACCGCCCCGGGACCTGAGTGCGGGTGCTGTGGCGCCCCGGAGAGGCTGTTCCGGCATCCGAGACGGGGCCAAAACGATCCACGGGGTACTTATTGGCCCTTGCTGTGGACTGGTCGCGGGGCGTTTGCTCAACCTGCACCAGTCAGCGTCTTTCTCCCAGTGAGGTCGTTCCGTGTCCACGCTTCCCAGCACCCAGCAGCCCACCGACTCCCCTGCCATCGGCACCAGCCGCGTCAAGCGCGGTATGGCCGAGCAGCTCAAGGGCGGCGTGATCATGGACGTCGTCAACGCCGAGCAGGCGAAGATCGCCGAGGACGCGGGCGCCGTGGCCGTCATGGCCCTGGAGCGCGTGCCCGCCGACATCCGTAAGGACGGCGGCGTGGCCCGGATGTCCGACCCGAACATGATCGAAGAGATCATCGAGGCCGTCTCCATCCCCGTCATGGCCAAGTCGCGCATCGGCCACTTCGTCGAGGCCCAGGTCCTGCAGTCCCTCGGCGTCGACTACATCGACGAGTCCGAGGTCCTGACCCCGGCCGACGAGGTCAACCACAGCGACAAGTTCGCCTTCACGACCCCGTTCGTCTGTGGGGCCACGAACCTGGGTGAGGCCCTGCGCCGTATCGCCGAGGGTGCGGCGATGATCCGCTCGAAGGGCGAGGCCGGCACCGGAAACGTCGTCGAGGCCGTCCGTCACCTGCGGCAGATCAAGAACGAGATCGCCCGGCTGCGCGGCTACGACAACAACGAGCTGTACGCCGCCGCCAAGGAGCTCCGCGCTCCGTACGAGCTGGTCAAGGAGGTCGCCGAGCTCGGTAAGCTGCCCGTCGTCCTCTTCTCCGCAGGCGGCGTCGCCACCCCCGCCGATGCCGCGCTGATGCGCCAGCTCGGCGCCGAGGGCGTCTTCGTCGGCTCCGGCATCTTCAAGTCCGGCGACCCGGCCAAGCGCGCCGCCGCGATCGTGAAGGCCACCACCTTCTACGACGACCCGAAGATCATCGCGGACGCCTCCCGCAACCTGGGCGAGGCCATGGTCGGCATCAACTGCGACACGCTGCCCGAGGCCGAGCGCTACGCCAACCGCGGCTGGTAGTCACTGATGAGCGACACCCCTGTGATCGGAGTCCTGGCTCTCCAGGGCGACGTACGGGAACACCTGATCGCCCTGGCCTCGGCCGACGCCCTGGCCAGGCCGGTCCGGCGTCCCGAGGAGCTCGCCGAGGTCGACGGTCTCGTCATCCCCGGCGGCGAATCCACCACCATGTCCAAGCTCGCCGTCCTCTTCGGCATGCTGGACCCGCTGCGCGAGCGCGTACGCGCGGGGATGCCCGTCTACGGCACCTGCGCGGGCATGATCCTGCTCGCCGACAAGATCCTCGACCCGCGTTCGGGACAGGAGACCGTCGGCGGGATCGACATGATCGTGCGCCGTAACGCCTTCGGACGTCAGAACGAATCGTTCGAGGCTGCCGTGTGCGTCGACGGCATCGAGGACGGGCCGGTCGAGGGCGTGTTCATCCGGGCACCCTGGGTCGAATCCGTAGGTGCGCAGGTCCAGGTCATCGCCGAACACGGTGGTCACATCGTGGCGGTTAGGCAGGGAAACGCCCTTGCCACGTCATTCCACCCGGAACTGACCGGGGACCACCGGGTTCACGCACTCTTCGTCGACATGGTGCGCGCGGTCCGCTGACTCGACCCCGGTAGGATCTCTCGGGTTCGGATCGATTTGGGTGACGCGAAGGAGAAGGCAGATGTCCGGCCACTCTAAATGGGCTACGACGAAGCACAAGAAGGCCGTGATTGACGCCAAGCGCGGCAAGCTCTTCGCGAAGCTGATCAAGAACATCGAGGTCGCGGCCCGCTCCGGCGGTGTCGACCTCGAAGGCAACCCGACGCTCGTCGACGCCATCCAGAAGGCGAAGAAGAGCTCCGTCCCGAACAAGAACATCGACTCCGCGGTCAAGCGCGGTGGCGGTCTCGAGGACGGCGGCGCCGACTACGAGACGATCATGTACGAGGGCTACGGCCCGAACGGTGTCGCGGTGCTCATCGAGTGCCTCACCGACAACCGCAACCGTGCCGCGTCCGACGTACGGGTCGCGATGACCCGCAACGGCGGTTCGATGGCCGACCCGGGTTCGGTCTCGTACCTCTTCAACCGCAAGGGCGTCGTGATCGTCCCCAAGGGTGAACTCTCCGAGGACGACGTCCTCGGAGCCGTGCTCGACGCGGGTGCCGAGGAGGTCAACGACCTCGGTGAGACGTTCGAGGTCGTCAGCGAGGCCACCGACATGGTCGCGGTCCGCACCGCGCTCCAGGACGCCGGCATCGACTACGACTCCGCCGAGGCCAACTTCCTGCCCACCATGCAGGTCGACCTCGACGAAGAGGGCGCACGCAAGATCTTCAAGCTCATCGACGCGCTCGAGGACAGTGACGACGTGCAGAACGTCTTCGCCAACTTCGATGTCTCCGACGAGGTCATGGAGAAGGTCGACGCCTGACATCCGGGCAGTCGCCGCACAGGCGGGCCGACGGGCCGACGGGGGACACACCCCGTCGGCCCGTCGCATTGTCAGTGCGAGCCGATAGCCTGCGGGAACAGTTGACCGATCGGTGAAGTCGGCGGAGGGAGGGGGCGCTTCATGCGTGTACTCGGCGTGGACCCGGGGCTGACCCGGTGCGGGGTCGGAGTCGTCGAAGGCGTGGCGGGGCGACCCCTGACGATGATCGGCGTGGGTGTCGTCCGCACCCCGCCGGACGCGGAGCTCGGCCACCGCCTGGTCGTCATCGAGCGCGGCATCGAGGAGTGGCTCGACACCCACCGGCCCGAATTCGTCGCCGTGGAGCGGGTGTTCAGCCAGCACAACGTACGTACGGTGATGGGTACGGCCCAGGCCAGCGCGGTCGCCATGCTCTGCGCCTCGCGGCGCGGCATCCCCGTGGCCCTGCACACTCCCAGTGAGGTCAAGGCCGCCGTCACCGGCTCAGGACGCGCGGACAAGGACCAGGTCGGCGCCATGGTGACCAGGCTCCTGCGCCTCGACGCGCCACCGAAGCCGGCCGACGCCGCGGACGCCCTCGCGCTCGCCATCTGCCACATCTGGCGGGCCCCAGCGCAGAACAGACTCCAGCAGGCCGTCGCCGCCCATCGAACCCTGAAAGGCCGTACCGCATGATCGCCTTCGTATCGGGCCCGGTTGCCGCCCTCGCCCCGACCACGGCCGTGATCGAGGTCGGCGGCATCGGGATGGCCGTCCAGTGCGCCCCTCAGGTCCTGGCCGGCCTGCGGATCGGCAAGGAGGCCAAGCTGGCGACCTCCCTCGTCGTGAGGGAGGACTCGCTCACGCTCTACGGATTCGCCGACGACGACGAGCGCCAGGTCTTCGAACTGCTCCAGACCGCCAGCGGTGTCGGCCCCCGGCTCGCCCAGGCCATGCTCGCCACCCACAGCCCCGACGCCCTGCGCATCGCCGTCGCCACCGGTGACGAAAAGGCCCTCACCGCCGTCTCCGGCATCGGCAAGAAGGGCGCCCAGAAGCTGCTGCTGGAGCTGAAGGACAGACTCGGGGAGCCGGTCGGCGCCCACATCGGGCAGCAGGGCATCGGCACTCCGGTCACCTCGGGCTGGCGCGACCAGCTCCAGGCGGCACTGATCGGGCTCGGGTACGCGCCCCGCGAGGCCGACGAGGCGGTCACCGCCGTGGCCCCGCAGGCCGAGGCCGCGATCGCGGGGGGCTCCCAGCCCCCCGTACCCCAGCTGCTGCGCGCCGCCCTCCAGACGCTCAACCGCGCACGCTGATCCCACGCACCACACCGGTCCGGGCACCGCACGGCCCGGTACCGATACACCCGAGGCGGGACTGACCGAATGAACTGGGACGAGACCGGACCCGACACCGACGAGCGTGCGCACCTCGTCGACGAGCGGCTGGACGACCGGCTGGTCGATGCCGGGGCCGACGGCGAGGACACCGCGGTCGAAGCGGCGCTGCGCCCCAAGGACCTCGACGAGTTCGTCGGCCAGGAGAAGGTCCGCGAACAGCTCGACCTGGTCCTCAAGGCGGCCCTTGCCCGCGGGGCCACCGCCGACCACGTCCTGCTCTCCGGCGCCCCGGGTCTGGGCAAGACCACGCTGTCCATGATCATCGCGGCCGAGATGAACGCGCCGATCCGGATCACCTCCGGCCCCGCCATCCAGCACGCGGGCGACCTCGCGGCGATCCTGTCCTCACTCCAGGAGGGCGAAGTCCTCTTCCTCGACGAGATCCACCGCATGTCGCGGCCCGCCGAAGAGATGCTCTACATGGCCATGGAGGACTTCCGGGTCGACGTGATCGTCGGCAAGGGGCCCGGCGCCACCGCGATCCCCCTGGAACTGCCGCCCTTCACGCTGGTCGGCGCCACCACCCGGGCCGGCCTGCTGCCGCCCCCGCTGCGCGACCGTTTCGGCTTCACCGGGCACATGGAGTTCTACAGCCCCTCCGAACTGGAGCGCGTCATACACCGCTCCGCCCGCCTCCTCGACGTCGAGATCGACGTGGTCGGAGCCGCGGAGATCGCCGGACGGTCCCGGGGCACGCCCCGGATCGCCAACCGGCTGCTGCGGCGGGTCCGGGACTACGCCCAGGTCAAGGCCGACGGCCGGATCGACCAGGAGATCGCCCGCGCCGCCCTCAAGGTGTACGAGGTCGACGCCCGCGGCCTGGACCGCCTGGACCGCGCGGTGCTCGGTGCCCTGCTGAAACTCTTCGGGGGCGGCCCCGTGGGCCTGTCCACCCTCGCCGTCGCGGTGGGGGAGGAGCGCGAGACCGTCGAAGAGGTCGCCGAGCCCTTTCTCGTACGCGAGGGACTGCTGGCCAGGACACCGCGCGGCCGGGTCGCCACCCCCGCGGCCTGGGCACATCTGGGCCTCGTCGCGCCACAGCACGGCGGAAAGGGACAACAGGGCCTGTTCGGGGCGTGATGCGTCACGGGTTGGCCCCCGGAGGAACCACGGTGCCATGCTGGGCGTTGTTCCAATGATGCGGACTCGCTTAGACTCCGCCGATGCCGCCCTTACAGGGCGACGTACCCACCCCCGTAGACCAGGCCGCATTCCAACGCGGTCGTGCGAAGGAATTTCCGTCCCGTGAATATCGTGACTCTCCTCCCCTTCATCGTGCTCATCGGGGCCATGTTCCTGATGACCCGGTCCGCCAAGAAGAAGCAGGCGGCGGCTGCGCAGATGCGTAATGACATGCAGCCCGGCACCGGCGTCCGGACGATCGGGGGCATGTACGCCACCGTCAAGGAGCTTCACGACGACACGGTTCTCCTTGAGGTCGCGCCCGGCGTCCACGCCGTCTACGCCAAGAACTCGATCGGTGCCGTCCTCGACGACGCGGAGTACAACCGCATCGTCCACGGCGACGACGAGGACCTGAAGGTCGAGGGCTCGATCGTGCCCGACGACGCTTCCTCGCTCACCACGGACTCCGACGCCGACGCCTCGGACGACGCGAAGATCGACCTGGGCAAGAAGGCCGAGGCCGACGACGCCGAGGTCAAGGACGTCGACCCGAAGGACGCCAAGGGCGAGGGCGACACGAAGTAGTTCACGGTCCGGGGACGCCGCGCACCTACAGGTACGCGGCGTCCGACGGAGCGTGCGGTCTTCTGCGGGGGGCAGGTCCCCACATCACTTCGTGGCCGCTCGGGCGCGTACCCGGCGCGGGGCGGTTGGACAGGGAGAAACGAGAAGGTGGCAGCACCGAAGAAGGGCCGAGGGCCGGCGGGCGGTCAGAGCAGGCCGGGGCGTGCCCTGGTTCTGATCCTGATCGCCATGGTCGCGCTCACCGGCGGGATGTTCCTGTCCGGTCACACCACTCCCCGGCTGGGCATCGACCTGGCCGGCGGGACATCGATCACGCTCGAGGCCAAGAACCAGCCCGGCAAGCCGAACGCGATCAACAAGACCAACATGGACACCGCGGTCGGCATCATCGAGCGCCGTGTCAATGGTCTGGGTGTCTCCGAGGCAGAGGTCCAGACCCAGGGCGAGCGCAACATCATCGTCAACATCCCGAAGGGGACGAACTCCAAGCAGGCGCAGGAGCAGGTCGGTACGACCGCCCAGCTCTACTTCCGTCCCGTCCTCACGGTCACCGCCGGAACGCCGACGCCCACGGGTTCCGAGAGCCCTTCGGCGACCGGTTCGAGCACGCCCAAGGCCACGCCCAGCGCGAAGGCAGGCGACGAGACCGCTTCCGGCTCGAAGGCCACTCCTTCGTCGAGTGCCACCTCCCAGGGCCGTGCGGTCACCGACGGTCTGAAGAAGGACAAGACGCCCAGCCCCGGCGCGAGCACCACGGACGCCCCGGCGTCCACGGAGCCGCCCGCCGCCGAGACGCCCGACCCGGCCACCGCCGCGCTGCAGAAGAAGTTCACCGAACTCGACTGCACCGACGCCGAGGCCCGTGTCGCGGCTGGCGAGGCAGTCAAGCCCGAGGACCCCACGGTCGCGTGCAGCGCCGAGGGTGACGCCAAGTACATCCTCGGCCCGGCCGAGGTCTCCGGTACGGACGTCGACGACGCCAAGGCCCAGTTCGACCAGCAGCGCGGCATCTGGCTCGTCTCCATGGAGTTCACCGACAAGGGCTCCAAGAAGTTCCAGACGATCACCCAGAAGCTGTCGTCGCAGCAGTCGCCGCAGAACCAGTTCGCGATCTCCCTCGACGGTGAGGTCGTCTCGGCGCCCCAGGTGAACGAGACCCTCAGCGGCAGCGCCGAGATCTCCGGCAGCTTCACCCAGCAGTCCGCCGAGGACCTGGCCAACGTGCTGTCGTACGGTGCCCTTCCGCTCTCCTTCGAGCAGCAGAGCGTCACCACCGTGACCGCGGCCCTCGGCGACGAGCAGCTGAAGGCCGGTCTCATCGCCGGTGCCATCGGTCTCGCGCTGGTCGTCATCTATCTGGTCGCCTACTACCGCGGTCTGGCGCTCATCGCGCTCCTCAGCCTCGCGGTGTCCGGCATCCTGACCTACACGATCATGTCCCTGCTCGGCCCGGCGATCGGCTTCGCGCTGAACCTCCCCGCGGTCTGTGGAGCGATCGTGGCGATCGGCATCACGGCGGACTCGTTCATCGTGTACTTCGAACGTGTCCGTGACGAGATCCGTGAGGGCCGCACCCTGCGTCCGGCCATCGAGCGCGCCTGGCCCCGTGCCCGGCGCACGATCCTGGTCTCCGACTTCGTGTCGTTCCTGGCCGCCGCGGTGCTCTTCCTGGTGACGGTCGGCAAGGTTCAGGGCTTCGCGTTCACGCTCGGCCTGACCACCCTGCTCGACGTCGTGGTGGTGTTCCTCTTCACCAAGCCCGTCATGACGCTGATGGGCCGCACGAAGTTCTTCTCGAGCGGTAACTCGTGGTCCGGCCTGGACCCGAAGCGGCTCGGTGCCAAGCCGCCCATCCGCCGCTCGCGCCGGATCAACGTCCCCACCGACCACCCGAAGGAGGCGTGACATGTCGCGACTCGGCAATCTCGGCGCCCGGCTCTACCGTGGCGAGGTCGGTTACGACTTCATCGGCAATCGCAAGATCTGGTACGGCGTCTCGATACTGATCACCATCACGGCCATCGTCGGACTGGCGGTCAGCGGCCTCAACATGGGCATCGAGTTCAAGGGCGGCGCGGTCTTCACGACCGACGAGAAGCCCAAGGTCTCGGTCTCCCAGGCCCACGAGAGCGCCGTCGAGGCCTCCGGCCACGAGGCGATCGTGCAGGAGCTCGGCAACGGCAACATGCGGATCCAGATCACCGAGGTCGGGACCGAAAAGGCCAACCAGATCAAGACCCAGCTCTCCGAGGACCTCGGAGTGCCCGAGGCGAAGATCAACGCCGACCTGGTCGGCCCCAGCTGGGGCGAGCAGATCGCCAACAAGGCGTGGACCGGCCTCGGGGTCTTCATGATCCTGGTGGTGGTCTACCTCGCCATCGCCTTCGAGTGGCGCATGGCCATCGCGGCCCTGATCGCACTGATCCACGACATCACGATCACGGTCGGTGTCTACGCCCTGGTCGGCTTCGAGGTCACCCCGGGCACGGTGATCGGTCTGCTGACGATCCTCGGCTACTCCCTCTACGACACGGTCGTCGTCTTCGACAGCCTCAAGGAGGGCCAGAAGGGGATCACCAAACAGACCCGCTGGACCTACAGCGAGGTCGCGAACCGGTCGATCAACAGCACCCTGGTGCGCTCGATCAACACCACCGTCGTCGCGCTGCTGCCCGTCGCCGGCCTGCTGTTCATCGGTGGCGGTGTCCTGGGCGCCGGCATGCTGAACGACATCTCCCTGTCGCTCTTCGTCGGCCTCGCCGCCGGTGCGTATTCCTCGATCTTCATCGCCACTCCGCTGGTCGCCGACTTCAAGGAACGCGAGCCGCAGATGAAGGCGCTGAAGAAGCGGATCCTCGCGAAGCGCGCGGCAGCCGCCGCCAAGGGCGAGTCCGCCGATTACGACGGTGACGAACGGCCGGACGACTACGTCGACGAGGCCGAGACCGCTGGTGCCGTGGCGAGCCAGCGCAGGGGCCACGGCCGGACTCCGGAGAACCGTCGATGACCAGCACCACGCAATCCACCCGCGAGCTGCTGCTCGGCCGTATCCGCGATGTCGCCGACTATCCGAAGCCGGGCGTGACGTTCAAGGACATCACGCCGCTGCTCGCGGACCCGGTGGCCTTCACGCTGCTGACCGACACCCTCGCGGAGCTGTGTGTACGGCACGGCGCCACCAAGATCGTCGGTCTGGAGGCGCGCGGTTTCATCCTCGCGGCACCGGTCGCGGTCCGGGCGGGCCTCGGCTTCGTACCGGTCCGCAAGGCCGGGAAGCTGCCGGGAGCCACGCTCAGCCAGGCGTACGAGCTGGAGTACGGGACCGCGGAGATCGAGATCCACGCGGAGGACCTCTCGTCCGACGACCGGATCATGGTCATCGACGACGTCCTCGCCACCGGCGGCACCGCCGAAGCCTCGCTGGAACTCATCCGGCGGGCCGGCGCCCAGGTCTCGGGCGTCGCGGTCCTCATGGAGCTCGGTTTCCTCCAGGGCCGCGCACGACTGGAACCGGCGCTGCGAGGCGCCCCGCTGGAGTCTCTGATCACCGTCTGACCGACGGCAGGACGGGCCGGCTACGACAGCCGCACACAGGACGGGCACCCGGGAACATCCGGGTGCCCGTCCCGCGTTGTGAGGGGTCCCACGGTCCCCGGGCGTCGACCAGCCACCGGGTCGATACCATGGGTTTTCCGGGTACCCCGGTTCCGCACGAGGAGCGCTCTTGCCAGACGAGGCCCAGCCAGTCGCCGCCCCGCAGCCCGACAAGCCCGCGGCGGACCAAGCCACGCCCGCAAAGGCGCAGCCGGCGGGCACGCCGAAGCCTGCCGCGCGAGAGCCTGCGGACAGCGGAGAGGCCCCGGCCCCCGCGAACGGCGAACCGGGACCCGGACCTACCGGCTCCGCCCGGTCGCCGAAGCCCGCGGCCGACGCACCGGCCGGGCCCCGGAAGGCCGCCGAACCCCCGAAGGCCGTCGAACCCCCGAAGGCCGCCGAGCCGACGAAGGCCGCCGAGCCGACGAAGGCCGTCGAGCCGACGAAGGCCGCCAAGCCCGTCGTCCCGGCCGGTGCCGTGCCCCGCTCCGGTGGCTCCTCCAACCGCGTCCGGGCCCGCCTGGCCCGCCTCGGCGTCCAGCGCTCCAGCCCGTACAACCCGGTGCTGGAACCGCTCCTGCGGACCGTCCGCTCCAACGACCCCAAGATCGAGACGGCGACGCTGCGCCAGATCGAAAGCGCCTACCAGGTCGCCGAACGCTGGCACCGCGGTCAGAAGCGCAAGAGCGGCGACCCGTACATCACGCACCCGCTGGCCGTCACGACGATCCTCGCCGAGCTCGGCATGGACCCCGCCACGCTGATGGCCGGGCTGCTGCACGACACGGTCGAGGACACCGAGTACGGCCTCGACACCCTGCGCAAGGACTTCGGCGACCAGGTCGCGCTGCTGGTCGACGGCGTCACCAAGCTCGACAAGGTCAAGTTCGGCGAGGCCGCGCAGGCCGAGACCGTACGCAAGATGGTCGTCGCCATGGCGAAGGACCCCCGGGTCCTTGTCATCAAGCTCGCCGACCGTCTGCACAACATGCGCACCATGCGCTATCTCAAGCGGGAGAAGCAGGAGAAGAAGGCCCGCGAGACCCTTGAGATCTACGCGCCCCTGGCCCACCGCCTGGGCATGAACACCATCAAGTGGGAGCTGGAGGACCTCGCCTTCGCGATCCTCTACCCCAAGATGTACGACGAGATCGTCCGCCTCGTTGCCGAGCGGGCCCCCAAGCGCGACGAATACCTCGCCATAGTGACCGACGAGGTCCAGTCCGACCTGCGCGCCGCCCGCATCAAGGCCACCGTCACGGGACGGCCGAAGCACTACTACAGCGTCTACCAGAAGATGATCGTGCGAGGCCGGGACTTCGCCGAGATCTACGACCTGGTGGGCATTCGTGTACTCGTCGACACGGTCCGCGACTGTTACGCGGCCCTCGGCACCGTGCACGCGCGATGGAATCCGGTCCCCGGCCGGTTCAAGGACTACATCGCGATGCCGAAGTTCAACATGTACCAGTCACTGCACACCACGGTGATCGGCCCCAGCGGCAAGCCCGTCGAGCTCCAGATCCGTACGTTCGACATGCACCGCCGCGCCGAGTACGGCATCGCCGCGCACTGGAAGTACAAGCAGGAGCCCTCAGCGGGAGCCTCCAAGGTGCGCACGGACGTACCGAAGAACACCGGCCGCGGCCAGGACGTCAACGACATGGCGTGGCTGCGCCAGCTCCTGGACTGGCAGAAGGAGACCGAGGACCCCAGCGAGTTCCTGGAGTCCCTGCGCTTCGACCTCTCGCGCAACGAGGTCTTCGTCTTCACGCCCAAGGGCGACGTCATAGCGCTGCCCGCCGGCGCCACCCCCGTCGACTTCGCGTACGCGGTCCACACGGAGGTCGGCCACCGGACGATAGGAGCACGGGTCAACGGGCGCCTCGTACCGCTCGAATCGACGCTGGACAACGGCGATCTCGTCGAGGTCTTCACCTCCAAGGCGGCCGGCGCGGGACCCTCGCGGGACTGGCTCGGCTTCGTCAAGTCGCCCCGCGCCCGTAACAAGATCCGTGCCTGGTTCTCCAAGGAGCGCCGCGACGAGGCGATCGAGCAGGGCAAGGACTCCATCGCGCGCGCCATGCGCAAGCAGAACCTGCCGATCCAGCGGATCCTGACCGGCGACTCGCTGGTCACGCTCGCCCACGAGATGCGCTACCCGGACATCTCCTCGCTGTACGCGGCGATCGGCGAGGGCCATGTCGCCGCCGCGGGCGTCGTACAGAAGCTCGTCCAGGCACTCGGCGGCGAGGACGCGGCCAACGAGGACCTCGTCGAGACCGCCCCGCCTTCGCGCGGACGTACCAAGCGCCGCGCCAACGCCGATCCCGGTGTGGTCGTCAAGGGCGTCGAAGACGTCTGGGTCAAGCTGGCCCGCTGCTGCACACCCGTACCGGGCGACCCGATCATCGGCTTCGTCACACGCGGCAGCGGCGTCTCGGTGCACCGCGCCGACTGCGTCAACGTCGACTCGCTCTCCCAGCAGCCGGAGCGCATCCTCGAGGTCGAGTGGGCGCCCACCCAGTCCTCCGTCTTCCTGGTCGCCATCCAGGTCGAGGCCCTGGACCGCTCCCGCCTGCTCTCCGACGTCACCCGCGTCCTGTCCGACCAGCACGTCAACATCCTGTCGGCGGCCGTCCAGACGTCAAGGGACCGGGTGGCCACCTCGCGCTTCACCTTCGAGATGGGCGACCCCAAGCACCTCGGACACGTGCTGAAGGCCGTGCGGGGCGTGGAAGGCGTCTACGACGTGTACCGGGTGACCTCGGCCCGAAGGCCGTAACCCGGGAGCCACCCAACGGAACGAGAGAGGGGCAAGAGGGGCCCCTGCACACGAAGTGCAGGGGCCCCTCTCTCGTACACATGCGGAGGAGTGCGTACGCGTACACACGGTGGCCGGAATCAGCCGCTGAACTCCTCCAGGCCCTTCAGCGCCTGGTCCAGCAGCGCCTGACGGCCCTCGAGCTCCTTGGCGAGCTTGTCGGCCCTGGCGTTGTTGCCCGAGGCGCGCGCCGTGTCGATCTGCTTCCGCAGCTTGTCCACGGCCGCCTGGAGCTGACCGGTCAGACCCTCGGCACGGGCCCGCGCCTCCGGGTTCGAGCGGCGCCACTCGTTCTCCTCGGCCTCCTGCAGCGCACGCTCCACCGCCTGCATCCGCCCCTCGACCTTCGGGCGGGCGTCACGGGGTACGTGGCCGATGGCCTCCCAGCGCTCGTTGAGGGCACGGAAGGCGGCCCTGGCCGTCTTCAGGTCCTTGACCGGCACCAGCTTCTCGGCCTCGACGGCGAGCTCCTCCTTGACCTTGAGGTTCTCGCCCTGCTCCGCGTCACGCTCGGCGAACACTCCGCCGCGGGCCGCGAAGAAGACGTCCTGCGCACCGCGGAAGCGGTTCCACAGCTCGTCCTCGGACTCCCGCTGTGCGCGGCCCGCCGCCTTCCACTCGGTCATCAGGTCGCGGTACCGGGCGGCCGTCGTACCCCAGTCCGTGGACCCGGAGAGCGCCTCGGCCTCGGCGACCAGCTTCTCCTTGGCCTTACGGGCGTCCTCACGCTGGGCGTCCAGTGCCGCGAAGTGCGCCTTGCGACGCTTGGAGAACGCCGACCGGGCATGCGAGAAGCGGTGCCACAGTTCGTCGTCCGACTTGCGGTCGAGGCGCGGAAGCGCCTTCCACGTGTCGACCAGCGCACGCAGCTGTTCGCCGGCCGAACGCCACTGCTCGCTCTCCGCCAGCTCCTCGGCCTCGACGACGAGCGCCTCCTTGGCGTGGCGCGCCTCGTCGGTCTGCTTCGCCTTCTGGATCCTGCGCTCCTCGCGCCGCGAGTCGACCGTCGCGACGAGCGCGTCCAGCCGGGTGCGCAGGGCGGCGAGGTCGCCGACGGCGTGGTGCTCGTCAATCTGCGTGCGCAGATGACCGATCGCGGCCATCGCGTCCTTGGACGAGAGATCGGTGGTCTTCACCCGCCGTTCGAGGAGGCCGATTTCGACCACCAAGCCCTCGTACTTGCGCTCGAAGTAGGCCAGAGCCTCCTCGGGAGTCCCGGCCTGCCACGATCCGACGACCTGCTCGCCGTCGGCTGTACGCACGTACACGGTGCCTGTCTCGTCGACACGGCCCCACGGGTCGCTGCTCACAGCGCCTCCTCCACCTGATGCCTGCGAGGGGGTTCGCCCCCCGGGCATCGTCCACAGTTTCCTGGGGCGGGCATCGCCCGCCCTGCACAACGTCAATCTAGGCGACCGGCCACCCGGCTGTCCGCACTCAGCGCGGCCGAAATTCTCCGGTCCGCGCCGTGTGCCGTGGTGGGCCGGCCGCCCGGCCGGGTCACGCCTTGTCGACGGCGGCCTTCTCGATGGTGACGGTCTTCTTGGGTGCACCGTCGGCCACGCCACCGGTGACGCCCGCCTCGGCGACCTTCTTGACGGCCTTCAGGCCGGCCTCGTCCATCGTGCCGAACGGGGTGTACGTGGGCGGGAGTCTGGTGTCCTTGTACACCAGGAAGAACTGGCTGCCGCCGGTACCCGGCTGGCCGGTGTTGGCCATCGCCACCGTGCCCGCGGGGAAGGTGACGGTGCCGTCCTTGCCCGCCTTGCCCAGGGCGGTCAGGTTCTCGTCCGGGATGTTGTAGCCGGGACCACCGGTGCCGTCACCCTTGGGATCGCCGCACTGGAGAACGAAAATGCCCTCCGTGGTCAGCCGGTGACACTTCGTGGCGTCGAAGTATCCCTTGTCCGCGAGGGCCTTGAAGGAATTCGTCGTGTGCGGGGTCTTCGCCGCGTCCATGGTGAACGCTATGTCGCCCTGGCTGGTCTTGAGCGACATCGAGTACGTCGACTTCTTGTCGATCTTCATCGCGGGCTCAGGAGCGGCACTCTCGCTCTCGGATGGCGAAGCGGAGGGGCTCGCGCTCGCCGCCGAGTCGGTCTTGTCCTTGCCCTTGTCGTCGTCGCCGATGGAGACGTAGGCACCTGCGCCGATGACCGCCACCACGGCCAGCGCCGACGCGATGACCGCGGTCAGACGCCTGGTCCTCCGGCGGGCTTCCTCCCGGCGCTGCTGCTGCCGCTCGAACTTCTCGCGGGCGAGCTGCCGCCGCCGCTGATCGCTGCTGACCACCGGGTGATCTCCTTGTACGTCGTGTGATCCGGCCTGGGTTGCCCCGTACCGTATATGGGTTAGCTGTGGGATGAGGAGCGCCGGTAGGCTCTGATCTGCCGGATCTGTCTCCACACCCTCTCCCGTCGGACGAACATTAAGGACGATCGTGCTCATTGCCGGGTTCCCCGCCGGGGCCTGGGGGACCAACTGCTATCTGGTCGCCCCCGCCGCAGGCGAGGAGTGCGTGATCATCGATCCAGGGCACCAGGCCACCCAGGGCGTCGAGGAGACGTTGAGGAAGCACCGGCTCAAGCCCGTCGCCGTCGTGCTCACCCATGGCCACATCGACCATGTCGCCTCGGTCGTTCCCGTGTGCGGCGCCCATGACGTCCCTGCCTGGATCCACCCGGAGGACCGGTACATGATGAGCGACCCGGAGAAGGCACTCGGCCGCTCCTTCGGTATGCCTCTCATGGGCGAGCTCACCGTGGGCGAACCGGACGACGTCAAGGAACTGACCGACGGTGCCGTGCTGAACCTGGCCGGTCTGGAGTTCGGTGTCTCGCATGCGCCCGGCCATACCAAGGGGTCGGTGACGTTCAGGATGCCCGAGGCCGCGGATGTTCCGCAGGTTCTCTTCTCGGGCGACCTGCTCTTCGCCGGCTCCGTCGGACGCACCGACCTGCCCGGCGGCAGCCACGCCGAGCTGCTCGAGTCGCTGGCCCGTGTGTGCCTGCCGCTCGACGACTCGACCGTGGTGCTCTCGGGCCACGGCCCCCAGACGACCATCGGCCGCGAGCGCGCCTCCAACCCGTACCTGCACGGTATGGACGCGCCCCGCCGAGGAATGTGACGAGAGAGAAACCCTGTGAGCACCTTCCAGGCCCCCAAGGGCACGTACGATCTGACCCCGCCGCGCTCCGCGAAGTTCCTGGCGGTGCGCGAGGCCATCTCCGCGCCCCTGCGCAACTCCGGCTACGGCTACATCGAGACACCCGGTTTCGAGGACGTGAACCTCTTCGCCCGCGGCGTCGGTGAGTCCACCGACATCGTGTCCAAGGAGATGTACGCCTTCGAGACCAAGGGCGGCGACAAGCTCGCGCTGCGCCCCGAGGGCACCGCGTCCGTGCTGCGCGCCGCGCTGGAGGCCAACCTCCACAAGGCGGGCAACCTCCCCGTGAAGCTGTGGTACTCCGGCTCGTACTACCGCTACGAGCGGCCGCAGGCCGGCCGCTACCGCCACTTCTCCCAGGTCGGCGCCGAGGCCATCGGCACCGAGGACCCGGCGCTCGACGCCGAGCTGATCATCCTGGCCGACCAGGCGTACCGCTCGCTGGGCCTCACGCGGTTCCGCATCCTGCTGAACTCGCTGGGCGACAAGGAGTGCCGCCCCGTCTACCGCGAGGCGCTCCAGGGCTTCCTCCGCGACCTGGACCTGGACCTGGACGAGGAGACCCGTCGGCGCATCGAGATCAACCCGCTCCGGGTCCTCGACGACAAGCGGACCGACGTGCGGAAGCAGCTCGTCGGCGCCCCGATGCTGCGCGACTACCTCTGCGACGCCTGCAAGGCCTACCACGAGGAGGTCCGTGTGCTCCTCACGGCGGCCGGTGTGGTGTACGAGGACGACGAGAAGCTCGTCCGCGGCCTCGACTACTACACGCGCACGACGTTCGAGTTCGTCCACGACGGCCTGGGCTCCCAGTCCGCGGTGGGAGGCGGCGGCCGCTACGACGGGCTGTCCGAGATGATCGGCGGCCCCGCGCTGCCGTCCGTCGGCTGGGCACTGGGTGTGGACCGCACGGTTCTCGCCCTGGAGGCCGAGGGCGTCGAGCTCCCCATTCCCGCCGCCACCAGCGTGTACGCGGTCCCGCTCGGCGAGGAGGCCCGTCGGGTGCTCTTCGGCCTGGTCACGCAGTTGCGGCGCGAGGGCGTGGCGACGGACTTCGCCTTCGGCGGCCGTGGTCTGAAGGGCGCGATGAAGAGCGCGAACCGCTCGGGCGCACGCTTCACCCTCGTCGCGGGCGAACGCGACCTGGCCGAGGGCAACGTCCAGCTCAAGGACATGGAGTCGGGCGAGCAGGAAGCGGTCGCCCTGGCGGACGTGTCCGAGGTGATCCGCGGAAGGCTGAGCGCGCCGGGCGCATGACGCCCGGGGGAGGGGCCGGGCTCGCACCGGGCCCGCCCCCGGTGAACAGCCGACGCCCGGTGTCCAGTTGCCGGACAGCTCCTCGAACCGGGCGTCGGCCTTCTGTTCCGGACCGGCCGGGCCGATGACCTCCCCCGGCGTCGCGGGGCCGGGGGCAGTAGCGGGCGAAGTGGGTCATCGTCTCGCGGACCGTCAACTCGGCGGGCGCCGATTCATCCTGCCGGACGACACCGGTCCGGGAGCGGTTGCGGTGGCCGGCGACGGCCGGGTCGGTGCCGAGGGCCCGCACCGTGCCCTCGGCCCTGCTCCGGTGGCCCTTCGGAGTCCCGGTCGTGGCGCTCGTCCCCGACCCGCTGGGCCCGAGGACGCCGAACACCTCACCAGGCATGATCCGCAGGTCCACGCCGTCCACCGCGGTTACGGGCCCCTGGCATTCGCGGGTCCGCGGACTTCCGCTGCCGGCTCCGCCCCGCAGGGAGCGTCCCGCGCAGCCGTGCTTTCCGTGTCCGCCCGGGCGGACACACGTATGTTCGTCGAACGGTTGACAGCACACGCGGTGCGGCACAATGACGGTGCCCAGCTGGCTACTCAGTGACGGAACGGCGATATGACGACTACAGCGGTAGATCATCCCTCCTCGGGCCAGGCAGAGGACGGTGGGAGGAGGACCATCGGGGGCAGTCGCGCGCTGGCACTGCTTCTGGTGATCACGGGTGCGGCCGGACTCCTGGCCGCCTGGGTCATCACCATCGACAAGTTCAAGCTGCTCGAAGACCCCAGCTTCACCCCGGGATGCAGCCTCAATCCGGTTGTCGCGTGCGGCAACATCATGAAGAGCGAGCAGGCGTCCGCCTTCGGGTTCCCGAACCCGATGCTCGGGCTCGTCACCTACGCGATGGTGATCTGCATCGGCATGGGACTGCTCGCCGGCGCCCGGTTCCGCCCCTGGTTCTGGCTCGGCCTGAACGCGGGCACGCTGTTCGGCGTCGGCTTCTGCACCTGGCTCCAGTACCAGTCGCTCTACAACATCAACTCGCTCTGCCTCTGGTGCTGCCTCGCCTGGGTCGCCACGATCGTCATGTTCTGCTACGTCACCACGCACAACATCAAGCACGGCGTCCTGCCCGCTCCCCGCTGGCTGCGGAACAACCTGCTGGAGTTCCACTGGGTGCCGCCCGTGCTCTGGATCGGCGTCATCGGCATGCTGATCCTGACCCGCTGGTGGGACTTCTGGACCAGCTGACGGGTCCGGCGGCGCTGTCAGCGGGGTGACATAGGCTTCACGACGTGGAGCCCGATCTCTTTACCGCAGCCGCCGAAGACCGTCACGAGAAGGACCCGTCCGCCAGCCCGCTCGCTGTTCGAATGCGTCCCCGTACGGTCGACGAGGTCGTCGGTCAGCAGCACCTGCTCAAACCGGGCTCACCCCTGCGCCGTCTCGTGGGGGAAGGCGGCGGCGGACCCGCCGGACCGTCCTCGGTGATCCTCTGGGGGCCGCCGGGCACCGGCAAGACGACCTTGGCCTACGTGGTCAGCAAGGCGACGAACAAGCGCTTCGTGGAGCTCTCGGCGATCACCGCGGGAGTCAAGGAAGTCCGCGCCGTCATCGAGAGCGCACGCCGGGCCACCGGGGGCTACGGCAAGGAGACCGTCCTCTTCCTCGACGAGATCCACCGCTTCTCCAAGGCCCAGCAGGACTCGCTCCTACCGGCGGTGGAGAACCGCTGGGTGACGCTGATCGCGGCGACCACCGAGAACCCGTACTTCTCGATCATCTCCCCCCTGCTCTCGCGCTCCCTGCTGCTCACCCTGGAACCGCTGACCGACGACGATCTGCTGGCGCTGCTCACGCGCGCCCTGACCGACGAGCGCGGGCTCGGCGGTGCGGTGACGCTGGCCGAGGACGCGCAGACGCATCTGCTGCGCATCGCGGGAGGTGACGCCCGCCGGGCACTGACGGCGCTGGAGGCGGCGGCCGGGGCCGCACTGGCGACAGACGAGCAGGAGATCACCCTCCAGACCGTCGAGGACACCGTCGACCGGGCCGCCGTGAAGTACGACAGGGACGGCGACCAGCACTACGACGTGGCGAGCGCCCTCATCAAGTCCATCCGCGGCTCGGACGTGGACGCGGCGCTGCATTACCTGGCCCGGATGATCGAGGCGGGGGAGGACCCGCGCTTCATCGCCCGGCGGCTGATGATCTCGGCCAGCGAGGACATCGGGCTGGCCGACCCGACGGCACTGCCCACGGCGGTCGCGGCAGCCCAGGCCGTGGCCATGATCGGCTTCCCCGAGGCGGCGCTCACCCTCAGCCACGCCACCATCGCGCTGGCGCTGGCCCCCAAGTCCAATGCGGCGACGCTGGCGATCTCGGCCGCCCAGGAGGACGTAAGGAAAGGGCTCGCGGGCCCTGTTCCGGCCCATCTGCGCGACGGCCACTACAAGGGCGCGGCCAAGCTCGGTCACGCCCAGGGCTATGTCTACCCCCATGACGTCCCCGGTGGCATCGCCGCCCAGCAGTACGCGCCGGACGCCGTGCGCGACAGGCGTTACTACACACCGACGCGATACGGCGCGGAGGCGCGGTACGCGGATGTGGTGGACCGGGTGAGGGAGCGGCTGGGCCGGGCCGGCTCCGACGGCGCGGCCGGGAGTTCCGGTCCGGCCTGACCGGCGGGTCCGGTCAGCAGGACGCCGCTTCGAAGAGGGTGTGCATGGCCCGGCGCAGTCCGCCGACGTCCTGCACGGGCTCGGGAAATTCGAAGCGCGCGTCGAAGCACGAGTTGTGTGCCTCGACGAAGCGCACCCGCAGACCGAAGCGGTCGAGGGCCACCGGGACGGCGGACGGCCGAGGGGCCGCGCGGTCACAGGCGGTGCGCGCGCCGAGCAGAGCGCGGAGCATCCCCATCCGGTCGCTGTGCGCCGCGTGCAGGTGCTGGAGCAGTTCCGCCTCGTGCGCGACGAGCGGGTCAGCGGCGGCGTCGCGGAACGCTTCGGGTTCGACGTCCTGCGCTCCCCACAGATCGTCGACGTACGCCTCCGCCGTTTCGAGCCGCAGCAACATCCGGCCGGGCTGTGCCGGACCCGGCACGGCGGTGAGCCGGCCGGAGATCCAGGCGCGGCCGCGGATGCGGTGCGGGACGGAGACCGGCGCGACATCGGTGAGCTCCAGCACGGCACCGAGTCCGTCGCCCTGGGCGCGCGTCGCGGCCCGTACGGCAGGGGAGCCGACGGGGAATTCGAGGAACAGGTCCCCCTCGGGACCTACGCTGCGGGAGCTGGGCACCAGGTGGTCGGGGCAGGGCACATCGAGCCCCGGTACGACCAGTGCCGCAGAGCAGGTACTCTGTACGAGAGTTCGTGTGCGCTCGGCTGCTGACGGCATCCGAGTGTTTTCAAGCCCGCTGGGACGCGGCTGACCACGATCAGATCGGCCTTCCGTCGTAGCGGCGCCCTCGTGCGCGCCGCCGCTGTCTGTGTTGTCCGTGACGTCTGTGGTGTTCCCAGGGCGAGACATGCGATCTCCTTGGGTTAGGTAATCCTTACCTAACTTAACCTATAACGGAGGTCTGGAGAACGTGCCTAACCAGTCGCGTCCCAAGGTCAAGAAGTCGCGTGCCCTCGGCATCGCTCTGACGCCGAAGGCTGTCAAGTACTTCGAAGCTCGTCCGTACCCGCCGGGCGAGCACGGCCGTGGCCGCAAGCAGAACTCGGACTACAAGGTCCGTCTGCTCGAGAAGCAGCGCCTCCGCGCGCAGTACGACATCAGCGAGCGCCAGATGGCGCGCGCCTACGACCGCGCCAAGAAGGCCGGAGGCAAGACGGGCGAGGCGCTGGTCGTCGAGCTCGAGCGTCGCCTCGACGCCCTGGTCCTGCGTTCGGGCATCGCCCGCACCATCTACCAGGCCCGCCAGATGGTCGTTCACGGCCACATCGAGGTCAACGGTGGCAAGGTCGACAAGCCGTCGTTCCGCGTCCGTCCCGACGACGTCGTGATGGTCCGCGAGCGCAGCCGCTCCAAGGTCCCCTTCCAGGTGGCCCGCGAGGGTGGTTACGACACCGACGGTGAGACCCCGCGCTACCTCCAGGTGAACCTGAAGGCCCTGGCCTTCCGCCTGGACCGGGACCCGAACCGCAAGGAAATCCCGGTTATCTGCGACGAGCAGCTCGTCGTCGAGTACTACGCCCGCTGATCCAGGCGTAGCTCACTCAACCGAGCTCGGGCCCGCCCCTCCCTGTTGTCCGGGAGGCGGCGGGCCTTCGCGTTTCCCCCGGCCCCGGGAAGACGCCGGTCCCCGAAGGGCCGGCCGGGGGCCGCGGCCCGCCGGACAGCGCCCTCGATACGGCCGTGTCCAGGCTCAGCCGCTCACCCGCACGCCGCCGCGCTTCGTACCTCTCCTCGCCCAGCTCCCCACGGGCACGCTCCTCGCACTGGGCCTGCGGCAGCCCGTAGTAGGACGAACCGAACAGCGGCAGGCCGACCGAAGGCCAGATCCGCGCGGCGGCCCCTGCAGCACGGCGGCCTCGTCCGCATCCCCGTCGATGAGTATCTGTTCCACGGAGAGGGCTCGCAGTCGTCCTGCCGCCAGTTCGAGCGCCAGCGGAATCCCGTCGAGGCGGCGGCAGAGTTCACGTACGGCGCTCCTGTCGCGGTCGGTCAGCCGGAAGTCGGGCCGTACCGCGCGGGCCCGTTCGGCGAACAGTTCCACCGCGTCCCGCTCGGTCATCGGCGTGAGGAGAAAGGTCACCTCGCCGTCTCCACCCGCAGGGGCCGCCGCACGGCGGTCAGGACACGGAGTCCGGGTGCGCGGCGCAGCAGGTCCCTGACGAGTGCCGCCTCGGTCATCTGCTCGAAGCCGTCTATCACGAGCAGGAGTTGACGTGCGGCAAGGCGTTCAACGAGCGTGGCGCGTGGCGGTCTGCTCGTGTGGTCGGTCAGCCCGAGGGCGTCGGCCAGCGAGTGTTCGAGCAGCGCCGGATCATGGACGGCCGACAGCTCGGCGATCCAGACGCCATGGCAGTACCGTCTCTCCAGTAGCCCGGCGACCCGGGTGACACAGCGGGTCTTGCCGGCCCCGCCCACCCCTGCGACCGTCACCGGCCTGGACTCCTCCAGCAGCCGCCGCAGTTCGGCCGGCTCGTCGTCGCGGCCCACGAACCTGTTCAGTTCCGCGGGCAGATCGCCTCGGACGGCGGGGGAGCGGGGGCCCGGATCGCCGGGTGCGGAGTAGGGGCGCTGAGGGCGTCGCACAGAACACGCAGAGTACGGGCTCGAAAGCTCTCCGTGCAGTTTCTCTCCGGCAGCCCCGGCCCCGCCCACCGGTAATGCGGTACAGGGCCTGACGCCCGGCGCGATAGGCTCGTGGGACGACGATTCCCTGTGATGACAGGGGTCGGCGGCCGAGCAGAGACAAGCCCCGGACGGGGCGGGCGACGAGCAGAGAGCGGTGCACTGTGTCCGGTGGAGAGGTGGCCGGGATCCTGGTGGCCGTCTTCTGGGCGATCCTGGTTTCGTTCCTCGCCGTGGTGCTGGTGAGGCTGGCCCAGACGCTCAGGGCGACCACGAAACTCGTGGCGGACGTGACCGAGCAGGCCGTCCCGCTGCTCGCCGACGCGTCCGCGACGGTCCGTTCCGCGCAGACCCAGCTCGACAAGGTCGACGCGATCGCGGCGGACGTCCAGGAGGTCACCTCCAACGCGTCCGCGCTCTCCACGACCGTCGCATCGACCTTCGGCGGGCCGCTCGTCAAGGTCGCCGCTTTCGGCTACGGGGTACGGCAGGCGATCGGCCGCAGGTCCGCCCCGGAACCGGAGCCCGCCGGCCGGCCCTCCCGTCGGTCGGTGGTCGTCGGCCGTACAGTGCCATCCGCCCGAGGTAAGAAGCGGAACGGCCGAAGTTCCCGCGGACAGAAGGACTGACGCAGCGATGTTCCGCCGTACGTTCTGGTTCACCGCAGGCGCCGCAGCCGGCGTCTGGGCCACCACCAAGGTCAACCGAAAAATCAAGCAGCTGACCCCCGAGAGCCTCGCGGCGCAGGCCGCCGACAAGGCGATCGAGACGGGTCACAAGCTCAAGGACTTCGCCCTCGACGTGCGCGAAGGCATGATCCGGCGCGAGGCCGAACTGGGCGGGGCGCTGGGCCTGGAGGCACCGGTCGACCCCGAACTCCCCGTACGGCAGCACTACGCCGTCGAAGCGGCGGACTCCGCCACCCCACACCGCACGCTCCCCTACACGTCGTACAACCGGAATGAGGACCACTGATGGAGTCGGCCGAAATTCGCCGCCGCTGGCTGAGCTTCTTCGAGGAGCGCGGTCACACCGTCGTCCCTTCGGCGTCGCTCATCGCGGACGACCCGACTCTGCTCCTGGTCCCGGCGGGCATGGTCCCCTTCAAGCCGTACTTCCTCGGCGAGGTCAAGCCGCCCGCCCCGCGCGTCACCAGCGTGCAGAAGTGCGTCCGTACGCCGGACATCGAAGAGGTCGGCAAGACCACCCGGCACGGCACGTTCTTCCAGATGTGCGGCAACTTCTCCTTCGGTGACTACTTCAAGGAAGGGGCCATCCAGTACGCCTGGGAGGCCCTGACCAACTCCGTCGCAGACGGCGGCTTCGGACTCGACCCCGAGCGCCTGTGGATCACGGTCTACCTCGACGACGACGAGGCCGAGCAGATCTGGCGCGACAAGATCGGGGTCCCCGCCGAGCGCATCCAGCGCCTGGGCAAGAAGGACAACTTCTGGTCCATGGGCGTCCCAGGTCCCTGCGGCCCCTGTTCCGAGATCAACTACGACCGCGGCCCCGAGTTCGGTGTCGAGGGCGGTCCCGCCGTCAACGACGAGCGCTACGTGGAGATCTGGAACCTGGTCTTCATGCAGTACGAGCGGGGCGCCGGTGACGGCAAGGAGGACTTCCCGATCCTCGGCGACCTGCCGTCGAAGAACATCGACACGGGTCTCGGCCTCGAACGCCTCGCCATGATCCTGCAGGGCGTGCAGAACATGTACGAGACCGACACCCTGCGTGTCGTCATGGACAAGGCCACCGAGCTCACCGGCGTGCGGTACGGCGCCGAGCCGGGCACGGACGTCCAGCTCCGCGTCGTCGCCGACCACATCCGTACGTCCGTGATGCTCATCGGCGACGGTGTCACCCCCGGCAACGAGGGCCGCGGCTACGTGCTGCGCCGCATCATGCGCCGCGCCATCCGCAACATGCGGCTGATGGGCGCCACCGGCTCGGTCGCCGGTGAGCTGACCGACGTCGTGATCAACACGATGGGGCAGCAGTACCCGGAGCTCATCACCGACCGCAAGCGCATCGAGACGGTCGCCCTCGCCGAGGAGGCCGCCTTCCTCAAGGCCCTCAAGGGCGGCACCAACATCCTCGAAACGGCCGTCACGGAGACCAAGGCCGCCGGCGGACAGGTCCTGGCCGGTGACAAGGCGTTCCTGCTCCACGACACCTGGGGCTTCCCGATCGACCTCACCCTGGAGATGGCCGCCGAACAGGGCCTCTCCGTGGACGAGGACGGCTTCCGCCGCCTCATGCAGGAGCAGCGGGACAAGGCCAAGGCCGACGCCAAGGCCAAGAAGACCGGTCACGCCGACCTGTCGGCCTACCGCGAGGTCGCCGACTCCTCGGGCACCACCGAGTTCACCGGCTACACCAGCACCGAGGGCGAGTCGAGGATCGTCGGCCTGCTCGTCGACGGTGTGCCCTCGCCCGCAGCCTCCGAGGGCGACGAGGTCGAGATCGTCCTCGACCGCACCCCGTTCTACGCCGAGGGCGGCGGCCAGCTCGCCGACCAGGGCCGGATCCGGCTCGACACCGGCGCCGTCGTCCAGGTCCGCGACGTACAGCAGCCGGTCCCGGGCGTCTCCGTCCACAAGGGCTCGGTCCAGGTGGGAGAGGTCACGGTCGGCGCCGCCGCCTACGCCTCCATCGACAACACCCGCCGCCGCGCCATCGCCCGCGCCCACAGCGCCACGCACCTCACGCACCAGGCACTGCGCGACGCCCTCGGCCCGACCGCTGCCCAGGCCGGTTCGGAGAACTCGCCCGGCCGCTTCCGTTTCGACTTCGGCTCGCCCGCCGCCGTACCCGGCACGGTCCTCGTCGACGTCGAGCAGAAGATCAACGAGGTCCTGGCCCGCGAACTCGACGTCCAGGCCGAGGTCATGTCGATCGACGACGCCAAGAAGCAGGGCGCCATCGCCGAGTTCGGCGAGAAGTACGGCGAGCGGGTCCGCGTCGTCACCATCGGCGACTTCTCCAAGGAGCTGTGCGGCGGTACGCACGTCCACAACACGGCCCAGCTGGGTCTGGTGAAGCTGCTCGGCGAGTCGTCGATCGGTTCCGGTGTGCGCCGCATCGAGGCTCTCGTCGGTGTCGACGCGTACAACTTCCTCGCCAAGGAGCACACGGTCGTCGCCCAGCTCCAGGAGCTGGTGAAGGGCCGCTCCGAGGAGCTTCCGGAGAAGATCGCCTCCATGCTCGGCAAGCTGAAGGAAGCCGAGAAGGAGATCGAGAAGTTCCGCGGGGAGAAGGTCCTCCAGGCCGCCGCCGGACTCGTCGAGTCGGCCAAGGACGTCCGGGGCGTCGCCCTGGTCACCGGACAGGTGCCCGACGGCACGTCCGCCGACGACCTGCGCAGGCTCGTGCTGGACGTCCGCGGACGCATCCAGGGCGGCCGCCCGGCCGTCGTGGCCCTGTTCACCACGGCCAACGGCCGCCCGCTGACGGTCATCGCCACCAACGAGGCCGCCCGTGAGCGCGGTCTCAAGGCCGGCGACCTGGTCCGTACGGCCGCCAAGACCCTTGGTGGCGGTGGCGGTGGCAAGCCGGACGTCGCCCAGGGCGGTGGCACGAACCCGGGCGCCATCGGCGACGCCGTATCCGCTGTGGAACGCCTCGTCACCGAGACGGCGTGACGCCGGACATGTCGCAGATGCGCCGCGGTCGCCGACTGGCGATCGATGTCGGGGACGCCCGGATCGGGGTCGCCTCGTGCGACCCCGACGGGATCCTCGCCACGCCGGTGGAGACCGTGCCGGGACGCGATGTCCCGGCCGCCCACCGGCGGCTGGGGCAGATCGTCGAGGAGTACGAGCCGATCGAGGTCATCATCGGTCTGCCGCGATCCCTCAGCGGGGGCGAGGGCCCCGCAGCCGCCAAGGTGCGGCTGTTCGCCCAGGTGTTCGCCCGCACGGTCGCACCCATTCCGGTGCGACTGCTGGACGAGAGGATGACCACAGTGACGGCCACTCAGGGACTGCGCGCCTCGGGCGTGAAGTCCAAGAAGGGCCGGTCTGTGATTGATCAGGCTGCCGCTGTGGTGATCCTTCAGAACGCTCTGGAGTCCGAACGGGCGTCGGGCAGGGCTCCGGGCGAGGGCGTCGAAGTGGTTGTCTGATCGCGATACGGTAACGTTCCGCGCGATGCGGCGGTGTTCGAACAAACACTGCACAGCAAAGAGGCGGAACGTCGTCTCGCGGCACGTAGGGGATCGATGACTGAGTATGGCCGGGGTCCCGGCTCCGAAGCGTGGCATCCCGAGGACCCGTTGTACGGGGAGCAGGGATGGGACGGCCAGCACGCTGCCCACGGCCAGAACCAGTACGGCGGCCAGGACCAGTACGGCGTTCAGCAGCAGCCCTACCCGCAGGACCCGTACTCCCAGCAGCAGGACCCGTACGCCCAGCAGCAGTACGCGCAGGAGCAGCAGCAGTACGGCACTCCGCAGGACCCGTACGCGCACCAGCACCAGCAGCACCAGCCGCCGCCGCAGCAGCACCAGCCGCCGCAGCAGCCCCAGTACAACGGCGGCTGGGACACCGGTCACCAGGCCGCCATGCCGTACGGCGGTCAGCCCCATGACCCGTACGGGCAGCAGCCGGCCGGCTACGGCGAACAGCAGGACCACTACGGCACGCCCGAGGCGTACCCGCCGCCGCAGCCTCCCGGGCGCCGCGAGGCCGTGCCCGAGCAGCAGTCACCGGACTGGAATCCGGACGTACCCCAGGAAGAGACCCACCCCTTCTTCACGGGCGCGGACGAGCCGGCCGGTGGCCGCGACGCACGGGACGACGAGTACGACGACGAACACGAGGACGACTCGCGCGCGTCACGCCGTGGCGGGCGCGGCGGAAACGAACGCCGGGGCAAGGGCAAGAAGAAGAGCCGCAGCGGCTGCGCCTGCCTGGTTGTCTCGGTGGCCCTCGTCGGGGGTCTCGGGGGAGTGACCTATCTGGGTTACTCGTATTACAAGGGACAGTTCGGCGAGGCGCCCGACTACGCGGGTGACGGCTCCGGCGAGGTCGAGGTGGAGATCCCGAAAGGCGCGCTCGGCGGTGAGATCGCGAACATCCTCAAGAAGAACGGCGTGGTCAAATCCGTCGACGCTTTTGTTTCGGCACAGAATGCCAATCCCCGGGGCAAGTCCATTCAGGCCGGTGTCTATCTCCTCAAGGAGGAGATGTCGGCGGACAGCGCCGTGACGATGATGCTGGACCCGAAGAGTCAGAATCCCCTCGTGATTCCCGAGGGAACCAAGAACTTCGAGGTCTACGCCATGATCGACGAGCGGCTCGGGCTCAAGAAGGGCAGCACCGACAAGGTCGCCGATACGCATGCGGAGAGCTTGGGGCTGCCGGACTGGGCCGAGGACAATCCCGAGGTCAAGGACCCGCTGGAAGGGTTCCTCTACCCGGCCGCGTACCCGGTTTCCAAGGGGTCCAAGCCCGAGGACACGCTGAAACGCATGGTCTCCCGGGCCAACGAGGAGTACGAGAAGGCCGAGGTCGAGGAGAAGGCCACCAAGCTGGGTCTCAAGAATCCTTGGCAGCTCATCACGGTCGCGAGCCTCGTACAGGTCGAGGGCAAGTACAAGCACGACTTCGACAAGGTCGCGCGGGTCGTGTACAACCGCCTCAAGCCCGGCAATACCGAAACGGTCGGCAGGCTCGAATTCGACTCCACGGTCAACTACATCAAGGGTCAGAGCACGCTGGACCTCGGCCCGGTGGACGAACTCCGGAAGATCGACGACCCCTACAACACGTACAGGATCCAGGGGCTTCCGGCCGGCCCGATCAGTAACCCCGGCACGGACGCGCTGCACTCGGCGATGAACCCGGCGTCCGGTCCCTGGTACTACTTCGTCTCCGTCACCGAGGACAAGACCGTCTTCGCCGTGACGAACGAGGAGCACGAGCGCAACCGGCAGAAGTACGAGGACGAGAAGGCCAGACAGTGAGCTCCATCCGTCGGGCCGCCGTTCTCGGCTCTCCCATCGCCCACTCGCTGTCCCCGGTGCTGCACCGCGCCGCCTACGCGGAACTCGGCCTCGCCCACTGGTCGTACGACCGCTTCGAGGTGGACGAGGAAGCACTTCCCGGATTCATCGGGGGACTGGACCGCTCCTGGGCCGGACTCTCACTGACCATGCCGCTCAAGCGCGCGATCATCCCCCTGCTGGACGAGATCAGCGGGACCGCGGCCTCGGTCGAGGCGGTCAACACCGTGGTCTTCACCGAGGACGGCCGGCGCGTCGGCGACAACACCGACATCCCCGGGATGATCGCGGCACTGCGCGAACGCGGCGTGGAGAAGGTGGACTCGGCCGCTGTCCTCGGCGCGGGAGCCACCGCTTCCTCCGCTCTCGCCGCCCTCGCCGTAATCTGCGCAGGACCGGTCACGGCCTACGTGCGCAGCCCGGAACGGGCCGACGAGATGCGCGCCTGGGGCGAGCGCCTCGCCGTGGACGTACGGATCGCCGACTGGGCGGACAGCGCCCGGGCACTGAGCGCCCCGCTGGTCCTCGCCACCACGCCGGCCGGGGCCACGGACGCACTGGCCGCGGCCGTACCCGAGGCTCCGGGCACGCTGTTCGACGTGTTGTACGAGCCCTGGCCGACCGCGCTCGCGGCAGCCTGGTCCGCCCACAAGGGTGCAGTCGTCGGAGGTCTCGACCTCCTCGTGCATCAGGCGGTCCTCCAGGTGGAACAGATGACGGGCCGCGCTCCGGCCCCCCTCGCCGCCATGCGGCACGCGGGAGAACAGGCACTCGCGGCACGCTGAAGCCCCCCGGCCGACCGGCCGGGCCGTCCGTCTGCTGGACCGGCGGCCGGTTCGCGGCCCCGGCCGTGGGAGGATCGGAGGCGGCGGGCCAGGGCCGCGCACCCGGTCGCGCCGTTGGATTTTCAGGCGCGAGCATGAGGAGCACCGTTGAGCAGGTTGCGCTGGCTGACCGCGGGGGAGTCGCACGGCCCCGCACTCGTGGCGACGCTGGAGGGTCTTCCCGCCGGTGTCCCGATCACCACGGAGATGGTGGCGGACGCGCTCGCCCGGCGGCGGCTCGGCTACGGCCGCGGCGCGCGGATGAAGTTCGAGAAGGACGAGGTCACCTTCCTGGGCGGTGTCCGGCACGGCCTCACCATGGGGTCGCCCGTCGCCGTCATGGTCGGCAACACCGAGTGGCCCAAGTGGGAACAGGTCATGTCGGCCGACCCCGTTGACCCCGAAGAGCTGGCCAAGCTGGCCCGTAACGCCCCGCTGACCCGCCCCCGCCCCGGTCACGCCGACCTCGCGGGGATGCAGAAGTACGGCTTCGACGAGGCCCGGCCCATCCTGGAGCGCGCCAGCGCCCGCGAGACCGCGGCCCGTGTCGCGCTCGGTGCGGTCGCCCGGTCGTACCTCAAGGAGACCGCGGGCATCGAGATCGTCAGCCACGTCGTCGAGCTGGCCGCCGCGAAGGCGCCGTACGGCGTCTACCCCACGCCCGCCGATGTCGGGAAGCTCGACGCGGACCCCGTGCGCTGCCTGGACGCCGACGCGTCGAAGGCGATGGTCGCCGAGATCGACCAGGCCCACAAGGACGGCGACACGCTCGGCGGCGTCGTCGAGGTGCTCGCGTACGGAGTGCCGGTCGGCCTTGGTTCGCACGTGCACTGGGACCGTCGTCTCGACGCCCGCCTCGCCGCCGCGCTGATGGGTATTCAGGCGATCAAGGGCGTCGAGGTCGGCGACGGCTTCGACCTGGCCCGCGTGCCCGGCTCCAAGGCGCACGACGAAATCCTGGTCACCGAGGACGGCATCAAGCGCGCGTCCGGGCGGGCCGGCGGCACCGAGGGTGGTCTGACCACCGGCGAACTGCTTCGGGTCCGCGCCGCGATGAAGCCCATCGCCACCGTGCCCCGCGCCCTCGCCACCATCGACGTCGTCACGGGTGAGCCCGCCAAGGCGCACCACCAGCGCTCCGATGTCTGTGCCGTTCCGGCCGCCGGCATCGTCGCCGAGGCGATGGTCGCCCTGGTCCTGGCCGACGCGGTCGCGGAGAAGTTCGGCGGCGACAGCGTTCCCGAGACCCACCGCAACGTGCAGTCGTACCTCGACCACCTGCGGATCCGATGAGCCGCCCCCTGGTCGTCCTCGTCGGCCCCATGGGCGTCGGAAAGTCCACGGTCGGTGAACTGCTCGCCGAGCGGCTCGGTACCACCTACCGGGACACCGACGCGGACATCGTGGCCACCGCGGGCAAGCCGATTCCGGAGATCTTCTACGACGAGGGCGAGGACCACTTCCGTGCACTGGAGCGGCAGGCCGTACGCGCCGCCGTCGCCGAGCACACGGGTGTCCTCTCCCTCGGCGGCGGCGCCGTCCTCGACGCGACGACCCGCGAGCTGCTCGCGGACCACACCGTCGTCTACCTCTCGATGGACGTCGACGAGGCGGTCAAGCGGGTCGGGCTCAACACCGCCCGGCCCCTGCTCGCCGTCAACCCGCGCCGGCAGTGGCGCGAGCTGATGGAGGCCCGCCGTCACCTGTACGCAGAGGTGGCCCGAACGACCGTCGCCACCGACGACCGCACCCCCGACGAGGCCGCGCAGGCGGTCCTCGACGCACTGGAACTGCCGGAGCGCACGGGCGACGGCCCCGTACCGCACGGCCGGGAGAACACACGCATGACGGAGCAGGCACCCACTCGCATCCAGATCGCGGGCACCGCGGGCACCGAGCCGTACGAGGTACTGGTCGGCCGTCAGCTGCTCGGTGAACTGCCCACCCTCATCGGCAACCGAGCCAAGCGGGTCGCGGTGCTGCACCCCGAGGCACTCGCCGAGACCGGCGAGGCGGTCCGTGAGGACCTCGCCTCCCAGGGGTACGAGGCCATCGCCATCCAGCTGCCGAACGCCGAGGAGGCCAAGACCGTCGAGGTCGTGGCGTACTGCTGGAAGGCGCTCGGCCAGACCGGCTTCACCCGCACCGATGTCATCGTCGGCATCGGTGGCGGTGCCACCACCGACGTGGCGGGGTTCGTCGCCGCCAGCTGGCTGCGCGGCGTCCGCTGGATCGCCGTGCCCACCACCGTCCTCGGCATGGTCGACGCCGCCGTCGGCGGCAAGACCGGCATCAACACGGCCGAGGGCAAGAACCTCGTGGGCGCGTTCCACCCGCCCGCCGGGGTCCTGTGCGACCTCGCCGCCCTCGACTCGCTGCCGGTCAACGACTACGTGTCGGGCATGGCCGAGATCATCAAGGCCGGTTTCATCGCCGACCCGGCCATCCTCGACCTGGTCGAGGCCGACCCCGAAGGCGCCCGTACGCCCGCCGGACAGCACACCGCCGAGCTGATCGAGCGGTCGATCCGGGTCAAGGCGGAGGTCGTGTCCAGCGACCTCAAGGAGTCCGGCCTGCGGGAGATCCTCAACTACGGGCACACCCTCGCGCACGCCATCGAGAAGAACGAGCGCTACAAGTGGCGCCACGGCGCCGCCGTCTCGGTCGGCATGGTCTTCGCCGCCGAGCTGGGCCGGCTCGCGGGCCGGCTCGACGACGCCACCGCCGACCGGCACCGCGCCATCCTTGAGTCCGTGGGGCTGCCGCTCACCTACCGCGGCGACCAGTGGCCCAAGCTGCTGGAGAACATGAAGGTCGACAAGAAGTCCCGCGGCGACCTCCTGCGCTTCATTGTCCTCGACGGCCTGGGCAAGCCCACGGTCCTCGAAGGCCCCGACCCGGCCGTCCTGCTCGCCGCCTACGGGGAGGTCTCCGCGTGAACCGCAGGGTCCTCGTGCTCAACGGACCGAACCTCGGGCGCCTCGGCTCCCGCGAACCCGACGTGTACGGCGCGACCTCCTACGCCGGGCTCATCGAAACCTGCCAGACGCTCGGCAAGGAGCTCGGCTTCGACGTCGACGTACGCGAGACCAACGACGAGGGCCAGATGATCCGCTGGCTCCACGACGCGGCGGACGGTTCAATTCCGGTCGTTCTCAACCCGGGTGCGTTCACGCACTACTCGTACGGGATGCGCGACGCGGCCGCCCAGCGCACCGCCCCGCTGATCGAGGTGCACATCTCGAATCCGTACGCACGGGAGGAATTCCGGCACACGTCGGTGGTCGCGCCCGTGGCCACCGGTACCGTGGCCGGATTCGGCATCGGCTCGTACCGGCTCGCCCTGCGGGCCCTGGCCGACGAACTCGGCGTCTGATCCGTCGGCACATCGGCCGACGGGCACTCCAGGCCGTCCCCGTCCGTTCATCTCGCGGCGGCCGGGGACGGTACGGTTGCCGTTCCACCAGCGCCAGTTGCCTGTACGAGACGGAGTGGCACCGGATGCAGCACGCAGTGGGGGCCCCGCTGCCGCCGCCCCAAGGACCCGGAAACGGACCTGCCGGCCGGCCGCACCAGGCCCAGCACCCCGGCCCTCCGGGCCACCCCGGCCCGCCGCCGATACCACCCCCGCCCCCCGGGCCGGGCTGGACCGGCCCCGCGCCCCGGCACGCCCCCGTACCGCCCTCACGCGAGACCACCGGGCACGTGCAGCTGCCGCCGGGCGGCCCCGTACCGCTGCCCGCGCCCCCGGCCGAGCCCGGCACGGGTGCGGCGACCCTCGCCGTGCTCCTGATCGGCCCCGCGGGCGCCGGCAAGACCACTGTGGCCCGGCTCTGGGCCGCCCGCCGCCGCGTCCCCACCGCGCACGTCTCCCTGGACGACGTCCGCGAGTGGGTCTGCGCCGGCTTCGCCGACCCGCAGACCGGGTGGAACGACCACTCCGAGGCCCAGTACCGCCTGGCCCGGCGCACCTGCGGCTTCGCCGCCCGTAACTTCCTCGCCAACGGCATCTCCTGCATTCTCGATGACGCGGTGTTCCCCGACCGCCCCGTCGTCGGCCTCGGCGGATGGAAGCGCCACGTCGGCCCCGGGCTCCTGCCCGTCGTCCTCCTGCCCGGCCTGGAGGTCGTCCTGGAGCGCAA
Organism: Streptomyces finlayi; assembly: GCF_014216315.1. NCBI lineage: Bacteria > Bacillati > Actinomycetota > Actinomycetes > Kitasatosporales > Streptomycetaceae > Streptomyces > Streptomyces finlayi. The sequence goes on from NZ_CP045702.1 coordinate 6,755,300, forward strand.
CGCGGCCCGCAGCGGCAACCGCCGGCTGTCGGACGAGGAAGTGGCCCGCATCCATGGCCGGATGGCCGGCTGGTACGGCTCCGGGCTGCCCATCATCGACAATTCCAACTACGACGTGGAAACGACCGCCCGGGTCCTCGACGACGTCCTCGCACGTTCCATAGCCAGCCCTCCGGCCTGGTGACTCCCCGGCGGTCCCCCCGGTCGGATGCGCTGGCCGGGCGGCCCCGGGAACCCGCTCGTAGGCTCGGAACATGTCAGAGGTGTACGCCGTCCGCCGTGGCCTGCTCCGCGACCGGTGCGCCGCCGCGGGGTCCGCGGCCGCCCTGGTCTCCCGCCCCGCCAACGTCCGCTATCTCGCGGGCGGAGCCCCCCTCGGGGCCGTCCTGCTGCTCGGACCCGCCGAGGACGTCCTGCTCTGCCCCCGCGCCCCCACCGGTGATCCCGCCGAGGGGCGCCCCGACGAAGCCCTGCGCCTGACCGTTCTTCCGGCCCCCGACGGCGACCCCGCGGTCGCGGCCGCCGATCTGGCCACCTCCCTGGACGCGGCATCGCTCGCGGTCGAGGAACACGACCTGACCGTCGCCCGGCACCGCGCCATGGGCTCGGTCGCCCCCCGGCTGCGGCTGGCCGACCTCGGCTCCTCCGTGGAACAGCTGAGGATCGTCAAGGACGAGGAGGAGATCGCCTGTCTGCGGATCGCCGCGGAGATCACCGACCAGGCCCTCGGTGAGCTCCTCGAATCGATCCTCGTGGGCCGCACCGAGCGTCACCTCGCCCTGGAACTGGAACGCCGCCTCGTGGACCACGGCGCCGACGGCCCCGCCTTCCCGACCTCCGTCGCCACCGGCCCCCACTCGGGCCACAGCCGTCACAGGCCCACCGACCGACGGGTGGAGGAAGGCGATTTCCTCTCGGTCTGCCTCGGTGCGAACTATCGCGGCTACCGGTGCGAGATCGGCCGCACGTTCGTGATCGGGACGACTCCCGCGGACTGGCAGATCGAGCTCTACGACCTTGTTTTCGCCGCTCAGAGGGCTGGACGGGAGGCACTTCTCCCCGGCGCCGCCTACCGCGACGTGGACCACGCGGCCCGTCATCTGCTGGTCTCCGCGGGCTACGGAGAGGGCCTCGCACCGTGGACCGGGCACGGGGTCGGGCTCGAAATCGACGAGGACCCGCAGCTGGCACCGACAGCCATGGGTAAACTGGACGCTTGTGTGCCGGTCACCGTCGAACCGGGGGTCCACCTCCCGGGCCGGGGCGGTGTCCGGATCGATGACACGCTCGTCGTGCGCCCAGAGGCGGACGGCGGACCCGAGCTACTCACCATTACGACCAAGGAGCTGCTCGCGCTCTAGCGCGCATCCTCGGTCGTCCACCAGCTTCAGTCCAGGAGATTCCGCAACCGTGGCTTCCACGAACGACCTCAAGAACGGCCTGGTGCTCAAGCTCGACGGGGGCCAGCTCTGGTCCGTCGTCGAGTTTCAGCACGTCAAGCCCGGCAAGGGCCCGGCCTTCGTGCGCACCAAGCTCAAGAACGTGCTCTCCGGCAAGGTCGTCGACAAGACGTTCAACGCCGGCGTGAAGGTCGAGACGGCCACCATTGACCGCCGCGACATGCAGTTCTCGTACATGGACGGCGAGTACTTCGTCTTCATGGACATGAGCACGTACGACCAGCTGATGGTCGACCGCAAGGCTGTCGGCAACGCCGCCAACTTCCTGATCGAGGGCTTCACCGCCTCCGTCGCCCAGCACGAGGGCGAGGTGCTCTACGTCGAGCTGCCGGCCGCCGTCGAGCTGACCATCCAGCACACCGACCCGGGTGTGCAGGGTGACCGCTCCACCGGTGGCAGCAAGCCCGCCACCCTGGAGACCGGTTACGAGATCGGTGTTCCGCTCTTCATCACCACCGGCGAGAAGATCAAGGTCGACACCCGTACGGGTGACTACCTCGGCCGGGTGAACAGCTAACCGTGGCTGCCCGGAACAAGGCCCGCAAGCGCGCCTTCCAGATCCTCTTCGAGGCAGACCAGCGCGGTGAGTCCGTGCAGACGGTCCTCGCGGACTGGGTGCGGCTCTCGCGGACCGACGACCGACAGCCGCCGGTCGGCGAATTCACGATGGAGCTCGTCGAGGGGTACGCGCAGTACGCGGACCGCATCGACGACCTCATCGTCACCTATGCCGTGGACTGGGAGATCGACCGCATGCCGGTCGTCGACCGGAGCATTCTGCGGCTCGGTGCGTATGAGCTGATCTGGATGGACGGGACGCCGGACGCCGTCGCGATCGACGAGGCCGTCCAGCTCGCCAAGGAGTTCTCCACCGATGACTCCCCGTCGTTCGTGAACGGGCTGCTGGCCCGCTTCAAGGACCTCAAGCCGAACCTTCGCCGGGAGCAGTAGCTTCCGACGGCGTTCGCCACGAAGGGCCCACGGTCGCTGACCGTGGGCCCTTCGGCTTTCTCCTCAAGCGCCTGACGGGCTGGGCTGTGGCGGCCCGGTCCTCGTGGTTGCCCTGTGGCGGGTGGACCGGAGGGGCCCCACCCGGCCCACCACCGGTCAGGTGGCCCCGGGCGCGTATGCCGGCCGTGGACCCGGGTACACAAACGCCGGGTGGGCGGGAGCCGTGGCCCCCGCCCACCCGGCGGTACGTTTCTGCTGTCGAGCGGTCAGCCCTCGTCGTGGGACACCGCGCGGCGCGCGTCCGCGTCGAGGACGCCCCAGCTGATCAGCTGCTCCGTGAGCACGGACGGCGACTGGTCGTAGATCACGGCCAGCGTGCGCAGGTCGTCCTGGCGGATCGAGAGCACCTTGCCGTTGTAGTCACCGCGCTGGCTCTGGATCGTCGCGGCATAACGCTGCAGAGGTCCGGCCTTCTCCGGCGGGACGTGGGCGAGGCGCTCCAGGTCCAGGACGAGCTTCGGCGGCGGCTCGGCGGCCCCGCCCGGCGTCGTACCGGGCAGCAGCTCCTGCACCGGGACGCCGTAGAAGTCGGCCAGCTCGGCGAGACGCTGAACGGTCACGGCGCGGTCGCCACGCTCGTACGAACCGACCACGACGGCCTTCCAGCGGCCCTGGGACTTCTCCTCCACGCCATGGAGGGAGAGGCCCTGCTGGGTGCGGATGGCGCGGAGCTTGGCCCCGAGCTGTTTTGCGTATTCGCTGGACATAAGGCTCCCCGGACGCTGGAACAGTTTGCGGCTCAGCCGCGTGGCTGGTAACTCACTGTGAGGTTACGCAGCGTTACTTGGATGCGTCAAGCTGAGTGGTCCGGACCGGTGCCTCCCGGGGGTAGGGTCAAGGGCTCGCACACGCCCTGGTAACGTGGGTGACGCAATTTCGACGTCCTTTAACATCCGTCCAGTGAGGCGGAGAAGGAGGTCCGTTTCTTATGGACACACAGCACGACGACATCGGCAATGCGGCGCGCCCCGTTCTCGAGGCTCCCGACATCGCCCGGGTTCTGACCCGGATCGCCCACGAGATCGTCGAACGCGCCAAGGGCGCCGACGACGTGGTGCTCCTGGGCATCCCGACGCGAGGTGTCTTCCTCGCCCGTCGGCTCGCCGACAAGCTCGAAGAGATCACCGGCCGGAAGATGCCGGTCGGATCGCTCGACATCACGATGTACCGCGACGACCTGAGGATGCGCCCCGCGCGTGCTCTGGCCCGCACCGAGATCCCCGGCGAGGGCATCGAGGGCCGGCTGGTCGTCCTGGTCGACGACGTGCTCTTCTCCGGCCGCACGATCCGCGCCGCACTCGACGCGCTCGGCGACATCGGACGCCCCCGCGCGGTGCAGCTCGCGGTCCTCGTCGACCGCGGTCACCGGGAACTCCCCATCCGTGCCGATTACGTCGGCAAGAACCTCCCCACGTCGCTGCGGGAGACGGTCAAGGTCCAGCTCGCCGAGGAGGACGGCCGCGACGCCGTGCTGCTCGGTGTCCAGCAGACGGCCCCGGCGGTCGAGCAGTAGCTGCCAAGGCCCGTACGCCGCCGGTCAGGCCGTGCAGCGGCTTCCGCACGCCCGCGTGCCTGAACCCTCCCTTCAGCAACCCGGAGAACCCCCAGATGAAGCGTCACCTCATCTCGGCCGCCGACCTCACCCGCGACGACGCCGTCCAGATCCTCGACACCGCCGAGGAAATGGCCCGGGTCGCGGACCGGCCGATCAAGAAGCTCCCCACCCTGCGTGGACGCACGGTCGTCAACCTCTTCTTCGAGGACTCGACGCGTACCCGCATCTCCTTCGAGGCCGCCGCCAAGCGGCTCTCCGCCGATGTCATCAACTTCTCCGCGAAGGGTTCGTCCGTCTCCAAGGGCGAGTCGCTCAAGGACACGGCGCTGACCCTGGAGGCGATGGGCGCCGATGCCGTCGTGATCCGGCACGGTGCGTCGGGCGCCCCGTACCGGCTGGCCACGTCCGGCTGGATCGACGGCGCCGTCGTCAACGCGGGTGACGGCACCCACGAGCACCCCACCCAGGCCCTGCTCGACGCCTTCACGATGCGCCGCAGGCTCGTGGGAGCCGACGCCGGACTCGGCAAGGACCTCGAAGGCCGCCGCATCACGATCGTCGGCGACATCCTGCACAGCCGGGTGGCACGCTCCAACGTCCACCTGCTCACCACGCTCGGCGCGCACGTCACGCTGGTCGCCCCGCCGACCCTCGTGCCGGTCGGCGTCGAGGCGTGGCCGTGCGAGGTCAGCTACAGCCTCGACAAGGTGCTGCCGGAGTCCGACGCGGTGATGATGCTTCGTGTGCAGCGTGAACGGATGAACGCCGCCTACTTCCCGACCGAGCGCGAGTACTCCCGCCGCTACGGCCTGGACGGCTCGCGCATGGCCAAGATGCCCGGGCACGCCATCGTCATGCACCCCGGGCCGATGGTCCGCGGCATGGAGATCACCGCCGACGTGGCCGACTCCGACCGCTGCACGGTCGTCGAGCAGGTCGCCAACGGCGTCTCGATCCGGATGGCCGTGCTCTACCTGCTGCTCGGCGGCAACGAATCCGCCACCCCTGCCCGTACCGAGGAGAACAAGTAACCATGAGCAAGATCCTTATCCGCGGCGCGAAGATCCTCGGTGGCGAGCCGCAGGACGTCCTGATCGACGGCGAGACCATCGAGCGGGTCGGTACGGACATCGAGGCCGGCGACGCCACCGTCGTCGAGGCGGCGGGCCAGATCCTGCTGCCCGGCCTGGTCGACCTGCACACCCATCTGCGTGAGCCCGGCCGTGAGGACTCCGAGACCGTCCTGACCGGCACGAAGGCCGCAGCGCGGGGCGGCTTCACGGCCGTGCACGCCATGGCCAACACCTTCCCGGTCGCCGACACCGCGGGCGTCGTCGAGCAGGTCTGGCGGCTCGGCAAGGAGTCCGGCTACTGCGACGTGCAGCCCATCGGCGCCGTCACCGTCGGCCTGGAGGGCAAGCAGCTCGCCGAGCTCGGCGCCATGCACGACTCCGCCGCCGGAGTGAAGGTCTTCTCCGACGACGGCAAGTGTGTCGACGACGCGGTCATCATGCGGCGCGCGCTGGAGTACGTGAAGGCGTTCGACGGAGTCGTCGCCCAGCACGCCCAGGAGCCGCGTCTCACCGAGGGCGCCCAGATGAACGAGGGCGTCGTCTCCGCGGAGCTGGGTCTCGGCGGCTGGCCCGCCGTCGCCGAGGAGTCGATCATCGCGCGCGATGTCCTCCTCGCCGCCCACGTCGACTCCCGGGTGCACATCTGCCACCTGTCGACCGCCGGTTCCGTCGAGATCGTCCGCTGGGCCAAGTCCAAGGGCTGGAACGTCACGGCCGAGGTCACCCCGCACCACCTGCTCCTCACCGATGAGCTCGTACGGTCCTACAACCCCGTCTACAAGGTGAACCCGCCGCTGCGCACCGAGGCCGACGTGATGGCCCTGCGCGAGGCGCTGGCCGACGGCACCATCGACTGCGTCGCCACGGACCACGCCCCGCACCCGCACGAGGACAAGGACTGCGAGTGGGCCGCGGCCGCCATGGGCATGGTGGGCCTGGAGACCGCGCTCTCCGTCGTCCAGCAGACGATGGTCGACACCGGCCTCATCGACTGGGCGGGTGTCGCCGAGCGCATGTCCTTCCGCCCCGCGGCGATCGGCCGGCTCGACGGCCACGGCCGCCCCGTCTCGGCAGGCGAGCCCGCCAACCTGACCCTCGTCGATCCGGCATACCGTGGACTCGTGGACCCCGCGGGCTTCGCGTCCCGCAGCCGCAACACTCCGTACGAGGGTCGCGAGCTGCCGGGCCGAGTGACCCACACCTTCCTGCGGGGCCGTGCCACGGTCGTCGACGGGAAGCTCGCGTGACAACACTGACCCCCCTGTACCTGCTGGCCGCCGAACGGAAGTCGGCCGAGGTGACCGACTGGTCCGCCCGGATCAGCTGGGTTCTCGGATTCGCCGTCTTCATCGCCCTCGTCTACTGGCTCATGCGCCAGGGATGGAAGTGGCGAGGACAGCTCCAGTCCGATCTGCCCGAGCTGCCCACCACCCCGGAGGGCTTCGCGGACGGCGGGACGCTGCTCACGCTCTCCGGCCGGTACCACGCCTCGACGACCGCCGGGCAGTGGCTCGACCGGATCGTCGCCCACGGCCTCGGTACCCGCAGCCGCGTCGAGCTCACTCTCGGCGAGCAGGGGCTCGACGTCGTACGCCCCGGAGCGGCGGACTTCTTCGTACCGGCCGACGCACTGCGCGAGGCCAGGCTCGACAAGGCGCTCGCAGGCAAGGTCCTCCCCGAGGGCGGCCTGCTCGTCATCACCTGGGCACACGGCGACAAGCTGATCGACTCCGGCTTCCGCTCCGACCACGCGGCCGAGCACCGGGCCTGGGTCGACGCCATCAACCACCTGAACAGCACTACGGAAGGCACCGCACGATGACGATCTCCAATCCGGGGCATGCCTCGAAGGGGAAAACGGTGTCTCCCGCCGTACTCGTCCTGGAGGACGGCCGCGTGTTCCGCGGCCGCGCCTACGGGGCCGTGGGGGAGACCTTCGGTGAGGCCGTCTTCAACACCGGTATGAGTGGCTACCAGGAGACGCTGACCGACCCCTCCTACCACCGGCAGGTCGTCGTGATGACGTCCCCGCACGTCGGCAACACCGGTGTGAACGACGAGGACGCCGAGTCGAGGCAGATCTGGGTCGCCGGTTACGTCGTCCGCGACCCCGCCCGGGTGCCCTCCAACTGGCGCTCCCGGCGCTCGCTCGACGAGGAGCTCACGAGCCAGGGCGTCGTCGGCATCAGCGGCATCGACACCCGGGCGCTCACCCGCCACCTGCGCGAGCGCGGCGCGATGCGCGTCGGCATCTTCTCCGGCGACGCGGTCGCCGACGAGGGCATGCTGCTCACCAAGGTGCGCCAGGCCCCCGAGATGACGGGCGCGAGCCTGTCGGACGAGGTGACCACCACGGAGGCGTACGTCGTCCCCGCGATCGGCGAGAAGAAGTTCACCGTCGCCGCCCTGGACCTGGGCATCAAGGGCATGACGCCGCACCGGATGGCCGAGCGCGGGATCGAGGTGCACGTGCTGCCCTCGACGGCGACCGTCGAGGACGTCTACGCCATGAACCCCGACGGGTTCTTCCTGTCCAACGGGCCCGGCGACCCCTCCACCGTCGACCTCACCGTCGTCCGGGCCGTTCTGGCGCGGAAGACCCCGCTCTTCGGCATCTGCTTCGGCAACCAGATCCTGGGCCGCGCCCTCGGCTTCGGCACGTACAAGCTGAAGTACGGCCACCGCGGCATCAACCAGCCCGTGCAGGACCGCACGACCGGCAAGGTCGAGGTCACCGCGCACAACCACGGGTTCGCCGTCGACGCCCCGCTCGACAAGGTCTCCGAGACGCCGTTCGGCCGCGCCGAGGTCTCCCACGTCTGCCTGAACGACCAGGTCGTCGAGGGCCTTCAGCTCCTCGACCAGCCGGCGTTCAGCGTTCAGTACCACCCCGAAGCGGCCGCCGGCCCGCACGACGCCGCGTACCTCTTCGACCGTTTCGTCTCCCTGATGGAGGGCCAGCGTGCCTAAGCGCTCCGATATCCAGTCCGTCCTGGTCATCGGCTCCGGCCCGATCGTCATCGGGCAGGCCGCCGAGTTCGACTACTCCGGCACCCAGGCCTGCCGCGTCCTCAAGGCCGAGGGCCTGCGCGTCATCCTGGTGAACTCCAACCCGGCGACGATCATGACCGACCCGGAGATCGCCGACGCCACGTACGTCGAGCCGATCACCCCCGAGTTCGTCGAGAAGATCATCGCGAAGGAGCGTCCTGACGCGCTGCTCCCGACGCTGGGCGGCCAGACCGCGCTCAACACCGCGATCTCCATGCACGAGAACGGCGTCCTGGAGAAGTACGGCGTCGAGCTCATCGGCGCCAACGTCGAGGCCATCAACAAGGGCGAGGACCGCGAGCTCTTCAAGGGCGTCGTCGAGGCCGTCAAGGCGAAGATCGGTTACGGCGAGTCCGCCCGCTCGGTCATCTGCCACTCGATGGACGACATCATCAAGGGGGTCGGCACCCTCGGCGGCTACCCCGTCGTCGTCCGCCCCTCCTTCACCATGGGCGGCGCCGGTTCCGGTTTCGCGCACGACGAGGAGGAGCTGCGCCGGATCGCCGGACAGGGCCTCACGCTCTCCCCGACCACCGAGGTGCTCCTGGAGGAGTCCATCCTCGGCTGGAAGGAGTACGAGCTGGAGCTGATGCGCGACAAGAACGACAACGTCGTGGTCGTCTGCTCCATCGAGAACTTCGACCCGATGGGTGTCCACACCGGTGACTCGATCACCGTCGCCCCGTCGATGACCCTCACCGACCGCGAGTACCAGCGGCTCCGTGACATCGGCATCGCGATCATCCGCGAGGTCGGCGTCGACACCGGCGGCTGCAACATCCAGTTCGCCATCGACCCGGCCGACGGCCGCGTCATCGTGATCGAGATGAACCCCCGGGTCTCGCGCTCCTCGGCGCTCGCCTCGAAGGCCACCGGCTTCCCGATCGCCAAGATCGCCGCGAAGCTGGCCGTCGGCTACACGCTCGACGAGATCCCCAACGACATCACCGAGAAGACGCCGGCCTCGTTCGAGCCGACTCTCGACTACGTCGTCGTGAAGGCTCCGCGCTTCGCCTTCGAGAAGTTCCCCTCCGCCGACTCCACCCTCACCACCACCATGAAGTCGGTGGGCGAGGCCATGGCGATCGGCCGGAACTTCACCGAGGCGCTGCAGAAGGCACTGCGCTCCCTGGAGAAGAAGGGCTCGCAGTTCACCTTCGTCGGCGCGCCGGGCGACAAGGCCGAGCTGCTGGCCGAGGCCGTCCGCCCGACCGACGGCCGGATCAACACGGTCATGCAGGCGATCCGGGCCGGCGCCACCCAGGAAGAGGTCTTCGACGCCACGAGGATCGACCCCTGGTTCGTCGACCAGCTCTTCCTGATCAACGAGATCGCGGACGAACTGGCCGCCGCCGAGCGCCTCGACACCGACCTGCTCGCCGAGGCCAAGCGGCACGGTTTCTCCGATCAGCAGATCGGCGAGATCCGCGGGCTGCGCGAGGACGTCGTACGTGAGGTCCGGCACGCGCTCGGTATCCGCCCGGTCTACAAGACGGTCGACACCTGCGCCGCCGAGTTCGCCGCGAACACGCCGTACTTCTACTCCTCGTACGACGAGGAGAGCGAGGTCGCGTCCCGCACCAAGCCCGCGGTGATCATCCTGGGCTCGGGTCCCAACCGCATCGGCCAGGGCATCGAGTTCGACTACTCGTGCGTCCACGCCTCCTTCGCCCTGAGCGACGCGGGCTACGAGACCGTGATGGTCAACTGCAACCCGGAGACCGTCTCCACCGACTACGACACCTCCGACCGTCTGTACTTCGAGCCGCTGACGCTGGAGGACGTGCTGGAGATCGTGCACGCGGAGTCCCTGGCGGGCCCGATCGCCGGTGTCATCGTCCAGCTCGGCGGTCAGACCCCGCTGGGTCTGGCCCAGGCGCTCAAGGACAACGGCGTACCCATCGTCGGTACGCCCCCGGAGGCGATCCACGCCGCCGAGGACCGCGGCGCCTTCGGCCGCGTCCTGGCCGAGGCCGGTCTGCCCGCCCCGAAGCACGGCACCGCCACCACCTTCTCCGAGGCCAAGGCCATCGCCGACGAGATCGGCTACCCCGTCCTCGTGCGCCCGTCGTACGTGCTCGGCGGACGCGGCATGGAGATCGTCTACGACGAGACCCGCCTCTCCTCGTACATCGCCGAGTCCACCGAGATCAGCCCCACCCGGCCGGTCCTGGTCGACCGCTTCCTCGACGACGCCATCGAGATCGACGTCGACGCGCTCTACGACGGCACCGAGCTCTACCTCGGCGGCGTCATGGAGCACATCGAGGAGGCCGGTATCCACTCCGGCGACTCCGCCTGCGCACTGCCTCCCATCACGCTCGGCGGCTATGACATCAAGCGGCTGCGAGCCTCCACCGAGGGCATCGCCAGGGGCGTCGGCGTACGCGGACTGATCAACATCCAGTTCGCGCTCTCCGGCGACATCCTGTACGTCCTGGAAGCCAACCCCCGCGCCTCCCGCACCGTCCCCTTCACCTCGAAGGCGACCGCGGTCCCGCTCGCCAAGGCCGCGGCCCGCATCTCGCTCGGCGCGACCATCGCCGAACTCCGCGCCGAGGGCCTGCTCCCGAAGACCGGCGACGGTGGCACCCTGCCGCTCGACGCGCCGATCTCCGTCAAGGAGGCCGTCATGCCGTGGTCGCGCTTCCGCGACATCCACGGTCGCGGCGTGGACACGGTCCTCGGCCCGGAGATGCGCTCGACGGGCGAAGTCATGGGCATCGACTCGGTCTTCGGCACGGCGTACGCCAAGTCGCAGGCGGGCGCCTACGGTCCGCTGCCCACGAAGGGGCGCGCGTTCATCTCCGTCGCCAACCGTGACAAGCGCTCGATGATCTTCCCGGCCCGTGAACTGGTCGCCCACGGCTTCGAGTTGCTCGCCACGTCCGGAACGGCCGAGGTGCTCAAGCGCAACGGCATCAACGCCAGGGTCGTGCGCAAGCAGTCCGAGGGCGAGGGCCCGAACGGCGAGCGGACCATCGTCCAGCTCATCCACGACGGCGAGGTCGACCTCATCGTCAACACGCCGTACGGGACCGGCGGCCGGCTCGACGGCTACGAGATCCGTACCGCGGCGGTGGCCCGTTCCGTGCCCTGCCTGACGACGGTCCAGGCGCTCGCCGCCGCCGTCCAGGGCATCGACGCGCTCAACCACGGTGACGTCGGCGTACGTTCCCTCCAGGAACACGCGGAGCATCTGACCGCGGCCCGCGACTAGGAAGCCCAGCAGGGGGACACCGGAAACGGTGTCCCCCTCTTCGTGAGGACACCACTGATGTACAAACTCTTCTTCCAGCTGGTCTTCAAGCGCATGGACCCGGAGCAGGCGCACCACCTCGCCTTCCGCTGGATCCGCCTGGCCGCCCGCGTCCCCGCGCTGCGCACCTTCGTCGCCGCCGTACTCGCGCCCCGGTACGAGGAACTGCGCACCGAGGCACTCGGTCTGCGGATGCACGGCCCGTTCGGGCTCGCGGCGGGCTTCGACAAGAACGCCATCGCGATCGACGGCATGTCGATGCTCGGCTTCGACCACATCGAGATCGGTACGGTCACCGGCGAACCGCAGCCCGGCAACCCCGGGAAGCGCCTCTTCCGTCTCGTCCAGGACCGTGCGCTGATCAACCGCATGGGATTCAACAACGAGGGCTCAGCGGCCGTGGCCGAGCGCCTGGCCACCCGTAACCCCGTCTTCCGTACGACCGTCGGCGTCAACATCGGCAAGACCAAGGCCGTACCGGAGGACGAGGCCACCGGCGACTACGTGAAGTCGACCGAACGCCTGGCCGCCCACGCCGACTACCTCGTCGTGAACGTCTCCTCGCCCAATACGCCCGGCCTGCGCAACCTCCAGGCGACCGAGGCACTCCGCCCGCTGCTCTCCGCGGTGCGCGAGGCGGCCGACCGGACCGTCACGGGCCGCCGGGTCCCGCTCCTCGTCAAGATCGCCCCCGACCTCGCGGACGAGGACGTCGACGCGGTCGCCGATCTCGCGGTGGAGCTCGGGCTCGACGGCATCATCGCCACGAACACCACCATCGCCCGGGACAGCCTCGGCCTGAAGTCCGCGCCGTCCCTGGTCAAGGAGACCGGCGGGCTCTCCGGCGCGCCCCTCAAGGAGCGCTCCCTGGAGGTCCTGAGCCGCCTGTACGCCCGCGTGGGCGACCGGCTCACGCTGGTCGGCGTCGGGGGCGTGGAGAACGCCGAGGACGCCTGGCAGCGCATCCTCGCCGGCGCCACGCTCGTCCAGGGCTACAGCGCCTTCATCTACGAGGGCCCGTTCTACGCCCGCGCGATCCACAAGGGTTTGGCCGCACGCCTGGCCGCCTCCCCGTACGCCACCCTCGCCGAAGCCGTCGGCGCCGAGACCCGGAAGGCCGGGAAGTGACCCCTGAACCCTTCGGCGCACGTCTGCGCCGCGCCATGGACACCCGCGGGCCCCTCTGCGTGGGCATCGACCCGCACGCCTCGCTGCTCGCCTCCTGGGGCCTGAACGACGACATCGCGGGCCTGGAGCGCTTCACGCGTACGGTCGTCGAGGCGCTGGCCGACCGGGTCGCCGTACTCAAGCCGCAGTCAGCCTTCTTCGAGCGCTTCGGTTCGCGGGGCGTCGCCGTCCTGGAGAAGGCCGTCGCCGAGGCGCGCGCGGCCGGGGCCCTGGTGCTGATGGACGCCAAGCGCGGCGACATCGGCTCCACGATGGGCGCCTACGCGGCGACGTACCTGGACAAGGACTCGCCGCTGTTCTCCGACGCGGTCACCGTCTCGCCCTACCTGGGCTTCGGCTCGCTGCGCCCGGCGCTCGACGCGGCGGCGGTCTCCGGCGCCGGTGTCTTCGTGCTCGCGCTCACCTCGAACCCCGAGGGCGCGGAGGTTCAGCGCGCGACCGCCGCGGACGGCCGGTCTCTGGCCCAGGTGATGCTCGACCACATGGCCGCGGAGAACGAGGGCGCCACGCCGCTCGGCTCGGTCGGCGCGGTCGTCGGTGCCACGCTCGGCGACGCCGGGGTGAATCTGGCGATCAACGGGCCGCTGCTCGCGCCCGGCATCGGAGCCCAGGGTGCGACCCCCGCGGACCTGCCGGGAGTGTTCGGCGCCGCCGTGGGCAATGTGGTGCCCAGCGTCAGCCGGGGAGTGCTGCGCCACGGTCCTGATGTTTCCGGGCTGCGCGAAGCCGCCGGACGGTTCGCGGACGAGGTCCGTGCGGCCGTCCCGGAAAGCTGACCATGCCACGTAACAGCGTGTTGACGAATTCCTGACCAAAATCAGGGTCAATATGCCGGAAAAGTCCCGGTAGGCTGAGGCTGACCAGGACTTTTCCGTCGTTCTCGCTGACTCGGACGCCCTTGGCCGCTAGTCTCCGTCGTGAGTCAACGAGCACAGGTTGTCCGTTGCTCACGAGGTGTGGGGCGACTAGGTTCCTCACCGGTCCGTATCCGACAGATCGACATCCGAGGTGACGTAGGCGTGGCTCTTCCGCCCCTTACCCCTGAACAGCGCGCAGCCGCGCTCGAAAAGGCCGCCGCGGCTCGCCGGGAGCGGGCCGAGGTCAAGAATCGACTCAAGCACTCCGGCGCTTCGCTCCATGACGTCATCAAGACGGGCCAGGAGAACGACGTCATCGGCAAGATGAAGGTCTCCGCTCTCCTGGAGTCCCTGCCCGGCGTGGGCAAGGTCCGCGCCAAGCAGATCATGGAGCGGCTCGGCATCTCCGAGAGCCGCCGGGTGCGGGGTCTCGGCTCCAACCAGATCGCATCTCTGGAGCGTGAGTTCGGCGGCAGTGCCGCCTGAGGTTCTCAGGCACTCCTGAGAACCTGGATAATCGCTCCATGGCTGCAACATCCCGGGGGACGTCCCCCGTACCCCCGGACGTACGTCCGCGGCTGACCGTGCTCTCCGGCCCTTCGGGTGTCGGCAAGAGCACGGTCGTCGCGCATATGCGCAAGGTCCACCCCGAGGTCTGGCTGTCCGTATCGGCCACGACCCGCAAGCCCCGACCCGGCGAACGCAACGGTGTCCACTACTTCTTCGTGGAGAACGAGGAGTTCGACAAGCTCGTCGCCAACGGCGAGCTGCTCGAGTGGGCGGAGTTCGCCGGCAACCGCTACGGCACGCCGCGCCGCGCCGTCCTCGACCGCCTGGAAGCGGGTGAGCCGGTGCTGCTGGAGATCGATCTCCAGGGCGCCCGGCTGGTCCGCGAGTCCATGCCCGACGCACAGCTGGTCTTCCTGGCTCCGCCGAGCTGGGACGAACTGGTGCGCCGGCTCACCGGCCGCGGGACCGAGGCCCCCGACGTGATCGAGCGCAGGCTCGCCGCCGCCAGGATCGAGCTGGCCGCGGAGTCCGAGTTCGATACGACACTTGTCAACACCTCGGTCGAGGATGTAGCGCGTGAGCTGCTAACCTTGATGCTGCAGGCTTCCGGCCTCCGTGGCAGCAGCGACTGACACGGAGAACGAACACCACGGAACCGCGCGATCAAAGATCTCTTTGGTCTCCACCCCCTTCGGAAGGCAGAGAGTGTCCTCTTCCATTTCCACGCCCGAGGGCATCATCAACCCGCCGATTGATGAGCTCCTCGAGGCCACCGACTCGAAGTACAGCCTTGTGATCTACGCCGCCAAGCGGGCGCGTCAGATCAACGCGTACTACTCGCAGCTCGGTGAAGGTCTCCTCGAGTACGTCGGTCCGCTTGTCGACACCCACGTGCACGAGAAGCCGCTCTCGATCGCGCTCCGCGAGATCAACGCGGGACTGCTGACCTCCGAGGCCATCGACGGCCCCGCGCAGTAAGCAGGACAGAGCACCTTCACCACAGGCCCGGCGGTCCCACCGCCGGGCCTGTGGTGTCTTATGGGACGGTGCGTACGCAGCCGGGTGCGCCGGATCACAAGTGCGGGGAGAGGCAGTGGACAAGCCGAAGGTCGTCCTGGGGGTCAGCGGAGGCATCGCCGCCTACAAGGCGTGCGAGCTGCTGCGCCGGCTGACAGAGTCCGGTCACGACGTCCAGGTCGTGCCGACCGAGGCGTCGCTGCACTTCGTGGGGGCCGCCACCTGGTCGGCACTCTCCGGCCACTCCGTGTCGACCGAGGTCTGGAACGACGTCCACCAGGTGCCGCACGTCCGCACAGGGCAGGCCGCCGACCTCGTCGTCGTGGCGCCCGCGACCGCCGACATGCTCGCCAAGGCCGCCCACGGTCTCGCCGACGACCTCCTCACCAACACGCTGCTCACCGCCCGCTGTCCGGTGGTCTTCGCGCCCGCCATGCACACCGAGATGTGGGAGCACCCGGCCACCCAGGAGAACGTCGCCACGCTGCGCGGGCGCGGGGCCGTCGTCATCGAACCGGCTGTCGGCCGGCTCACCGGAGTCGACACCGGCAAGGGCCGGCTGCCCGACCCGGGCGAGATCTTCGAGGTGTGCCGCCGGATCCTCGCCAGGGGAACCGCCGCCACCGACCTCGCGGGCCGCCATGTGGTCATCAGCGCGGGCGGTACGCGCGAACCGCTCGACCCCGTCCGCTACCTCGGCAACCGCTCCTCCGGGAAGCAGGGCTACGCCCTGGCCCGCACAGCGGTCGCCCGGGGCGCGCGGGTCACCCTCGTCGAGGCGAACACGGGTCTGCCGGATCCGGCGGGAGCCGAGGTGCTGCGGGTGGGGACCGCCGTTCAACTGCGCGAGGCCATGCTGAAGGCCGCCGCCGACGCCGACGTGGTGGTGATGGCGGCGGCCGTCGCCGACTTCCGTCCCGCGGTCTACGCGACGGGCAAGATCAAGAAGAAGGACGGGCACGAGCCCGAGCCGGTGGCCCTGGTCCGTAACCCCGACGTCCTCGCCGAAATCTCCGCCGACCGGACCAGGCCGGGTCAGCTCGTCGTCGGCTTCGCGGCCGAGACGGACGACGTGCTGGCCAACGGTCGTGAGAAGCTCCGTCGCAAGGGCTGTGACCTGCTGGTCGTCAACGAGGTGGGGGAGCGCAAGACCTTCGGCTCCGAGGAGAACGAAGCCGTCGTGCTGGCCGCCGACGGCGGCGAGACCTCGGTGCCTCACGGCCCCAAGGAAGCCCTGGCCGACACGGTCTGGGACTTGGTGGCGGCCCGCTTCGGTTAGATTCCGGGTTCCCTCTTCCGGGTTGCCGAAAGTATCAGAAAGCGGATGTTTATCCCGCTCGGCGGGAGGGATTGTCACACTGGCGTCATCAGTGCCGCATGTCACAGAACTCCCAAGGGGCGAGACGCGCGGCCCAATCGCCGGAAGCGACCGATAAACTGGCCGACGGAATGTGCCGGGCGCAGCTCCCGGACGTTCCATCAATGATCAGCCAGCAGCCGCTGCAACCTCAGGGAGCGATGTGTCCCGCCGTCTCTTCACCTCGGAGTCCGTCACCGAGGGTCACCCCGACAAGATCGCTGACCAGATCAGCGACACCATCCTCGATGCGCTCCTGCGCGACGACCCTTCCTCGCGCGTCGCCGTCGAGACCTTGATCACGACGGGTCTGGTGCATGTCGCGGGTGAGGTCACGACCAAGGCCTACGCCGACATCCCGACGCTCGTGCGCAACAAGGTCCTGGAGATCGGATACGACTCCTCCAAGAAGGGCTTCGACGGCGCCTCCTGCGGCGTCTCGGTATCCATCGGCTCGCAGTCCCCGGACATCGCGCAGGGTGTCGACACGGCGTACGAGCAGCGGGTCGGGGGTGACGAGGGCGACGAGCTCGACAAGCAGGGCGCCGGCGACCAGGGCCTGATGTTCGGCTACGCGTGCGACGAGACGCCCGAGCTGATGCCCCTCCCGATCCACATCGCGCACCGGCTCTCGCGCCGGCTGTCCGAGGTCCGCAAGAACGGGACCATCCCGTACCTGCGCCCCGACGGCAAGACGCAGGTCACCATCGAGTACGACGGTGACAAGGCCGTCCGCCTCGACACGGTCGTCGTCTCCTCGCAGCACGCGTCGGACATCGACCTGGACTCGCTGCTCACGCCGGACATCCGTGAGTTCGTCGTCGAGCACGTCCTGGCGCAGCTCATCGATGACGGCATCAAGCTGGAGACCGAGGGCTACCGCCTCCTGGTGAACCCGACCGGCCGCTTCGAGATCGGTGGCCCGATGGGTGATGCCGGACTCACCGGCCGCAAGATCATCATCGACACCTACGGTGGCATGGCCCGCCACGGCGGTGGCGCCTTCTCGGGCAAGGACCCGTCGAAGGTCGACCGCTCCGCGGCGTACGCGATGCGCTGGGTCGCGAAGAACGTCGTCGCGGCCGGGCTCGCCGCCCGCTGCGAGGTCCAGGTCGCCTACGCGATCGGCAAGGCCGAGCCCGTCGGTCTGTTCGTCGAGACCTTCGGCACGGCCACGATCGACACGGAGAAGATCGAGCACGCGATCGGTGAGGTCTTCGACCTGCGCCCCGCCGCGATCATCCGCGACCTCGACCTGCTGCGCCCGATCTACGCCCAGACCGCGGCGTACGGCCACTTCGGCCGTGAGCTCCCCGACTTCACCTGGGAGCGCACCGACCGCGTGGAAGCACTGCGCAACGCCGCGGGCCTGTAACGAACGCCCGCAGCCGAACGGCTCGCGCCGGGGCCCGGACACCGATCGTGGTGTCCGGGCCCCGGCGTCGTGACGTCCGGCGCCTGTCAGTGCCGTCTGGTAGGAATTTGGCTGTGAGCAGCGACAACGAGCGGTCCGCCGAGCCGGACGCGGGGGCGCCGGAGCAGCTTGCGCTGATCCGGGAGACGGTGCGCAAGGCGCAGGTGCCGCGGGCCAAGCCGCGTACCTGGCGCGGGGCCGCGCTGGCCAAGGAACTGCCCGTCGCCCGGGTCCTGGTCAACAAGGGCGTGCTCCATCTCGACCAGTACTTCGACTACGCCGTTCCCGAGGAGCTCGACGCCGAGGCCCAGCCCGGTGTCCGGGTTCGGGTGCGGTTCGGCGCCGGCGGGCGCAACGTCCGCGGTGGCCGGCGCGAGGGAGGCGGCCTGATCGACGGATTCCTCGTCGAGCGGCGCGCCGAATCCGACTATCAGGGGGCGCTCGCCGCCCTCGCCTACATCGTCTCGCCCGAACCGGTGCTGGGTCCGGAGCTGCTCGCGCTCTCACGGGCGGTCGCCGACCGGTACGCGGGCAGCCTCGCCGACGTCCTCCAGCTCGCCGTGCCGCCCAGGAACGGCAGAGCCGAGTCCAAGCCGTCCCCGGACCCCATGCCGCCTCCCGCCCCGCCGGAGGCGGGGAGCTGGGAGCGGTACGGCCAGGGGCCCGCGTTTCTCCGGGCACTGGCCGATGGCGGAGCGCCGCGCGCCGTATGGACGGCTCTGCCGGGCCCGCACTGGCCCGAGGAGATCGCCAGGGCCGTGGCCGCCACGCTCGCCTCGGGACGGGGCGCGCTCGTCGTCGTACCGGATGGCCGGGCCGCGGCGCGGGTGGACACCGCGCTCACCGGGCTGCTGGGGGACGGTCGGCACACGCTCCTGACAGCGGACTCGGGTCCGGAGAAGCGCTACCGGCAGTGGCTCGCGGTGCGCCGGGGGTCCGTGCGGGCGGTCGTCGGGACGCGCGCCGCGATGTTCGCGCCCGTCGCCGACCTCGGCCTCGTCGTGATCTGGGACGACGGCGACTCCAGCCACAGCGATGACAACGCCCCGTTCCCGCACGTCCGGGAGGTGCTGGAGCTGAGGGCCGCGCATGGCAGATGTGGCTTTCTGCTCGGCGGCACCAGCTGCACCGTGGAGGCCGCCCAGCTCGTCGAGACGGGCTGGGCGCTGCCCCTGAGCGCGGACCGGGAGCAGCTGAGGAGGGCGGCGCCCCTCGTGCGTACCATCGGCGACGGCGAGCTGGCACGGGACGGCGCAGCCCGGAGCGCCCGGCTGCCCAGCCTCGCCTGGCAGACGGTCCGGGACGGGCTGCGCACGGGTCCGGTGCTGGTGCAGGTGCCCCGCCGGGGGTACGCGCCCCGGCTGGCCTGTGAGCGCTGCCGGACACCCGCGCGGTGCCGGCACTGCGCGGGGCCGCTGGAGGCCCCGGACCAGCAGGACCTGAACTGTGCCTGGTGCGGGCGCGCCGAGACGTCCTGGCACTGCGAGAGCTGCGGGTCCTTCCGGCTCCGTGCCCAGATCGTCGGTGCCCGCAGGACGGCGGAGGAGCTGGGCAGGGCCTTCCCCGCCGTGCCGGTCCGCACATCCGGGCGCGACCACATCCTGGATTCGGTACCGAACGCGCCCGCACTGGTCGTGAGCACCCCGGGCGCCGAACCCGTCGCCGAGGGCGGCTACGCCGCCGCGCTGCTCCTGGACGCCTGGGCCATGCTCGGCAGACCGGACCTCAGAGCCGGTGAGGAGGCGCTGCGCCGGTGGACCTCCGCCGCCTCTCTCGTACGGGGGCAGGGCGAGGGCGGCACCGTGGTGATCGTCGCCGAGCCGACGCTGCGGGCCGTGCAGGCACTGGTGCGCTGGGACCCCGCCGGGTACGCGCGGCGCGAACTGGCGGAGCGGGCCGAGCTCGGCTTCCCGCCGGTGTCCCGGATGGCGTCCGTCACCGGTCCCGCCGAGGCGCTCGCGGCGTTCCTCGCTGCCGCGGAACTGCCGCCCGAGGCACAGATCCTGGGCCCGGTCCCGGTGTCGGCCGCCGAGCCAGGACGGCCGCGCAGGCCATGGGACGCTCCGCCGGGCGAGCCCTGGGAGCGGGTTCTGGTCCGGGTCGAGCCGGGGCGGGGAGCGGCGCTCGCCGCGGCACTGAAGACGGCACAGGCGGCGAGGATGGCCAAGGGGGCGGCGACCCCGTCCGGATCAGGATCGATCCGCCGGACATCGGCTGAGATGCCGAGATGCCGAGATGCCGAGCGGCCGACATGGCAAGAGGCTGAGAGGTCGAGAGGCCACGGGCGCGCCGGGACAGGGGACTGCCCCGCCGTGCGCGCGGCACGGAGGGGCAGGGGGAGTGGAGGCGGTGGAGGGCCGTCAGCCGTTGCGCGGACCGGGGAACGCACCGGGGCGCAGTTCCTCCCGCAGCGAGGGAGCGGCCGCCGAGGGCTGGGGCGGCATCGATCGGGCCGTGGGCACGGAGGGAAGCGTGGGGCCGGAAGGCGCGACGGGAGTCCCCGGCGTGGTGGGGACGGTGGACACGGGCCGCTGCACGCCGTTCTCGGCGGCGACGGCCCCCTCGGCCGACGCGGTGCCGGCCGTGTTGCGCCGGGCGCCGTAACGGCGGTGCACCGCCTGCTTCGTGACCCCGAGGGCCGAGCCCACCGCGTCCCAGGAGAACCCGAGCGAGCGGTCGAAGTCGACCGCCGCCGTGACCAGGGTCTCGACGCTGTCCCGGAGTTCCTGGGCCAGGCGGACGGTGGGGGCCGGGGCCCTGCCGTAGACGACGAAGCCCGCTGACGGGCCGGAGCGGCGCGGACGGTAGACGTTGCCCAGCTGGGCGGTGAGGGTGCGCAGCGCGTCCACCTGCCGCCGGACCCGCTCGATGTCCCGCACCAGAAGATGCAGACTGGCCCGCGCTTGGGCGTCGTGGGTTGCGTGTTCGGCCATGAAGAAGCCTCTCGAACCGGCGATGAAAGGGATCGGGGCCGCGCCGAGGCGGCCCGCTTCGGTCAATCTCCTTTGACAACGCGCCACCGGGTGATGTGGTCACGCTGTCGGGGCGTATGCGCATATGTGAGGGGCGCGCGGCCACGCGTACGCCCCCCGGCACAGGCGCGGAGCCGGGGGGAACCAGAGGCCCTAGACTGGTGTGCTGCTCATCACCGTACGTTTCGGCCCGAGAGGCAGTCAGCCCCCATGAAGCTCGTCTTCGCAGGCACCCCAGAGGTAGCCGTACCCGCCCTGGACGCACTGCTCGCCTCCGGCCGTCACGAAGTGGCCGCCGTCATCACCCGGCCCGACGCACCGGCCGGGCGGGGGCGCCGGCTGGTCGCCAGCCCCGTCGCCGAGCGCGCCGAGGAGGCCGGGATCGAGGTCCTCAAGCCCCTCAAGCCGCGGGACGAGGACTTCCTCGCACGGCTGCGCGAGATCGCGCCCGACTGCTGTCCCGTCGTCGCCTACGGGGCGCTGCTGCCCAAGGCCGCGCTCGCCGTG
This sequence comes from Streptomyces finlayi, assembly GCF_014216315.1. Classification (NCBI taxonomy): domain Bacteria; kingdom Bacillati; phylum Actinomycetota; class Actinomycetes; order Kitasatosporales; family Streptomycetaceae; genus Streptomyces; species Streptomyces finlayi. The sequence continues at coordinate 6,776,531 of NZ_CP045702.1, forward strand.
CCCGCCCGGGGCTGGGTCAACCTCCACTTCTCGCTGCTGCCAGCCTGGCGCGGCGCCGCCCCCGTGCAGCACGCGGTCATGGCGGGCGACGAGGTGACCGGAGCCTCGACGTTCCTCATCGAGGAGGGGCTGGACTCGGGACCGGTGTACGGCGTCCTCACCGAGGAGGTGCGGCCCGCAGACACCGCGGGCGATCTCCTGACCCGGCTCGCCTTCGCCGGTGCGGGGCTGCTCGCCGCGACCATGGACGGCATCGAGGACGGTGTGCTGCACGCGGTGCCGCAGCCGGACGAGGGCATCACCCTCGCCCCCAAGATCACCGTCGAGGACGCGCAGGTGCAGTGGTCCGCCCCCGCGCTGCGGGTCGACCGGGTGATCCGGGGCTGCACCCCCGCTCCCGGCGCCTGGACGCTCTTCCGCGGGGAACGGCTCAAGCTGATCCAGGCCGCACCGGTCCTGGACCGGACCGACCTGGCCCCGGGCGAACTGTCCGTCGCCAAGAACAACGTCTACGTCGGCACCGGCTCGCACGCCGTGGAGCTGCTCTGGGTCCAGCCGCAGGGGAAGAAGCCGATGAAGGGCGCCGACTGGGCGCGCGGGGTGCGGATCGTCCCGGGCGAACTGGTGGGCGTGTAGCCGCGACGTACCCTGTGAGGGATCGTCCTCTCACCACCAGCGGAGCACCTTTCTCGTGACAGACCAGCAGCGTCGCCGTCCTGCCAAGCCGCATCGCCGTCCTCAGAAGGACCCCGTACGGTTCCTCGCCTTCGAGGCGCTGCGGGCCGTCGACGAACGCGACGCGTACGCCAACCTCGTTCTGCCTCCCCTGCTGAAGAAGGCACGGGCGAAGGGTGACTTCGACGGCAGGGACGCGGCGCTCGCGACCGAGCTGGTCTACGGGACGCTGCGCAGGCAGGGGACGTACGACGCGATCGTCGCCGCCTGCATCGACCGGCCGCTGCGCGAGGTCGACCCGCCCGTGCTGGACGTCCTGAACATGGGGGTGCACCAGCTGCTGGGCACCCGGATTCCGAACCACGCCGCCGTCTCGGCCAGTGTGGAGCTGGCCCGGGTGGTGCTGGGGGAGGGGCGTGCCAAGTTCGTCAACGCCGTCCTGCGCAAGGTGACGGCGCACGACCTGGACACCTGGGTGGAGCAGGTCGCCCCTTCGTACGAGAAGGACGCCGAGGACCATCTCTCCATCGTCCACTCGCATCCGCGCTGGATCGTCTCCGCCCTCTGGGACGCCCTCGGCGGCGGCCGTGCGGGCATCGAGGACCTCCTCGAAGCGGACAACGAGCGGCCCGAGGTGACCCTGGTCGCCCGGCCGGGACGCTCCACCACCGATGAACTCCTGGCCGCGCTCGGCGAGGACAACGGCCTTCCGGGCCGCTGGTCGCCCTATGCGGTACGGATGGCGGAGGGCGGCGAGCCCGGCGCTCTGACGGCCGTCCAGGACGGCAGCGCGGGAGTGCAGGACGAGGGCAGCCAGCTCGTCGCCGCCGCCCTGGCCAACGCCCCGGTCGAGGGCAGGGACACCCGCTGGCTCGACGGCTGCGCCGGACCCGGTGGCAAGGCGGCCCTGATGGCGGGTCTCGCCGCCGGCCGGGGCGCCGCGCTGCTCGCCGCGGAGAAGCAGCCGCACCGCGCGCGGCTGGTCGAGCGTTCGCTGGCCGGGAACCCGGGCCCGTACCAGGTGATCACCGCCGACGGCACCCGCCCGCCGTGGCAGCCGGGCTCCTTCGACCGGGTCCTGATGGACGTACCGTGCTCCGGACTGGGTGCGCTGCGCCGTCGGCCGGAAGCCCGCTGGCGACGCAAGGCCCAGGACCTCGAGAGCTTCGCCCCGCTGCAACGCGGCCTGCTGCGCGAGGCGTTGAAGGCCGTGCGGATCGGCGGGGTCGTCGGGTACGCGACGTGTTCACCGCACCTCGCGGAGACCAGGGTGGTCGTCGAGGACGTACTCAAGGGCCGGGGCGGGCAGCAGTCCTTCGAGGCCGAGTGGGTGGACGCGCGTCCCCTGATGCCGGGAGTGCCCGCACTGGGCGAGGGACCGGACGTTCAGCTCTGGCCCCACCTGCACGGCACGGACGCGATGTACCTCGCGCTGCTGCGGCGCACCGGCTGATCCAGAAGCCGGTCCGCCTGCACAGCGCGCGGACCGGCAGGCAAATGACCGGCGAAAAGCCGGGATTACGTGAACTGTGATGATCCCGTGAGGCTTTGGGGCGCACCGAGGCGTGGAAGTGGCGCGGAACGTGGCAGGCTGGGGGCATGGCCCAGATCAACCCCAGCATCCTGTCCGCCGACTTCGCACGTCTCGCCGAGGAGGCGAAGGCCGTCGAAGGCGCGGACTGGCTCCATGTCGATGTCATGGACAACCACTTTGTGCCCAATCTGACGCTCGGCGTACCGATCGTGGAGGCGCTGAGCAAGGCCACGGACACCCCGCTGGACTGCCATCTGATGATCGAGGACGCGGACCGCTGGGCGCCGCAGTACGTCGAAGCGGGTGCCGGTTCCGTCACCTTCCACGTGGAGGCGGCGGCGGCGCCGGTGCGGCTGGCCCGGGAGATCAGGGCGAAGGGGGCCCGTGCCTCGATGGCACTCAAGCCCGCGACGCCCATCGAGCCGTACGAGGATCTCCTCCCCGAACTCGACATGCTGCTGATCATGACGGTGGAGCCGGGCTTCGGCGGCCAGTCGTTCCTGGACATCATGCTGCCGAAGATCCGCCGCACCCGCGAGCTGATCTCCAAGCACGGTCTGGAACTGTGGCTCCAGGTGGACGGCGGAGTCTCCGCCACCACCATCGAGCGGTGTGCCGAAGCCGGTGCCGACGTGTTCGTCGCCGGCTCGGCGGTGTACGGGGCCGGGGATCCGGCCGCGGCGGTGCGGGGACTGAGGGCCCAGGCGGACGCGGCCACGGCCAGGGCATCCTGGGCATGCGACCACTGAACCAAAGGCAGATGAACGCGGCCCGACGTGGCTGATCAAGGATCGCCGGATCTGACAGGATGAACGGCGTATCGAGCGTGTGAACAGCAGTGAGGAGATCGCGGTGTCTGGCATCTCGGCGGGTCGGTCAGCCATGCGGATGGGACCCGCGGAGCTGGTGCAGGCGGCGGCCATGGCCCGCCGGTTCTACCTCGAGGGAAAGTCGAAGATCCAGATCGCCGAGGAGTTCGGCGTCAGCCGCTTCAAGGTGGCACGGGTCCTGGAGACAGCCCTCGAGCGTGATCTCGTACGCATCGAGATCCGGGTGCCGGCCGAACTGGACGCGGAGCGCTCCGACGCGCTCAGGGCCCGCTACGGGCTCCGCCACGCGGTCGTGGTCGAATCCCCGGCCGAGGAGCAGGAGGACGCCCCCGACCCGGAGAATCTGGGCGAGGTCGCGGCCGACCTTCTCGGCGAACTGGTGAACGAGGGCGATGTCCTCGGCCTGGCCTGGGGCCGGTCCACCATTCACATGGCGGCGGCCCTCGACCGGCTGCCTCCGTGCACGGTCGTGCAGCTCACCGGGGTGTACGACGCGGGGACGGCCGAGCGCGGCTCGGTCGAGGCCGTCCGCCGTGCGGCACAGGTGTCCGGCGGCGAAGCGCACCCGATCTACGCGCCGATGCTGCTGCCCGACCCGGCGACCGCGGCCGCGCTGCGGCACCAGACGGGTATCGCCCGCGCCTTCGAGTACTTCGACAAGGTGACGGTCGCGGCGGTCTCCATCGGTTCCTGGGAGCCGGGCATCTCCACCGTGCACGACATGCTCTCGGACGAGGAGCGGGCGCACTACGCCTCGCTCGGGGTCGCGGCCGAGATGTCCGCGCACCTCTTCGACTCCGCGGGGCGCAGGGTCGGGCGCGACCTCGGCGAGCGCTGCATCACGGTGGAGGCGGACCGGCTGCGCCGGATTCCCGAGGTGGTGGCGATCGCGGGAGGCCAGCGCAAGGCGGCGGCGATCGGCGCGGTCCTGCGCTCCGGCCTGGTGACCAGCCTGGTGACGGACACGGCTGCCGCGGACTTCCTGCTGACCGAGTCGGCGCCAGGTTCCCGGCCGGCGCTCGAACGCGCGGACCCGGACAGCGTCTGAACAGCTGCGCAGTGGACGGACGGAAGGCCGGGCGCACCTTGCGCCCGGCCTTCGCCGCCGCTCAGCCCTTCCGGGCGTCGCTCACACGCTCCGGGGCGCGGCCGACGGAGAAGCCGAGGACCGTCGCCTCCAGATACTCCTCCGGCTCCTCGTACTGACTGACGTCCGCCGGGTTGTAGCGGGGGGTGAGCCGGGACCAGTCCAGATTTCCGCGCATCCAGCTGCGCATGCCGTCCAGATACGGGACCAGGACGTCGGCCAGCTGCGGATACATCTCCAGCAGTTCGTCCTCGGCCGTGAGGAACCGCTCGGTCTCGGTGGCTATCAGGGCGCAGACATGGTCGATGGCCTGCTGCTCCCCGTAGCCCCGGTGGTGGCGGACCAGATGCACGAGGTTGTGGATCTCGCCGAGGACCTGCTCCTTCTCGAAGGAGTAGACGTCGTTGGCCCAGCACACCACGTTGCAGGAGGCTTCCAGCGCGGTGATGAAGCGCGGGTCGTTGTGGATCGACTCCGGTGCCTCGATGCCGGCCACGATCTCTATCAGGTCCATACAGACGTGGATCGCGCCGGTGTGACGCCGCTTGGCGATGTACGTCTCCTCCGAGGGCACCACACCGTCGGCGCGGTTCCCGGCCTCCCAGCTGGTGGCCGTCGTCAGGTACGTGCTGAGGTGCCAGGCGAAGCGTCTGCGCCAGTGCGCGGCCATGCCGGGAATCGTCCGCGCCCACAGATCCTCCAGGGCGACGACGGCGGCCGGGAGCTCGGCTTCCGGCACGGGGGCGGTGTCCAGGCCGTCGATGACGGCGAGCATCCGGGCGACCACACCGCGTACCCGTTCGGGATCGCGGCCGAGCTGGCCGTCGTCGAGCTGGTCGTCGACGAGGAACAGCCAGACGAACCAGTCGGCCACGAGATCGAGGTGCTCGCCGTCCGCCGTCGGGTAGACCATGCCGACGAAGGAGCCGAAATCGGCTTGTTCGAACCTGGTCCTCGCGGAGGGCCTGTGTACCAGGCCGGTCCGGCGTGTCCAGATGTCCAGGTGCTCTCGGGTCTGCCCGACGTGCGGACTGGTCCGCTGGGGGAACGGGCAGTAGATGTCCGGCAGTTCGCTCTCCACGGGCGGATCCGAATCCTCTCCGGTCAAACGCGTGACAGGTGTTCCGGCTGTTGGCCGTCGGCGCTGCGGTCACCTCTGAGACCTGCGGCTTTGAAGCTACCTGACCCCCTGTCACCGGGTCCAGGGATGCTGATCACGAATGGTTCGAATCCCGTTCGGGTAAGGTCCCTGGGTAAGGCAGGTTCCACTTGCCCGGCCCTCCCGACCTCCTCCTTGGAGGAACAGATGAAAGCGGGGGTCTTTTGCTGTGTCTTCGTGGAAACGACCTGCACCGTTTCGTATGAAAATATGAGTGTTATGCGCTTTCTTGAGCCGGGCACCGGTCGCTACACAGAGTCCCCCTCGGTCCCGTACGACCTCACCTACGACGATGTCTTCATGGTCCCCGGACGCTCCGCGGTCGGGTCCCGGCAGAGTGTGGATCTCTCCTCGCCCGACGGCACAGGCACCACCATCCCGCTCGTCGTCGCCAACATGACGGCGATCGCGGGGCGCCGCATGGCCGAAACCGTCGCCCGCCGCGGTGGTCTCGTCGTCATCCCCCAGGACATTCCGATGGAGGTCGTGACCGAGGTCATCAGCTGGGTCAAGACCCGTCACCACGTCCTGGACACCCCGATCGTGCTGGCCCCGGGACAGACCGTCGGGGACGCGCTGTCCCTGCTGCACAAGCGTGCCCATGGTGCGGGTGTCGTCATCGACGACGAGTACCGCCCCGTCGGGATCGTCACCGAGCACGACCTGACCGGCGTCGACCGCTTCACCCAGCTCACCGAGGTCATGTCGAAGGACCTGGTCCTGCTGGACGCGGACATCGACCCGCGCGAGGCCTTCAACAAGCTGGACGGCGCCAACCGCAAGCTCGCCCCCGCCGTGGGCGCGGACGGCAGGCTCGTCGGCATCCTCACCCGTAAGGCGGCACTGCGCGCGACGCTCTACACTCCCGCCACCGACGCGGCGGGCAAACTGCGCATCGCGGCGGCCGTCGGCATCAACGGCGACGTGGCGAGCAAGGCCAAGCAGCTGCTCGACGCCGGCGCCGACACACTCGTCGTGGACACCGCGCACGGCCACCAGGAATCCATGATCGCCGCGGTGCGGGCCGTCCGGGCACTGGACCCCCGGGTGCCGATCGTCGCGGGCAACATCGTGGCCGCCGAAGGTGTGCGCGACCTGATCGAGGCCGGCGCGGACATCATCAAGGTCGGTGTCGGACCCGGCGCCATGTGCACCACCCGGATGATGACCGGTGTGGGCAGGCCCCAGTTCTCCGCCGTCCTTGAGTGCGCCGCCGAGGCCAAGAAGCACGGCAAGCACGTCTGGGCCGACGGCGGGGTCCGCCACCCGCGCGATGTCGCGATGGCACTCGCCGCGGGTGCGTCCAACGTGATGATCGGCTCCTGGTTCGCCGGTACGTACGAGTCGCCGGGCGACCTCCAGCAGTCCGCCGACGGGCGCTACTACAAGGAGTCCTTCGGCATGGCCTCGGCGCGCGCGGTGAAGAACCGTACGTCGGAGGAGTCCGCCTACGACCGCGCACGCAAGGCGCTGTTCGAGGAGGGCATCTCCACCTCACGGATGTTCCTGGACCCGACCCGGCCCGGCGTGGAGGACCTGATCGACTCGATCATCGCCGGTGTCCGCTCCTCCTGCACCTACGCGGGTGCCGCCTCCCTGGAGGAGTTCGCGGAGAAGGCGGTCGTCGGTGTGCAGAGCGCCGCCGGGTACGCCGAGGGCAAGCCGCTGCACGCCAGCTGGAGTTGATCCCGCCACGTCCGCAACAGCTGAGCCCCTTCCGGTGACTGACGCCGGGAGGGGCTTTCGCGTAGGCGGACCGGTCGCCGGGACGCTTCGGCGCAGCCCGTGAGGCGCCCCAAGTCGGTTGAAAATTAAGTAATATGAATCGCAATCAGCTGCCCGCCTCTCTCTGCGGTAAGGGATCTCATGTCCTTCTTCACTGACCTGGCCCATCAGTACATCGACGGCGAGTGGAGGCCGGGGAAGGGGTCGTGGGACATCATCGACTTCAACCCGTACAACGGGGAGAAGCTCGCGTCGATCCCGGTCGCCACGGCGGACGAGGTGGACCAGGCCTACCGTGCGGCCGAGCGGGCCCAGCCGGCGTGGGCGGACACCAACCCGTACACCAGGCGCGGCGTGCTGGAGAAGGCGCTGAGGATCGTCGAGGAGCGCGAGCCCGAGATCAGTGAGGCGATCGTCGCCGAGCTGGGCGGTACACGGCTCAAGGCGGGCTTCGAGATCCACCTGGCCAAGGAGTTCCTGCGCGAGGCGATACAGCTCGCGCTCCGCCCCGCCGGGCAGATACTCCCCTCACCCACCGAGGGCAAGGAGAACCGGGTCTACCGGGTGCCCGTCGGCGTCGTGGGCGTCATCAGCCCCTTCAACTTCCCCTTCCTGCTGTCCCTCAAGTCGGTCGCACCCGCGCTGGCCCTCGGCAACGCCGTGGTCCTCAAGCCGCACCAGAACACCCCTGTCTGCGGTGGCACCCTGCTGGCCAAGGTGTTCGAGGACGCGGGGCTGCCCGCCGGTCTGCTGAACGTCGTGGTCACCGACATCGCCGAGATCGGTGACACGCTGCTGGAGCACCCGGTCCCGCAGGTCATCTCCTTCACCGGCTCGGACAAGGTAGGCCGCCACGTCGCGACCGTCTGCGCGGCGAACCTGAAGCGCGCCGTGCTCGAACTGGGCGGCAACAGCGCACTCATCGTGCTCGACGACGCCGATGTGGACTACGCCGTCGACGCGGCCGTCTTCAGCCGGTACATCCACGCGGGCCAGGTCTGCATGGCGGCCAACCGGATCCTGGTCGACCGGGCGGTGGAGAAGGAGTTCACCGAGAAGTTCGTCGCCAAGGTGGCCTCGCTGCGGGTCGGCGACCCGGCCGACCCGGCGACCCAGATCGGCCCGCTGATCAACTCCTCCCAGGCCGACGCGGTGTCCAAGCTGGTCGACCAGACCGTCGAGGCCGGTGCCACGGCGCTGCTGCACGGCCGGGCCGACGGCAACGTGGTGAGCCCGTCCGTGCTCACCGGGCTGGCCGCCGACTCGCCCGTCCTGCACCAGGAGATCTTCGGCCCCGTCGCGCTGCTCGTGCCGTTCGACGGCGAGGACGAGGCGGTACGGATCGCCAACGACACCCCGTACGGGCTGAGCGGCGCCGTGCACACCGGCAACATCGAGCGCGGTGTACGGGTCGGGCAGCGCATCCACACCGGCATGATCCACATCAACGACGGCACGGTCCACGACGAGCCCATCGTCCCGTTCGGCGGCGAGAAGGCGTCGGGCCTCGGCCGGCTGAACGGCGAGTCGATGATCGAGGCGTTCACCACGCAGAAGTGGATCTCGGTGCAGCACGGGCGCTCCCGGTTCCCGTTCTGACCGGTCGGCGCCGGTGAGCGCGCCACGGGCGCGCATGGTCTACTTCGGGGGCGGCGGCAGTGCCGTCGCCCCCGAACCGGACCGCAGAGAAGTGAACCGCCCGAAGTGCGCCTGAACGACCTCGACGAACGCATCGTCCACGCCCTCGCCGAAGACGCCCGGCGCTCCTACGCCGATATCGGCGCGCTGGTCGGGCTGTCCGCCCCCGCGGTGAAACGCCGGGTCGACCGGCTGCGGGCCGAGGGGGCGATCACCGGATTCACCGTGCGCGTGGACCCCGCGGCGCTGGGCTGGGAGACCGAGGGATTCATCGAGATCTACTGCAGCCGCAATACGTCGCCGGAGGCGATCAAGCGCGGACTCGCGGTGTATCCGGAGGTGGCGTCGGCCTCGACGGTCACGGGCGATGCCGACGCGATCGTGCAGGTCTTCGCCGCCGACATGCGGCACTTCGAGCAGGTGCTGGAGCGGATCGCCGGCGAGCCGTACGTGGAGCGGACGAAGTCCGTGCTCGTGCTGTCGCCGTTGCTGCGACGGTACTCGGCGGGGTCGCCGCCGGCCTGAGTCACGCGCGGTCGGCGGCGTGTGGCGTGAGACCCAGATCACCCTTCTGACCTGGGAAGTCGTCCCGCGCAATGAATCGCCGTCGCCGGGTCGGCGGGCGCAATGGATCGCCGGTGGGGCGCAAGGGTCGCGCCTTGTCCGGGGGGAGCGGCGGGCCGTACCGTCGATATGTCTCCCCACCCCGCTCGCACCTCCCGAGGTCAGCCATGCCGTCGTTGCGCACCGCCCTGCTCCAGAGTTCCGGCCGACCCGGTGCCGTGGACGAGAACCTGAAGGTTCTCGACGAGGCCGCCGGACGTGCCGCCGAGGCCGGGGCGCAGCTGCTCGTCTGTCCCGAGATGTTCCTGACCGGCTACGCCATCGGTGACGCCGTCCCTCGGCTGGCGGAAGCCTCCGACGGGCCCGGTGCGCAGGCCGTCGCCGACCTCGCGGTACGGCACGGGCTCGCGGTGCTCTACGGCTACCCGGAGCGCGAGGGCGAGCAGATCTTCAACGCGGCGCAGCTCATCGGGCCGGACGGGGCCGCACTCGCGAACTACCGCAAGACCCATCTCTTCGGCTGCTTCGAGCAGGAGTGGTTCACCCCCGGCGAGCAGTCCGTGGTGCAGGCCGAGCTCGGTGGCGTACGCATCGGTCTGCTGATCTGCTATGACGTCGAGTTCCCGGAGAACGTCCGGGCGCACGCCCTCGCGGGCACCGGTCTGCTGCTGGTGCCGACCGCGCAGATGCACCCCTTCCAGTTCGTCGCCGAGTCCGTCGTCCCCGTCCGGGCCTTCGAGAGCCAGATGTACGTGGCGTACGTCAACAGGACCGGCCGGGAAGGCGAGTTCGAGTTCATCGGCCTGAGCTGTCTGGCCGGGCCCGACGGTGTGGTGCGAGTCCGCGCCGGCCGTGGCGAGGAGCTCGTCATCGGCGAGGTGGACCCTGAGGTGCTGACAGCCTCGCGCGCCGCCAACCCGTATCTGGCCGACCGCCGCCCCGGCTTCTACGGCTCTCTCGCCTGAGCCGTCGCGCCACCCCCTGCCACACCCCGTTCCGCTGTTTCGCGCAAGGAGTCCCCACCCCATGACGTCCACGGTGCCCAACGCCGTCCAGCACACCGACGCGCAGCCGCCGATCACCATGTTCGGGCCGGACTTCCCCTACGCGTACGACGACTTCCTCGCACACCCGGCGGGCATCGGGCAGATCCCGGCCACCGAGCACGGTGCCGAGGTCGCCGTCATCGGCGGTGGGCTCTCCGGGATCATCGCCGCCTACGAGCTGATGAAGATGGGCCTCAAGCCCGTCGTCTACGAGGCGGACCAGATAGGCGGCCGGCTCCGTACGGTCGGCTTCGAGGGCTGCGACCCCGAACTGACCGCCGAGATGGGCGCGATGCGCTTCCCGCCGTCCTCCACGGCGCTCCAGCACTACATCGACCTGGTGGGCCTGGAGACGAAGCCGTTCCCCAACCCGCTGTCCCCGGCCACCCCGTCGACCGTCGTCGACCTCAAGGGCGAGTCGCACTACGCCGAGACCATCGCCGACCTGCCCCAGGTGTACCGCGATGTCATGGACGCCTGGAACGCCTGCCTGGAGAAGGGCGCGGACTTCTCCGACATGAACCGCGCGATGCGCGAGCGCGACATCCCGCGCATCCGCGAGATCTGGGCGAAGCTCGTCGAGAAGCTCGACAACCAGACCTTCTACGGGTTTCTCTGCGACTCCGAGGCGTTCAAGTCCTTCCGGCACCGCGAGATCTTCGGCCAGGTCGGCTTCGGCACCGGCGGCTGGGACACCGACTTCCCCAACTCCATCCTGGAGATCCTGCGCGTCGTCTACAGCGAGGCCGACGACCACCACCGCGGGATCGTGGGGGGCAGCCAGCAGTTGCCGCTGCGCCTCTGGGACCGCGAGCCGGAGAAGATCGTCCACTGGCCCCTCGGCACGTCACTCGCCTCCCTGCACAACGGCGAGCCGCGCCCGGCCGTGACCCGGCTGAACCGCACCGCGGGCAACAAGGTCACGGTCGCCGACGCGAGCGGGGACATCCGCACCTACCGTGCGGCGGTCTTCACGGCGCAGTCCTGGCTGCTGCTCTCCAAGATCGCCTGTGACGACGCGCTCTTCCCGATCGACCACTGGACGGCGATGGAGCGCACCCACTACATGGAGTCGTCCAAGCTGTTCGTGCCGGTGGACCGGCCGTTCTGGCTGGACAAGGACGAGCTGACCGGCCGCGACTCCATGTCGATGACGCTCACCGACCGGATGACCCGGGGCACGTACCTCCTGGACGAGGGCCCCGACAAGCCGGCCGTCATCTGTCTCTCGTACACCTGGTGCGACGACAGCCTGAAGTGGCTGCCGCTCTCCCCGAACGAGCGCATGGACGTCATGCTCAAGTCGCTCGGCGAGATCTATCCGAACGTCGACATCCGCAAGCACATCATCGGCAACCCGGTCACCGTGTCCTGGGAGAACGAGCCTTACTTCATGGGCGCGTTCAAGGCCAACCTGCCGGGCCACTACCGTTACCAGCGGCGGCTGTTCACCCACTTCATGCAGGACCGGCTGCCCGCCGACAAGCGGGGCGTCTTCCTCGCGGGCGACGACATCTCCTGGACGGCCGGATGGGCCGAGGGCGCCGTGCAGACCGCGCTCAACGCCGTGTGGGGTGTCATGACCCAGTTCGGCGGCGCCACGGACGCGACGAACCCCGGCCCCGGTGACGTCTTCGACGAGATCAGCCCGGTGGAGCTTCCGGAGGACTGAGGAGACAGCCGGCCCGCGCCACCCTCGCACGCCCCGTCGCGACGGGGCGCGGGCCGTCGCTGCCAGCGGCAGGGTGTCAACAGACAGCGCCCCACCAGTCGCGCGGCGGCCGGCCCGGTCGGAAGGCACGCATCGGCCCGGTCACCGCGGGGACGTCCACGATCGCGGTGCCGGGTCCCGCGAGGTCTGCGTACCGCCCGGACTGCGCCATGCGGGCAGCGTCCCAGCCGGGGGGCCGCCGCGGCGCCGACGGGCCGGGGGTTCATCGGAACGGGCGAAGATCCGCCCGTACGCCTCAGCCCCCGGCCCGTTTCCGCGCCCGCCTCAGCCCTTCGCGGCGGGCTTCTCCTCGTCGTAGGTGGAGGTGCCCGAGTCCAGCAGGGGTTCCTGGGTCTTCAGGTGGTCCGGCGCGAAGGCCCGCAGCACGTGATAGCCGGTGATCACGACGATGGTGCCGAGCGCGATGCCGCTCAGTTCGAAGCTGTCGGTGATCTTCAGACTGACGCCGCCGACGCCGATGATGATGCCGGCCGCGGCCGGCACGAGGTTGAGCGGGTTGCGGAGATCGACCTTGGCGTTCGTCCAGATCTGGGCGCCGAGGAGGCCGATCATGCCGTACAGGATGACGGTGATCCCGCCGAGGACACCGCCGGGGATGGCGGCGACGACCGCGCCGAACTTGGGGCAGAGACCGAAGAGCAGGGCGAAACAGGCGGCGGCCCAGTAGGCGGCGGTGGAGTAGACCCGTGTCGCGGCCATCACGCCGATGTTCTCGGAGTACGTGGTGTTCGGCGGCCCGCCCACAGCGGTGGAGAGCATGGAGGCGGCGCCGTCGGCCGCGATGGCCGTGCCCAGCTTGTCGTCGAGCGAGTCACCGGTCATCTCGCCGACGGCCTTCACATGGCCGGCGTTCTCCGCGACCAGGGCGATCACGACGGGCAGGGCCACCAGGATCGCGGACCATTCGAAGCTGGGGGCGTGGAAGGACGGCAGCCCGATCCAGTCGGCGTGCGAGACGGCGGAGAGGTCCAGCCGCCAGTGGTCGACGGCCTCGGCGCCGCCCGCCGGGGAGTGGATCTTCCCGAAGACGGCGTCGAGCGCCCAGGACAGCAGGTAACCGAAGACCAGGCCGAGGAAGATCGCGATCCGGGAGAAGAATCCACGCAGGCAGACCACGGCCAGACCGGTGAACAGCATCACCAGGAGCGCCGTCCACTGGTCCTGCGGCCAGTACGTCGACGCCGTCACGGGCGCCAGGTTGAAACCGATCAGCATGACGACCGCGCCGGTGACCACCGGCGGCATCGCGGCGTGGATGATCCGGGCGCCGAACCGCTGGACCGCGAGGCCCACCAGGAACAGCACCGCACCGACCACGAGGACCGCGCCCGTGATGGTCGCACTGCTGCCGCCGCTCGCCCGGATCGTCGCGGCGACACCGACGAAGGAGAGCGAGCAGCCGAGATAGCTGGGCACTCTGCCCTTCGTCGCCAGCAGGAAGATCACCGTCGCGACACCGGACATCATGATCGCGAGGTTCGGGTCCAGGCCCATCAGCACCGGCGCGACGAACGAGGCGCCGAACATGGCCACCACGTGCTGGGCGCCCAGGCCGAACGTACGGGGCCAGGAGAGCCGCTCGTCGGGGCGCACCACGGCCCCCGGCGCGGGGGTCTTCCCGTCGCCGTGCAAGGTCCAGCGCACGCCGAGGCCGCCCATGGTTGCTCCCTGTGTGTCCGTGCGGAGTTTTCACCGCGTACGTCCCGTGCGGAGTGTTCTCCCGCGGAAAAGATCAGCGCCATGCTATGCCGCAGGTGGCCGTACCCGCGCAGCGCCCTGTTCCGGCGCAGGCCCCCACCCTGCGTGCTCTCAGGTCCCCGTCCCGGCCTTCGCCGGTGAAGGGTCCGGGGCGCCGCCGCCCGTGGACACGCGGTCGGCCCCGCGGAGCACGCCCGCGCCCAGCACCAGGCCGAAGGCCAGTACCGTCACCAGGCCGAACGAGACGATCAGCGAGGTCGCCTCGGCCAGCGAGCCGATCATGGAGGGAGCGATGAGCCCGGAGGTGTACGTGATGGTGGCGACACCGGCGATCGCCTGGCTCGGGTTGGGCCCGCTGCGCCCCGCGGCGGCGAACGCCAGCGGGACGACGACGGCGACGCCGAGGCCGAGCAGTCCGAAGCCGCCCAGGGCCAGGGCGGCGTTCGGTGCCACCACCACGAGGAGCCCGCCCGCCGTCGCGAGTACGCCGCCGACCCGGACCGTCCTGACCGCTCCGAAGCGGTCCACGACCTTGTCACCGGCGATCCTGGCCACGGCCATCGTCAGCGCGAACGCCGTCGTGGACGCGGCGGCCAGCCCGGCGGAACTGCCCATGATCTCCTTGAGGTAGACCGCCGACCAGTCGAGGCTCGCCCCCTCCGCGAACACCGCGCAGAAGCCCACCGCGCCGATGATCAGCGCCGACTTCGGCGGCAGGGTGAAGCGCGGCGGCGGCTCCTCGTCCGCCTCGCTCCGGAGATCAAGGACCCCCTGACAGGCGATCAGCCCGAGTGCCGTGAGCGCGAGGGCGGCGATGGTGTGGTGCAGCCTGGCGTCGGTGCCGAGGTGGGCGGCGACCGTGCCCGCGGCCGAACCGATCAGGGCGCCGACGCTCCACATCCCATGCAGCCCCGACATGATCGACTTGTCCAGCCGGTTCTCCACCTCCACCCCGAGCGCGTTCATCGCCACGTCCGACATCCCTGCCGTCGCGCCGTACACGAAGAGCGCCGCGCAGAGCGTCACGAGGTTCGGGGCCAGGGCCGGCAGGACCAGCGCCAGCGTCCACAGCAGCAGCAGGCCGCGCAGCGCGGTCCTGGCCCCCAAGCGGTGACTGATCCGGCCCGCCAGGGGCATCGACAGCGAGGCGCCGATGGCCGGGAAGGCGAGGGCGAGGCCGAGCTGACCCGCGCTCACCGAGGCGTGGTCCTGGATCCACGGCACCCGGGTGGCGAAGCTCCCGGTCACCGCCCCGTGCACCGTGAAGACCGCGGCGACCGCGATCCTGGCCCGCTTCACCTGCTCCTTGCCGAAGACCGTGTTGCAGGAATCCATCGTCATACCGCCGTGCCCTCCCCAGGGAATTGTGGCCCGCCGGGGTCCCGGCAGCCGTCTCCACAACGCGGCCAGTAAACTATCAGGAACCCTGCCTGATAAATGGACGGCGACCCGTGCGGCAGGATCTGGAAGGATCGCTGCATGCCCGCCTCACCGAGCACCGCCCGGGCCATCAACGACCGGCTCGCCCTGGAACTGCTCCAGCGGGACGGTCCGTTGACGGCCACGCAGTTGAAGACGCTCACCGGACTCTCCCGCCCCACGGTCGCCGACCTCGTCGAGCGCCTCCAGGGTGCCGGGCTCATCCGGGTGGTCGGCGAGAGCGGTGCCGAGCGGCGCGGACCCAACGCCCGGTTGTACGGGATCGTCGCCGACCGCGCCCATCTCGCGGCCCTCGACGTGCGTACGGACAGCGTCGCGGTCGTCGTCGCCGACCTCCTCGGGGTGACGCTCGCGGAGGACACCCTGCCCATCGACGGCACAACCGGCACCGGACCGGCCATCGAGCAGGCCGTCGCCCTGCTGGAGCGCACGGCGCGGCGGGCGGGCCCCGCCCCGCTGCACAGCGTCGGGATCGGCGCCCCCGGCCTGATCGATCCGGCCACCGGGGAACTCCGCGACACGACCGGCCTGCCGGCCTGGCACCGCGGGCTCGTCGCCGCACTCCAGCAGCGGCTGCCCGCCACCGTGCTCGTGGAGAACGAGACCAACCTCGCGGCCGTCGCCGAGCAGCGCGGCGGCGCGGCCCGCGACCGCGACACCTTCGTCCTGCTCTGGCTCGGCCACGGCATCGGGGCCGCCGTCATGCTGGACGGCAGGCTGCGCCGGGGAGCCTCCGGCGGGGCGGGCGAGATCGGCTTCCTGCCCGTTCCGTGGACGACGGGCGTGCCCTCGGCCGTCAGCTGCGACGGGGGGTTCCATTCGCTGGCCGGGTCGGCCGCCGTCTGCGAGCTCGCCGCCCGGTACGGCGTGCCCGCCGGGGCCCCGGCGGGCACGCAGGGCGGCGAGCAGGATCCGGTGGCGGTCCACGCGGTCCACGCGGCCCTCGCGGGGGTCGCGAACGGCGACGTCTTCCTGGACGCGCTCGCCGACCGCGTCGCGCTCGGCGCCGCGGCCGTCGTGTCGGTGCTCGACCCGGGATGTGTGGTCCTGGCGGGCGAGGTGGGCCATGCGGGTGGCGACGCACTCGCCTCACGGGTCGAGGAACGGCTGGCCCGGCTGTCGCCACTGCCCACGGAGGTCAGGGCGGGGGCGCTCGGCGGCGCGGCGGTGCTGCGAGGGGCGCTGGTGGCGGCTCGGGACGCGGCGCAGGACGCGTTGTTCGCTCCGGGCGGCTGACGCGCCTCCCCGGGGTACCCGCACGTGGCCGTGCGGTGACCGGGTCGTCCCGGTCACCGCACGGTCGTCGGGCGGTCGGGGCTCAGCAGGCCCCGAGGTCCTGCCAGACACCCCATTCACCGGTGGTGCCGGGCGTCTCGCCCTTCGTCCACCGCTTGGCCTTCCACTGGCGGGAGGCGTGACCGAGGGTCGTGCCGGAGCCGTACTCAGCGGTCGCGTTCCACGCCGGCGCCGAGCAACTGCCGGCCGGGGGCGGTGTGGTGGGCGGCGTGGTCGCAGGCGTGGTGGACGGGTCGGGAGAAGGGCTGGTTCCCGTGCCCGGCTCCACCACGGTCGTGCCGCGTGCCAGGTCACCGGCGAGGGGGTACGACGTTCCCCCGAAGGTCACCGTCCAGTTCGACGGCGTCGACGTCGGCAGGTAGTAGACGAAGTCGAGCTGCACCGAGGCCCCGGGGGCCAGCGTCTGCCAGGCCGGGAGCTTCAGCGAGACGCGGTTGTAGTCACCCTTGAGTCCGCCGATGTCGTTCGGGGCGGTGTGGTCACTGCGGAAGATCGTCGTACCGAAGCCCGACTGGTCCTTGGCGTTGGCGGGCGCCGACGTGGCGTAGTCGAAGCGGAACTCCGTACCGCCTGGCAGCGTGGTCCTGGTGTTGTTGGTGTTCTTGAGCTTCGGGCCGATGGGGTAGTTCGAGTCCCCGAGCGGGAACTGCTCGAAGGCCACATCGATGTTCAGCGCCTGGGTGGGCAGGTCGATCGTGGACCTCTTCGCGCCGTACGGAGTGGCCGACCTGAACTTCTCGTACATCGCCGACGTGAGCGTCGAGCCCGGCTCGTACTGCCCCTTGGCGGCGTCGAAGCGGTAGTCGCCCGCGAGTTCCCAGATCATCGTGCCGGTGGCTCTCGCTCGAGTGGGGGACAGCATTTGTCGTTCCTCCTGGGGAGGTCGGCAGAACACAACTGGCAAGGGGGATGGGTCGTGCGGGGACCGGAGCGTGCGCACGCCCGGACCCGACCTCGGAGGTGACGCAGAGATTAAGAGGACTAGACCAATGAGTCGATAGGTCTGGACCATCTGACCCCGACCGTCCCGTCGCGTACCCCGCCGCGGGTTCCTGTGAGCCAGCCCACAGGTACGCGCCCGTATGGCCGACGGGCGGCCGTGGCAGACTGGTTGTGTACCAGCAGCAGCGCACTCCGGGGTCGGTGTAATTCCGAACCGGCGGTTACAGTCCGCGACCCGTCCGCATCCAGCGGCCGGTTGACCAGGTGAAATTCCTGGACCGACGGTGAAAGTCCGGATGGGAGGCAGTGCGCGGCGGGCCGTCACAGGTACGCCGCCGTCGGCGGATGCGTTCCGGGGATCTCCCGGGACACCTGCATCCGTGTCTTCGGCTCAGGCGTTCCCTGTTGCGTTCCGCTTCATCTGTCGTCATCGACAGGCCCCGGAGTCCGTGCCCGAAGAGGCAGGAGGACCCGGTGGACACCGCAGCCGATATCACCGCCATGCGGCGAGCGATCACGCTCGCAGCCCGCGGTCTCGGCTCCACCAGCCCCAACCCGGTCGTCGGATGCGTCATTCTCGACGCCGCCGGTGCGCCGGCAGGCGAAGGCTTCCACCGGCGGGCGGGCGGCCCCCACGCAGAGGTCCACGCCCTGCGCGAGGCCGGCGGACGTGCCCGTGGCGGCACCGCCTACGTGACCCTCGAACCCTGCAACCACACCGGCCGGACCGGCCCCTGCGCCCAGGCGCTCACCGAAGCCGGGGTCAGCCGAGTCGTCTACGCGGTCGGAGACCCGAACCCGCAGGCCACCGGGGGCGCCGACACCCTCCGCGCGGCCGGGATCGAGACCACGCAGGGGCTCCTCGCCGACGAGGCCGAGGCGGGCAACGCGGCCTGGCTCACCTCCGTACGCCTCGGCCGCCCGTATGTCCTGTGGAAGTACGCGGCCACCCTCGACGGCCGGATCGCCGCCGCCGACGCCACCAGCCGCTGGATCACCTCCCCCGAAGCCCGCGCGGACGTCCACCGGCTGCGTGCCGAGGCCGACGCCGTGATCGTCGGCTCCGGTACCGCACGTACCGACGACCCGCAGCTGGGCGTACGCGGGATCGAGGGCGCCCGCCAGCCGCTCAGGGTGGTCGTCGACACCGCCGCCACCGCCGTACGGCCCGGCGCCCGCGTCCTCGACGGCACGGCTCCCACCCTGATCGCGGTCGCCGAGGACGCCGGCACGGCCCACCTCCCCTCGGAGACCGTGCTCCGGCTGCCCCGCGCCGCCAACGGGCCCGGTCTCGACATCGGCGCCCTGCTCGACGCCCTGTACGCACGCGGCATCCGCTCCGTACTCCTCGAAGGCGGGCCGGTCCTGGCCGGTGCCTTCGTCGCCGCGGGATCGGTCGACAAGGTCGTCGGCTATCTCGCTCCGGTCCTCCTCGGCGCGGGCCCCGCGGCCCTCGCCGACGCCGGAATCTCCACCATCTCCCGGGCGTTGCGGCTCGAAGTGACCGAGACCGAACGCATCGGCCCCGATCTGCGCATCACCGCCGTCCCCGTCCCTGCTCGGAAGGGAAACTGAGTGTTCACCGGAATTGTCGAAGAACTGGGTGAGGTCACCGCAGTCGAGAAGCTCGACGACGCCTCCCGCTTCCGACTGCGTGGCCCCGTCGTCACCGAAGGCGCCAAACACGGCGACTCGATCGCCGTCAACGGCGTCTGCCTCACCGTCGTGGACCTCGGCGAGCACGAGTTCACGGCCGACGTGATGGCGGAGACCCTGAACCGCTCCAGCCTCGGCGCCCTGGCTGCCGGCTCCCG
This sequence comes from Streptomyces finlayi, assembly GCF_014216315.1. Lineage (NCBI taxonomy): Bacteria > Bacillati > Actinomycetota > Actinomycetes > Kitasatosporales > Streptomycetaceae > Streptomyces > Streptomyces finlayi. Next base: position 6,795,711 of record NZ_CP045702.1, read on the forward strand.
GGTGAACCTGGAGCGGCCCATGGCACTCGGCGGCAGGCTCGGCGGACACATCGTCCAGGGACACGTCGACGGCACCGGCCGCGTCATCGACCGCGAGGTCTCCGAGAACTGGGAGATCGTCAGGATCTCCCTGCCCGCGCACCTGACCCGGTACGTGGTCGAGAAGGGCTCGATCACGGTGGACGGCGTGAGCCTGACGGTCGTGGAGGCCGGACCCGACTACTTCACGATCAGCCTCATCCCCACCACCCTCGCCCTGACCACGCTCGGCCACAAGCAGGCCGGCGACCCGGTCAACCTCGAAGTGGACGTCATCGCCAAGTACGTCGAGCGCCTGCTCGGCGACCGCGCGGTCCAGGAGCCCGAGGAGCCGGTGAAGTGAGCGCCCTGACCTGGCTGAACTCGGAGGCCTTCACCGCCTTCGGCCAGCACATCATCTGGTCCGACCTGATCGGCAACACGATCGGTCTGATCGCCCTCACCCTGGGCTGGCTCCGCTCCGTCTGGACCTGGCCCGCCCAGCTCCTCTCCGGTCTCGTGCTCGTCGCCGCCAACGTCTCCGTGCAGCAGGCGGGCAGCGTCGGGAAGCAGGTGATCGTCGTCGCCGTCGCCGTCTGGGGCTGGCAGCAGTGGACCCGTGGCAGGCAGCAGGCGCAGGACGGCTCGATCGCCGTCCGCTTCGCCACCTGGCGCGAACGCGGCTACCTCGTCGGCGGGGCCGCGCTCGGCACCCTGGCCGTCGGCGGCCTCTTCACCGCATTCCCCTCGCTCTCCTGGAGCCCGTGGGCCGACGCGTACATATTCGCCGGCACCCTCGTCGCGATGCTCGCCCAGGCCCGCGGGATGGTCGAGTTCTGGTTCGCCTGGCTGCTCGTCGACCTGGTCGGCGTACCGCTGAACTTCCACAGCGGTCTCGCCTTCTCCGGTCTCATCTACGTCGTCTACGGGGCCCTCGTCCTGTGGGGCATGCGCGACTGGTGGCTGCGTACGCGGACACCCGCTCTGGAAGGAGCCACGGCATGACTGCCCAGCCCACCTGGCTGCACCCGGAACACGGCGGCCACATCGTCGACCTCTCGCTCGACCCCGTCGAGCAGGCCATCCGCGACATCGCCGCCGGACGCCCCGTCGTGGTCGTCGACGACGAGGACCGCGAGAACGAGGGCGACCTCGTCATCGCCGCCGAGAAGGCCACCCCCGAGATCATCGCCTTCATGATGAGCGAGTGCCGCGGTCTGATCTGCGCACCCATGGAGACCGACGAGCTGGAGCGGCTCGAACTCCCGCAGATGGTCGACCACAACACCGAGTCCATGAAGACGGCCTTCACCGTCTCGGTGGACGCCTCCGCCGCACACGGCGTGACCACCGGCATCTCCGCCGCGGACCGGGCCACCACGCTTCGGATGCTGGCGGCCGGCGAAGCGGGCCCCGCCGACTTCGTCCGCCCCGGCCACATCTTCCCGCTCCGCGCGCGCTCCGGCGGTGTGCTCGTCCGCGACGGCCACACCGAGGCCGCCGTCGACCTGGCGCGCCTCGCCGGGCTGCGGCCCGCGGGCGCCATCGTGGAGATCGCGGGCGAGGACGGCGTCATGCTGCGCCTGCCCGAGCTGGTCCCCTTCGCACGCAAGCACGGCCTCACGATCATCTCCATCGAGGACCTGATCGCCTACCGCCGCAGCTCCGAGCCGACCGTCCGCCGCGAGGCCGAGGTCCGGCTGCCGACCACGTTCGGCGAGTTCACCGCGTACGGCTACCGCTCGATCATCGACGGCGTCGAGCACGTGGCCCTCGTCCACGGCGACATCGGCGACGGCGACGACGTCCTGGTCCGGGTCCACTCCGAGTGCCTGACCGGCGACATCTTCCAGTCCCAGCGCTGCGACTGCGGCCCTCAGCTGCACGCCTCCATGGAGCGCATCACCCAGGAGGGCCGCGGCGTCGTCGTCTATCTGCGCGGCCACGAGGGCCGGGGCATCGGCCTGCTCTCCAAGCTGCGCGCGTACGAACTCCAGGAGAAGGGCGTCGACACCCTCGACGCCAACCTGGAACTCGGTCTGCCGGCCGACGCCCGGGACTACGCCGCGGGCGCCCGGATGCTCCTCGACCTCGGCGTCCGCAGCGTCCGGCTGATGACCAACAACCCCGAGAAGACAGCGGCGCTCCTGCGCCACGGTCTGGCGGTGACCGGCCGCGAGCCCATGCCCGTCCAGGCCGGCGAACACAATCTGCGGTACCTGCGCACCAAGCGCGACCGGATGGGGCACGACCTGCCCTGGCTCGACGCGGTCCCCGCGTCGACCTGCGGCAACCAGTAACGATCACGGAACGAGCAGGAGAGAAAGACATGAGCGGCAAGGGCGCACCCGAACTGTCCGTACGCAACTGCGGCGACCTGCGGGTCGCGGTGATCGCGGCCCAGTGGCACGAGAAGGTCATGGACGGCCTCGTCGACGGCGCGCTGCGCGCCCTGCACGACCTCGGCATCGACGAGCCGACGCTGCTCCGCGTCCCCGGCAGCTTCGAGCTCCCGGTCGTCGCGAAGGTCCTCGCCGGACGCGGTTACGACGCGATCGTCGCCCTCGGAGTGATCATCCGCGGCGGCACACCCCATTTCGAGTACGTGTCCCAGGGCGTCACCATGGGCCTCACCCAGGTCACCGTGGACACCGGCGTCCCCGTCGGTTTCGGCGTCCTCACCTGTGACACCGAGGAGCAGGCGCTGGACCGGGCCGGCCTCGAAGGGTCCAACGAGGACAAGGGCCACGAAGCGGTCACCGCGGCCGTCGCGACCGCCGCGACGCTGCGCACCGTCAGCGAACCCTGGCGCTGAGTGCCGGTCGGGGACCCCGTATTCTAAGGACCATCATGGTGAACAAACCCCCCAAGAGCTTCGAAGAGCTCTTCGCCGAGCTGCAGCTCAAGGCGGCCAACGGCGACCCCTCCACCTCCCGCACCGCCGAACTGGTGGAGAAGGGGGTGCATGCCATCGGCAAGAAGGTCGTCGAGGAGGCCGCCGAAGTCTGGATGGCCGCCGAGTACGAGGGCAAAGAGGCCGCGGCCGAGGAGATCTCGCAGCTGCTGTACCACGTCCAGGTGATGATGGTCGCCCGCGGAATCTCCCTGGACGACGTCTACGCCCACCTCTGAGCCGACGCGCCTGCCCGACCTGTACGACGGCATCCGTACGACCGCAGAACACGCTTCGCACCACCACTTCGCACAAAGGAAACCTGACCTCATGCTGCGCATCGCCATCCCCAACAAGGGTGCACTTTCCGGGCCTGCGATGGCGATGCTCCATGAGGCCGGCTACCAGCAGCGCAAGGAGTCGAAGGAACTCGTCCTTGTCGACCCGGAGAACGAGGTCGAGTTCTTCTACCTGCGACCGCGCGACATCGCGATCTACGTCAGCTCCGGCCGCCTCGACATCGGCATCACCGGCCGGGACCTGCTCCTGGACTCCGGCGCCGACGCCGAGGAGATCCTCCAACTCGGCTTCGCCCGCTCCACGTTCCGCTACGCCACGAAGCCCGGCACGGCCCAGGGCCCAGAGGACTTCGACGGCATGACGATCGCCACGTCCTACGAGGGCATCGTCGCCAAGCACCTCGCCGAGCTCGGTGTGAACGCGTCCGTCGTCCACCTCGACGGTGCGGTCGAGACCGCCGTCGAGCTGGGCGTCGCCCAGGTCATCGCGGACGTCGTGGAGACGGGCACCAGCCTGCGCAACGCCGGACTCGAAGTCATCGGCGAGCCGATCATGAAGTCGGAAGCCGTCGTCATCCGCCGCACCGGTGCCCCCGACGACGACCCCAAGGTGCAGCAGTTCCTCCGCCGTCTCCAGGGCGTCCTGGTCGCCCGCAGCTACGTGATGATGGACTACGACTGCCGCGTCGAGCACCTGGAGCGCGCCGTGGCCCTCACCCCGGGCCTGGAGTCGCCGACCATCTCCCCGCTGCACCACGAGGGCTGGGTCGCCGTCCGTTCCATGGTCGCGGCCAAGGAGGCCCAGCGGATCATGGACGACCTGTACGAGCTGGGTGCCCGCGCCATCCTCACCACGGCCATCCACGCCTGCCGCCTCTGACGGCCGGGGAACCACCGAACACCAAAAGACAGAGAACCTGATGACCGCCTCCGCGTCCGGGCCGCAAACGCCCACCCTTCCGGTCACCTTCCGGCCCACCCGCACCCGGGTGGTCCTGCTGAGTGTCGGCCTGGCGATGTTCGTCGTCATCACCGTCGTCGCCCTGGCGCTGGAGAAGCTGAGCCCGGCGGAGCGGACCAGCTTCGTCTTCGTGGCCCTGCTCTTCTTCGGCGTCCTCGCCCTGCTCAGCAGGCCCAAGGTCGTCGCCGACGAGACCGGGGTCACGGTCGTCAATCTCACCCGTACCCGCAGGCTGGCCTGGGCGGAGATCCTCCGCGTCAACCTGCGGGCCGGTGACCCCTGGGTCTTCCTCGACCTCAGCGACGGCACCAGCCTGCCCGCCCTCGGTATCCAGCCCGGAATCGCCAAGGAACAGGCCATCCGCGACGCCCGTACGCTCCGCGCACTCGCCGAGTCCCGTGGCACCGGAGCGGACGCCGGTACGGAGAACGGCTGAGCCCCCTGCCCCGCCCGGCCCCTTCTTGACTACTCTTGAGGGCGGCGGCGCCCTGTGCGCCCCGCCCCGCACGAGAGGTCCACGAGGCCGGCGGGGCATTCCTGCGACCCAAGGAGTGACTCCCTCCAGCAATGGACGGATCGTCCGGTAGTACCTGCGCCGCCCCAGCAGAGCCCACGCTCTCCCCGGAGGCGGCGGTATGACCACCCCCCTGCTGCTGCTCGCTGCGGCATTCCTCCTCATCCTCGCCAACGGATTCTTCGTGGCAGCCGAATTCGGGCTCGTCACTGTGGACCGGCCCGACGCCGAACGCGCCGCCGCCGAAGGCGACCGGCGGGCCCGTACCGTCGTCGCCGCCCTGCGCGAACTCTCCTTCCAGCTCTCCGGCACCCAGCTGGGTATCACCATCACCTCGCTGGTCGTCGGCATGCTCGCCGAACCCGCGCTCGCCCAGCTGCTCGCCGGACCGCTCACCGCCACCGGACTGCCCGCAGGGGCCGTCCCCGGGGTGGGTGTCGTGATCGGCATGCTGCTGGCAGCCGCCGTGCAGATGGTGATCGGCGAACTCGTCCCGAAGAACTGGGCCATCTCACGGCCGCTCCAGGTCGCCCGGTTCGTCGCCGGCCCCCAGCACCGCTTCGCCACGGTCTTCCGCCCGGTGATCACCGCGCTGAACACCGTCGCCAACCGGCTGGTCCGGCTGCTGGGCGTCGAACCCACCGACGAACTGGCCTCCGCCCGCACGCCGGGCGAACTGGTCTCGCTGGCCCAGCACTCCGCCGAAGCCGGCGCCCTGGAACAGGACACCGCCGACCTCTTCGTACGCATCCTCTCGCTCGCCGGACTCACGGCGCAGCACGTCATGACCCCACGCGTGAAGGTCAGCGCGCTCCAGTCCTCGGCGACCGCCGCGGACGTCCTCAACCTCACCCGCGCCACCGGCCTCTCCCGCTTCCCGGTCTACCGGGAACGGATCGACGAGGTCGTCGGCATGGTCCACCTCAAGGACGCCCTCGCGGTCCCCGCCGGGGACCGCCTGCGCACCCCCGCCGGCCGGATCGCCGTGCCGCCGCTCATGGTCCCCGAGACACTTCCCGTGGAGCAGCTGCTGCACCGGCTGCGCAACGAGCAGCCGATCGCCGTGGTGGTCGACGAGTACGGCGGGACCGCCGGTGTCGTCACCCTCGAAGACATCATCGAGGAACTCGTCGGCGAGGTCAGGGACGAGCACGACGCCATCGGCGCCGACCGGCCCGAGTTCGTACCCGCCGTGGCCGAGGACGGACGCCCCGCCTGGGACGTCGACGGCAGCTGCCGGGTCCTCATCCTGCGCCGGATCGGCCTGGACGTGCCCGACGGGCCGTACGAGACCGTGGCCGGCCTGATCGCCGGCCTGCTGGGGCGCATCCCTGCCCCCGGTGACCGGGCCGAGCTCCCCGGATGGCGGATCTCCGTCCGCCAGGTCGGCCACTACCGGGCCGAACAGGTCCGCTTCGTGCGTCTCACCGGGGCACCGGAACCGGCCCCCGAAGCGTTCGCCCCGAGCCGGCTGGAGGCCGTGCGATGAGTCTCGTCCTGTTGATGTTCGCCGGGCTGCTCGTGCTCGCGAACGGTTTCTTCGTCGGCGCCGAGTTCGCACTCGTCTCCGTACGCCGCAGCCAGGTCGCACCGCTCGCGGCGAGCGGATCGAGCCGGGCCAAGCAGGTCCTGTACGGACTGGAGAACCTGCCGCAGATGATGGCGGCCGCCCAGTTCGGCATCACCCTCTGCTCCCTCACCCTCGGAGCCGTCGCCGAACCCACCGTCGCCCATCTCCTGGAGCCGGTCTTCCACGCCACGCACGTCCCCGAAGGGCTCATCCACCCCCTCGGATACGCCCTGGCCCTGGCCCTCGTCGTCTTCCTCCATCTCGTCATCGGCGAGATGGTCCCGAAGAACCTGGCGATGGCGGCCCCCGAGAAGACGGCGCTGTGGCTCAGCCCCGGCCTCGTCGGGTTCGCGCGCCTGTGCCGTCCGGTCACGGCCGCCCTGGGCGTCTGCGCCCGGCTCGTCCTGCGGCTCTTCAAGGTCGAGCCCAAGGACGAGGTCGAGGCCGTCTTCACAAGCGAGCAGCTCAACCGGCTCGTCGAGGACTCCGGCCAGGCCGGCCTGCTGGAACCGGACGCGCAGGAGCGGCTGGAGGACGCGCTGGAGATGGGCAGCCGGCCCGTCACCGACGTACTGCTCGACAGGGCGTCGCTGGTGACGGTCGACCCCTCGGTGACCCCGCGCCGCCTGGAGGAACTGACCGTCCGCACCGGCTACTCGCGCTTCCCGGTCCGCGCGGAGGGCGGCGGCCCGTTCATGGGCTACCTCCATGTCAAGGACGTGCTGGACCTGGAGGACGACGAGCGGGCCGTCCCGCAGCAGATCTGGCGCCCGATGGCGACGGTGCGCGCGGAACTCCCGCTCGACGACGCCCTGACGGTGATGCGCCGGGCCGCGACCCACCTGGCCCAGGTCGCCGACGCGTCGGGCCGGGTACTGGGCCTGGTCGCCATGGAGGACGTCCTGGAGATGCTGGTCGGCGAGGTACGGGACCCGGCCCACCGCATCTCGGTGCCACGCCGCACGGTGGACGTCCCGAAGGGCCCGCGGGAGCAGAAGGAGCCCAAGGCCATGGCCGGCCGCCGCTGAGCCCGGCGGCACAGAACAGTCCCCAGCGCGGGACCCTCCTCGCCGGGCGGGCACGTCGAGCCCGTCCGGCGCTTCGAGGACGGTCTCAGCCGGTCCGGCGCTTGCGGACAACCCGTTCCGGCGGACGTCCCGGCCGGAAACCCGTCCCGCCCGACGCCCCGGCACGCGGCCGCTCACGCCGTTCCCGGCTCCTGCGGCCCCCGGTTCACAGGCCCCCGGCCGGACAGCACCTCGCCGTACGCCTGCATCAGATCCGGCAGCCGCAACGTGGCCAGATCGTCCCGGGTCGGCACCGCCGCGTACCCGGACAGCCGCAGGTCACGGTACGCGCAGGACTTCTCGTACAGCGTCCGCAGGAACCGCCCGTTGCCCAGCTCGTCGATCCATCCCTGGTCCACGACATGGGCGCTGATGCTCCGCAGCTCCTCCAGCGACTCCTCGTCCCACGCGTCCCCGTTCTCCGAGGCCAGCACCCCGCCGATCGCGGTGAGCTCCAGCGGACGGTAGCTGGGGAAGTCCACCCGGCTGGTGAAGCGCGAGGAGAGTCCTGGATTGGTGGAGAGCAGCCGGTCCATGCCCTCCGGGTAACCCGCGAGGATCACCACGAGATGGTCCCGGTTGTCCTCGGCCCGCTTGAGGAGGACCTGCAGGGCCTCGTCCCCGTACGCGTCACCCTTGCTGTATCCGGAGTTGGCGAGGCTGTACGCCTCGTCGACGAACAGCACTCCGCCGAGCGCCGAATCGATCAGCTCGTTGGCCTTGACCGCGGTCTGCCCGAGGAACTCGCCGACGAGGTCCGCCCGTTGAGCCTCCACCAGATGGTCGCCTCCGAGCAGACCCAGCGCGTAGAAGACCCGGCCCAGAATGCGCGCGACGGTCGTCTTGCCGGTGCCGGACGGGCCGGAGAAGACGAAGTGCCGCTTCGGCGGCTGGACGGGCAGCCCCTGCTCGGCGCGCAGACGCGCCATGTTCAGCTGGGCGGACAGGGCCTTGACCTGGCGTTTCACCGGTTCCAGGCCGACCATCCGTTCCAGCTCGGCCAGCGCCTCGGCGAGCAGCGCGGTGTCACTGGGACCCGCCGGGAAGACCGCGGGCCCCGACCGGGTTCCCACCGGCGACTTCGCCCGCACCCCGTCCACCGGCGGCGGCGCGACGATCGCGCCCAGGCTCTGAGGGTCGCCCCCGAGCCACGGTTCCCGGCCGTCCACCACATCCGTACTCAGTAACGCGTCGCCGTCGATCTGCGTCTCCGCGCCCAGGCCGTCCGAACCGAAGCCCGTCAGCGCCACCGACGCCAGATCGGCCGAGTCGTCGTACCCGTCGCCTTCGGAGATCGCCGCGAGCCGGGCGGACGTGTCCATGAACGCCGGATCGACCCGGTGCACCGCACGGTAGAGGGGCAGGGCCGCGGCACTGCGGCCCGTGCCCTCATGGGCCCGTGCCAGCCAGTAGCGCAGCTCCTTGCGCTGCGGCTGCTCGCTGCGGCAGCGCATCAGGGCGGCGGAGAGCAGCGGTTCGGCCTGCCCGTACATTTCCAGCCGCACCCGGGCCATACCTCCGAACAGTCCCGCCTCGATGCCGAGCAGAGGGTCCTCGACGAGCTGCTCGGTGTTGCGTACGAGCTGCTCCCAGTCCTTGACCAGATACGAGCGGCAGGCGTGCAGGAACCGCACCTGCGGGTCCGCGTCGACCGGCGGCAGCCCCGCGAGGGCCCGGTCCAGCTCGGGCACATGCCGGCCGTCCAGCCAGTGGGAGGCCTGCGCGAGCAGCAGATCACGCGGGCTCTCCAGCACGGGCTGCACCCACCAGCCCAGCCAGTACCAGGAGTTCAGGGCGCGCCGATGCCGCGCGCGCTGTTCACCGAAGCGATCGCGATGGCGGTACATGCGCAGCAGCGCCGTGGTCGTGTCGATCCGCAGGGCGTGGAGGCCGAGCCAGCCGTCCGCCATGCCGGGATCGAAACGTACCGCGGTTCTGAACTCCTCCTCGGCCTGCGGATACGCGCCCATGGTGTAGGCGTCGACGCCGCGCAGCCAGGCGAGGTCGGCGGGGGCGTGTGAGCCCTGCGTGCCGATGTCCATCAGGTCCCCCACAAACCGTGCCCCCAGGATGTCCCGCCCGCACAGCATGCCCACCTGGGCACGTCGAATCACTGTGCCGGGGACGGGAATTGACCGCACCGCTGTGCATCGTACCCGCGAAGACAGCAGGCGGCTAAGGGCGTCGCGACGGCCGACCGTGACCGTGTGTGAGCGAAGAGGTCTGTACCGGGCAACCGCGAGAAGGGCCGGGGGGCAGAACGAAGCCCCCGATCACGGGGGAACAACCGGGGGCTTCGCGTCTACGGGGCTCCGAAAAGCCGCACATTGAGAACGTAAGACCTGTACGGCCCCTCGGTCAAGCCGAGTTGAGGGACTTCCCGGCCGATTGCCCACTGCTCAGGGGGGCGGCGCCAAGCCTTCACTCTCGGTGACGAAAAGGTTCGCCCCTGTGGTGGGGCGTGGTCCCTTCAGCCACTCGTATCCCACGGGCAACTGCCGTATCAGGGCATCGGCGTAGGGCCGTGAGGGGTCCTCGGCGAAATGCCGTTCCTCGGCGGCTGTCCAGCCGTCCCAGAACTCGCCGAGCGCGGGGCCGTCGCGGCGCCGGCCGCGTTCCCAGGACGGGCCGCTCGCCAGCTCCATCCAGAGCAGCGCCGCAAGCACCGGGCGCACCTCCCGCCGCCCCGACCCGACACCCTCCATCAGCACCACGGGAGCGGGCTCCAGCGTCCGCGCGGGCCCGAAGCGCCGCCGCGTCCAGTCGTACGGCGTGCAGCGCGCAGGCTCGGCGCGCGAGAAGGGGACGAGCACCTGCTCGCGCAGCCGTTCCGTCCACGCGAAGAGCTCGTCGTGGGTCGCCAGGTCGTCGAGGTGCAGTACGGGCGCGTCTCCGAGCGCATCGGAGAGCCGGGCCGCGAACGTGCTCTTGCCCGAACCGGCGTGACCGTCGACCGCCACCAGCCGCACCGGGCCGCAGGACGGGGGCAGGGACCGCAGACGGCGGGCGAGCCCGGCGAGGCCGGGGGTGAGGTCGTTCATCAGCCCAGCCTACGAGCCCGGTCGGAGCAACCCCAGGTCACGCCAGTGGATCAGACCAATATTGGTGCGGCGGCGCGAGTCGAATCGCTGGCCGAACGGTGCCGCGACCCGCGATAGTTGCCCCACTGACCGGCACCCGCAGCCCCATTCCGCTCACGACCGGGGGTCTCGCCCATGACCAGACCGACTTCGCGCAGAACCGTGCTGACCGCCGCGCTCGCGGCAGCCGCGACCGGCGGCGCGGTGGCCGCCGCCGGGCCCGCGACGGCCGCGGCATCCCTCGCGGCCGCCCCCACCGGGACGGCTTCGCCGGTGGACAACCGCTTCTGGAACACGTACACCGACTGGCGCTGCGGCTCCGGAGCGGGCACCCGGGTCGTCGCGGGCCGCAGGCCCGGGCTGGAGATCTCCGCCCCCGCCGGGCGCGGCGACTACACCGACCCGCACACCGGCAGGACCAGTTCCTGGGAGTACGCCACGTGGACCTCGCCGGTCCACCGCTCCACCGTCCCCGCCACCGAAGTGATCGCCTCCTGGAACGCCCACACCCCGGCGGGCACATGGATCCAGGTCGAGCTGCGCGGCAGCTACTCCGACGGCACCGAAACCCCCTGGTACGTGATGGGCCGCTGGGCGGCCGGTGACGGGGACATCCGGCGCACCTCGGTCGACGACCAGGGCGACGGCAAGAGTTCGGTGTGGACCGACACCTTCTCCGTGGACGACGCGGCGAGCGGGCTCCGGCTCCTCTCGTACCGGCTGCGCCTCACCCTCCACCGCACCCCCGGGACCACTCGCACGCCCACGGTCCGGCGGGTCGGCGCGATGGCCTCCGACATCCCGGACCGTTTCACCGTCCCCGCCACCACGCCCGGCCTCGCCCGTGAGCTGCTGGTTCCGCGGTACTCGCAGAACGTCCACGTGGGGGAGTACCCCGAGTACGACAACGGGGGCGAGGCCTGGTGCAGTCCCACCTCCTCCCAGATGATCATCGAGTACTGGGGGCGCAGGCCCACCGCCGAGGACCTGGCCTGGGTGAGGCCGGGGATCGCCGACCCGCAGATTTGCCACGCGGCCCGGTACACGTTCGACTACCAGTACGAGGGCTGCGGCAACTGGCCCTTCAACGCCGCCTACGCCGCCACGTACAAGGACATGGGCGCCGTGGTCACCCGGCTCGGCTCCCTGACGGACCTGGAGAAGCTGATCGGTGCCGGCATCCCGGTGATCACGTCGCAGTCCTTCATCAAGGAGGAGCTGACCGGGGCGGGCTACGGCACCTCGGGCCACCTGATGACGGTGATCGGCTTCACCGCCGACGGAGACGTGATCGCGAACGACCCCGCCTCGCCCTCCAACGAGGCCGTACGCCGTGTCTACCGACGCCGCGAGTGGGAGAACATCTGGCTCCGTACGAAGCGCTACGACGCCACCGGCCGGGTCAGAGGAGGCACGGGAGGGGTCTGCTACGTCTACTTCCCCGCCACTGCGACGGCGGCGCAGAGCCGGGTCCTGAAGGGGCTCGGAATCCTCTGACGGCCCACAGGGGCGGGGCCGTCCGGACCCCCGCCCCACCGGAATCCAGGTCCCCGCCGCATCGGCCCGCCCAGCCGGTCCGCCGACCGTCCGGACCCCCGGACGGGCAGGAGCGGCCGGGCCGGAGGGCCGGGCCGTCTTCAGCGCCGCCCGCCCGCCACCCACCCCGTGACGGCTGCGCTCCTATCGGGCATACTCAAGCCGCCACAGCCGCTGGCCAGCGCCTCTTGTGATCCGAGAGGGCAGGATCGGTTGAGGAGCCATATGCCCGGGCCATGCCCGGGATCACCCGGCGGCGCCGCTCCTACCCCGTGCGTGCGACCGCCGCTACGCCTGACAGGGAGGAGAGCGCCGTCATGCCCGACCGTGCCCCGCAGCTGGTGGAACGAAGCCTGCCCACCGAGGAGTCCCGGCAGCTCGTCGCGCTCGTCCGCGACATCGTGTCCAGGGAGATCGCGCCCCGCGCGGCCGAGGAGGAGGAAGCGGGCCTGTTCCCGCGTGAGATCTTCACCCTGCTCTCCGAGTCCGGACTGCTCGGACTGCCCTACGACTCGGACCACGGCGGCGGCGACCAGCCGTACGAGGTCTATCTCCAGGTCCTGGAGGAGCTGGCGGCCGCCCGTCTCACCGTCGGTCTCGGCGTCAGCGTCCACTCGCTCGCCTGCCACGCACTCGCCGGATTCGGCACCAAGGAGCAGCAGGCCACGCACCTCCCGGCGATGCTCTCCGGCGGCCTGCTGGGCGCCTACTGCCTCTCCGAGCCGTCGTCGGGTTCCGACGCCGCCTCGCTGCGAACGAAGGCCGTACGCGACGGAGAGGGCGCCTCCGGCTCCGGCGGGGACTGGATCCTCACGGGCACGAAGGCGTGGATCACCCACGGCGGTGTCGCCGACTTCTACACGGTGCTGGCACGCACGGGCGTCGACGGTCCGCGCGGCATCACGGCCTTCCTCGTCCCGGGTGACGCCGAAGGGCTCAGCGCTGCCCTCCCCGAGAAGAAGATGGGGATGAAGGGCTCGCCCACCACCCAGCTGAACTTCGACGGAGTCAGGGTTTCCGACTCCCGTCGCATCGGCGAGGAGGGGCAGGGCTTCGCCATCGCCCTGTCCGCGCTCGACTCCGGGCGCCTCGGCATCGCCGCCTGCGCCATCGGTGTGGCCCAGGCCGCTCTCACGGAAGCGGTCGAATACGCCACCGGGCGACGCCAGTTCGGCCGTCCCATCGCCGACTTCCAGGGCCTGCGGTTCATGCTCGCGGACATGGCCACGCAGATCGAGGCCGGCCGGTCGCTCTACCTGGCGGCGGCCCGGCTGCGCGACGCCGGCCGGCCGTTCTCGCGGGAGGCGGCGATGGCGAAGCTGTTCTGCACGGACGCTGCCATGCGGGTGACCACGGACGCCGTCCAGGTGCTCGGCGGATACGGCTACACGCTCGACTTCCCCGTCGAACGCCTGATGCGCGAGGCCAAGGTGCTCCAGATCGTCGAGGGCACCAATCAGATCCAGCGCATGGTCATCGCCCGCCACCTCGCGGGTCCCGAGACGCGCTGACGCGACCGGAGCCGTCCGACCACACGGGTGTCGTCATGATGCGGTTCCACTCCGTGTCCTGACGGCCCGGCAAGGTCCGCCCCGTGCCTTCCCAATGGCGCAGCATGGCCCGGTAGATGGGTGGGTCGGCCGTGTGCGGCAGGCCCGACCGGCTACCGGTCGCCCGGGTCGTGGGCTGAGGCTCGAAGGGCCGTGGCGGCTGCTGTCCGGGCCACTGGGCCTGCGGGCCGCCGCTCGGAACCGATTCCTCGGAGGCCGGAGCGACGAGGCGGCGTCGGCCTGGGCCGGCCGTGGAGTGCAGCATGGTCATGCAGGGCCAACGGCTGAGGCCGGGGCGGGGTCACTGCCGGACCCGCTCGCGCGCCAGTTCGCCAGGTGGGCGCCGTCCCTGCCCGGCCGGTGGGCGCTGTCGGCACCACGCGGGCCCGCCCGTACGTGGTGCGCTGCGACAGAGGTACGTCAGGCGGCGTGACGCCGCATCCGGGCAATCCGCAGCGGGCGCGAACCCTCCCCGCCTGCGTGCGAGAACGGCTGCATCCGCCAGTCGAGGCCCTGAGGAAGCGTCAGCAGCAGGGCCGTCTCCTGCTCCTGGGCGTCGAGGGACTCGTCGGCGGGGCGGGCCTCGGCCGCGGCCCGGCCCGTACCCGCGCAGACCGTGAGACCGAACGGGTTCCACGGACTCGGGCACAGCGCGTGCTCCGGCAGGACGTCCTCGTCCGCCAGCAGCGCGATCGGCTGCGCGCAGTCCGGGCAGATCACCCGGTACATCTCGAATGTGTCGTACGCGTCGAGTGCGGCGTCCTCGTCCGGATCAACAGGTTCCGGTTCGGTAGGTCCGGTGAGCTTCAGGCTCTGCATGGAAATTCCCCCTCGGGTGGGCCGGCAAGGCGCCGTGGCCTCGGCCACAGCAAGCACTTCCCGTCGCGCGAGGCCCGTAACCGCGAGGCCGTGCGCTACCCATCCGTAAGCCTGTGGCATTCGTCACATGCCCCTCGCAGGTGCCCTTCCGGGCCCCTCACGACTGTGCCGGAAGGGACCTGGGGCATAGGTTGATCCGCATGGAGGAGCTGGACCGTCAGATTGTGGAGTTGCTCGTCAAGGACGGCCGGATGAGCTACACCGACCTGGGCAAGGCCACGGGCCTGTCCACCTCGGCCGTTCATCAGCGTGTCCGCCGGCTGGAGCAGCGCGGGGTGATCCGGGGCTATGCCGCGGTCGTCGACCCCGAGGCCGTCGGCCTGCCCCTCACCGCGTTCATCTCGGTGAAGCCGTTCGACCCCAGCGCCCCCGACGACATCTCGGAGCGGCTCGCCGAGGTGCGCGAGCTGGAGGCCTGCCACAGCGTGGCGGGCGACGAGAACTACATCCTCAAGGTGCGCGTGGGGACCCCCCTCGAACTGGAGCACCTGCTCACCCGCATCCGCACCCTCGCGGGTGTGTCGACGCGTACCACGGTCGTCCTCTCCACCCCGTACGAGGCGCGGCCGCCCCACATCTGAGGGGGCCGCGGGCCGGGGCGTTCCGGGGAGGCGGGAGACTGTTCCCATGACCGAGAGCACCGCCCCCCAGAGCGACCACCGCACCGTGCTGCTGCGCGGTGGAGACGTCCACAGTCCAGCCGACCCGTTCGCCACCGCGATGGTCGTAGAACGCGGGCACGTCGCCTGGGTGGGCTCGGAAGGGGCGGCCGACGCCTTCGCCGGCGGCGTCGACGAGGTGATCGACCTCGAGGGGGCCCTCGTCACCCCGGCCTTCACCGACGCCCACGTCCACACGACCTCCACCGGCCTCGCCCTCACCGGACTCGACCTCTCCGGCGCCCGCAGCCTCCCCGGCGCCCTCGGTCTCGTTCGCGCGTACGTGAGCGGCCGCCCGGGGGACCGGGTCCTGCTCGGCCACGGCTGGGATGCCACGCGCTGGCCCGAGCAGCGCCCGCCCACGCGTGCCGAGCTCGACGCCGCGGCCGGTGGCAGGCCCGTCTATCTGCCGCGTATCGACGTCCACTCCGCGGTCGTCACGACCGCCCTCCTGGACCTCGTCCCAGGTGTCACCGGGCTCGCCGGTTACCACCCTGACGCCCCCCTCACCGGCCCCGCCCACCACGCCGTGCGCTCCGCCGCCCACGGCGCCCTGTCGCCGCGTCAGCGGGCCGAGGCACAGCGCGCCGCCCTGCGGCACGCCGCCTCGCTCGGCATCGGAACGGTCCACGAGTGCGCGGGACCCGACATCTCCGACGAGGACGACTTCACGAGCCTGCTCGCACTCGCCGCCGAACAGCCGGGCCCCAGGGTGCACGGCTACTGGGCCGAGCGCATCAGCGACGAGAAGGGCGCGCGCCGCATCCGTGAGCTCGGGGCGATCGGGGCGGCCGGTGACCTCTTCGTCGACGGCTCCCTCGGCTCCCACACCGCATGCCTTCATGAGCCGTACGCGGACGCCCCGCACACCGGCACCGCCCATCTGGACACCGCGGAGATCGCCGCCCATGTCACCGCCTGCACCGAGGCAGGACTCCAGGCAGGCTTCCACGCCATCGGCGACGCGGCCGTCTCCGCCGTCGTGGCGGGCGTCCGGGCCGCGTCCGAGAGGCTCGGACTCGGCCGCGTCCGCGCCGCCAGGCACCGGGTCGAGCACGCCGAGATGCTCACCCCCGAGACCATCGCCGCCTTCGCCGAGCTGGGCCTCACCGCCTCCGTCCAGCCCGCCTTCGACGCGGCCTGGGGCGGCGACGAGGGCATGTACGCCCAGCGCCTCGGTGCCGAGCGGGCCAGGACCCTGAACCCGTACGCGGCTCTCCTGCGCACCGGTGTGCCGCTGGCCTTCGGCTCGGACAGCCCGGTGACCCCCCTCGACCCGTGGGGCACCGTGCGGGCCGCCGCGTTCCATCGGACGCCCGAGCACCGCATCTCCGTACGGGCGGGATTCACCGCCCACACCCGTGGCGGCTGGCGGGCCGTCGGCCGCGACGACGGCGGCGTTCTCGTGCCCGGCGCCCCGGCCGACTACGCGGTCTGGCGTACGGCCGAACTGGTCGTCCAGGCCCCCGACGACCGGGTCGCCCGCTGGTCGACCGACCCCCGGTCCGGTACCCCTGGCCTGCCGGATCTCACTCCGGGCACCGAACTCCCGGTCTGTCTGCGCACCGTGGTGTTCGGACAAAGTGTCTACGTACGGCCGAACGAGTGACGTGCGGACATTTCGTACCGCCGGCCGAGGGTGCGGCCACTCTGCCGCGACCTGCGGATCTTCGTCACTGACCAGGCAGTTTAGGTAAAAACCGCAGGTCAAAGGGCTATTGACAGAACGCGCCCACCGGCCGGTAGGTTCGGCCGAGTCCACCACAGGACGTCCGACCGGTTAAACGTCCACGCAGTCGTCGAACGCCGCTGGGTCATGAGGTGGTGTGCCGCACCGGCGCACCACCACTGACAGCCAGGTTCAGCGCCCGCGCCTCGGGGGCGAGGGAAGGTTTCAGCCGGACGGAGGGTGCGACCCGGGTGGGGCCCGGACGTTCAGTAGACAACGGCTTTCGGGCGACCCGCAGCCAGCAGGTCCCAGGCCGGCCCGAAGGACGCCGGGCCCCGATCCGCAGTTCTGTCCGTAGTTCCGTGCATCTGTCCGCCCGAAGGGGCGACGCCCCGCGACCGCGTCGGAGCCCGGCGCCGGGACGCTGGATATGGTGGACACCTGCGTACGGACTTTAAGGGGCAGTTGTGAACGACGGCGGTCAGCGGCAGTACGGCCCGCTCGGCAGAGTCCTGGTCATCATCCCGACCTACAACGAGGCCGAGAACATCGAGCCGATCGTTGGCCGGGTGCGTGCCGCCGTTCCCGATGCCGACATCCTGGTCGCCGACGACAACAGCCCCGACGGCACCGGCAAGGTCGCCGACGAGCTGGCGGCGGGCGACGGCAACGTCCACGTCCTGCACCGCAAGGGCAAGGAGGGGCTCGGTGCCGCGTACCTGGCGGGCTTCCGCTGGGGGACCGAGCACGGCTACGGCGTCCTGGTCGAGATGGACGCCGACGGCTCGCACCAGCCCGAGGAACTGCCCCGGCTGCTCACCGCGCTGAAGGGCGCCGACCTGGTTCTCGGTTCGCGCTGGGTGCCGGGCGGGCGGGTCGTGAACTGGCCCAAGCACCGCGAGGTCATCTCCCGCGGCGGCAGCCTCTACTCGCGGATGCTGCTGGGCCTGTCCGTGCGGGACGTCACCGGCGGCTACCGCGCCTTCCGCACGGAGACCCTGGCCGGCCTCGGTCTCGACGAGGTCGCCTCGCAGGGCTACTGCTTCCAGGTCGATCTGGCCCGGCGCTCCGTCGAGGCGGGCTATCACGTCGTCGAGGTCCCCATCACCTTCATGGAGCGCGAGATCGGCGACTCGAAGATGAGTCGCGACATCCTCGTCGAGGCGCTGTGGCGGGTCACCGGCTGGGGTCTCACGAGCCGGGCCAACAAGGTCCTGGGCCGCAAGGCCCCTTGACCGCCCCCGACCGCCGCCCGGGACATCACCCGTCGGGCGTCATGATCACCCCCTTACGGCGTTTACACGTCCGTACGGGCACACTGGGGGCATGACGACGGCCACACCGCCCCCCGAACGTCCCAAGCGCTCACGCGCCCGCAGGCTGCTGCCCCTGGCCCTCGCCGCCTGGGTGGTGCTGGAGATCTGGCTGCTGACGGTGGTCGCGGAAGCGGCGAGCGGCTTCGTCGTGCTGCTGCTCCTGGTGGCCGGGGCCGTGCTCGGGGCCGTGGTGATGAAGAGCGCGGGCCGACGGGCCTTCCGCAACCTCACCGAGACGCTCCAGCAGATGCCCGGACAGCCCGGCGCCCAGGCCGTGCCGCCCGGCCCGGCCCCGGGCCGCAAGGGCAACGGCTTCCTGATGCTGGGCGGTCTGCTCCTGATGATCCCGGGGCTGATCTCCGACGTGGCGGGCCTGCTCCTGCTGGTGCCGCCGGTCCGGTCCGCTCTCGGGCGGTACACGGAGCGGTCTCTCGAGCGCCGGATGCGGGCCGCTTCTCCCGGCAGTCTCTCGGACGCCTTCCAGCAGGCCCGGATGCACCGCCCCGACGGCAAGGTCGTGCAGGGCGAGGTCGTTCGCGAGGACGGCACCGAGGCCCCTCCTCGCGCCGGCGAGGGACCCAGGCCGCCCCTGACTCCCTGAGGTCCTCCGGCGCTCCTCGAGGTTCCTCCGACCGCGAACAGAAAAGCCGCGGGCCCGGACACACGTTCTGTGTCCGGGCCCGCGGCTTTTGTATCTGTGCGGCTGTACGCGGGTCAGGCAGACTTCCTGCTGTCCCGCGGGTGCACGGCAATGTTCATGGCTCCGGAGCGCAGAACCGCCAGCCTCTCGGCCAGCACCTCCTCAAGCTCCTCGCGGGTGCGCCGCTCCATGAGCATGTCCCAGTGCGTGCGCGCAGGCTTGCCCTTCTTCTCTTCGGGGCCATCCCCGTCAACCAGGAGTGCCATGACGCCGCACGCCTTGCACTCCCACTCCGGCGGAATGTCCGCCTCTACCGAGAACGGCATCTCAAATCGATGTCCGTTCTGGCATGCGTACTCCACCGCCTGGCGCGGGGCCAGATCGATGCCGCGGTCCGTCTCGTAGCTGGTAACCACGAGTCGCGTGCCGCGGAGAGCTCGCTCACTCATGAATCGTGCCTCCCGGGCTTGTCGCCCACAGGACAGATGTCGCTGTCGTCGTCATCCGGTCAACGTCCGGTCGGCGGTAAAGATTCCCGTTGCCGGTCTGCGTCGCCCGTCGTGCCGCTGCTTGTACTGGGTTTCCAGGGTTTTACGTACCCACCAATGCCCGGTTTGTCACATCCGGCAGAAGTTGTCACCCAACGGTTTGGCTTCTTCCGCTCGCAGTAACGGTCCTCCGGGCAGGCCAAAGGCGTACACTACCGGCCTTTCACTTCAACGTCTAAATCCGGGCCGGAACGGGGTTGCCCGCCGCCGCCACCGCGGCCCGCACCGGCACCCGCGCCAGCAGCACCGTACCGAGCGCGAAGAAGATCACCAACGAGAGCAGCGCCTCCCGGTAACTGCTGGTCAGCTGGTACGCGAGGCCGAACACGAGGGGCCCCAGCCAGCTCAGCCCGCGGTCGCTCATCTCGTACGCGGAGAAGTACTCGGCCTCTTTGCCGCGCGGCACCAGGTGGGAGAAGAGCGAGCGCGACAGGGCCTGGCTGCCGCCGAGAACCAGGCCGATGGCGGCCGCCAGGGAGTAGAAGAAGGCCGGTTCACCCGCCGGAAGCACATACGCGGCCAGAAGAATCAGCGTCCAGACGACCAGGGACGCCAGGATCGTGCGCTTCGCGCCGTACACCCGGGCCAGCCGCCCCATCCCCAGCGCGCCCGCCACCGCCAGCACCTGCACCAGCAGTACGACCGTGATCAGCGTCGTCTGGTCCAGGCCCAGCTCCTCGGAGCCGTACAGCGACGCCTGTGAGATCACCGTCTGGATCCCGTCGTTGTAGACGAGGTAGGCCAGCAGGAACGACAGCGTCAGCGGATGACGGCGCATATCGCGAAGGGTCGCCAGCAACTGCTTCCAGCCCGAGCCGACCGCGCCCGGCCCGCCGGGGCGCACCTTCCGGTCGCGCAGCCGCCGCAGGGGCACGAGGGTGAAGGCG
Source organism: Streptomyces finlayi (assembly GCF_014216315.1). Taxonomy (NCBI): domain Bacteria; kingdom Bacillati; phylum Actinomycetota; class Actinomycetes; order Kitasatosporales; family Streptomycetaceae; genus Streptomyces; species Streptomyces finlayi. The sequence goes on from NZ_CP045702.1 coordinate 6,815,797, forward strand.
CCCCACCAGACGCCCGCGGAGGCGAGGCAGACCCGTACCGCCTCGGACTCGGAGAGACCGAACGAGTCGTGCCCCGTGTAGAGGACGAGATTGAGCACCAGGACGAGCGCGCCCGAGGTGTATCCGAAGGCCCAGCCCCGGGAGGAGACCGCGTCCCGTTCGTCGGGCTCCGCGATCTGCGGGAGGTAGGCGTTGTACAGCACCATCGACACGGAGATCGAGGCGTTGGCCACTATCAGGAGGAACGCGCCGAGCAGATAGCGGTCGCCGTCCAGGAAGAACATGCCGGTCGTGGCCAGCGCACCCGTGTACGCGGCGACGGCCAGCAGGGGCTTCTTGCGCCCCGTGCGGTCCGCCGCGGCCCCCGCCACCGGCATGAGCAGGACGGCCACGACCACGGACATCGAAACGGTGTACGCGAACAGCGATCCGGCGCGCACGGGTATGCCCAGCGGGTGAACGAACCCCTCGGCGTCGGCGGCGGCCTTGGCGACCGACGTCAGATACGGGCCGAGGAACACCGTGAGGACGCTCGTCGAATAGACGGAGCAGGCGAAGTCGTAGAAGTACCAGCCGCGTTGCTCACGGCGGCGCTCATCGGCCCCGGTGGGCCGCTCCGCCGGATCGGCCGTTCCTGCGGTACCGGTGCTCACACCGCGCCCCCTCGCTGATCCCCGTGCGGACACGGACGGACCGGCGTCAGGCCCAGGCCCCCCGCTCGCTCAGCACCGTGCGCAGCGTCTCGATGTGATCGGTCATGATGCCATCCACTCCGAGGTCCAGGAGCGCCGCCATCCGTTCCGCGTCGTTGACCGTCCACACGTGCACCTGGAGCCCCCTTGCGTGCGCGGCCCGGAGGAAACCCCGGTCCACCACCCGGATGCCGTTCTGGCTCTCCGGGACCTGCGCGCACACGGCGCCGGCCCGGAGTGCCGCCGGAATCCCGTACGAACGCAGCCGCAGTCCCAGGACGCCGCGCACGCCGTACGAGGTCGCCAGGCGCGGGCCCGCCAGCCGGTGGGCCCGGGCCACCCGGGACTCCGAGAACGAGCCGACGCACACCCGGTCCCAGGCGCCGGTTCTGCGGATCAGTCCGACGAGCGGCGTGAGGGCCGGCTCCGCCTTGATGTCGACGTTCCACCGCGCGTCCGGGAACTCCTCCAGCAGTTCTTCGAAGAGCGGCAGGGGCTCGCGTCCCGCTACGCGCGCCCGGCTCACCTCGCTCCACGGCAGCGCGGAGATGCGTCCCACGGCATCCGTCACCCGGTCGAGCGTGGTGTCGTGGAAGGCCACCAGCCGGCCGTCGGACGTCGTGTGCACATCGGTCTCGAAGTAGCGGTATCCGGCGCCCGCGGCCCGCCGGAAGGCCGCCGCGGTGTTCTCCATGCCGTCCGCCGCTCCGCCGCGGTGGGCGAACGGAATCGTCGAGGGATGGTCCAGGTAGGGATGGCGTCCATGAGTCATCGCGGCAGTATCGCCTGCCCGGGTGACAGCCCGGCGGCCCCGGCGGGGACCGCGGCGGGCTCCGGGGTGACGACGGTGGGCCCCGGGACGGCGAACACACGCAGGAAGAACTGGGCGAGCGGGCCGATCGCCAGGGCGTACAGGACCGTGCCGGCGCCCAGCGAGCCGCCGAGCAGGAATCCGGTCACCACGACGGCCACCTCGATCGACGTACGGACCAGCCGGATGGAGCGCCCGGTGGCCCGGTTGAGGCCGGTCATCAGCCCGTCGCGCGGGCCGGGTCCGAACCGCGCCGAGATGTACAGCCCCGTCGCCGCACCGTTGAGCAGGATTCCGACGGCCGCCGCCGGGATCTGCGCGCCGAGCCCGTGGATCGCCGGTACGACGGCGAGTGTGCCGTCCATGGCGAGACCGACGACGAAGACGTTGGAGACGGTGCCGAGACCGGGGCGCTGCCTGAGCGGTATCCACAGCAGCAGCACGATCGCGCCGACGATGATCGAGACGACGCCGATCGAGATGCCGGTCAGCTCGGTGAGGCCCTGGTGCAGGACACCCCAGGGTTCCAGGCCCAGCTCGGCGCGGACCAGCAGGGCCGAACTGGCCCCGTACAGAGCCAGGCCCCCGTACAGCTGGATCAGCCGCCGGGTGAGATGAGTCCGGCTCCCGCCGGTGGAATCGGACAAGTGGTGCCCCCTGGTGTGGTGAGAGTGGACTGCCGCGTGTCACTCTGTGGCGGGGGATTGGCTGCCAACTATGGCCAATCCGTGGAAGGTGGACTGATTTCCATGGCGCAGTGGACTTCAACGGTCGGTGCGGCTCAGCTCGCACGGCAGCTGCATGCACAGCAGGACAGGCCGGCCGGTCCCGGCAGCCGTAAGCCGCCTGCCTACCGTGCGCTCGCCGACGGGGTACGGCTGCTCGTCCTCGAAGGCCGGGTCCCGGTCGCCGCGCGGCTGCCCGCCGAACGGGAACTGGCGCTCGCGCTCTCCGTCAGCCGTACGACCGTCGCCGCCGCCTACGAGGCGCTGCGGGCCGAAGGCTTCCTGGAGTCACGCCGGGGCGCGGGCAGCTGGACCGCCGTCCCCGCGGGCAACCCGCTGCCCGCGCGCGGCCTCGAACCCCTGCCCCCGGAGTCTCTCGGCTCGATGATCGACCTGGGCTGCGCCTCGCTGCCCGCCCCCGAACCCTGGCTGACCCGGGCGGTGCAGGGCGCGCTGGAAGAACTGCCGCCCTACGCGCACACGCACGGCGACTACCCGGCAGGGCTGCCCGCCCTGCGTCAGATGATCGCCGCCCGCTACACCGAACGCGGCATCGCGACGATGCCCGAACAGATCATGGTCACCACCGGTGCGATGGGTGCCATCGACGCGATCTGCCACCTCTTCGCCGGTCGGGGCGAGCGGATCGCGGTCGAGTCGCCCTCGTACGCCAACATCCTCCAGCTGATGCGGGAGGCGGGTGCCCGGCTGGTGCCGGTGGCGATGGAGGAAGGGCTCGGCGGCTGGGACATGAACCGCTGGCGCCAGGTTCTGCGCGACGCCGCGCCCCGCCTCGCCTACGTGGTCGCCGACTTCCACAATCCGACCGGGGCGCTCGCCGACGAGCAGCAGCGGCGCGATCTCGTGGACGCCGCCCGCTCCGCGGGTACGGTCCTCGTCGTCGACGAGACCATGAACGAGCTCTACCTCGACGCTGACGTCGAGATGCCCCGCCGGGTCTGCGCCTTCGACCCGGCGGGCAGTACCGTTCTGACCGTCGGCTCGGCGAGCAAGGCTTTCTGGGCCGGGATGCGGATCGGCTGGGTGCGCGCGGCCCCGGACGTGATTCGCAGTCTGGTGGCGGCCCGCGCCTACGCGGACATGGGTACGCCGGTGCTTGAGCAGCTCGCCATCAACTGGCTTATGCGGACGGGCGGCTGGGAGGAGGCCGTGGAGATCAGGCGCGGGCAGGCCCGGGAGAACAGGGACGACCTGGTACGGGCCCTGCGCAGGGAACTGCCGGACTGGGAGTTCGAGGTCCCGCGCGGCGGGCTCACCCTCTGGGTCCGCACGGGAGGACTCTCCGGCTCGCGGCTGGCCGTGGCGGGGGAGCGGGTGGGCGTGCGCGTGCCGTCCGGGCCGCGCTTCGGGGTCGACGGGGCCTTCGAGGGCTATGTCCGGCTGCCGTTCACCGTGGGCGGTCCGGTGGCGGACGAGGCGGCCCTGCGGCTCGCCGCGGCTGCGGAGCTCGTCGGCTCGGGCGCGAGCGCGGGGGCCGAGGCGCCCAGGACGTTCGTGGCCTGAGGAACGGTGAACGGCCGGTGGGCGGGTACGGACAGACAGTCCGTACCCGCCCACCGGCCGTTCGTCCTGACCGCGTCACCGTTCGGCGATCGCCGGAGCTCCGACCAGCGGGTCCCGGGACACCGGCTCCACGACGGGTGCCTCGACGGCCACGGGGACGGGCGCGGTCACGGGCGCCTCGCCGGCCGCCGGCGGCCGTTCGGGCAGCAGGTCGAGCACGGCCTGCCGATGGGCTTCGCTGGTGGCGTCGTCGTACGGGTCGGGCGTGGCGGGCACCTGGAGCCGCAGGACCGGTCCCGTACCCAGACGCGCATAGCCCCGGCCCGGCGGGACGTCCGGGGTCGGCGTCGTGTGCGGCTCCACGCCGAGTACGGCCTCGATCTGTTCACGTGACGCCGGACCGAGCACCGCCCTCGCCCGGGTGTGGGTCCGTACGGTCTCGGTCAGCGATTCGGCGCTGTCGAACTGGTCCGCCATGACGACGGTGACCCCGGCCGCTCTCCCGTGCCGGAGGGGGACCTGGAGAAGTTCCTGCGGGTCGGGCCTGCCGTCGGCCGCGGCCAGATGACCGAGGACGCTCGGCCGGTCCAGCAGGATCCACAACGGCCGCTTGGTGTCCTCGGGGACAGGGTGCCCGGCCTGGCGGGCCCGGTTCGCGGCGATCAGCCGTCGCTCCGTCTCGTGGGCCGCCCATTCCAGGGTCGCGAGGGCCCCGGCGAGCCCGCACTCCACGGCGAGCACTCCGGTGCGCCCGGTCAGGAAGCCGTACTCGCCGGTGCCGCTGCCTTCGACGACGATGATGTCGCCGTTCTGGAGCGCCTGGAGCGCGATGGAGCGCATCAGGGTGGTGGTGCCGCTGCCGGGCTGTCCGACGACGAGAAGATGGGGTTCGGTGGAACGGGCCCCGGTGCGCCAGACGACCGGGGGTGCGTCGCGGGTGGTGTCGCCGTCCAGCACGGGCACGGTGCGCTGTACGGAGTCGGCGTCGGTGAAGCCGAGCACGGTCTCGCCGGGCGCGGTCACGAAGCGCTGCGCGGCGATCGAGACGGGCAGGGCGTCGAGCACCGTCATGACGAGGTGGTTGCTCTCCTCGTCCCAGGTGAAGTGGTACTCGCGGCCGCGGCCGGACTTGGCCTGGAGCAGCTGTTCGATCCGGGAGCGGGAGGCCGGTTCGCTGTCGGTGAAGTACGCGGGGTAGTTCACCTGGAGGCTGGTGAGGCGCCCGTCGGCGTCGAAGGTGTGACCGTCGAAGCCCTTCTCCCAGTCGCCGCCGTGGGAGAACAGCGGACTGGGATCGTCGGCCGTCGAGAAGTAGGGCACGAGCGCCTCGTACAGGGCCTGGAGCCGTCCGGCCTCCGTCTCGTCGGGGCCGGTCCGCACGGGCGTGCGGTCCCGCCCCTTCCATGCGGCAGCGCTCATCACCGTGATCACGGCCAGCAGAGGCCCGTACGGGATGAGCGCCACCACGAGCACGCAGGCCGCAGCGAGGAAGAGCGTGGGACCACGCCGGTCCTTAGGCGTTGCGGCCCACTTCCGCCGTCCTGCTGCGGCCAGCAGCCGCAGACCACGAAGGATCGTGATCAGCGGATGGAGGACGTCGGTGGCACTGTCGGCGGCCGTGCGCGCGATCTCTCGGCTTCGAGTGATCGATGCGCTGCCGCTGCTCAGAATGCGGGGGAGTGGTCGCCGGGCCACGTCGGTCTCCTGAAGGGGTGGGAACGGTTGCCGAGCGTCAGAACTTGATCCCGCCGAGCAGGCCGGCGAGGCTCGCCCCGCCCGCCGTGATGCTCGGTGCGATGGCGGTGCCGGCCAGATAGAAGCCGAACAGGGCGCAGATCATGGCGTGCGATGCCTTGAGGCCGTCCTTCTTGAAGAACAGAAAGACGATGATGCCGAGCAGTACGACGCCCGAGATGGAAAGGATCATGAGTCGTTCTCCTGGTTGAGGGGACAGTCACCATGAGTCCTTCCAGGATTACGGGAAGTATCTATACGATAAAAGGTGCAATTGGGTGAAAAGCTGACATTTTCACTTGACTGGTGGACAAGGGATGGCTGCCCGCGCGGAACAAGTCGACGTTCCGCGACCGGAACGGGCCGTTCAGGGTGATCTCTTGCCTTGAGGGGGCCGGGTCATGTCGGCGCGGGAGCAGTACCCTGTCGATTCACTCGTACGGCCCCGCGCCGTACTCCCCAGCAGGTCAACGGCAGCGACAACGGTTATGGAAGGCGGTCCGTCCGATGAGCGAAACCCCCGGTCCCGAGGTGGTCGAGCTGGCGGCCGAGGTCTTCGGCCTGGCCCGCCGCGGTGAGGCCGACGCGCTCGCCGCGTACGTCGACGCGGGCGTCCCCGCCAACCTCACCAACGACCGCGGCGACTCCCTGCTGATGCTCGCGGCCTACCACGGGCACGCCGAGGCGGTCACGGCCCTCGCCGGCCGGGGTGCCGACCCCGACCGGGCCAACGACCGGGGGCAGACCCCGCTCGCCGGTGCCGTCTTCAAGGGCGAGAAAGCCGTGATCGAGGCACTGCTCGCCGCAGGGGCTGATCCGGCTTCGGGCACGCCGTCCGCGCTCGACACGGCGCGCATGTTCGGCAAGGCCGACCTGCTGGAACTCTTCGGGGCCCGCTGACATGAGTGCGCAGGTGCCTGCCGGGGCGCTCGCCGGTGCCCGCTCCGACCGTTGCGCCGTAAATGTGGTCGCGGTGGCGAAATGGCTGGGTCATCATGACGGCGCGGGTCCGCTCAGGACCACCGACGAGAGGCAGAGGAAGATGGTCTACACCAGGCAGAAGACGGCGGACGGCCGATCATGTTGCTGCGTGGCCTAGGGCCGGCCCCGGTGCCTGCCGGCACCTGGATCTGCACAGTCCCGGTTGCGTCGACAGCTTGATGTGAGGCTTTTTCCATGTTTGATCCGTTCATAGCGCCGAGTGGCACGCTGCTCGGCCTGCTGCAGAGGGGCCGCGGCGACGGCACGCTCCACGCACTCGCCGCTCCGCGCCCCGAGGCCCTGGCGGCTCTCAACCACTGTGTCCTGAGTGATCCCCGCCACGACTGGCAGGTCGAGAACCGCTCCCTCTACTACGCACGCCTGTACCTCGACCTCGACGGCGGTATCGAAGAGATCGAACGGCATCTCTGCGACCCCGAGGACCACCTCGACACCGACGACTCCCGCACCGGCCTCGCCCTCGCGGTCCTGGGGCACCTCGCCTCGTACGGACGCGAGGACGCACTCGCCCTGCTCCGGCGGTACGCGGCCACCGGCTCCAACTGGGCCTGGGCGCTCGACGAGCTCGCCCTGCGCGACGACGACACCGGACTGCGCTCCCTCGCCCTCCCCGTGCTCGGCCGCTTCCCCGCCACCCCCGAGGGAACCGCCGAACTCGCCGCGGCCGTCCGCGACGCCTTCGAACCGCGCCCCTGGCGGCTGTGGGCCGACGACCCCCGTGACGAGGTCGGGGCCCGGGTCAGGGCTGCCTCGGAACAGGGCTCGTTCGACCGCTGGCAGCGCCAGATGCGACCCGGCGGCCCGCGCCCCGGCTGGAGCGTGCAGGCGGTGTTCGACTGGGCCCAGCAGGGCCTGGAGCGGGGCAGTGTCCTCCACGTACCGGCAGCACGCTGCCTCTCCGCCGTCGCCGGTCCCGACGACCGGCCCCTGATCATCGAGGCCGCCCGCAGCGGCCCCGAAGCCGCCCGCTGCGCCTCGCTCCACCACCTCGTCGAGGCCGGGGACCCCGCCGTTCTCGACCTGATCGAGGCGGCCGCGGCCGACCCCTCGCACACCGTCTCCGAAGCCGCCGTCGGCGCCTTCGAGCGGATGTGCGGAGAAGCGGCCGTGGACCGAGCCCGCCGCTGGGCCCACCGGACCGACGCGCTCGGAGCTTCGGCCGCCGGCGTGCTCGCCTGTCGGGGCGGATCGCAGGACGCCCCACTCGTCCTCGGCGCCCTGCGGGAGGCTGTACGCGGCGAGGGACCCGACACCCCGCGCCTCTGGACGCTCGTCGACGGCGCCGGCCGGCTGGGTATCGCCTGCGCCGCGCCCGTGCTGCGCCACGTCTACCGCGAGACGTCCTCCTCCCATCTGCGCGGACGGGCCGCCCGCGCCCTCGCCGCCACCGACCCCTCCTTCCCCACCGGCTTCGCCGTCGAATGCCTGTGGGACTGCGAGGAGACGACCCGCGAGGTCGCCGCCCTGCACGCCGAGACCGGTGACATCAGAGTCGCCGAACGGCTGCGCCGCCTGGCCGCGGACCCGGCCGAGGAGGCCGAGGTGCAGACCGCCGTACGTAGCAGGATCGGACCCGACGCGCCCGCCGTCTGACGGACGCGCGCACGAGGACGGCGGGCGAGCCGGGCGGGGGGTGCGGCGCACACGCGCCGAGGGGATCCATCGGGGCCGCAGCGCCCGGCAGACCGCACGGCACATCGCCGCCCGCTCACCCTTCGCTCGTCATGGCCCAGGCCGCGCCGGGAGCGACGGCCTCCCCCGGCGGCGCGGCAGGGCCGGGCGCCCGCGTCGCCGTGCCCCGCCGTCCGCGGGCAGCCCTGCCGCTGCCGGGCTGCCCACAGGCTCGGGCGGCCCTCCCCTCCCCGGACGCGGCCCCCACCGTCCAGCGCGCCGGACTCGCCCACCCGGCAGGACCGTTCGTGCCCCGAGCGCGGGGCGTGGCCGTCCCCGGCCGGGCTCCCGGCTGTGGCGGAGCTCCCGGCCGTGGCGGACCCCGCCCGGGTCGAGGGCCGCAGGCTCTGGGTGTGGAACCGTGCCGTCCCGCTGAGCGGGGACCGCTTCGCGTCCCGGCGGCACTCGAGCCGCCCGCCGCCCGCTGCCGCCCACCGCCTCCCGGCCCCGCCCGCCCGGAAAACCTGCCGCTCCGCCCGCCCCCTCGGCCGTACCCCGGGCCAGAATGGGGGGATGACCGGACGCTGGGAGTTCTGGATCGACCGGGGCGGCACCTTCACCGATGTGGTGGGCCGGGACCCCGAAGGCCGCCTTGTCAGCCACAAGCTTCTCTCGCACGACCCCGGCCACTACCGGGACGCCGCCGTCGCCGGGATCAGACGGCTGCTCGGACTCGCGCCGGACGAACCCGTACCGGCCGACCGGGTCGCCGTCGTGAAGATGGGCACCACCGTCGCGACCAACGCACTCCTGGAACGGACCGGCGAGCCGACCGTACTCGTCATCACGGAAGGCTTCCGGGACGCGCTGAGGATCGCGTACCAGAACCGGCCCCGCCTCTTCGACCGGCACATCCTGCTCCCGGAGGCCGTGTACGAGCGGGTGATCGAGGTGCCGGAACGGATCGACGCACGCGGCACGACCGTGAAGCCGCTGGACCTGCCGGCGGTGACCGAGCGGCTGAGGGCAGCGAAGGACGACGGAATCACCAGCGCGGCCGTCGTGCTCATGCACGGCTACCGGTACCCCGGTCACGAAGCAGCCGTCGCCGCCGCGGCCCGCGGGCTGGGCTTCACCCAGATCAGCTGCTCCCACGAGGTCAGCCCACTGATCAAGCTCGTGCCACGGGGCGACACGACCGTCGTCGACGCCTACCTCTCCCCGATCCTGCGCCGGTACGTCGACGAGGTCGCCGGTGAACTCCGGGGCATCCGTCTGATGTTCATGCAGTCCAACGGCGGACTGCGGGAAGCCGCCCACTTCCGCGGCAAGGACGCCGTGCTCTCCGGCCCGGCAGGCGGTGTCGTCGGCATGGCCCGCACCTCCGAACAGGCCGGGCACGAGCGCGTCATCGGCTTCGACATGGGCGGCACGTCCACCGACGTGGCGCACTACGCGGGTGCGTTCGAGCGCGAACTCGGCACCCAGGTGGCCGGAGTACGGATGCGCGCGCCCATGATGAGCGTGCACACCGTGGCAGCGGGCGGCGGCTCCGTCCTGCACTTCGACGGGCGGCGCTACCGGGTGGGGCCTGACTCCGCGGGCGCCGACCCCGGGCCCGCCTGCTACCGCCGCGGCGGCCCCCTCACCGTCACGGACGCCAACGTGATGCTGGGCAGGGTCCAGCCCGCGCACTTCCCCGCGGTCTTCGGCCCCCGGGGCGACGAGCCCCTGGACACCGTGACCGTGCGCGAACGCTTCGATGCACTGGCCCGGGAGGTGTCCCGGGCCACCGGGAGCCGGCGGACGGCGGCTCAGGTCGCGGCAGGCTTCCTGGAGATCGCCGTGCTCAACATGGCCAACGCCGTCAAGAAGATCTCCGTGCAGCGGGGGCACGACATCACGCGTTACGCGCTGGCCGCGTTCGGAGGGGCGGGCGGCCAGCACGCGTGCGCGGTCGCCGACGTCCTGGGAGTCGACACCGTCCTCGTGCCCCCGTTCGCCGGGGTCCTCTCCGCGTACGGCATCGGTCTCGCCGACGTCACCGCGATGCGCGAGCAGTCCGTGGAAGCGGAACTCGACGAGCGGGTCCACGCCCGCCTGGAGACCCTCTGCGCGGAGCTGGCCGGCCGCACCGCTGCCGACCTCCACGCCGACGGCGTACCGGAGCCAGCCGTCACCACCGAGGCCCGTGTGCTCCTGCGCTACGCCGGGACGGACGCGAGTCTCCCCGTCGGCCTCGGCACGGTGTCCGCGATGACGGAAGAGTTCCTCGCCACGCACCGGGCACGCTACGGCTTCACGATGGACAGACCGCTGGTCGCCGAAGCGGTCTCGGTGGAGGCGACCGGGGCTTCCGGGACCCGGCCCGCCGCGCACCCGGCGGTACCTGGCCACGGGGCCGAACCGCACGACACCGTGCGGATGTTCAGCGAGGGCCGATGGCAGGACGCCCGCCTCCACCGGCGTACGGAACTGGGTGCGACGGACACCGTCACCGGACCCGCGATCATCGCGGAGAGCCACGCCACCACCGTCGTCGACCCCGGCTGGCAGGCGACGCCCGGCCCCACGGGGCACCTGGTGCTGACCCGGGTCCGTCCGCGCCCCGGCCGGACGGCCGTGGGGACCGGTGCGGACCCGGTCATGCTGGAGGTGTTCAACAGCCTCTTCATGTCGATCGCCGAGCAGATGGGCGTCCGCCTGGAGAACACCGCCCACTCCGTCAACATCAAGGAGCGGCTGGACTTCTCCTGTGCCCTGTTCGACGCCGACGGCAACCTCATCGCCAACGCCCCGCACATCCCGGTGCACCTCGGCTCGATGGGGGAGTCCATCAAGGAAGTGCTGCGGCGCAACCGCGGCACCATGCGCCCCGGTGATGTGTACGCGATCAACGATCCGTACCACGGAGGCACCCACCTGCCAGACGTGACGGTGGTGACCCCCGTGTTCGACGAACCTGCCGGGAAACACGGGAGCAGGCCGCGCTTCCTCGTGGCCTCACGCGGCCACCACGCAGAGATCGGCGGCATCACCCCCGGTTCCATGCCCCCCTTCAGCCGCACGGTCCACGAGGAAGGTGTCCTCTTCGACAACTGGCTGCTCGTGCGGGACGGGAGACTGCGTGAGGCCGAGACGAGGGAATTGCTGACGGCCGCCGCGTACCCCTCGCGCGACCCCGACACCAACCTGGCCGACCTCCGCGCCCAGATCGCCGCCAACGAAAAGGGGATCGCCGAACTCCGCCGTATGTCCGAACAGTTCGGACCGGCCGTCGTCGAGGCGTACATGCGGCACGTGCAGGACAACGCGGAGGAGTCCGTCCGCCGCATCGTCGCCGGTCTGCACGACGGCTCCTGCCGCTACGAGACCGACAACGGCGCGGTGATCGAAGTGAGGCTGACCGTGGACCGGGCCGCCCGCAGCGCCGTACTGGACTTCACCGGCACCTCACCGCAGCAGCCCGGGAACTTCAACGCACCGAAGTCGGTGGTCATGGCCGCCGTCCTCTACGTCTTCCGGACACTCGTCGCCGAGGACATCCCCCTCAACAGCGGCTGCCTCCAGCCCCTGGACGTCCGGGTGCCCGAAGGATCGATGCTCGCCCCCGCCTACCCGGCGGCTACCGTCGCGGGCAACGTGGAGACCTCCCAGGCGGTCACCGGCGCCCTCTACGCGGCGCTCGGCGTCCAGGCCGAGGGCTCCGGGACCATGAACAACGTCACCTTCGGCAACGAAGGCGTCCAGTACTACGAGACGGTCGCCAGTGGTTCCGGAGCGGGCGACGGCTTCCACGGCACCGACGCCGTACAGACCCATATGACCAACTCCCGGCTCACCGACCCCGAAGTGCTGGAGTGGCGCTACCCGGTGCTCCTGGAAAGCTTCGAGGTGCGGGCGGACAGTGCGGGGGCGGGCCGATGGCACGGGGGGCAGGGGGTGGAACGCCGCATCCGTTTCCTCGAACCGGTGACCGTGGCACTGCTGTCGGGCCACCGCCGCGTGCCCCCGTACGGGATGGCGGGCGGTGAGCCGGGCGCGCTGGGCAGCCAGCACGTCGAGCACGCCGACGGCAGGACGGTCACGTCCCTGGAGGGCTGCGACACCGCTGACCTGGGGGCCGGTGACGTACTGGTGCTGCGCACCCCGGGCGGCGGCGGATACGGGCCTCCCGAGGGGCCGGCGGACCGTTGACCGGGCCGCTCCGCGCAGGGCGGCCGGTCGGTCGCTTCTGCGCCGTTTCGACCGTTGTCGGTGCGAGGACCTAATCTGTGCAGCGTGACTTCGCCTGCCTGCACGGACAACGCTGCGCCCCAGCTCAGGGGGGGACCGCGGCCCGCCCAGGGCCCCGCCGCCGATGAGGGGCTCTCGCGACGGCTGCGCGCGCTCGCCTGCACGGCGCCCCTGCACGACCTCGACGTGCGCAAGACGAATCTCGCCGGTGAGTACACGGTCTACTCGATGGCCGAGGTCGCGCTCGCCGCCATCGACCTGGTCACGCTCAACATGGACTTCGACACGGGCGCCGACCACGACCAGATAGTGGCCAGACTCCTGCCCCGGGTCGGCGCCCAGGCACCCGGCCGCCCGGTCGCCGAGCACGAGCGGGTCGCCCGCTGGGTGCTGGAGAACCTGATCAACGTCGGCAGCGTCGACCGGGGCTTCCGCGCGGTCTACGGCACGTTCGGACCCGACGGGGTGTACGTCCGCAGGGACTACGACTTCAAGCTCATCGAAGAAGTCCCCGGATACGGCGGCAGCGTGTACCTCCGCGCCACCGACGAGGCGGTCAACGTCCTGGTCGGCGCCCTCGACACGGACGTCACCAGCGCCCAGATCGCCGCGGAGGTGAAGCTGGAGGTGCTGATCAGCCGAGGACGCCTCGCCGACGCGCAGCTCGCCGCCGAGCAGGCCCGCTACCGCACCGTGCAGTACGCCGAAACGCTCCGCAGGACCCTGGAGGCGACCCGGCGCAACGTCCGCGCCGTCGACTGGCTCAACACCGTCCCGGACATGATCGCCGAAGCGCTGGACCACGTCGCCGACCGCTACCGCCACGAGAACGCGATCCTCACCAACATCCGCAAGTCGCGCGACGAGGCCGAGGACCCCGAGCACAAGCGGCGTGCCGCCGAGCTCGTCGACATCGTCAAGGACTGCATCCGCCGCCACACCCAGCTCCAGTCCAGACTGCTGGAGGCCGGACCGCTGTTCCGCGCCGAGCAGGACCGGCAGGCCTTCGCCGCCCCCACGGCACGGACGGGCCTCGACCTGTACGGACAGCTGGTCACCCCGCTGCTGCCGCTCCCCCTCGAACAGGCGGTCCGCGCCACGGACGCCTTCTTCGCGCACGGCACAGGCCTGCGTACGCCCACATCCGTACGGGTCGGTGACCTGGTCGACATGCTGCTCACGCCGCCCGCGGAACGCGAACACCTCGGCGCCGAGATGCCCGAACCGGACCTGATCGCCACCCCCGACGACAGCCGGTTCAGCGAGGACCAGCTCGCGCACGCCATGACGCTGCTCGATCTCGAGCACGACGCGCCGCGCCGGCTCTCCGGACTGCTGGCCGAAGCACGGCTCCGTGATCCCGAGCTGCCCTATCTGGTCGCCCTGCTCGCGGTCCACGCGGCGAGCCCTCCGGTCGGCACCGCCTACCGCCAGGGCGAACGGCGTCTGCTGTTCGCCGTGGACGACGGTACGCAGCTGGACGACCCGGAGTTCGGCGGCGCCGACCTGATAGTGGGCACCGCGCTGCTGGACACGGCCGCGGCGACGGCGGACCGCAGGGAGGCGTCATGACACCTCGTGCCTCCGCTCATGGATCCATGGATTCCCGCGCCATGACCCGCACAGGCAGTCACCCCTCCGTACCCCGGACCGTCCGCAGTTTCCGCACCGAGGAGCACCAACCGTGAGCGAGTACCACGCCGCGCACACCGACGCCTGGAGCGGGACGGCGGACCCGGCCCCGGCGGCCGAGCCGAGCGCCCCGGCACCCGTCACCCCGGCCGACGCCGCCGACGCCGCGCGCCTCGTCTCCTTCGGGCTCCAGCCCAAGCTGCTGCCCGCCCGCGACGCCGAGTACGCCGAACTGCTCCGCCGCTACCGGGAGGAGCCGGCCTTCGCCCGGCTCGCCGACGCCGTGGCCACCGGACTGGGGCTGATCGTCATGGAGGTGTCCACCCGCGCCGGGATGGCCGTCACCGCGGGCGAGGACTCGGTCTTCGCGGTACGCATGGGCGACTACGCCCGCCGCGCCTCGTCCGACTCCGCGGACCGCTTCCTGCACGGCCTCGCTCACCTCGCCGTCGCCGCCATGGCCTTCCCGCGGCCCGAGGACCTCGCCGACAACGGATACATCGGCCGCATCACCGTCAACGGCGTCGACGCCTTCGTACGCCAGGCGTGCCACCGCCTCGAGGAGCGGGCCGAGGAGCACGGCGACATCACCGACCCGGCCACCGACGCCCCCGGCCTCGAAGCCGGGTGGCGGATCTACGCCCGGCGCAGTGCCACCGGTGCGACGAAGGACGCCCGGCGGCTGGCCGGCTCCACCACCGGCATCATCGGCAAGGCCGTGGCCTTCCTCACCGATTCCGGCTTCCTCCAGCGCACCGGCGACGACGCGGGCGGGGCCTACCGCACCACCGCCCGCTACCAGCTTCAGGTCCGCGATATGGCAGGCAGCGCCGCCATGGCCGAACTGCTGGAGCTGGGAGTGGTCCCGGTCTCGGACGGCACCGCCACCCTGCTGCCCCCGCCGGACGCCGACCGCCCCGAGCTTGCCGCCGACCAGGGCCTGCCCTTCCACGCCTGACCCGCCGCGGCGCCCGCCTCCACCGGCCCCGCGCCCGACGTATCCCTCCCGCTGCCTGAACGACGAGAGTCCGCCGCCATGTACGAGTTGTCCCGGGTCCGCCTCTACTCCATCGGGCCTGCCGGTGCGCGCTACGCAGACACCGTGCTTGACCTGCGCGGAGTCGGTGAGCCCGTCCCCAACCCCGCGCCGGCCCAGGCGGAGTTCTTCGAGGACGAGCCGGCCGGCCCGCCGCGCCGCCCCGCGCCCGCGGGTGTGCTCTTCCTGGAGAACGGCGGCGGCAAGTCCGTCCTGCTGAAGCTGATCTTCTCCGTGATGCTGCCCGGTCACCGCAACACCCTGGGCGGCGCCAGCTCCGGTGTTCTGCGCAAGTTCCTGCTCGCCGACGACTGCGGCCATGTGGCGCTGGAATGGCAGCACACCCTGACCGGCGAGTGCGTCGTCGTCGGGAAGGTCAGCGAGTGGCGCGGACGCCAGGTCTCCAGCGATCCCCGTAAGTTCGCCGAGGCGTGGTACTCCTTCCGGCCCGGGCCCGGCCTCAGCCTCGACTCGCTGCCCGTCGCCGAGTCCACCGTCGTCGGCCGCCCCGCCGAAGGCGTCTCCGGTGCGCGGGGCAGGCGCCGCACCATGAAGGGCTTCCGGGACGCTCTCACGGACGCGGGGAAGTTCTACCAGCACCTCGATGTGCACTGGGAAGAGATCCACGACCGGTGGAACGAGCACCTCGGCGACCTCGGACTCGACCCCGAACTCTTCCGCTACCAGCGCGAGATGAACGCCGACGAGGGAGAGGCCGCCGGTCTCTTCGCCGTCAAGAAGGACTCCGACTTCACCGACCTGCTCCTGCGGGCGGTCACCGACACCCGTGACACCGACGGTCTCGCCGACCTGGTGAGCGGCTTCGGCAACAAGCTGGGCCGCCGCGCCGAACTCACCGCCGAGCGCGACTTCACCGCGGGCTCCGTCGATCTGCTCGGCCGGATCGTCGAGGCGGCCGACACCCGCGCCCGCAGCAGGGACGTCCACGCGGGCGCCGAACGCCGCACGCGCACCCTCGCCCGCAGACTCTCCGCGCGCGCCACCGAGGAACGTGCCCGCACCAGCGAGTTCGCCCAGCAGGTCACGGCCGCCGCCCACACCGTCACCGAGGCCGAGCGGGCCCGCGGCAGCCGCGCCCTGATCGCCGCCGAACTCGCCTTCCGGCACGCCTCGCTGGCCCTGACCGCCGCCGAGAAGGCCGCCGCCGCCCTGCGCCGCGAACTGGCCGAGGCCCGGACGCTGCACTCCGCCTGGCAGGCCGCGGAAGCGGTGCTGCGCCACCGCGCCGCGGCCGACCGCGCCGCACGGGTCGCCGTCGCCATCCGCGAGGCCGAGCGCGACGCCGCTCCCGCTCTCGCCGCACGGGCCACGGCCGCCGCCGACCTCGTACGCGCCCTGCACACCGCCGCCCAGGCGGGGGAGCGCGAGGCCAACGAGCAGGAGGAGCGCTCCGACCTCCTCCAGGAGACGGGCGAGCGGGCGCACCGAGAAGCCACCACGGCCGCCACCGAGGCCCAGCGGGCCCGCAGCGAGGCCGGTCATCTGCGCCAGCGTCTGGCCGAGGTCGAGCAGGAGACCGCCGAAGCGGTGCGGGCCGGCTGGCTCGACAACACAGCGCCCGACGCCGACCCGGCCCGCGCGGCCCTCGCCGCGAGCGAGTCGGAGCAGGCGGCCGTCGCCGCGTGGGACACCGCCAGGGAAGCGGCCGGGGCGGCAGCGGACCGGGCGAGGGAAGCGGCCGGGACCGAGAGCCGGGCCGAACTCGCCGCGGCCCGGGCCTCGGACGGGGCGGACGCCGCTGAGCAGGCGTACGAGGCGGAGCTCAGGGCAGCCGAGTCGATCGCCGCCGACCAACGCATCGCCGACCTCCTCGGCCTCCCGTCGGCGCAGCCCACCGGCGTACCCAGGCCCCGCCAGGGGACGGGCGGCGACCCGGAAGGGCCGAACGCGCCGCAGGGCGGCGGCTTCCAGGACGGCCGGCCGGCCCCCGGTGACGACACCCGCCACGCCTCCTCCGGCTCCGGCGGCCAGGCCGCCGTCGCCACGTCCCTCGCCACGTCCTTCGCCGCCGAACAGGCCCTGAGCGCCGAGCAGTTCGAGGCCGGCGCCGACCAGCTGCGCGAACTGCTCGACCAGGGCGTCACCGCCGCCGAGCGCAGGCTCTTCGAGCTCCGCACGGCCGCCGCCGACGACGCGCGGATCCTCGGCGCGCTCGGCGACGGAGGACTGCTGCCGCCGGGGCCCGACGTCCTGGCCACCGTCGAATACCTCGGTGAGCACGGCATCCCCGCCCTCCCCGGCTGGCGCTATCTCGCCCAGGCCGTCGACCCCGCCGACCACGCGTCGGTCCTCGCGGCCCGTCCCGAGCTGGTCGACGGCGTCGTGATCACCGACCCCGAATCCCACGCCCGCGCCCGCGAGGTGCTGGGGAGTGCCGCCCTCCTGCCCCGTTCCGCGGTCGCCGTCGGCACGGCCGCCGCGCTCCTCGCCCCCGTACCCGCCCCGGGAGCGGACCACGGCACGGACGCGGTCTTCCTCGTCCCGCCGAACCCGGCGATGCACGACGAGCACGCGGCCGACGAGGAGCGGCAGGCGCTCCGGCTCAGGGCCGCCGCCCGTGACGAGGACATCCGGACCCTGGCGGCCCGGCTCACCGCCGACCGCTCCCTCGCCGCCCGCATCGGCTCCTGGCGCGCCGACTGCCCGCCCGGCAGGCTCACCGAACTGGCCGAGTCGGCGCGTACGGCCCGAGGGGCCGCCGAAACCGCGCAGGCCGCGCTCGCGGAGGCCCGCGCGTCCCGCGCCGAGGCCGACGAGGCAGCCGCCGAGACCGCCCGCGTCCGTGAGGAACGCCAGGAGGCCGCCCAGCGCGCCCGCCGGGCGGCCGACGCCCTCGCCGGCCTCGCGCACCGCCTGCGCGAGCGCGCCCGCTGGCAGTCCCGGCTGCGCGAACTCGTCGAGGAGACAGCCGAATCCGAGGCCCGGGCCACCACCTGCCTGGACCTCGCACGCGCCGCCGACGAGGACCGCCGCGCCGCCCAGCGCGCCGGTGACGACGCCCGCCGTACCGCCCGCGCCCTGCGGGCCGAGCGCGCCGAGATCGCCGGTGCGCCGGAGCAGCTTCCGGAACCGCGGGGCGAGGCAGCCCGGGCCTCACTGCCCGCCCTCCGCGAGGCGTACCGCGCGGCCTCCCAGCTGTACGAGAAGGTCGGCGTCGGCGCCGACCTGCGCGCCGAACAGGCCCGCGCCGAGAGTGACGAGAGCGCCGCGCTCGCCGAGCTCGACCGCCTCACCAACAAGGTCCGCACCCGCGCCGCCCAGCTCCTCGAAGGAACCGACGGCGCCGACGGACCGTCCAGGCAGGCCGCGGCAGCCCGCGCCGAGTCCCTGGTCCAGCTCCTGGAGACCCGCGCGTCCACGGCCAGCGAACAGCTCGGCCGGCTCCGCGGCGAGGCCGAACGGCTCGCCCCCGCCGACGAGGAACCCCACCACACCGAACTGCGGGACGAACTGGTCCCCGCCGACGCCGGACAGGCACAGAGCCTGCTCCGCACGGCCACCGCCGAACTCGCGTCCGCCACCGGCGCCCTGGACACCGCCAGGGCCGCCCACAGCGAACTGCTCCACGCGCACCGCACCGCGGAGGACTCGGCGCGCGGCTTCGAGGAGACCGGGGCCCTCCTGCGCGACCTGCTCCGGGACCACGGCACCGACGAGGAGACCGACGGCCCGGAGCCCTACCCGGGCACCCTGGAAGAGGCCCGGCAGTCCGCCGCCGAGGCCCGCCGCTCCCTGCGGGGCTGCGCAGCCGATCTGTCGGCCGCCGAGACCGCTGTACGGGAAGCGAGCGATGTGCTCGTACGCCACGCCAACTCCACCCGGTACGAGCAGGTCCGCACCCCCGCCCGCCAGCAGATCCGGGAGCTCCCGGCCTCGGCCCTGCCGGAGCACGCCGCGAAGTGGGCCGCCGCCTTCGCGCCCCGCCTCCGCGTCCTCACCGACGAGATGGCCCAGCTGGAGCGCAACCGGGACTCCATCGTCGACCGTCTCCGGGGGCTCGTGGAGTCCTCCCTCGCCACCCTCCGCTCGGCGCAGCGGCTCTCGCAGCTCCCCGAGGGACTGGGGGAGTGGTCCGGTCAGGAATTCCTTCGGATCCGCTTCGAGGAACCCGACCAGGCCACGCTCACCGAGCGGCTCGGCGTGGTCATCGACGAGGCCACGCACGCCGCCCTCAAGAAGAACTCCGACCTGCGCCGGGACGGCATGTCCCTGCTGCTGCGCGGCGTCCAGGCAGCCCTCGAACCCAAGGGCATCGCCGTGGAGATCCTCAAGCCGGACGCGGTGCTCCGCGCCGAACGGGTCCCGGTCGGCCAGATGGGAGACGTCTTCTCCGGAGGCCAGCTGCTCACCGCCGCGATCGCCCTGTACTGCACGATGGCGGCGCTGCGCAGCAACGACCGCGGCCGGGACCGCCACCGGCACGCCGGCACGCTGTTCCTCGACAATCCCATCGGCCGGGCCAACGCCACGTATCTTCTGGAACTCCAGCGGGCGGTCTCGGACGCGCTGGGAGTCCAGCTGCTGTATACGACCGGCCTGTTCGACACCACGGCACTCGCCGAGTTCCCCCTGGTCATCCGTCTGCGCAACGACGCGGACCTGCGGGCCGGGCTGAAGTACATCAGCGTGGAGGAGCACCTGCGGCCCGGACTGCCGCAGCAGGATCCGGACGCCGAGACGGTCCATGGCGAGATCACCGCGACCCGCATGTTCAAACGCACCCCGCAGGCCGCCGAGGAAGCCGCCCAGGCGCAGGCGGCCCGGAAGGAAGAGGCCCGCCAGGACGAGGCCCGGCACGAAGCCACGAAGGACAGGTCCTGAGGACGGTCCGTACGCCGAGGCACAGGCGTCCGGGTCACGCCCGGGACAGGCCGCCCGTGTCCCGGCGGCGTATCCGCGTGGCCTGCCGTGCCGCGCCCTTGGCCGTCCGCCGGGCCCGGCGCCGCTCACGGCGTATCCGCCTGGCCGTGCTGCTCGGCACGGACACCACACCGTTGCGCTGGTTCCACACCTGCCGTGTGACCCACACGTCCAGGACCGACCATGTCGCGACGACCGTGCTGCCCACACCGGTGAGCATCATCGGGAACGCCAGCCAGGAGCCCGCCAGTGCGCTCAGGAAAGCCACCATGGCCTGTATGAGCGTCAGCGCCGTGATCAGAACGGCCCGCACCGCCGCCGTCCGCACGGGATCCGGCATTCTCCGCCGCTCCGCGGGCTCCTCGACCCAGAGCTGCCGCTCAATCCGCGCCGACTGCTCCGCCGTCTGCTCGCTCCGACGCTCTTCCGTGTCCACGAACCCTCAACTCCCCACCACTGTCGGACTTCAGGGTGGCTGCCCGGATTACGGCTGTTCTACGCGGGCGGTGCCTTCCGCCCTGTCATACGCACCCATGGAGTCACCTGCCCCGTACAGAGGGACGAATGCCGGGCCGCGAAGATTCCCGCGCAGGCGGTTCATCAAGCCTCGAAGCCCGCAGAGCGAAGAAATCCAGCCAACTGCTTGTGTCGCGTCGGTGCCGGTCCGCCCTACGCCAGCTGTCGCTTTCGGGAAATTCGTCTCCGGGAATACCGGGACAACTCATGAGCAAGCCAGAGCGGTGCGGCTGAAACTCGTCCGGACAAGCCTTCGAGTTGTCCGGGTGTCAGTAGTAGGCTCGCGCCGTTTGTTGACGGATGCCGACGGAACGCCGACCGGTCAGCGACACGGACCCGGCGAACCACTGACGTGAACGACCCCCGCACCGCGGGGTCGAGCTGGGGGAGGCCATGCGCTTTCGCGGGAAGTCCATCCGCAGGAAGATCGTGGCGTTGCTCATGGTGCCGCTCGTCTCCCTCACAGGCCTCTGGGTCTTCGCCACCTACATCACGGGCCGTGAGGCGGGCGAACTCATGGGCGCCGGTTCCGTCATGGAGAAGGTCGGCCACCCCCTCGAGGACACCGTCCGTGCTGTCCAGAACGAACGACGCCAGACGCTGATCTTCCTCGCCGACCCCCGGGCCTCCGACGCTCTGCCCCTCCTGCACCGCGAACGGGCTGCCACCGACCGTGTCGTGGCGGACGTCCGGGAGAGCGCGCAGGAGAAGGGGATCCGCGACGCCCTGCGGCCGGACGCCGAGGAAGGGCTGGATTCGATCCTCAGCGCCGTCGACGGGCTGGACGCCCTGCGGCAGTCGGTCGAGCGGCGCACCATCGACCGCGACCGGGCTTTGGACTTCTACAACCGGCTCATCGACCCCTGCTACCGCTTCCTGAACGGTCTCCACACGATGGAGAACGTATCGATGGACAAGCAGGTCAGAGCGTTGACCGGGATCTCGCGGGCGCGCGAAATGCTCTCCCGCGAGGACGCGTTGATCGCCTCCGGGCTCATCGCGGGCCGGCTCGACGCCGGAGAACTGCGCGCGGCCTCCGACCTGGTCGCGAGCCGCGAGCTGCTGTACGAGGTGAACCTCGAACTCCTGCCCTCGTCCGAACGCCGTCGTGTGGAGCACTACTGGGGCAGCCCCGACACCGAACCCCTGCGCAGCGCGGAGAAGACGCTCATCGGCGCCGGCCCCGTCGCGCGGCCGGGCAGCGTCGACGCGGAGCGGTGGCAGGAAGTGGCCGAACCGGTCCTGGACCGGCTCGCCAACGACACCACCGAGATGACCAACCGCTTCCAGGACCGCGCCGAACCCGCCGGCTACCGCGTCCTGATCCAGGCGGGAGTCGCCGGTGTGCTGGGCTTCCTCGCCCTGCTCGTCTCGGTCTTCGTCTCCGTACGCATCGGCCGCGAGCTCATCCGTGACCTCTCCCGGCTCCGCAAGGACGCCCACGAGGTCTCCGGCGTACGCCTGCCGAGCGTGATGCGCCGACTCGCCGCGGGCGAACAGGTGGACGTCGAGACCGAGGCCCCGCACCTCCAGTACGAGCGGGACGAGATCGGCCAGGTCGGCCAGGCGCTCAACACCCTTCAGCGGGCCGCCGTCGAGGCCGCGGTCAAGCAGGCGGACATGCGCCGCGGGGTCTCCGAGGTCTTCGTGAACCTCGCCCGCCGCAACCAGGTCCTCCTGCACCGTCAGCTGACTCTCCTGGACGCCATGGAGCGCCGCACCGAGAACAGCGACGAACTCGCCGACCTGTTCCGCCTCGACCACCTCACCACCCGTATGCGGCGGCACGCCGAGGGCCTCGTGATCCTCTCCGGAGCAGCCCCCTCCCGCCAGTGGCGCAAGCCGATCCAGCTGATGGACGTCGTACGGGCCGCCGTCGCGGAGGTGGAGGACTACGAACGGATCGAGGTCCGGCGGCTGCCCCGCATCGGCGTGGGCGGCCCCGCGGTGGCCGACCTCACCCACCTGATCGCCGAACTCCTGGAGAACGCCACCGTGTTCTCGCCCCCGCACACCGCGGTCCACGTGCACGGCGAGCGCGTCGCCAACGGCTTCACGCTGGAGATCCACGACCGGGGCCTCGGCATGGCCCCCGAGATCCTGCTTGACGCCAACCTCCGGCTCGCCGAGACGCCCGACTTCGAGCTCTCCGACACCGACCGGCTCGGCCTCTTCGTGGTCAGCCGGCTCGCCCAGCGCCAGAACGTACGTGTCTCCCTCCAGCGGTCTCCGTACGGCGGGACCACCGCGGTCGTGTTCATCCCGGCCCCCATGCTCACCGACGCACCGGAGACCCACGGGACCGGATTCCGCCTCGACCGCAGAGCCGAGCGCGCGATCGCCGGCGGGCGGCCGCACAAGGACGGTGCGGCCCTGGACGGTGTGCCCGCAGGCGGTACGAAGGAGGGCGGCCGCACCTCCGTCCTCTCCCCCGTACCGACCGGGCTCTCCGGCCCCTCTGTTCTCGACGGCCCCGTGGAGCTCGAAGGCCCGCTCGACGCCCTGGGCTTCCCGCAGGAAGCCACCGGGGCCGTCGGCCCCGACGTCGATCCGGCACTGTTGCCGGTGCTCGACGGTGTCTGCGACCTGGAGGACACCGAGAGCGAACGCGGCGGCATCTTCCGCGCACGCGACCTGCGCCGCGACGCCGACCGCGAGCAGCACCAGCAGGCCGCCGACCAGGCCGGCGAGCACGAGGCCGATGTCCGCCCCATGCGCCCGGCGGGCCCCGTTCCGCTGCCGCGCCGCAAGACGCCGACTTTGGTCACCGGCCGGGGCCGCCGGGTGGACGACGAGGGCCGCACCCACCCCGACGCCTTCCCGTCCCGTCCCGCGACGACGGACCGGCGGGGCCCGGCCACCGCGACGGAACCGGCGGCCGAACCGGCACAGGAGACCGTGGGCGGTCTGCCGCGCCGGGTCCGCCAGGCCAGCCTCGCCCACCAGCTCCGGGAGGAATCCGCCCAGCGGACCCCCGGCCACGTCCCCGCGGACGCCGCAGACGATCTCGAACGCGACGCGGAAGAAGTACGCAATCGCATGGCCTCGCTCCAACGGGGCTGGCAGCGTGGCCGGCGCGAGAACGCCGAAGACGTGCCCGGCCGCGGCGAGACAGCACCAGGAACCACTCCGGGAGGGGACGGTCCATGACCGCACCGAACGCCTCAGCATCCAGCGGGAGCCGTCCAGGCTCCGGCGAACTCGACTGGCTCCTCGACGAACTCGTCGATCGCGTCGGCAGCATCCACAAGGCGCTGGTGCTCTCCAGCGACGGTCTCGCCACCGGCACGTCCAAGGACCTGACCCGTGAGGACAGCGAGCACCTGGCAGCGGTCGCGTCCGGCTTCCACAGCCTCGCCAAGGGGGTCGGCCGCCACTTCGACGCCGGCCGGGTACGCCAGACGGTCGTCGAGCTCGACGAGGCGTTCCTCTTCGTCACCGCGGCCGGTGACGGCAGCTGCCTCGCCGTTCTGGCCGACTCCGACTCCGACGTCGGCCAGGTGGCGTACGAGATGACGCTGATGGTCAAGCGTGTGGGGGCTCACCTGGCCAACGCCCCCCGGACGACCGGTCTGCACGCCGGAGGGTGAGTGGATGGCATGAGCGCTGACTCCTCCCGGGGCGCCGTCTCCGGAGCTCCGGCCGCGTCCACCGTCTCCCAGTCCTCGCGTTGGTACGACGCGGACGCGGGACCGGTGGTCCGCCCGTACGCGATGACCCGAGGGCGTACCAGCAGCGCCTCCCGCCACCGCCTCGACCTGATCGCGATCGTCGTCCCCGAACCGGCGGCCGACGATCCGGGCCGGGACCAGACGCTCTCCCCGGAACATGTGGAGATCGTCGAACTCTGCAGTGACATGCCCCAGTCGATCGCGGAACTCGCGGCCGGGCTGGACCTCCCCGTCGGGGTGGTCCGGGTCCTGGTCGGTGATCTCGTCGAGGACGAGCTGGTGCACGTAACCCGTCCCGTTCCGCCGGCCGAGCTGCCGGACGTGAACATTCTTCGCGAGGTGATCAATGGCCTTCGGGCGCTCTAGCCGCAAGAGGCGGCCCGTTGAGCCCGTTACCCTGAAAATCCTGGTGGCGGGCGGCTTCGGAGTGGGCAAGACGACCCTGGTGGGAGCGGTCAGCGAGATCAGACCGCTGCGTACGGAAGAGAGGCTGAGCGAGGCGGGCCGTCCGGTGGACGACCTGGCGGGCGTCGAGGCGAAGACCACCACCACGGTGGCGATGGACTTCGGCCGCATCACACTCCGCGAGGACCTGGTGCTGTATCTGTTCGGCACTCCAGGACAGGACCGCTTCTGGTTCCTGTGGGACGAGCTGTCCCAGGGCGCCCTGGGCGCCGTCGTCCTCGCGGACACCCGACGGCTGGAGGACTGCTTCGCGGCGGTCGACTACTTCGAGCGCCGGGCGATCCCGTTCGCCGTAGCCGTCAACTGTTTCGAGGGCGCCGACCGGTTCCCCGTCGAAACGGTGCAGGCGGCGCTGGACCTCGACCCCGAGGTCCCGGTGCTGCTGTGCGACGCGCGCGACCGCCCGTCCGTACGGGACGTGCTGGTCGCGGTGGTGGAGCACGCGATGGCCCGCGCCGACAGGATCCGGGAGCCCGCGACCACGTAGGGCATGACGCCGTACGCGGCCCGTACCCGCCGACCGGGGTACGGGCCGCGTGTCGCAGGGCCGTGTCCGCGAGGACCGCCGGGTCTCAGCGCACCGCGATGACGGCCGAGCCGTGACCGAACAGCCCCTGGTTCGCAGTGATCCCGGCGCGGGCGCCCGGCACCTGCCGTTCGCCCGCGGTCCCGCGCAACTGCCATGTCAGCTCGCAGACCTGGGCGATCGCCTGGGCCGGAACCGCCTCCCCGAAGGACGCCAGCCCACCGCTCGGGTTGACCGGGACGCGCCCGCCGAGCGCGGTCACCCCCTCGCGTACGAGCTTCGCGCCCTCACCGGGTGCGCACAGCCCGATGTCCTCGTACCACTCCAGTTCCAGCGCGGTGGAGAGGTCGTACACCTCGGCGAGCGAAAGGTCCTGCGGGCCGAGACCGGCCTCCTCGTACGCGGCCCGGGCGATCGAGGCGCGGAAAGTCTCCGGAGCGGGTTCCACCGCCACCGCGGAGTCCGTCGCGATGTCCGGCAGATCCAGCACCTCCCTCGGGAAGGCCGGGGTGACGGTGGAGACCGCACGGATACGGACCGGGTCGGCGGCCCCGTGGCGCCCGGCGAAGTCCATGCTGGACAGGACGAGCGCCGCCGCGCCGTCGGACGTGGCACAGATGTCGAGGAGCCGCAGCGGATCGGCGACCACGGCGGACGCGGCGACCTGCTCGGCCGTCACCGGCGCGCGGTACCGGGCGAGGGGATTCAGCGCGCCCGCCGCCGCGTTCTTGACCTTGACCAGCGCGAAGTCCTCGGCCGTGTCCCCGTACAGAGCCATGCGGCGCCGGGCGTAGAGCCCGAAGTACACGGGGTTCGTCGCCCCCAGGACACGGAACCGCAGCCAGTCGGGATCGTCGGGCCGTTCGCCGCCCGCCGGAGCGAAGAATCCCTTGGGAGCCGCGTCCGCGCCCACGACGAGCACCACGTCGGCAAGGCCCGCCAGGATCTGGGCACGGGCGGCGTTGACCGCCTGGGCCCCCGAGGCGCAGGCCGCGTACACACTGGTCACCCGCGCGCCCTGCCAGCCGAGCGCCTGCGCGAACGTCGACCCGGCCACGTACCCCGGATAGCCGCCGCGCACGGTCTCCGCGCCGACCACCGAGCCGATGTCGCGCCAGTCGAGGCCCGCGTCGGCGAGCGCGGCCTTCGCCGCGACCCTGCCGTACTCGACGAAGCTCCGCCCCCACTTGCCCCACTGATGCATCCCGGCCCCGAGGACCGCCACATCGCCGGTCATGCCGTGCCTCCCTCGGGTGCCGCTGGCCGGGGAGCCGGTACGGGCCGCCAGTTCCACGTGGTCCGCGGCCCCCCGCTTCCGGGCGCACCGAGCAGCACACCGGGCACCGCCTCGACCCTCGTCCCGACCTCCAGATCCGCCACCCCCACCCCCGGCGCCGCCTGCCCCAGCACGACCATGCGCTCGGCGGCCAGCTCGACGGCGATCAGGGTGCAGGGCTCCCAGGGCACGTCCGGATCCGAGACGTACGGGGGAGGGGGCCGGTACCGGCCGTCGGTGAACGACCAGACCGTGCCCCGCTTGGAGAGCGGCACCTCGGCCAACTCCCCCCCGGAGCAACCCGGGTTACGGCAGAAACGGTCCTCGCGGGGGAAGAAGACCGTGCGGCAGCCGGAACATCGGGTCCCCAGTAGCCGGAAGTCCTCATCGGTGCTGTCCTCGGTGAACCAACCGGCCACCACGGGTGTGCGCGTGCGCGACAAAGCCCCTCCCGGCACTGGAACTGACGGAACGTCAGAAGTGTGCCACGGTCAGCGGTTTCCGGCGAGCCACTTGGCGGCGGTCTCGGCCAGCTCCCCGTCCCGGCCCGCGAGCATCATCCGGATCATCTGCACGTCACCGCGCAGCGACCACGCGGGATGCCCGAACGAGGCCGGGTTGTTCTTCTCGACGAAGAAGTGCGCCGGCCAGGCGGCCCCGTACCCGAGGAGCGGCAAGGCCGCCAGGTACCGCCGTCGCCCGCGCGCCAGCCCGTAGGCGGCGACCGTGAGGCCGGTCAGGGTCCCGGTCAGATGCACCCAGCGGGTCGCGGCCCGGGAGTGCATCGCCACGTAGTAGGGCCAGAATTCCTCGTACGAATCGAACGTCTGCTGTGACATACGGGCACGTTAACGGCTGGAACGGCAACCGGATACGGCCCGCCCGCGTCCGAAGAGGAGAACGGGCGGCCGGAGCCCACGGGGGTGGTCCCGGCCGCCTGTTCACCGGGGCTCGAGGCCTCAGTGCCCCGCAACGGACCGCTTCGCCACCGGGAAGTCGAAGAACGTGCTGGGGAAGGGCTCCGGCTTGAAGGTGAAGTGCCACCACTCCTCGGCCAGGTTCACGAAGCCCCGGCCGGCGAGGGTCTGCTTGAGCAGCTGGCGGTTGGCGCGCTGGATGCCCTGGATCCGCGGGTCCTCCGTGTGCGACAGCGTGTCGAAACAGTCGTAACTCGTCCCCATGTCGACCGAGCTGTCGGGGAAGCGCTCGGACTGCGGCGCGTAGCAGGGCGTCAGTGCCTCACCCGGCACGTACGGCCTGGTGGGCGCCGCCGGCAGCTTCACCAGCGTCAGGTCCACCGTGCTGCCGCGGCTGTGACCGGACTTCTCGGCGATGTAACCGTCCTCGAACAGCCGCGTCTTGTCGACCCGGGGGTAGAACTCGCCCTTCATCGTCTGGTCGTCGAGATCCTTCGCCCAGCGCACGAAGTGGTCCACGGCCCGCTGCGGCCGGTAGCAGTCGTACACCTTGAGCGAGTAGCCCTGGCGCAACAGCCGTGTCTGCGCCTCGTGCAGCGCGCGGGCGGCGGGCCGCGTCAGGATGCAGACCGGCTGCCGGTAGCCGTCGACGGGCGCCCCCAGGAAGTTGTGGGCGGTGGTGTACCGCATCTCCTGGATGATCGTCGGATCGACGGAGCGCAGCGAGACGAACTCGCCGGGGGCCTTCGGTTCGGGTGAGGCCCCGGCCACCGGGGCGGCGACGGTCACGGCGAGCAGGGTGGCGGCCAATGCCGCCATGGTGCGGAAAGCGGTGCGGATTCCTGTCATGGGCACATCGTCTATCAGCTCCGGGCTCCCCGCGAAAGAGTGATCGGATACAGTCCGCCCGTGTCCGCACCCACGAACCCGCACACGACGCCCGCCCGGGACTCGCACTGCGACAGCTGCGGTACGCAGTACCCCGCGGCGAACTCCGCCTCCTGGCCCCGGACCTGCGCGAGCTGCGGGGCCACCGCCTACCGCAACCCGCTGCCGGTCGCCGTGGCCCTGCTCCCCGTCACCGACGCGCGCGGCGGCGGACTGGTCGTCATCACCCGCGCCGTCCCACCCCAGCAGGGCGGAACCGCGCTCCCCGGCGGCTTCATCGACCACGCGGAGGACTGGCGCCACGCGGTCGTACGCGAGCTCCGCGAGGAAACCGGCATCGAGGCCCAGGAGCAGGACGTCCGCCTGGCCGACGCGATGAGCAGCCGCGACGGCCACCTCCTGCTCTTCGGCCTGCTGCCCCCGCGCCCGGCCGCGGACCTGCCGGCCTCCGTACCCACCGCCGAGACCGCCGGCTACGAAGTGCTGCGCGCCGCCCGGGAACTGGCCTTCCCCCTGCACACCCGAGCCGCCCACGCCTGGTTCGCCGGCCGGTACGGCTGACCGTCCGGTGCCGCTAGAGCCCCCTCACCCGCAACGGAGGCAGAGCCGCCCCCGCTTCACCGCCGTCCCGCTCGACCAGCACCCGCCCGTCCGCCATCCGCGACGTGAACCGCTCGACCGCCGACCGCGCCCATCCGTCGCCGGCGTCCCGCACCAACAGACCCCCGCCCGTACGGCCCACCGGCGGAGCCCACACCTCCAGTTCGATACCGCCCTCCGCACCCCGCACCGGAATCACCGCCCCGGCCCGCGCCAGCACCGGAATCCGTGACAACGGGGCATCGACCAGCACCTTCCCGGGCCCCTCGTACGCCTCCCCGGTCGCCGTGTCGTACCAGCGCCCGCGCGGCAGCCGCACCGCCCGCCGCTCCGTCCCGCGCTCCAGCGCCGGCGCCACGAGCAGCGCGTCACCCAGCAGGAACGCGTCCTCGCAGTCCCTCAGCGCCCGGTCACCGGACGCCCCCCACCACAACGGCCGTACATACGGGGCACCCGTCAACCGGGCCACCTGAGCCAGCGTCACGAAATACGGCAGCAGCCTCTCCCGCCCGTCGAACGCGGCCTTCGCGTACGCGAGGACCTCCGGCCCGGACTCCCACGGCTCCCGCACGCCCGAGCCCCGGTCCGAGTCCCCGTCCGCGCCGACCCGGAACAGCGGCAGATGGGCAGCCAGCTGAAGCCGGCGTACGTACAGCTCGTCCGACTCCTCCGCGCCGGCCCCGCCGACCCCCGCGTACGGCACCCCGCACAGCCCGAGACCCAGCACCAGAGCGAGCGAGGCCCGCAGCCCCGGCCACCCGGCCGGCCCCGCACAGGCCCGCACACCCCCGTACCGCTGAACCCCCGCCCACCCCGAACGCGCGACCACGAACGGCCGCTCGTCCGGCCGCGACCGGCCCACCCCCTCGTGCCCGGCACGCGCCATGGCCAGCCCGTACACGTTGTGCGCCTCGCGGCGATCACCGCCGCGTCCCTCCAGGGCGTACCGCGCCGAAAGCGGAAGCGCCGGACCGTGCCCGCCCGCCCGTGAACCCGGCTCGTGCCACACACCGGAGAAGCCCTGCTCCAGCGGCTCCCCGTACAGCCCACCCCACCACTCACGCACCAGCGGATCGGTGAAGTCCGGACAGACCGACCCGGCCGGCCGGCCGGCACCCCGCACCACACGGCCCCCGGCATCCCGGACGTACGCACCGGCCGGCCCGACCCGCTGCCCACCGGTGAACACGGCGTCCCCCGGCTCCGCCGACACGGCGGGCCCGACGGACGCCACCAGCCGGACACCGTCCTCCCGCAGCTCCTTCGCCAGCCGGGGCAGACCGGGAAACCGCTCGCGACCCGAACCGAACGCCTGCTGAGCCCCGCCCCGGCCGGGATCCAGGTGAACAACGGACAGCGGCAGCCCCCGCTCCCGGTACCCGGCGACCAGCCGCCGCACCTCATCCTCCCCGCCCGCCCCCGGCCCGCCGTGCTGCGCGCCCAGCGCCCAGGACGGCGGCAGGGCAGGGGCACCGGTCAACGCCGTCCAGCCCAGCAGCACCCGCGCCGGGGTCCCCGCGACGACCCAGCAGCGGAGCGGACCCCCGTCCATCCGCACCTCACACGTTCCCGGCCTGTCATGCCCGGAGCCCGCGCCCTCCCCGCCCTCGCACAAGGACACCCGCCCCGACCACGCGTTGTCGTGGAAGAACAGATGCGTCCCCGCATCCGACACGACCAGATGCACGGGCATCGTGAGATTCCGCGGCGCGTCACCGGGCCCCGGGTTCCACAACCGGTACGTCCCCTCCCGCAGCCGCGCACCGGACGGCCACCCGCCCAGCCCGAAGAACCGCGCGTCGGCCGGCACCTCGGACCGCTGGACCCACCGCGCCGCACCTCCCGCCACCGGCTCCCACCAGCGCGGCGGCAGCTCCCGCCGGAGCACGAGCCCACCGGGCGTACGCAGCTCGACCGCCCCGTGCCGAGACACCGCCACCGTCAGCCGCTCCGAGACCACCTGCCAGCCGCCGTCCTTGTCCGGTTCCAGCGACGCCCGCGGGTCCGGCTCCGGCTCGTCACCCGGCAGGGCGTACGACGGCAATGCCTCCGCCCCGTCCCAGGCCCAGAACACCGCACCGCCCGCCGCGACACGTATCCGCAGCTCCGAACGGGTGAACCGCACGACACCCCCGCCGGGACCCGGTTCCGCCCCCGTCAGCAAGCCCGGTACTCGCGCCCGCTCCGCACCGCGCGGCGGCAGCGCCCGCGCATCCGCACGCCGGTGCCGCCAGGCCGTGCGCACCGTGCGCAGACCTTGTACCGAACCGACCATTCTCACCGAGCGCACCAGGTCACGACCGTCCATACGGCCCACCCTGCCAGCCGCCCTGGGTGAAACAGGCTCCGTTCAACTTCCGTTCACCGTGGCCGAACCACATAACGGGACGGGCAACCATGGCTGGGCGACCCTGGTGCGAAAGACGATCACATGGCATCGTCCGTAGAGCCGCTCGCGCACACCCCAGCACGTGCGCGCGACACGCCCACCCCGCGTACCCGTACAGCCAGGGAGCCGACCCATGACCGCACCTGCCGAAGAAGCCCCCCTGTGGCAGCCCGGCGCCGACCGCATCGCCGCCGCGGCCGTCACCCGCTTCCAGAACTGGGCGGCCGGACGGTACGGAGCACCTGCCGAGGGCGGCTACGCCGCACTGCACCGCTGGTCGGTCGATGAACTCGACACGTTCTGGAAGGCCGTCGCCGACTGGTTCGACGTACGGTTCTCCTCCCCGTACGACACCGTGATCGGTGAGCGCTCCATGCCCGGCGCCCAGTGGTTCCCCGGCGCCACGCTCAACTACGCCGAGCACGCCCTGCGCACCGCCGAGGACCCCCTCCGCGCCGACGCCTCCGCCCTGCTCCACGTGGACGAGACCCACACCCAGGTACCGATCAGCTGGTCGGACCTGCGCCGCCAGGTCGGGTCCCTCGCCGCAGAACTCCGCGCCCTCGGCGTCACCCCCGGCGACCGGGTCAGCGGGTATCTGCCCAACATCCCGCAAGCGGTCGTCGCGTTCCTCGCCAGCGCGGCCGTCGGCGCCGTATGGACCTCCTGCGCCCCCGACTTCGGTGCCCGCAGCGTCCTCGACCGCTTCCAGCAGGTCGAACCCGTCGTCCTGTTCACGGTCGACGGCTACCGCTACGGCGGCAAGGAACACGACCGCACCGACACCGTCGCGGAACTGCGCCGTGAACTCCCCACCCTGCGCGCCGTCGTCCACATTCCGCTGCTCGGCACGGACGCACCCGACGGCACCCTCGCATGGTCCGCCCTCACCTCCGCGGACACCGAGCCCGTATTCGAGCAGGTCCCCTTCGACCACCCGCTCTGGGTGCTGTACTCCTCCGGCACCACCGGACTCCCCAAGGCGATCGTCCAGTCCCAGGGCGGCATCCTCCTCGAGCACTTCAAGCAGATCGGCCTGCACTGCGACCTCGGCCCCGAAGACCGCCTCTTCTGGTACACCTCCACGGGCTGGATGATGTGGAACTTCCTCGTCTCCGGCCTGCTCACCGGAACCACGGTCGTGCTGTACGACGGCAGCCCCGGCTACCCGGACGTCAGCGCCCAGTGGCGCGTGGCCGAACAGACCGGAGCGACACTCTTCGGCACCTCGGCCGCGTACGTCATGGCCTGCGCCAAGGCCGGCATCCACCCAGGACGCGACTACGACCTCTCCCGCGTCCAGTGCGTGGCGACCACCGGCTCCCCACTGCCGCCCGACGGCTTCCGCTGGCTCCACGACGAGGTGGCCGAAGACCTCTGGATCGCCTCGGTCAGCGGCGGCACGGACGTCTGCAGCTGCTTCGCGGGCGCGGTCCCCACCCTCCCCGTACACATCGGCGAACTCCAGGCACCCTGCCTCGGCACCGACCTCCAGGCCTGGGACCCCGCGGGCAAGCCCCTCCTCGGCGAGGTCGGCGAACTCGTCGTCACCAACCCACTGCCCTCCATGCCCATCCGCTTCTGGAACGACCCCGACGGCAGCCGCTACCACGACAGCTACTTCGACATGTACCCCGGAGTCTGGCGCCACGGTGACTGGATCACGATGACCGACCGCGGATCAGTCGTCATCCACGGCCGCTCGGACTCCACGCTCAACCGGCAGGGCGTACGCATGGGCTCCGCCGACATCTACGAGGCCGTCGAACGTCTACCCGAGATCCGCGAATCCCTCGTGATCGGCCTGGAGGAGCCCGACGGCGGCTACTGGATGCCGCTCTTCATCCACCTCGCCGAAGGCGCCACCCTCGACGACGAGCTCCGCGACACCATCCGGCGAACCATCCGCGAGAACCTCTCCCCCCGCCACGTACCCGACGAGGTCATCGAGGTGCCCGCCATCCCGCACACCCTCACCGGCAAGCGCATCGAGGTTCCGGTCAAGCGCCTGCTCCAGGGCACACCCCTGGCCAAGGCCGTCAACCCGGGCTCGGTGGACGACATCGAGCTCCTCCACTTCTACGTGGACCTGGCCCGCACCCGCCGCTGACCGCCCGCACGCCGGAGCCGCTGTCAGTCCCCCTGGTTACGCTGAGTGAGCAATCATCGACAGCGCACAGGGGGACACATGGCGCACACCCGGCAGTTCAGGCAGATCACATCCATGCGGCGCACGCTGCGCCGCGAAGCACCCAGCACGATCGGCCTCCTTGTCGATACGCAGGACTTCGCGGCGATGCGGCAGTACCGCAGCTTCACCTTCGACAACCACACCGTCTATCTCCAGCAGGTCGAAGGTCTGCTGAAGACCCTCGCGGCCCAGGGCATGCACACCACCGTCGCCCTCTTCGATCCCGAGGACTACGCGGAGTTCTGCGCCGAATCGCACCTCGACCCCGACAGCGGCACCAGCCGCACCCGCTTCACCGCCGAGATCGCCGCGGGCGGCGCCACCGTCGCCTACGCGGGCCAGCCCATCGACACCCTCGTACCGCTCCTCATCAACCGGGCCGTCCGCCGGGCCACGTGGGAGTACGCCACGATGCTCCTCGCCGGCCTCGGTGAGTGCGTCGACTGCGGACAGGACATCGGACGAGCCGCCTTCGACCGGGCCTCCCACCTCCTGGCCCGCCTCCTGGAAACAGCGGGCCCCGGCACCCACCACATGGTGTGCAGCACCCCCACGGAGAACGAACAGCTCCTGGCCGTCCTCCACACCGAGCGCGGTCCCACGGGCCCGGCCCGGCTCGACTCCTCGGAAGGAGCCGAGTTCGCGACCGTTCTCGCGGTGGGCATCGCACTGGAAACCCGCGGGGGAGTGGTGCTCCGCACCAGCGGCCCTGACACGCCCGACCGGGTCCACGGCTGGCGGCTGATCCGCGGCGGCCTCGTCCCCCTCACCGAAGGAGAGGTCTTCAGCGCCTACTGCACCGATGCCGATACGGGCGAACCGGTCGCCCCGGAATCAGGCGTCGAATACCGCGCCGGATTCGACATCGGCGCCGACGAACCGGAATCCCACCACTGACTGCACCACTGAAAGGCACTTCTGGCCACACTCCAGGCCGCACGTTCACGCAAGGGGAAGGGGCTCCCCGTCACCAACGGCGGGAAGCCCCTTCCTTCAACCACTGGGCCGGACTACTCGCCCGACAGCACCGCCTGCGCGGCGTTCCGCGCCTCTTCGGCGGAGTCGGCCGCACGCGCGGCAGCGGCCGCACGCTCGCACTGGGCCAGCGTGTGCTTCGCCAGCGTGGCGCGCACGTACGGAATGGACGCGGCACCCATCGACAGGGAGGTGACACCCAGACCGGTCAGCACACAGGCGAGAAGCGGATCCGAGGCCGCCTCACCACAGACACCGCAGCTCTTGCCCTCGGCCTTGGCGGCATCGGCCGACAGCGCGACGAGGTCGAGCAGCGCGGGCTGCCACGGGTCCTGGAGCCGGGAGACGGCCCCCACCTGGCGGTCGGCGGCAAAGGTGTACTGCGCCAGGTCATTGGTGCCCAGCGACAGGAACTCCACCTCCTGGAGGATCGAGCGCGCACGCAACGCGGCGGACGGAATCTCCACCATCGCCCCGAACTTCGCCTGCAGTCCGGCCTCGCGGCAGGCATCCGCGAACGCCTTGGCGTCGGCGCGGTCGGCCACCATCGGCGCCATGACCTCGAGATAGACCGGCAGCCCCTCGACCGCCTTCGCCAGCGCCGTCAGCTGCGTCCGCAGCACATCAGGGTGCTCCAGCAGACTGCGCAGTCCCCGCACGCCGAGCGCCGGGTTCGGCTCGTCCACCGGCGTCAGGAAGTCGAGCGGCTTGTCGGCGCCCGCGTCCAGCACCCGCACGACCACACGGCCCTCGGGGAACGCCTCCAGCACCGTCCGGTAGGCAGCGACCTGCTTCTCCTCGGACGGCGCCTGCTTGCTGTCGTCGAGGAACAGGAACTCCGTACGGAACAACCCCACACCCTCGGCGCCCGCCTCCACGGCCGCCTGCACATCGGCGGGACCGCCGATGTTGGCGAGCAGCGGCATCTTGTGGCCGTCCGACGTCGCACCAGGACCGGTCGAAGCCGACAGCGAGGCCTTGCGGGCCGCGGCGGCGCTCTCCAGCTCCGCGCGCTTCTCGGGGCTCGGATCGACGAATATCTCGCCGGTCGAACCGTCCACCGCGACAACCGTTCCCTCGGCCAGCTCACCGGCGCCCGGCAGCGCGACGACCGCGGGTACACCGAGCGCCCGCGCGAGAATCGCGCTGTGGCTGGTGGGCCCGCCCTCCTCGGTCACGAAGCCGAGAACCAGCGTCGGATCGAGCAGAGCCGTGTCGGCCGGAGCCAGGTCCCGTGCGATGAGCACGTACGGCTCGTCGCTGTCGGGCACACCGGGCATCGGCACACCGAGCAGCCGGGCCACGATCCGGTTCCGTACGTCGTCGAGGTCCGCGACCCGCCCCGCCAGATACTCACCGGCGTTGGCCAGAAGGGCACGGTAGGCGGCGAACGCGTCGTAGATACCGCGCTCGGCGGTGCTGCCGACAGCGATACGCCGGTCCACATCGGCGATGAGCTCGGGGTCCTGCGCCATCATGGCCTGGGCCTCGAGCACGTGCTGAGCCTCGCCCCCGGCCAGATTGCCGCGCGCAATCAGATCGGCGGCCACAGCGTCCACAGCCTGGCGAGCACGCCCCTGTTCACGCTCGGCCTCCTCCGCGGGAATCTGCTTGGCCGGCGGTTCGAGGACCGCCGTACCCATGTGCCGGACCTCGCCGATCGCCACACCGTGGCTCACACCGACGCCTCGCAGCGTTGTCTCCATTTCACCCGTCTCCGGTTGTGCGGTGACCGTGTCACCGCGGCGGTTGTCCAACTGGCTGTTACGTCTGGGAAGGCTCTACTGCCAGCCGAACAGTGGGTCGCCGATCTTCACGTCGCCGTCCTCACGGACGTCGGAGAGGGAGTCGGCCGTGGCTTCGAGCGCGACGACCGGGCAGATCGCAGACTTGCCGGCCGCCTCCACGGCAGCCGGGTCCCACCGCACGATGCCCTGGCCGCGGACGACGGTGTCACCCTTGTTGACGAGGAGCTCGAAGCCCTCGCCGTTGAGCTGGACGGTGTCGATACCGAGGTGGACCAGCACTCCGTGTCCTTCGCTGTCGACGACGACGAAGGCGTGCGGGTGGAGGGAGACCACGATGCCGTCGACCGGGGATACGGCCTCGGACGGCTCGCGCACGGGATCGATGGCGGTTCCGGGGCCGACCATGGCGCCGGAGAAGACCGGGTCGGGCACCGCGGTGAGCCCGATGGCACGTCCGGGCAGAGGGGACGTCACGTTGGTCATGGGGAGCCTCCCAGGGGGTGGAGCTTCATGGGTCGCCGCCGTGGCTGATGGGGGACGGCGTACTGCTCAGCAGCGTAAGTCATATGAAGTCCCGGTTCCGCCCTAGACCTACCGGTTGGCGGACCTAGGGGTGCACCAGAAACGATTTGCCTCGACTCCCGGCGGCCTGTACTGTCGTACTCCTGCCTGACCCCAACGCGACATTGAGTCGGGGGTCGGCGGCGACTATCAAGCCCAGATCCTAACCCTCACCTCTGCTCCCGCATGCCTGCGGGACCGGTCAAAGGGAACAGGAAAAGGCTGATAGAGTCGGACTCGCCGGAAAGGGAAACCGCGAAAGCGAATTCTCTGAAAAGCGAAGTAGCAATTCTCCTGCTCAGCAGGAATCCCGCTTCGACCGGGAATCGGACGCGAAAGAGTCTGATAGAGTCGGAAACGCAAGAACGAAGGGAAGCGCCCGGAGGGCCCCGGTGAAACGGGACCGAAGGAAGCGTCCGTTCCTTGAGAACTCAACAGCGTGCCAAAAGTCAACGCCAAATATGTTGATACCCCGGCCTGCTTCGGCAGGTTGGTGGTTCCTTTGAAAAGTCCTATTACGGGCCCTCGTGGTCCGGGTAGGCAACACTAGCGAGGACGCTGTGAACGACCGGTCATATTCCGACTCGGTCGTTCCGCTCTCGTGGTGTCGTCCCGATTACGGGAATACATTCACGGAGAGTTTGATCCTGGCTCAGGACGAACGCTGGCGGCGTGCTTAACACATGCAAGTCGAACGATGAAGCCCTTCGGGGTGGATTAGTGGCGAACGGGTGAGTAACACGTGGGCAATCTGCCCTTCACTCTGGGACAAGCCCTGGAAACGGGGTCTAATACCGGATAACACTCTGTCCTGCATGGGACGGGGTTAAAAGCTCCGGCGGTGAAGGATGAGCCCGCGGCCTATCAGCTTGTTGGTGGGGTAATGGCCTACCAAGGCGACGACGGGTAGCCGGCCTGAGAGGGCGACCGGCCACACTGGGACTGAGACACGGCCCAGACTCCTACGGGAGGCAGCAGTGGGGAATATTGCACAATGGGCGAAAGCCTGATGCAGCGACGCCGCGTGAGGGATGACGGCCTTCGGGTTGTAAACCTCTTTCAGCAGGGAAGAAGCGCAAGTGACGGTACCTGCAGAAGAAGCACCGGCTAACTACGTGCCAGCAGCCGCGGTAATACGTAGGGTGCGAGCGTTGTCCGGAATTATTGGGCGTAAAGAGCTCGTAGGCGGCTTGTCACGTCGGATGTGAAAGCTCGGGGCTTAACCCCGAGTCTGCATTCGATACGGGCTAGCTAGAGTGTGGTAGGGGAGATCGGAATTCCTGGTGTAGCGGTGAAATGCGCAGATATCAGGAGGAACACCGGTGGCGAAGGCG
This sequence comes from Streptomyces finlayi, assembly GCF_014216315.1. Lineage (NCBI taxonomy): Bacteria > Bacillati > Actinomycetota > Actinomycetes > Kitasatosporales > Streptomycetaceae > Streptomyces > Streptomyces finlayi. The sequence continues at coordinate 6,853,738 of NZ_CP045702.1, forward strand.
GATCTCTGGGCCATTACTGACGCTGAGGAGCGAAAGCGTGGGGAGCGAACAGGATTAGATACCCTGGTAGTCCACGCCGTAAACGTTGGGAACTAGGTGTTGGCGACATTCCACGTCGTCGGTGCCGCAGCTAACGCATTAAGTTCCCCGCCTGGGGAGTACGGCCGCAAGGCTAAAACTCAAAGGAATTGACGGGGGCCCGCACAAGCAGCGGAGCATGTGGCTTAATTCGACGCAACGCGAAGAACCTTACCAAGGCTTGACATATACCGGAAAGCATCAGAGATGGTGCCCCCCTTGTGGTCGGTATACAGGTGGTGCATGGCTGTCGTCAGCTCGTGTCGTGAGATGTTGGGTTAAGTCCCGCAACGAGCGCAACCCTTGTTCTGTGTTGCCAGCATGCCCTTCGGGGTGATGGGGACTCACAGGAGACTGCCGGGGTCAACTCGGAGGAAGGTGGGGACGACGTCAAGTCATCATGCCCCTTATGTCTTGGGCTGCACACGTGCTACAATGGCCGGTACAATGAGCTGCGATGCCGCGAGGCGGAGCGAATCTCAAAAAGCCGGTCTCAGTTCGGATTGGGGTCTGCAACTCGACCCCATGAAGTCGGAGTTGCTAGTAATCGCAGATCAGCATTGCTGCGGTGAATACGTTCCCGGGCCTTGTACACACCGCCCGTCACGTCACGAAAGTCGGTAACACCCGAAGCCGGTGGCCCAACCCCTTGTGGGAGGGAGCTGTCGAAGGTGGGACTGGCGATTGGGACGAAGTCGTAACAAGGTAGCCGTACCGGAAGGTGCGGCTGGATCACCTCCTTTCTAAGGAGCATCTAGGTTTCCTTCGGGGAATCCAGAGACCATTTCGTCGGCAAATGTTCGACGGTGGTTGCTCAAGGGTGGAACGTTGACTATTCGGCACGACAGGTTGGTTTTCTCAAGTACTGCTTCGGCGTGGAAAGAGGGAATGGGTCGGTCGGGTCGGGCACGCTGTTGGGTATCTGAAGGTACGGGCATTTTTTTGTCTGGATCTTCGGTGCCGGCCCCAGTGAACTCGCCTGTAAGGGTGGGGTGATGGGTGGCTGGTCGTTGTTTGAGAACTGCACAGTGGACGCGAGCATCTGTGGCCAAGTTTTTAAGGGCGCACGGTGGATGCCTTGGCACCAGGAACCGATGAAGGACGTGGGAGGCCACGATAGTCCCCGGGGAGCTGTCAACCAAGCTTTGATCCGGGGGTTTCCGAATGGGGAAACCCGGCAGCCGTCATGGGCTGTCACCCACTGCTGAACACATAGGCAGTGTGGAGGGAACGCGGGGAAGTGAAACATCTCAGTACCCGCAGGAAGAGAAAACAACCGTGATTCCGGGAGTAGTGGCGAGCGAAACTGGATGAGGCCAAACCGTATGCGTGTGATACCCGGCAGGGGTTGCGCATACGGGGTTGTGGGATCTCTTTTTCATAGTCTGCCGACTGTGAGACGAGTCAGAAACCGTTGATGTAGGCGAAGGACATGCGAAAGGTCCGGCGTAGAGGGTAAGACCCCCGTAGCTGAAACATCAACGGCTCGTTTAAGAGACACCCAAGTAGCACGGGGCCCGAGAAATCCCGTGTGAATCTGGCGGGACCACCCGCTAAGCCTAAATATTCCCTGGTGACCGATAGCGGATAGTACCGTGAGGGAATGGTGAAAAGTACCGCGGGAGCGGAGTGAAATAGTACCTGAAACCGTGTGCCTACAAGCCGTGGGAGCGTCGCTGTATGTGCTTGCACATGCAGTCGTGACTGCGTGCCTTTTGAAGAATGAGCCTGCGAGTTAGCGGTGTGTAGCGAGGTTAACCCGTGTGGGGAAGCCGTAGCGAAAGCGAGTCCGAATAGGGCGATTGAGTTGCACGCTCTAGACCCGAAGCGGAGTGATCTAGCCATGGGCAGGTTGAAGCGGAGGTAAGACTTCGTGGAGGACCGAACCCACCAGGGTTGAAAACCTGGGGGATGACCTGTGGTTAGGGGTGAAAGGCCAATCAAACTCCGTGATAGCTGGTTCTCCCCGAAATGCATTTAGGTGCAGCGTCGTGTGTTTCTTGCCGGAGGTAGAGCACTGGATAGGCGATGGGCCCTACCGGGTTACTGACCTTAGCCAAACTCCGAATGCCGGTAAGTGAGAGCACGGCAGTGAGACTGTGGGGGATAAGCTCCATGGTCGAGAGGGAAACAGCCCAGAGCATCGACTAAGGCCCCTAAGCGTACGCTAAGTGGGAAAGGATGTGGAGTCGCAGAGACAACCAGGAGGTTGGCTTAGAAGCAGCCACCCTTGAAAGAGTGCGTAATAGCTCACTGGTCAAGTGATTCCGCGCCGACAATGTAGCGGGGCTCAAGCGTACCGCCGAAGTCGTGTCATTCACACATATAGGGCCAACGCCCGTGTGGATGGGTAGGGGAGCGTCGTGTGCCGGGTGAAGCAGCCGCGGAAGCGAGTTGTGGACGGTTCACGAGTGAGAATGCAGGCATGAGTAGCGATACACACGTGAGAAACGTGTGCGCCGATTGACTAAGGGTTCCTGGGTCAAGCTGATCTGCCCAGGGTAAGTCGGGACCTAAGGCGAGGCCGACAGGCGTAGTCGATGGACAACCGGTTGATATTCCGGTACCCGCTTTGAAACGCCCAGTACTGAATCAGGCGATGCTAAGTCCGTGAAGCCGGCCCGATCTCTTCGGAGTTGAGGGAAGTGGTGGAGCCGATGAACCAGACTTGTAGTAGGTAAGCGATGGGGTGACGCAGGAAGGTAGTCCAACCCGGGCGATGGTTGTTCCCGGGGTAAGGGTGTAGGCCGTGTGATAGGTAAATCCGTCACACATCAAGGCTGAGACCTGATGCCGAGCCGATTGTGGTGAAGTGGATGATCCTATGCTGCCGAGAAAAGCCTCTAGCGAGTTTCATGGCGGCCCGTACCCTAAACCGACTCAGGTGGTCAGGTAGAGAATACCGAGGCGTTCGGGTGAACTATGGTTAAGGAACTCGGCAAAATGCCCCCGTAACTTCGGGAGAAGGGGGGCCATCACTGGTGATCCGATTTACTCGGTGAGCTGGGGGTGGCCGCAGAGACCAGCGAGAAGCGACTGTTTACTAAAAACACAGGTCCGTGCGAAGCCGTAAGGCGATGTATACGGACTGACGCCTGCCCGGTGCTGGAACGTTAAGGGGACCGGTTAGTGCACTTTCGGGTGTGCGAAGCTGAGAACTTAAGCGCCAGTAAACGGCGGTGGTAACTATAACCATCCTAAGGTAGCGAAATTCCTTGTCGGGTAAGTTCCGACCTGCACGAATGGCGTAACGACTTCTCGACTGTCTCAACCATAGGCCCGGTGAAATTGCACTACGAGTAAAGATGCTCGTTTCGCGCAGCAGGACGGAAAGACCCCGGGACCTTTACTATAGTTTGATATTGGTGTTCGGTTCGGCTTGTGTAGGATAGGTGGGAGACTTTGAAGCGGCCACGCCAGTGGTTGTGGAGTCGTCGTTGAAATACCACTCTGGTCGTGCTGGATGTCTAACCTGGGTCCGTGATCCGGATCAGGGACAGTGTCTGATGGGTAGTTTAACTGGGGCGGTTGCCTCCTAAAGAGTAACGGAGGCGCCCAAAGGTTCCCTCAGCCTGGTTGGCAATCAGGTGTTGAGTGTAAGTGCACAAGGGAGCTTGACTGTGAGACCGACGGGTCGAGCAGGGACGAAAGTCGGGACTAGTGATCCGGCAGTGGCTTGTGGAAGCGCTGTCGCTCAACGGATAAAAGGTACCCCGGGGATAACAGGCTGATCTTCCCCAAGAGTCCATATCGACGGGATGGTTTGGCACCTCGATGTCGGCTCGTCGCATCCTGGGGCTGGAGTCGGTCCCAAGGGTTGGGCTGTTCGCCCATTAAAGCGGTACGCGAGCTGGGTTTAGAACGTCGTGAGACAGTTCGGTCCCTATCCGCTGTGCGCGTAGGAATATTGAGAAGGGCTGTCCCTAGTACGAGAGGACCGGGACGGACGAACCTCTGGTGTGCCAGTTGTCCTGCCAAGGGCATGGCTGGTTGGCTACGTTCGGAAAGGATAACCGCTGAAAGCATCTAAGCGGGAAGCCTGCTTCGAGATGAGTATTCCCACCCCCTTTGAGGGGTTAAGGCTCCCAGTAGACGACTGGGTTGATAGGCCAGATGTGGAAGCCCGGTAACGGGTGGAGCTGACTGGTACTAATAGGCCGAGGGCTTGTCCTCAGTTGCTCGCGTCCACTGTGTTAGTTCTGAAATAACGAACAGCTGTGTTCATGCCAGCGTTCAAATTTCATAGTGTTTCGGTGGTCATTGCGTCAGGGAAACGCCCGGTTACATTCCGAACCCGGAAGCTAAGCCTTTCAGCGCCGATGGTACTGCAGGGGGGACCCTGTGGGAGAGTAGGACGCCGCCGAACAATTATTCCGGGAAAGCCCCGTGCCCTTGTGGCACGGGGCTTTTCTGCGTTCAGGCCCTGCCTGCCGTACCCACCCCTGTGCATCGCGACGCGGTGGCCGAGGGTAAGGTCAGGGGGCATCATTGGCACATTCCTCACAGGAGGCCCCCGGGTGGAGGTCCAGGAGACTCGGGTTCAGACGGACCGGGTCCTCACCATCCCCAATATCCTCAGCATGGCTCGCCTTGCCGGGGTCCCGCTCTTCCTGTGGCTGATCCTGCGCCCCGAGTTCGGCGGGCCCGAGAGCGATGGCTGGGCCCTGCTGGTCCTGATGCTCAGCGGTATCAGTGACTACCTCGACGGAAAGCTCGCCCGCCGGTGGAACCAGATCAGCAGCCTCGGCCGGCTCCTGGACCCGGCAGCCGACCGTCTCTACATTCTTTCGACCATCGTCGGCCTGACCTGGCGGGAGATCCTTCCGCTCTGGCTCACCGCCGCGCTGCTCGCGCGCGAGCTCATGCTGCTCGTGATGGTCGCCATCCTCCGTCGGCACGGCTATCCGCCCCCGCAGGTCAACTTCCTCGGGAAAGCTGCAACGTTCAACCTCATGTACGCCTTCCCCTTGTTGCTGCTCAGTGACGGAAGTGGTTGGCTGGCTACGTTGGCCGCCATTTTCGGATGGGCGTTCGCCGGATGGGGTACAACGCTCTACTGGTGGGCAGGGATTCTCTACGTGGTCCAGGTCCGCCGGCTAGTCAAGGCGGACAAGTAGCCGACTGACCTCGTTGATGCGGTGCCGCGCAGCGTTGCCGGTCCGCACGTGCTGTCTGGATGATGCCTGTCTGGATGATGCCCGAGGGTAAAGTCGGCTAGACCGTCGTCTCTTCAAGGAGGACGTTTCCGACATGAAGGCCGTCGTGATGGCTGGTGGTGAAGGCACTCGCCTTCGCCCCATGACCTCAAGCATGCCCAAGCCGCTACTGCCCGTGGCCAATCGGCCCATCATGGAGCACGTACTGCGGCTACTCAAACGGCATGGGCTCAATGAGACCGTCGTAACCGTCCAGTTCCTCGCCTCTCTCGTCAAGAACTACTTCGGAGACGGCGAAGAGCTCGGGATGGAACTCACCTACGCCAATGAGGAGAAGCCGCTCGGCACAGCGGGGAGTGTGAAAAACGCCGAGGAAGCTCTCAAGGACGACACATTCCTCGTCATCTCTGGAGATGCGCTCACCGACTTCGACCTCACCGACCTCATCGCCTTCCACAAGGCCAAGGGCGGACTCGTCACCGTCTGTCTGACGCGGGTTCCGAATCCTCTGGAATTCGGAATCACCATCGTGGACGAAGAGGGACAGGTCGAACGATTCCTGGAGAAGCCGACCTGGGGCCAGGTCTTCTCGGACACCGTCAACACGGGCATCTACGTGATGGAGCCCGAGGTGTTCGACTACGTCCAGGCGGACACCTCCGTCGACTGGTCCGGGGACGTCTTTCCACAGCTCATGAAGGAAGGCAAGCCGATCTACGGCTATATCGCCGAGGGCTACTGGGAAGACGTGGGCACGCACGAGAGCTATGTGAAGGCCCAGGCCGACGTCCTGGAGCGCAAGGTCGACGTCGAGCTCGACGGTTTCGAGATCTCCCCGGGCGTATGGGTGGCCGAAGGCGCCGAAGTGCACCCCGACGCGGTGCTGCGCGGCCCCCTGTACATCGGTGACTACGCCAAGATCGAGGCGGACGTCGAAATCCGTGAGCACACCGTGGTGGGATCCAACGTCGTCGTCAAGTCCGGCGCGTTCCTGCACCGGGCAGTCGTGCACGACAACGTCTACATCGGCCAGCACAGCAACCTCCGCGGCTGCGTGATCGGAAAGAACACCGACATCATGCGGGCCGCCCGCATCGAGGACGGTGCGGTCATCGGTGACGAATGCCTGGTCGGTGAGGAATCGATCATTCAGGGGAATGTGCGGGTCTACCCGTTCAAGACGATCGAGGCCGGCGCCTTCGTCAACACCTCGGTCATCTGGGAGTCGCGCGGACAGGCGCACCTGTTCGGCGCCCGCGGCGTCTCCGGCATCCTGAACGTCGAGATCACCCCCGAGCTCGCGGTACGGCTGGCCGGCGCCTATGCCACGACCCTCAAGAAGGGGGCGACGGTCACCACCGCACGTGACCACTCCCGTGGCGCGCGAGCTCTGAAGAGAGCCGTCATCTCCGCCCTGCAGACGAGCGCGATCGACGTCAGGGACCTGGAGAACGTCCCCCTGCCGGTGGCCCGTCAGCAGACCGCGCGGGGCAGCGCGGGCGGCATCATGATCCGTACGTCCCCCGGGGTGCCCGACTCGGTCGACATCATGTTCTTCGACGAACGGGGAGCGGACCTCTCCCAGGCGCTGCAGCGCAAGCTGGACCGGGTCTACGCCCGCCAGGAGTACCGCAGGGCCTTCCCGGGCGAGATCGGCGATCTGCACTTCCCGTCGAGCGTCTTCGACTCGTACACGGGTTCCCTGCTCCGTAACGTCGACACGACCGGCATCGCCGACGCGAACCTCAAGGTCGTCGTCGACGCTTCCAACGGCAGCGCCGGGCTCGTACTGCCCAGTCTGCTGGGACGTCTCGGTGTCGACGCGCTGACCATCAACCCCGGGCTCGACGAGTCCAGGCCCACCGAGACCGCCGAGTCGAGGCGGGCGGGACTGGTGCGCCTCGGCGAGATCGTGTCCTCCGCGCGGGCCGCCTTCGGCGTGCGGTTCGACCCCGTGGGTGAACGCCTCTCCCTCGTGGATGAACTGGGCCGGATCATCGAGGACGACCGGGCGCTGCTGGTGATGCTCGACCTCGTGGCCGCGGAGCGGCGCAGTGGACGCGTGGCGCTGCCCGTGACGACCACACGCGTCGCCGAGCAGGTGGCCGCCTACCACGGCACGCAGGTCGAGTGGACGACCACGTCGCCGGACGACCTGACCCGGGTGGGGCGCGAAGAGAGCACCATCTTCGGTGGAGACGGGCGCGGCGGGTTCATCGTTCCCGAATTCAGCAGTGTCTTCGACGGCTCGGCGGCGTTCGTCCGGCTGCTCGCCCTGGTGGCGAGGACCCAGCTCACGCTCAGCCAGATCGATGCCCGCATTCCCCGCGCCCACGTGCTGCGCCGCGACCTGGCGACGCCCTGGGCGGTCAAGGGGCTCGTCATGCGCCGCGTCGTGGAAGCCGCCGGGGATCGCGAGGTGGACACCACGGACGGGGTGCGTGTCGTCGAGGCGGACGGCCGCTGGGTGATGGTGCTGCCCGACCCGGCCGAAGCGGTCACCCATCTGTGGGCGGAGGGCCCCGACGACGCGTCGTCGCAGGCGCTGCTCGACGAGTGGTCGGCCATTGTGGACAGCGCCGGAGACTGACCTGGACACGGTGCGCCGGGAGCTGCCACGGCATCGCTCCCGGCGCACCGGTGGGGCCATTCGGCGGTAGCCTCGGCGACGTGCGACGATGTGCGGCATGCCGCAGCAGCCCCCCGATCGGAGCACCGCCTCTCCGCCTGCCCGCCCCGACGCGTCGATGTCGCTGCTGACCAATGTGATGGACCACAGCCTCGATGAGGGATACGCCGAGGCGTCCGCACGCCGGAAGGCCGACGGGAGCGAGGGCCTGCCCCGCACGCTCACGTCGAAGCTCGGTCTCGCAGCAGGCCTGGTGGTGGCCGCTCTCGTGGTGACTCTCGGTGCCGCGGAGGCCCGGATCTCGGCCCCTGTGGTGGCCAAGGAACGCGAAGAGCTCATCGATCGCATCGACGCGGAGACCAGTGCGGCCGATGCCCTCGAATCCGACGTCGACGAGCTGCGTATCGAAGTGAGCGAGCGGCAGCGCAAGGCACTCGAACAGCACGGCGGCGCCCAGGGCGAACTCGTCGCGCTGCTCTCCGGAGCGACCCCGGTCGAAGGACCCGGCGTGAAGCTCGTCGTCGACGACGCGAGGGAGACCGACCAGGGCGGTGGCGGGCCGCGTGAGTCCACGGGTTTCGCCGACACCGGACGGGTACGGGACCGGGACATGCAACGGGTCGTCAACGGCCTCTGGCAGTCCGGCGCCGAGGCCGTCGCCATCAACGGGCAGCGGCTGACCGCTCTTTCGGCGATCCGCGCGGCGGGCGACGCCATACTGGTCGACAACAGACCGCTCGTACCGCCGTACACCGTGCTCGCGGTGGGGGACGGCAAGCGGCTGAGCACGGCGTTCCAGGACAGTGCTGACGGTCAGTATCTCCATGCGCTCCAGGAGAGTTTCGACATCCGTACCAGCATTTCGGATCAGGAGAAGGTGCGCCTGCCCGCTGCGCCGAGCCTGATCGTGCGCACAGCAGAACCGATGGCCGCAGACACCGGCAGTGGTGCGGCAGATACAGGGAAAGGCACATCGTGATCGCCGTACTGGGCCTCGTCGTGGGAGTCGTGGTCGGACTGTTGGTCCGGCCCGAGGTGCCGGCGGTGGTCGAGCCCTACCTGCCGATCGCCGTCGTCGCCGCGCTCGACGCCGTCTTCGGTGGCCTGCGGGCCATGCTGGACGGCATCTTCGTGGACAAGGTCTTCGTGGTCTCGTTCCTCTCGAACGTGGTGGTGGCCGCCCTGATCGTGTTCCTCGGCGACAAACTAGGTGTCGGGGCCCAGCTCTCCACCGGTGTGGTGGTCGTGCTCGGCATCCGCATCTTCTCCAACGCCGCCGCGATCCGTCGGCACGTCTTCCGGGCTTGAGGCCGATGAGTAACGAAGCAACTCCCAACGGCGAGGAGCGCACCGGCGAGCAGCCGGCCGGCGCATCCGCACCCACTGTGCTCTCCGGGCGCCAGCGGCTGATGGCGGGGCTCTGGCCGCCACGGGTGAGCCGCGCCCAGCTCATCGTCGCTCTGCTGCTGTTCGTCCTCGGGCTGGGGCTGGCCATCCAGGTCAGGTCCAACAGTGACAACAGCGCGCTGCGCGGAGCCCGTCAGGAGGACCTGGTCCGTATCCTCGACGAGGTCGACGACAGGACGCAGCGGCTCCAGGACGAGAAACAGCGGCTCGACGATCAGCGCACGGAGCTGGAGAACAGTTCCGACCAGGCCGAAGAGGCAAGGAAACAGACACGCGAGAAGGAACGGCAGCTCGGCATCCTCGCCGGCACCGTGGCGGCGCACGGACCCGGCATCACGCTGACGATCAGCGACCCGAGCGGTGCGGTCGAGGCGGACATGCTGCTGGACGCCATCCAGGAGCTGCGGGCGGCCGGTGCCGAGGCGATCGAGGTCGACGGTGTCCGTGTCGTCGCCAGTACGTACTTCTCCGGTTCCGCGGGAGCGATCGAGGTCGACGGCCGCAAGGTCGCGCCCCCGTACGAGTTCAAGGTCATCGGCAAGCCGCAGGATCTGGAGCCGGCGCTCAACATCCCCGGCGGGGTCGTGCAGACGCTGGAGAAGGAGCAGGCCACCGCGCAGGTGGCCCGCGCCGACGACATCGTCGTGGACGCCTTGCGACCAGCCGATCGGCCTGACTACGCTCGGTCGTCGTCCCAGTGAAGCCGTGGCGCATGGGCGCCGGGGGACACGGGCATGAGGTTCCGGGGGGTCGGCGCATCGTATTCGTGGCGCGTGGTGGAAACTGTCGAGTGGATACGGACGTTGTGAAGATGTCCGGGTCGGCAGGTGTGTTCATTCAGGGTTCGTCCTGCCCCACGGGCGGGTCTATGTCGGTCAAGGGGAAACGCCCGTGAAGTTGTTTGCGAAGTTGTTCGGAAAGAGCGCACGCGAGGACAGCAACAGCGCTGCCCGCCACCGCGCTCCGCGGTCCGGTCAGGGCGAGGAGCAGGGCGTTGACCGCCCGCTCTTCCGTGACGAAGTGCCCGGAACACCCGGTGACGTTCCGGGTGCGCACGGCGCCTCGCCCGCTGACCCTGCCGGTGCCGGGCGCATAGGTTTCGGTGAACCATCGGCCTCACGTACGGGTGGCGGGTTCGCGCACGCCCCGGAGGGGTCCTCCATGCCGGTGTGCGCGAGGTGCGGGCACCGCAACGCCGAGGCCAGCCGGTTCTGCTCCAACTGCGGCGCGCCGCTCAGGGGCGGAGTGCCGGAGCGTGCTTCGGAGACGACGTCGACCATCTCGATCTCCGGTCTCGAGGCGTACGAGGCGGAGGCGACCGGTCAGACCATGCTTCCCTCGCTGTCGCCGGAGGCCCAGGCCGCCGTCGACGCACTGCCGGCCGGTTCCGCACTGCTCGTGGTGCGCCGGGGTCCGAACTCGGGCAGTCGTTTCCTGCTGGACAGCGACCTGACCACGGCGGGACGCCACCCGCAGAGTGACATCTTCCTCGACGACGTGACCGTGTCGCGGCGTCATGTGGAGTTCAACAGGAACCCCGACGGTAGTTTCACGGTGGGGGATGTCGGCAGCCTCAACGGTACGTACGTCAATCGCGAACGCATCGATTCCGTTCCGCTGAACAACGGCGACGAGGTCCAGATCGGCAAGTACCGGCTGGTCTTCTACGCGAGCCAGCGGGGCGTGTGACCCTCCCCCGGACTCCGTCCGGGGGACCCCCAGGAAGGTTCATGGTGCGAACATCGACGGGCGGTGCCGGTCACGGCACCGCCACCGCGGACGAGCCCGCGATGAGCATCGGCACGGTGCTCCTTCGGCTGCGCGACGAGTTTCCGGAAGTCACCATCTCCAAGATCCGGTTTCTCGAGGCCGAAGGGCTGATCGAGCCGCAGCGGACTCCTTCCGGGTACCGGAAGTTCAGCCCCGCCGATGTGGAGCGGCTGGCTCAGGTCCTGCGGATGCAGCGGGACCACTACCTTCCGCTCAAGGTCATCCGAGGTCATCTGGATGCCCTGGCCCGGGGCGAGAGGGTCGCGCTGCCGGCTGCCGGGGGGCAGGGGGACTCCGGCGAGGTTTCCTGGGGCGCCGACCAGGGGCGGGTGACAGCGGCCAGGATCGGGCGTGCGGAGCTCCTCGCCGCCGCCGAGGTCGGTGAGGACCAGCTCGACGCGTGGGAGTCCTACGGGCTGGTCTCGTCCACTCCCGAGGGCGCCTACGACGCCGAGATGGTCACCGTGGCAAAACTTGTGGCGGATCTGGGGCGATTCGGTCTGGAGCCTCGGCACCTTCGGGCCATGCGCGCGGCCGCGGACCGGGAGGCAGGGCTCGTCGAGCAGGTGGTCGCACCCCTGCGCCGGCACAGGAACCCGCAGGCCAGGGCCCATGCCGAGGCCACCGCGAAGGAGCTGGCGGAGCTCTCCGTACGGCTCCATTCGGCGCTCGTGCAGGCGGCTCTCGGTATCCGGCTCCACTGACGTCGGCGGCGCCCGACTACCCAAACATGGCGAGCACGTCCTAGGGTTGCTGTGTGAACGAGCTCGACGTTGTGGGTGTCCGGGTAGAAATGCCCTCCAATCAACCGATCGTGCTCCTGCGTGAAGTGGGAGGCGACCGGTTCCTCCCCATTTGGATCGGTCCCGGCGAGGCGACAGCGATCGCCTTCGCCCAGCAGGGCATGGCTCCTGCCAGGCCACTGACCCATGATCTCTTCAAGGATGTGCTCGAGGCCCTCGGCCAGGAGCTCACCGAGGTCCGCATCACGGACCTCCGGGAAGGGGTCTTCTACGCGGAGCTGGTCTTCGCGAGTGGGGTCGAGGTGAGCGCGCGGCCGTCCGACGCCATAGCGCTCGCCCTGCGTACCGGCACGCCGATCTACGGCAGTGACGGGGTGCTGGACGACGCGGGGATCGCCATCCCCGACGAGCAGGAGGACGAGGTGGAGAAGTTCCGCGAGTTCCTCGACCAGATCTCGCCGGAGGATTTCGATACCAACAGTCAGTGACCGTCCCTCAGGGGTGCCGTCAGCGCATCCGACAAGCCGTTCCCCGTCTTGAGTCGCGGGAAACCACCCTCTGGGTGATTATCACTCGGCGTGCCGAGTGTGGCGATCGTTGACGCACCCCGAGTGACTGCCTACCTTCGAGATGGCAGGTCAAGGACGGAGGTCGGCGTGAGAAGCAGCGGCGACGGTACGGTGGCGGGCGGGCCGTATCCGCAGCATGGCAGTGCAGCCGACCACACCATTCGGCAGCCGGTTCAGCCGGTGGTGGAGGCGGACGGCGTAACAGCGGTGGGCGATATCGGCTACCGCGGCCCGACCGCGTGTGCGGCGGCGGGCATCACCTATCGACAGCTCGACTACTGGGCGCGCACGGGGCTGGTCGAGCCGAGCGTGCGTCCGGCGTACGGCTCGGGGACGCAGCGCCTCTACAGTTTCCGCGATGTGGTCCTCCTCAAGATCGTGAAGCGGTTCCTGGACACGGGGGTCGCTCTGCAGAACATCCGCAGCACGGTCCAGCACCTGAGGGCCCGCGGATTCCAGGACCTCGAACGCATGACGCTGATGAGCGACGGCGCGACGGTCTACGAGTGCGCATCGCCCGACGAGGTCGTGAAGCTCCTCCAGGGGGGCCAGGGCGTCTTCGGTATCGCCGTGGGCGTCGTCTGGCGGGACGTGGACGTGGCGCTGTCCCAGCTGCACGGAGAGCGGGTCGACACCGGCGAGACACTGATCGGCAACAACCCCGCGGACGAACTGGCCAGACGGCGCAACCGCGCCGGGTGAGCGAGGGGAACTGCCCGGGCCCTCGGGGGCGCCGGGCAGACCGATTGTCAGTGGCGTAGGGCAGCATCGACTGATGTGAGAGCCGCGCCCACCATCCTGCATCTGGACATGGATGCCTTCTACGCCTCCGCGGAGCAGGCGGCGAAGCCCAGCCTGCGCGGCAAGCCCGTGGTGGTCGGCGGGCTCGGGCCTCGCGGGGTCGTGGCCACCGCCTCGTACGAGGCGCGGCGCTTCGGGATCCACTCGGCGATGCCGATGGCCCAGGCGCGCAGGCTCGCACCCAACGCCGCCTACCTCGTGCCGCGCTTCACCCTGTACCGGACGGTGAGCGACCAGGTGATGGGGCTCCTGGGGCAGCTGTCGCCCCTCGTGGAGCCGCTCAGCCTGGACGAGGCGTTCGTCGACCTGGAGGCAGGCGGGGTCGCCGACGACGCGGCCTCGGCCCGCGAGATCGGCGAGCGGCTGCGTACGGCGATCAGAGCCGTCACCGGACTCACCGGTTCCGTCGGCCTCGCGGGGTCCAAGATGATCGCCAAGATCGCCTCGGAGGAGGCCAAGCCGGACGGCCTGGTCCTGATCGAGCCCGGGACGGAACGCGAGCTTCTGGCGCCCATGTCCGTGCGCATCCTGCCCGGTGTGGGGCCGGCGACCGGGGACCACCTGCGGCGGGCCGGGATGACCACCGTCCGCGACCTCGCCGATGCCGGTGAGGCCGAGCTCGTACGGCTGCTGGGCAAGGCGCACGGCTCCTCGCTGCACCTGATGGCTCTCGGGTACGACGACCGGCCCGTGGTGGCGGAGCGCGACGCCAAGTCCGTGTCGGTCGAGGACACCTTCGATGTGGACCTGCACGACCGCGTGCGCGTCAGGAGCGAGGTGGAACGGCTGGCGGACCGCTGTGTGCGGCGGCTGCGCGCCGCGGAACGGTCGGGGAGGACCGTCGTGCTGAAGGTCCGGCGCTACGATTTCTCGACGCTCACCCGCTCCGAGACGCTGCGCGGCCCCACGGACGATCCCACCGTCATCAGGGAGGCCGCCGCGCGGCTGCTGGAGGCCGTTGACACCACCGGGGGCGTGCGGCTGCTCGGTGTGGGCGTCACAGGGCTGGCGGACTACACCCAGGAAGACCTGTTCGCCCAGGCCGCCGACGCGCTCAGCGCCGCCATGGACGCCGAGGTGACCGAAGAGGCAGGTGCGGAGCAGGGGCCCGCGGAAGGGGCCGAGGAGGCCGCAGAGGAGACGCCTGAGCAGCTCGCCGAACGGCGCTGGCCCTCGGGACACGACGTACGGCACGAGACACACGGCCACGGATGGGTCCAGGGCAGCGGCGTGGGCCGGGTGACGGTGCGCTTCGAGGAGCCGGGCGACCCCCCGGGCCGGGTGCGCACCTTCCGCATCGACGACCCGGAGCTTCAGCCCGCCGAGCCGCTGCCGCTCGTGAAGGACCCCGCCGACTACTCCTCCTGGCCCGCCAACCGGCCGAAGTCGCGGTCCGGGGACGGCTCCTCGGGGGGCGAGTCCAGACCGTAGTGGCGGTAGAGCTGCAGCTCCTGCTCCGGTGAGAGATGCCGGCCGACGCCGAAGTCCGGCGCGTCCTTGATCAACGCGCGGTCGAAGGGGACGCGCAGGGAGTCCTCGACGAACTCGCTCGGCTCCAGCGGCACGAAGGCGTCCCGGCTGAAGAGCCCGGTACGGACGGCCGCCCACTCGGGAACCCCGGTCGCGTCGTCGAGATAGACCTCATCCACCGTTCCGATCTTGGCGCCCTTGCGGTCGAATGCCTTGCGGCCGATCAGGCTGCGCGGATCGATGTCGGTCTGCACGGTGCCTCCCGCTGGTCGCGACAACTGAGGGTGGTCCCCCCATTACTCCACAAGCACTACGAAAGTGCAGCTCGAGGGCATCGGCCACTCGAGACAGCCGACGTGTGCCCGCTGGTACGCTGGCAGTGGCTGCTGACCCCGTGCGGGAGAGTCCTCCGGTGAAGAATCCGGAGGCGCCGAAGGAGCAAATCCTCCCCGGAATCTCTCAGGCCCCCGTACCGCACGGCTGAGGTCACTCTGGAAAGCAGGACGGGACCCGTTCGGGCACATGCCGGCGCGGGACTCTTCCTCACCGACGGTGAAAGCCGGTCCGCCCCTGGCGGCCGGTGAAGCTCTCAGGTCGAGATGACAGAGGGGGAGGCCGTTCGGGCAGCCACGCCGTGGTGCCCCTCGCAGGTCGTAACAGACCAGGAGGCCTCCATCATGACCCCCCGTCGCACTCCGCTTTCCCAGCTGGAGCAGGGCATTCCCTTCGAGCAGCGCCACATCGGGCCGGATGGTGAGGCCCAGGCGAAGATGCTCGCCCAGGTCGGCTACGGCTCCCTCGACGAGCTCACCGCCGCCGCGGTGCCCGACGTGATCAGGAGTACCGAGGCGCTGCGGCTCCCCGCCGCCCGCACCGAGGCCGAGGTACTGGCCGAACTGCGCTCCCTCGCCGACCGCAACCAGGTGCTCGCCCCGATGATCGGGCTCGGCTACTACGGCACCTTCACCCCGCCGGTGATCCTCCGGAACGTCATGGAGAACCCGGCCTGGTACACGGCGTACACCCCGTACCAGCCGGAGATCTCCCAGGGCCGTCTCGAGGCGCTCCTCAACTTCCAGACCATGGTCGCCGAGCTGACCGGGCTGCCGACCTCGGGCGCGTCCCTGCTCGACGAGGGCACCGCCGCCGCCGAGGCCCTGGCGCTGGCGCGGCGCGTCGGCAAGGTCAAGAGCGGTGTCTTCCTCGTCGACGCGGACACCCTGCCGCAGACGATCGCGGTCATGGAGACCCGCGCGGAGCCGACCGGTGTCGAGGTCGTCGTGGCCGACCTCGCCGCGGGCATCCCGGCGGACGTGGCCGAGCGGGGCGTCTTCGGCGTGCTGCTCCAGTACCCGGGCGCCTCCGGGGCCGTCCGCGACCTCAAGCCCGTCATCGAGCAGGCGCACGAGCTCGGTGCGATCGTCACCGTCGCCGCCGACCTGCTGGCGCTGACCCTGCTCACCTCGCCCGGCGAGCTCGGGGCGGACATCGCGGTCGGCACCACGCAGCGCTTCGGTGTGCCGATGGGCTTCGGCGGACCGCACGCCGGTTTCATGGCCGTACGCGAGAAGTTCGCCCGCTCCCTGCCCGGCCGTCTGGTCGGGGTCTCCGTGGACGCGGACGGCAACAAGGCGTACCGCCTGGCCCTCCAGACCCGCGAGCAGCACATCCGCCGCGAGAAGGCCACCAGCAACATCTGTACCGCTCAGGTGCTCCTCGCGGTGATGGCCGGCATGTACGCCGTCTACCACGGCCCCGACGGGCTGCGGACGATCGCGCTGCGCACACACCGTTACGCCACGATCCTCGCCGAGGGCCTGCGCGCCGCCGGTGCCGATGTGGTGCACGGCTCCTACTTCGACACGATCACCGTGCGGGTCCCCGGCAAGGCCGCGGAGATCGTCGCGGACGCCCGTGAGCGCGGAGTGAACCTGCGGCTCGTCGACGGCGACCTCGTCTCGCTCGCCTGCGACGAGACCACGACCCGTACGCAGATCGCCGCTGTCTGGGCCGCCTTCGGCGCCGACGGCGACATCGAGGCGCTGGACGCGGCCGCCGCCGACACGCTGCCCGAGGGCCTGCTGCGGACCGACTCGATCCTGACGCACCCCGTGTTCCACCAGCACCGTTCCGAGACGGCGATGCTGCGCTACCTGCGCAAGCTGGCCGACCGCGACTACGCGCTGGACCGCGGCATGATCCCGCTCGGCTCCTGCACCATGAAGCTGAACGCGACCACGGAGATGGAGTCGATCACCTGGCCCGAGTTCGGCGCGCTGCACCCGTTCGCGCCGGCCGAGCAGGCCCAGGGCTTCCTGACCCTGATCCGCGAGCTGGAGGAGCGCCTCGCCGAGGTCACGGGCTACGACGCCGTCTCCATCCAGCCGAACGCCGGCTCGCAGGGCGAGTTCGCCGGTCTGCTGGCCGTCCGCGCCTACCACCGCGCCAACGGCGACGAGCAGCGCACGGTCTGCCTGATCCCCTCGTCGGCGCACGGCACCAATGCCGCGAGCGCCGTGATGGCGGGCATGAAGGTCGTCGTGGTGAAGACCGCCGACGACGGCGAGGTCGATGTCGAGGACCTGCGCGCGAAGATCGAGAAGCACCGCGACGAGCTCGCCGTGCTCATGATCACCTACCCCTCCACCCACGGCGTCTTCGAGGAGCACGTCGCGGACATCTGCGGCGAGGTCCACGACGCGGGCGGTCAGGTGTACGTCGACGGCGCCAACCTCAACGCGCTGGTCGGTCTGGCCAAGCCCGGCAAGTTCGGCGGCGACGTCTCGCACCTGAACCTGCACAAGACGTTCTGCATCCCGCACGGCGGCGGCGGTCCGGGCGTCGGCCCGGTCGGTGTGCGCGCCCACCTCGCGCCGTACCTGCCGAACCACCCGCTCCAGCCAGCCGCGGGTCCGGAGACCGGGGTCGGCCCGATCTCGGCCGCTCCCTGGGGCTCCGCGGGCATCCTCCCCATCTCCTGGGCGTATGTGCGCCTGATGGGCGGAGAAGGCCTCAAGCGGGCCACGCA
The DNA here is from genome assembly GCF_014216315.1 of Streptomyces finlayi. Classification (NCBI taxonomy): domain Bacteria; kingdom Bacillati; phylum Actinomycetota; class Actinomycetes; order Kitasatosporales; family Streptomycetaceae; genus Streptomyces; species Streptomyces finlayi. The sequence goes on from NZ_CP045702.1 coordinate 6,871,389, forward strand.
GGTGGCTGTGCTCGCCGCCAACTACATCGCCAAGCGCCTGGAGCCGCACTACCCGATCCTGTACAACGGCCCGGCCGGTCTGGTCGCGCACGAGTGCATCGTCGATCTTCGGCCGATCTCCAAGGCGACCGGCGTCAGCATCGACGACGTGGCCAAGCGCCTGATCGACTACGGCTTCCACTCGCCGACCATGTCGTTCCCGGTGGCCGGCACGCTCATGATCGAGCCGACCGAGAGCGAGAACCTCGCGGAGCTCGACCGCTTCTGCGACACGATGATCGCCATTCGCGGCGAGATCGAGAAGGTCGCGTCCGGTGAGTGGAGCGCGGACGACAGCCCGCTGGGCAACGCCCCGCACACCGCTGCGGCGCTCGGTGGCGAGTGGGAGCACGCCTACAGCCGTGAGGAGGCCGTCTTCCCGGCCGGTGTCTCCGCAGCCGACAAGTACTGGCCGCCGGTGCGCCGGATCGACGGTGCCTTCGGCGACCGCAACCTCGTCTGCTCCTGCCCGCCGCTGGACGAGTACGACCACTGAGACATGTGAGCGGTAGGACGTGACGCGGACACGCGTCGGGGCCGGTGCGGAGACTTCTCCGGCCGGCCCCAGTTCGTACGGCCGCTGTCAGGCGGCTTTCATGATCCGGCCGGTCTCCAGCGGCCGGTGCGGTGCGATGATCTGCCCGTCCGGCAGCAGCTCGCCGGTGTCCTCGAAGAGGAGGACGCCGTTGCACAGGAGGCTCCAGCCCTGCTCCGGGTGGTGTGCCGTGAGGCGCGCGGCCTCCCGGTCGGCGGAGTCGGCGGACGGGCAGGGTGGCTGGTGCTGGCACATGGCTGGGTTCTTTCGCTGCGTTGAGTTGAGTGTCGTGCGGCTTGACGGTGTGTTCATGGCCGCCCCCGTATCAGTCGGTCCGGTCCCAGTGTTGCCCCACGGGCGTCAATCCGCAGGGATTTCGCGGCAGCTCTTGTACTCCTCTCATGACGCATCACCCGGCCGGGCGGTTCGCCGTAACTCCACTGTCTCTTCGGGTGGTTCGGGGTGGCCCGTACGGACTAGGCCGGACGGGCAGGAGTGCGCCCCCGCCGCGGCGCCCCGGGAGCCGGGGCGGTACGACGGGGGCGTGGTGGAGCGGGTCAGGCCGGGGAGCCGAGCAGGGGGCCGGGAGGAATGCGCAGTGTCATCACGGGCAACAGGTCGGCGACCGCGTGCGGGCGGTGGGCGGCGATGCCCGGGGGCGCGGGCGCCAGGGGGACGAGTACGTCGGTCGGGGCGAGTGTGCCGCCCGCGGGGTCGGCTTCGGTGTCGCCGTGCAGCCACAGCGTGAGCATGTAGAGACCGGGGATGGACAGAAGGCGCGGCTGGTAGGCCGCCGGCGCCGCTTCGGCCTGGCGTACGGCCAGCTCGGTCGAGGCGATGTAAGGGCCCTCGAAGAAGTGCGAGAAGGCCCAGCCGTCGGCGGTCAGCATGGTTTCCGCGGCGGCGACGGCCTGGTCCCCGCTGCGGATCATGAAACGCCAGCCGGTGAGGCGGGTGCGGGGTGCGGGCTCGTTCGGGGTAATCCGGTTCAGTACGTGGACGGGCAGCGGCAGTTCGGGGCTCAGCGGTCCCTGGACGGACCGGAGAGCGGGCGTGCGGGCCTCACGGACTGCGGTAGGAGAACCGAGTGCTGTGAGAACGCTGCGCAATGCGGGCGCGGGAGCCTGGGGTACATGCAGCGGCATGGTGGGTCGCCTCTCACTTCGGAGACACGGTGATGCGTGGGCGGGTTGCAGACAACGCTGTCGGCGTGCCGGGGCCAGAGGACGGCCGGAAAACGGGGCCTGTGCGTCAACTCTCTGCCTCGTTCGCGGAGTTTATACGACACGCGTTCACGCGGTGTTTCCGCTAGCTGTTTCCCATAGGGTCCGCAAGGCGGTATCAGGACTGCGGAATGCGGACTTTATGGCGATTCGGCCTGGCCCCGACTTCCTCCGCCTGGGGTTTACCCGATACGGCGGTAGGCTGAAACTCGTCGGCACTTTCACCGCGCGTCCGGCTGCGGAATGTGCACCTGTCGCATGCCTGCGGAATGTGCCCCCGGCTTCCGTCACCAGACTATCGGGTACCTGGGGGCGATGGGGGCGTTATCGATCACTTCCTCTGGGCATTATCGACCCTGATACGAACGGCCTGAGCCGCGGGCCGGTCAACCGAGGAGGGACGCTGCGATGGGCGAGAAGATCGTGGCGGGCGCGTTCGACCTGTCGGATCGGCGGGCGTACCGCGAAAAGCTCAACCAATGCCTGGAGGGGCTGGGGAGGCTGCTGGCCGACCGGAGGTTCGAGCGTCCCCGGAATCTCATGGGCCTGGAGATAGAGCTGAATCTCGCAGGCGCGGACGGTATGCCGCGGATGATGAATGGTGAGGTGCTCCAGCGCATCGCGAGCAAGGATTTCCAGACCGAACTGGGGATGTTCAATCTCGAAGTAAACATCGTCCCGCACCGGCTGAGCGGACGCGTATTCGACCAGCTCGCCGAGGAGCTGAGAACTGGTCTCGCCTATGCCCACCGCAAGGCCGTCGAGGTCGACGCCGGGATCATGATGATCGGAATCCTGCCGACCCTTGGACCGGACGACGTGGTCTCGGCGAACCTTTCGCAGGTGGACCGCTACACGCTGCTCAACGACCAAATGGCGGCTGCGCGCGGCGAGGATTTCGCCCTCGATATCGAGGGAGTCGAGCGACTCGAGTTCACCTCCCCGTCCATCGCTCCCGAGTCGGCCTGCACTTCGGTCCAGCTGCATCTCCAGGTGACACCGGAGCGTTTCGCAGACGTCTGGAACGCCGCGCAGGCCATCGCCTCCGTCCAGGTCGCGCTCGGGGCCAACGCACCCTTCCTCTTCGGCAAGGAACTGTGGCGGGAGTCCCGCCCACCCCTGTTCCAGCAGTCCACCGACGTCCGCCCGCCGGAGTTCCACAATCAGGGGGTGCGGCCGAGGACGTGGTTCGGAGAACGCTGGATCAGCTCCGCGTACGAGCTCTTCGAGGAGAACCTGCGCTACTTCCCGCCGCTGCTGCCCATCCGCGACGACGAGGAGCCGCTCCGCGTGCTCGACGAGGGCGGAGTGCCGCAGCTGGCGGAGCTCGTCCTGCACAACGGGACCGTCTACCGCTGGAACCGGCCGGTGTACGGCCTGGCGGGCGGTGTTCCCCATCTGCGCGTCGAGAACCGGGTCCTGCCGGCAGGACCCACCGTGACCGACGTCATCGCCAATGCCGCCTTCTACTACGGTCTCGTGCGCGCGCTCGCGGAGGAACCGCGCCCGGTATGGAACAGGCTGCCGTTCGCCGCGGCAGCCGAGAACTTCGACACCGCCTGCCGCCACGGCATCGACGCGGAACTGCTCTGGCCGCGGCCCGGCCGCTCGGGCGGGGTCACCAAGGTGCCCGCGGTCACGCTCGTACGCGACGAACTGCTGCCGCTGGCCGCTGCCGGGCTCGACGCCTGGAACATCGAACCCGCGGACCGCGACCTCTACCTCGGCGTCATCGAGGAGCGCTGCAAACGGCGGGCGAACGGCGCCTCCTGGCAGGTCGACACCTATCACCGGGCCCTGGACGCCGGACTCGGACGGGACGCGGCACTGGCCGCGACCACCCGCCGTTACGGCGAGCTGATGCAGGCGGGTGAGCCCGTGCACACCTGGCCGGTGGGCTTCCCGGCACCCTGAGCCACGGAAACGTCCGAGCCCGTGGCGGGCCGAGCCCGGGGAGCCGAGCATGGCCCGCCAAGGGCTACTCGGCCGCCGCTTGGCCGCCCTGTCCTGCCGTCATGATCGCCTGGAGGATCACGGCCTGGATCTCGGCCGGGTCGCTCACCTGATAGCCGCCGCCCCCGGTCACCTCGGCCATGGCGGCGACCTCCTCGCGATCGGCGTCGGGACCGACGGCGATCGCGATGATCGGAACGGGACGCTCCGGGTCCGCGAGCTCTTCGAGGCGGGCGATCAGCCCACTGCGGGAGATGCTGCGCGGGTCCTGGTTCGAGCCGTCCGTCAGGATCACCAGGGCGTTGAACTTGCCCTTCACATACGTCGCAAGCGACTCCTCGTACGCGGCCAGCGTCGTGTCGTACAGGCCCGTCGCGCCGTTCGGTACGGGCTGGAGCGCGGCGAAAGCCGCGGCGAGCTCCTCCCGGTGGGAGCCACCGTTCTTCGCCGGGTCACCCAGCCGTCGCGTCGGCATCAGTTCGCGGTAGTCCTTGGCGCCGTCGAGCGTGGTCGCGAACTCCCAGAGGCCGATCTCGTCATTGGGTGTGAACTGGGTGAGCGCCTGGATCAGGGACGCCTTCGTGACGTCCATCCGTGACTGCCCCCGGCCGGGCACGAGGGTGGCCATCGAACCGGACGCGTCGACGACCGTGGTGAGCCGCGCACTCTGGACCGTGATCGTCCACATGCCGAGCGTCTCCTGGAGCGCCGCCGGTGACGGAGGCGCGGCGGCCGAGGCGTCGTACGGCTGGGGCTTCCTGCCGCCGGCCGATGCGATGACCGACGTACCGGCGGTGCCGTCGGCGGTACGGAACCCCCGCTGCGCCAGGACGCGCCGGGAGTCCTCGTTCCTGAGCAGGGTCATGAACCTCAGGGCCGCCCGGCTCTCGGTGGTGGTCAGTTCCGGTTCGTTGATCAGGGCGTACGGATAGTTGAGCAGCGGAGTGCCGTCCTTCGGGTAGAAGAGGTCGAGCTTCCCGCTGCCGGCCGAGTCCGCGTTGTGCGCGAAGGCGGCCTGCTCCGAGAGCAGAACGGCGTGGTTGCGTCTGGGATTGCCCGCCTCGGCTCCCGAGCTGTCCAGTGCCAGCGTTTCCAGTACGTGGGCGTCACCGTCCGACATCCGCTGGGCCAGCACCTTGGCGGCCTCGGCGACGCGCGTGTCACTGTCGCCGCCCTGCCTGTCGGACGACGCTCCGATGCTCGCCAGCGCCAACAGGCCGGTTGCGCTGCGCGAAGGGTCCGCCGCGCCGAGGCGTACCTCGTCCGACCGCATGACAGTGGCGACCAACTCGGCCCAGGAATACGTCTTCCCGGGCCAGCCGAGCGTCCTGGACGCGGACGGCACCGTGGCGAGGGCGACGGGGGAGGAGGCCACGGAGTCTCCGGGGGCGACGGGTACGCCGTCACCGTTCCCCTTGGCACGGTCCAGCCAGAGGTCCGAGTCCGGCAGCCAGACCTCGTAGTCAGGGTCCTTGTCCCCTCTGGCCAGGGAGTCCGCGACCTTGTAGGAGTCGCGGGCCACCACCTCGACGTACAGGCAGTGGCCATCCGACTTCACCTCGTTCTCGCGTGCCTGGTCGGCGACGGCACGTGCGGCGGGGGCGATGTCGGGGGAAGCGGCCATCGTCAGCCGTACCGCCGAGTCGTCGCAGGGCTCGGAGAAGGTCAGCAGGCCGCTCTGTGCGGCGGCCGCCGTTCCCGCCGCCACGGCGAGCACGAGCATCGTGGCGATGGCGACGGTGCGGCGGCGCCGGGGAGGGGCGTCCCCGGAGTCCTGCGCCGCGTATGCGTCGGGCAAGCTGTGACGTCCCATGTCGGTGGTGCCCCTCCTTGAGGATGAACAAGGAAAAGGGGGACCACACCATCACCAATGGTGGTCGTCCCCCGTCAGGTCCAGCATGATCTTCGTACCTGCATTCGAGACCCTAGCGGGGCGGCGAGCGGGATGGGACGTGAATGCACAACTACAGGCAGATGTACAGGTGGAGGCGGGGCGTGTGGCTGATTTGTACCCCCAGGAGGGCGTGCCGCGACGGATCTTGCGGTCCGAGACGGTGCTTGTCCTGGCGCTCTCGCTCGGTGCCAGCGGAGTGTCCGCCCTCATCAGTTTTGTCGGATCGCTGACGAAACCGGGGGGACTGAAGGATCAGGCGGCCACGCTGAACGGTTCGTACGCACCGGGGCGGCCATGGCTGGATCTCGCCTGGCAACTGTTCGGCATCACCACAGCACTGGTGCCCGTCGCCCTCGTGGCGCACCTGCTGATCAGGGAGGGGGCGAATCTGCGGACGATCGGCTTCGACCGGACCAGGCCCGGGTTCGACCTCGGCCGCGGCACCCTGATCGCCGCGGGCATCGGCAGTGCCGGGCTCGCGTTCTATCTGGTGGCACGGGCCACCGGATTCAATCTGACGGTGGTGCCGGAGTCACTGCCGGACGTGTGGTGGAAGATTCCCGTGCTGATTCTCTCCGCGCTCCAGAACTCCGTACTGGAGGAGGTGATCGTCGTCGGCTATCTGCTGCGCAGGCTGGGGCAGTTGGGCTGGACGCCGATGGCGGCCCTGGTGGCGAGTTCCGTGCTGCGCGGCTCCTACCACCTGTATCAGGGCATCGGCGGCTTCATCGGGAACATGGTGATGGGTGTCGTCTTCGCACTGCTGTACCAGCGCTGGGGACGGGTGGGGCCGCTGGTCGTCGCCCACGCGCTGCTCGATATCGGCGCGTTCGTGGGGTACGCGCTGCTCGCCGGGAAAGTGGGCTGGCTGCCCACGCCGTGAGCGGCCGGCCGGCGAAGGGCGTGCGGGGTCCTCGTGCGGGGTCCTCGTACGCCCCTTCCGGATGTCAGGGCGCGGTGAGCAGTTCGCCGTCGATGACGGTGACGGCGGCGCCGGTCAGCAGGGTGCGGTCGCCGCGCAGGGAGGTGCGGACGAGGCCGCTCCGGGCCGAGCACTGCAGACCGGTGAGTTCGTCCCGGCCCAGCCTTGCCGACCAGAACGGGGCGAGGGCGGTGTGCGCGCTGCCGGTCACCGGGTCCTCGTCGATGCCGACCCGGGGGAAGAAGCCGCGCGAGACGAAGTCGTAGTCACCCGCGGGCTCTTCGGCGGCCGCGGTCACGATGACCCCGCGCCGTGAGCAGGCGGCGAGTCCGGGGAGGTCCGGCGCCAGCGCGCGTACGGCCGCCTCGTCCGCGAGCTCGACCAGCAGATCGCCGATGTGCGCCCCGGTGTCGAGGACGGTGACGGGCTCGGCGCCCAGAACCTCCGCCAACCGGGCGGGGGCGGTGGCGGGCGTCAGCGGGGCCGTCGGGAAGTCGAGGGTCAGGGTGCCGTCCCGGTGAGCCGTGGCCGTGAGGATTCCGCAGCGAGCCGCGAAGCGCACCTCTCCGCTCGCCATGCCGGTGGTGTGCAGGACGTGCGCCGTGGCGAGGGTGGCGTGCCCGCACATGTCCACCTCGGTGAGCGGGGTGAACCAGCGCAGCGCCCAGTCGGCCGTTCCGCCCGGCGGCAGCGGGTGGGCGAAAGCCGTCTCGGCGAGGTTGACCTCGGCGGCGACCTGCTGGAGCCAGGTGTCGTCCGGGAATCCGGCGGAGTCCAGGAGCAGGACCCCGGCGGGGTTCCCTGCGAAGGGACGGTCGGTGAACGCGTCGACGATACGAATCCTCATGCGGCGACCGTAGGCCCGGCGGAAAGCCCCCCGCCAAGGCCAATCCCCGTCAACTGGACCGGAGGGCGGTCATGCCGGGCGGTGCCGATGAGGTACGGCCAGGTCTGGAAGACCGGTTCCGCCGAGCAGCGGGCGAAGGCGCTCACCGTCGTCAACGATGCCCGGAAGGAGCTGTATCTGATTCTCGCCGACGAAGACTGACCCCGTCGTGTGCGAGCGGACGGTGAGGGGCCCCGGCCGCCGCCGGGCTCTTCCGGTGTGCGGGGCGATCGCGTGGCGGTTCTCACGCGGTGACGAGGCCGCCCAGCTTGCGCAGCGATTCGTGCAGGGCGGAGGTGGCCGAGTCCTTCAGCTTGCCCGCCATCAGGGAGACCGCGGCGCCGGTGAACTCCCCGTCGATCCGCACGGTGGTGGCGTCCCCGTCGGGGGTCAGCGCGTACCGCATGGTCAGGTTGACGCCCATCGGGCCCTTGCCGGTGGTGGTCAGCAGCCGTCCCGCCTCCAGCTCGGAGACCGTCCAGGTCACCTCGGCCGGAAAGCCCATCAGCTTCATGTTCTCCTCGTAGGTGGCTTCGAGCTCCAGGGACTCCGGCCCGCCCTTGGGGAAGCCGGTGTGGGTGGAGTTCCACTCGCCGTACGCCGAGAAGTCCGTCAGCTGCGCCCAGACCTTTTCGGCCGGTGCTCCGATGCGTGCCTCCGCGCTGACTTCGGCCATGCGACCACCCCTTGCTCGTCGGGTTACGGTGTCGCGGAACGTAGTGGCAGTGTCGGAAACATTCAATACTGATGACCCGTCAGATCTGTTGGGTCTGGCGGCTCGGCCAGATCACGGCGGAGTCGAACCAGTCCGAAGTGCGCGGATGCGGGCCCTCGTCATGGCAGTGGAAGGCCGCCCAGAAGAGATCGGCGGTCAGTGCGTCGTCCGGGGCGTAGGCGCGGTAGGCGTACTGCTGTCCGTCGACCGCCAGCAGGGCGACCATCCAGAACATGTCCTCCGCCCCCTCCGGCGTCGTCTTCGTGCTGTGGCCTGAGGGACGTACGCGGCGTGGCTGCCGGTTGCTCCCGGAGCGCGAAGCAAGGCGGCGCGCGCCGTTTCTCCCGATCGGCACCGTGCGGCCGTCGGATCTCATCCGGAAGGATGAGGAACTGTGCTGGTGTGCCCAACTTGGGTGGGATGACTGAATGGGCCGCTCCGGGGATGTGTTCAGGTCAGGGGACTGATGGGGTGAGAGGTGTGCAAAACCGGACGCCGCGGATCCCCGAACAGCCCGCACCGACCCGTGCCGAGCTCGACGCCACCCTCACTGTGGAACTGACCTCGGTCCTGACCGGTGCCCGCAGACGGGCCCTGCGTGACGGAGACCGTCAGATCGACACCGCCCACCTGCTGCACTCGCTCATCGAGTCGGACCCCGAGGTCCGGACGGCCTTCGCGGGCGGTCCGCAGCTCGCGAAGGTGCTCGGCTATCTCGTGCAGCGCAGCATCGGCTACGGGCTCCGCTGGCAGGGGGCGGTCGAGGATTCGGGCACGGTCCCGCTGGTGCGCGAGCCCGGGGCGGACGGCTGGTCGCCCTCGGCCGTGGCTGCCATGGAGGGGGCGAGGCAACGTGCCGAGCGGCGTGGAGAAATGCGTGCCGGCGGTCTGGATCTGCTTGCCGCACTCGCCGCGGACCCGGAATGCCGGGCGGTGGAAGTGCTCGATCGGGCCGGTGTGGAGGCCGCGTGGCTCGCGGGCCGTACGGCTGACCGCACAACGGAGACGTCCGGGCCGGCCTGACAGTCGTGACAGGGGTGACGGTGCTGATCGCACCTGTCATGATGTGCCGATGTACGCGTCTCAGGGGAGAAGCGCCGGCCTGGGACCAGCCCTGGCCTCGGCGTTCGCATTCGGTGGTTCGGGAGTGGCGGCCAAGCCGCTGATCGAGGCGGGGCTCGACCCCCTGCACGTGGTGTGGCTCCGGGTGGCGGGTGCCGCGCTCGTCATGCTGCCGGTGGCCTGGCGCCACCGGAATCTGGTCCGTGAGAGGCCCGCGCTGCTGGCCGGCTTCGGACTGTTCGCCGTCGCGGGGGTTCAGGCGTGCTACTTCGCCGCCATCTCCCGTATCCCGGTCGGGGTCGCTCTGCTCGTCGAGTATCTGGCACCGGCGCTCGTGCTCGGCTGGGTCCGGTTCGTGCAACGCCGACCGGTCACCCGGGCCGCGGCTGTCGGTGTGGTCCTCGCGGTCGGCGGACTCGCCTGCGTCGTCGAGATCTGGGCGGGACTGAGCTTCGACGCCATCGGGCTGCTGCTCGCCCTGGGCGCCGCCTGCTGCCAGGTCGGCTACTTCGTCCTCTCCGACCAGGGCGGCCAGGACAGTGTGGGCAGCCCCGGGAAGCACACCGAACCACCGCACCCGGTCGGCGTGATCGCGTACGGACTGCTCATCGGAGCCGCGGTCCTCACCGTGTTCGCCCGGCCCTGGGGCATGGACTGGTCGATCCTCGGCGGCAGCGCGGACATGAACGGGAACGGGGTCCCCGCCTGGCTGCTGCTCGGCTGGATCGTGCTGGTCGCGACCGTCCTCGCCTACGTCACCGGCGTCATCTCGGTGCGGCTGCTCTCCCCGCAGGTGGCGGGCGTGGTCGCCTGCCTGGAGGCGGTCATCGCGACCGTCCTCGCCTGGGTGCTGCTCGGCGAGTACCTGTCGGCGCCCCAGCTCATCGGCGGCGGCGTGGTGCTGATCGGCGCGTTCATCGCGCAGTCCTCCGCGCCGAAGCCGCCGTCCGGACCGGTGGCCTCCGGCACCGGTGGCGTCGGCGCCGAGCCGGCTGCCGGGGAGCCCGAGGGGGAGTTGTCCGCCCGCCCGGCCTCGCCGTAGTGTGACGGCCGTGCGTCTCACTGTGCTTCCGCCGCCCGCCGTCTAGCGCGGGCGGCACCTCCAGACGAAAACCGGGCTCGGGCAGTCCCCGAGCGGTCCGTCGCTGCCCGCGTGCGGAGCCGAGCGACCCCCATGCCCTTTTTCTGTTGTGGAGAAGCACGTGTCCCTACCCATGTCCGGCCTGCCCGTCGGCCGGAGCATCCTCTATCTGATCATCGCCGGAGTCGCCTGGGGGACCGCGGGGGCCGCGGCCTCCCTGATCTTCCGGGCCAGTGATCTCGGCCCGCTCGCCCTGTCGTTCTGGCGCTGCGTCGGCGGTCTCGTCCTGCTGGCCGGAGCGCTCGCGCTGAGGCCGGGGCGGCGGGCGTCGGCACCCGCCGAGTCCCGTCGCCGCCGGCTGCTGCGGATCCTGGGCACCGGCATCGGGCTCACGATGTTCCAGAGTGCGTACTTCGCGGCCGTGGAGATGACCGGTCTCGCCGTCGGGACCGTGGTCACGCTCGGCGCCGGGCCCGTCCTCATCGCCGTGGGCGCGTGGCTGACCATGGGGGAACGGCTCGGCCGCGGCGGAGTGGCGGCCGGGGCGGGTGCGCTCACCGGTCTCCTCGTCCTGGTGCTCGGCGGCGAACGGGCCGAGGTCGAGCCGCTGGGGATCGCCCTCGCCCTGCTCTCCGCCTCGGGCTACGCGGCCATCACGCTGCTCACCCGGTGGCTGGGGCGCGACGGCCGGGGCGGCGACGCACTCGCGACCAGCGCCTGGGCCTTCGGGATCGGCGCCGTGGGGCTGCTGCCCCTGGCGGCCGCGGAGGGGCTCGTGCCGCACACCGCCGACACCGCCCATGTGGTGTGGCTGCTGGTGTACGTGGCCGCCGTGCCGACGGCGCTCGCCTATGCGCTGTACTTCGCGGGAGCGGCGACCGTGCGGTCCGCGACCGTCTCCGTGATCATGCTTCTGGAACCGGTGAGCGCGGCTGTGATCGCTGTGACCCTGCTGCATGAACAGCTCACGGCCGCCACCGTCGTGGGCACGCTGCTGCTGCTCGTCGCGGTGGCGGGCCTGGCCGTCGCCGAAGCGCGTGGAGCGGCTGTCGCGCGCCGGGACGCCGTGCTCGTCCGACGTGTCTCCGGCCGGGGGGCCGGCTCCCGGGTGGCGGCACCGGCGGGGCGGCGCACGGTCAGAGAGAGGCCAGATACTCCGGCACGGCGATAGCCGGGTCGAGGTCGTCGGCGGGTACCGGGGCCGCGTGTCCGCGGGTGAGCGGGACGACGCCGGCCCAGTGCGGGAGCGAGACGTCCTCGGGGTCGTCGTTCGGACCGCCGGTGCGGACCTTGGCGGAGACCTCGTCGAGGTCCAGGCGGATCACCGCGGTGGCGGCGAGTTCCTTCGCGTCCGCGGGCCGTGAGTCCTGGGAGCGGCCGGGAACGACCTGGTCGACGATGGCGTCGAGCGCGACCCGGCGCTCTTCCGGGTCGGTGACGGTACGGGCGGTGCCGTGGACGACCACCGAGCGGTAGTTCATCGAGTGGTGGAAGGCGGAGCGGGCCAGTACCAGAGCGTCGACATGGGTGACCGTGAGACAGACCGCGAGGCCGGGGTCCGTCCGGTCCGCGGCGAGCAGGGGCCGTGAGCCCGTCGAGCCGTGCACATAGAGCCGTTCGCCCACCCGCCCGAACAGAGTCGGCAGGACGACCGGTGCTCCGTCCCGTACGAAGCCGAGGTGGCAGAGGTAGGCCGCGTCCAGCACCGAATGGACCAGCTCGCGATCGTAGGTGACGCGTTCACGGCCCCTGCTCGGGACCGTCCTGTCCGTCTGCGGGTACGGGACGGTGGTGCTCGGGCCCGTGCTGTCGGGCGTGAGGGTGTCCGGCGCGGCGGTGTCCGACATTGCGTACTCCATTGCACTAGTGCATAATGATGTTTGTGCTAGGAGACTATCCGATCAGTGGGCGGCGTGCGTCCGACATCGCCGCGAGTGTGGAGCGGGCGGTCGGGTCGGGCGACCTCGCGCCCGGCCAGGTGCTGCCTCCCATGCGGGAGTTGGCGGCCCGTCTGGAGGTCAATCCCAATACCGTCGCGGCCGCCTACCGAACGCTGCGCGAGCGCGGGGTGATCGAGACCGCGGGGCGCCGGGGGAGCCGCGTCCGGCCACGTCCGGCGAGTACCGCACGCGGCTCGCTCCGCGTCGAAGTGCCGCCAGGCGTGAGGGACTTGGGGGAGGGGAATCCCGATCCGGATCTGCTGCCCGATCTCGGCGATGCGCTCGCCTCGGCCGCGCGCGCGAACGCGGCCCGGCCGGGCATGTACGGGGACGCGCCCGTGCTCCCTGAGCTGGCGGCGATGGCCCGGGCGGCGATGGACGCCGACGGGGTGTCCCCGGGTGCCGTGATCGCGACGTCGGGATCGCTGGACGCGATCGAGCGGGTCCTGTCGGCGCATCTCAAGCCGGGGGACGCCGTCGCCGTCGAGGATCCCGGCTGGGGCAGCGTCCTCGATCTCGTGCCGGCGCTGGGCCTGCACGCCGTGCCCGTCGGAGTGGATGACGAAGGGCCGCGGACCGCCGATGTCGAACAGGCGTTGCGGGGCGGGGCGCGGGCGCTGGTCATCACCGACCGGGCGCAGAATCCCACGGGCGCCGCGGTGAGCGCGGCCCGGGCCCGCGAACTGCGCGCGGTGCTCGCCGAGCACCCCGGCGTCCTCCTGATCGAGGACGACCACGGGCACGCGATCGTCGACCTTCCGCTGCATCCGCTCACGGGGATCACCGACCGCTGGGCGTTCGTGCGGTCCGTCGCCAAGGCGTACGGGCCCGATCTGCGGCTCGCCGTACTGACCGGGGACGCGGTCACGGTCGACCGGGTGGCGGGGCGGCAGCAGCTGGGGCCCTGCTGGGTCAGCAGGCTGCTGCAACAGGCCGTGGTGCACCTGTGGGCGTCGGGCACGGTCGACTCGGCCGGGGTCGCCCGGTCCTACGGCGAGCGGCGGGACGCGCTCGTCCGGGCGCTGGCCGACCGCGGCGTCCCGGCGCACGGCCGGAGCGGGATGAACGTATGGGTACCCGTCAGTGACGAGACGGGCGCAGTGACCCGGCTGCTGCGTGCCGGCTGGGCGGTCGCGCCCGGTGCGCGCTTCCGCGTGTCCGCCCCCCAGGGAGTCCGGCTCACCGTGTCGGGGCTGACCGCCGCCGACATCGGTCCGCTGGCCGACGCGGTCGCGGCGGCGGCCGGGCCGGCCCGGCCGATCAGTTTCGGCTGAACCGCCGCCCCCCGGCGCCGCGCCGCTCCTCCCGCTTCCGTCGCGGCCTCCGGGGCCGCGACGCGGAGGGCGGGCGGGCGTGGCTCTGGGTGAGGGCGGCCCCGGCGAGGACGATCAGCGCGCCGACCGGGGTGTTCCAGTTCAGCTGCTCGCCGAGCAGGGCCACTCCGGCGGCGGTGGCGATGACCGGGATGAAGTACGTGACCATCTGTGCGGTCGTCGGCCCGATCTCCTGCACCAACTCGTACTGGAGCAGCATGGCAAAGCCCGTTCCGATCGCTCCCAGGGCCAGCACCGAGAGCGTCGGAAGCAGCGGGAATCCGTCGGGTGCCGAAGTGAAGAAGGGTGTCACCAGGGCGAGTTGGGTGGTCCCGACGAGGAGCTGGCTGCCGGTCAGGGACAGGGCGGACGCATCGCTGCCCGTCAGGGTCCGGCGTACGTAGATCCAGCCGATCGGGTAGCAGAGGGAGGCGAGCAGCGCCATGGCCGTACCGGCGAAGTCCAGTCCGGAGAAGCCCTGCCAGGCGCCGAGCACGGTCAGCACCCCGAGGAAGCCGAGTCCAAGTCCGGCGACGCGGCGGCGGGTCGGCCGGTCCTCGGAGAGCGCGACGAGGGAGAGCGCCATGCCCCACAGCGGCGAGGTGGCGTTGCAGATGCCCGCCAGCGTCGACGGGATGGTCAGCTCCGCGTATGCGAACAGCGAGAACGGAAGCGCGTTGAGGAGCAGGGCGGCGACGAACAGATGGCCCCAGGTCTTCGCCGAGCGCGGCAGCCGCTCACGTCGCAGCAGCATGGCGACGGCAAGCACCGCCGCCCCCGAGAACAGTCGGCCGAACGAGACCTGGAGCGGGGCGTACCCGTCGGTGCCCACCTTGATGAGCAGGAAGCTGAAGCCCCAGATGAGCGCGAGTGCCGCGAAGCGGATACGCCAGTCCACCGACCGGCGGCCGGGGGTCCCGGCCGTGGGGTGGGCCGACGGGGGCGGGGGGATGACGGGCGACGGGGTCGCGGGAACTGCTCGCGGGGCGGAGGGGGCGCTCATGAGCTCAAGGATGACCAGCAGGACCGCGTAGGACAAGTGAGACTTTCTGGGGGCGTTCGCGTAGCATTTCTTACATGTTGAATCTGGAGAGGCTGCGGACGCTGGACGCCCTCGCGCGGCACGGCTCGGTGAGCGGGGCCGCGGACGGGCTGCACGTCACGACCTCGGCGGTCTCGCAGCAGATGGCCAAGCTGGAACGGGAGGTGGGGCAGCAGCTGCTCGCCAAGAACGGCCGAGGGGTCCGCCTCACCGACGCGGGGCGCCTGCTCGCCGATCACGCGGCCCGGATTCTCTCCCAGGTTGCCCTGGCGCAGTCCGATATCGAGGCACAGCGCGGTCGCGTGGTGGGCGAGGTCCAGGTGTCGGCCTTCCCGACCGCTGCCCGCGGGCTCTTTCCCGCCGCACTCACCTCGCTGCGTGCGGATCACCCCGAACTGAAGGTCCGGACCACGGAGATGGAGGCCGAGGACGGCATCCGGGCGGTGCTCCGCGGCGACAGCGACCTCGCGGTGGTGCTCGACTGGAGCAACAAGCGTCTGCCGGTGCCCGGCGGGCTCGCCAAGGCCGGACTCCTCGACGACGCACCGGATATCGCGATGCCGGCCGGTCATCCGCTCGCGGACCGTACCGAGGTCGATCTGGAGGACTTCGCCCAGGACGAATGGGTGTCCTGGCCCGAGGGCGAATTCTGTTACGAGTGGCTGATGTTCACGCTGCGCTCCAAGGGGATCGAGCCTCGCATCGCACATCTGGCAGGTGAGCACCACACCCAACTCGCCCTGATCGCGGCCGGATTCGGGGTGTGCGTGGCCCCCAGGCTGGGGCGTGGTCCGGTACCGGACGGGGTGCGGCTGGTCCCCGTACGGCAGAGGATGCGCCGCCACATCCACGCGGTGTGGCGCACCGACGCCGACCGGCGGCCTTCGATCAGGGCGGCGGTCGAGGCGCTGCGCGCGGCGGGCCGGACGCTCGACGCGCCCTGACCGCACCCCTCCGGGAACACCTGCGGGCGGGCGCTACGAAGGGCCCGCCAGCTTGCGGAAGTCCCAGGAGGTGACGGCATCCGGTGTGAGGCGGAGCCAGGCGTGCCGCCCGTCGTGCGGCATGTCCTCCATGCCGAAGTACTTCGAAGCGAACAGCCGCTCCGGTAGTGCGAGTTCGGCGCACGGCTCGCCGGTGCGGGGGGCTTCGCCGACCGTGACGGCCGTGCCGGAGAGCTCCACGCCGCGCAGGTCGCCGTACTCCACGCCGTCGTCGACGACGACGGCGATCCTGGGGTCCTGGCGCAGCTGGGACCACCGCAGACTCCGGGTGATGGAGTACAGCCAGAGCGAGGTCCCGTCCCACACGAACCACAGGGCCCCGATGTGCGGGCGGCCGTCCACGGAGACGGTGGCCACCCGGCACGTGCGCTGTTCCACGAGGTAGGCGTCCCGCTCGCCGGTGGTCATCATGATCCGGCGTCCTCGCCGCTGAGTGGCGGTCATGGAGCGTTCCCTCCTGCTGGGCCAGCGAACTGACTGACTGCCAGGAAAGCATGGAGCCTCTTCCCTCGTCACGCAATGGCCGCTAGCGTCGCGCGCCCGGCCGACCCGTACGAAAGGGGACACCGTGCCCTCGAAGCCGCCGAAGGATCAACTCGCCGCGCAGCTCGATCCGGCGACCACCGTTCTACTGACCGTGGAATGCCAGCAAGGGGTCGTGGGTCACGACAGCGCGCTGCCGGAACTCGCCGAGGAGGCCCGGTCCTCCGGAGTGCTCACCCGTATCGCCCGCCTCGTCACAGGGGCGCATGAGTCCGGGGTCCAGGTCGTGCACGCCGTTGCCGAACGCCGCCCGGACGGGCGCGGCGCCAGTCACAACGCCCGCCTCTTCCGGGCCGCGGCCCGGCTGCCCGTCCAGCAGTACACCGGCAGCACGGCGGTACGCGTCGCCCCGCCCATCGAGGTGACGGACGAGGACCTCGTCGTACGGCGGTTGCACGGTCTCTCCCCGCTGGCCGGGACCGATGCGGACGCGCTGCTGCGCAACCTCGGCTGCCGGACCCTGGTCGTCACCGGCGTCTCGGCCAATGTGGCGATCCCGAACGCCGTCTTCGACGCGGTGAACCTCGGCTACACGGCGGTGGTGCCGGCCGATGCCGTCGCGGGGGTGCCCGCCGAGTACACCCCCGCGATGATCCGCAACACGCTCGCTCTCGTCGCGACGATCACCACCACCGACGAGGCACTGGCCTGCTGGCGGCGGGCGGGGCGGCAGGCAGGGGTCACGCCAGACTGATCGATCCGCCCTCGACCGTGATGGCCTTGGCGGGCAGCGGCTGGGTCGCGGGTCCGCCGGTCACCGCGCCGGTCTCCGCGTCGAACGTACTGCCGTGGCAGGGGCAGTTGATGACGCCGGCCGAGATGCCCTTCACCACGCAGCCCTGGTGCGTGCACTTCGACGAGAACGCCTTGAACTCACCGGCCTTCGGCTGCGTCACCACGATCCCCTGGTCGGCGAAGACCACTCCGCCGCCCTCGGGGACATCCGCGGTGCTGCCGAGGATCTGGCCGCCGGCGTTCGCCGCGTCCGCCTCCCCGCCTTCCCCGGCCCGCTGGGTTCCGCACGCGGTGAGTGCGGCGGCCGCCCCAGCGGCACCGACCGCGGTGATGACGGTGCGGCGCCCCAGGTGGACCTGACGCTCCTGCGATGCGCTCATGCCGGCTTTCCCTTCATCGGATACATGATTTCGATCATGCATACGGAAGCGGATGCCACGGTGTTCACGGTCCGGTGACTTTTCGTCCAGGTGGCGGATCAGGGTGTTCGGGCGACGGTGGCCGGAGCTCCCTGGTCCAGACGGGTCCGGAGCGTGGCGGCGAAGTCCTCGGCGCGGGCCAGCTGGACGCGGAGCTTGTCGACCTGCTCGGTGGCCGCCTGCTCGAACGCGCGAACCCGGTCCATCAGTGCCTCGTGCTCGTCCGCCTCGAGGGGCTCCTCGCCGTCGAGGCGGTCGGTGGCGGTCAGGAGGTCGCGCATCTGGTCGAGGGTGAATCCGAGCGGCTTCATGCGCCGGATGACCATCAGCCGGGCGACGTCCGACTCGGTGTAGAGGCGGAAACCGCCCTGGGAGCGGGCGGACGGGGCGACGAGGCCCGACTCCTCGTAGTGCCGGATGGTGCGCAGGGACAACTCGGTCCGCGCGGCGACTTCGCCGATCTGCATGTGCTTGTCGTCCACGCGTGTGGTCCCGGCCCTTCTCGTCCTGGCGGGCCGAGCCCTTACGGCCCCGCCGATCTCTACTCTAACGTTAGGGTAGAGTCATGCGCGGTGAGGGCGCCTGCGGCTGCCCCGCCCAGTGTCGTGCCGTGGCCGATGGCGCCCCCGGCGACCACTCGATTCTCGCACCGGATGACACCGGTCACTGTTCCGTACCGCCGTGACTTCCCTGACTCCCCTGCGTCCCTTGACTCCTTGACTCCTTGACTCCTTGACTTCAGGCTCGCTCCGCTGGCCTACCGCGGGGTGCCGGCCAGGCTCCTCCGTGTCCCTCCGTACGCCCCACCGGGGTGCGCCCGAACGCGACAGGTTTCCGTTTCCGTGTCTTCTTCCGTTGTGTCCCCCGCCGCACGGCTGCGCGGCCTGCGCCCCGACTGGCTCGCCGATCCGAAGGTGTGGCGTACCGAGGTGCTGGCCGGCCTCGTGGTCGCGCTCGCGCTCATCCCGGAGGCGATCTCCTTCTCGATCATCGCCGGGGTCGATCCCGCGATCGGTCTGTTCGCCTCGTTCACGATGGCCGTGGTCATCTCGATCGTCGGGGGACGAAGGGCGATGATTTCGGCGGCGACCGGCGCCGTGGCGCTGGTCATCGCGCCCCTGAACAACGAGCACGGGCTCGGCTACCTGATCGCCGCGGTGATCCTGGCCGGTGTCTTCCAGATCGTGCTCGGCGCGCTCGGGGTGGCGAAGCTGATGCGGTTCATCCCGCGTTCGGTGATGGTCGGCTTCGTCAACTCACTCGCCATCCTGATCTTCATGGCGCAGGTACCCGAGATGCACCACGTGCCGTGGCCGGTCTATCCGCTCCTGGCGGGCGGTCTGGCGCTGATGGTGTTCTTCCCGAAGGTCACCACCGTGATCCCCGCTCCGCTGGTCTCGATCGTCATCCTCACCGTCATCACCGTGGCGGCGGGGATCGCGGTCCCGACCGTGGGCGACAGGGGCGAGCTGCCCTCCTCGCTCCCGGTTCCCGGCCTGCCGGACGTGCCGTTCACCATGGACACGCTGACGACGATCGCGCCGTACGCCTTCGCGATGGCGCTGGTCGGCCTGATGGAGTCCTTGATGACGGCCAAGCTGGTCGACGACATCACCGACACGCACTCCAACAAGACCCGCGAGTCGATCGGCCAGGGCATCGCCAACATCGTCACCGGCTTCTTCGGTGGCATGGGCGGCTGCGCCATGATCGGCCAGACCATGATCAACGTGAAGGTCTCCGGCGCCCGCACGCGTCTGTCGACCTTCCTGGCCGGTGTGTTCCTGATGGTGCTCTGCATCGTGTTCGGGCCGGTCGTCTCCGACATCCCCATGGCCGCACTGGTCGCCGTGATGGTGATGGTCTCGTTCGCGACGTTCGACTGGCACTCCATCGCGCCCAGGACGCTCCGCCGCATGCCGCCCGGTGAGATCACCGTCATGGTCGTCACCGTGGGCTGTGTGGTGGCCACCCACAACCTGGCCATCGGCGTCGTCGTCGGCTCGGTCACCGCCATGGTGGTGTTCGCCAGGCGTGTCGCACGCCTCGCCGACGTCACCTCGGTGACGGACCCAGAGGGGGGCACGGTGGTCTACGCCGTGACGGGCGAACTGTTCTTCGCCTCGTCCAACGACCTCGTCGGCCGGTTCGACTACACCACCGACGCGGACCACGTCGTCATCGACCTGAGCGCCGCCCACATCTGGGACGCCTCGTCCGTCGCCGCGCTCGACGCGATCCAGACCAAGTACGCTCAGCGCGGCAAGACCGTCGAGATCACCGGCCTGAACGACCTCAGCGCCGATCTCCACGCCAGGCTCAGCGGCGAACTGGCCAGCCACTGATCCCGCCACTGATCCGGCCACTGATCCGGCTCTCTGCCGGAGCTCGGAAGGGGACGGGAGGCGGTTTTCTCCGACTGCTTCAGATGGAGCTTGAGCTGATGGTTGCGCTCCGTGTGCTCGACCACGACTCCGGTGACCGAATCACCGACCGCGGGCCAGATCACCGTAGAACCATCGGCGCCGCCGTGATGCATTCCCGCCACGTCCGCGAAGGCCTCGGTCAGCTGCACACCCTCCACCGCAATGAAGACTCCGAAGGGCGCGACTTCCTTGACGGTGCCGTTGACCGTGGCACCGTGCGGGAACTTCTGCTTGGCGGCAGCCCATTCGTCACCTGTCACTGATGCCACGTCCTCTGGTACTTGCTCAGCTGACGAACATTCCGGTAGGGATGGGCACTTCTGCTTCATCGCCGCCGTCCCCGTAACCGGGCGTACTTGTCCACGTCACGCGCGAGGACCTGGCGGCGGGCCCGATAGCCTGGGGAAATGCTCACAGAAGTCACCGCGACCCGCTACGTCACGCCCCTGCGCGAGGGCGGCTCGCTCCCCGGCATCGTCGAGGCCGACGATCTCGGTACGTATGTCATGAAGTTCACCGGCGCGGGGCAGGGCCGGAAAACCCTTGTGGCGGAGGTGATCTGCGGGGAGCTCGGCCGGCGGCTGGGGCTGCGTGTCCCGGAGCTCGTGACCATTCAGCTCGACCCCGTCATCGGACTCGCGGAGCCGGACCAGGAGGTACAGGAGCTGCTCAAGGCGAGCGGGGGTCTGAACCTCGGTATGGACTACCTTCCCGGCTCGCTCGGCTTCGATCCGCTCGCCTACGAGGTCGAACCGGCCGAGGCCGGCAAGGTCGTCTGGTTCGACGCGCTGATCAACAACGTCGACCGGTCGTGGCGGAACCCCAACATGCTCATCTGGCACGGGGATCTCTGGCTGATCGACCACGGTGCCACGATGATCTGGCACCACAACTGGCCCGGCGCACAGACCTCTGCCGCCAAGCCGTACAACGCGTCTGACCACGTCCTCGCCCCCTTCGGACCGGACATCGCGGCCGCGGCCGCCGAGCTGGCTCCGCGCGTCACCGAGGAACTGCTCTTCGAGGTCGTTGCCGACGTACCCGACGAGTGGCTGGTCGACGAGCCCGGATTCCGTACGACGGACGAGCTGCGCAGGGCGTACGTGGCACCGTTGCTGGCGCGTGCCGGCAGCGTTCACGAGCGGATCACGCTGGACGCACCGACCAGGACGAAGCCCTCGCAGGCCCCGGGATGGCTCGTCGAGCGCCTGGCCCCGCAGCAGGCGAGCGGCGACGAGCAGAGCAGTAAGGGTGGCGTCCGATGACCCGGCGCGATGTCTTCGAGTACGCGGTACTGCGGGTCGTCCCCAGGGTGGAGCGCGGTGAGTGCTTCAACGCGGGGGTGCTCGTGTACTGCAGGGCCAGGTCCTTCGTGGCGGCCCGTACACACCTCGACGAGCACAAGCTCGCGGCGCTGGACCCGCAGGCCGACGTCGTCGGCGTGCGGGCCGCCCTGCGGGCCGTGGAGGGGGTCTGTGACGGCGGCGACGCGGCGGGCCAGGCATCGGGCGACGATCCGGGCCGGCGCTTCCGCTGGCTCATCGCGCCGCGTTCCACCGTCGTGCAGCCCGGCGCCGTGCACAGCGGCCTCACCACCGATCCGGCAGCCGAGGCCGAACGGCTGCTCGACCTGCTCGTGCGCTGATCCGGTACCCGGCGGCGTCGCGCCGGAGGCTTCGGCCGCGGCGCCGGCGGGTGTGACATGCACCCCTGCCCCCGTGGGCCGTTGACACCGGGTGCCAGGGCTTCTAGCGTCTCGTCTGCTGAAGGTACTAAGCGGTTGCTCAGTCATCGGGAACTTCTCTGTCAGAGAATGTCCCACGTCCGCTGAGCCGCGATCCAAGGGCGAGGAGAACCAAGCATGTCCACCACCGAGCAGCGCGTCGCCATCGTGACGGGAGCCGCGCGGGGCATTGGCGCCGCCACCGCAGTGCGTCTGGCGGCCGAGGGCCGCGCCGTCGCCGTACTCGACCTCGACGAGGCGGCCTGCAAGGAAACGGTCGAGAAGATCACCGCCGGCGGGGGCACCGCCCTCGCGGTCGGCTGCGATGTGTCGGACAGCGCGCAGGTGGAGGCGGCCGTCACGCGGGTCGCCGCCGAGCTGGGCGCTCCGACGATCCTCGTCAACAACGCGGGTGTCCTCCGGGACAACCTGCTCTTCAAGATGAGCGAGTCCGACTGGGACCTCGTGATGAACGTGCACCTCAAGGGCGCGTTCCTGATGGCCAAGGCCGTCCAGAAGCACATGGTGGACGCCAAGTTCGGCCGGATCGTGTCGCTGTCCTCGTCCTCCGCGCTCGGTAACCGCGGTCAGGCCAACTACTCCGCCGTGAAGGCCGGTCTCCAGGGCTTCACCAAGACCCTCGCCAAGGAGCTCGGCAAGTTCGGCATCACCGCCAACGCCGTCGCCCCCGGCTTCATCGTCACCGAGATGACCGCCCAGACGGCGGCCCGGGTCGGTATGGGCTTCGAGGAGTTCCAGGCCGCCGCGGCCACCCAGATCCCCGTGCAGCGCGTGGGCCACCCCGAGGACATCGCCAACGCCATCGCCTTCTTCACGGGCGACGACGCCGGCTTCGTCTCCGGCCAGGTCATGTACGTCGCCGGCGGACCGCTCAACTAAACCGAAGGGCAAGGGACATGACTGTGCAGGACAGTGGCAGGGTCGCCCTCATCACGGGTGCGAGCCGCGGCATCGGTTACGGGATCGCCCAGGCGCTCGTCGCCCGCGGCGACCGGGTCTGCATCACGGGACGCGGAGAGGACGCGCTCAAGGAGGCAGTCGAGAAGCTCGGCGCCGACCGGGTGATCGGCATCCCCGGCAAGGCGCACGACGAGGCCCACCAGGCCGCGGCCGTCGCCCGCACCATGGAGGCCTTCGGCCGGGTCGACTTCCTGATCAACAACGCCGGTACGAACCCGGTGTTCGGACCGATGGCCGAACTGGATCTCAATGTCGCCCGCAAGGTCTACGAGACGAACGTGATCTCGGCGCTCGGCTTCGCCCAGCAGACCTGGAAGGCGTGGCAGAAGGACAACGGCGGCGCGATCGTGAACATCGCCTCGGTCGCCGGTGTCTCCGCCTCGCCCTTCATCGGCGCGTACGGCATGAGCAAGGCCGCCATGGTGAACCTGACCCTTCAGCTGGCGCACGAGTTCGCGCCGGTCGTCCGGGTCAACGCGATCGCCCCGGCCGTGGTGAAGACCAGGTTCGCCGAGGCGCTGTACGAGGGCCGTGAGGCGGAGGCGGCCGCCGCCTACCCGCTCGGCCGGCTCGGCGTACCGGAGGACATCGGCGGTGCGGCGGCGTTCCTCACCTCCGGGCAGTCCGACTGGATCACCGGGCAGACCCTCGTCGTGGACGGCGGGATCTTCCTCAACGCGGGCGTCGGCTGAGACGGCCTGAGTGGATTTGGCCCTGATTTGACCTAAGTGCCCCGTCGGGCCAGCGGATTGACCCGATGGGGCGCTGCGGTATGGTCTGCCGACCCATGGCTGATCGAGGAGCGTGCACGTGTTCTACCGGGCCAGTCTGCAGGCTGCTGCAGCCCTTGCTTCCCTGACAGTGCTGGCCGGATGCGGTCTGCTGTCCGACAGTAGTTCCGAGACGGATCAGCAGATAACGGTCGGTACGACGAGCTCACCCTCGACGCTCGACCCCGCCGCGGCCTGGGACGGCTCCTGGGAGCTGATGCGCAATGTCTTCCAGACCCTGGTGAGCTTCCCCACGGGCACGACGAGTCCCGAGCCCGACGCTGCCGATTCCTGCACGTTCACCGACGAGACGAGCATGGCCTACCGGTGCACGCTCCGTAAGAACCTGAAGTTCTCCAACGGAGAGAAGATCGATGCGGAGGCTGTGAAGCACTCCATCGACCGCATCAGGACCATCAAGGTCAAGGGTGGCCCCCTCGGCATGCTCGGCTCGCTGGACCGGGTGGAGACGAAGGGGGACGACGAGGTGATCTTCCACCTCAACAAGTCGGACGCCACGTTCCCGTTCATCCTGGCCACCCCGGCGATGTCGCTGGTGCCGCCCAGCGAGTACCCCGCCGACAAGCTCCGCAGCGACGGGAAGGTCACCGGCTCAGGCCCGTACCTCCTGGAGTCGTACAAGGCCAAGAAGCTGGCCGAGCTGAAGAAGAACCCCGGCTACAAGGGCTTCGCCGACCGCAAGAACGACGGCGTGTCGATCCGGTACTTCGACGACTCGGCCTCGATGGTGGCCGCGCTGAAGGCGAAGGAGATCGACGCCACCTACCGCGGTCTGACCGCCGAGGAAGTGGTCAGCCTCGAGGACAACAAGTCCGACAACAACGGTCTGCAGATCGTCGAGACGGTCGGCGCGGACATCCGGTTCCTGGTCTTCAACCCACGGGACCCCGCGGCGGGCAAGCCCGCGGTACGCCAGGCCATCGCCCAGCTGGTGAACCGTGACGCCCTGGTCGCGAAGGTCTACCAGGGCACGGCCGAGCCTCTGTACTCGATGGTGCCCAAGGGGATCGCAGGTCATGCCACCAGCTTCTTCGACACCTTCGGCGACCCCAGCGAGGTCAAGGCCAGGTCCATCCTCACCAAGGCCGGCATCACCGAGCCGGTCAAGATGACCTTCTGGTTCACGACCGACCGGTACGGCTCCTCGACCGCTCCCGAGTTCGCCGAGCTGAAGCGTCAGCTGGAGGAGTCCGGGCTGTTCGAGATCACGCTGAAGAGCGCGCCGTGGACGGTCTTCCAGGAAGGCTTCACCAAGGGGCAGTACCCCGTCTTCGGGCGTGGCTGGTTCCCGGACTTCCCGGACCCGGACAACTTCATCGCCCCCTTCGTGGGCAAGGAGAGCGTCACCGGTACCCCGTACCTGAACACCGAGATCACCGACGAGCTGCTGCCGTCCTCCCGCCAGGAGAGCGACCGGGGCGCGGTAAGCAAGCAGTTCGAGCAGGCCCAGCAGATCCTCGTCGAGGACGTCCGCCTGCTGCCCCTGTGGCAGGGAAAGCTGTACGTCGCGGCGGGCGAGGACATCGGCGGCGGTGAGCGGGCGCTGGACCCGCAGACGGTCATGCAGATGTGGGAGCTGTACCGGAAGACCAGCTGGTAGACGGCTCGCGGGCCCGTTGTCAGTGGCCCCCGGTAGGTTCTGTGGTCACGCACTGATTGCTTACCGGAGGTTGTGGACGTGACCGACACCGACCTGCTGCCCGAGTCCTGGCGCGGCGTCCTCGGCGAAGAGCTGCAGAAGCCGTATTTCAAGGAGCTCGCGGACTTCGTCGAGGAAGAGCGGGCCAAGGGGCCGGTGTATCCGCCGCGCGAACAGGTCTTCGCCGCGCTGGACGCCACTCCGTACGAGCGGGTGAAGGTCCTCGTCCTTGGCCAGGACCCCTATCACGGGGCCGGCCAGGGACACGGGCTGTGCTTCTCCGTGCAGCCAGGGGTCAAGACGCCCCCCTCGCTGCGCAACATCTACAAGGAGATGCAGGCGGAGCTCGGCCTGCCCATCCCGGACAACGGATATCTGATGCCGTGGGCCGAGCAGGGCGTCCTCCTGCTCAACGCCGTACTGACGGTCCGGGGCGGCGAGGCGAACTCGCACAAGGGCAAGGGCTGGGAGAAGGTCACCGACGCGGTGATCAAGGCGGTGGCCGCGCGTCCCGACCCCGCGGTCTTCGTGCTCTGGGGCAATTACGCGCAGAAGAAGCTCCCGCTGATCGACGAGGAGCGTCACACCGTGGTGAAGGGCGCCCACCCCTCCCCGCTCTCCGCGAAGCGCTGGTTCGGCTCGCGCCCGTTCACCGGAATCAACGAGGCGGTCGCCGCCCAGGGGCACGAGCCCATCGACTGGCGTATCCCCGACCTCGGCTGACCGGCCCGGCTCACCGCGCACGGACCCTGCCGACGGGGCCGGGTCCGTGCCTGAGCGGGATTCGTCACCGCGGCGGCTAGCGTCAGGACGACCGGAACGGACCGGACGGGCGCGAAGGAGACCTCGGTGACAGAGCAGCAGGAGGCGTCACGGGACGCTCTCATGACCAGGATCGGCCAGGCGGTCATGCTGCTTCACGGCGGGGACCGGGAAGAGGCCCGCAACCGCTTCGGTGCCATCTGGTCGGAGCTCGGCGAGGACGGCGACGCCCTGCACCGCTGCACCCTCGCGCACTACATGGCCGATACCCAGGACGATCCCGGGGACGAGCTGGCCTGGGACCTGCGAGCGCTGACCGCGGCGGACGGGCTGACCGACGAGCGCGTGGCACAGCACCGCGACGCGCTCGCCGTACGCGCCTTCTATCCCTCGCTGCACCTCAACCTCGCGGCGGACTATCTGAAACTCCACCGCCCCGAGGCGGCCCGTCTCCATCTGGACCGGGCGCGGAACGCCGCCGACGTTCTCACGCACGACGGGTACGGGGGCGGGGTGCGTGCCGCCATCGGGCGGCTGGAGCAGCGGATGCGCGACCGGTGAAACCCGGCCCGTGGCCCGCCGGAGCCGACGGGCCAGGGGAGCAGGTGCGTGGACCGCAGAGGGTCAGGGGTCGTAGGTCTCCTCGCAGATCCTCGCCTCGGTGCTGCCCGCCGACCAGCCTCCGTAGCCCCGCCCGAGGGCGCAGACATCCGTTCCGGTGAGGGCTGAGCCGGGAACCGCGGGCACGGCAGCGGAGGGCACACGAGGAGACCGGTGCGGTGCCCGCCGGGGAGGTGCCGGAGCCGGCCCCTGCTGCTGGGGTACGCGGTACTCGGGACGGCCTCCATCGGACGGCCGCTCGGACGGGGCGGCGGCGGACGGCGTGGGATCCGGCAGGGATTCCAGGGACTCCCGGACGGGCGGCTGCACGATCTGCGGGGCCACGTCCTGGACGGGCCCGCTGGTCCCGGGCCGGGGCGGGGCAGCCGCCTGAGGCTCCACCGCCACGCAGCCCGAGACGGCGGTGACAGCCACCCCCATCAGGAGACTCGCTGTGATTCTGGTTCGATGCACCCGCCAACTCTGCTGGTGCGCACGGCTCGTGGGGGAGCGGTGGGCCGGGATTGGCCCTCACGGGTGACCCGGTCAGCGCGACGACACCGCCAGGACGCCATGGAAACCGTAGGGTGCGGCGCCCGGCCACGTCCCGGCCGGGTGGTGTCAGACGCCGGTGGCGCCGTCGACGCGCTCCCGGACGAGGTCCGCGTGACCGTTGTGCCGCGCGTACTCCTCGATCATGTGTGTGTATATCCAGCGGAGGTTGAACTGCTTGCCGTGCCGCTTGCTCCGGCCGGCCGACAGGTCGTCGAGCCCGTGCTTCGCCGCGTTCGTCCTGGCCTGCTCGACCTCGGCGAGCCAGGTCGTGTACGCCTCCTCCCAGGTGTCCGTCTCGCTGAGATGGAACTCGCCGTCGGGGTCCTCGTCCGTTCCGTAGATCGGGGGCAGGTCCTCACCGGTCAGGACCTCGCGGAACCAGCCGCGCTCGACCTCCGCCATGTGCCGCACCAGGCCCATGAGCGTGAACTCCGACGGAGGCACGGACGCCTCCCGCAGCTGGGCGTCGGTGAGGCCCGCACACTTGGAGGTGAGTGTCTGCCGGTGGAACTCCAGCCAGCCTTCGAGCATGGGGCGTTCCGCGGCGTCGATGGCGGGTTCCATGCGGTCAGATGTTGTCATGCCGGTCATAATCGCCGATGGATCATGATTCTGGCCAGGCCTTATCGGCTCCGGGGGCCGGCATTCCGTACAGGAGTTCGCTGAAGCCCGTACGCAGCGCGGCCTCCGTCGGTACGGATCCGCTGTACGAGCCCACGGCGCAGGACTGCCCCGCACCAGTGCCGTGGTCCGCAAATCGGCGCAGGTCGCCCGGCTGATGGCATGGTCCAGCGCCCCCGCCGTCGCCCTCCGCGACGGCCTCATGGCCACCGTCACGCGCCTCGGCCCCGGACTCGTCCTGCGCACGCTCGACGGCATCGCCGACTGGCAGCCACCGCAGCGCACGTATGCTGCGGAACCGGAGACGCGCAGGTGACAGTGACGCGCAATGTCAGTAGTGAGGGAGATCCCTGTGAAGGTCGGCTGTATCGGGCTCGGCGACATCGCGCAGAAGGCGTACCTGCCGGTGCTGAGCACCCTGCCCGGGGTCGAACTGCATCTGCAGACCCGGACCCCGGCGACCTTGGCCACCGTCGCGGCGACCCACCGGATTCCGGCGGCGCAGTGCCACACGGACCTCGAATCGCTGCTGGCCCAGGGGCTGGACGCCGCCTTCGTGCACGCCCCGACAGCGGCACACCCGGAGATCACCCGACGCCTCGTCGAAGCGGGCGTGCCCACGTACGTCGACAAGCCGCTGGCCTACGAGTACGCCGACTCCGTGGCGCTGGTGACGCTCGCCGAGGAGCGCGGCGTATCGCTCGCCGTGGGATTCAACCGCAGGCTCGCCCCCGCGTACGCGCAGTGTGCCGATCACCCGCGTGAGCTGATCCTCATGCAGAAGAACCGGGTGGGACTCCCCGAGGACCCGCGCACGCTGGTGCTCGACGACTTCATCCACGTCGTCGACACCCTGCGTTTCCTGGTGCCCGGGCCGGTCGGGAGCACCGTCGTACGGGCGAGGATCGTCGACGGGCTGATGCACCACGTCGTGCTCCAGCTGTCCGGTGACGGCTTCACCGCGATCGGCATGATGAACCGTCTCAACGGATCGACCGAGGAGATCCTGGAAGTGTCGGGACAGGACTCCAAGCGCCAGGTGCTCAACCTCGCCGAGATCATCGACCACAAGGGCCAGCCGAGCGTGCGGCGGCGCGGCGACTGGGTGCCGGTCGCGCGGCAGCGCGGCATCGAGCAGAGCGTGCTGTCGTTCCTGGACGCGGTACGGGCCGGAAAGGTGCTCAGCGCACGGGACGCCCTCGCGACCCATGAGCTGTGCGAGCGAGTGGTGCGGGACGCCTTGGAGCAGGCCGGCTGAGAAGCCGCGTCCCCTCGACGGCGCCGAGGGCCGCCAGCAGCGCCAGGGCCGCGTACACCGCCCAGTCGCCGAGCCGTACGTAGAGCGTGGTGCCCGTCGCGAGTGGTACGTCGAAGACCACTGCCGCGCTCGTGTCCGTACCCAGTGGGGAGCCCACCCGCTCGCCCTGCGGGCCGTACACCGCGCTCGTGCCGGTGAGCGTGGCGTGCACCATGGGGCGCCCGCTCTCGGCGGCGCGCAGGGCGCCGAGCGAGGCGTGCTGACCGGGCGCCCAGGTGTCCTGGAACGTCGAGGTCGAGGACTGGGCGATCAGCACCTGGGCGCCGTCCCGGACCAACTGCCGGCTCATGTCGGGGAACGCGGACTCGAAGCACACCAGTGGTCCGAGCCGCGGTCGGTCGGCGCCGGGCAGGTCCATCACCACCGGCTGTGTCCCCCGCAGCCGGTCCTCGCCCGCCGCCCTGCCGACCGAGGTGGCCCACCCCAGCACCGAACGGAACGGGACGTACTCGCCGAACGGGACCAGCCGCATCTTGTCGTAGCGGTCCCCGGTCGGTCCCCCCGGGCCCACCAGGACCGCGGACTTGAAGATTCCGGCCCGCGCCGCACCATCCGTCCGCCGGGCGTCCGTGTTGACCAGCACCTCGGCCCCCACCTCGCGCGACAGCTCCGCGAGCAGGCCGGCGGTCGCCGGACTGCGCGTCAGGTCCACGCCCACGCTGCTCTCCCCCCACACCACCAGGCCGACACCCTGGCCCGCGAGCCCGCGTGTCAGCTCGGCACCGCGCGCCAGGCGCCGCTGCACACTGTCCGCGCCCTCCACCACACCCGGCTGCACGACGGCGATCCGGATCTGGCCGGTGCGCTCCGGCTGCGGTGCCCAGACCCAGGACGCGCCCGCAACCAGCGCGCAGACCACCAGTGAGGCGACGGCCGTCGCGCGGGCCCGCGCGGAGACGAGCAGCAGGACGACGGCGGTGTTGACCGCGAGGACGAGCAGGCTCACCAGCCACACGCCCCCCACCGACGCCACCCGCAGCGCGGGCGCGAAGTCCCACTGGCTGGCTCCCAGCAGCCCCCAGGGGCCGCCCAGACCTTCCCAGGACCGGACCAGCTCGATCATCAGCCAGCCGGACGGCACCGCGGCGACGGCCGCCGCGCAGCGCGCGGCCGACGGCGAGCCGCCGAGCAGCCGGGCCACGAGCAGACCCCAGGGTGCCCACAGCAGGCCGAGCAGCGCGGCCAGCACGACGATGAACACATGCAGGCTCGGCATCAGCCAGTGATGGACGGCGATCACGAACCCGGTTCCGCCGAGCCAGCCGTCGAGCGCGGCCCGGCGGGCGGTGGGCGCCGAGCGGATCAGCAGGAGCCAGGGCACCAGCGCGAGGTAGGCGAACCATCCCAGCGACGGTTCGGGAAACGCGAGGGCGGGCAGGGCGCCGGCGAGCAGGACCGCGGCGCCGCGCCACCAGGGCGAGCACAGCAGCGCGGCGCCCCGCTCGCGGCGGCCGGCGGGTGCCCGGTCCGCGGCATCCGCACCGGTGGCGGGCGGGTCGTCCGGAATCCGGCCTCCTGCCGGGGCCCGCCCGATCCGCATGCCCATCCCGCTCCCTCCTCGTCCTGCCCGGTGCGCGATGTCCGTCGCCGCAGGGTCAGGCTGTGGTCCCAGTGTGGAGGAGAGCGTGCGGGCGGGACAGCGGGCGTGCGCGGGCGGGCGCGTCGTCCGGGCGGGCCCGGGCCGCCGGATCAGCCCGGCATGCGCCGCCACTTCTCGTGGACGACGACACCGTGGATGAGCCAGCCCGGCTCCGTGCGGAGCAGTTCGAAGGTGTAACGGCCGCCCGATACGAAGTTCGGTGCCGTCTCCCCGTTCGCGGCGGTGTCCTGCCCGCCCGCGTCGAGACGCATCGGGTTGAGGTAGTCGGCACGCACCTGTGCCCGGTCGCCGGGGTAGCCGCCCAGATCCTGTAGGTCGAGCCGCCGGTTGACGATGAGGTGCTGACGGACGGGGAAGAGCCGCATGGTTTCCTCGAGCCAGTGCGAGACGTCGGTGGCGGTGCCCTCCATGCCACCCGCGCTCCGGTAGTCGGCGCGGCCGTCGGGCACGAACAGGGCGCGGTAGTCCTCCCACGCGCCGTCGTCCACCGCCACCGCGTAGCCGGTGATCACCGCATCGATCGAGAGCTGGTCCATCACCGTCGCCAGAGCCACGCGCTGTGTCATCGGCCAAGTCTCTGCCACCGGACCCGTCAGGCCAAGGGGCCTGCAACGATCCGTCAGGCCAGGGGGCCCTGCAACGTTCCGTCGGACCGGGCCGCATCCGCCGGTGGCCGACCGTCTGATCAGCAGGGGACGACGGCGACCGGGCCGAGTGCGTGCGTTGCCGTCGTCTGGGCGACGGGGGAGAGGCCCAGGCCGAGATCCTCGCCGCCCTTGCGCCGGCCCACCACGGTCAGCGCCGCGGTGCCCGATGCCGTGACCAGGGTGCGCGCGGCCGAACCGCTGACCGGTTCGCGTACGACCTCCACCTGCGGGTACTTCTCCTGCCACCCCGCGGTCACCTCCGCGAGACTCCGCTCCGCCGCATCCGCCGCCGCTTCCCGGTCGAAGACGGGACCGCCGGAGAGCATGGAGGTGAACATCGTCCACCCGTGCACGAGCCGCAGCCGGGCACCGGGCCGGGTCACCGCGGTCGCGAAGGCGAACTCCAGCACCGCCGCGCTGCTTTCGTCGGCGGCCACCCCCACGACGATGTCCGGGAACGCCTCCGCCACTTCCTCCTCGGCCTCCTCCTCGCGGCCCTCTCCGTGCACGATGACGACCGGGCACGCCGCCATCGAAGCGACCGCCAGACTGTTGGATCCGATCATGAGGGAGCGGAAGCCGCCCAGACCGCGCGAGCCCATCACGACCATCGACGCGTCCTGGCTGAGGGAGACCAGGGCCGCCGCCGGGAAGTCCAGCGGGGCGAGGGTCGACGGGTGCAGTTCCGGAGCGAGCCGAGCCGTCCGACGTACGGACCCGGTGAGCAGTTCCTCCGCCTCCCGCAGCTGGGACTCCTGGCTCATCCGCCGGGTCGGCGGCCTGACATGCACGATCATCAGGGGCAACCGCCTCCGGAGCGCCTCCTGGGCGGCCCAGTCGAGGGCCTGCCGACTGTGTGCGGAACCGTCGACTGCGGCGATCACGGGAAGGTCGGTGGCGGTCATGATTCCCTCCAGGGTCCGGTGGGGGCGGGGCACGGTCCGTACGCTACGGCCGTGCGTCAAAGGCCGCGAAGGCACACGCCCGCCCGGGCACACGCCCGTCCGGTACAGGGAACCCTAGTCGTGGTTGTGCGGGTGGAGGAGGTGTCCTCGGGGGGAGCGGCCCGGCCGCCGTCATGTCCGCTGAGCACCACGACGAGTACGGCCACCGAGATGCCCGCGACCGCCAGGCGGCCGGTCAGCCGCAGGGTCCAGCCGGCCGGTGAGCCGGTGCCGGGGCGGGGCAGGCGCTCCGATCGGCGGGCGGGCCTCAGCAGCCGCAGGAGCAGCAGGGCCGCGATCGGGAGCTGGAGGAGCCACACGCCGGTCCTGAACCAGCCGTCGTACCAGACGTTCGTTCCGTAGAGCAGGGTGTGCCAGACGCTCAGGACGTAGACGACGATCACGCACCGGTGGAGGATCCGCCGGGTCCGGTGGCCGATGCGGTGTCGGACGTAGAAGAGCAGCCCGAGCGGTATCGCCAGGTAGAGCGCGGCCTGGCCGACGGGAAGGGCGATCCGGCCGGTACCGGAGTCGTAGCCGCCCGGAACGAAAGCCTCCACGAAGGCGGTCGCGAGCGCCGAGTGCCGGCGAGCGGTGTCGTGCCGGAACAGCTCGGCGGCGAAGAGCAGGGCACTCCGCTTCGTACGCGCCGTGATGTTCGCGGTCGTGTGCGTCGCCGTGTCCGGGCTCGGGCACGCGCACATGTCCGGCGGGTCGCTTCCGCTTCCCGTCCTGGGGGCGGCCCTCCTGCTGACGGCAGGCGCAGGGTGGGGGCTGGCGGGCAGAGAGCGGACCGCTGCCGTCGTCGTGGCGGCGAGCGCCCTGGGCCAGGTGTCACTCCATGTCTGCTTCGTCTCGCTTCCGTCGGCTTCGAGCGGGCCGCGGTCGACGGCCGGTCACCTGACGGCCGGTCACCTGGCGACCGGTCACACGCCGGCCGGTCACCACCCGGGCGCGACGGGCCGTGCGGCCCACGCCTCCCCCGAGTCGGTGGCCGACGGTTCCTCCGGCGCGACGGCGTTCGTGGCGGCCTTCGACGGTTCCGCGCTCACCCTGGGAATGGTGTCGGCTCACCTGGTCGCCGGCCTGGTCTGCGGCCTGTGGATGTGGCGCGGCGAGGCGGCGTTCGTCCAACTGGGCCGCTCCCTGGCCCTGTTCGTCTGTGCACCCCTGCGTACGGCCTGGCGGCTGTGGGCCGCCGGACAGCCCCCGGGGCCGGTCACTCCCGGGCGGGCGCGGCGCAGGCCGGGACGGCGTCCACAGGATCTGTTGCTGCTGCACGGTCTGTCCCTGCGCGGCCCGCCTCTACGCCGGCTCTCCGTCCGGCCTTCACCCGCCCACTGACCTGCCGGGCGGCTTCCGGGACGTGCGCGCGGTTCGCGTGCGCGCGCCCGTGACCGTCATACCGGTTCCGGCCTTCCCCTGACGCACGGTCAGGTGCGGGCGAGCCGGTCACGAGGAGCCGTGTGGGCGCGCCGCGGCTCCGCGAAGACGCGAAGGACGTGTTGTGATGACCCCTGCCCCGACGCCTTTTCCCGCCTCGGTGCGTTCCCCCGTCCGGAGGGTTCCCGCCCAGCAGCGGGACGTACAGATCACCGGCTGGGCGCTGGCCGCCGGCTGCGGAGACCGTGAGGCGGCCGAGCACTTCGTCCGGGCGACGTACGACGACGTACGCCGTTTCGTCACCTACCTCGGTGCCGAAGGGACGGGCGCCGATGACCTGGCTCAGGAGACGTATCTGCGGGCCATGACCGGGCTGGCCGGTTTCGCGGGACGGTCCTGTGCCCGCACCTGGCTGCTGGCCATCGCCCGGCGCGTCGTCATCGACGGCTACCGCGCGGCCGCCGTCCGGCCGCGGATCGCGGACACCGCCGACTGGCAGACCGCGGCGGAGCGTGCCCAGTCCCGTCATACGCCGGGCTTCGACGAGGCCGTGGCGCTGTTCGACGCCCTGCGGGCCATGGACTCCGCACGGAGCCAGGCCTTCGTGCTCACCCAGTTGCTGGGGATGTCCTACGAGGAGACGGCGAACACGGCGGGCTGCCCGATCGGCACGGTGCGTTCCCGTGTGGCGCGCGCGAGGAGGGACCTCGCGGCGGTCTGGCCGTACACCGACCGGTCCCCGGTGAGGAGACACAGCCGGTGCCCGGTCTCCGCGGCCGCCGAGACCATGCGGCCGAGGCCGAACGAGAGCGATTCGAGTGCGGCGAGCGTCATGACGTCAGCTCCACGGCGGATGCGGACGCGGCGGCGCCCTCGTCGGAACAGCGGGCCCCCGGCGGGGCGGCCCGCTTCGCCCACTCCATGACCGACCACGGAGGACGCAGTTCGGCGAGCGACCCGATGGGCAGCGGCCGGAGCGCCGCCATGTCCCGCGCCTCGGCGTGCCGGGAGAAGACCCGCTCCGCGTAACGGTGGCCGGTGTCCGCGCCGAGCACCAGGTGGAGGTGTCCGGGGTGCCTCGCGGCCTCCCACGACGCGACCAGATGCGCCCCACCGGCGGACAGCCCGGCGAACACCGCGTGCTGCCGCAGCAGGCCGACGGCTCCCGCCATCGCGTGCCGGAAGTCCAGCCAGTGCACGGTGTCGTACAGCTCGTGGCGGACGTTCCGGAAGGGGATGGAGCTGCCGATGCCCGCGATGATCGCCTCCGGGTCGTTGAACTGCTCGCTGCCGAACGTGACGCTGCCGAACGGCTGGACGCCCACCAGGCGCACCGTGCGCCCGGCCGCCCGCAGCGCCTGGGCGAGACCGCCGGTGGACGCCCCCGTGCCCACGGCGCCCACGACCGTCACCGGTCCCTCGGGCAGTGCCCCGGACAGGAGCTCGGCGCACTCCCGGTACCCCTCGTAGTGCACGGCGTCGTGGTACTGCCGCATCCAGTGGAAGTCCGGACGGCCGGCAAGGAGCCTGCGTACATGACGCACCCGGCGCTCCTGGTCGAGCAGCAGACTCTGCGAAGGGGGCATCTGGTCGACCGTGGCGCCCAGGATCTCCAACTGGGCACGCATCACGGAGTCGACCGTCGTGGACGCCACGATGTGGCACCGCAGGCCGTAGCGGTGACAGGCCATGGCCAGCGCGAGCGCGTAGATGCCGCTCGAACCGTCGATCAGGGTCTGTCCCGGCACGATCCGTCCCCGCCCCAGCAGCGAGCGGACGGCGCCGAGCGCGGCGTACACCTTCATCGTCTCGAAACGGGCGAGTACGACGTTGCCGTCCAGCCGGATCAGGTCGGGCGCCTTGACGGCGTCGGTGATGTGCTCATGGACGGCCTGGGCGATGGAACGCGCGTCAGTGGTGGGAGGACTCGCCTCCGCCCGGGGGTTCACCCACGCCGCCCACGGACGATCAGCCGCTCGGACCGGTGGCCGTAGTCCGATCCGTCGAAACCGCCGAAGCAGGCGACCTCCCTGAATCCGGCGGTCTCGAACAGCGCGTGCAGTTCGGCGGCACTGTAGAGCCAGGATGTCAGCGACGCCTTACGCGCCGAACTGCCGCGCACCAGCGTCCAGTCGGTCCGCAGCCGTCGCCAGCTGTCCATGACGGTGTCCCGCTGGACGACGTACGAGCCGTCCGGCAGGTCCACGGCCTGCGGGCGCCCGATCCAGCCCGCCAGGACCTCCTTGCCCATGACGTCCACCAGAAGCTGCCCACCCGGGGCGAGGCTCTCCCGGGCGTTGCGCAGCACCCGGAGATTGTCGTCGGGATCGTCGAAGTACCCGAAGGACGTGTACATGTTGAGTACGGCGTCGAACGCGCCCGGAGCCGTGTACGTCAGCATGTCGGCCCGCTCCAGCCGCACGTCGGCGCCGGCCTGGGCGCAGGCGCTCCGCGCCCGGTCCAGCATCGACGGGGAGAGGTCGACGCCCGTGACGACGTGACCGCGGCGGGCCAGAGGCACCAGGAAGAGTCCCGGGCCGCAGCACAGATCGAGCACGCGGCTGCCGTCGCGGTGCGCGCGGCGGAGAACATCGTGGGTGCGAAGTCGGACCAAAGGGAGTCGTCCTCGTACCAGTTCATGCCTGTCGGCCTCCTCCTGGGCCACGTGGGCCCCTGATACCGCCCGTATCACTGTGCTTCGCACCAGTAGTCGGTGGACTCCGGCGTCTGGTTCCCGGGCACGGGGGCGGAGGAGGGGCGAGCGACCGGGGGAACGGAGCGGAGGTCAGTGCGCGACGAGACGGACCTCGGTGGCCTTGACGCCGGCGTACACGGCGCTGCCCTCGTGGAGCCCCAGGCCGGCGGCCGTCACCGGGGTGATCTCCGCGACGAGTCCGGGCACCCCCTCGCAGTCGACGAGAATCCGCAGGCGGCCGCCGAGCGCGGTGATCTCACGGACGGTGCCCGGATAGACGTTGCGCGGGCTGCCCTCCGGACGGGTCCGGTGCAGGGACACCGCTTCGGGGGCGATGACGGCGAGGGCGTCCGTGCCGGGCGCCAGGGGTTCGGCGGCCACGAGATGCGCGCCGCCGCTCAGGGTGAGGCCGTCGGGGGTGGCGGTGCCCGTCCAGGCGTTGCTGCCCAGCATCCGGGCGACCCACGGCGAGCGCGGATGCCGGGTGACCTCGGCCGGCGGGGCGTCCTGGACCGGCAGGCCGTCCTCCAGCACGAGGACCCGGTCGGCCAGCGCGACCGCCTCGACCGGGTCGTGGGTGACGATCAGGCAGACCCCGGCGAATCCGTCGAGGTGGGCGCGCAGGGTGTGGCGGACCTGGGCGCGGGTGGTCTGGTCGAGCGCGGCGAGCGGTTCGTCGAGGAGCA
Source organism: Streptomyces finlayi (assembly GCF_014216315.1). Lineage (NCBI taxonomy): Bacteria > Bacillati > Actinomycetota > Actinomycetes > Kitasatosporales > Streptomycetaceae > Streptomyces > Streptomyces finlayi. The sequence goes on from NZ_CP045702.1 coordinate 6,908,066, forward strand.
GCAGACGGGGGCTGGCGGCCAGGCCCCGGGCCAGGGCCACCCGACCCGCCTGGCCGCCGGAGAGGTGGCCGGGGCGGCGGTGGGCGAGGTGACCCACCCCGAGGCGGTCGAGCCACCGCTGCGCCTCGCGCCGCGCCTCGGCGCGGGGCACGCCGTGGGCGCGCAGCCCGTACGCCGTGTTGGTGAGGGCGCTGAGGTGCGGGAAGAGCGCACCGTCCTGAGGCACCCAGGCGACGCCCCTGCGGTGCGCGGGCAGTCCGGTGACGTCGGTCCCGCCGAGGCGGAGTTCCGCGTGGGCCCTCGGGGTGAGGCCGAGCAGGGCGCGCAGGAGGGTGGTCTTGCCTGCCCCGTTCGGACCGACGACGGCGATGGTCGTGCCGGGTGGGGCGTCCAGCGTCAGCCGGGTGAAGCCGGTGACCACCGCGTGGAGCGGCCACCGCTGTCCGGGGAGCGCCTTTTCGGCGGGTACGGGTGCCTGCGGTTCCGCCACAGGCGGTGCGGAGGTGCCATCGGCCGGATTCCGGGTCTCGCGGACGCGGCCCCCCGCACCGCCGGTCCAGCGGCCCCGCAGAGCGACGAGGACGGCCATGGCGATGGCCAGCAGGAGCAGGGACACGGAGGTCGCGGCCTCGGGGGAGTCCTGGAGCAGCAGATAGACCTGGAGGGGCAGCGTCTGCGTGGTGCCGGGCAGATTTCCCGCGAAGGTGATCGTCGCGCCGAACTCGCCCAGCGCCCGCGCCCATGTGAGTGCCGCGCCCGCGGCGAGCCCGGGGGCGACCATCGGCAGGGTGACGGTCCAGAAGACCCGCAGGGGGGAGGCCCCGAGGGAGCCGGCGGTCTCCTCGTACCGGGGTCGCAGCCCGGCGAGTGCGCCTTCGAGGCTGATGACGAGGAACGGCATCGCGACGAACGTGGCGGCGAACACCGCACCGGAGGTGTGGAACGGCAGCGTGACGCCGAAGGTGTCCTCCAGCCACGGACCGAGCAGCCCGCGCCGCCCGAAGGCCAGCAGCAGGGCCACGCCCCCGACCGTGGGCGGCAGCACCATCGGCAACAGCACGAGCGAGCGGACCAGTGCCTTGCCGGGGAACTCCACACGCGCCAGCAGCCACGCCAGCGGCACACCGAGGACCAGGGACAGACCAAGCGCCCAGAACGACACCACCAGCGACAGCCGGAGTGCCTCGGTGACGCCCGGGCTCGACAGGTGACTGCCCAGGTCGCCCCAGGACGTACGCGCCAGGATTCCGATCAGGGGCATGAGCAGGAACGCGATCGCGAGCAGAGCGGGCACGGCCAGCGTCAGGGGAGTGCGGGCGCCGGCGGTGCGACGGCGAAGGCGGCTCATCGGCGGCTCCTGAACGAGGACGGGTCCAAGGGGACGTCCAGGGGACGGCCACGGACTGTCGTACGGCTACGGCTACGGCTTCTGGAATCCCGCGTCCTGAAGGATCTTCTGCGCCTCGGCTCCGCCGAGCCACCTCACGAACGCCGCAGCGGCCTTCGCGTTCTGAGAGTGCCGCAGGGTCGCCGCGGGGTAGGAGGCGACGACGTTCTGCGCGTCCGGGATGTCGACCGCGTCGACCCGGTCCGCTTCCGAGGCCGCGTCGGTCCGGTAGACGAGGCCGGCGTCCGCCTCGCCGAGCGCGACCTTGCTGAGGACCGCGCGGACGTCCGTCTCCTGCGAGACCGGCCTCACGGCCGGCTTCCGGGCGTCGAGGATCTGTTTGCTGTAGCGGCCCACGGGGACCTCCGGTGCGGCGAGGACCACCTTGAGCCCGCCTGCGGTCAGGTCGTCCAGGCCCTTGATGTTCTCCGGGTTGCCTTCGCCCGTGGCGATGACCAGCCGGTTCTTCGCGATCACGGTGGGGGTGCCGGTCTCGGACACCAGCCCGTCCATGGTCTTCGTGTCCGCGGTGACCAGTGCGTCCGCCGGAGCACCCTGTTCGACCTGGGCGGCGAGTTCCTGCGAGCCGGCGAAGGAGAACGTCACCTCCGTGCCCGGGTGCTCCTTCTCGTACGCCATGCCCGCCGTCGCGAACACATCGGTGAGGGAGGCCGCGGCAAGGACGGTCAGTTGCGTCTCCGGCGCGCCGGAGACGTCGCCCCCGCTCCCGCAGGCGGCGAGCGGTACGAGCAGGGCGGCGGTCAGCGCGGTCGCGGCGATACGGCGTCCGCTGAGCGTGGATGGCATGGGTGGTGACTCCTCGGAGCCGCGCCGGCCGCTGCCGGACGGCTGTCGGCGCTGGGTCAGGTGGCCGGGTGCGCGGCCGGTCAGGTGCGGTCGATGTGCACGCTGGTCGACTTCACACGGGCGGTGGCCCGCATCCCGACCGTCAGCCCGAGCTCCTCGACCGCCTCGCGGGTCAGGAGCGAGACGATGCGGTGCGGTCCGGCCTGGATGTCCACCTGGGCCGCGACGTCGCCGAGCCTGACCGCGGTGACGATGCCTGGGAAGGCGTTACGCGCCGAGGTGAAGGACGGGTCATCCTCCTCGTCCCCGGGCCGGCCGACCTCGATGGCGAGGGCCGCGAGGTCACGGCCCTCGATGAGCCGGCGCCCGGTCTCGTCCCGGTGTGTGGCCACCCGTCCGGCGTCGGCCCAGCGCCGTGCGGTGTCGGGGCTGACGCCGAGCAGCCGCGCTGCCTGACCGATGGTGTAGGACTGCATGTGCGTCAAGATATTCGAATTTATCTTGCATATGCAATGCACGGTGCCCATTTCTGGAGCACTTGCCGAAGTTGCTGGAGGAAGATCCAAGTCCACGGGGCCGGCCGGTGTCCCGGGCGCGGGGCCGTCAGGCGCCGTACAGCACGTCCCGCAGGAAGGCGTTGGTGAACGTCGCCGACGGGTCGAGCTCGCGGGCCAGCGCCTCGAAGTCCGCCATCCGCGGATACCGCTCACGGAGCCGGTCCGGGCGCACGGTGAACACCTTCCCCCAGTGCGGGCGCGGGGCGAACGGGGCGAGGCGCTCCTCAAGAAGGGCCAGCACGGGCAGTACGTCCGCCGTCTCTGGCGCCCAGGTGAAATGCAGCCCGACCGTGTCACGGCCGTGGGCGGGGCTCAGCCACTGGTCGTCCCCGGCCATCGTGCGCACCTCGCAGACCTGGAGCACGGGCGCGATCGCCTCCCGCAGCCCGTTCAGCACGGTCAGGGCCGCGACCGCGTCCGTGCGGGCCACCAGATACTCGGACTGCAGCTCCGCACCACTGCTCGGAGTGAACTCCGCGCGGAAGTGCGGCAGTCGCTCATGGGCGGGGCCGGCCACACCCAGTTGCGGGGTGCAGTTGAGCGCGGGCATGCCCGGCACGGGATGGAGCTGCTCCACGGCGGGTGCCGCCCACGGGAAACCGGGCCGCGGCTCGTCCGCACGGCACTTGAGCCACACCTGTCCGAAGGACGGGTCACGCCACCGCGTGAACAGGCTCACGCTGTACCCGGCCGACGTGATCGCGTCGAAGTGCGCCAGGGCGTCGGAGAGGGCGAGGTCCGTGTGCACGTACTGACGCAGGTCGAAGCCGGGCACCAGGTCGAGCGTCAGCGAGGTCACCGCGCCCAGCCCGCCCAGAGCGACCACGGCGCCGCCGAAGCGCTCACCGTCCTTGTCGCGGCTCAGCGTCAGCGGCTCACCGTCGGCGGTGACCAGTTCCACCTCCCGGACCGCCGTCGCCAGCGCCCCGTTCGCATCGCCCGAACCATGCGTCCCGGTGGCAACGGAACCGGCGACGGAAATGTGCGGCAGCGAGGCCATGTTGTGCAGCGCCAGCCCCCGCTCGTGCACCTGCCGCGCCAGCTCGGCGTACCGCACGCCGCCCGCCACGCGCACGGTGCGGGCCGCCGTGTCGACGTCGACGGCCGGCGGCAGCGAGGCCAGCGAAACGAGCACGTCGTCGCTGTCGGCGATCGCGTTGAACGAGTGCCCGCTGCCCAGCACGCGCACCCGCCGCGCGTCGGCGACGACGCGCCGCAGCTCGTCGAGCGTGGCCGGGCGCAGTACCTCGCGGGCGGTGAAGCCGATGTTCCCCGCCCAGTTGGTCACGGTCGTCCGCAGGTCGTCCGTCGTCATCACGTCTCTCCCCAGCCCTGGTTCCGCACAACGGTTGACGGGGCCGGCTATCCGGCCGACTCACCCGCGTGCGGGCTGAGCACACCGGCGCCGATCAGCACGAACAGCAGGATGCCGAGCAGCACGCGGTAGATGACGAACGGCATGAAGCTCTTGGTGGAAATGAATTTCATGAACCATGAGATCACGGCGTAACCGACCCCGAACGCGATGAGCGTCGCGAAGATCGTGGGTCCCCAGGACACATGACCGCCGTTGCCGGCCTCCCTCAGCTCGAAGACGCCCGAGGCCAGTACCGCGGGAATCGCGAGGAGGAACGAATAGCGGGCCGCCGCCTCACGGGTGTAGCCCATCAGCAGACCGCCGCTGATCGTCGCCCCGGAACGTGACACACCGGGAATCAGCGCCATCGCCTGGCAGAAACCGAAGATCAGGCCGTCCCTGACGCCCAGCTCCTTGAGCGACTTGCGCTCCCTGACCGCGCGGTGCCTGCCCCCGGCCTCGTCACGGGCGGCGAGGCGGTCCGCGATCCCGAGGACGATGCCCATGCCGATCAGGGTGGTCGCGATCAGCCGGAGATCACGGAACGGGCCCTCGATCTGGTCCTTGAACGTCACACCCAGCACACCGATGGGGATCGAGCCCACGATGACCAGCCAGCCCATCTTGGCGTCGTGGTCACTGCGCATCGAGGCGTTCGTCAGCGAACGGAACCAGGCCGAGACGATCCGGACGATGTCCTTGCGGAAGTAGATGAGGACCGCCGTCTCCGTGCCGATCTGGGTGATGGCGGTGAACGCCGCACCCGGGTCGTGCCAGCCCGCGAAAGCGGCGGTGAGCCGCAGGTGGGCGCTGGAGGAGATCGGCAGGAACTCGGTCAGTCCCTGAACGAGGCCCAGGACGAATGATTCGAACCAGCTCATGGGGCTAAGGCCATCCCGGAGGTGATCATGCATCGGCCGACGGACACGAAGGCCGTCGGCAGCGTGCGGATTGCGGTCATGGAGGGACGGGACGCCTGCGCCCCGGAGATCCTTTGTCGGTCGCGGGCAGCGTATCGCCTGCCGGTGAACGCGCTTCCTCCTGCCCCCTGCCGCCCACCCGGCGGCCAGGGGTCAGCTGATCACCCGGTGCCGATCCGGTGGCGTTTGCGCCAGGCGACGACGGCCGCGCCCGCACCCGACAGCACGATGAACCCCATCGCCGCCAGAAAAGCCGGGGACGTGGGGGAGGACGCCTCACTGCCCGCGACGACGTACGCGGCCGTGTTCGGGATGGAGCCGAGCCCGGTCGCCAGGAGGAACGGCGGGTACCCCATGCGCGAGGTCGCCGCGCAGTAGTTGGCGGCGGCGAACGGCACCCCGGGGAAGAGCCGCAGCGCCAGCACGGACCGGAAGCCGTGCCGGCTGAGCAGTCCGTCCGCGGCCTTCATCCACCGGCCGCGCAGCAGCGTACGCAGGGCGTCCTGCCCCAGCACCCGGCCCAGCGCGAAGGAGATCCCCGCCCCGAGCACGGTGCCCGCCAGGGCGGCGGCGAGACCCGCCTGCGCCCCGAAGAGCGCGCCCGCGGCCAGATTGAGAAGGGGACGCGGTACGAACGCCACGGTGCACAGGCCGTACGCCAGGCCGAACGTCATGGCCGCGGTGCCGCCCGTCAGCGCGGGCGGCCAGCCGGAGGCGAGCATCCGCTGCGGCTCGAACAGCAGCATGGTGGTCGCGGCGGCCAGCAGCATCGCCACGAGCAGCGACAACCGGGACCACGGGGAGAAGAGCGCCCTCGTACAGCGCGCTGCGAGACCGCCGGCGGGCCGGGCGGCGGGGACGGGGTCGAGCATCTGGGGAGAGTAGCCGAAAGGCATGTGTGATCGTCGTGAGACGTTGGTGACCTCGGTACCCCTCAGGCGTTGAGTACAATATGCCGAACTCAATCAACTCTGCCCCGGCCGCCGCCGTTTCGGTCGCCACCAAGGCGCGGCCGACCCGTCTGTTGACGCACCAGCAGGGGGAAGCCGCCCGGAAACTGCTGGCCTACGTCGCCTCACTGCCGCTGGACGGGCCCGACGCGCAGCTGCTCGCCATGGTCGTAGTCATTCGCGCCGCCCGTAGCGGAGTCGGCAATCTCACCGGCACCGACCTGCGCTCCCTGCGCCTGACCGACGCGGACCGTGCCGTCGCCGCGCTGACCGCCCTGGGATGGAAGCCGGCGAGTGACCTGCTGCTTGCGGATCCTCAGACGCCCGTGGCCATCGTCGTGCCGGCCTTTTCGGGTGAGGCGGGCCCCACACCGCTGCCCTTCGGCAAGGTGATGCGGTCCCGGGTGTCCGGCTGGAGCATGCGGACCATGGCCGCCAAGCCGCTCAGGAAGACGGACGCCGCCACACGGCTGGCCGCCCTGTTCCTGGCCGCGAACGGTTCGGCCGACGACTTCACCGGCCTGCCCGCCGAACTGCCCGGACCCTGCGTGGCCGCCCTGCCCGAGCTGCTCCGCAAGGGGTTCCTGGCGGAGCTGGAGAGCGACCGGTACCGGCTGCACGAAGCCGTGAGCCACCTCTGCGGGAAGCGCCCCGAGGCGTGTGCGGCCGCTGACGGCGACCCGGGTACGGAGAGCAGGGCGGCGCGGGCGAAGAAGCCGGTCACCCCTGAGATGTGGGAAGCGTGGAAGGACCAACGGAGTCCGGCGCTGCGACGGCACGCCGAAGCCGTTGAACACTGTTCCCTCTGCGCGCCGGCTCTCGCGCGGGTCGCGGAGGCGTTCGTACGCGAGCCCCTCGCCGTCCCCGTCCAGCGGAAGGTGCTGCTCGCGTACGAGGAATGGGAGGCCACCCAGCCCGACCGGGGGCCCCGCGCGGCCGAGTTCGCCGCCGCGTTCCGCGCGGAACACGGACACGGCCCCTCGGCCAAGCAGCTGTGCCTGGGACTGGGCTGGAAGAAGCGGGGCCGCGGGATGTGGCACCTCATCGTGCAGCGGCTCGTCGCCGACGGATGGCTGACCAACACCGCGCCGGTTCCCTGGACCCTGCGTCCGGGCAAGGCCGCTTCGGTTCCGGGACCGGCCGGGTCACCACGACCCCACGACCGGTGAGCTGACTCCTGGGCCGTCTCCCGGCTCGCTCCTGCCCGAAAACGATTCGACGCGACTCGGCCGCACCGCCCTGACCAGGGCATGTTCCGGTACGCCTTGCTCGCAGCGCAGTCCGCAGTCGCGGGCGCGCCGAAGGCTGCCGTACCCGCCGCGACGGAGCTCGTCGCCACGGGAACGGTCACCGGGCTGCTCTGACATGGCGGACCCGCCGCCGTGCCCCCACAGGGGCGGCGGCGGGTGGGTCGTGCTCCGTCCGGCCCGCACAATGGGGGAGTGAACGAGCCGATACCCGTCATCCGCGACGTCGACCACGGCACCGCCCGGCTTCTGCCCGACGTGGACCGCGACCGGGCCTGGCTGCTCACGGTCGACGGCGCCCCCCAGTCGTACGTGGACCTGGACGATCCGACGTACCTGGAGTTCGAGTACGTACGACGCCTCGCCCACGTCCTGGACTGCGCGGCCGCGCCCGGCGCCGCCCTCGACCTGATCCACCTCGGCGGCGGGGCCCTCACCCTGCCCCGCTACGCCGCGATCACCCGGCCCGGTTCGCGGCAGGACGTGGTGGAGGCGGACCGGGGGCTGCTGGCACTGGTCGCCGAGCACCTCCCGCTGCCGGCCGGGGCGGGGATCGGCGTGCACGGCACGGACGCCCGCGCCTGGCTCGAACAGGCACCACCGCAGTCGGCCGACGTCCTGATCGCCGATGTCTTCGGCGGCTCCCGGGTGCCCGCCCACCTCACGTCCGTGGAGTACGCGCGAGCCGCGGGACGGGCCCTGCGCGAGCACGGGATCTACGCGGCCAATCTGGCCGACGGCGCGGCCTTCGGGTTTCTCCGTTCCCAGCTGGCCACCTTCGCCGCGGTCTTCGAGGAACTCGTCCTGATCGCCGAACCCGCTGTGCTGCGCGGCCGGCGTTTCGGCAACGTGGTGCTCGTCGCCTCTCACAGTCCCGTCGACACCGGACCGCTGACCCGTCTCTGCGCGGGCGACGCGTTCCCGGCCCGGGTCGAGTACGGGGCGGGGCTGGCCCGGCTCATCGGCGGCGCGAAGCCGGTGCGGGACAGCGAGGCGGTCGCCTCACCCGAGCCCCCCACCGGTGCCTTCGGCATCGGCTGAGGCAGCCGCGGGCGGCCTCGCGGCCGGGAGCTTCGCGGTGTCGCCCGCGAGGGACCTGCCGCTCGTACGCCGCGTCAGATTGCGTACGTCCGGTACGAGCAGGACGAGTCCCGTCACCAGCACGACCAGCGCCGCACACCCCCACAGTGCCTGGCTGCGGCCGACGAGTCCTTCCACCGGACCGGCCACCGCGGTGGACAGGGGCACCATGGCGACGGAGCCGAACCAGTCGTAGGCCGACACCCGCGACAGCTTCTCCTCCGGGATCTCCTGGTGCATCGCCGTCATCCAGGAGACGCCGAACACCTCGATGGCGACGCCGCTGACGAACATCACCGCGGCCAGTCCGGACACCGGCAGCGGCACCGCGAGCGCCGCCGATGGCAGGGCCAGCGGGAACACGCAGAGGGTTCCGGCCAGCAGCAGCCGCCGGGGTTTCCACCGCATCATCAGCAACGCCCCGGCCACGGTCCCCACGCCGAAGGCGGCGAGTGCGAGCCCCCAGGGTGCCGCGCCGCCGAGCACGTCCCGCGCGACCAGCGGCCCGTACACCGACTCGGCGGCGGCGACGACCGCCACGACCACCGAGAACTGCGCCACGATCGCCCACAGCCACGGACGGCCGCTGAACTCCTCCCAGCCCTCGCGCAGATCGGACAGCAGCCCGCCGCCCGCGGCGCGTGCGGGAATGTGACTCACATCGAGAAAGGCCCGCAGCCCCCCTGCGAGGGCGAAGGCGGCGGCATCGACGGCGAGCACCCAGCCCGGGTCCATCGCCGCGATCATCGCCCCGCCCAGCGCCGCGCCGCCGATGGCCGCACCGTGCATCGACATCCGGAAGAGCGCGAAGGCCCGGCCGGCGTGCTCGGCGTCGACACTGGACATCAGCATGCCCTCGGCCGCCGGGCTGAAGAACGCCTGCCCCGTACCGCAGAGCGCGGTCAGCAGCATCATCTGCCACAGCTGGGGATCGCCGGTCAGGACCAGCCAGGCGAAGAGCGCCTGCGACACACAGTTCAGGGTGTTCGCGGCCACCATCACCCGGTGGCGGGGCAGCCGGTCGGCCACCGCACCGCCGATGAGCAGGAAGAGGACCAGCGGCGCGGTCCGCGCGGCGGCGACCAGCCCGACGTCGCCGCCGTCACCTCCCGACTCCAGAACCGCGAACGCCGCCGCGATCAGCGCGCCGTGGGTACCCAGGCTCGTGATGATCGCGGCGGCCGTCAGCAGACCGTAGTTGCGGCCGGCACCGACAGGGCGGGCGGCAGGGGCGGGGGGTTCGGAGACGGTCACCAGGGGACTATCGCCACTGGGGCCCCTCTCCGACAAATCGGTTGACGGGAGACGGTCAGGAGGCGGAGTCCGCCAGCCGCACCGTGCTCAGGATCTGCTGGATGGTGGTGTCCGGGAGTTCGTCGTCCACGCCCGCGTTGGCGTACAGGACCCAGGTCGAGTACTCCTTCTTGGCGTTCATGAAGGAGAAGGCGATCGACTTGCCGTCGGTGTCGCACTTCTCCTTCTTCTTGACGTTCGCCGCGGTCGCCGTCACCACGCTGCCGGAGAGACCCGACTTGGTGGTGTACGGCTTAGGCTGGCCGACCTTGACCGTGCCCTTGGGCTCCTCCTGGGCGTAGGGGGCCCACACCCAGTTGCCCGCCTCGTTCCTGGCGGCCTCGCCGGTGCTCTTGGCGCCCTGGGCGCCCTTGGTTCCGACACCGGCGAGGCTGGTGTCCTCCTTGGTGCCGTCCTTGTCGGCGTCGTCGATGCACCACTTGCTCTTGTAGAAGGCGGGTGCGGAGAAGCCGACGGCGGGCGGCCCCTCCGGGTTCTTGACGTCCTCGAAACCGGAGATCATTCCCGGGCTCGCGACCTCCCAGTCACCGGGAACGTCGAACTGCGTACCCCACTTGGGGTTGGTGACGACCTTCCACCCCGGGATCAGCGGCTTGGCGTCCGCGCCGCCCCGCGGATTCTCGGCCGGAGCCGACGTTGCCTCCGACGGCTTGGCCGACGCGGACGGCTTCTTGCCGTCGGCGACGGTCGTGCCGCCCTTCTCGTCGTCCTTGCCGAGCACGATCACACCGGTGACGACCGCTGTCACGACGACCGCGGCGGCGGCGACGATCGCGATGACCGTCGTCTTCTTCTTGTCGTCACCCTGCGGACCGCCGGGCTGACCCGGAACGGCGTACTGCGGCACGGTCGGCTGCTGGTACGGATTGGGCTGCGGGTACCCCGGCTGACCCGGCTGCTGGTACCCGGGCTGCTGCCCGGGCTGCTGGTATCCCGGCTGCTGATAGGGATTCGGCTGCTGGTACCCCGGCTGCTGGTACGGGTTCTGATTCTGGTCCTGCGGGTTCTGCTCGCCCCCGGGCGGCTGCTCTCCTGGCCACATGGCCAGTAACCATAGAGGGGACGCGCCACCGCTGCTACGGCCGCCCCCGTGCGGGATGGCCAAATGCCCCTACTGGTGAGTAACCTTCGGCGGATGAGCGATGAACAGATGACAGTCGGCGACATGCTCGTCGCGACGGTTCCGATGGCCAGGACCCTCAACCTGGAGTTCCTGGAGACGACCCCGGACCGCGCGGTCGTCCGGCTGCCCGACCAGGCCGATTACCACAACCACCTCGGCGGACCGCACGCCGGAGCGATGTTCACGCTCGCCGAGTCCGCGAGCGGTGCCATCGTCATCGCCGCCTTCGGGGACCAGTTGTCGCGTGCCGTGCCACTCGCGGTGTCGGCGGAGATCGGCTACCGGAAACTGGCGATGGGCGAGGTCACCGCGACCGCGACCCTCGGTCGGCCCGTGGCTGATGTCGTCGCCGAACTCGACCAGGGCAGGCGGCCCGAATTCCCGGTCGCCATCGAGATCCGGCGTGCCGACGGCGCGGTGACGGGCGAGATGACCGTCGTCTGGACCCTGCGTCCCCACAGCTGATTTCCGGCGGCTGGTCTCCGGCCGGCCGGGCAGGGCCGCCGCGCATCCCGTACCCGGGCGCGGCGGCCCTTCGTGCTGGGGCGGGTGGGCCGATCGGCCTCAGCCCTCGTGTTCCTGGCGGTGGGCCTTGGCCAGCTCGACGTAACCGACCGCGTTGAACCTGATGCCCTCGCGCTCCTCCGCGGTCAGTTCCCGCTTGACCCTGGCGGGGACTCCCGCGACGAGCGAGTTCGGTGGTACCCGCATGCCCTGCGGGACGAGTGCTTGTGCGGCGACCAGCGACCCCGCACCGATGTGCGCGCCGTTGAGTACGGTGGCGCCCATGCCTACCAGGACGTCGTCCTCGATGGTGCAGCCGTGCAGGACCGCGTTGTGGCCGACCGAGACCCGGGCGCCGACGGTGAGCGGGAAGCCCAGGTCGGTGTGCACACTGCAGTTGTCCTGGATGTTGCTGTCCGGGCCCAGACTGACGGGGCCGCAGTCGGCCCGGAGCACCGCGTGGTACCAGACGCTGGAACCCGCGCTCATCGTGACCTCACCGATCACGACAGCGGTCGGTGCCACGAACGCGTCCGCGTCGATGACCGGCTCCTTGCCGCCCATACCCATGATCAACGCCTGCTCAGCCAAGGCCTGCTCCTCCGTGCTCCGGTGTGGTGCGCTCGCTCCGGAGGAACGGTAGGCGACGCCCGCCCGGCAGCGGGTGGTGGGGTGAACATCACAGGCCAGGGCGCCGACCGGCCCCCGCCCCGGCCATTACGGTGTGTCGCGTGCCGACGAACAGAAACACGTTCTCCTCGCTCGCCGCCCGGCGGCGCAGCATCCTGTCCCGGGCCGTCCACCGCGCCTGGGCCTGGGTGCGGGAGACGGGCGCGGTCACCGCGCAGCACCCCGGGCGGCTGCGGTTCCGCCGGATAGGTCCGGGGACCAGGCTGGCCTTTCCGCAGGGCACGGTGTTCGGGGAGCCGTGGATCGAGCTCGGCGACCACTGCGTCATCGGCGAGCAGGTCACGCTCACGGCAGGTCTGATGCCCGATCTCGAGCTCGGCCCGGACGCCGTCCTTACCCTGGGCAACGGGGTCGTGCTGGGCCGGGGCAGCCATGTCATCGCCGACACCACGGTGACGATCGGCGCGGACACCTACTGCGGTCCGTATGTCTACATCACCTCGACCAACCACAGCTACGACGATCCGCACGAGCCGATCGGCCGCCAGTGGCCGCGCATGGAGCCCGTCGTGATCGGCCCCGGCTGCTGGATCGGCACCGGCGCGGTGATCCTCCCCGGCGCCCGGCTCGGCCGCAACGTGGTGGTCGCCGCCGGAGCGGTCGTCCGCGGAGAGGTGCCGGACCACGCGGTGGTGGCCGGTGCGCCGGCCCGTGTCGTACGGAGCTGGGACCCCGAGAAGGGCTGGCAGCCACCGCTCCGTACGCCCGCACCGGTCCCGGTCCCGGACGACGTCACACCCGAGCAGCTCTCGTACCTCGCCGCGCTCCCGCCGGAGACCCCCGAGGTCTCCTGACCCGATGCCCCGAAGTCGGCCAGGCCCACAGCAGGCTGGTGGCCGGGGCGAACAGGGCTGTCGTGGTATGCCTCGCAGTACAGTGCGGTGAACGTTTCGGTGCACTACACCGTAGTGCAGTATTGTGAACTCTGTCATCCAGAATATTGGACGGAATGTGTCTGACCTCGATCAGCTCACGCAGTCGCTGGCCCGCAATCTCAGGCGGTGGCGGGGCGAGCGCGGTTTCACCCTCGACGCCCTGGCCGCGCGGGCCGGGGTCAGTCGCGGCATGATCATCCAGATCGAGCAGGCGCGGACCAACCCCAGCGTCGGCACCACCGTCAAGCTCGCCGACGCGCTCGGCGTCAGCATCACCACGCTGCTCGACTGCGAGCAGGGCCCGCAGGTTCGGATCGTCCCCGCCGGCCAGGCCGTACGCATGTGGACGACGGAGGCGGGCAGTTCGACCACCCTGCTGGTCGGCACGGAGGCCGCCGGCCCCCTGGAGCTCTGGTTCTGGTGCCTGATGCCCGGAGAGGGCAGCGCATCCGATCCGCACCCCGAGGGAACCGTCGAGCTCCTCCATGTCACGTCGGGCGAACTCACCCTGGTCGTCGACGGCGAGCCCCACGCGGTGCCGGCCGGCACCTCCGCGACGTTCGAGGCCCACCTGGCGCACGCCTATCGCAACGAGGGTGCGGAACCGGCCGAGTTCACCATGGCGGTCTCGGTCCCGCCCGCCCGTTGATACGGTGAACTGCCCACCGGGTGAAGGCTGTTGGCGTGTCGGGCAGCGGGGGCCCGCTCAAGGGCTGTCGAGCGCCACGGCGTGGAACCGCGCGACCGGTCCGCTCTCGTCGAGGGTCTCCGTGTCCGAATCATTGCTGTCCGGAATCAATCTTCGGTGAATTGCGGGTTTCGGCCCGGACGGCGTAGGAAGCTGTGCACCATGGCCCGCCCGCTGTTCTCGAACTCACGCGCGCGAACGCTACGCGCGTGCGACATCGTGATCCGTATCGCTCACTCGAAGGGGTGCTTTCGCTCCTCGATGAGTACGCGCGTGCCCGGACCGCTGTTTGGAGCGCAGGGGGTTCCTCACCCATTTGGCTTGTGCCTGATTTGCGTTCCTTTTTCCGTTGTGCAGAAATAAGGGCCCGTGATATGTGGACGGCGGAATTCCGCCATTGTTCACAGGAGCGGGCCCTCGTTGTGCGATCTGAGAGGCTCTCCATGGACATTCCGCTCGTCTCCGCAGCCGGCAGGCCGGGGCTCGTTCCCCGCCGACAGGCTGCTCCTCGGGTACCACTGGCGAAGAGTGCCGCGGTTCAGGGCGGCGGCGCGGTGCCCGCTCCCCTCAGCCGTCTCCTGTCGAACGGCACAGGGCCGAGCCCGCTGGTCGTCGCGGCCTTCCAGTCGTCCGTCTGAGCGGCCGGGCACCGACACCGCCATGGACCGGCCGCCGCTCTCGCTGAGTCAGTTCGTGCTGAAGATGCACAGCCGCTGTGACCTCGCTTGCGACCACTGCTACGTGTACGAGCACGCTGATACGAGTTGGCGTGGCCGGCCCAAGGTGGTGTCCCACAAGATCCTGGCCAGGGCCGCCGAGCGGATCGCGGAACACGCCCGGGCCCACCGGCTCCCCGAGGTCCATGTGGTCCTGCACGGCGGCGAACCGCTGCTCGCCGGCCCCGCGAGACTGCGGACGGCGGCGGAGCAGCTCTCCCGCGCACTCGACGGCGTGAGCGCCCTGGACCTGCGTATCCACACCAACGGCGTGCTGCTCAGCGAACGTTTCTGCGAGCTCTTCACCGAGCTGGGCATCAAGGTCGGGGTCTCGCTGGACGGCGACAAGTCCTCCAACGACCGGCACCGCCGGTACGCGGACGGGCGCAGCAGTCACGCCCAGGTCCTCAAGGCCGTGGAACTGCTCAGCAGGCCCCGCTACCGGCATCTGTTCGCCGGCCTGCTCTGCACGATCGACGTCGAGAACGACCCCGTCGCCGTGTACGAAGCGCTCGTCGCCCTCGGTCCGCCGCGCATGGACTTCCTGCTGCCGCACGCCACCTGGGACGTACCGCCGCCCCGGCCGGGAGGGTCGCCGACTCCGTACGCGGACTGGCTGGACGTCGTCCACCGGCGCTGGGACGCGGACGGCCGGCCCGTACCGGTACGCATGTTCGACTCCGTCGCGCGCACGCTGCGCGGCGAGAGCAGCCTCACCGAATCGCTCGGACTGGCGCCCGTGGACCTCGTGGTGATCGAGACCGACGGCACGTACGAACAGGCGGACAGTCTCAAGACCGCCTACGAGGACGCTCCCGCCACCGGCATGGACGTCTTCACGCACTCGCTCGACGAGGTGCTCGGCCACCCGGGGCTGCTCGCCCGGCAGCAGGGGATCGAGGAGCTCGCCGCGCAGTGCGGGGCCTGTCCGGTGGTCACGTCCTGCGGCGGCGGTCTGTACGCCCACCGGTACCGGACCGGCAGCGGCGGCAGCGGTTTCGACAACCCCTCGGTGTTCTGCCCCGACCTGATGGAGCTCGTCGTGAACATCCGCGACCGTGAAGCCGCCGTCCCCGTGGCACCCGCGGCCGTCTCGGGCGGCGACGACCTGGACGAGCTCGCGACCGGCTTCGGGGGCGCCGGGGCCGTGGGGCGGCTGGCGGAGATCCAGCTCGACCTCGACCGTCAGCTGCTCGCCGCCGTGCGTGAACGCGGCTCCCGGGGCGACCGGCTCGCGGCCGCTGCCTGGGAGCTGATCGTCGAACTCGACACCTCGCTCCCCGAAGCGGTGGACGCGGTGATCGCGCATCCGTATCTGCGCCCCTGGGCCCTGCGCGCCCTGGACGGCAGGGCCCCCGGCACGGCGGGGCGGGGACTCGCGGAGGTCGCCGCCGCGTGCGCGCTGCGTGCCCGGCGCGGCGACCGCGTCACGGTACCGGTGCGCGGAGGGCTGCTGCGGCTGCCGGGCCTGGGCACGGTGTCGCTCCCGGCCCGGACGGAACTGGCCGAGGTCGAGGCGGGCCCGGACGGGTTCTCGGTGAGGGCCGCGCAGCGGTGCGTGGAGATCGGCTGGGACAGCGGCGCCGACGGGCTCGTCCGGAACTGGCGGCCGGTCCGCCTGGTGGAACTGCCCGGCTGGACCGTGGCGCTGGAGGACACCGACCCGATGCGCGACAGCCATCAGTGGCCCGTGTCGGACCGCCTCTCCCACGGGGAGGCCAAGCTGTGGTCCGAGGACCTCGCCGAGGCGTGGTCGCTGATCAGGCGTGAACTGCCCGCTTGTGCGCCGGGAGTGGCGGAGGGGCTGCGGGTCGTCACCCCCCTGCACGCACCGGAGGGCAGCGACGTCAGTGCCGCCTCCCGGGAGGCGTTCGGGGCGATCGGTGCGGCGCGGCCCGTGACGCCCGACCTGCTGGCCCTGCTGATCGTGCACGAGTTCCAGCACGTCAAGCTGGGGGCGGTCCTGGACAGCCACGACCTGTACGACCCGGACGGCGGGGACCGGCTGTTCTACGCGCCCTGGCGGGACGATCCGCGGCCGCTGGACGGCCTGCTCCAGGGCACGTACGCGCACATCGCCGTCACGGACTTCTGGCGGGTGCGCAGGCTCACCACGCAGGGACCCGCCGCGCGGGCGGCGGAGGCGCGGTTCGCCCGGTGGCGCGAGCAGACGGCCGCGGCGGTGGACGAACTCGCCGGCTCCGGCGTGCTCACCCCGCTGGGAGAACGTTTCGTCGCGGGCATGGGCGAGACGATCGCGGGCTGGTCGGCGGAGAAGGTCTCCCGGACCGCTCTCGCCGAGGCCGCACGCACCGCGGCGGCCCACCGCGCGGCATGGGGTGCGGCCGCGGTGCGGGAGCGAGCGCGGGTGCGAGCGCGGGTGCGGCACACCGTCACCGGTAAATGATCGTATACAGCTCCAGATTTGGCAGCTTTGACATCAATTGATTGATCCAAAAAGGCATTTGATCAATTGGATCAATCAATAGATGTGTTCGCGTGGTTCCGTCGAGGAATCGAGGTTTCCTACACTGAGGGCCCAGCGAACAGGGACCGGGGGCTACGTTGGCCAGTGGAGCGGTGGGGGCCGGGGGAGACGAACCAAAGCCTTACTTCTTTCTCAGCTACGCGCATACGCCGAAGAACCATCCGAAGGACAAGGACCCGAACGTCTGGGTGGAGAGGTTCTACCGGGATCTGTGCGCGCACGTACTGCAACTGACCTCGCTTCCGGCGGGAGTGCCCGCCGGATTCATGGACCAGCAGATGCAGCCGGGGGAAGGCTGGCCGGAGCGGCTGTCCGAGGCGCTGGCGTACTGCAGGGTCTTCGTACCGCTCTACTCACCACGCTATTTCCTGAGCGAACAGTGCGGTCGTGAGTGGTACGCCTTCTCCAGCCGGGCCGTGCACCACCAGGCCGCCCAGTACAACAACAACAGCTCCCCGATCACCGGGATCGTTCCCGCGCTCTGGGTGCCCGTACCGCCCAAACAGCTTCCGCAGCCCGCGGAGCGGCTGCAGTTCAACCACGCGACCTTCGGGGACGACTACGCGGACGAGGGCTTCTACGGACTGATCAAGCTCCGTTACCTCAGGGACCAGTACGAGCGGGCGGTGTATCTCCTGGCCAAGCGCATCGTCAAGGTCGCCGAGCAGACGCAGATGGCCGAAGGCCACCCGCATCAGGACTACCTGGCCGTACCGAGCGCGTTCGGGCCGCCGGGTCCCGCCCGCGAGATGGACATAGCCGTGCTCGCCTGTTCGCGGGCCGACCGGCCGCAGGACCGGGGCCCCGACTGCTACGGGCCGGACGCCCGGGACTGGAATCCGTACCATCCCAAGTCCTCGCGGCCGCTCGCCGACCACGCGGTCGATCTCGTGCGCAACCTCGACTACCTGGTCCGGGTGGGCGACTTCGAGGCCGAGGCCGAACGGCTGCTGGCCGCCGGGGAGCCGAGCGCTCCGGGACTGCTGCTGCTCGACCAGTGGGCACTCGAAGCCCCGCACCGGAGGGATCTGCTGCGGCGGCTCTGCGCACAGGACCGGCCCTGGATCAGCATCATGGTCCCCTGGAACCGCGAGGACCCGGAGTCCGCGCTGCGGTCGGATTCCCTGCACTCGGCCGCCGGTATCCTCGCCGCCGAGACGGCCGGGGGCCACCGCTCGCCGGGCGCGGGAGTTCCCACGCTCGAAGCGTTCAGCGAAGAACTGCCGCGTGCCGTGCGAGCCGCCGACCGGCACTACACGGCGCAGGCGAAGACCTACCCCCCGGAAGGGCGGGGCGGGCGGATACCACGGGTGCTGCCCGGAGGCGTCGGATACGGCGCCGACGTGCACGTCACCCCTTCTGACGGACCGCACCAGGGCAAAGGCCACGCCGACGACGCGGAGGGACCCTCGGATGACCGAGAACCGTGATGGCACCATCGTCACCTTCTACTCGTACAAGGGCGGCACGGGGCGCACCATGGCTCTCGCCAACACCGCCTGGATCCTCGCCGCCAACGGATACCGGGTGCTCGCCGTCGACTGGGACCTGGAGGCGCCGGGGCTGCACCGCTTCTTCCACCCCTTCCTCGACTTCTCCGACCTGGAGGCCACTCCTGGCGTGATCAACCTGATCACCGAATACCAGGAGGAGGTACGACGGCCCGCCGAGCGGGAAGCCGAATGGCACCGTGACTACGCCCGCGTCCGCCCGCACGCGACCTCGCTGAACTGGTCCTTCCCCTTCGGCGGGAGCCTCGACTTCGTCTCCGCCGGGCGGCGAAACCGGGACTACTCGGCGACCGTGGGGCGGATGGACTGGGAGGACTTCTACGAGCGGTACGACGGCGGCCAGTTCTTCGATGCGATGCGTACCGACATGCAACGTCACTACGACTACACCCTCATCGACAGCCGGACCGGGATCAGCGACATCGGGGACATCTGCACCGTTCAGATGCCCCAAGTGCTCGTCGTCTGCTTCACGTTGAGCGATCAGAGCATCGACGGCGCGGCTGCCGTGGCCCGCGACATCGAAGAGCGCTTCCACGACAAGAACATCCGGATACTGCCGGTGCCGATGCGGATCGACGACGGCGAGAAGGAGAAGGCCGACGCGGGCCGGGCCCTGGCAAGGGAGAGCTTCAGCGGCTTCCCAAGCGGGCTGAGCAGTGAGGAACTGGCGGGCTACTGGGGCTCGGTGGAGATTCCCTACCGGCCCTTCTACGCGTACGAGGAGATCCTCGCGACCTTCGGTGACGCGCCCAACGTGTCCAGCTCCATGCTCACCGCCTGCGAGCGTCTCACCGCGGTCCTCACCGACGGAGCGGTCAGCGCCCTGCCCCCGATGGACGAGGCCGAACGGCTCGGCTACGTCGCGGCGTACACCCGGCGGCGTCCCGTGCCGCCGTCCAACGTGGTGCTCGCCTACGTGGCCGAGGACCAGATGTGGGCCGACTGGCTGCAGGCCGTGCTCGTCCGGGCCGGCTTCCACGTCGCCGCGGTCGACGTGCGGACGAACCAGGTGGCGGGTGCCGAAGCGGCGTTCAGTCCCGGAGTCACCTACCGCGTCGTCTCCGTCGTCTCGCAGGCGTACCAGAACTCCGCTCCCGCCAGGACCCTGTGGGACTCCGTGTCCGGACTCGATCCCGCAGGCAGCCGCCGCCAGGCCATACCCGTCCGGGTCGGCGACGTACGTCTGAACCTGCCCGCGAGCAGCCGGGCGGTCGTCGACCTCGTACGGCTGGACGAGAACGAGGCCGCGGCGGCCCTGCTCGGTGCCCTGGACCGGGACGAACCACTCGTCTCGCCGCCCGTCCCGGTGGGCGGGCCCCGCTTCCCCGGGACGACGCCGCAGGTGTGGAACGTACGACCCCGGCACGCCTGGTTCACCGGGCGCGCATCCGTGCTGGAGCGGGTACGCGACCAGCTGCGCGGCGACACCCCTTCGGGACAGCACCTGCCCCAGGTCCTGTACGGGCTCGGCGGGGTGGGGAAGACCCAGGTGGCCAGGGAGTACGCGCACCGCTTCCGCGCCGACTACGACCTGGTCTGGTGGGTCGAGTCCGAACAGCCCGACCGGGTGGTCTCCTCACTCGCCGAACTCGCCGCCGAGATGGGGCTGCGTACCGGCGACGGGGTCACCGACGCCGCCATGGCGGCCCTGGAGGCGTTGCGCAGCGGATCGCCGTACTCCCGCTGGCTGCTCGTCTTCGACAACGTCGAGGACCTCGACCACGCCCTGGACGTCTTCGCCGACGAGACCGCGCCCATCTCGGGCTCCCTGTACGGCCACATCCTCGCCACGTGCCGCAACAAGCCGGTGTCGGCGCAGATCCAGTCGACGGAGGTCGAGGTCTTCACCCGCGCCGAGAGCGTGGAGCACCTGTGCCGCCGCGTTCGCAAGCTGCCCGCACGGGACGCGGACCGGGTGGCGGAGGCCGTCGGTGACCTGCCGCTGGCGGTCGAGGTCGCGGCCGCCTGGCTCGCCGAGACGGCCACCCCGGTGGACGACTACGTGCAGCAGCTCAGGGACCAGAGCACCAAGGTCCTGTCCCTGGGCACCCCGGACGACTACGCCCAGCAGATCGGCGCCACCTGGAACATCTCCATCGCCAGGCTGCGCGAGGAGTCCAAGGCCGCTGTACGCCTCCTGGAACTGTGCTCGTTCTTCTCCGCCGAACCCATCTCGATGAGCCTCATCGGCAGCGACTCGATGCTCCGCTCGCTGCTCCCCTACGACCCCGATCTGCGCGAGCGGTACATGCTCGGCAAGGTCACCCAGGCGCTGAACCGCTTCGCACTGGCCAAGGTGGACCCCGCCGACAGCAGCATCCAGGTGCACCGCCTCGTCCAGGCGGCCGTCCGCTCCGGGATGACCAGGGAGGAGCGGGCCCAGGCGATGCACGAGGTGCACGTCACACTGGCGGCGGCCCGGCCGCAGGACACCGGGGAGCTGGACAGCCCCGTGAACGACCCCCGCACCTGGTCGAGTTTCGAGCTGATCTGGCCGCACCTCGGCGCGTCCGGCATCGCCGACTGCCACGAGGAGTCGGGCCGGCAGCTCATGCTCGACCGGATCCGCTACCTCCTCAAGCGCGGGGAGCTGGAGAACGCCCGCCTGCTGGGAACCCAGCTGAACCGCACCTGGACCCGGGATCTCGGCGAGGACGACAAGCAGACGCTCAACCTCCGCTTCGAGCTCGCCAACGCCCTCCGGGCCCAGGGCAGATACCACGCGGCTCTCGCCCTGGACGAGGACACCAGGGAACGGCAGATCCGGGTGTTCCACCCCGACCACCCGAACGTCCTGATCACCACCGGGAGCCTCGCCGCCGACCTGCGCGCCCTCGGCCGCTTCGACGAGGCGCTGGAACGTGACGTGCGGATCTACCGGGGCATGCGCGAGACCTTCGGCGAGGACCACCCGCGCACCCTGACCGCCGCCAACAACCTCGCGATCGACTACCGGCTGACCGGCGACAGCGAACGCGCCCGCCGACTGGACGAACAGACCGTCGAGCGCCGCAGCGCCCTGCTGACCACGGACCACCCCTACACGCTCACCACCAAGGGCCACCTCGCGCGCGACCTGCGGGAGACCGGGGAGTACGAGGCATCGGTCCAGGTCCTGCGTGAGGTGATCGCCGCCTTCGAGCGCAGCGTGCTCAACGCCGACGTGCCCGAGGCGCTGCGCACCGCCAAGAGCCTCGCCGTCTCGCTGCGCAAGGCCGGACATCCGCACGAGGCGAAGCGGCTCACGGAGGAGACGTACGGCCGCTACCGGGGACGGTACGGGGCGAAGGTGCCCGATGCCCTGGCCTGCGGGCTCAACCTGGCGGCCGACTTCTCGGCCGTCGGGGACAAGCAGGCCGCCCTGGACCTCGCCCTGCAGGCACTGGAGGGGTACCGGGAGAGCCTGGGTGAGGAGCATCCCTTCACGCTGGCCTGCCGCAACAACGTCGGGATCTATCTGCGGGGGCTCGGCGAGGCCAGGCGGGCGGCGGAGGTGGGTGAACTGGTCAGGGCGGCGCTGGAGGACCAGCTCGGGCCCTCCCACCCCTTCACGCTCTGCGCGGCGATCAACCTCGCCAACGCCTACGGGGATCTGCACCGGCCCGAGGCGGCGGAGCAGTGGGAGCGCATCGCGCTGGAGGGCCTGACGGCGAGGTACGGGCCCGACCACCCCGATGTGCTCGTCTGCCGTTCCAACCTCGCGATCACCCTGCGCGCGGCCGGGCGCGAGGTGGAGGCGCAGCGGATGCGGGCAGAGGTTCTCGAACCGGCCGCCGTACGGCTGGGAGCCGATCACCCGATCACCGAGGCGGCCCGCTCCTGGCGGCGGCTCAGCCGTGACCTGGAGCCGCAGCCCGTGTGAGCCGGGACGCGCGAGCGGTACGGGGCCCGGGGCCAGGTGGACAGGTCACCTCGACGTCCAGCCGAGTACCCGGGTCAGTACCCGCAGCGCGCCGAAGTGTGCGGCGCCCCGCTCCACGACCAGCTCGGCCCCGGGGATGCGCTCGGCGAGCCACCGGGTGTGCGACACCGGCGCGAAGACGTCGTCCTCGCCGTGCCACAGCAGGACGGGCGAGGAGATGTCCTCGGGGCTGAAACCCCAGTCGGTGCTGAACGACATCACGTCGTCGACCCAGCCGTCGGCCGAACTCCGCAACCCCTCGGCGAAGTTGCGGGTGAGCATCGCCCGGATGCCGGCGTCGGCGACAATGCCGCGGTCCGAAGCGGGCAGCGTGCTGCGCATGTCGGCCACCATGCCAGCCGGGTCCGCCCGGATCGTGGCCGACCGGAACTCCAGCGCGGCGGTCAACTGGCGTGGTCCGGCAGCCGCGTTGACGTACTCCCGGACATTCGACTCGGTCATGCCGTCGAACCAGTCCAGGCCCTGGGCATCGCGCGGCGCGAGCCCGACGAGCGCCGCCGTCCTGGCCGTGCGGTCGGGCAGCAGCGCCGCGCAGGCGAGCGCGTGGGGCGCCCCGCCCGACCGGCCGACGACGCCGAACCGCTCGATGCCCAGGGTGTCCGCGATCGTGGCGACGTCCTCGGCGACATGGGCCACGGGCCGCCCGGGTAACCGGTCCGAATCGCCGTATCCCGGACGGTCGTAGGCGATGAGATGCACGCCCAGCCGGTACAGCACGGAGCCCCGTGGTGCGGGCCCGAGCCGGCTTCCGGGGGTGCCGTGCAGAAGGAAGACGGGCCTTCCGTGCGGTTTGCCGTAGTGCTCGACGGCCAGCTGCCGGCCGTCCTGGGTGCGAATCAGCTGCTTCATCCGGCGCCTTCCCATCGGTACGACACGCCGCAAGTATGAGCGCAGCCAGGGCAGTTGGTACATAGGTGCTCCAGCCAACGGTCGTAGCCGACCCACGCGTGGGCGGCCCCGGCCGACGAGCCCGGCCCTACGTACGGACCGCCTTTGCCGGGTCCGCCGGGCGCTCGCCCCGGTGCTCCGCGAACCATCCGGCCGCGAAGTCGACGGCGGCGACCAGGCGCACGAGCCTGCTGTGCGCCGCGCCGACCAGGCCCGTGCGCACGGCCCCCGTACTGTCCGACTCCTCGAAGTCCCGGCCCAGCGCGGCGAAGTCGCTGTCGTCCAGGTCGACGTCCTCGTACTCCCACCAGCCGCGCCGTCCTCCCGTGGTCACCACGCAGCGGTACCGGCGGCGGGGCGGACGGGCCACCCGGTACTCGGCCAGGTGGAAGGCGGTGCACGTGTCGAACCCCGTCCCCAGCAGAAGGATGTGGGCGTCGCCCCCGTACAGAGCGGCCAGCGGGGAGTCCTCGCCGTAGTGGCAGTCGGCGCGATGGCGCGCCATCAGCGCGCAGGCGGCGGGCCCCAGCGCGGCGAACGAGGTCTGCGGGTGACCGCTGCGTTCGGCGCCGGGCGCCAGCCGCACCGCCTCGGCGAGGCGGCCCACGGACGGCGCGGGCGTGGCCGCCCGGTCGAACGGCGGCATCGCGGCACGTACGGCCTCGCGCGCCTCCTCGCCCAGGCCGTGCACACTGCGGCGGAAGGCGGGGGAGGTGTCGGAGTTCTCCGGAGTGAACGCCGGGACCACCAGGGTGCCGTCGGGCCCCAGCGCCCGGAGCAGGGCGGCCACCATGGTGCGGACGCCCCCGTCCACCGCCCCGACGGAACGCATCGAGGCGTGTACCAGGAGCGTCCCGCCGAGCGGCACGCCGAGTTCCCGCAACTGCGCCGCCGCACGCTCACCGCTGAGGACACCGCTCACGGCGGCCATTCTCCCCGTCGGTCGCCGTGCGCGACAGCGTGCCCCGGCGGCGTCAGCCGAGCCGCGGGATCTCGATGGCGGGGCAGTGGTCCATGACCATGTCGAGCCCGGCCGCGCGGGTACGCTCGTAAGCGGCCTCGTCGATGACACCGAGCTGGAACCAGACGGCCTTGGCACCGATGGCGACGGCCTCGTCGGCGACGCCGCCCGCCAGCTCGCTGTTCACGAACACGTCGACCACGTCGACGTCGAAGGGAACGGCCTCCAGGGACGGATACCCCTGCTCCCCGTGGACGGTCTCGGCCTTGGGATGTACGGGCACGATCCGTTTGCCGTAGCGCTGGAGCACGTCCGCGACCCCGTAGGCAGCCCGCCCCGTGTTCGACGACAGGCCCACGACGGCCCAGACGTCGCCGGACTCGGTGAGGATCTTGCGGATGGTGTCCTGATCGCCGTACATGGCATGCCCTCCTGCGGACGCGGATTACTGCCTGCCTGCGCAACCTACGGCAGGCACCGGGGATTCCCCGGCCGGTCTAAGGTGGCCGGATGCAGGAGCAGTACCGCACAGTCGCCCGTGCGGGCGAGCACGAGACCGAGATCAACCGTTCGCGCTTCATCTGCGCGCTCGCCCCCGCCGCCACCGAGCAGGAGGCGCAGGATTTCGTCGCACGCGTACGCAAGGAGCATCCGACCGCCAGCCACAACTGCTTCGCGTACGTGATCGGTGCCGACGCCTCCGTACAGAAGGCATCCGACGACGGGGAGCCCGGAGGCACCGCGGGCGTTCCCATGCTGCACATGCTCATGCGGCGTGAGGTGCGATACGTGGCCGCCGTCGTCACCCGCTACTACGGCGGTGTGAAGCTCGGGGCCGGCGGTCTGATCCGGGCCTACGGGGGGTCGGTGGGCGAGGCACTCGACACGCTCGGCACGATCACGCGTCAGCGTTTCCGGCTGGCGGCCATCACGGTGGACCACCAGCACGCGGGCAGACTGGAGAACGACCTGCGCGCCACCGGCCGCGCCGTGCGCGAGGTCACATACGCGGAGGCGGTGACCATCGCGATCGGGCTGCCGGACGCCGATGTCGAAGGATTCACGGCCTGGCTGGCCGATGCGACGGCCGGCACGGCCACGCTCGAACTGGGCGGGGAAGCGTACGGGGACGTCTGAATCCGCTGTTGATGCGGGTTGCGGGGGCAACCGGCGTTAGCGTGGTCGGTGCCGCTCGTGGGATCACGGGCCGGCCCCGGGGTGGAGGAAAAGAAACATGCAGGTCGTAGCCGTCGGAGTGCTGTCGTGAGGATTCTGCACACGTCCGACTGGCATCTGGGGCGCTCATTCCACCGGGTCCCGATGCTCGACGCGCAGCGGACCTTCCTCGATCACCTGGTCGCCACGGTCCGCGAGCGCGGGGCGGACGCCGTCCTGGTGTCCGGAGACATCTACGACCGGGCCGTGCCGCCCCTGTCCGCCGTCGAGCTGTTCGACGACGCGCTGCACCGGCTCGCCGCCGAGAACGTGCCGACCATCATGATCTCCGGGAACCATGACTCGGCCCGCAGGCTGGGCGTCGGCGCGGGTCTGATCGGTCGGGCCGGCATCCACCTGCGTACCGACCCGGAGGGCTGCGGCACCCCTGTCGTCCTGCGCGACGCACGCGGCGAAGTGGCTTTCTACGGGCTGCCCTATCTGGAACCCGCCCTGGTCAAGGACGCCCTCGGTGCTGCGAAGGCGGGCCACGAAGCCGTCCTCGGGGCCGCGATGGACCGCGTCCGCGCCGACCTCGCGACCCGGCCCGCCGGGACCCGGTCGGTGGTCCTCGCCCATGCCTTCGTCGCGGGCGGCGAGCCCAGCGACAGCGAACGGGACATCACTGTCGGCGGAGTCGCCGCCGTGCCCGCCGCAGTGTTCGACGGCGTCGACTACGTGGCCCTGGGACATCTGCACGGCAGCCAGCGCGTCACCGAGCGCGTGCGCTACTCCGGATCCCCGCTCGCCTACTCCTTCTCCGAGGCGGATCACCGCAAGACCATGTGGCTGGCCGACCTCGACGCCGAAGGCTCCGTCACCGCCGAACGGGTCGACTGTCCCGTGCCCCGCCCCCTCGCCCGGCTCCGCGGCCCCCTCACCACCCTGCTCGACGACCCCCGTCACGAACGGCACCGGGAGTCCTGGGTCGAGGCCACCCTGACCGACCCGGCGCGCCCGGACGACCCGATGGCCCGCCTCGTGGAGCGCTTCCCGCACACCCTCAGCCTGGTCTTCGACCCGGAACGGGCCCCCGAGGATCCCTCCGCCTCGTACGCACAGCGTCTCGAGGGACGCGACGACCACCAGATCGCGGAGGACTTCGTGGCCCATGTGCGCGGCGGCAGCGGACCGGACGAACAGGAGCGCACGGTGCTGCGCTCCGCCTTCGACGACGTACGAGTGGACGACGGCGTGCACGAGGTGTCCCGTTGAGGCTCCACCGGCTCACGATCACGGCCTTCGGCCCCTTCGGCGCCACCCAGGAGGTCGACTTCGACGCACTCTCCTCGGCCGGCATCTTCCTCCTGCACGGCCCCACGGGCGCGGGGAAGACCTCGGTGCTGGACGCCGTCTGCTACGGCCTGTACGGAGCGGTACCCGGGGCCCGGCAGAACCCCGGGACCTCGCTGCGCAGCGACCACGCCCCGGAAGGACTGACCACCGAGGTCTGCCTGGAGCTGACCGTCGGCGGACGCCGCCTGGAGGTGACCAGGCGCCCCGCTCAGCCGCGCCGCAAGAAGAAGGGCACCGGCTTCACGACGGAGAAGGCGCAGAGCTGGCTGCGCGAGTACGACTCCGAGCACGGCTGGCGCGCCCTCAGCCGTTCGCACCAGGAGATCGGGGAGGAGCTGTCCGCGCTCATCGGGATGAGCAGGGACCAGTTCTGCCAGGTGGTCCTGCTGCCCCAGGGCGACTTCGCGCGCTTCCTGCGCGCCGACGCGGAAGCCCGCGGCAGACTGCTCGGGCGGCTCTTCGACACCCGTCGCTTCGCGGCGGTCGAGGAGCGGCTCGCGGAGCTGCGCCGCGGCGCGGAGGCGCAGGTCAGGGCCGGGGACGAACAGATCATCGGTCTCGCCCAGCGGATCGCGCAGGCGGCCGGACCCGCCGGACGGGAGTGGCCGCTGCCGGAGGACCGGCCAGGTGAGCCGGGCCTCGCCGAAGGCGTCCTGGAGTGGGCCGCCGTGGCCCGCGCCGGGGCACGCGAACGGCTCACCGTCGCCGAGCGGTCCCTCTCGGCCGCCGAGAGCCGGCAGGCCGCTGCCCGCCAGGCACTCGACGCGGAACGCGAACTCGCCAGGCTCCAGCAGCGGTACGAGGAGACCCGGCGCCGTGCCGCCGCTCTCGAAGCGGGCCGCCCCGAACGGGACCGGTGCGCCGCGCGGCTGGAACGTGCGCGCAAAGCCGCACTCGTCGCTCCCGCGCTGGAGCTGCGCGGGGAAGCCGAGCGCGCGTACCGCGAGGCGAGCGAGGGCCGGGAGCGCTCACGCGGCCGGCTGCCCGCGGACCTGGCCGACGCGGGAGCGGAGCAACTCGCCGCCATGGAAAGCCGGTTCCGCCAGGAACTGGGCGGACTGGAAGCCGCACGCAGGGCGGAACGCCGCAGTGCGGAGATCGACGCCGAACGGGCCGCGCTCGAACGGCAGTCGCGCGCCGACGACGAACTGATCCAGGACACCGGGCACTGGCTCGCGGGATGGGACGCCGTCCGCCACGGGCTCCAGGAGCACATCGAGGAGGCACAGGAAGCGGCGACCCTCGCGGAGCAGCTGGCCGGCCGTCTGGCCCCGGCACGCAGGAGGCTGGAAGCGGCCCGCCGCCGTGACGCTCTCGCGCTGGAGGCGGCGGCCGCCGCCCGGCGGATGTCCGACGCCCGCGAAAGCGCGCTCGCGGCGCACGAACACTGGCTGGCCCTGCGGGAACGGCGCCTGCGCGACATCGCGGCGGAGCTCGCCGCGGGGCTCCTCGACGGCGCGGCCTGCACGGTCTGCGGCTCCGTGGAGCATCCGGACCCCGCACAGCCCGGAGACGGGCATGTCGACCGGGCCACCGAAGAGGCGGCGCAAACCGCGCACCGCCGTGCCGAAGCGGCACGTACGGCGGCGGAGCGCGAACACGGCACCGTGCGCGAGCGCTTCGCCGCGGCGAGCGCCGAGGCGGCCGAAGGGCCGGAAGACGACGAGGGACGCGGCGGCCCCGCCGGCACCGGACCCTCGGTCACCGAACTCGAGGTCTTCGTCGCCGAGCTGACCAGGGAGCACGCCTTTGCCCACCGGCGGGCCGCCGGTACGCACGCGGCGCGGGAAGCGCTCGCCGCCGCCGAGCGGGAGCACGCGGGCCGGCTCGACCAGTACGGGCGGGCCGAGCGCCGTGCCGCCGCCCGCACCTCCCAGCGCGAAGCGCTCGACCGGGAACAGTCGGTGCTGCTGGCCGAGTTGGCGACCGCGCGCGGGGAATCAGCCACCGTCGCCGCACATGTCCTCCGGCTGGAGCGCAGGGTGGAGCTGCTCGGCGAGGCGGCGGAAGCGGTACGGGCGGAGCAGAGCGCGGCCCAGCGGCGCAAGGAGGCCGACGCCCGGCTCGCGGACGCCGCGTTCAAGGCCGGGTTCGATACTCCCGACGCCGCGGCGGCGACGCTGCTCACCGATGCGGCGCACCGCGACATCCAGCACCGGATCGACGCCTGGCAGTCCGAGGCCGCCGCCGTCGCCGACCGCCTCGCGGAGCAGGACGCCCAGGCCGCCGCCGAACGCCGGCAGGCGGAACCCGGCGCCGCGCAGACCGCGTTCGGCTTCGCCGAGCGGCTGCTCCGGGACGCCGGATCGGCGCTCGCCGCCGCCCGTGAACGCTGCTCCGAACTGGACCGGCTGTCGCGCCGGGCCGCCGAGGAGGTACGCGCGATGGGGCCGCTGCGCCGGGAGCACGACCGTGTGGCCCGGCTCGCGGGGCTGACCGCGGGCACCTCCGCGGACAACGAACGCAAGATGCGTCTGGAGGCGTACGTGCTCGCGGCACGCCTCGAACAGGTCGCCGCGGCCGCCACCGCCCGGCTCCGCAAGATGTCGTCGGGCCGCTACACCCTGGTCCACTCGGACGCCCGCTCCGGCGGCCGCCGGGCCGGGCTCGGCCTGCATGTCGTCGACTCCTGGACCGGCCGGGAGCGGGATACGGCGACACTGTCCGGCGGCGAGACCTTCTTCGCCTCGCTCGCGCTGGCGCTCGGTCTCGCCGACGTCGTCACCGACGAGGCCGGCGGCGTACGGCTGGACACGCTCTTCATCGACGAGGGCTTCGGCAGCCTGGACGAGCAGACCCTCGACGAGGTGCTCGACGTCCTGGACTCCCTGCGGGAACGCGACCGCAGCGTCGGCATCGTCAGTCATGTGGCCGATCTGCGCCGCCGCATCCCCGCGCAGCTCGAAGTGGTGAAGGAACGGCACGGTTCGGAGGTACGCCACCGCATGGCGGACGGGCTCAGCGGCTGACCGGCCGCCGGGGGAGCGGGGAGGAGTACACGATGCTGGTGGTCACGGCGCCGAGGGCGCCGATCCGGCCGGTGACCTCTTCCAGATGCCTCATGGACCGGGCGGTGACCTTCAGGACGAAGCAGTCGTCGCCCGTCACGTGATGGGCCTCGATGATCTCCGGTGTCGTGTCCGTCAGGTCGTGGAACGGCTTGTAGTTGCCGTTCGGGTAGCGCAGCCGCACGAGGGCGAGGATGGGCATTCCGAGCCGCTCGGGATCGACCACCGCCGCGTATCCGCTGATCACCCCCAGCCGGCCCCGGAGCGAGAGGCCCGGCCGCGCGCGGACGGCCGGGCCGCGGGATCAGAGCCTGGACAGCTCGTCCACCAGATCGTCCAGTCCGAGAGACCCCTGAGAGAGGGCCGCCATGTGCCACGCCTTCGCGTCGAAGGCCTCGCCGTGTGCCGCGCGGGCGTTCTCCCGGCCCAGCAGCCAGGCACGCTCGCCCAGCTTGTAGCCGATGGCCTGCCCCGGCATCGACAGATAGCGGGTCAGCTCGCTCTCGACGAAGTCGGCCGGCCGGCCACTGTGGCTGCCGAAGAACTCCTGGGCCAGGTCCGGTGTCCACCGCTCGCCGGGGTGGAACGGCGAGTCCGCCGGAATCTCCAGCTCCAGGTGCATACCGATGTCGATGACGACCCGGCAGGCGCGCATCATCTGCGCGTCGAGGTAGCCGAGCCGGCGCTCCGCGTCGGGCAGGAAGCCCAGCTCGTCCATCAGCCGTTCCGCGTACAGCGCCCAGCCCTCGGAGTTGGCGCTGACCTGGCCCACCGAAGCCTGGTAGCGGGAGAGGTTCTCCGCCACGTGCTTCCACTGCGCGATCTGCAGGTGGTGGCCGGGAACACCCTCGTGGTACCAGGTCGAGACCAGGTCGTACACGGGGAAGCGGGTCTCGCCCATCGTGGGCAGCCAGGTACGCCCGGGCCGCGAGAAGTCCTCGGACGGGCCGGTGTAGTACGGGGCGGCGGCGCCGCCCGGCGGGGCGATGTGGGACTCCACCTTCCGCACCCGCTCGGCCAGGTCGAAGTGGGTGCCGTCGAGCGCCGCGATGGCCTCGTCCATCAGTTCCTGGAGCCAGGCCCGTACCTCGTCGACCCCCTCGATGTGCTTGCCGTGCACATCGAGATGTGCCAGCGCCTCCCAGGGGCCGGCGCCCGGGAGGATCCTCGCCGCCTCGGTCTTCATCTCGGCCAGCAGGCGGTGGTATTCGGACCAACCGTACGCGTACGCCTCGTCGAGATCGAGGTCGGTGCCGTTGTAGAAGCGCGCCCAGCGCGCGTACCGCTCGCGGCCCACGGTGTCCGGAGCGCCCTCGATCGCCGGGGCGTACACCTCGTTCATCCAGTCGCGCATCGCCGCCAGCGCGGCAGCGGCCGACGCGGCAGCGGCGTCCAGCTCCGCGCGCAGGGTGGCGGGCCCCGGGGCGACGAAGTCCTGGAAGAAGCCCGAGCCGTCGGCGCCGGCCCAATCCGTCAGCTGCTCGATGAACGTGGAGGTCGCGCGCGGCCCCCCGTACAGCTTGCGCTCCAGGCCGAGTTGGAGCGAGGCGCGGTATCCCTCCAACGCGGCCGGGACGGCCCGCAGCCGGTCCACGACCGCGGCCCAGTCCTCATCGGAGTCGGTCGGTGTGACCGTGAACACCCCGCGGAGGCTGTGCGCGGGCGAGCGGAGATTGGAGACCACCCGCAGTCCCTCGTCCGTGTCACGGATGCCGAGTTCGGCCGTGAGCCTCTCCCGCAGCAGCCGCCCGCACCGACGCTCGTTGTCACTGTCGGCGCCCGGCAGTTTCTCGGACTCGTCGAGCTTCGCCAGGGTCTCGCGGGCGAGGCCGGCGAGGGCCTCCTGACCGGCGGGCGAGAAGTCGGGCAGCCGGCGTGAGCTTTCGGCGACGCCGAGATACGTGCCGGTGATCGGGTCGAGTTCGATGAATGCGTCGACGTAGGCGTCGGCGACCTGGCGGGGCAGCGCGCTCTGAGAAGTGTCTGGCATGCGGACATCCTCGTACGGCGAGGGCCTCCGCGTCACCACCGCCCGAGGTCAGCCGACGGGCGGTCCGGGCGGCGATCCGGGCCGTGGCCCCGGAGGCGATCCCGGAGGCAACAGGGGTCCGCACTCCCATTGCTGGAAGATCAGCCGGGTCTCCACCCGGGCCACTTCGCGACGCGAGGTGAACTCGTCCAGCACGAGGCGCTGGAGGTCCGCCGTGTCGGCGACGGCCACCTGGACCAGATAGTCGTCGGGGCCGGTGAGATGAAACAGGGCCCGGGACTCCGGCAGAGCCCTGATCCGGTCCACGAACGGCCCGATCAGTTCGCGGCGGTGGGGCCGGACCTGCACCAGAAGCAGTGCCTGCAGCCCCCGGCCCAGCCGCGCGGGGTCGAGGCGCAGCTGATGTCCGAGGATGACGCCGGAGCGGCGCAACCGGGTCACCCGGTCCATGCAGGTGGACGGAGCCACCCCGACCTCGGCGGCCAGCTCCCGGTAAGTGGTCCGTGCATCGTTCTGCAGAAGCCGCAGGATATGCAGATCCACCGGATCAAGAACGACAGAATCAGCCATGCATCGAACGTAGCACGGGCTTTTCCCGCCAAAGCCCGTCCCCTGTTCAGAGTGGTGACATGGACACTGAAGCCTCGACAACGCCCCGGACCTCACCCCCGTCCCGGGCGCTGGCCACCGAAGCCGTGCACGCCGGACGCGACGATCTCGCCTCACTCGGACTGCATGCCCCGCCGCTCGACCTGTCCACCACCTACCCCTCGTACGACTCGCGGGGCGAGGCCGAGCGGATCGACGCCTTCGCCACCACCGGTGCGAGGCCGGACGGGCCGCCCGTCTACGCGCGCCTCGACAACCCGACCACCGGCCGCTTCGAAACGGCCCTGGCGCGTCTCGAAGGAACGGAGAGCGCCGTCGCGTTCGCCAGCGGGATGGCGGCCCTCACCGCGGTCCTGCTGGCCCGCGCGAGCATCGGCCTGCGGCATGTGGTGGCCGTCCGCCCGCTCTACGGCTGCAGCGACCACCTCCTGGGCGCCGGACTCCTGGGCACCGAGGTCACCTGGACGGACCCGGCCGGCATCTCCGACGCCATCCGCCCCGACACCGGTCTCGTGATGGTGGAGACCCCCGCCAACCCGACCCTCGCCGAGGTGGACATCCGGGCCGTCGCGCATGCCTGCGGGTCCGTACCGCTGCTCGTCGACAACACCTTCGCCACCCCGGTGCTCCAGCGGCCGGTCGAGCACGGTGCCCGGATCGTGCTGCACAGTGCCACCAAGTACCTGGGCGGCCACGGTGATGTGATGGGCGGAGTCGTGGCCTGCGACGAGGAGTTCGCGGCCACCCTGCGCCAGGTGCGGTTCGCCACCGGCGGCGTGCTGCACCCGCTCGCCGGCTACCTGTTGCTGCGGGGTCTGTCCACGCTGCCGGTGCGGGTGCGCGCCGCGTCGGCGAGCGCCGCCGAACTTGCCAGGCGGCTCACCGCGGACCCCCGCATCGCCCGCGTCCACTACCCGAAGGTGGGCGGCGCGATGGTCTCGTTCGAGGTGTACGGGGACCCGCACCGGGTGATCGCCTCGGTGCGGCTCATCACACCTGCCGTCAGCCTCGGCAGCGTGGACTCGCTGATCCAGCACCCGGCCTCCATCAGCCACCGCATCGTGGCCGAGGGAGACCGGCAGGCGGCCGGTGTCGGAGACCGGCTGCTGCGGATGTCGGTCGGTCTGGAGGACGTCGAGGACCTGTGGGCCGATCTGTGCCAGGCGCTCAGCGGCCCGTCTGCTCAGCCCGCTCGTACGGCGGCAGCGAACGGACGGGAGCCGCATCCAGTCGGGCTGTGACGACGAGCGTGCCTTCCTCGATCTGGTAGTCGAGAGGCAGCCCGAGCCCGCGCATCGCGGCGACCATGCCCGTGTTGCGGGCCTGGGCGACGGCGTAGACGCTCTCGCAGCCGGCCTCGACGGCCAGCGCCACCAGCCGGCCCAGTAGCTCGGAGCCGATACCGCGTCGCTGCCAGTCGTCCTCGACGAGCAGGGCGACCTCGGTCTCGTCGCCGTCCCAGAGCAGGTGGCCGAGCGCCACCAGCTTGCCGGAGGCCGTCTGCACGGCCAGCGTGCGGCCGAAGCGCGGGCTCAGCAGGTGGTCGAGGTAGCGGTCGGCGTCGCGGACCGGGCCGTGGTAGCGCAGTCCGAGGGTCTGCTCGGAGCAGCGGTCGTGCATGGCGCGGGCCGCAGCGAGGTCGCAGCGGTCCGCGCGGCGCACGGTGATCTCGTTGCCCTCAGGGAGCGTGAGGACGTCCTGGCTGCGCGGAACTCGGGGGCCGAGCCGCGCGTCGAGCTCCACGAGGGCGCGGGCCCGGGCGAACTCGGTCGGTGTGAACGGCAGGTGCGGGCGCTCCACGGTGATGACACCCCCGGAGGGGTCCCGCAGCCGCATCGCGGTCTCCTCCAGCACACCTTCGACGGGTGCGCTCTCGCCGGTGGGCCGGCCGGTGACGGAGAGGGCGGGCAGTGAGTGGATGGTGCACCGGCCGAGCAACTGGCGCAGCGCGAGCGGGAGTTCGGCGGCGTCCAGGGCGGTCCTGGTGGCCAGCCCGAGGACCCGGGTCGGGGTGTCGACCAGATCGTGGGCGTCCGCGCGCTCGATCCAGGTGGAGCTGCCGCCCGCCGCGGCGATCTCCCGGGTGAGTTCCTGGGCCTGGAGGGTGGCGGGTGCCCGCAGCAGGAACTCGTCGACGGTGCCGTCGGCCAGCGGGTGCGTCTGGAGGGTCAGGATGCCGACCCGGAAACGGGCGAGCGCGATGCACAGGGCGGCCAGGCTGCCCGGCGCGTCGCGCACGGTCGTTCGCATCCGCCACAGGGTGGTGTCCTCGACGGCCCCTTCGGCCCCACCCCCCGCCCCGGTCACGGCGACCGGGGCCGCCTCGTCCCCGCCGGGGCCCGGCGGGGCGTGGCTGTGGCGCCGGGCCCACCAGGTGTGGAACGCGGCCGTGGCGGCGAGTGCCACGGCCGAGGCGATGAGCAGATAGGGGCCGTCGGGCTGGTGCCCGATCAGGTTGGCGATCGCGTCGGCCACGGCCACCGCCGTGAACAGGGCGGCCAGCTCGATCATGTCCCGCCGCCAGTGGTGGGTGCGGCGGGCGCTCTTCGCAGATGTCACATCAGTCATGTCTCCACTGTGACCGAGTGGTGTTGCCTGATCACGAACGGCTTGTGACTGACGGGTTACGGGTTATCTAGTTGCTTTCTGCACCTTTTGGGGCAAGTTCTTCCGTCGTCGAAAGCGTCACCGCCCCGTTCCTCACCGCCCCGTTCCTCACTGCCCGGTTCCTTACTGCCCGGTGAGACCGGGCTGGAGCACCTTGGTGAACAGGACGCTCCCGCCCTGGGCGCGCAGCCGTACGGTGAGCTCGCCGCTGCCGCCGTCGATGTCCACCTCGCCGTAGTACTGCGGCGACTCCATGGGGGAGACGTTCGCCCGCTCCGGCGCCCGGACGAAGACCCGGTCGGGTCCGAACGTGGCGTCGAGCTTGTTCGCCGGGAAACCACCGGCCGCCAGGGGCCCCGAGACGAACTCCCAGAACGGCGCGAAGTCCTTGAAGGCCGCGCGTTCGGGGGAGTAGTGCTGTGCCGAGGTGTAGTGGACGTCGGCCGTCAGCCACACCGTGCCGGTGACGCGCTGCCGCTTGATGTGCCGCAGGAGTTCTGCCACCTGGAGTTCGCGGCCGAGCGGGGCACCGGGATCGCCCTGGGCCACCGCCTCGAAGTCCGTCGCACCGTCCGGGACGACCAGACCCAGCGGCATGTCAGCGGCGATCACCTTCCAGGTGGCGCGCGAGCGTGACAGTTCCCGCTTGAGCCAGGAGAGCTGCTCGGCGCCCAGGATGCCCGTGGTGTCGTCGGCCTGCCGGCCGGGGGAGTTGGCGTTGCGGAAGGAGCGCATGTCCAGGACGAAGACGTCCAGCAGCGGTCCGTGCCGTACGACGCGGTGTATCCGCCCCTCGCCGGAGGGACCGTGCGCCGCCGGGGCCGGGACGTACTCGCTGAACGCCCGCATCGAGCGGGCCGCGAGCACGTCCACGTTCTTCTCGGTGTAGCGCGGGTCGTCGAGGATCTGGCCGGGGTACCAGTTGTTACGGACCTCGTGGTCGTCCCACTGGACGATGGAGGGCACCTGCGCGTTGAACGCGCGCACGTTCTCGTCGAGCAGGTTGTAGCGGAAGTTGCCGCGGTACTCGTCGAGCGTCTCGGCGACCTTGGCCTTCTCCTCGGTGGTGATGTTGCGCCAGACCCGGCCGTCCGGCAGTGTCACGCTCGGCTCGATGACGCCGTCCGCGTAGACGCTGTCGCCGCTGCAGAGGAAGAAGTCGGGGTCGAGGCGGCGCATCTCGTCGTACACCCGGTAGCCGCCTATGTCCGGGTTGATGCCCCAGCCCTGGCCCGCGATGTCGCCAGACCACAGGAAGCGCACGCCGTCGCGGCGCCTCGCGGGAGCCGTACGGAACGATCCGTACACCGGCTTGCCGGTCCGGCGTGGATCGTGCGGGTCGGCGAGCGTCACCCGGTAGTGCACCTGCTCGCCCGGCGGCAGCCCGTACAGCGGCGTCGTGCCGGTGAAGTCCGTACGTGAGCCGATCAGCGGGCCGTGCCATCTGCGGGCCCGGCGGAAGGACTCCGTGGCCGACGTCTCCACGAGCATGAGAGCGGGACGGTTGGAGCGTACCCACACCAGCGCGGACGACGAGGTCACCGCACCCGTCTGGACACCCCATGCCGCGTTCGGCCGGCCGGAGAGTGCGAAGGCGGGGGCCGCGGCGGCGGTCGCCGGAAGGGTGACGGCGGCCGAGGCGAGGAGTGAGCCGCGCAGCACGGTGCGGCGGCCGGGGTGCGGGACGTGCGGGCGCGACGACATGGATGGGCCTCCGGGGCGAGGGTCGGTGGGGCGGTCGGGGTGGAGCTGACCGCTGCCGACCCATGCCTAGTGCCCGGCAGCGGCCGCCACACCAACCCCAGGTGAACAAGAGGGCCTCGGTCCCTCGCCGACCGCCATGGGACCGGAACCGCTCAGCGACTCGTGCCGAGGATGACGCGCGCCACCGCGGCGGGGTCGTCGTTCCTCGGGACGTGACCACAGCCGGGCAGCCGCACCAGCCGTGCTCCTGGGATGGTGGGTTCGCCAGGTCGGCCGCTTCCTCATCGCGGTCGGACAGGAGCAGACGGCGGACATGGAATCCCGGTTCGCCGAACTCAACGGCGGCGTGGCGTTGGTCATCCTCGCCGGAGGCAAGCCGGACACCTTCTTCCAGGTGGACATCAGGGACGGCGTAATCTAATGCGCCAATATCATTCGCAATCCAGACAAACTCTCCGGATTGCTCGTCGAATAACTCAGATCCGCCCGTGCCCACAGGTGCCACATGCCCCTCGCGGCCTACGCGTTGAGCCCCACGCACCCGCCCCCGGCGTGGGGCTTTGCGCGGCGCGCTGCTCGCCACGCCAAGAACGTCCTGTGAACGCTCTGTGGCCTGTCCCTGTTCCGCTCCGTCACTGCTCAAGGATTGGTCTTGACCAAGGTGGTGTGCCGTCCTATGGTCACAACGTTAAGACAGGAACCTTTAATAAATAACGTCGCGGAAAGCCGCGGGGCGAATGCGGAGGACAGGGTGGGGACCACGCAGCTGGAATCGGTACAGGAGCCGAAGTACTGGCACCTCAAGACCGTGCTCAGTGAGGCACTCGACTCGGACTTCGCGGTGGGGGAGATCCTGCCCAACGAGCGTGACCTCGCAGCCCGGTTCGGTGTCGCCCGCGCCACGCTCCGGCAGGCTCTGGAGCAGCTCGAACTCGAAGGCCGGCTCCAGCGCCGCCGCGGTGTGGGGACCACGGTCGCTCCGCCCCGCGTGGGTGTCGCCGTGTCCACCGCACAGCAGGACTGGACGGACGGCGCCGGTGAGACCTGGCAGCCCGTCGACTGCACCACCGGGTCCGCCCCGGCGGCCGTGAGCGCGATGTTCGACGTGGCCACCGGGGACGCCGTCCACAGGGTGCGCCGCGTCCGCGTGAGCCACGGCCAGCCGCTCGCCGCGGAAATTCTGTACGTCCCCGACTCCTCGGTGCCCGCTCTCTCAGCGATCGACGCCCCTTCGGGTCCCGCCCGCGCCCGGAGCGTCCTGCGCGAGCTGGACCGTCTGGGCCTCGACGGCCAGGACCGCTCGGTCGAGCTCGGGTCCGCCCGCGCCGACGACGCCAAGGAACTCGACAGGCTTCCGGGCGCGCCCGTACTGGTCGTCACCACGCGCTTCTTCGCGGCAGGCGGTACGGCGGCCGTCTCCGTAGCCACCTACCGGGCCGACACCTGCCGACTCACCTTCGGTGACTCGGGCGCCCTGGAGATCAGCCACGAAGAGCAGGCGCGCCAGGCTTCCTGACCACGGCAGTTCCACTCCTGAGCTGCCTGCCCGCTCAGGAGCCTGTCGTGCGGCCCGTCGCAGTCAGCGGCGGGCTGTTACCGTGCCCTCCACCGCGAACAGCTGTTCCTCGACGTGATCCAGCGCCAGCCGCAGGGCGCCGGTCGCCACGGCCGCCTCACCCAGCAGGGAGAGCGTGACCCGGGGCGGGCGCAGACAGTAGCGGGCCAGCTCGCCACGCAGCGGGTCGAGGACACCGTCCAGCCCGGCGGCCCAGCCGCCGATCACCACGAGTTCCGGGTCGAGCGCGAGCACGAGAGCCGCGACATCGTGGACCAGCCGCTGAATGAACCGCTCGACGGCGGCCCGCGCACCGGCGTCACCACGACGGGCCTCCGCGAAGACGGCGGCCACGGCATGCTCGTCCAGAGGGTCGAGAGGGGTGTCCGTCGTGGACAGCAGATGCTCCGGCGTCACGTCCCGGCCCAGCAGATGCAGCGCGCCGATCTCCCCGGCCGCCCCGCCGAACCCTCGGTGCAGGCGCCCCCCGATCAACGAACCGGCCCCGGGGCTCAGGCCCGCGAGGACGAACACGATGTCGTCCGACTCGGTCGCCGCGCCCTTCCAGTGCTCGGCCACCGCCGCCGCGTTGGCGTCGTTCTCCACGAGCACCGGGCAGCGGAAGGAGCGCCGGAGCCGCTCCCCGAGTGCGAGCCCGGTCCACTCCGGCAGTGCGGTCCCCAGCCGGACGGTCCCGTCGGCTTCCACGATCCCCGGGCTGCCCACACCGACCGCCCGCAGGCTGCTGCGGGCCACCCCGGACCGCCGCAGCAGATCCGCGATCACGGTCCTGACCTGGTCCAGCCGGTCGTCGGCCCCCGCGGACTCGGAGACGGCGCGCGAGCCGGCACCGATAATCCGCCCGTCCAGCCCCGACAGCAGCGCGGAGACCCGGTGCGACCCGATCTCGACCCCCAGCAGATGCCCGGCCTCGGCCCGGAAACGGAACCGTCTGGCCGGTCGTCCCTGTCGGCGGGCCTCGCCCTCGTCGGCCTGCGCCTCGACGACGAGCCCAGCCTCGAAGAGACCCTCGACCACACCCTCGACCGTGGGGCGGGAGAGCCCCGTGATCCGGGTCAGGTCCGTCAGAGTGGGGGAACCGGCGCCCCTCAGAGCGTGCAGCACCACCGCGGAATTGATCCGCCTCAGCAGTGACGGGTCCCCGCCGGTCAGCCGGCCCACGGTGTGTCCTCCCAGCTCGCGCGCATGTTCTGCCGGATCGTACTCGCTGGTCGGGGACGCAGCGACCACCGGACGGAGCCGGTACCGAGAGGTGACCTGGGTCAGCGCGGAGCCACGAAGCCGGACTCGTACGCGGCGATCACCGCCTGGGTGCGGTCCCTGGCACCCAACTTGGCCAGGACGGCGCTGACATGCGACTTCACCGTTTCGACACCGACGACGAGCTTCGCGGCGATCTCCGCGTTGGACAGCCCCCGAGCCATCAGCCGGAGCACCGCCTCCTCCCGCTCGGTGAGCGAAGCCAGCTCCATGGCCGCCCGCGCCTTGTTCGTGCCGTACTCGGCGGCGAGCTGCCGGACCGCGGCCGGGAACAGTACCGCCTGAACTTCGGGCAGATCGCGGCGATCAGCTTCGGTGCTACGGCTCTCTCCTGCGAGTATCTGAACGGCGCACTGCGCATATCGCTCGCGGCCGTGCCCCGCAGGGGCCTCTTCTACCTCGCCAAGGTGTCGGTGGTCGGCGGACTCGCGCTGGTCGTCGGGCTGGTCACCAGCTTCACCTCGTTCCTGGTGGGCCAGCTCTTCATGGGCGAGTACGCGATCGGCCTGGGGGAACCGGGCGCTCTGCGCGCGGCCTTCGGCGGTGGCGTCTATCTGGCGCTGATGGCCTTGTTCGCCGCCGGACTCACCACCCTGCTGCGCAGCGCGGTCGCGGTCCTGAGCCTGCTCATTCCCTTCATCCTCATCGTGTCCTTCGTCGTCGGTGACATCGCGGGGGGAGTGGCCCAGTTCTTGCCGGACCGGGCAGGGCAGTTGGTGTTGCACCAGCATCCGGAGGGCAGTCTGGGGCCGTGGGAGGGCCTGGCCGTGACGGCGGCCTGGGCCGGAGTGGCGCTGCTGGCGGGCTGGTGGGCGGTGGGGAAGAGGGATGCCTGACGGCAAGTGCGCACCGGCGGTGGGTAGCTGGGTATCCCTGAGGGGAATGCCCACCGTGTGCGGCAGGGCGTCACTTGTCAGTGGCGGGCGGTTTACTGACGGCATGACGACCGCACATCACCTCCGCCTCATCGACGGGATGCGTGCCCGGCCCTTTCCCTCGGAGCGCACCTCGGCGGGCTCGGGAGTCAGCGGGCCGGGCTACCACACGGCGTTCCTGCACGCCGACGACGAGCACTGGGGGAGCGACGAGTCGGGACGCCTGGAGCATCGGGCGCAGTGCCTCGCAGACCACGACGCCTTGCTCACGCTGCTCACCCTTCGCTGGGGCGAGCCGGAGACCGTCAGTCTGTGGAGCGCTCAGGCACGGATGATCTCCGGGGAGGAGATACCCGAGCCCTGGGCCGATCCGGTGGCGGGCTG
This sequence comes from Streptomyces finlayi, assembly GCF_014216315.1. Classification (NCBI taxonomy): domain Bacteria; kingdom Bacillati; phylum Actinomycetota; class Actinomycetes; order Kitasatosporales; family Streptomycetaceae; genus Streptomyces; species Streptomyces finlayi. The sequence goes on from NZ_CP045702.1 coordinate 6,948,578, forward strand.
CGAGTATCTCCAGCTCTGGCGGATCGAGGCACGCTGGATCGCGATAGGGCTCCACCTGGAGCGCGGCGGGCCAGGCTGCGAGCTGAGCGTTCTGGTGACGGTGATCGACCCGCCCTGACTCGCGGCCTGGCGTCTTACCTTCCTGCTCCAAGCCCGAAGAAACCCGGCGTCCAGCCGTTGACCCGGGCATCCCCGAACCCCGATACCCGTTGAGGAATCCTCGCCGTCACAGTGATCGCCGAGCCCCAGGATCGTGACCTCGTCCTGACCCGCACTGGCAGCGATGCCGAGTTCGCGGGGAACCCGGCAGATAGGGGTGCCTGAGGCTGGGGCCGTTTCCCCTTCCAGCAGGTGGAGCGACCCCAGGACAACGCTCCCATCACGCCAGACAGCTGCGTTCTCTTCTCCGACGCCGCCGAAGTGCTCCGCTTCGACATAAGCCCTCTGGACTCAACCGTCGCCTTCATCGCGAGCTTGCACCGGCGTGGTCCTGCTCACCGCGCGAGCTCATGGAATACCTCGGAGGCCAGCCTGTCAGCCTCATCGAGCGCGGCAGCGAGCGTGTCCGGAGTAGTGCCGAGCGCGGAAAACAGCTCGTGAACCCGTCCGGCGAAGTCCGCAGGGGCGACAGTAAGTTCTCCTGCGGCCCGAACCGCTCCCTTTTCGTTGAGCACCCAACACCTGGCATGGGAATGGAGGGCATGCACGAGAAGTCCGACTGCACGGAAGAGACAGCCAGCGACATAGAAGACATCACCGCGAACTGCCCCCTTGCGGGCGCCGGCCAGAATGAACGGCGTCTCCCATTGTGCGTTGTCGCTGAGCGCCTCGCGCAGTGGCTCCGGATAGACGCGGGTCTGCTCCTGCAGGGTTCGAAGCTCGCCGCTGGGGTCGGCAAGGACGCGTCCAAGGGCCACCTCACCGGCATAGGAGTGGGAGTACACCCCCAGAGGGTGGCCGGGCTGGGTACCGATCTCGAACTGCCCGGCGCGGCACTGCTGCCAGATGCGGTGCACCCGGTCCAGGTTGCGATAGATCCAGTCGACGCGATGGCCATCGATGGTCAGCCAGCCACCGCCGTCCACCCATGGCCCCCAGCCGCCCGGCTCGGTTACTGCCACCGGCCCCCCAGTCAGCTCGGCTGCCAGCAGACGCAGAGCAGCAGTATCCAGTGGTGGCCGGTAGTACAGGCCCAGGTCGTAGTCGGAATCGGGGCTGTGCATACCCCTCGCCCGGCTACCTCCCAGACACACAGCGGCGACCCCGCTGACATCGACCAGCCCATTCGCGATCTCCACCAAGCGATCCACGAGCCACAGTCTGCAGAGGCAGCTCACCGGCCGCGACCGATTTACCTGGCGCCCGCACCCGAAGCATTCATCCTTGCGAGTGAAGTGCAGAGAAGGAGCACCGGCCACAGCGGTCGCCGGGATGGGCGAAGTGGAAGCCGGTGACGGCGGTTGTGAGACTGGGTTGATCCCGCGGAACAGCACACGCAGACCGCCCACGGCCACATCGGGGACGATGCGGTCGCGGGCGGCCAGAAGTTCTTCGGGTGTCTCCGGTGCGGGTTCCGGCGGTCAGAGGATGGAGCCGGGGGTGTAACCCGCGGCTTCCGGGTGCTGCTTCGTGATGTCCTCGATTCGGGAGACCACGGCAGTGACCTGGTCGCCCGCAGCGCCAGTGAAGGACAGCTTGTCGGCCATCAGCGCGTCCAGCTGCGCCCGGTCCAGCGGGATGCGGTCGTCCGCGCCAAGCTTGTCCAGCAGTTCGTTGCGCTCCGCGCCCTGCTCCCGCATGGCGAGGGCCGAGGCGACCGCGTGCTCCTTGATCGCCTCGTGCGCGACCTCCCGGCCGACACCGGCGCGCACCGCACCCATGAGGACCTTGGTGGTGGCGAGGAACGGCAGGTACCGGTCCAGCTCACGCGCCACGACCGCGGGGAAGGCCCCGAACTCGTCCAGCACCGTCAGGAACGTCTCGAGGAGGCCGTCGAATGCGAAGAAGGCGTCGGGCAGGGCAACCCGGCGCACCACCGAGCAGGACACGTCGCCCTCGTTCCACTGGTCGCCCGCCAGCTCACCCGTCATCGAGGCGTAGCCGCGCAGGATCACCATCAGACCGTTGACACGCTCGCAGGAGCGGGTGTTCATCTTGTGCGGCATGGCGGACGAGCCGACCTGACCGGGCTTGAAGCCCTCGGTCACCAGCTCGTGGCCGGCCATGAGCCGGACGGTCTTCGCGACGGACGAAGGCGCCGCGGCCAGCTGGACCAGAGCGGTCACGACGTCGTAGTCGAGTGAGCGGGGGTAGACCTGGCCGACGGAAGTGAAGGCCTGGGCGAAGCCGAGGTGTCCGGCGACGCGCTGCTCCAGGTCGGCGAGCTTCGTGGCGTCGCCGCCGAGCAGGTCGAGCATGTCCTGCGCGGTGCCGACGGGGCCCTTGATGCCGCGCAGGGGATAGCGGCCGAGGAGGTCCTCCAGCCGTGCGTACGCCACCAGCATCTCGTCGGCGGCGGTCGCGAAACGCTTGCCGAGCGTCGTCGCCTGGGCAGCGACGTTGTGGGACCGGCCGGCCATGACCAGTTCGCGGTGCTCGAGCGCCAGCTTGCCGAGGCGGGTGAGGACCGCCACCGTGCGGTCACGCATCAGTTCCAGCGAGAGTCGGATCTGGAGCTGCTCGACGTTCTCCGTGAGGTCCCGGGACGTCATGCCCTTGTGGACCTGCTCGTGGCCGGCCAGGGCGTTGAACTCCTCGATCCGGGCCTTCACGTCGTGCCGGGTGATCTTTTCGCGCTCGGCGATCGAGGCCAGATCGACCTGGTCGAGCACACGTTCGTAATCGGCGAGGGCGGCGTCAGGCACCTCGATCCCGAGGTCCTTCTGAGCGCGCAGCACCGCCAGCCACAGCTGACGCTCCAGCTTCACCTTCTGCTCGGGGGACCAGAGGACAGCCAGCTCCTTGGAGGCGTAGCGGCCGGCCAGGACATTGGGGATACGAGGCTTCGCAGACACAGCAGTCACGCGACCAGAGCTTACCTGTCGTTTTCAGCGGTTCGTGAGCGCCCCAGGGCGTCCGTTACGTCTATGGCGTCCATAAGGTCCAGGTCAGAGACTCCTGGCCGCAACAAGCCCACACGGAGCGTGTGACTCGCCCGTGGGACGGAACGGCCCCGGTGGTGACTGCGTGGGTCGCATGTGCGGTGAGCCCCGCCCGCGAGGGCAGGGCACGGCGCCCTCGCGGGACGTTCCTGCGTGCCGTTCATACGAATCCACAAGAGGGGGCAGCCGACCGGCCGTCTCCTTCATGGGTTCGGTGACTGCCTTCGGCGGGGTCCGCCGGATGTACTTGCCCTATTGCCGCAATGACAGTGTGTGAAAGAGGCACGGAAAGGACAGGGGAGGCTTCCTGATGACCAGCCAGCTCTCTCCCGCCGATGCCCCGAAGGTTCTCCCCGAGCCGGTCGTCGCCGCGATCCCCCGCGCGCGGACCAGCTCGATCGATACGCGGGTGTTCGCCCGGGACGCACAGCACTTCCCGGCCTGTGCGACTGGGCCGACCTCTGAGCCCCACCCCGCTCTCACCGGAGCACATGGCCGCCGCCGGGCCGGGACGGACTCCCGCGGGTGTCGCCGGCCGCGCTGACCCGAGACCGCGGACCGCGAGCCCTACTTGTTGCCCCGCGGGTGGTCCGGTCGTACGAAGTCCCGCACTACCGGACCACCCGCGGAGCCCTCACTGATACCGAAAGAGGAGTGAGCATGACCGCTGAAACCCAAGAGAAGAGCATCCAGGAGCTCGAGCGCACTTGGATGGACGAGGCCATCGGTCTTGCCACCACCAGCGTGAGGAACGGTGGCGGTCCGTTCGGCGCACTGATCGCCAAGGATGGCGAGATCGTCGCGATCGGGAACAACAACGTCACCGCGAACCTGGACCCGACGGCGCACGGCGAGGTGAGCGCCATCCGCGCCGCCTGCCAGAAGCTGGGCTCGTTCTCGCTCGAGGGCTGCGTCCTGGTCACCTCGTGCGAGCCGTGCCCGATGTGTCTTTCCTCCGCCCTGTGGGCGCGCGTCGACCGGATCATCTTCGCCGCCGACCGGGACGACGCCGCGGTGGCCGGCTTCGACGACCGCACGTTCTACGACCTGTTCGACAAGAAGCCCGCAGAGCTGTGGCCGATGGCGGTCGAGCAGGTGGACATGCCGAACCGGACCGCGCCCTTCGACGCTTGGCTGGCCAAGTCCGACCGCATCGACTACTGAAGACCGCCCAGGGAACACGGCCTGCCACAACCACGCACCGCGAGCCACCGCCATCCCTGGTGTGCTGGTGACGCGTGGGTCCCGGGGTCGAACCCCGAACGCCGCTCTGCGGAAGCCTCAGGATTCACGTGACGTGACCTGGGGCTTTTGCCTGTCCCGGGCCGGCCGCTCGTATCCCGGCGGCCATGCGTCTCCCGAGCCGCCGCCGGGCCCGGACGCGCCGAAGGGGTGCCCCGCCCGTGTGCGTTCGCACAAGCGCGGGGCAGCCCGGTCGATCCGGGCAGTCAGTCAGCCGACCTCGGTTTCGAAGGTACGCAGCAGGTCCGCAGCGACGCTCACGGCAATCGTCGCGGGTTCCTTACCGGTGATGTCGGCCAGCCCGATCGGGGTCCTGATCCGGTCGATGGTGGTGTCGTCGTGGCCGCCCTCGGTCCGGAGGCGCTTGCGGAACCGTATCCACTTGGCCGCCGACCCGATCAGTCCGATGGAGCCGAGGTGGGTGGTGCGCAGGGCGGCGTCGCACAGAGCGGCGTCCTCTGCGTGATCATGGGTCATGATCAGGACGTGGGTGCCGGCCGGCAGCTCCTCCAGTACCTCCTCGGGCAGCAGCGGCGTGTGATGCAGATGCACCTGTGCCACCGCGTCCGCCAGCACGCTGAGCCGCTCCTCCGCGAGCATGTCGGAGCGGGTGTCGATCAGATGGAGGTCGAGGTCCTGACGTGCCAGGACGCGCGCCAGTTCCAGACCCACGTGTCCCACACCGAAGACCGCCACCGCCCGTACCACCGGCAGGGGTTCGAGCAGCACCGAGACGGTGCCGCCGCAGCACTGCACACCATGCCGGCTGGTCACCTTGTCGTTCAGGGCGAAATCGATCAGCTCCGGACCGGACCTGGAATCGGAGGTCATCTCGCGCGCCCGGTCGATCGCGACGGCTTCGACGTTGCCGCCGCCGATCGAGCCCCATGACTCGTTCCGCCCCACCACCAGCTTGGCACCGGCGTTGCGCGGGGCGTGGCCGCGCACGGTCGCGACGGTCACCAGCACACCGGGCTCCCGGCGTGCCCGCAGCCGTGCGACCGCGGCGACCCACGTCATGTCAGGCACCGCTCAAGGCTGTCGCGTCGGTTCGGACCTTGACTTCGCAGGCGTGGGCGCCCGCGGCGGAACCGTTTGAGTCGTGACCGTTCCGCGAGGTGGCGCCCTGACGGGCCGACTCGATCGCCCAGTACACCGCTTCCGGCGTCGCGGGCGAGGCCAGCTCGACGCTGACTCCGCTCGGCCCGAACGCGGCGGCTGCCTGCCGCAGCGCCTCTCGCACCGAGAACGCCAGCATCAGCGGAGGCTCGCCCACCGCCTTGGACCCGTAGACCGAGCCCTCTTCGGTGGCGTTCTCCAGAAGGGTGACGTTGAACTCCTCGGGCATCTCCGAGAAGCTCGGCAGCTTGTAAGTGCTCGCGGCCCGGGTCAGCAGCCTGCCGCGGTGCGGACCGTCCGTGGCGTCCCAGCGCATGTCCTCGAGGGTCAGCCAGCCCGCTCCCTGGACGAAGCCACCCTCGACCTGACCGATGTCGATCATCGGGGACAGGCTGTCGCCGACATCGTGCACGATGTCCACGCGCCGGATGCGGTACGCACCGGTGAAGCCGTCCACCTCCACCTCGGCAGCGGCGGCGCCGTGGGAGAAGTACTTGAACGGCGAGCCCCGGAACGACTTCGCGTCCCAGTGGAGTCCCTCGGTCCGGTAGAAACCGGCAGCCGACAGCTGGACCCGCTGGAAGTACGCGGTGCGCACCAGGTCGTCCCAGGCCAGCTCCTCGTCGCTGCCCAGGGTGCGCGCGACCCCCTCGACGATGCGTACGTCCGAGGCGTTCGCGCCCAACTGCGAGGCGGCCACCCGCAGCAGCCGCTCGCGCAACTGCTCACAGGCGTTCTTCACCGCCGCACCGTTGAGGTCCGCTCCGGAACTTGCCGCCGTGGCCGAGGTGTTGGGCACTTTGTCGGTCCGCGTCGGGGCGAGCCGCACCTTGTACAGCGGGATACCCAGGGAGGTCGCGGCAACCTGCAGCATCTTGGTGTGCAGGCCCTGGCCCATCTCGGTGCCGCCGTGGTTGATCAGGACGGAGCCGTCCTTGTAGATCAGTACGAGGGCGCCGCCCTGGTTGAACGCGGTGAGGTTGAACGAGATTCCGAATTTGACGCCGGTTACCGCGAGTGCCCGCTTGGTGTTCGGGTGCGAGGCGTTGAAGGCGGCGATCTCGCGCTTGCGGTCGGCGATGCCGCCGTTGTCCACGGCCTTCTGCCAGACGGCGGAGATCCGTTCGGGCTGGACGACCGGCTGTCCGTACGGTGTCGCCTGGCCCTGCTGGTAGAAGTTGCGCTCGCGCAGCTCCATCGGATCCAGGCCGAGCAGCGGCGCGCACCGGCCCATGATGTCCTCGATGACCAGCATTCCCTGCGGGCCTCCGAAGCCGCGGAAGGCCGTGTTGGAGACCTTGTTGGTCTTGGCGATGCGACCGGTGACGCGCGCGTTGGGAAGCCAGTAGGTGTTGTCGATGTGGCACAGCGCACGTGCCACCACCGGTTCGGAGAGGTCCAGGCTCCAGCCCCCGTCCGCGGTCAACGTGGCTTCCAGGGCTCGGACACGGCCGTCGGGATCGAAGCCGATCTTCCACTGGGCGTGGAAACCGTGCCGCTTGCCCGACATGGTCAGGTCCTGCGTCCGGTTGAGCCGCAGCCGGACCGGCCGGCCGGTCAGCTTGGCGCCGAGCGCGGCGACGGCCGCGAAGCCGTGCGGCTGCATCTCCTTGCCGCCGAAGCCGCCACCCATCCGCAGACACTGCACGGTGACCTCGTGGCTGTGCAGTCCGAGCACATGCGCGACGATTTCCTGGGTCTCCGACGGATGCTGGGTGCTGCTCTGGACGAACACCTGCTCGGCCTCGTCGATGTGGGCCAGCGCCGCGTGCGTCTCCAGGTAGAAGTGTTCCTGATCGGAGAACTGGAACTCCCCGGTGAACACGTGCGCGGCGTCGGCGAAGCCCGCGTCGACGTCGCCGGTCAGCATCACGGGTCGAGCGCCGTGAAAACTGCCGGCCGCGATCGCGTCCTGAAGCGTGACGACGGAGGGCAGTTCGTCGAGTTCCACCTCGACGGCCGCCGCACCGAGCCGGGCCGCCTCCAGGGTCTCGCCGAGCACCCAGGCGACCGCGTGGCCGTAGAACATGACCTCGTCGGGGAAGAGCGGCTCGTCGTGCTTCATTCCGGCGTCGTTGACACCGGGCACGTCGGCACCGGTCAGCACGCGGACCACGCCCGGCACGGCGAGTGCGGGCTCGGTGCGCAGCGCGGTGATCCTGCCGTGGGCCTTCATGACCTGGACCGGATGCGCGTGCAGCACGTCCTTGGTGCGGTGGACCAGGTCATCGGTGTACAGCGCGGTGCCGGTGACGTGCAGGGTGGCGCTCTCGTGCGGCATCGAGACGCCGACGACAGGCTTCTCAGGGCGTTCGGACAACTGACTCATGACGAGACCGCCTCAATGGTTTGCGCGTACAGCTTCCGCAGGCTCTGTCCCAGCATCGCGGAACGGTAGAGCGAGCTGGCGCGATGATCACTCATCGGTGTGCCCTCGCCCCGCAGCTCGCCGGCCGCGGCTTCGACGGTCTCCGTCGACCAGGGCCTGCCCTCCAGGGCCGCCTCGGTGGCGAGGGAGCGGATCGGGGTGGCGGCCACGCCGCCCAGACCGATGCGCGCCTTGCGGACGATCCCGTCCTCGATGTCGAGTGCGAAAGCGACCGCCACGCTGGAGATGTCGTCGAAGCGGCGCTTGGCGATCTTGTGGAAGGCCACGACCGGGGACAGCGGCAACGGGATGCGTACCGAGCGGATCAGCTCGCCGGGACGCCGTACGCTCTGCCGGTATCCGGTGAAGTAGTCCGCCAGTGGGACCTCGCGCTCACCGTCGGCGCCGGCGAGCACCACCGATGCGTCCAGTGCGAGCAGCACCGGCGGGCTGTCACCGATGGGGGAGCCGGTGCCCAGATTGCCGCCGAGGGTCGCACCGTTGCGGATGAGCCGGGACGCGAACCGCGGGAACAGCTCGGCCAGCAGCGGGACGCCACCGTCGAGACGCCGCTCGATCTCGGTGAGGGTCAGCGCCGCCCCGATCTCGATGGAGTCCGACTCGACGCGCAGTTGCCGCAGTTCGGGGAGGCGGTCGATGCCGACCACGCAATCGGCCCTGCGTGAGCCGATGTTCACCTCGACGCCCCAGTCGGTGGAGCCGGCGACCACCACCGCTCCGGGCCGTTCGCGCAGTAGCTGCAGAGTTTCGGCCAGGGTGTTCTTCCGCAGGAACGCGCGCTCGTCCTGGGTGTATTCGGTGGCGACCGGTGCGGGCGGAGACTGCTCGCGACGTCGCGCCAGCGGGTCCTCGTCGGCAGGCGTCCCGACGGCGAACGCGGCATCGCGAATGGGGCGATAGCCGGTGCACCGGCACAGGTTCCCGCTCAGCGCGTGCAGATCGAAACCGTTCGGACCGTGCTCGGCGTCGGCGGTGTCGTCCGGCTCCGCGTGGGCGCAGCGGTTGGGCCTGTAGTACTCGGCCGCCATGCTGCAGACGAAGCCCGGAGTGCAGTAGCCGCACTGGGAGCCGCCGCGGACCGCCATCTCCTCCTGCACCGGGTGCAGGGTGGCCGGAGTCCCGGGCGCGCCGGCGGTGGCGAGGCCCTCGGAGGTGATGATCTCCTGACCGTCGAGCGCCGCGGCGGGCACCAGGCAGGCGTTGACCGCCACCCAGTCGGTGGGCTTGTTCACTCCGGGACGGGCCACCAGGATCGAACAGGCGCCGCACTCACCCTCGGCGCAGCCCTCCTTGGTGCCGGTGAGGCCACGCTCGCGAAGGAAGTCCAGCGTGGTGGTGTGAGGGGCGGCCGGTGAAATCGGTGCTTCTTTCCCGTTGACCGTGATCCGCGCCGCTACCATGTCAGGCCCTCTTCTCGGTGCGGGATCAGTTGATTCATGTTCGCCAATTTCAGGCAGCTTTCTGTGTTCAGACGCACCACATCAGAGGAGTGGGCGCCGAAAGGCACGCGACACGACGTGCCGGAAGAGGGTGAAGGAAACCTGGAACGCGCCACGGAGGGGCGCATCAGGACGGCTTGATCAGAAGCCGTGCGTCATCAGCGACGGCGCGTGATCAGCAGAGTTGGGAGCAGCAAGGGTGGGAGCAGCAAGGGTGCGTGATCAGCAGCCGTGCGCGATCCGGCCCGAAACCCAGACAGTGCACCGCGCGAGGCGACCGAGATCAGAGCTGGTGTACATCTGCTGGTGGCCTCCTTCCGGTGATGATGGTTCGGCGATTACCGCAAACTAGTGGCTTGGGCCACAGAGGTCAAGAGGGTGAGCGCGGACGCGACGGGCGCGGGGATGAGTGACCTGCGCAGCAGAAACGAGTGCGTCATCGCCTGCACTGCACTGCCGCGGCCCGGTGCTCCGGGCTGTCCGAGCACCGGGACCGCGGTCGATTGCGCGGACGTCAGCCGAGCGGCGGCTCGTACGGAAGCAGTTCGGCGCGCTTCGCCGGGCGGCCGTCACCGGACGACCGGCCGGTCAGCCGTCGCCCGATCCACGGTGCCAGGTGCTGCCGGGCGAACCGGACGTCATCGACCCGCCGCACCGCCCAGCGCGGCGGTGTCGTCGGCGGCATCGGGGTACGCCAGTCGAGTTCCAGGGGCAGCCCGAGCGTCTGCCACACCGCCTCGGCCACTCTGCGATGGCCCTCCGCCGTGAGGTGCAGCCGGTCGACGTCCCACATCCGCGGGTCGGCCAGCGACGGTGCGCCGTACAGATCGGCCACCAGCGCCCCGTGCCGGCCGGCCAGGTCCTCGATCAGGGAGAACAGCTCCTCCATCCGTGGCCGGAAGCGCTCCATGACGGGACCGTTGCGTCCCGGGCTGCGCATCAGTACGAGCCGCCCGCACGACGGCGCGAGACGTTCCACGGCCTCCTCCAGCCGTGCGCGCACCATGCCCATGTCGCACTTCGGCCGCAGGGTGTCGTTGAGCCCGCCCACGAGCGTGACCACGTCCGCCCGCATGGCCGCCGCGGTGTCCACCTGCTCGTCGACGATCTGGCCGATCAGCTTGCCGCGTACGGCGAGATTCGCGTACCGGAATCCGGGCGTCCGGGCGGCGAGACGGGCCGCGAGCACATCGGCCCAGCCTCGGTAGGAGCCGTCGGGGAGCAGGTCCGACATGCCCTCGGTGAAGGAGTCGCCGACCGCGACGAAACTGGTGTAGGAGGCATTCATTTCCATGGTCGTGCGATCGTACCGGGCGAGGACGGAGGGCCGGCGGGCCCGTTCAGCGGGCCTGCGGCCGGCCCACGAGTTCGCGCAGCACGTCCTCCATGGTGACCAGCCCGGCCAGCCTGTCCTTCTCGTCGACGACCACCGCCAGGTGCGTACGGCTGCGCCTGAGCGCGGTCAGTACGTCGTCGAGCGGCGCCGACTCCCGCACCCGGGCGATCGGGCGCATCGCCGTCACCGGGAACGGGACATTCCGCGGCGTCGCGTCCAGCGCGTCCTTGACGTGCAGATAGCCCAGAATCCGCGCCTCGCTGTCCACGACGGGGAAGCGCGAGAACCCGGTCTCCGAGGAGAGTGTTTCCAGTTCCTCGGGCGTCGTCCCCACCCGGGTGGACACCACCCGGTCCACCGGCAGGACGACATCGCGGACGGGCCGGCGGCCCAGCTCCAGCGCATGCCGGAGCCGCTCCGCCGAACGGTCGTCGACCAGACCCGCGTCCCCGGCGTCCTTCACCAGCCGGGCCAGCTCGTCGTCGGAGAAGGTCGCGGAGACCTCGTCCCTGGTCTCCACCCGCAACAGCTTGAGCAGTACGTTCGCGAATGCGTTGACCGTGAAGATCACCGGCCGCAGTCCCCGGGCCAGTGCCACCAGCGGGGGGCCGAGCAGCAGCGCGCTGCGGGCCGGCTCGGCGAGCGCGACATTCTTGGGGACCATCTCGCCCAGGAGCATGTGCAGATACGTCGCCACCGACAGGGCGATCACGAACGAGAGCGGATGCACGAATCCGTGCGGCACGCCGATCGCGTCGAACACCGGCTCCAGCAGGTGCGCGATGGCGGGCTCGGCGACGATACCCAGCACCAGCGTGCACAGCGTGATGCCGAGCTGTGCCGCCGCGAGCAGCGCCGAGACGTGTTCGAGGCCCCAGATGACACTGTGCGCGCGCCGGTTGCCCGCGTCAGCATCGGGCTCGATCTGACTGCGGCGTACGGAAATCATCGCGAACTCCGCGCCGACGAAGAAGGCATTGACGACAAGGGTCAGCAGACCGATGAAGAGCTGGACGGCGGTCATCGTTCGTTCTCCGTCAGCTCGGGGGTGCCGGCAAGCGGCGCGTGCAGGAGTGCCCGCGCGGCGCGGTGCCCGGAGGCGTCCACCACGTCGATGCGCCACCCGGTCAGGTCCACGGTGTCACCCACCACCGGGATGCGTCCGACCTCGGCGGCGATCAGCCCGGCGAGGGTCTCGTACGGTCCCTCCGGCACGCGCAGCCCGATCCTTTTGAGCTGGTCGGTACGGGCCGCGCCGTCGGCGGACCAGAGCGTGCGTCCGCTCGCGTCCTCACCAGCCGGGGCGAGGTCCGGTGTCTCGTGGGGGTCGTGCTCGTCGCGCACCTCGCCGACGACCTCCTCGACGATGTCCTCCAGCGTGACGACACCGGCCGTACCGCCGTACTCGTCGATGACGACGGCCATGGCCAGCTTGCCGGACAGCCGGTCGAGCAGCCGGTCCACGGTGAGAGTCTCCGGTACGAGCAGTGGCTCGCGCAGCATGTCCGACACCCTCTTGCGGGGCCTTTCGCCGGCGGGAATCGCCAGCACGTCCTTGATGTGGGCGACACCGACGACCGAGTCCAGGTTGCCCCGGTAGACGGGGAAGCGGGAGAGGCCGGTCGCGCGCGTCGCGTTGGCGACGTCCTCGGCGGTGGCCTGCACCTCCAGTGCGGTGACCTGGACGCGCGGGGTCATCACGTTCTCGGCGGTCAGCTGCGCCAGATTGAGGGTGCGTACGAAGAGCTCGGCGGTGTCCGCCTCCAGCGCGCCCTCCTTCGCGGAGTGCCGGGCCAGCGCCACCAGTTCCTGCGGGCTGCGGGCGGAGGCCAGCTCTTCGGCCGGTTCGAGGCCGAAGCGTCGCACGATGCGGTTGGCCGTGTTGTTGAGGTGGCTGATGAAAGGGCGGAACACAGCGGTGAACATCCGCTGCGGAGTGGCCACCCGCCGCGCCACCGCCAGAGGTGAGGAGATCGCCCAGTTCTTCGGCACGAGTTCGCCGACCACCATCAGGACGACGGTGGACAGGGCGGTGCCGAGCACCAGAGCCACCGAGGACGCCACGCCGGGGGAGGCGCCCAGCGCCTCCAGGGGCCCGCGGATGAGCTTGGCGACGGAGGGTTCGGCGAGCATACCGACGACCAGATTGGTCACGGTGATGCCGAGCTGTGCGCCGGACAGCTGGAAGGTGAGGCTGCGTACGGCCTTGAGGGCGCTCGCAGCCCCCCGGTCCCCCCGTTCGACGGCTCGTTCGAGCTCGCCGCGCTCGACCGTGGTCAGGGAGAACTCCGCCGCCACGAAGGCACCGCACGCCAGCGAGAGCAGGACGGCCACGAGGAGCAGAAGCACTTCGGTCATCGGTTCACCTCCGTCCCATGATCAGGCAGGGGGAGAGGGAGCGCGCGATGGACGCGGTGTCGGCTACTGGGAGGCTCGCCCATGGGCGGACGCTCACACCTTTCGTGGTTCGGTCGGTGACAGGACATCGTAAGGGCCGTCCCGGCAGCCTTGCGGGGAGTCCTGGGTACATGGCACGCGCGGCACGCATGCCGGGCGCCCGCCCCAGGTTCTCAGCCGGTGAGGTGTTCACCCAGCGGCTCCACTGGGGCTCCGGCGTATACCCGGCGGCGCGCCAGGCATGCCGCGCCAGGCCGTTGTTGTGGTGCGCGCCATAGTTGGCTCCAGCGGTCGCTGTAGGCGGCTCGCAGGGGGAGCGGCCAGCCCGGTGACGGACCCGGGTCGACCTCCAGCACGCCATGACGTCGACTGATCCAGCTGAGGCGATCAGCGGTGCGTGGGAGGGAAATGCCGATGCGGTTCCCTGCCGGCGCACGCAGGATCTCGGTATGTCGACAGGCGGGATGATCGAATGCCGGCCGGGTGCTCGGCTGTGGGGCCGCGACGACGAGGACTCCATCTGGCAACCCGCCATCGATCTGTTCCTGCTCAACAGGGGCAACGCCTACGGCGGCCCGCACGACGTGCACGGAACCGCCTGGCCGAGTGCCACTGATGCGCAGCTGAGCGCGCTACTTGGCCAAGCGGGCCAACCATCGCGCGCAGTCAGAGCCAGCTATCGGCCAACGTCACAGGAGTCCTGTGTCATCGAACCATGAACCTATGTCCCCGAAGTCTGATCGGCAAGAGCCCCGGTCGCGAATGCGCAGGTTCCGTGCCACACCTACCTCGCGACGTCCCGCAGGCCAGGCACGTCGAGCTGCACGCCGGTCCGCAGCCCGGTTCGCTGGTCAGGCCAGCTCGTCGATCAGGGCTGCGCACACGGTCAGTATGACGCGCGGGTCGTTGTAGGCCGGTGTGGCTTCGAGAGAGTCAGGTCCTCCGGGGCAGCTACCGATCGACGTCTACAGGAACTCCACGCATCTGCAGCCGGGCCTTCAGAAACCCCATCTCCGACGACGTCCCTACCAGGCCGTCGTGGCTCAGTTCCCCGACCAGTTCACGAGCCCGCGACAACGAGGTCGCTGAGACCTCCCGAAAGACCTTCAAACAGAAGGTAGATGACGGTACCGGCGAGGACGCCGTCCAGCTCCGCGAGGATCAGGGCGCCGGGATCGCGGGCGACCAGCGTCGTATGCCGTCCTGGTCGTCACTGATGCTGGTGCCTTCGGCGGCCCCCTTCCAGAAGGCGAGGACCTCGTCCAGATCACCGGCGCCGGCGGCGCGTATCGCAAGATCATTCATACCGGCCATCCCATCACCGGCCGCGTGCGGCCGTCGACACGATTCCGGTCCAGGGGCGGGCGCGACAGCGCTGCCCTTGCTGGTGCTAGCAGGGGCGCGCTAGCGTGATGAGGTGCCCAAGACTCAGCTGAACGTACGAGTGGACGAGGCCACCGCCGAGGCCGCGCGGCAGCGCGCGCTGCAGAGGGGGATGAGCGTGAACCGCTACATCGAGGAACTCGTGAGGCAGGACGCGGGCGAAGTGGGACACACCTTCGTCGAAGCCGCGGCCGACTTCATGAAGCAGTACGAGTCGGTTTTCGCGGAGGAGTTCGGTGCGGAGGGCGAACGAGCCCGTTGAACGTGAAGATCGACCTTTCCTGGCTGCTGATGGTCGCCGAGCACAAGACGCCCGGAGATCCGCAGGTCGTCGACTGGGGCGCACTGGTCGCCGCGGTGAGCCGCCATGAGGCGGAGATCTTCGGCAGCCCCGTCTACAGCGACCCGCACTCCCGGGCCGCCGCCCTTCTGCAACTGCTGCTCCATGTGCCCGCACTCGAACACTCCAACGCGATGTTCGCCTCCGCCGTCGCCTACGGCTATCTCGTCGCTTCGGGGCTGAAGGTCATCACCTCGCCCGAGCAGGTGCGCGACCTGGCCCGGCTGGTCAAGGAGGGGAAGGCGGACGTCCGGGCCATCGCCGAGGAACTGCGCCAGTGGAGCGTTTGACTCTCCTTGACCCCGGACCCCTTGACTCCGGACCCCTTGACTCCGGACCCCTTGACTCCGGACCCCTTGACTCCGGACCTCCTGGCTCCGGGCCCCCTGACGGGAGTGGCCTGGCGGGGGGCGCCCGGCCCCCGCTGTGCGCAAGGTCGCCGGAAGGGCCTCTTCCGCGCCGCTCCGCCGCTAATGTCCCGAGCATGACACCCATAGCGCGATTGAAGAGCATAGGACGGACCAGACGGACAACGGTCACACTCGTCGGCACGGCAGCCGCCGTGATCCTCGGAGTGAGCGGGGCCCTCGCGGCCGGAGCCCCGGACGACGGGGGAACGGACACTTCCGGCGGTACGACGGTGGGTGTGACGAGCGGTTCGGACGGCGAACCGACCCCCGCGCCCACCGAGGGTCCCGGTGGAACACCGGCCCCCAGCCCCGGAGCGTCGGAAGGCGCCGCGGACGGCGGCGGTACCGTCGGCGGCTCCGGCGGTGGCGGGGAACCGACCGAAAACCCGGGCCCGTCGGATCACCCCAGTCCGAGCGGCTCGGGCGCACCTTCTCCGACACCCCCCGCCGATCTCGCCGATCTCGCCGAACTGACCGAGCGCATCGGCGAACTCGAGGCGAAGGTGGACCAGTTGCCCACCAAGACGGAACTGGCCGACGCCCTGCGTGCCTTCGCCGACCAGTTGGACAACGGCGGGCAGAGCGGGAACTGACGGCGTCAGTCGTCCGAGAACGGCCGACGGGCCACGCCCAGTACGCAAGGGGAGGAGGGGAGTTGCACACCCTTCTCCGGAATCCGCAGCCTGCGGTACGTACCCAGCTCGAAGCCGGCCGCCTCGACAGCGGCGAGTGTGTCCCGCGCCGTGTGGCAACCACCGAAGAGCAGCGGCCAGACCGTGCGGTCCACCACTCGCTGCGCCGCCGCCAGGCCACGGCCCGGGGCGAGCCCGTGCTCGAAGAAGCGCAGCTCGCCGCCGGGCCGCAGGACCCGCCTGATCTCGGCGAGGGCGCGCGGCAGATTCCGTACGGTGCACAGGACCAGGGACGCCACGGCCGCGTCGAACGCCTCACTCTTCACCGGCAGCGCCTCCGCCGTGCCGGGCACCACGTCCACCGGGACCTCCGCCCGCAGCGCGGCGCCGACCGCCAGCTGCCGCAGGCTCCGTTCCGGCTCGATCGCCACCACCTCGGACACGGCCGCCGGGTAGTGCGCGAAGTTCAGGCCGTTGCCCGCGCCGATCTCGATCACGCGGCCCGACAGCCCGGTCAGCAGCTCCGCGCGACGGGCCGCGATACCGCCCCGGTCGTCGGCGGCCACGCTCATCCGGGCGTAGAACCGGGCGAAGACGGGATGGTGCACCATGTCCCGCGGGATCTTCCTGCTGCGCAGCTGCATGACGGCCTCCTCGGGGAACACGTACGGCTCCTTCGATTCTCCCCCGTAACCGCCTGCTTCTCCCCTCCACGTGCCCGGCCGGCCGGGCGTCACCGCGGCCGGTGGCCGCCGAGCTCCGTGGTCAGCCAACTCCCCGCGCGTGCACGGAAGTCCCGGGGGTCCAGGGATCCCGCACCGGCCGGCACCGCACCCAACAAGGGGGCGCCCGCCGCGACCGGGAGGTCGTCGATGTTGCACCGGGCGGCCAGGTCCGGTTCCGCCGGCATGCTGCCCACCACCACGCCCAGGCACTCCAGACCCCGTGCACGCAGTGCCTCCGAGGTCAGCGCGGTGGCATTGAGAGTGCCGAGCCCGGCGGGCGCCACCACCAGAACGGGCGCGCCCAGCAGCCGCGCCGCGTCCGCCAGCGTGGAGCCCTCGTCGTCGAACCGTACGAGCAGTCCGCCCGCTCCCTCGATCAGCACCAGATCGTGCTCGGCCGCCAGCTTCCCCGCCGCTTCGGCCACTTCGTACGGACGCACCGGTGCCAGACCGGCCCGGCGGGCGGCTGTCGCCGGGGCCAACGGCTCCGGGAAACGTGCCAGTTCGACCGGGGTGACATGAGCGCCCGCGAGTCGCAGCACCTCGGCCGCGTCCCCGTGCTCGCCGGGAGCGAGACCCGTCTGGGCCGGCTTGAGCACGGCGACCCTGCGGCCCCGCGCCGCCGCCGCGACGGCCGCGGTCACCACGGTCTTCCCGATCTCGGTGCCCGTGCCCGTCACCACCAGGACCGTCATCTCAGCCCTCCTTCACGGCCGCGCACACGGCGCGGCAGATCCGCGCCACATCGACGTCACCGGTCACATAGGGCGGCATGGTGTAGATGAGGTCGCGGAACGGACGCAGCCAGACCCCTTCCCGTACCGCCGCCGCCGTCGCGGCCGCCATGTCCACCTCGTGGTCCAGCTGTACGACGCCGATGGCGCCCAGCACCCGGACGTCCACGACCGCGGGCAGCGCTGCCGCCTCCGCCAGACCGGCCCGCAGCCCCTCTCCGATCCGTCCGACCTCCTGCTCCCAGTCCTGGCCCAGCAGCAGATCGACCGACGCGCAGGCCACCGCGGTGGCGAGCGGGTTCCCCATGAACGTCGGGCCGTGGGCGAGTACGGGCACCTTGCCGCGGGAGATGCCCTCGGCCACCTCGGACGTGCACAGCGTCGCCGCCAGGGTGAGATAGCCGCCGGTCAGCGCCTTGCCGAGACACATGACATCCGGCGAGACACCGGCATGCCCGGCCGCGAACAGCTTGCCCGTACGCCCGAAACCCGTGGCGATCTCGTCGAACACCAGCAGTACGTCATGCGCGTCGCACGCCTCCCGCAGCACCCGCAGATACGCGGGCGAGTGGAACCGCATACCCCCCGCGCCCTGTACCACCGGCTCCACGATCACGGCGGCCAGCTCGTGCGCGTGGTCCGCGATCAGTCCGCGCAGATGCGCGATGTACGCCTCGTCCGGCTCCGCGTCGAAGCCGTCCGGCGGCGCGTCCGCGAAGACCTGCCGGGGCAGCGCACCCGACCACAGCTCATGCATCCCGCCCTCGGGATCGCACACCGACATCGGCTGCCAGGTGTCCCCGTGGTAGCCGCCGCGCCAGGTCAGCAGCCGCTGCTTGGCCGGCTGTCCGGCCGAGCGCCAGTACTGCAGGCACATCTTCACGGCCACCTCGACCGACACGGAACCGGAGTCGGCGAGGAACACGTGCCGCAACGGCTCCGGGGTGATCTCCACCAGCCGGGTCGCCAGCCGCACGGCGGGTTCATGGGTGAGCCCGCCGAACATCACATGGCTCATCCGGTCCAGCTGGGCGCGCGCCGCCTCGTTGAGGACCGGGTGGTTGTACCCGTGCACCGCGGACCACCAGGACGACATGCCGTCCACCAACTCGCGCTGCCCGTGGGCCTCTTCGGCCAGCCGGAGCCGTACTCCGGACGCGGACTCCACGACCAGCGGTTCCTGCCGGCCCGGCATCGGACCGTACGGGTGCCAGACATGAGCCCGGTCCAGGGCTCGCAACCCGGCGGGAGAGAGGGGCTCAGGCATTGGGCGCGAGGTCCGTACCGGCGCCGCGACGGCGGACCGTCACCAGATCCGTGCGAGCGCCCGGCACCTCGGGAACATCCGCGCCCGGCACCTCGGCAGAGCCCGGGGCCGGCGCCCCGGCGGCCTTCGCGGCCGGCTCGTCGGCGCTGTCGCCGCACGGCGCGCAGCCCCCCTCGTGCGAGCCGCAGCCACCGCCCGCCCGCGCACGGTGCCGGGGGAGCGTCGTCGTACCGGCGCCCTCCACCTCGAAACCGGCGTCCGCGATCATGTCCAGGTCGGTCTGGCCGGCCTGTCCCTCGCTGGTCAGGTAGTCACCCAGGAAGATCGAGTTGACCAGGTTCAGGGCGAGCGGCTGCATCGAGCGCAGATGGACCTCGCGCCCACCCGCGAGCCGCACCTCGACGTCCGGACAGACGAACCGGACCATCGCGAGGATGCGCAGGCAGCGCTGCGGGGTGAGGTTCCACTCCTTCGCGAGCGGCGTGCCCTCGAACGGGATGAGGAAGTTGACCGGCACCGAGTCGGGGTCCAGCTCACGCAGCGCGTAGACGACGTCGACGAGGTCCGCGTCGCTCTCACCCATGCCGGCGATCAGCCCGGAGCAGGCGGACAGCCCGGCGGCCTGCGCCTGCTGCACGGTCTCCACGCGGTCCGCGTAGGTGTGCGTGGTGGTGATCGCGCCGTACGTCTCCTCGGACGTATTGAGGTTGTGGTTGTACGCGTCGGCGCCAGCCGAACGCAGCCGCTCGGCCTGTCCGTCGGAGAGCAGACCGAGACAGGCGCACACCTCGACGCCCTCGTTCTGGTCCTTGATCGCCTCGATGGTCTGCGACACCCGGTCCACGTCGCGGTCCGTGGGACCGCGGCCGCTCGCCACCAGACAGACACGCTTCGCGCCGCCCGCCACCCCGGCGGCCGCCGCCCTGGACGCCTCGTCGGGCTTCAGCCAGGTGTACTTCAGGATCTCCGCCTTCGACCCGAGCCGCTGCGAGCAGTACGAGCAGTCCTCGGGGCAGAGCCCGGACTTGAGGTTGACCAGGTAGTTCAGTTTCACCCGCCGCCCGAACCACTGGCGCCGTACCCGGCCCGCGGCGGCCACCACGTCGAGCAGTTCGTCGTCGGAGGTCGCCAGTACGGCGAGCGCTTCTTCGCGGGTCGGCAGTTCGCGCCGCAGCCCCTTGTCCACCAGCGTGTTCAGCAGGTCCATGGCGATGATCCTGACGTACGGCATGGTCTTCGGCCAAGGAGGAACCAGACAGAAGAGACGGAGAAGGGTGTGGGTATTGCCACACCCTGACCCGCTGTTCTCGCGGCTAGGGTCTGTGAGCTGCCTACAAAAGGGACCACCCCATGTCCTTCGCCCCGTTCGACTGGATCGATGCAGAGGCCCGCCGCCGTGCCACCGCCGGACTCGTCCGCACGCTGCGGCCGCGACCCGCCGAAACGGAACTGCTGGACCTGGCGAGCAACGACTATCTCGGTCTCACCCGGCACCCGGAGGTCACCGCCGCGGCCGCCGACGCGGCACGCCGATGGGGTGCGGGTGCCACCGGTTCGCGGCTCGTCACCGGGTCCACCGCTCTGCACGCCACGCTCGAAAGCGAACTGGCCGCCTTCTGTGGTTTCGAGGCTGCCCTGGTGTTCTCCTCCGGCTACGCGGCCAACCTCGCCGCCCTCACGGCGCTCGCCGGTCACGGCTCCCTGATCGTCTCGGACGCGGGCAACCATGCCTCGATCGTCGACGGATGCCGGCTCTCCCGGGCGGTGACGGCCGTGGTGCCGCACGCGGAGCCGGACGCCGTGCGCAAGGCGCTGCACGCGCATGACGGGCGGGCCCTGGCGGTGACGGACTCGGTCTTCTCGGTGGACGGCGACGCCGCCCCGCTGACGGAGCTCGCCGCGGCGTGCCGGGCCGAGGGCGCGGCCCTGCTGGTCGACGACGCGCACGGTCTGGGCGTACTCGGAGAAGGCGGGCGCGGCGCGCTCGCCGCCGTCGGGCTCGCGGGCGGTGAAGGCATCGTCGCCACGCTCACCCTGTCCAAGTCGCTGGGCAGCCAGGGCGGGGCGGTCCTCGGACCGGCCCGGGTCATCGACCACCTGGTCAACACGGCCCGCACCTTCATCTTCGACACCGGGCTGGCCCCGGCGGCGGCCGGCGGGGCGCTGGGCGCCCTGGGCCTGCTGAAGCGCGAACCCGAGCGTGCGGACCGGGCCCGTGCGGTAGCCACGGCCCTGTACGAACGGCTGACCGCTGCCGGTCTCACGGCGGCCCGCCCCGACGCCGCGGTGGTCGCCGTCCGGGCGCCGTCGGCGGACACGGCGGTGCGCTGGGCGGCCGACTGCCGCGCGGCAGGAGTCGCGGTGGGCTGCTTCCGGCCGCCGTCGGTGCCGGACGGGATCTCGCGGCTGCGGCTGACGGCGCGCGCCGATCTGACGCCGCAGGAGGTGTCGGCCTCGGTCGCGGCGATCGTACGGACCGCTCCCGACGGGGCGTCGGTTCAGCGCGGCTGAACGGAAGACCACCGCCCGACCACCGGGTTGGATGCACTTCCCGCCCAAATGCAGTCTTACGTGGCAGAGTTCACCGCTTTGGGCGACAGATCTCCGCATATCTTGGTGCAGCGTCGTTACAGAGGGCAGCATCAGTGTCAATCTGGCGCGAAGCACAACCCCGGCCGACTTCCGATCGGCCGGGCAGGGAAGGGACGGCGCCGCCATGGCAGACCAGCAAGAAGCATCCCTCACTCTGCCGAGCGATCCGGTCTCGGTCTCCTCGGCTCGCAGGTATGTGGCCCGGGTGCTCACGGAGTGGGGCCTCGCGGACGACGCCGAGCTCGCGGACAGCGTCCGTCTGATCGTTTCCGAACTGGCCACCAACGCCGTCCAGCACACGTTCGGCCAGTCGCCCACCTTCACCGTGGACCTCCGGCTCGACCGGGACGAGGAGCTCTACCTCGGAGTGACGGACAGCCACCCCCGCTGGCCCCGGCGACTGCCCGCGGCCGTCCAGCAGGACAACGGGCGCGGCATGGTGATCATCCGCTGTCTGGCCAAGGAGTGCGGCGGACGGCTCACCGTCAGCCCCACGGCCGAAGGCGGCAAGACCGTCTCGATCGCCCTCCCGTGGACCGTCTCCGTGCAGAGCTGACCACGGGTGAAACGGTCCGTCACTACGCTGTGGCGGCGCGGCCGAAAGCGCTGCGCAGCAGCGCCGTCAGGGTCGCGGCCGCCCCGGTCGCCCGTCCACACCGCACTCGCCGTGGCGGGGCTCGCCGCGGTACTGGTGACGATGCCGGTGCTCTTCGGCACCGTCCAACTGCTCGGCGGCGCGTACGTGCTCCACCTCGGACTCAGCGAGCGCCGGCCGCCTACCACCAGGGCGATCGAGGGCGGCAGCGGCGTCGCGCTCACCGCGCTCGGGCTCGTGCCGGTGGGCGGGCCCCTGCTGCACTGAGACAGCGGGGGCGACGGTCAGCGCACCCGCCCGTACCAGACGCTCCTGGACCAGATCCGTTCGAGGCGCACGACGGACCCGGACTTCGGGGAGTGCCAGATCCGGCCGCCGCCCGCGTAGATGCCCACGTGGTAGACGCTGCGGCCGGAATGGAAGAAGACCAGATCGCCACGCTTCCGCTGCGAGGAGGTGATGTGGCGGGTCTTGTTGTACTGCTGCTGGGCCGTGCGGGGGAGCTTCTTGCCCACCCTCTTGAACGAGTACATCGTCAGCCCCGAACAGTCGAAACGGCGGGGGCCGGCTGCACCGTACTTGTAGGGTGAACCCTTCTTCGAGGCGGCGATGCTGAGCGCCTTCGTCGAATGGGTGGCGGCTTCGGCATCGTTCACGATGCCCGGGGCCAGCATGGTGGTTCCGAGGGCGAGAGTGAGTGCCGAGGCCGTGCCGGCCCGGGCGAGAAGTGACGGGACATGAACCTGCGCAGACATGCGCAACCCTTCGTCAGCCGCCTGTGAAGGATGACCTGTCGGGTTCGGGCTGGCGAAGTTGCCCGGCCGCACGTTGCGGCTTCACCCCGAGGAACGGCCGGTTGCCCGGTCGGCCCGTTGTGCTCGGGTCCTCCACTCCTGCCGATCCACTCCTGTCGACCAGTCATCCGGACGGCGGCAGGACTCGGCGTCCGCCCGGACCGCCCCGTCGCGGTGGCGGGGGCTTGTCGTCCCAGGGATCTTGACTCACCCGGCGCCTGTTTTCCGAGCTGAAACAGTGTTATGAGAGGATCATCACGACTGATCCATTCGGGTGGACAGAGGGGATTTGGGTCGGGCGAAGTGATGTTCGACCAGGCTCGTACCAGCGACAAAGCGCTGAACTCGGCTCACCATCCCTACCCGATGCGCAAGTTGAGCTGTCCCTCGTGAGGGGGACGGCCTACGCCGAACGAGCGAGGAAACTCGGTGCGGGTGCCGGGCGTGTCGCAAGAGTGCCGGGGAAGCGCTGATCAAGTCGTGCCGACGGGGGGCACGGTGACCCGTTCCGCCCGCCGCTCCCCGTCGAGCACCCGTAGGGCCCGGGCCAGGGTGCCCGCATGGATCTGCGTCTCGCCCCGCTCGTGCATGGAGACGAGGGCGTCACGCAAGGCCGCGGCTCGGGAGGCCAGCGCCTGCGCCGCCCGGAGCGCGCTGTAGGTGTCGCTGCCACGCGCCGGGTTGATCCGGCCCACTTGGTCGAGCACTTCGAGATAGCGGTCGATGAACTCCCCCTCGGCGCGGGTCAGCGCGGGGAGCGGTGGGAACTCCGGTGGCGGCATCGGCGGTTCACCTCGCGGTGTGCGGCGGCTGGGAGGGGCTGCGGTTCTCCATGACGTGGTCCACCATCCCGTACGCCTTGGCGGCCGCGGCGTCGAGGAAGGTGTCCCGGTCGAGGTCGGCGGATACCTGCTCCGCGGGCCGGCCGGTGTGCCGGATCAGCATCTCCGTGAGCACCTCGCGCTCACGCATCAACTCCCCTGCCTCGATCTCCAGATCGGAGGGCTGGCCCCGCACGGGCTCCGGCAGGGACGGCTGCTGAATGACTACCCGGGCGCCGGGCAGGGCATGTCGCCGGCCCGGCGCACCGGCGGCGAGCAGGACGGCCGCCGAGGAGCCGGCCTGGCCGAGACAGAACGTCTCCACCTCGCAGGTGAGGAACTGCATCGTGTCGTAGATGGCTGCCATGGCGGTGAACGAGCCGCCGGGGGAGTTGATGTACAGCGAGACCGGCCGGTCGGGATCCGCGTGCTCCAGGTACATGAACTGAGCGATGAGGTCGGTCGTCGCGACGTCGTCCACCGGTGTGCCGAGAAAGACGATCCGCTCGGACAGCAGCTTCGAGTACGGGTCGAGGGTCCGGGTTCCGGTGGCGGTGCGCTCCGTGAGTTCCGGCAGTACGTATCGAGCGGCGGGGCGGATCATGACCTGGTCCTCCTTGTAAGAAATGTACAGGACGTACACAAGGTTATGATGGGGACTATGGCCTACGAGATTCCGGTGACGCAAGCCCGGGCGGAGCTCGCCGAACTGATCAACCGCGTCGTCTACGGCGGCGAACGGGTGGTCGTGACGCGGCACGGAAAGCCGCTCATCGCCCTCGTTTCCGCCGCTGACCTGCGGCGACTCGAGGACGAGGAAGCAGTGGCGGAGGAGCAGGTGATCCGCTCGGTGTCCTCGATCCACTCGGTGACGTCCGCTCCGGGCGAACGGCGGAGCTTCGGTATCGCCGCCGAGCACCGTCGGCACGACCACCAGGGCGACTGAAAGTCTTCGCCCGGACGTGAAAAGGCCGTGCACCCCGTCCGCTGGGGCGGGGATGCGCGGCGGCTCGGTGGTCCAGCGCGTCAGTGCCGGTTCGCGGGCGCCCGGGGCCGCGTCCGCCCTGTCGTGGCGCCGCCCTGCCGCGATCACGACGGTCAGACGGGCCGCCGCCCACAGGGTGGGGGCCGGTGCCGGGCCGCCTGCCGCGCTGCCGTCGAAGAAGGCGACCGACCTCAGCAGCGATCCGCCCGCACCCGGCGGCAGCCACCGGCCGACCGCGTCGCCCGCACGCTGATCGCGACGGCCCGGGGCTTCATCGTCCAACTGGCACTGTTCGGGGACATGAAGCCGGAGGTCCTGGCGGACGGGCTGCGGGGCCTGATGCCCATGGAAGTGCAAAGGGTCAGTTAACGCGCCGGAAAAACTTCCGCCCTAACGTGCAATACCTCGCCGCGGGACTCTCGTTCAAGATCGACAGGCTCTTGGGGGCGGATAGGGTCCGGCTGCGTCCAGGGCAGGTACTGGGCGCAAGACGAAGAGGTGGAAGCGTGCAACTGACTCCGCACGAGCAGGAGCGCCTGCTCATCCATGTGGCCGCCGACGTGGCGGAGAGGCGACGGGCGCGCGGGCTGCGGCTCAACCACCCCGAGGCCGTCGCCCTGATCACCGCGCATCTGCTGGAGGGCGCGCGCGACGGCCGTACGGTCTCCGAGCTCATGGCGTCAGGACGGAGGCTGCTCACCCGTGACGACGTCATGGAGGGCATCCCCGAGATGATCCACGATGTCCAGGTCGAGGCCACCTTCCCCGACGGCACCAAGCTCGTCACCGTCCACGACCCGATCGTCTGACGGGGGCGCGCCGCGATGATTCCCGGAGAGATCCTGTACGCGGACGGCCCGGTGCCGCTCAACGAGGGCCGTGCCGTCACCCGCCTCACCGTCCTCAACGCCGCCGACCGCCCCGTCCAGGTCGGCTCGCACTACCACTTCGCCGAGGCCAACCCGGGCCTGGACTTCGACCGGACCGCCGCCCGCGGGCAGCGGCTCAACATCGCCGCCGGCACCGCTGTCCGCTTCGAGCCCGGCATTCCCGTCGACGTCCAACTCGTCCCCCTCGCAGGGCTGCGCATCGTCCACGGCCTGCGCGGCGAAACCGGAGGTGCCCTCGATGCCTGAACTCGACCGCGCGGTCTACGCCGACCTGTTCGGACCCACCACGGGCGACCGCATCCGGCTCGCCGACACCGACCTGTTCGCCGAGATCGAGGAGGACCGCTCCGGCGGGCCCGGACTCGCCGGTGACGAAGCGGTGTTCGGTGGCGGCAAGGTGATCCGCGAGTCGATGGGCCAGGCGCGCACCACCCGCGCCGAAGGCGCCCCCGACACCGTGATCACCGGCGCCGTCGTCATCGACCACTGGGGCGTCGTCAAGGCGGACATCGGCATCCGCGACGGCCGGATCACCGGCATCGGCAAGGCCGGGAACCCCGACGCGATGGACGGAGTGCACCCCGACCTGGTCATCGGACCCGAGACCGAGATCATCGCCGGCAACGGCAAGGTTCTGACCGCGGGCGCCGTCGACGCGCACGTCCACTTCATCTCGCCGACCATCGTCGACCAGGCGCTGTCCGCCGGTGTCACCACTCTCGTGGGCGGTGGCACGGGACCCGCCGAGGGCACCAAGGCCACCACGGTCACGCCCGGCGCCTGGCACCTCGCGCGGATGTTCGAGGCGTTGGAGGCCTACCCGGTCAACATCGGCCTGCTCGGCAAGGGCAACACGATGTCCCAGGACGCGATGCGTGCCCAACTCCGGGGCGGAGCGCTCGGATTCAAGATCCATGAGGACTGGGGGGCCACACCCGCCGTCATCGACGCCTGCCTGACGGTGTGCGAGGAGAGCGGCGCCCAGCTCGCCATCCACACGGACACCCTCAACGAGGCCGGATTCGTCGGCGACACCCTCGCCGCCATCGCGGGACGCTCGATCCACGCGTACCACACCGAAGGGGCCGGGGGAGGGCATGCCCCCGACATCATCACCGTCGTGTCGGAGCCGTACATCCTGCCGAGCTCCACCAACCCGACCCGCCCGCACACCGTCAACACCATCGAGGAGCACCTCGACATGCTGATGGTCTGCCACCACCTCAATCCGGCGGTGCCGGAGGACCTGGCCTTCGCCGAGTCACGGATCAGGCCCTCGACCATCGCGGCCGAAGACATCCTCCACGACCTCGGCGCGATCTCGATCATCTCCTCCGACGCCCAGGCGATGGGCCGTGTCGGCGAAGTGATCCTGCGGACCTGGCAGACCGCGCACGTGATGAAGAAGCGGCGCGGCGCCCTGCCGGGAGACGGACGGGCCGACAACCGCCGTATCCGTCGCTATGTCGCCAAATACACGATCAACCCGGCGGTGGCCCAGGGGCTGGACCGGGAGATCGGCTCCGTCGAGACCGGCAAGCTCGCCGACCTCGTCCTCTGGGACCCGGCGTTCTTCGGGGTCAAGCCGCAGACGGTCATCAAGGGCGGCCAGATCGCGTACGCGCAGATGGGCGACGCCAACGCCTCCATTCCCACTCCGCAGCCGGTGATGCCCCGGCCGATGTTCGGCGCACGCGGCCGCGCCCCCGCGGCGAACTCGTTCAACTTCGTGACCGGCGTGGCCATCGAGGACGGACTGCCGGAACGCCTCGGCCTCGGCAAACGGTTCGTGCCGATCACCAGTACCAGGGGCGTCACCAAGGCGGACATGCGGGAGAACGACGCGCTGCCCCGTGTCCAGGTCGACCCGGACAGCTTCGCCGTCACCATCGACGGTGAGCCGGTCGTTCCCGCGCCCGCCGCCGAACTCCCCATGGCGCAGCGCTACTTCCTCTTCTGACGACCTCCACCGCTCCGACGCTCCGATCGAAGGTCAGCCATGACGCGCGCAGCGCTGCTCGTCCTCGCAGACGGCCGGTTCCCCGCCGGTGGCCATGCCCACTCGGGTGGCGCCGAACCGGCCGTCAAGGCAGGGCGCATCCGTAACACCGACGACCTCGCGGACTTCTGCCGTGGCCGGCTCCACACCACGGGACTCACCTCCGCCGCACTGGCCGCGGCGGCCGCCCACGGCCTCGACCCGCTCGCGCTCGACGAGGCCGCCGACGCCCGCACACCCTCGCCCGCCCTGCGAGCCGTCGCGCGCAAGCTCGGCCGTCAGCTGATGCGGGCCGCCCGAGCCACCTGGCCCAGCGCCGAACTGGCCGCTCTCGCCGCCGCCCGGCCGCGAGGCGCCCACCAGCCCGTCGTCCTCGGCCTCACCGCCCGGTCCGCTGGGCTCGGGCCCGAGGACGCCGCGCACTGCGTCGTGTACGAGACGGTCAGCGGACCTGCCACCGCGGTCGTCCGGCTGCTCTCCCTCGACCCCTTCGAGGCCACCGCCGTCCTCGCCCGCCTCGCCCCCGAACTCGACCGGGTCGCCGAGCAGGCCGCCACCGCCGCCCGCCTGGGCCTCGACGCGCTGCCCGCCGCTTCGGCGCCGCTGCTCGACATCTCCGCCGAAGCGCACGCCGCCTGGCCGGTCCGTCTCTTCGCCTCGTGACCCGCACCCCCAGGAGCCGCCCCATGCACCTCGACCACAGCCACGACGGTCCGGCCGCCGTGAGCGCCGACGCCGCACGGCCCGACGGCACCCGGCGCGCCCTGCGCATCGGGCTCGGCGGTCCGGTCGGCTCAGGCAAGACCGCGACCGTCGCCGCCCTCTGCCGCACACTGCGCGACCAGCTGTCCATCGCCGTCGTCACCAACGACATCTACACCCGCGAGGACGCCGAGTTCCTGCTGCGCAACGCCGTCCTGCCGCCCGAGCGCATCCAGGCCGTGGAGACCGGTGCCTGCCCGCACACCGCGATCCGCGACGACATCTCCGCCAACCTCGAAGCGGTCGAGGATCTGGAGGACGCAGTCGGCCCCCTCGATCTCGTCCTGGTGGAGTCCGGCGGTGACAACCTCACCGCCACCTTCTCCAGAGGGCTGGTGGACGCCCAGGTCTTCGTGATCGACGTGGCGGGCGGCGACGACATCCCCCGCAAGGGCGGCCCCGGCGTCACCACCGCCGACCTCCTCGTCATCAACAAGACCGACCTCGCGCCGTACGTCGGCTCCGACCTCGGCCGGATGGCCCGCGACGCGGCCGAGCAGCGCGGCGAACTCCCGGTCGTGTTCACGTCCTTGACGTCCACCGACGGCGTCCGCCCCATCGCCGACTGGGTGCGCGCCCAGCTCGCCGCCTGGACCGCATGAGCGTCCAGGCCACGGCCCGTATCACCGCGGTCCCCGACGGCAGGGGCGGCACCGCGCTGCCCGTCCTGGAGAGCGGCGGGCCCCTCGCCCTGCGCCGCACCCGTTCCGGCCTGGCCCCGTACGCCCGCGTCACCGTCGTCGGCGCCATGACCGCGCCCCTGGGCGGTGACCGGCTCGCCGTCGAGGTGGACATCGGGGACGGTGCCCATCTGACCGTGGACTCGGCGGCCGCCACCGTCGCCCTCCCCGGAGCGGGACCGGACGCCGGGCCCGCGACGTACGACGTACGGCTGGCCGTGGGGGAGGGGGCGACGCTCCGCTGGCTTCCGGAGCAGCTCGTCTCCGCGTACGGCAGCGAGCTGCGCATGACCACCCGGGTCGAACTCGCCCCCTCCGCGCGTCTGGTGCTGCGGGAGGAACAGGTCCTCGGCCGGCACGGCGAAACGACCGGTACGCTCACCACCCGGCTCACCGTGCGCCGGTCAGGACGCCCGCTGCTCGACCAGCAACTCGCCTACGGGCCGGGCGCGCCCGCCGGCTGGGACGGCGGGGCCGTACTCGGCGGACACCGGGCGGTCGGCCAACTCCTGCTCGTCGAACCGGACTTCGAGGACTCCTGCCCGGAGACCCGACTGCTCTCCCCGACCGCCGTACGCACCCGGCTCGCCGGCCCCGCCGTGCTGGTGACCGCCGTCGCGGCCGACGCACGGCTGCTGCGCGGGGTGCTGGACGAGGCCCTGCGTGAGCTGAAAGGAACCGGCTGAGCGGGAGTCCGCTGAGCGGGACGACCGGCACGACGTGACGTGTGCCCCGCACGCCACACCGAAACCGTAGAGGAAACGGGCGGTCGAGGGGCGGCCGGACACCTGTCCGGCCGCCCCTCCGCTCCGGCGCCTCACACGCCCCGGTCGTACTCCTCCAGCCAGGCGTCCTCCGCCGCGTAGTCGAAGATGTCGCCGTAGTTCCGCGCCATTTTGGGGAACGCGTCCCTCCAGTCCCGGCCGTCCAGCCGCCCGGCGAGCCAGGCCACGGTCTCCGGCAGGGAGTCCGCGTAACCGGTCACCGGCCGGTAGCCGAGCTCCCGCTCCGCCGCCGTCATGTCGTACACGATGTCGTGCGCCGCGCTCCAGGGGGTCTCCCCGACCCGGCCCGGGGCAGGCGCGCCCGCCAGCAGCACGGTCTCCGTCCTCCTCCCGAGGACCTCGTCGACGGCCGCACCGATCTCGGCGACCGTCGGAGCCCCGGGATCCGCCGCGTTCAGCACCCGGCTGCCAGGCCGCAGTGCGGCGAGCCGGATCAGCTCCGCCACATTGGACACATGCACGGGATGGAAGCGGCTGGTGCCCCCGTAAGCCAGGACCCGGCGCGTCCGGCCGTCGACAGCGCGCTTGACGAAATACAGCTCGCGCGGGGTGCGAGAGTACGGCCCGTGCACGGCCCCCGCCCGCAGCAGCGTCACGGGCAGGGAACCGGCGGCGGCCAGCAGCTCCCGCTCCAGCCGGATCTTGCGCGTCGCGTAGGTCCCGTCGCCCGGTGCCACGGTGGCCAGGGACTCGGGGATCGGCACCGGATAGCGCGGGCCGCCGTCCGGGCGGTCCTGGGTGTCGAAGCTGCGGCCCTGCCCGTCCTCGTACACCGCGCCGCTGGAGATGACCACCGCCGAGCCGATCCGGTCGGCGAGACCGGTCAGCTGCCGGGCGTGGGCCCCGTCGAAGGCCACCATGTCGACCAGGACGTCACAGCCCTCGCCCAGCGCCGCCGCGACCGCCCCGTCCTCGTCCCGGTCGAGACGGACGCCACGCACCCCCTCGGGCCAGGTGCCGTCCCGCCCGCCACCGTACGAGGCCGCGGTGACCTCCCAGCCGTCCCCGGCGAGCGCGGCGACGGCCGCCCTCCCGATCTGACCCGTGGCGCCCAGCACATATGCGTGTCCTCTGCTCATGGGACAGACGCTAGGCGCTGGGCCACCGACGGGCAGGAAACCTTCGCTGAGCGCAGATTCCCGGATGCGCCGAGCGCGGCTTCGCGGGCCCTGCGGTCCTCAGCCGGGCCTGCGGGCTTCGCGGGACCGAGACGCGGTCAGCGCCGCAGCCGGAGGAACTTCTTCGGCTGGTCCGCCTGCGCGGCCTTCACCTTGACCGCGTACTCGTCCACGTACTCCTGGCCGGAGAGACCCAGGATCGCGTACATGATCTCGTCCGTGACGGCCCGGATCGCCGCCTTCTGGTTCTCAAGCCCCGCGTACCTGGAGAAGTCGAGCGGCTCACCGAAACGGATCGTGACCTGCTTGATCCGCGGGACGACCCTGCCGGGCGGCTGGATCTCGAAGGTGCCCACCATCGCGCACGGGACCACCGGAACCCCCGCCCGGATCGCCATGACCGCGACTCCGACCTTGCCCTTGTACAGGCGCCCGTCGTGCGAGCGCGTGCCCTCCGGGTAGATCCCCAGCAGCTCGCCCTTGTCCAGTACCCCGAGCCCCTCGCGGATCGCGGCCTGCCCCGCGTCCTTGCCGGAGCGGTCCACCGGGATCTGCCCCGCACTGTGGAAGAAGGCGGCGGTCAGCCGACCCTTGAGACCGGGGCCGGTGAAGTACTCCGCCTTCGCCAGAAAAGTGATGCGCCGCTTGATGATCGCGGGCATCAGGAAGTGGTCGGAGAACGACAGGTGATTGCCGGCGACGATCGCCGCCCCGTCGGCGGGAATGTGCTCCAGTCCCTCGATCCGCGGCCGGAACAACAGGCGCAGCACCGGCCCCAGCACGACGTATTTCAGGACGTAATAGAACACGGAGGGTGCACCTCGCTCTGCCGGTCGGCTCAGGGCTGTGTCGTGCCAGGTCATCGTGGTGCGGGGAAACCGTCAGTCTAGGACGCCCGCCGCGAGCACGGGGCCCTACTCACCGGTACCACGCGGGTCCCGGACTCCGACCGGTGGTGCGCCGCTCCGTTGGAGCGGATCAGTTCTCCTGCGTGGCCGCCGTTCCCAGCGTCGTCAGGCCGAGTACCACCCAGCCGAACCAGAGCCAGCCGTTGCTCCCCAGTGCCACCGTGTACGCCGTCACGGCGACCAGGGTCACGATGGTGAGCACTCCCATGGTTTTCACGGAACCGGACATGCGCGCACGCTCCTCATCGGCCGCGCGGCCGTTGAGCCCATGGTCGCCCCGTGGGGGTGTTCCGCGCTACTGCCCGCGCGCCTGCAAGGAGGCGAGATACGCGTTGTAGGCGGCCAGCTCCTTGTCGCCGTCCCGGTCGGCGGCCCGGTCCGAGCGCTTCGCGGTCCGCTGCTCGGAGCGGTACCACTGGAAGACCAGCGCGATCAGCACCAGCACCGAGGGGATCTCGCTGAACGCCCAGGCGATACCGCCCGCCCAGTTCTGGTCGCTGAGCGCGTCGATGCCCAGAGAGGCCGGAGGATCCTTGTACGTCTCCACCATCGGGCCGCTCGCCATCATCAGCGCGATGCCGAAGAACGCGTGGAACGGCATCCCGGCGAAGAGCTCCAGCATCCGCATGAGATAACCCGGCCGGTGCGGACCCGGGTCGATTCCCATGATCGGCCAGAAGAACACCAGGCCGACGGCGAGGAAGTGCAGCATCATCGCCAGGTGGCCGGGCTTCGAGCCCATCAGGAAGTCGAAGATCGGCGTGAAGTAGAGCCCGTACAGACTGGCGATGAAGAGCGGGATCGTGAACACCGGATGCGTGATGATCTTCATGTACCGGCTGTGCAGCAGCATGAGCAGCAGTTCGCGCGGTCCGGTCCGGTCCCGCCCGGCGACCGGAAGCGCCCGCAGCATCAGGGTCACCGGCGCGCCCAGCAGCAGCAGGATCGGCGACAGCATGCTGATCACCATGTGCTGCACCATGTGCACACTGAACATGACCATGCCGTAGTCGTTGAGCTTGGTGCACATCACCAGGGCGATGGACAGCACACCGAGGACGAAGAAGACGATCCGGTTGACCGGCCAGCCGTCCCCGCGCCTGCGCAGCCGCAGTACGGCGTACGCGTACAGCACGAGCGCCAGCACGCAGCCGACGAGGAAGAACGGGTCCGCGGAGAATTCCAGCCCACGTCCGAGCGTGAACGGCGGCAGATCCATGTTCATGCCGTGCCCGCTGTGGTCCATCTGTTCACTCCCGCTGGGGACATCCCCGATTCGTGCCGCTTGTCCGGGTCCAGAATAGAACCGCCCCCGGCCGCAGCTGCGGCCGGGGGCGGTTCAGGGAGCCCGCACGGGTCAGAGCACGCACTCGGCCTCGGCGTAACGCTCCGCCGGAACCGTCTTCAGGGTCTCCACGGCCGCCGCCAGCGGCACCATCTCGATGTCCGTGCCGTGCAGCGCCGTCATCATGCCGAACTCGCCGCGGTGAGCCGCCTCCACCGCGTGCCAGCCGAAGCGGGTCGCGAGGACCCGGTCGTACGCGGTCGGGGTACCGCCGCGCTGCACATGGCCGAGGATCACCGGACGGGCCTCCTTGCCGAGCCGGTGCTCCAGCTCGATGGAGAGCTGCGTCGCCACTCCGGCGAACCGCTCGTGCCCGTAGATGTCCTTGGTGCCCTGGGCGAACTCCATGGAGCCCTCCCGCGGCTTCGCGCCCTCGGCGACCACGACGATCGCGAACTTCTTGCCGGCGGAGAAGCGCCGTCCGACGAGGGTGGTCAGCTCGTCGATGTCGAAGGGGCGCTCGGGGACGACGATGGCGTGGGCACCGGCCGCCATGCCCGAGTGCAGCGCGATCCAGCCGGTGTGCCGTCCCATGACCTCCACGATCAGCACCCGCTGGTGCGACTCGGCCGTGGTCTTCAGCCGGTCCAGGGCGTCGGTCGCGACACCGACGGCGGTGTCGAAACCGAAGGTCACGTCCGTGGAGGCGATGTCGTTGTCGATCGTCTTCGGAACGCCGACGATCGGCAGACCCGCCTCGGAGAGCAGATTGGCCGCCTTCAGGGTGCCCTCGCCGCCGATCGGGATGATGGCGTCGAGACCGAGGTCGCAGACATGTCCCCTGGCCCGCTCTACACCGTCACGCAGATGGGCCGGCTGGACCCGGGAGGAGCCGAGGATCGTGCCGCCACGGGCGAGGATGCCGCCGACCGCATCGAGGTCGAGCTTGCGGTAGTCGCACTCGAGGAGGCCCCTCCAGCCGTCGTGGAAGCCGATGACCTCGTCACCGTGGTCCACGACCGCGCGGTGCACGACGGAACGGATGACGGCATTGAGGCCGGGGCAGTCGCCGCCGGAGGTGAGCACACCAATTCGCATTGCCCGGGAAACCTTTGCAACGTGGGGCCGACGACCGGACCACGTCGTCCGGTTTGATCCCCGCCACCCTACCGGCGCAAGGTGGCGGGACCGAACCCGGCGTCCGCCTGCTGGACGTCGCTCAGTTGAGCCGAAACGGCCTCAGGCGGGCTGCGTCGCCGCGGCGATGCGCTCGGAGCGCAGCGCCTCGTACCAACGGTCGTCCGTCGGTGGCAGCGCGTTCACGTCGAGAGCCAGTTTCAGCAGCAGGTCCGCGATCATCGGATTGCGTGCCATCACGGGACCGTGCATGTACGTACCGAACACCGTGTCGTTGTACGCGCCTTCGGTACCGTCTCCGGTGCCGTTGCCCCGGCCGAACTGAACCCGGGCGAACGGCCGTGCCGTCGGGCCGAGATGGGTGACGCCCTGGTGGTTCTCGAAGCCGGTCAGGGGCGGCATCCCGAGGTTCGGGTCGATGTCCGCGAGGACGTCGCCGACGCATCGGGCGCCCTCGCCGCGCGTGGAGACCACGTCGAGCAGACCGAGCCCCTGCTCGCGCTCCCCGAGGTCGTTGACGAACTCGTGGCCGAGGATCTGGTAGCCCGCGCACACCGAGAAGATGATCGCGCCGTTGGACGCGGCCCGGCTCAGACCGCCGTCGCGGCGCAGCCGCTCGGCGGCGAGCCGCTGCGGCCGGTCCTCACCGCCGCCGATCAGATAGATGTCGCCGGAGGTGGGAACGGGCTGGTCACTGCGGACGTCGACGCGCTGCACGTCGAGGCCGCGCTGCCGGGCCCGGCGCTCCACCACGAGGGCGTTGCCCTGATCGCCGTAGGTGCTGAGGAGGTCGGGGTAGACCCACACCAGCCGCAGGCTGTTGTTGCTCATGCTTCGTCCTCTCCGGAGGGGGCCGGGGCCGGGGTCAGTTGCCGACACGACGGCGCAGATCCTGGAAGGCGGTGTAGTTGGCAATGACCTCGATACGGCCGGGCGGCGCCAGCTGGACGGCCTCGTCCAGGGTCTCGCAGACCCGGAACTCGAGACCGGCCACCTCAAGGCGTACCGCGAGGTCCAGCTTGCGGTCACCGAGCACGAAGATCGGGTGGCCGTACAGCTGGGTGTAGTCGACGTCCCACAGCCAGGACGTGTCCGTGCCGTCCGCACCGCGGGCGTTGACGGAGAGGATCACCGGCGTGGGAGGCGGGTCGATCAGGGAAAACGTCTCGAGCCAGCCCGCCGGGTTCTTCGCCAGCAGGAGCCGCAGCTCACGGCCGAGGAAGGTGACGACGTCGTAGCGCCCCGCCACGGCCTGCACCTGGTACATGCGCTCCAGGGCGACCTGCGGCGGCACACCGAAGACCGCGGCGACAGCGGCCGAGCTGGTCGCGTTCGCCTTGTTCGCCCGTCCGGGCAGCTGAAGATGGATCGGCCAGGCCGAACCATGCGGGTCCAGGACGTAGTCGCCGTTCAGCGCCCAGCTCGGGGCGGGGCGGCGGAAACCGCACTCGCCGCAGAACCAGTCGTCGCCGGGGCGCTGCATCACACCACCGCACGAGGGGCAGGACCAGGCGTCGTCCTTCCACGCCTGACCGGCCGCGACCCACACGACATTGGGGGAGGAGGACGCCGCCCAGACGATCAGCGGGTCGTCGGCGTTGGCCACGACCACGGCCTTCGAGCCGGACAGGCCCTCACGCCACTTCTCGGCCAGCATCCGGGTCTCCGCGGCGCGGTCCAGCTGGTCGCGCGAGAGGTTGAGCAGCGCGATCACCTTGGGCGTCGTGTCGCGTGCGACCCCGGCGAGGTACTTCTCGTCGACCTCGATCACGCCGTACTTCGCGTCCGAGCCGCCCGCCAGCGCGGAGGTGATACCCGCCGGCATGTTGGCGCCGAGCGCGTTCGACACGACGGGCCCCGCGGCCCCCAGTGCCTCCGCGATCAGCCTGGTGGTGGTCGTCTTGCCGTTCGTCGCCGACACGAGGATCACGTCCAGGTGCTGCGCCAGCCGCCCCAGCAGGTCGGGGTCGAGCTTGAGCGCCACCCGGCCGCCGATCACCGATCCGCTGCCGCGCCCCGCAGCGCGCGACACCGCCGCCGCGGCCTTGCCCGCCGTCACGGCGAGCTTGGCCCGCGGCGACAACGGCTCCGTGTTGCCTGCCATCGTCCTAGATCCTCCTTGCATCGGTCCGCGCCCAGCCTATCGATGTCCGGTGCCACGGCCGCACCGCGGCACCACGGGAAGGTGCGGCCCGTGGCGGAACGTACGCTTGCCGCCATGCGAAACCGCCCGATCCCCGGCAGTTCCGGACTCGTTCGTGCCCTGAGTCTGTTCGGCGACCCTGCCCTCCACAGCCCCTGCGAGGACGTCACCGACTTCGGGCCGGCCCTCGCCCGACTGGTCGAGGACATGTTCGCCACGATGTACGCGGCACAGGGTGTCGGGCTCGCCGCCAATCAGATCGGCGTCCCGTTGAAGGTGTTCGTGTACGACTGTCCGGATGACGATGATCTTCGTCACCTCGGGCACGTCGTGAACCCGAAACTGATCGAGGTGGACGGCATTACCGTACGCGGACCGGAAGGGTGTCTTTCACTTCCGGGCCTGGAGGCGGGTACCGAGCGCTTCGACCATGCCGTCGTGGACGGGGTGGACATCGACGGGAATCCGGTGCGGATCAACGGCACGGGCTGGTTCGCGCGGTGCCTCCAGCACGAGTGCGATCATCTCGCGGGCACCGTCTACACGGACCGGCTGACCGGGCTGCGGCGCGCCAGGGCGCTGCGCGCGGTCCGGCGGGCGCCGTGGGGGCCGACCGGCTGAGACCCTCCCGGCCGCTCAGAAGCCGGTGCCGCCGGGACGGTCGCCCGCCTCGGCGAGCCTGCCCCAGAGCAGATCGGCGAGGCTGCGCACCAACTGGGCGCGTGAGCAAGGGCGGTCGCCCAGCCACCAGTCGCCCGCCGCGTGCATCATGCCGACGATCCCATGGCCCCAGATACGGGCCATCTGCTCGTTGTCCGGCCCCAGATCCACCCGTTCGGCGATCACCTTTCCCAGTTCCTCCCCGAGGCGGCGCAGCAGCGGGGCCGAGTGCCGGCCCACGTCGAAGCCCTGCTCGGGCGAAGGTGCTGCGTCGTCGGAGGGGTGCATCAGGAAGCGGTAGACCTGCGGGCGGGCCTCGATCGCCGCGAGGTAGGTGTCGAGCGTCGCCTCGACCCGCTCCCTCCGCTCCGCGGGCGCGTCGAGCGCCGCGCGCAGAGCGCTGAGCAGCGCATCGGTGTGACGTTTGGCGAGCGCGCGGTAGAGCCCGCCCTTGTCGCCGAAGTGACGGTAGAGGATGGGTTTGGTGATCCCGGCCTCGGCGGCGATCGCGTTCATCGACGCCTTGGGGCCGTCCCTGAGCACCACTCGGTCCGCGGCCTCGAGCAGTTCGCGGCGGCGGCGCTCGGCCGCGCTCCGCTGGCGCTCGGCCTGTCGTGTGGTCTCCATGTGTGTCTCCCCACCCCTGGCCATGCATTCTTCTTCACGCCTGGGCAACGTAACACCCTGCTCTGCGAAGACGCGGATCGGAGTCCGGGTGGTTGACAGTGCCTACTTGTCGGTAACAGACTGCAGTTACCGCAAGTAACGTACGTTTGTCACGGTAGTGCATGGAGGCGAACATGGCCGAGTTCACGCTCGATCTCAACGACGATCAAAAGCAGGTCCGGGA
Organism: Streptomyces finlayi; assembly: GCF_014216315.1. Lineage (NCBI taxonomy): Bacteria > Bacillati > Actinomycetota > Actinomycetes > Kitasatosporales > Streptomycetaceae > Streptomyces > Streptomyces finlayi. The sequence goes on from NZ_CP045702.1 coordinate 6,986,096, forward strand.
CTGGCTCCACGGCTTCGCGGCGGATGTCATCCGGCCGGCCGCTTCGGAGTGGGACGAGCGTGAGGAGACGCCCTGGCCCGTCATCCAGGAGGCCGCCAAGGTAGGCATCTACTCCCTCGATTTCTACGCGCAGCAGTTCTTCGACCCCACGGGCCTCGGTATCCCCATGGCCATGGAGGAGCTCTTCTGGGGCGACGCGGGCATCGCCCTCTCCATCGTCGGTACGGGCCTGGCGGCCGTGGGCGTCCTCGCCAACGGTACCGAGGAGCAGATCGGCACCTGGATCCCGCAGATGTACGGCGACGCGAACGACGTGAAGGTCGCCGCCTTCTGCTCCTCCGAGCCGGACGCGGGCTCCGACGTGGGGGCGATGCGCACCCGCGCGGTCTACGACGAGGCCAAGGACGAATGGGTCCTCAACGGGACGAAGACCTGGGCCACCAACGGCGGGATCGCCAACGTCCACGTCGTCGTCGCGGTCGTCGACGCGGAGCTCGGCTCGAAGGGGCACGCCTCCTTCATCGTCCCGCCGGACACCGCGGGGCTCTCCCAGGGCCAGAAGTTCAAGAAGCACGGCATCCGCGCCTCGCATACCGCAGAGGTCGTCCTGGAGGACGTGCGGGTGCCGGGCAGCTGTCTGCTGGGCGGCAAGGATAAGCTCGACGAGCGCATGGCCCGGGCCCGCGAGCGGGCCAGGTCCGGTGGCGGCGAGCGTGTCAAGAACGCCGCGATGGCCACCTTCGAGGCCTCGCGTCCCGCCGTCGGCGCCATGGCCGTGGGAACGGCCCGCGCCGCGTACGAGGTCGCGCTGGACTACGCGAAGACCCGGACGCAGTTCGGCCGCCCGATCATCGACAACCAGGGCATCGCCTTCCAGCTCGCCGACATGCGGACGCAGATCGACGCGGCCCGGCTGCTGGTCTGGCGCGCCTCCTGGATGGCGACCACCGGCAAGCCGTTCACCTCGGCGGAGGGTTCCATGTCGAAGCTCTACGCGAGCGAGACGGCCAAGAAGGTCACCGCGCAGGCCATCCAGATCCTCGGCGGCAACGGCTTCACCCGTGAGTACCCGGTGGAGCGGATGCACCGGGACGCCGCGATCTACACGATCTTCGAGGGAACCAGCGAGATCCAGCGCCTCGTGATCGCCCGCACGCTGTCTGGCATGCCGATCCGCTGACGCGGTGACCGGAAGGTCCACGGTCCGTCGGCCGCCGCCGCGTGCCCGGGCGCCGGGCGGGCTTGGAAACAGGCCCGCCCGGCGCTGGAGCCCCGTGCGTCAGGCCGGCAACTGGGCCTCGATGGCCGCGACGACCTCGGAGTCCTCGGGCCCGGTGCGGGGGCGGATGCGGGCGACCGGCTCGCCCGCCGGGGAGATCAGGAACTTCTCGAAGTTCCACTGGACGTCACCTGCGGCACCGTCCGCGTCCGCGAGCTTCGTCAGCTCCGTGTACAGCGGGTGGCGGCCGTCTCCGTTGACGTCGAGCTTCTCCAGGAGCGGGAAGCTGACCCCGTACGTGGCCGAGCAGAAGCTCTGGATCTCCTCGGCGCTGCCCGGCTCCTGGCCCGCGAACTGGTTGCAGGGGACGCCGAGGACGGTGAAGCCGCGGTCGCCGTACTGCTTCTGGAGCCGCTCCAGGCCTTCGTACTGCGGGGTGAGTCCGCACTTCGAGGCCACGTTCACGACCAGGAGGGCCTGGCCCCGGTAGGCGCCGAGCGTGGTCGGCTCGCCGGTGAGCGTGTGGAGCGGGATGTCGTACAGCGTCATGGTGCTACTCCTCGGTCGCATGGGTGTGGGTCCTCATTGTGCTGCCCCGGACGTACGGGCGGCGCCCACTGTCTTGTAGTACAAGGTGGTCGGCTTGAGTACGCCGGCCGGGTCGCTCGCGTAATCCGGAATCGACCCGCACTCCGTCCAGCCCGCCGCGCGGTAGAGACGTTCAGCGGAGCTGCCCGACTCGGTGTCCAGCGTCAGCAGCGTCACCCCCGCCCCGGCCGCCTCCTCCTCGACCGCCGAGAGCAGGTGCCGGCCGAGTCCCCGCCCCCTGGCCGAGGGCCTGACCATCAGCTTCGCCACCTCGGCGCGATGACGGGCATTGGGGAGGGGCGGCCTGCTCAGGCCGATCGTGCCAGCCACGCGTTCCCCGTCGCGGGCGAGCCACACCAGATGATGCCCGGCGTCGACGGACGCGGCGCGCTCGCGCCACCAGGCTGCGGCCTCGCCGCGGGCGAGGGGAGCGAGGAAGCCCACCGAGGCCCCGCCGTCGACGGTCTCCACCAGGAGGGCCGCCAGTTCGTCGGCGTACGTGACCAGTTCGGGGCCGCTCACGAGGACGATCTCGGTCATGTCGCAGATGCCTTTCTCGGCGCACGGGTGGGACAGGGGGCGCGGTCGTGGTCAGGGAAGGACGATCAGAAGGGCGTAGCGGACCGGGCCCGGCCCCGGGCAGTGGAAGCGGGAGGGCCCGTGCAGCCGGAAACGCAGGCAGTCACCGGTGCCCACCGGGTGGACGCTCCCGTGGACCGTGATCTCCAATGCGCCCTCAAGGACCCAGAGATGCTGTTCGAGGCCGGCCACGGGCGGGTCCTCGTACGCGACGGTGGCGCCCGCTTCGAGCCTGCCCTCGATCACCTCGCCGCGCAGCCCGGCGTGCGGCGGCGAGACCGAGCGGCGGACGAAACCGGAAGCCGCGTCCCGCCACACGGGCTGCCGCCCGGCGGGCACCAGCAGCGGAGGTTCCGTCTCCACCTCCATCAGCAGGCGCGACATGGTCCGCCCGTACACCGTGCACAGTCGTCCCAGGAGAGCGGCGGTCGGACTGATCTCGCCGCGCTCCAGCCGCGACAGCGTCGAGCGGCTCACCCCGCTCCGCCGGGACAGCTCGTCCAGCGACCAGCCGCGCCCGGTACGAAGCTCGCCCAGCCGGGCGGCCAGCCGGGCATCGACGGAGCTGGACTCCGGACTCTCCACCTCTCTCATATCGGAGAGGATATCCCGGATCAGGGACATGGTCCGATCTGTGTCACCGCTGGGTGCGGCCGGGACACGACCGCTCCTGACAAGATCGGTGTGTGCCGCCCACCGAACCGGAGCCCCTGCCCGCGTCCTTCCCCGTGCCGCCCACGGATCCCGGGGCCGACCCGCTGCCCGGAACCGACGCGGCCACCGGCCCGCGCCTTGTGCGCTGTCGCATGTGCGGGCGCCCCCTCACCGGTACCCACTCACGCCGAACCGGCCTGGGGCCCGCCTGTGACGCCAAACTCCACCCGGCGGGCCCCGACATCCGCACCCGGCGCCACGAGGCCGACCAGGACACGCTGCCGGGCCTCTGAGCCGTACGCGCCCCCGCCGCCTGGCCCCCTGCGGCGGGTCGGCGGTCCATGGCCAGGCGGCGAGGCGGCGAGGCGGCGTCCCGAGGTTCCTGACCGCCGGACAGCCTCAGGCGTCGAGCCGCCGGAACAGCCCCTCCTGCACCACCGACACCAGCAACTGCCCCTCGCGGTCGTAGATGCGGCCGCGGGCCAGCCCTCGCCCGCCCGTCGCGATCGGTGACTCCTGGTCGTACAGGAACCACTCGTCCGCCCGGAACGGCCGGTGGAACCACATCGCGTGGTCCAGTGACGCCATGTCGAAGCCGCGCGGGCCCCACAGGGGTTCCACCGGGATCCTGACCGCGTCGAGCAGCGTCATGTCACTCGCGTACGTGAGTGCGCAGGTGTGGACGAGCGGATCGTCGCCCAGCGGGCCGACCGCCCGCATCCACACGGCGCTGCGCGGGTCCGCGTCCTTGATCTCCTCCTGAGTCCAGCGCAGCCGGTCCACGTAACGGATGTCGAACGGCTGGCGCCTGGCCATCCGCTCCAGCGCCTCCGGCAGGGCGCCCAGGTGCTCACGTACCTCCTCGGCGACGGTCGGCAGCTCGTCGGGGTCCGGGACCACGCGGGCCGGCGGCAGCTGGTGCTCGATGCCGCCCTCCTCCGGGCGGTGGAACGAGGCAGTCAGGTTGAAGATCGTCCGGCCCTCCTGCACGGCCGTGACCCGGCGGGTGGTGAAGGACCGGCCGTCCCGTACCCGCTCGACCTGATAGACGATCGGCACGCCGGGGCGTCCTGGACGCAGGAAGTAGGCGTGCAGCGAGTGGACCGGGCGGCCGCCGTCGGTGGTGCGTCCCGCAGCCACCAGCGCCTGCCCGGCGACCTGCCCGCCGAAGACCCGCTGGAGGGACTCCTGCGGGCTGCGGCCACGGAAGATGTCGACCTCGATCCGCTCCAGGTCGAGCAGGTCGACCAGACGCTCGGCGGGGTTCGTCATCTCTTCCTCCTGTGTGGATACCCCGTGCTTTGGCTCGGGGAGGAAACTCAGCCCCTGCGGAGCAGGGCGGTGGGCTGGGATTCGGTGCCAGGGCGGATTCCGGTGCCGCGACCCGCAGGTTTGATCTTAAGTCGCGGCACCGCTAGTTTGTGAGCATGACCACGAAGCAGGTGAAGCGGGCGTTCAAGTACCGCTTCTGTCCGACCGATGCGCAGGCGGTCGAGCTGTCGCGCACGTTCGGCTGCGTTCGCAAGGTCTACAACCTGGCGCTCGCCGCACGGTCCGAGGCGTGGACGCTCCGTCAGGAGCGGGTCAACTACAACGCCACCTCCGTGATGCTCACCTCGTGGAAGAAGACCGACGAGCTGGCCTACCTGTCCGGGGTTTCGTCTGTGCCGTTGCAGCAGACGTTGCGGCATCTGCAAGGAGCGTTCGGGAACTTCTGGCAGAAGCGGGCCAAGTACCCGGCCTTCAAGTCCCGGAAGAAGTCGCGGAAGTCCGCTGAGTACACCACCAGCGGTTTCCGCTACCGGGACGGCAAGCTGACCCTCGCCAAGATGAGCGAACCGCTCGACATCGTGTGGTCCCGCCCCCTTCCCGAAGGTGCGACGCCGTCCACGGTGACGGTTTCGCAGGATCCGGCTGGGCGCTGGTTCGTGTCGATGCTGTGCGACGACATCCCCGCAACCATGCCCCAGACCACGAACACGGTCGGGATCGACGCCGGGATCACCAGCCTGGTGACGCTCTCCACCGGAGAGAAGGTCACCAACCCCAGGTTCGAGCGCAAGGACCGCGCCCGTCTCGCCAAGGCTCAGCGGGTGCTGGCGAAGAAGGCCAGGGGTGACGGAGCGAACCGGGCCAAGGCCCGGCGCAAGGTCGCCAAGGTCCATGCCCGCATTACCGACCGCAGGCGTGACCACCTGCACAAGCTGACCACTCGACTCGTTCGTGAAAACCAAACGATCGTGATCGAAGATCTCACCGTACGCAACATGGTCAAGAACCATTTTCTGGCCCGCGCCATCTCGGATGCTGCCTGGAGCACGATGCGCGGCATGCTGGAGTACAAGTGCGCCTGGCACGGAAGGGACCTGGTCGCCATCGACCGCTGGTTCCCCTCCTCCAGGCTGTGCTCCGCCTGCGGCACCTTGCAGGGCAAGATGCCGCTGAACATCCGTATGTGGACGTGTAGGTGCGGTGTCACTCACGACCGTGACGTGAACGCCGCGAAGAACGTACTGGCCGAGGGGCTCTCGGTGACAGTCTGTGGAGCCGGTGTAAGACCTCAACGGAGTTCTCCGGGCGGGCAGTCGGCGACGAAGCAGAAAACCCCACGGCGCGAGCCGTAGGAATCCCCCTCCTTCAGGAGGGGGAGGATGTCAAACGGTTCTTCTCCACTCTCGAGGGTCTCGGCGTGCTCGACGCTTTCGAAGCCGGTTCGTTGCTACAGCTGCCCCACGGAAGTGACCCGGACGACCGCCCGGCCCTCCTCGTCGGACGCGGCCAGATCGACCTCGGCACTGATGCCCCAGTCGTGGTCCCCGGCCGGGTCCGCGAAAGCCTGCCAGACCCGCCACAGGCCGTGCTCCCGGTCCTCGTCGATCTTCAGCAGCTTCGGGCCGCGGGCGTCGGGGCCGGTTCCCAGGTCCTCGTGCGCGTCCCAGTACCCGTCCATCGCCTCGCCCCAGGCGTCCTCGTCCCAGCCCGAATCGCCGTCCAGCTCGCCGAGTTCGCGCACGCGGTCCAGCGCGGCCAGCTCCACCCTGCGGAACATCGCGTTGCGTACCAGGACCCGGAAGGCGCGCGCGTTCGCCGTGACCGGCTTGACCTCGTCGGCCCGCTCCTGCGCCTGCTCGGCGGTCTCCACCTCCGGGTTGGCGAGCTGCTCCCACTCGTCCAGGAGGCTGGAGTCCACCTGACGGACCATCTCGCCGAGCCAGGCGGTCAGATCCTCCAGGTCCTCCGACTTCAGGTCGTCCGGGATCGTGTGCTCAAGAGCCTTGTACGCGCCCGCCAGATAGCGCAGGACGATGCCCTCGGTGCGCGCAAGCTCGTAGTGCGAGGTGAACTCCGCGAAGGTCATGGCGCGTTCGTACATGTCCCGGATCACCGACTTCGGCGACACGGGGTGGTCGCCGACCCACGGATGGCTCGTGCGGTAGACCTCGTACGCGTGCCACAGCAGCTCGCTCAGCGGCTTCGGGTAGGTGACGTCCTGGAGCAGCTCCATGCGCTCCTCGTACTCGATCCCGTCCGCCTTCATCTGCCCGACCGCCTCGCCCCGGGCCTTGTTCTGCTGGGCGGCGAGGATCTGCCGGGGGTCGTCCAGGGTGGACTCGACGACGGAGACCATGTCCAGGGCGTACGAGGGGGATTCGACGTCCAGCAGGTCGAACGAGGCCAGCGCGAAGGTGGACAGCGGCTGGTTGAGCGCGAAGTCCTGCTGGAGGTCGACGGTGAGGCGTACGATCCGGCCGTCGGCATCCGGCTTGTCCAGCTGCTCCACCACACCGCCGTCGAGCAGCGAACGGTAGATGGCGATGGCCCGCCTGATGTGACGCAGCTGCGCCTTGCGCGGCTCGTGGTTGTCCTCCAGCAGATGACGCATCGCCTCGAAGGCGTTGCCGGGCCGGGCGATCACGGACAGCAGCATCGTGTGCGTGACCCGGAAGCGCGAGGTCAGCGGCTCCGGGTCGGACTGGATCAGCTTGTCGAAGGTGGTCTCCGACCAGGCGACGAAGCCCTCGGGGGCCTTCTTGCGGACCACCTTGCGCTTCTTCTTCACGTCGTCGCCCGCCTTCTTGACGGCCTTCTCGTTCTCGATGACGTGCTCGGGTGCCTGGGCGACGACGAAGCCCGCCGTGTCGAACCCGGCCCGCCCTGCGCGGCCGGCGATCTGGTGGAACTCCCTGGCGCGCAGCGTGCGGACCCGGGTGCCGTCGTATTTGGTGAGTGCGGTGAACAGCACCGTGCGGATGGGCACGTTGACGCCGACACCGAGCGTGTCCGTACCGCAGATCACCTTCAGCAGACCCGCCTGGGCGAGCTTCTCCACCAGGCGGCGGTACTTGGGCAGCATCCCCGCGTGGTGCACACCGATGCCGTGGCGCACGTAGCGCGAGAGGTTCTGGCCGAACTTGGTGGTGAAGCGGAAGCTGCCGATCAGGTCGGCGATCTTCTCCTTCTCCTCCTTGGTGCACATGTTGATGCTCATGAGCGACTGCGCCCGCTCGACGGCGGCGGCCTGGGTGAAGTGCACGATGTAGACAGGGGACTGGCGGGTGTCCAGCAGCTCGGTGAGCGTCTCGGTGATCGGTGTCAGCCGGTACTCGTAACTGAGCGGGACCGGCCGGCTCGCCGAGCGCACCACCGAGGTGGGGCGGCCGGTGCGGCGCGTGAGGTCCTTCTCGAACATCGCGACATCGCCGAGGGTCGCGGACATCAGGACGAACTGGGCCTGCGGGAGTTCCAGGATCGGGATCTGCCAGGCCCAGCCGCGGTCCTGCTCGGCGTAGAAGTGGAACTCGTCCATCACGACCTGGCCGACATCGGCGTACTTGCCGTCGCGCAGCGCGATCGAGGCCAGCACCTCGGCCGTGCAGCAGATGACGGGGGCGTCGGCGTTGACCGAGGCGTCGCCGGTCAGCATGCCGACGTTCTCCGTGCCGAAGAGCTTGCACAGATCGAAGAACTTCTCCGAGACAAGCGCCTTGATCGGCGCGGTGTAGAAGGTGACCTTGTCCTGGGCCAGCGCGGTGAAGTGCGCTCCGGCGGCGACCAGGCTCTTTCCGGAGCCCGTGGGCGTGGAAAGGATCACGTTCGCCCCCGAAACCACCTCGATCAGCGCCTCTTCCTGGGCGGGATACAGCGTGATCCCCTGGGTCTCGGTCCATGACGAGAAGGCCTCGAAGAGGGCGTCCGGGTCGGCGGTCGGGGGCAGCTGATCGATGAGGGTCACACCCCCATCTTGCCTGCCTTCCGCCCGGATGAGGGAACCGGAGGGCCAGCCGAAGATCACGGGCGATACGCTGCCCACTCAACTCGGCCGCCCCGCAGGGGCCATGGCCGTGCAGGATCTACGGGGCGGGGACGACCATGATGGGACCGGCACACTCTCTGTCAGGGGCAGCGGCCTGGCTGGGGGTGGGTGCGGCGGCCGCCGCCGCCGGCCATCCGATGCCCTGGCCCGTCCTGGCCGTGGGCGCTCTGATCTGCGCGGGCGCCGCGCTGGCCCCCGACCTCGACCACAAGTCGGCGACCATCTCGCGGGCCTTCGGCCCGGTCTCCAAGGGCCTCTGCGAGGTCGTCGACAAGCTCTCGTACGCCGTCTACAAGGCGACCAGAGGACCCGGTGACCCGCGCAGGACCGGCGGCCACCGGACCCTGACCCACACCTGGCTGTGGGCCGTGCTGATCGGTGGGGGCGCCTCGGCCGCGGCGGTCACCGGCGGCAGGTGGGCGGTCCTGGCGATCCTCTTCGTCCATCTGGTGCTCGCCGTCGAAGGACTGCTGTGGCGGGCCGCCCGGATGTCCAGCGACATCCTGGTCTGGCTCCTGGGAGCGACCAGCGCCTGGATTCTGGCCGGTGTCCTGGACAAGGCGGGCAACGGCTCCGACTGGCTGTTCACCGCACCCGGCCAGGAGTACCTGTGGCTCGGACTGCCCATCGTGCTGGGTGCGCTCGTCCACGACATCGGCGACGCGCTGACCGTCTCCGGCTGCCCGATCCTGTGGCCGATCCCGCTGGGACGCAAGCGCTGGTACCCGATCGGACCGCCGAAGGCGATGCGCTTCCGGGCCGGCAGCTGGGTGGAGCTGAAGGTGCTGATGCCCGTCTTCATGGTGCTCGGGGGAGTGGGCGGCGCCGCCGCACTCAACGTCATCTGACGCTCCGTGCCGCCCGGGGGGGGGGGGGGGGGGGGGGGGGGGGGGGGGGGGCGCGGCGAGCCGTAGCACCATGACCTCATGCTGTTCGACCGGCTCGCCCGTGTGTCCCTGGATGTCGCCGCGACGTCGGCACGGTCCCGGAAGGTCGCCCTGCTGGCCGGCCTGTTCCGGGACACCGCGCCGGACGACGTCCCGATCGTCATCCCGTACCTCTCGGGCCGCCTCCCGCAGGGGCGGATCGGCATCGGCTGGAGCACCCTGGGCGCCCCGGTGCCGCCCGCGGCCGAGCCCAGCCTCACCGTCGCGGAGGTGGACGCCGAACTGACGGCCGTCGGCGCTCTGTCGGGCGCCGGTTCCCAGGCCGGCCGCCGGGAGGCCCTCCAACGGCTCCTCGGCGCCGCCACGGCCGGTGAACAGCACTTCCTGCGGGCCCTGCTCACCGGTGAGGTGCGCCAGGGCGCCCTGGACGCGGTCGCCGCCGACGCGCTCGCCCAGGCCGCCGGGGCACCGCCCGAGGACGTACGCCGGGCGGTGATGCTCGCCGGGTCGCTGCAAGCGGTAGCCAGGGATCTGCTGGCGCGGGGCCCGGAGGCCCTCGGCGCGTTCCGGCTGACCGTGGGCCGCCCCGTCCTGCCGATGCTCGCGCACACCGCCCGCTCGGTCACCGAAGCGATCGACAAGCTCGGGTCCTGCGTCGTCGAGGAGAAGCTCGACGGCATCCGCGTCCAGGTGCACAGGCAAGGCGCCGAGGTCCGCCTCTACACCCGCACGCTCGACGACATCACCGAGCGCCTGCCGGAAATCGCCGCGGCGGTACGCGACTTCCCCGGTGAACGGTTCGTTCTCGACGGCGAGGTGATCGCGCTCGGCACCGACGGCCGCCCCCGCCCCTTCCAGGAGACCGCCGCCCGGGTGGGCTCCCGGCGCGATGTGGCCGGGGCCGCGGCCACCGTCCCCGTCGTGCCCGTCCTGTTCGACGCGCTGTCCCTCGACGGCCGGGACCTGCTCGACCTTCCCTTCACCGAACGGCACTCCGCGCTGGCGGGACTCGTCCCGGAGCGGATGCGCGTCCGGCGCCTCGTCGTCGCCGGACCGGGCGGGACACGGGCGCGCGAAGCCGCCGAAGCCTTCCTCGCCGGCACGCTGGCGCGCGGCCACGAGGGTGTGGTCGTCAAGAGCCTCGACGCGCCCTACAGCGCCGGCCGGCGCGGAGCCTCCTGGCTGAAGGTGAAGCCGGTGCACACCCTGGACCTGGTGGTGCTCGCCGCCGAATGGGGACACGGGCGGCGGACGGGGAAGCTGTCCAACCTGCACCTCGGGGCGCGGGGGGCCGACGGCTCGTACGTCATGCTCGGCAAGACCTTCAAGGGGCTCACCGACTCCATGCTCGCCTGGCAGACCGAAAGGCTGAGGGAGCTGTCCACGGGCGACGACGGCCATGTGGTGACCGTCCGCCCCGAACTCGTCGTCGAGATCGCCTACGACGGACTCCAGCGCTCCACCCGCTATCCGGCGGGTGTCACTCTGCGGTTCGCCCGGGTGCTGAGCCACCGCGAGGACAAGCGGCCGGAAGAGGCGGACACCGTCGAAACGGTCCTCTCCCGGCAGAACTGATCCGGACGGCACCCGCCGGGAGAGACCGCGTCAGTGGCGGATCACGGTCGCGGCCGTGTGCGCGCGGACCTGCTCAGGGCTGAGATAGGCGTCCGTGTACTCGAAGTCCTTCAGTGTCGCCGGACTGCGCAGCTGGAACCCGGTCCGTACGAAGTCGTCACCGGCGATCGCGTTCAGCATCCAGTTCGTCAGGACCCGGGTCTTGGCGACGTTCGTCCGCAGCGCCGACCAGTGGTAGCCGCGGGCCACCACCTGGGCGGGCAGGCCCTTCAGCTCGATGCCGAACGGTTTGGAGACGGCGTCCCGGCCGCCGAGGTCGACGACCAGGCCGAGGTCCTTGTGCTCGTACGGCACCAGCGGCATACCGCGCAGGGTCGCGATGAGGTTGTCGGCCATCGTGCGGCCCTGACGCATGGCGTGCTGGGCGGTGGGCGGGCAGACGGCCCCGTCGCCCTTCGCGAGATCGGGCACCGCGGCGGCGTCGCCGAGCGCGAAGACGCCGTCGGAGCCGCGCAGGGAGAGCTCGGGAGTCACCGCGAGGCGTCCGCGTACGGTCTCCGCGCCGAGGGCGGCGATCAGCGGGCTGGCCGCGACGCCCGCGGTCCAGATCAGGGTGCGGCAGGGCAGGACCCGGCCGTCGGTGAACGTCACCCGTTCCGCGGTCGCCTCGGCGATCGAGACGCCGAGCGAGACCTCGATGCCGCGCCTGCGCAGGATCTCCAGGGCGTCCAGGCCGAGCTTGTCCCCGAGTTCGGGCATGAGCTTGGGGGCGATGTCGATCAGATGCCACTTGATGAGCTTCGGATCGAGCCGCGGATACTGCTTGAGAGCGTTGGTGGTGAGCCGTTGCAGACAGGCCGCCGTCTCGGTCCCCGCGTACCCTGCGCCGACCACGACGAACTGGAGCCGGGAGGCCCGCTCCTCCTCGTCCTGGCTGGCATCGGCGAGATCGAGCTGCGCGATCACGTGGTCGCGGACGTACGCGGCCTCGGCGAGCGTCTTCATCCCCCGGGCGTGCTCGACGAGTCCGGGGATGTCGAAGGTCCGGGTGACGCTGCCGGCGGCGAGGACGATGTAGTCGTACGGCTCGTTCACGATCTCGTCAGTGATCTTGCGGACGACGCAGACCTTGGCGTCGGTGTCCACTCCGATGGCCCCGCCCGGGACGATCCGGGTGCGGTGGCGGCGGCTGCGGCGCAACGAAACGGCGACGGACTGGGGAGTCAGTACGCCGGCGGCGACCTGCGGCAGGAGTGGCAGATACAGCTGGTACGAGAACGGGGTGACGAGCGTGATCTCGGCTTCGCCGGGAACGAGCCTGCGCTCCAGCCGGCGTACGCACCCGACCCCGGCAAAGCCGGCGCCGACAACGAGAATCCTGGGTCGTGCCACGGTGTGCGTCCCTTCTCGGGCTTCATAGGGTCCGGCAAACGGGGGGAGGCGTCGCGGGGCCGGGCAAACGCACGTCTGCGGCGTCGTCGTCGGTCACCATGGCTCCGCCATGCTCGATCCTCCGCCTCGCAGTCGCACGCACCCGGCCCCGCTCCTTCTCCCACCCCCGCATGTCGCGGACCCTCTTACGCGGTTCTGTCCCCGCCTGCCCCTGATTCCGGGTGGGTCACGTCTCATCCTTACCGGCCGCATCCGAGTTCGCCTCCTGACGGCGCGGGGACCGCTCCGAGCCGTGCCCCTCGCCGTGCCATGTGTGCCAGAGCGCGGCATAGGCGCCGTCGGCCGCGACCAGAGCGGCGTGGGTGCCGAGTTCCGTGAGACGGCCGTCCTCCATGACGGCCACCCGGTCGGCGTCATGGGCGGTCTGCAGCCGGTGGGCGATGGCGACGACGGTCCGCCCCTCGAGGACGGCGGCGAGCGCACGCTCCGTGTGCCGCGCGGTGCTCGGATCCAGGAGCGCGGTGGCCTCGTCGAGTATCAGCGTGTGCGGGTCGGCCAGCACGACGCGCGCCAGGGCGAGCTGCTGGGCCTGCGCGCCGTCCGGCCGATGGCTCCCGTGGCCCAGATCGGTGTCCAGACCGTCCGGCAGCTCGTCGGCCCACTCGGCGCCGACAGCGACGAGAGCCGCGCGCAGCTCGGCGTCGGTGGCGCGGGCGGAGGCGATGCGCAGGTTGTCGCGGACCGTCCCCAGGAACACGTGGTGCTCCTGGGTGACGAGAACGACGTGCCGTCGCAGCTGTTCGGCGTCCAGGCCTGCCACCGGGACCCGGCCCACCGTCACCGTGCCGGTGCGGGGTGTGTCCATGCCGGCCAGCAGCCTGCCCAGGGTCGTCTTGCCCGCGCCGGAGGGCCCGACGATCACCAGGCGCTCGCCGGGCCTGACCGTCAGGTCGACACCGTGCAGGACGTCGCTCCCCCCGGGGTACGCGTAGCGCACACCGGCCACCTCGATCCGGTCGTCGGCGGGTGCGGGGGACGCGGCCGACGGTGCCGGCGCGGCCGGGCCGATGCCCTCGACCCTGGCGAACGAGGCACTGCTGCTCTGCACCTGCTCCAGCTGCTGGAGGATGGTGTCCAGGGGCTGGGAGAGCTGGCGCAGGTACAGCGCCGACGCGACCACCGCACCGAGGCTCACCGTGCCGTGCTCGTGCAGCACCCCGCCGATCAGCAGGACACCGGCCACGGGAACGACGTACGAGATGTCCACGGCCGGGAAGAGCACGCTGCGGAGGAACAGTGTGCGGGTCCGGGTGGCGCGGCACTTCTCGATGTCCTCCCGGCAGGCCGCGATGCGGCGCTCCTGGAGTCCGAGGGCCTCGACGGTACGGGCTCCCGCGGCGGTGGCCGCGAGCTGCTCCGCGAGAGCCGAGTTGGCGGCGCCCTCGTCGAGGTACGCGCTGAGAGCGCGGCGCAGATACCAGCGGGCGGCGAACCAGATGCCGAGCAGGCCCAGCACTCCGCACGCGCCGAGCAGCGGGTCGAGCACGAACACCGCACCCAGGATGAACACCGCCTGGACGCCTGCGATGAGAACCTCGGGCCCGGCGTCCCGGAGTGTCGCGCCGACCGCGGCGACATCGGTGGTGCCCCGGGTCATCAGGTCGCCGGTCCCGGCCCGCTCGACCGCCGCGGCGGGCAGCGCGAGCGCCCGTTCGGTGAACTCCTCGCGGATGCGGGCGAGCGTCCGCTCGCCGAAGCGGTGGCCGACGTGACCGGCGTAACGCGCCAGGACGAGCTGTACCAGCGCGAATCCGAGCATGGTGAGGGCGAGGCGGTCCACCGCCGCCACTCCACCCCCTGACCTGACCTCGTCGATGATGCGGCCGAGCAGCCAGGGTCCGACGAGACCCGCGCCGGCGGCCAGCGCGTTGAGGCCGATCATGACGGCGAAGGCACGACCGTCGAGCCGGATCAGCCGGAGCGCCGCCCCGCGTACCGCGGACGGTCCGGCTATGGGCAGGGTGAGGGGAGCGGACGGTGAGTCGGCGGTCATCGCACGGCCTTCCGGAGCGGCGGGACGGTTCCTTCGCCGGCGGGACCGTCGTCCTCGTGGTCCATGCCCCGCGACACCAGGAGCCGGTAGCCGGGCTGCCGCTCCAGGAGTTCGCGATGGCTTCCGGTGTCCACGACGGAACCGTCGGCCAGGTAGTGCACGGTGTCCGCCTGGTCCAGGAGGAGTGGTGACGTGCTGGTCACGACCGTGGTGCGTCCGGACCGTGCGGAGCGGAGCCGGCTCGCGACGGCCGCCTCGGTGTGCGCGTCGAGGGCCGAGGTGGGCTCGACCGCCAGGAGCACTTCGGGATCGGCCAGCAGGGCCCGGACCAGCCGGACGCGCTGACGCCGGCCGCCGGAGAGGTTGCGGCCCTGCGCGTCCACACGCGAATCGAGCCCGTCGGGCAGGCCGCTCACGATGTCCTGTGCCATGGCCGCGTGGACGGCGCGGCCGATGGCCTCCTCGTCCCGGTCCCGGGTCCCGCAGATGACCTCGCGCAGCGGGCCGGCGAACAGGTCGGCCTCGTTGTCGGCGACGAGGATCCGGCGGCGCACCTGCGTCAGGTCGATCTCGTCGAGGCGGATCGCGCCCCAGGTCGCGGCCGAGTCGGTGAACCGGCCCAGGCGGTCTACCACCGCCGCGGAATCGGACGGCCGGGCGCTGACCAGTGCGGTCAGCCTGCCCGGTGCCACCTCGACGCCGGATCGCGGATCACACAGCGTGGACGGTGCGCCGGGTCCGTCCACCGCGTTCCCGCCCACGGAATCGGGTTCCAGGGTCAGGAAACGTACGACCCTGCGGGCGGCGACCAGTCCACGGCTGAGGTCGTAACCGCCCTCGATGAAGAACGAGACCGGCACCACGAGCACCGTGGCGTACCCGTAGACCGCGACCAACTCACCCACGGTGATGTCCCCTTGAGCGGCCATGCGGGCCGCCAGCCAGGTCACCGTCCCGAGGAACAAGGTCGGAAGTCCCACGCCGAGCGCCTGGATCCAGCTGGTCACCGTGCCGACGCGGTACCCCTCCTCCCGCACGGCGCGCGAGCCGTCCCGGTAGCGCTCGGCGTACACCTCCTTGCCGCCGATGCCGTTGAGGACGCGCAGCCCTTTGACGATGTCCTCGAACCGGGCGGCGAGTTCACCCTGCCGCTGCCGGTACGTCGTCTCGACGCCCTGGAGCCGCCCCAGCAGCGGACCGACCAGCACCGCGAGCAGGGGCACACCGAGCAGCACCACGGCGGCGAGCAGAGGCGAGACGGCCAGCAGCAGCACGGCCACGACGACATAGGCGAGGACCGCGCCGACCCCGGGGCCGGTGATGGTCAGCGTGCCGGCGATCACGCCGACGTCGCCGAACCCGATCGTGACGACTTCCCCGGCCGTGGCCCGGCGCGGCAGAGCCCCGCCCAGCCTGGTCGCCTGCCTGACCACGACCTGCACCGAACGGAAGGCGGCGTCCATCCGCACCCTGGTCATCGTGCGGTGCCTCATGATGCCGATCCACGCGTTCAGCACCCCCACGCCGAACAACGCGGCCACCCAGCCGGCCAGCACGGACCACCGACCCGGCTCCAGGCCGTCGTCGATGGCACGTGACAGCAGGTAGGGGGGCAGCGTCAGGCAGACCATCCAGGTGCTGCCGAGCAGCGCACCGGCGGCGGCCCGGCGGCGCTGACTGGTGACCAGCCACCACAGATACCGCCCGGCGCTGCGACAGTCCGGCGTCCCCAACGTCGTGTTCGAATCCTTCACCCGCCACACAGTAGTGAGAACGAGGATCGGCACGGCCGTCGGCTTCGGGGCCGGTGACCCGGCTCAGCCGTGCCAGGACCGCCACAGCGCCGCGTACGCGCCGTCGGCGGCCACCAGCTCGTCGTGGCTGCCCAGTTCACTGATGCGGCCGCTCTCCACGACCGCGATCACATCGGCGTCGTGCGCGGTGTGCAGCCGGTGCGCGATCGCCACCACCGTGCGGCCTTCCAGCACCTTGGCCAGCGAGCGCTCCAGATGCCTCGCCGCGCGCGGATCCAGCAGTGAGGTGGCCTCGTCCAGCACCAGCGTGTGCGGATCGGCGAGCACCAGCCGGGCCAGCGCGATCTGCTGCGCCTGCGCCGGGGTCAGCGCCAGCGCGCCCGAACCGACCTCGGTGTCGAGCCCCTTGTCGAGGGCCTTCGCCCAGCCGTCGGCGTCGACCGCGGCGAGTGACGACCACAGCTCGGCGTCATCGGCTCCGGTGCGGGCCAGCAGCAGGTTGTCCCGCAGCGAACCCACGAAGACGTGATGCTCCTGATTGACCAGGGCGACATGTTCGCGTACCCGCTCCGCCGTCATCCGCGACAACTCCGCGCCGCCCAGCGTCACTTCGCCCGTACGGGGTGCGTAGATCCCGGCCAGCAGCCGGCCCAGCGTCGACTTGCCGGCGCCCGACGGGCCGACGAGCGCCAGCCGCGTACCCGGAGCCACGTCCAGCGTCACCTTGTGCAGGACGTCGACCCCGGCCCGGTAGCCGAAGTGCACCTCGTCGGCCCGGACCGCGCGGCCGTCCGGGCCGATCTCGTCGTCGCCCGCGTCCGGCTCGATCTCGCGTACGCCGACGAGCCGGGCCAGCGAGACCTGGGCGACCTGCAACTCGTCGTACCAGCGCAGGATCAGACCGATCGGGTCGACCATCATCTGTGCCAGCAACGCGCCCGTCGTCAGCTGACCGACGGTGAGCCACCCCTCCAGCACGAACCAGCCACCGAGCATCAGCACGGCGCCGAGGATCGTCACGTACGTGGCGTTGATGACGGGGAAGAGCACCGAGCGCAGGAACAGCGTGTACCGCTCCCAGGCCGTCCACTCCTTGATCCGCCGGTCCGACAGCGCGACCCGGCGGGCCCCCAGACGGTGCGCCTCCACCGTCCGGCCCGCGTCGACGGTCTCGGCGAGCATCGCCGCGACGGACGCGTATCCGGCGGCCTCCGAGCGGTACGCCGAAGGCGCCCGCCGGAAGTACCAGCGGCAGCCGACGATCAGGACCGGCAGCGCGACCAGCACGGCCAGGGCCAGCGGCGGGGCCGTCACGGTGAGTGCGCCGAGCAGCAGCCCCGCCCACACCACGCCGATCGCCAGCTGCGGCACGGCCTCACGCATCGCGTTCGCGAGCCGGTCGATGTCCGTGGTGATCCTGGACAGCAGATCGCCCGTCCCGGCCCGTTCCAGGACACCCGGCGGCAGCCCGACCGACCGTACGAGGAAGTCCTCGCGCAGGTCGGCGAGCATTTTCTCGCCGAGCATCGCACCGCGCAGCCGCATGGTCCGTGTGAACACGGTCTGGACGACGAGCGCCACCGCGAACACCGTCGCGGTGCGCTCCAGGTGGAGGTCGGTGACCCCGTTCGACAGGTCCTCGACCAGCCCGCCCAGCAGATACGGACCGGTGATCGAGGCGATCACCGCGACGGCGTTCACCGCGATGAGCGCGGCGAACGCCTTGCGGTGACGCCGCATCAGGTCGCGTACGTAGCCGCGCACGGTCGTCGGTGTGCCGACCGGCAGGGTCGTCGCCGACTCCGGGGCGGCCGGGTCGTACGCCGGTGGTGCGACGCCGATCATGCCCTCTCCTCGATTTCTTCGATGGCTTCGATCGCGTCGGCCTGTCCGGTCTCCGCGGGCGGGTCCTGCGCGGCCAGGGCCGCGACTTCGTTCTCGGTCTCGCGGGTCACGACAGCCCGGTACCGGGGTTCGCCGCGCAGCAGCTGGCGGTGCGAACCGACGGCCACGACGGAGCCTTCGTGGACGAGCACCACGCGGTCGGCGAGGTCGAGCAGCAACGGCGACGAGGCGAACGCCACGGTCGTACGGCCCTGGCGCAGCCGCTTGATACCGGCGGCCACCCTGGCCTCCGTGTGCGAGTCGACGGCGGACGTCGGCTCGTCGAGCACCAGTGCTTCCGGGTCCGTGACCAGGGAACGGGCCAGTGCGAGCCGTTGCCGCTGGCCGCCGGAGAGAGAACGGCCGCGCTCCGTGATGCGGGTCCCCATCGGGTCGCCGTCCGCGTCGGGCGAAGCCTGCGCCAGCGCGTCCAGCACGTCACCGCACTGGGCCGCGGCCAGGGCGTCCTCGGCGGTCACGAGACCGGAGGACGGTACGTCGAGCAGCTCACGCAGCGTGCCCGAGAGCAGCACCGGGTCCTTGTCCTGCACGAGCACCGCCGACCGTGCGAAGTCCAGCGGCAGTTCGTCCAGCGCCACACCGCCGAGCAGTACGGACGGTGCCTGCGGCCGCGGCTGCGGCTTCGGCTTCGGCTTCGCCGTCGTCTCGTCGTCCGCATCGTCCACGTCGTCCGCGGTCTGGACATGACCGCCGAGCCGGTCGGCCAGCCGGCCCGCCTCGTCGGGATCGCCGCAGACCACGGCGGTGAACAGCCCCTGGGGAGCCATCAGGCCGGTGACGGGGTCGTACAGGTCGCCGGTCGGAGCCATGCCCTCGATGGTCGACGGCTGAGCGCTGCGGTGCAGCGACAGCACCCGGACCGCGCGTTGCGCGGACGGCCGCGAGAAGGAGTACGCCATGGCGATCTCCTCGACGTGCCGCAGCGGGAACAGCATCAGTGTCGCGGCGCTGTACACGGTGACCAGCTGGCCCACCTCGATGCGGCCGTCCCGGGCCAGCGTGGCCCCGTACACGACCAGGGAGATCAGGAGAATGCCCGGCAGCAGCACCTGGATCGCCGAGATCAGCGCCCACATCCGCGCACTGCGGACGGCGGCCTTGCGTACCTCCTGGGAGGCGCGGCGGTAGCGGCCGAGGAAGAGCTCCTCGCCGCCGATGCCGCGCAGCACCCGCAGACCGGCCACGGTGTCGGAGGCCAGCTCCGTCGCCTTGCCCGCCTTCTCGCGCTGGGTGTCGGCGCGCCGGGTCGCCCGGGGGAGCAGGGGCAGGACGGCCAGGGCCAGGACGGGCATGGCGACGGCCACGAGGACGCCCAGCGTGGGGAGATAGAGGACGAGGCCGACGCAGATCAGTACGAGGGCGGTCGCGGCGGCGGCGAAGCGGGAAAGTGCTTCGACGAACCAGCCGATCTTCTCGACATCGCCGGTGGAGACGGCGACGACCTCGCCGGCGGCGACCCGCCGGGTGAGCGCGGAGCCGAGCTCGGCGGTCTTGCGGGCCAGCAGCTGCTGTACGCGTGCCGCGGCGGTGATCCAGTTCGTGATGGCGGTGCGGTGGAGCATCGTGTCGCCCACCGCGATGAGCACGCCGAGGGCCACGATCAGCCCGCCGGCCACCAGGAGGCCATGGCCCGAGCGGTCGATGGCGGCCTGGACGGCCAGCCCGACGGCGAGCGGCAGTCCGGCGATGGCGCACTGGTGGAGCAGGCCCCAGGAAAGGGACTTGAGCTGTCCGGAGAGCTGACTGCGCCCGAGCCAGAACAGGAACCGTGGACCTGACCGGACATCCGGATCGCCAGGATCTGAATACGGAAGATCGCGAATCTGCATGACGTCCCAGGGCTCGGAAGGGCAGAGGTCCTGTGGACCTCGCGGAATCGTTGGACGGGCGGGGGACCAAACCGTGCAAGGTTCGCGTCCTGCCCCGGTCCGAGGCAAACGGTTTTCCGCGTCCGGACCGCTGGGGGGAACATATCCGGCCGCCGCGCAGAGCGCCGGAGCACCCGGAGGCTGGCGGTCCGAGGGGTGTTCCGGCGTCCTGAGCCGCGGCCTCCGCGGTGGCCCGGGCGGCCGGCTCCTGGTGCGGCATGCCGCGGTCGCCCGCGAAGGCGTTCGGCGCCCGACGCCGTGTCAGCAGTGGCGCTCCGGCATCCCGTCGACCAGAGCGGACAGCAGGCCGCCGAGCACGTCGCGCTGTTCGGCGGTCAGCGGGGCGAGGATCTCCTCCGCGGCGGCGCGGCGCGCGCTGCGCAGGGACCGCAGTGTGGCGCGGCCCTCGTCGGTGATCTCGACGCGCACGACCCGTCGGCTGGCAGGGTCGGGGGCGCGGCGCACCCGGCCGCTCGCCTCCAGACCGTCGACCAGGCTGGTCACGGCGCGCGGGACGACGTCCAGGCGCTGGGCCAGATCGGCCATCCGGGGCGGACTGTCGTACTGGGCGACCGTGCGCAGGAGCCGGAACTGGGCGGGAGTGATGCCGACCGGCTCCAGCTGGCGGCTCTGGATGCGGTGGAGCCTGCGGGTGAGCCGCAGCAGTTGCTCGGCCAGCAGGCCGTCGGAATCGGGGGAGTCCATGAGGGAACGATATCAGGACCATGTTCATTGTGAGTACAGGTAACAATGCACTATGCTCTTCCAGGGGGCGTTTCCGCACGCCGCCTGTTCCCGCACGCCTGTCGAAGGGGCCCATGAAACCCGACGAACCCACGTGGAACGCCCAGCCCAGGGAGGACGGACAGTCGCCCGCCGAGCTGCGCCGCATCTTCCGTCTCTTCCGCCCCTACCGCGGCCGGCTCGCGCTGGTCGGTCTGCTGGTCGGGGCCTCGTCCCTGGTATCGGTGGCCTCCCCGTTCCTGCTGCGCGAGATCCTGGACACCGCGATCCCCCAGGGCCGCACCGGTCTGCTCTCGCTGCTCGCCCTCGGCATGATCCTCACCGCCGTGATGACCAGCGTCTTCGGTGTGGTGCAGACCCTGATCTCCACGACGGTCGGCCAGCGCGTCATGCACGATCTGCGCACCGCCGTCTACACCCAGCTCCAGCGGATGCCGCTGGCGTTCTTCACCAGGACCCGCACGGGCGAGGTGCAGTCCCGCATCGCGAGCGACATCGGCGGTATGCAGGCGACCGTCACCTCGACCGCCACCTCGCTGGTCTCCAACCTCACCGCGGTCATCGCCACCGTCGTCGCGATGCTCGCGCTCGACTGGCGACTGACCGTCGTCTCCCTGCTCCTGCTGCCGGTCTTCGTCTGGATCAGCCGCCGGGTGGGCCGGGAGCGCAAGAGGATCACGACGCAGCGCCAGAAGCAGATGGCGGCCATGGCCGCCACCGTCACGGAGTCGCTCTCCGTCAGCGGCATCCTTCTCGGCCGCACCATGGGCCGCTCGGAGTCGCTCACCAGGAGCTTCTCCGAGGAATCCGAGCGCCTTGTCGGTCTCGAAGTGCGCTCCAGCATGGCCGGGCGCTGGCGGATGTCGACGATCGGCATCGTCATGGCCGCCATGCCCGCCGTCATCTACTGGGCGGCCGGTATGACGCTCCAGACGGGCGCCACCGCCGTCTCCCTCGGCACCCTCGTAGCTTTCGTCTCGCTCCAGCAGGGCCTGTTCCGGCCCGTCGTGAGCCTGCTCTCCACCGGAGTGCAGATGCAGACGTCCCTCGCCCTGTTCCAGCGGATCTTCGAGTACCTGGACCTGACCGTGGACATCACCGAGCCCGAGAAGCCGGTGCGGCTGGAGAAGATCCGCGGGGAGGTCGCCTTCGAGGACGTCGATTTCGGTTACGACGGGAAGAGCGCGGCCACGCTCAGCGGCATCGACGTCACCGTGCCCGCAGGCAGCGGCCTCGCGGTCGTCGGTCCCACCGGTTCCGGGAAGTCGACCCTCAGCTACCTCGTCCCCCGGCTGTACGACGTCACCGGCGGCCGCGTCACCATCGACGGCGTCGACGTGCGGGACCTGGACTTCGACACCCTTGCCAGGGCCGTGGGTGTGGTCTCCCAGGAGACCTACCTCTTCCACGCCTCCGTCGCCGACAACCTCCGCTTCGCCAAGCCGGAGGCCACCGACGAGGAGATCGAGGCGGCGGCCCGCGCCGCGCAGATCCACGACCACATCGCCACCCTGCCCGACGGCTACGACACGCTCGTCGGTGAGCGGGGCTACCGCTTCTCCGGCGGCGAGAAGCAGCGGCTGGCGATCGCCCGCACGATTCTCCGCGACCCTCCCGTGCTGATCCTCGACGAGGCGACGAGCGCGCTCGACACACGTA
Source organism: Streptomyces finlayi (assembly GCF_014216315.1). Classification (NCBI taxonomy): domain Bacteria; kingdom Bacillati; phylum Actinomycetota; class Actinomycetes; order Kitasatosporales; family Streptomycetaceae; genus Streptomyces; species Streptomyces finlayi. The sequence goes on from NZ_CP045702.1 coordinate 7,008,287, forward strand.
CCGAACACGCCGTGCAGTCGGCGATCGACTCTCTTTCCGCAGGTCGCACCACGATCACGATCGCTCACCGGCTCTCCACGATCCGGGACGCCGACCAGATCATCGTCCTGGACGGCGGTCGCACGGTGGAGCGCGGCACCCATGAGGAACTGCTTGCTCAGGACGGCCGGTACGCGGCCCTGATCCGCCGCGACACCCACCTGGCACCGGTCGCCCCCTGAGGCAGGGGCCTGTGCGGGGCGGGGCCCGCGATGTACTCGCCGAAGCGGTCGCCGTGGACACCGGATGCGCCGCTCCGCTCCCTTCGCGAGACCGTGAACCCGGCCTGGCCCGGGGGCTGACGGCCGCCGCACACGGCAGCGCCGCCGCTCCCGTGGGACGGGGAGCGGCGGCGCCGGTGGAGTGATGGTCAGACGAGCCAACCCACGAAGTGGACGATGCCGGCGAGCAGGTTGGTGAGGAAGTTCATCTGGTGTTTCTCCTTGTACGTGGTGCGTCTGTGGGACTGCGCAGTCGCGGTCTGCAGCCCGTCGCGTGCGCTCTGTAATCATCAGGCTCCGCAGGGGAGTCGAGCAACGAAAACCGGTACGACCACGCGTTCGAGCGAACACCCGATTGCCTGTTCGTGCGTTCTGGTGCGATGCGCGGTGGTCGTGTCGTCTGCGGTGAGGTACCGGTTCGGGGCATACGTCCGGGTTACCGTGCCCGCATGGTGAACGAGTCCCCGGACGCCCCACCCCGCCCCAGGCTCCGTCCGACCCGGCGCGGGCGACTGGTGCTGCTCCTCGGCGCCGCGCTTGTCGTGGCGGCGGCCGTACTGCTGCCGCTGCTGTTCCTCGGGTCGCAGGAGAAGCGGCAACAGCCCCGCTTCCTGGTCATCCCCGAAGGATGGCGGGCCTCCCAGGTGTACGCCGCGGCCGACAAGGCGCTCCGGCTGGCCCCGGGCAGCACCGAGAAGGCCGTGCCCGGGGCCGAACTCTCCCTTCCGGCCGCTGCCGGTGGAAATCCGGAGGGCTATCTCTTCCCCGCGACGTATCCCGTCGACGACGAGACGACTCCCCAGGGCCTGCTCCGCTACATGGTGCAGACGGCGTCCGAGCGGTTCGGCGTGGACCGCGTCACGGCCGGGGCGCAGCGCAACGGCGACTCCGTCCATCGGTCGGTGACGATCGCGTCGATCGTGCAGGCGGAGGCCGATACCGTCTCCGACATGGGCAAGGTGGCCAGGGTGATCTACAACCGGCTGGCCCAGGACATGGCGTTGCAGATGGACTCGACGATCAACTACGCACTGAAGCGGTCGACGCTGGACACCACCACGGGCGACACGAAGATCGACAGTCCCTACAACAGTTACGAGCGCAAGGGGCTGCCGCCGACTCCCATCGGCAATCCGGGGGAGGAGGCGATGCGGGCGGCCGTCAGTCCGCCGCCGGGCCCATGGCTGTACTTCGTCACGGTTCGGCAGGGAGACACCCGCTTCACCGACAACTACGACGAACAGCTCACCAACGTAGAGGAGTTCAACCGCAACCGCCGGTCCGCCGCCACCGGCTGACTCCCGCTGACAGTGTGCCGGTCGTCCTGTGTCCGGCAGGGGCTGGTGCGTGCTCCGGCCGTCCGGCCGCGTCCAGCAGGCGTCTGACCGAGTGGACCGCGGCCCGCCCCGCACGGTTGGCACCGATCGTGCTGGCCGATGGGCCGTATCCGACGAGATGGACGCGCTCGTCGCGCGCCACCAGGGTGCCGTCGAGCCTGATGCCTCCGCCGGGCTCACGGAGCTTCAACGGCGTCAGATGGTCGACCGCCGCCCGGAAACCGGTCGCCCACAGGATCACGTCGGCCTCGACGGTCCGACCGTCATCCCAGGCCAAGCCGCCCGGAGTGATCCGGTCGAACATCTCGAGCCGGTCGAGGACGCCCCGCGCACGGGCGTCCCTGGCGGCCTCGGTGAGCGGGAGTCCGGTCACGCTCACCACGCTCCGCGGCGGCAGCCCCTGACGTACACGCTCCTCCACCAGGGCCACTGCGGCGCGCCCCTCCGCCTCGCCGAACGGCCCCTCACGGAACACCGGCGGCCGGCGCGTCACCCAGAAGGTATCGGCCGCCACGTCCGCGATCTCCATCAGATGCTGCGTGCCGGAGGCGCCACCTCCGACGACGATCACCCGTTGCTCTGCGAACTCGCCGGGGCCCGGGTAACAGGCCGTGTGCAGTTGGCGTCCCCGGAAGGTCTCCTGGCCCGGGTACCGCGGCCAGAACGGCCGGTCCCAGGTGCCGGTGGCGCTGATCAGCGCGCGTGTGGCATACGTACCCTCGGACGTCTCCACGAGCAGCCGCCCACCGTCCCCCTCGCGCACGGCACTTACCTCCACCGGCCGGTGAACCCGCAGGTCGAAGCGGTGTTCGTACGCGTCGAAGTATTCGCCGATCACCGCGGACGAGGGCCGGCCGGGATCGGCGCCGGTCAGTTCCATGCCGGGCAGGGCGTGCATACCGTGCACCTTCCCGTACGTCAGCGAGGGCCAGCGGTACTGCCAGGCGCCGCCCGCACGGGGAGCGTGATCCAGGACGACGAAGTCGCGGCCGGGCTCCATCCCGGCCTGTCGCAGGTGATAGGCGCTGGACAGTCCGGCCTGTCCGGCGCCCACCACGACGACATCCAGCTCACGCATCCCGGAGTTGTTCACGCTTCTACCAACCACCGGCCGGTCCTGGATCTTCCCGCACGGGAAGATCCAGGACCGGCCGGACGAGGCTCGCTCAGCTGCGGAATCGAACGGTGCCGCCCCGTCACTCCGCCGGCCGACTGATCCAGTCGATCTTCTCCCTGGCCGCAGCGGGAGGCTCGCCTCAGGTCAGATGGACATCGGCGTGCGCGGCCGCCACCGGCCCGGCCGCGGCCGGGCCCCCGAGTGGTGAGGCGGTGCACGGACACGCACGCCGGGTCACCGTGGGGAGAAAGGCTGAGAGGACGTCAGCAGGCGCTGCGTCACAACGGCGAAGGCCACTCGTAGCAGGTCTGTGCGACCGCGCGAAGTGATCGGTTCTGAACGGAACATGGCGCCGAAGGCGGCGACGCCGAACGCGACCGGTCAGTGCCGTCCCGTTCCGTGGATGCGCGATCCCACCCCGCAAGCGGGAGAATGGGAGCCATGTCGGAATCCTTCACCACGCGTGTCCTGCACATCGCCACAGGAGCTACCGAGACCGTCACGGACCTGACGGCACAGTGCGAGCAGTTCCTCACCACTGCCGCCCACGGCCGGGAAGGCCTCCTCAACATCTTCGTGCCGCACGCGACAGCCGGAATCGCCGTCCTGGAAACGGGAGCGGGCAGCGACGACGACCTGCTGGCCGCGCTCCACACCCTGCTCCCCGCGGACGACCGCTGGCAGCACCGCCACGGCAGCCCGGGTCACGGCCGCGACCACGTACTGCCGGCCCTTGTCCCACCGCACGCCACACTGCCGGTGATCGGGGGACGGCTGGAGCTCGGTACGTGGCAGTCGGTGTGCCTGGTCGACACCAACGTCGATAACGCGGACCGCCGGGTGCGGCTGAGCTTCCTCGGTTAGTGGGTCGCTTCGGCGGCACTGTGGAGGGGAGTTCGGCGTGCCAACTGAGCGGTGCGCACGGCTACCTGCCGGTTCGCTGGTCCTTGAGCTTCGCTCCACTTCGGGCGTAGAGCAAACGGGATCGCCCAGCGAGTTCCGGCCGCCAGGCTTCCCGTGATGTGGTTCCGTCGGCTGACGGAATGGTGTCCGCGCTCGTGTCCGTCGTCGAGGTGCCGAGCTGCCCGCCCCGGCGCAGGCGGAACGTGTCGCTCGTGGGAGGCAGCGTGGAGGTGACGGTGGGCGTGGGGCTCGACGGCGGTGAGGTCGGCTCCTCGGTCACGGTCGCGCTCGGCGTCGGGGTGGGTTCCGAACCGCGGGTTCCTCGCCGGACGAGCCCGGCCCGCAGGTGCGTGACCCACGGGCCGGGCCCGATCGCTGTCAGGCGAACGGGATGGTCAGGACGGATCCCTTGCCCACCTGGAGGGTGGACGGACCGTTGCCCAGGGCGCTCCATACCTCGACGCGGATGGTGCCGCCGTTCAGGTCACCCAGGGTGCCCGAGGCGGAGAGAGCTCCCTGCCGGGCGGAGGAGTAGTCCTCCCAGCCGGTGATCGGGTCGGAGGCGAAGTAGCGGAACGTCTCGACACGGTCGAAGGTGCCGTCGCCGGTCAGGTCGTAGGAGACCCTTGCCTGCTGGGCGTAGCCGACGTTGGCGCCGGCGTCGACCTTGAAGGTGAAGGCCGTGCCGGAGCCCGCCTTCAGGGCGCCCCTGACGTTCTTCACCTCGTAGACGCGCGGGTTGTGCGGGGTTCCGTCACGGTTGGTGCCGCCCGCGGACGGGATGGTGTCGGAGGAGCCTGCATCCGCCGCCTGGGTGGTCAACTGGCCGCCGGACCGCAGGTAGAAGGTGTCGCCCGTGACCGGCGGGGGGCCGGAGGTGGTGACGGCCACGGTGCCGCTGGCCGGGCCGACCTGGTCGGCCGTGTCGCGGGCCTTGACGCTGTAGGTGTAGGAGGTGCCGGCGGTCAGGCCGGTGTTGGTGTACGAGGTGCCGGTGACCGTGGCGACCTTGCTGGTGCCGCGGTAGACGTCGTAGTTCTTGACGCCCCTGTCGTCAGCCGCCGCCTCCCAGCTCAGTGCCACCGAGCTGCTGGTCACCTCGCCGGCGACGGGGGTGCCCGGCGCGCCGGGTGCCTCGTCGCGCGGGGGCGGGTTGCCGGTGGTGGTGACGGTCACGGTGCCGCTGGCCGGGCCGACCTGGTTGGAGGTGTCGCGGGCCTTGACGCTGTAGGTGTAGGGGGTGCCGGGGGTCAGGCCGGTGTTGGTGTACGAGGTGCCGGTGACCGTGGCGACCTTGCTGGTGCCGCGGTAGACGTCGTAGTCCTTGATCCCCTTGTCGTCGGTCGCCGCGCTCCAGGTCAGCTTGACGGAGTCGTCGGAGATGTCACTTGCCATGGGGGTGCCGGGCGCGCTGGGCCTGTCGTCGCCGGGGGCGCCGCACAGGGTGCCGACCTCGGTGTCGCCGCCCGTGCCGGACGCGGTGGACCTCGCGGGGACGTTCAGGACTCCGCCGTCGGAGAAGAGCACCGAGCACGCCTCGGCCGTGTAGTTGTGGGCGGTGTAGGTCTTGGTGCCGTTCTTGTCGAAGACGACGGCGGTGGGCGAGTTGGCCGTGACGGTCATGTCCGGCGAACCGATGGAGTTCATCGTGGCGACCCAGTGATAGGTGTGGGCCTTGGTCTCGCCGGCCTCGGGGACGTAGCCTCCGTTCCACTGGTTCCAGTAACTCATGGCCTTGGCCGGGTCGTAGAGGGCCTGGACCTGCCAGAAGATGTCCTTCCACTCGACGGCCGGGCCGCCGTTCTCCTTCTCCATCTCGACCACGCTGCGGTTGAGCATGGCCTTCTCACGGGCCAGGTGGAGGGAACCGCCGGTCATCGGGAGGAAGTTGATTCCGTGGATCTCCTCGGGGTTGGCGGTCCACCACGTCGCGTAGGCGCCGCCGCTGCTCCAGACCATGCCGACGGCGTCGTGGGTGAAGTCCTGCGGGTAGACCTGCTGGTCCGTGTCGAACCAGTACTGCGCGATCGACTCCGACTCGGTCATCATCATGTAGACGCCCTGGTCACGCAGCGCCTTGTCGCCCATGGCCGAGCCCCACATGATCAGGCCGGCGCTGAGGTTGATCGACTCCGAGGACGACTCCTGGTTGTTTCCCGCAGCGAACGACTCGTGGCCGGCGGCCCAGCTGTGGCCGGCGTAGACGTCGAAGCCACGCAGGAACGGGTACCTGCTGTCGTTCCTCGCCGGGTTGGCGGCGTCCTTGATGAGCTCCTTGACCATGCCGCCCCATTCGGAGTCAGCGGCCCACTGCGGGTCGTACTGCGCCACGATGGCCGCGGCCATCACGTAGTACGAGTAGTGGAAGTGGTGGTCGTTGAGCTCCTGGTCGCTGCCGTAGGAGGCCGGGTACCCGATGAGGGTGCGCCATTCCTTGTCGTAGGAGAACTCGGAGGGGCCGCCGGCCGTGAACCATTCCTCCATGCGGCCCTTGATCAGGGCCAGCACCTTGTCGCGGTTGGCGGTGTCACCGACCTGGTCCGCCAGGGGAACGAGCAGGGCGAGCTTGCCCAGGGCCTTGCCGGTCCAGTAGGTGTCGATCGCGCCGCTGAAGGGGTCGCCCTGGGTCAGTACGTCGTTGATGTAGCCCTTGAGCTTCGCCTTGTCGACGCCGGCGGCACTCGGCAGGCCGGGCAGCACACCGTTCACCTTCTGGGTGGTCGTGAAGGACGTGCCCTCGCGGACCTTCATCTCACCGCGCGAGGAGACGTAGCGGTAGGCGGTCAGCGGATCGCTGGTATGAAGCCACTGGTGGCGGTAGAGCGCCTGGAAGGTGCCGGTCTCGGTTCCTTCCTTCGCCTCGGTGGTCAGCGAGTAGGTGGCTTTGACCTCGCCGTCCCCCTCCCTGTACTCCCAGTCCACCTTCGATCCGGTCACGAAGCTGAAGGCATACTTCTTGAAGTCGGCCAGCGCCTCCTTGCTCGGAAGGACCGCCAGGGAGAAGTAGTTCTCGCCACCGAGATCCGCACGGATCTCGGTGCCGGAGACGGTCCAGTCGCTGCTTGTCGGCGCGAAGAGTGCGTAGTCGTGACCTGAGATGGTGACACCGAGGACGTTGCCCTGATCGGCGAAGACGGTCGGCGGGGCGGCGGCGCTGATCTGCGCCGCACCTCCGGTACCCTCCGCGTACACGTACGGCAGGCCATGGCCGATGGTCGTCCTCAGACTGCGGGCGCCGTCGTTCCAGTACGGGCTGACGGTCCAGTCACTCCACCCGTCGGCCTTCGCGTCGGGGGAGTTGAGCCCCGCGAGCCCCAGGGTCAGGTCGGCCTTGTGGGGGAATTCGTACTGACGGCCGCCGCCCACGATCTGGTGCGTCGTCGGGTAGCCGACCTCCAAACCTCCGGAGACCGCCTTGTAGGTGAGGGGGTGGCCGTACATGTTCTCCGACCACGGGTTGCTGGAGAAGCGCTGGAAAGCCAGCGAAGTCCACCAGTCGTTCGTCGGGACGGGGGTATCGGCCATGGCGGCAGTGACCTTCGGCTTGACCGCCTGGCCGCCGTTGTTCGACGGCCCCTGGCGGCCGGCCGGGCGAACGTCGCTGTAGCTGCCCTTGCCGACCTCGATGGTCGCGGCCGAGGCAACACCGCTGCTCACCGTGCCCAATGCGGTAGCTGCAAGAGCCACCGTGGTCAGGAGTGACAGGTTTCTGTGAGATCTCATGCACAGCCCTTCTGAGAGCGCTCTCAAGTCGCCGACAACGTAGAGCGGCACTCGGAAGCGGTCAATACTCTGAGTCGAAACTCCTGTGTGCTGCTGCGGTTTTCCAGGGAGTGAAGGGGGTGTAGGTGGCAGCGGAGGGCGCCGTGGCGTGCGTCTTCGTGTCCGCCGATGCGTGAAGGGGGCGCCGAAGGTGCTTCCATGCCGGGACTGGACACGTCTTTTTCGTATGGGATCGGGCTGCCATGCCGTGCAGAGTGCGCTTATGGGACACATCTGACCCGCGCGACTGGGAGCGCTCTCAGGTGAGGGTGTCGCAGGAACTATGCTGCAACGGCAGACCGCCCGGATTTCCGCGCGTGAACAGGAGAGATTCTTGCCCGAGCAGATGATGACACCTCGCCCTACCCTCGAAGGGGTCGCGGCTCGCGCGGGTGTCTCACGGGCGACGGTATCCCGTGTCGTCAACGGCGGGTCCGGGGTGCGCCAACCGCTGATCGAGAGAGTGCGCAAGGCGGTCGAGGAACTCGGCTATGTCCCCAACCAGGCCGCACGCTCCCTGGTGACCCAACGTACCGGTGCCGTGGCCGTGATCATCGCGGAGCCCGAGTTCCGGGTGTTCTCCGACCCTTTCTTCGAACGGCATGTGAGAGGGATCAGCAGGGAGCTGTCGGCGAATGACCTCCAACTGGTGCTGCTGTGGGTGGAGGGAGAGTCCGATCATGATCGGATCGCTCGCTATCTGTCCGGCGGCCATGTGGACGGGGCCCTCGCCTTCTCCCTGCACAGCGACGACCGGCTCGCCCAGCTGATAGCCCACAGCAGGGTGCCCTACGTGTTCGGTGGCCGCCCCGCGGCGTTCTCCTCCCTGGGCACCCCCTACGTGGACTGTGACAACAGGGGAGGGGCGCGAGCGGCCGTTTCGCACCTCGTTTCCGCAGGTCGAAGCAGAATCGCCCACATCGCGGGTCCGTCCGACCAGACCTCCGCGGTCGACCGTGCGGCCGGCTACCACGACGTCCTCGTCGAGGCCGACCCGGAGCTCCTCCAAAAGGGCGACTTCACCGAGGAAAGCGGTGCCCGATCCATGGCGGCACTGCTCGACCGCTGCCCCGGACTCGACGCGGTTTTCGCCGCGAACGACCTGATGGCCCGGGGGGCGTTGCGTACGCTCCTGGAGCGCGGCCTCAGGATTCCCGACGATGTCGCCGTCGTCGGATTCGACGACATGGGGGACGTCGCCAGTGGCGCGGTACCTGCCCTCACCACCGTACGGCAGGACATCGAGGGCATGGGCCGCCTGATGGTCAGACTTCTGATGCGCCGGCTCGACCACCCCGAGCAGGCGGGGGCCGATTCGGTGATCACGCCGACCGTCCTGGTGCAGCGCCAGTCCTCCTGAGGCCGGGGCGTCTCTCACGCGCCGACACCGCCCTCGCCGTCCGCAGTGAGAGCGCCGACGCTCCGGAACGGCCGGCCTTCCTGTGCGTGGGGAGTGCGCGGAGAAGCCCCGGGCATGGGGTGGTGTCTGTGTGGCGACCTGCCGGAGGTCGCACGAGCGTGCTCCCGGTGCCGGCGTGAGCCTTTCGGGTGGTGACCTCCACCCAACTGCCGCCGCCGATACGTCCTCGTGCCGGCAAGTGAACGGCCCGGTCGGGTTGTTCGTACGGAAAGATCCGGCACGTCCTGCTTCTCGGTGAGTCCAAGCCATCGTTGCTGCAGGCCTTGACGGTGCGCCACGCTCCCGTGCAGTCGCCACCTGCCCATCTGAGAGCGCTCTCAAGCGCCTCGTGCTCAACGGAAGCCCAGCCCAGGAGAGGTCCTTCGACTTCTGAGCCGTACGGGGCAGGGGGCCGCCTCGCGAGGGCGGCCCCCTGCCCGTGCAGGAGGTGACCCCAGGCAGCGCGTCTGTCTTCTTCTGAAGGTCCGCGCCGAGAAGACCGAGGAGTACCGAGAGCGCCACGAGCACGTCTGGGCCGACATGCGGGCCGCGCTCTCCGGAACGGGCTGGCACAACTACTCCCTGTTCCTGCGGGAGGACGGCCTGCTCGTCGGCTATCTGGAGACCCCTGACTTCGACCGGGCCCGGGCCGCTATGGAGGCCACCGAGGTGAACGCGCGCCGGCAGAAGGAAATGGCGCACAACTTCGAGGAGTTGGACGGGCAGGCACCGGATGCCGCGATGCGCCCGCTCACCGAGGTCTTCCGCCTCGCCTGACGCCCGGGCCTCGCCAACGGGCGGCGACTGGCCGTCTTCACCACGAGGCCGAGGCTGCCGCGGCGGCAGGGGCTGGACGGCTGATTGGGCGGCGTGCCGCTCGCCTCCCCCGGCCGCTGGCCACGCCTGTCAGGCCAGGGTTGCCGCACGGGCGGGGTCGACCGCGTGCAGAAGGGGCTCACCCCGCACCAGGCGCCCGAGTTCGCCGGCCACGAGATGACCGAGCCGGTGGCGTTCGGCGCCCATGGCGCCGCCGAGGTGGGGTGTCAGGACGATGTTGGGGAGAGTGAACAGCGGCGAGCCCGGGACCGGAGGCTCCGGGTGTGTGACGTCGAGTACGGCCGTGAGGTCGGGTCTGGCAGCCAGGACCTCCGTCATCGCCTCCTCGTCGATGAGCGCACCCCTGGCGGTGTTGATCAGCGTGGCGCCCGGCAGTAGGGATGCCAGCAGGCTCGCTCCGATCGATCCGTGGGTCTCGGGCAGGAGCGGGGCATGGAGACTGACGACGTGGCAGGTGGCGAAGAGCTCCTCGATACCGACGAGCCGTATGCCCTGCTCCTGGGCGCTTGCCGCGTCGGCGAAGGGGTCGGTGGCGAGGACTTCGACGTCGAAGCGGCTGAGGTGTGCCGCGACGAGTCGGCCGATGTGGCCGAGCCCCAGCAGACCCACACGTGACCGGTAGGCGCCGGGGATTCGGGGGTTGTGCGGGTACCGGTGGCTGTCGGCCACTTCCCGGCTGATGCGGTGGACCTGCTTCAGCCCGAGGAGGATCTGCGCGAGGGCGAACTCCGCCACCGGGGTGGCGTTGGCCGCGGCCGCGGAGACGATCGGGATGCCGCGCGCCCAGAAGTCGGGCGTCGTCAGATGCCGCACGGAGCCCGCGGCGACGAAGACCGCCCGCAGCCCGGGTGCCCGGGACATGAAGCCGGCGTCGAGGACGGGGGCGCCCCAGCCGGTTAGCAGGATGTCCGTACGGCGCAGGACGTCGGGACGTCCGTCGAGCTGCCGGCGGGTGAGGGGTGGGCCCTGCCGGTCCACGAGCCGGTCGACAGCGGCCAGCACTTCGGGCGGGTAGACGTCCGGCTGCCGTTCCGCCTCCATGACCAGAAGTGCTGTCGGCCTGGGCGCGTTCTCGTCCATCTCGTTGACGCTCCTCGCCTGCTGCGCTGACGTGAGGTCAGCGATTTCCCACGCGGCCGGTCGGCCGGTCGGGTGTGTGTGGACGTGTCTGTCTGAGTGTCGAAGGTTGGCGCGGCTTGTTCGAAATTTCGGATAACCCGCTCGAAAAGTGACGATACATCGGATGACTGGGGCGGTTTCAATAGTTCTGGGTTCATGGGTTTCTGGCCGTCCGGTGAGCGTCGGCATCGTATGTGACCACAGGGTGTTCGACAGCCAACAGTGCCCTGTGCAGCCATAATTTGCCCGCTCCTGGCTGAAACCTCGTGGTCGTCGCCCCCGGCGGGGCGGTGTCGGCCAAGGAGCGGGGTCGGGAGGGGTGCGGTTTCGGCCTGGCTGCCGACGCTGCGAAAATTTTGTATTCATCGGAGTATTGACGCGGGAATCTGTGCGCCGTTAGCGTCCCCGGCAAGCGCTTACCAGAGGCGGCTGTGGTGCAGTGAAACAGGAGTTGTGATGCAGAGATCGCGGTGGGTCGGAGCGGGTTTTCTCGCGTCGGCGCTGATCCTCACCAGCTGTACGTCAGGTCCCGCCGGAGGGGACGTCGAGCAGGACTCCAAGGCGCCCCTCGAACTGTGGACCAGGACGACACCGGGCGGGCCGGGGGAGAAGGGCACACTCGCACTCGCCGCGGCCTTCGAGAAGTCCACCGGCTACAAGGTCCGGGTCACCGCGATATTCGACGACTTCGAGACCAAGGTGCAGCAGCGGGCCGCACAGAAGAACCTCCCGGACATCATCATGAACGACGTGACGCAGCTCGGCGCGATGCACAGCCAGGGCCTGCTCCGGGAGATCGACCTCGACAAGATCAAGGACAGCGGGCAGCTCATCGAGCAGGGCCTGAAGTCCGGAAAGAGCCTGGACGGGAAGCAGTTCGGCCTGCCGTACTCGGCGCAGGCCACCGCGCTCCTCATCCGCAAGGACTGGCGGGAGAAGCTGAAGCTCCAAGCGCCCCGGAACTGGGACGACTTCACCGCGATGGCCGAGGCGTTCACCACGAGGGACCCGGACGGCGACGGCAAGAAGAACACCTTCGGCCTGGCCGCGCCGCTGTCCACCAAGCGCGGATACGCATCCTGGTACTTCTCCAACTTCCTCTGGGCCGCTGGCGGTGACTTCATCGCCGATGCCGGGAACGGCACGTACAAGCCCTCGATGACGACGAAGGAGTCGGTCGAGGCCATGCAGTGGTTCCGCGACCTCGGCTGCACATCCAAGGCCATTCAGCCCGGCGCGGTCACCATGGACACCCCGCCCACGAACGAGACGTTCGAGTCGGGGCGGACCGGCATGTTCGTCGTCGGCCCGTATCTGATGCCCCGCTTCGACGAAGTCCTGGGCAAGGACAAGTACGAGGTCGTTCCGATGCCCAAGGGACCCGAGGACGCCACCGTGCTCGCCGAGGGGGCCTCCGTCTACCTGATGGCCGGCTCCGAGAACCGGGCGGGCCAGGACGCCTTCGCGGGCTTCGCCGTCTCCGCCGAGGGCCAACGGACCGGAATGCAGGGCGAGTCGGGCTACACCGTGCAGCTGCCCGTGAACAAGACCGTGGACATCTCCAAGATCCGCCCGGACCCCCGCTGGCGGACCTACGCCGAGGCATACGGCTCCGCCGGGCGGTACGCCCCCTCCATCCCGAACTGGACCGCGGTGCGGCAGGCGACCGCGGAGACCGTCAACGCGCTGCTGGCCGACTGCGAACTGGACACCGGCAGCGAGCTGCGCGACCTCGACAAGCAGCTCGCCGGCATTCTCGAGGAACAGGGAATCGCCGCGTCATGAGCCTCGACCAGATGAAGCGTGCCCCGCTCCCCGGACGGCGGTTCCCCGGAGCGGGGGGCCGCCCGTCCGGCGGGGCCGCCGCGGCCCGCCCGAAGCACAGCCGTCGGGCGGGCCGGTGGTGGACACCCTGGCTGTTCCTCGCTCCGGCCATGCTCCTCTTCCTGTACTTCAAGTTCATCCCCATGGCCAGCGCCCTGACGATGTCCTTCCAGGAGGTTCAGCCCTACCTCGGAAACCGGTGGGTCGGCACCGAGAACTACACCACCGTGCTCGGCTCCGAGGGTTTCCGCGACGCCGTCTGGCACACCGTCGTCCTCGCCGCCGGGCAGACCGCGGGCTCCATGCTCCTCGGCCTGGTGCTCGCCCTGCTGATGGAGGGGCAGGGGCGCCGGCTCGGCTTCGTACGCTCCGCGGCGTTCCTGCCGGTGGTGGTGCCGATCGCCGTCGTCGCCGAACTCTGGCGGATCATGTACCACCCGACCGAGGACGGGATGCTCAACTCCCTCCTGGGTCTGGTGGGTTCCGGCCCTTCCGGGTTCATCAACCATCCCGACACCTCGCTCGGTTCCATCATGATCACCGGAATCTGGCGGGGCGCCCCGTACGACATGATGATCTTCCTCGCAGGGCTCGCCGGTGTCGACCGCGGTCTGTACGAGGCCGCGAAGGTCGACGGAGCCTCCAGGCTGCAGCGCGTGTGGCACGTGACGGTGCCTGGACTGCGGTCGGTGTTCACCATCCTGTTCATCCTCGCGGCGATCCGCGGCCTGCGCGTGTTCACCGAGGTCTTCCTGCTGACCAACGGGGGCCCCGACGGCTCGACCGAAGTCGTCATGACCCTGATCTACAAACTCGGCCTCGAACAGAACCGGCTCGGCGTCGGCGCGGCGGGAGCCGTCCTGCTGTTCATCGCGACGCTGATCCTGACGGTCTTCGTCCACCTGGTACGAAGGAGGGAGAGCAAGTGAACGCCCCCAACGAGACGGCGCTCGGCCTGACCGAGGCCAGGAGCCCGGCCGGACGCATCCTGAAGGCCGTCACGTACGCCCTGGTCCTGATCGTCTTCGCCGGTCCGCTGCTGGCCCTGCTGGTCAGCGCCTTCGGCCGGGTCAAGGATCCGACCCAGCTGAGCGTCATCCCCTCCGGGGTCACCCTCGACAACTTCCGGATCGCGTTCGACCAGGGCGTCCTCGCGTACCTGCTGAACTCGTTCTTCGTGGTGGGCGGCGGGCTGCTCCTCCAGGTGGCCGTGTCCGTCATGGCCGGCTACGCCCTGGCCAGAAAGGTCTTCCCCGGGATGGCGCTGGCCCTCGTGGCGATCCTCGCGACGCTGATGCTGCCCGAGGAGATCCTGGCCCTCCCGCTGTCCCTGATCCTCGCCGACCTGCCGGTCCTCCACTTCAACCTGATCGGCACGCTCGCCGGGATGATCGTCCCGCTGGGCGCCTGGGGATTCTCCATCCTCGTGATGACCGAGTTCATGAAGGACGTACCCCGGGAACTCGAAGAGGCCGCCCGCATCGACGGGGCCGGCGACCTGCGCATCTTCGCCCAGATCATCCTGCCGATGTGCAAGCCGGCGCTGGGCGTCATCGGAGTCTTCGGCTTCACGATGATCTGGGACCAGTATCTGCTTCCCCTCCTCGTGGCCACCGACTCCTCCTCGTACACACTCCCGCTGGCGCTGCGGACGCTGCGGATCGACCCCGACGTCACGCCCGGAGTGGTGATGGCGGCCTCGCTGCTGGCGCTGCTCCCGTCCGTGATCGTCTTCCTGTTCTTCCAGCGTTCTTTCGTGCACGGCCTGTCCTCCGGCGCGCTGAAGGGCTGACCCGCAAGCTGCCTGCCGCCCCGCCACCACACCACGAGCACTAAGGAGCGACCCCCAGTGACTCCGACCGCTGACCCCCGACCGGCGCCGCTGCCCGCCCCCGTATCCGCCGCCACCCCGGGCCAGAACGCCACCCCGGGCCACGGCACCGCCCCGGCCACCGGTCCGGACCCGACGTGGTTCACCACCGACCGGTTCGGCATGTTCGTCCACTGGGGTCTGTATTCCCTCGCCGCCCGGCACGAGTGGGTCAAGTACCGGGAGGAACTGACCGACGAGCAGTACCAGGTCTACTTCGACCACTTCGATCCCGACCGCTACGACCCGGTCCAGTGGGCGAGAACGGCCAAGGCGGCCGGGATGCGGTACGTCGTACTGACCACCAAGCACCATGACGGCTTCTGCCTGTGGGACAGCGCGCTCACCGACTACAAGGTCACCAACACCCCGCACGGCCGCGACCTCGTCGGACCGTTCGTGCGGGCGTGCCGTGCCGAAGGGCTCAAGGTCGGCTTCTACTACTCGCTGATCGACTGGCACCACCCCTCCTTCCCCGTGGACGGCAACCACCCGCAGCGAGACGACGAGGAGTTCAAGGCCGCCACCGCCGACCGTGACATCCGGGACTACCAGCGGTATCTGCACGGCCAGGTACGCGAGTTGCTCACGGATTTCGGACCCGTCGACTACCTGTTCTTCGACTTCTCCTACGCAGGACGCCACTGGTGGGGCGGCAAGGGCCCCGACGACTGGGACTCGCCGAAGCTCCTGGAGATGATCCGCGACCTCCAGCCGCACGTCCTCGTCAACGACCGGACCGGAATCCCCGGCGACTTCGTCACCCCCGAGCAGTACCAGCCGTCCGGCCCGATGACCAGGAACGGGCAGCCCGTCATCTGGGAGGCGTGCCAGACGCTCAACGGCAGCTGGGGCTACGACCGCGACAACCTCGACCACAAGAGCGCCGACCTCCTGGTCCGGATGCTCGTCGACGGGGTGTCCAAGGGCGGCAACCTGCTGCTCAACGTCGGCCCCACCGGCCGCGGCGACCTCGACCCGCGCGCCGTCGCCGCCCTCGGCGAACTGGGCCGGTGGACGGACCTGCACGAGCGATCGGTCCGGGGCTGCGGCCCGTCCACGTACACCGCCCCCGTCGACTGCCGCTACACGCAGCGCGGAGACCGGCTCTACGTCCACCTGTTCTCCTGGCCGCTGCGCCATCTGCACCTGCCGGGCCTCGCGGGACGGGTGCGGTACGCCCAACTCCTCAACGACGCCTCCGAGATCACCCGGACCGAGATCGCCCCGGGCGAGCCCGTGCTCAACACCCAGATGGGCGGGCAGCCCGCCGGCACGCTCACACTCCAGCTCCCCGTGCAACGCCCGGACACTCCCGTGCCCGTCATCGAACTGTTCCTGGACACCCCGTCCGGCAGCTGAAAGCACGTCCGCGCCACCCACTCCCACCAGTACCTTCCCGGAGGCATCATGCAACGCCGCACGTTCCTCACCGGCACCGTCCTGGGTACGGCGCTCGCCGCCGTGCCGCTCGGCACCCTGCGCACCGCCGGCGCAGCCGAGACCCACCGGGCCGCCACGGCGACGGTCAGCTCCCTGAACGACCTCCAGAACGCGATCGACAGCGCGGTGCCCGGCGCCAGGATCGTCCTCGCCGACGGCACCTACACCGTCCCGTCCGGCTCCTCCATCAGGGTCACGGGCAGGAACGGTACGCAGTCCGCACCCATCACCATCACGTCCGCGTCACGCGGCGGGGCGGTACTCCGCGGCGAGCGCGGCTTCGTCTTCAGCGGCTCCAGCAACATCACCGTCAGCGGCTTCGCCTTCCGGCAGAGCACCACTGTGGAAGTGCCGGCCGACTGCTCGGGCATCCGGCTGACCCGCAACGACTTCCAGCTCGCCGACATCGAGGGACTGCACTGGGTCATGGTGCGCGCGGACGACAGCAAGATCGACCGCAACCACTTCCACGGCAAGACCACGCTCGGTGTCTACCTGGGAGTGGAGGGCGCGGGCAGCACCGCCATGGCCCAGCGCGTGCACATCTTCAGGAACCACTTCTCCGACCACAGCTTCGCCGGCGCCAACGGAGGGGAGCCGATCCGTCTCGGCGTCAGCCCGCGGGCCCTGTCCGGCGCCCGCGCGGTCGTGGAGTACAACCTCTTCGAGCGCTGCGACGGAGATCCCGAAGCCATCTCGGTGAAGTCCTCGGACAACATCGTCCGCCACAACACGATCCGCGACAGCCTTGGTGGCATCGTCCTGCGCCACGGCAACCGCACGAGGGTGGAGAGCAACTACGTACTCGGCGGCAAGGAGGGGCTGCGCCTGTACGGCAACGACCATCTGGTCGTCAACAACTATCTGGCCGGTCTGTCCGGGCGTGCGATGGTGATCGGAAGCGGCAGCACGCGCGACCACCACTCAGGCGAGACGGCCGAGCAGCGGCGCGGCAACGATGCGTGCGACCGGGCGGTGATCGTGCACAACACCCTGTTCCGCAACGCCCAGTCGCTGTCGGGCGAGACACGCGTGCACGAGCCCACGGGGGTGGTCGTCGCCGACAACCTCCTGGTCGGCGAGGCAGGCAGTCTGGTAGCGATGGGGGCGACCACCGGCTTCACCTGGCGGAGCAACATCCTGTGGGGCTCGGCCGCCGACGGCAACATCCCCGCCGGGAGCTACACGCGCGTCGACCCGGGCCTTCGGGAGCAGTCCGACGGAGTGTTCCGACTGTCGGCGGGCAGCCCCGCCATCGGCAGGGCCACGTGGGGGAGCCCGGGTGTGACCGACGACATCGACGGTCACCCGCGCGGCAGCGCACGCGACATCGGCGCCGACGAGTACGCGACGTCCGCGCCCCTGCGCCGCCCCCTCACGCCGACGGACGTGGGTCCGAACGCGTCGTGAGCGCTCCCCTGACCGCGCCCCGGCCGGGGCTGTGCTCCGTCACCTTCCGGCGGCTGCCCGCCTCCGAGGTCGCACGACGGGCCTCGGAGGCGGGCCTCGAAGTGATCGAGTGGGGAGCGGACGTCCACGCGCCCGCACGCGAACCGGACACGGTCCGCGCGGTCCGTGAGGCTTCGGAACGGTACGGCCTCACCTGCTGCTCGTACGGTTCCTACTTCCGCGCCGGTCCGGGCGAACTGGCCGGGTTCCCCGCGCTCGCCCGCGCCGCGGTGCTCCTCGGAGCACCGCGGATGCGGGTCTGGGCAGGCGGCGCCGGATCACGGTCCACCTCGCGCGACGAGCGCCGCGGAGTCGTGACACGCCTGCGGGAGGCGGCCGTGATCGCGGCGGACCACGGCGTCGGGCTCGCCCTGGAGTTCCACGCGAAGACGCTGACGGACACCGCCGCCTCGACCGTCCGGCTGCTGGACGAGGTGGACGCGGACAACCTCCGTACCTACTGGCAGCCACCGCTCGACGCTCCCGACGAGGCCGCGCTGGCGGGGCTCGCCGAACTCGGCGACCGGGTCGACGGGGTCCACGTCTTCTCCTGGTGGCCCGGAAATCACCGGCTGCCGCTGGCAGCCCGCGAGGATCTGTGGACGAGGGTCTTCGCAGCGCTCGGCGCACGGCAGCTGCGACCGGACGCGCTCCTGGAGTTCGTGCCGGGCGACGACCCCGCCCTGCTGGCACGCGAGGCAGCCACACTGCGGCGTGCTACGTCTCATCGGGCACACACTGCGGAACGGCCGTCCGGGCTCGCGCGTTGATCACACGACGCCCGTTCACCCGCACCCCCGACGCCAGGACGGCAGACATGCTCCTCACAGCAGACGACAAGATCCTGTTCATCGGTGACTCCATCACCGATGCGGGCCGCGACCACACGGACCCGGCCTCGCTCGGCAACGGATACGTCCGCGAGATCGCCCGGGCGCTGGACACCGGAGTGGGCCCCGGCACCACGGTCATCAATCAGGGCATCAGCGGCCACCGTGTGTACGACCTCGAATCCCGCTGGACCACGGATGTCATCGACCAGCGGCCCACCGTGGTCACGGTCAAGATCGGCATCAACGACACGTGGCGGCGCTACGACAGCGGACTCCTCAGCCCGGTCGACGAGTTCGAGGCCTGCCTCGACCGCCTTCTCTCCCGCACCACCCGGGACCTGGCGGCCCGACTGCTCGTCATCACGCCCTTCCTGCTCCCGGTCCTCCCGGGCCAGGAAGCCTGGCACGAGGACCTGTCGCCCCGCACCGAGGCCGTCCTGCGCGTGGCGCGGGCGCACGGCGCGCACCTGGTCCGCGCGGACCTGCTCCTGCCCCGGGCCGCCGAGGAACGCGGCCCTGCGGCACTCGCCCCGGACGGAGTCCACCCGAGCCCGCAGGGCCATCAACTGCTCGCCGACGCCTGGCTCACCACGGTCGGTTCCGCGATTCCCTCTCATGAGCTCCGCATTCAGGGGTAGCAGGGACACTGGGCTGTTCGAGTGGCAGGAGTGGCAGGTGGGTGCCATGTGTCCGAGCCTGAAAAAGCAGTCGTCCAGTGCGGGAGGTGCGGTGACCGTTCCAGATGCCGATACGGGGATCGTCGAGGATCTTCCGTGGCCCGGCAGCGTCGTGCGGCTGCCCGGGGTGTACGGGCCCCAGGCCGACAGCCTTCTCCTGGCCGCCGCGATGCGGCGTGAGGGCCTCCGGCCCGGGTTGGAGGTGCTCGACCTCTGCACGGGCAGCGGGCTCCTGGCGCTCCATGCCGCCCGGCTGGGCGCCCGGGTCACCGCTGTCGACATCAGCCGCCGTGCCGTGGCATCGGCCCGGCTGAACGCGGCCCTGACCCGGCTGCCCGTCTCCGTGCACCGCGGCGACCTGCTGTCCGGACTGCGGGGCCGTCTGTTCGACGCGGTCGTCAGTAACCCCCCGTACGTGCCCGCACCGAGCGTGTCACCGCCCCGGCGGGGTGCACGCCGCGCCTGGGACGCCGGGCTCGACGGGCGAATCATCGTGAACCGCATCTGCGACGAGGCTCCTGCCGTACTGCGGTCCGGAGGGCTGATGCTGATCGTGCAATCGGCCCTCAGCGCTCCCGACGAGACCGTGCGGCGGCTTGCGCGGGCCGGGATGCGGGCTTCCGTCAGCGACCGGCTGGCCATCCCCTTCGGGCCGGTGACCCAGGAGCGGCTCGGGTGGCTGCGCGCCCGGGGTTTGCTGTCGAGCCATGCGGACAGGGAGGAACTGGTGGTGATCCGTGCAAGGAAGCACTGAACCGCCGCGTCGCGTAGCGGTGGAACAAGACGGCCCGGTCCTCGTGGACGGCCCGGTCGAAATGACGACGGCCGAGGGGGAGACCGTCGTCTCCGAGCGCTTCGTGGTGGCGATCTGTACCTGCCGTCGCAGTCGCATCCACCCGTGGTGCGACACCAGCCACCGCCGCCGTAAACCAGCCGTGGAAGATGAGGACACCGCACCGTGACGGATTTCCCCGAAGCGCACGTCCTGCGGCTCGCCCCGGAGCCGGCCCTTCCGCAGCCACGGGGTGAGCTCTCCGGGCGCGTTCTCGTCACCCTGGCGGGGCGGCCCGGTGCGTCGCTGCCGTCCGACGAGGAGGTCCGGGCCGCCGACCCGTACGGCGACGATCTGCACCTCCTGCTGTACGTCCTCTACGAACTCCATTACCGCGGTTTCGCGGGGACGGACGAGGCCCTGGAGTGGGATCCCGCGCTGCTGACGGTACGCGCCGCCGCCGAAAGCACCTTTCTGGACGCCCTGCGCGAAGGCACCGCGGGCGGAAAGGACGTGGCGGAGGCCGTGGACGGGCTGCTCCTGGAACCGGTCGGGGACGACGGCCACAGCGTCAGCCACTACCTCCAGCGGGACGGAACGCTCCAACAACTGCGCGAGTACGCGGCCTTGCGCTCGCTCTACCACCTCAAGGAGGCGGACCCGCACCTGTGGGTGGTGCCGAGGCTCCGAGGCCGGGCCAAAGCGGCCATGATCGCCGTCGAGTTCGACGAGTTCGGAGCCGGCCGCGCCGAGAACATCCACGCCCAGCTGTTCGCCGACCTGATGGCGGACCTCGGGCTGGACACGGCGTACGGCGGCTATCTCGACATCGCGCCCGCCGAAGCCCTGGCCACCGTGAACCTGATGTCCCTGTTCGGACTGCACCGGCGTCTGCGCGGGGCGCTGGTCGGGCATTTCGCCGCAGTGGAGATCACCTCGTCACCGGGCTCCAGGCGGCTGGCGAAGGCCCTGCGCCGAACCGGAGCCGGCGCCGCCGCTCAACGGTTCTACGACGAGCACGTCGAGGCCGACGCGGTGCATGAACAGGTGGTCCGCCACGACGTGATCGGGGGACTGCTGGAGGACGAGCCGGGGCTCGCCCCGGACGTCGTCCTGGGCATCGAGGCCACCGGGCTGCTGGAGGACCGGCTGGCCGGGCATCTGCTGGCGAACTGGCGCGGCGGCCGCACAGCACTGCGTACGGAACTTCCCGCCGCCCGCTGAACCTCCCGCCCGCCTCCGGTTTCAGTGCTGCTCCTGCGCCGCGCGTCCGCCCGCTCCGAGCAGTCCCGTCGGAGCGAACTCCGAGCGTGTCAGCTCCTGTCGCGCGTAACGGACGACCAGCGCGGGCAGGGCCGCCCGCACCACCTGCACGCCACGTAGCCACCGCGGTACGTAGACGGTGGGCGCGCGCCGCTCCACCGCTGTGACCAGGGTGGCGGCCACCTGCCGGGCGGGGTAGATCTTCCGGGCGGGCGGAGGCATGTGGGCGCGCAGTTCACGCAGCACCGCGTGCTGGTCGGCGTCCCGGATCAGGTCGGTGTCGGTCCAGTTGATGTAGGCCGCCCCCACCCCGACGCCACGCGTGTCGAGTTCGGCGCGCAGCGACTGGGCGAAGGACTCCACTCCGGCCTTCGAGGCGCAGTAGGCGCTCATCATCGGCGCGGCACCGATCGAGGCGAGGGACGCGATCTGGAGGTAGTAGCCCCGCGTGCCGAGGAGCTGGGGCAGGAAGGTGCGCGCCGTGACCGCGCTTCCCACCAGGTTGACCTCGATCACCCGACGCCAGGTGGCTGGGTCGGAGTCCAGGAAGGGGCCACCCTCGGCGACCCCCGCGTTGGCCACCACCACGGAGGCGTCGCCCAGGCGGCGGCGCACCTCTTCGGCGGCCTCGGCCATCGCCGTGTCGTCCGTGACGTCGACGTGCCGGTACAGCGTCTCGGTCGGCAGGGTGGCAGCCACGCCGGCGAGGGCTTCCTCCTCCAGCCCGAGCAGGGCCACCCGGGCACCCCGGTTCGCGAGTTCTCGGGCCAGGGCCGCTCCCACACCGCGCGCGGCGCCGGTCACCACGGCGGTGCGGCCTCTCAGCACGTGCTGCCCAGCGGCCATCGGATCTCCTCG
Source organism: Streptomyces finlayi (assembly GCF_014216315.1). NCBI lineage: Bacteria > Bacillati > Actinomycetota > Actinomycetes > Kitasatosporales > Streptomycetaceae > Streptomyces > Streptomyces finlayi. Next base: position 7,030,010 of record NZ_CP045702.1, read on the forward strand.
CGGTCGAGCGGTCGAGCGGTCGAGCGCGGTGACCGCGGTGGCTTCGGGCTCCGCCGCAGCCCGCCCCGGTCCATGCTTCCAGCGCTCCCGGCCGTACGCACTCCGGGCGTCAGGCATCGGGCGTCAGGCGTCAGGACGCGGGACAGGGCCCGCCCACGAGGAGACGCGCCAGATGCGTCGCGTTCACGGCCCGCGTGCGGGTCGTGGAGGCGACCGACTCCGGCGTCTCGTCCAGGTCCTCGTCATCGGTGCCGTGCGTCGCCTCGCCCACCCAGTAGGTGACAGCGCCGGGGCCAGCGAGAATCCGACGTCGTTCAGCCCCTGGACGTCTCCATCGGCCAGATGAGTGATGCCGACCGGATGATCGATGCCGGTCCGTGAGAGATGCCCGTCCCGGAGTGAGTCCGGCAACCGCGATGTCTCTCCCCGGAGGCATCCTGGAATTCGACCGTCTCCGCAGTCCGGACGGCGGCGCCCATGTTGCGCTCCATCATGCGCAGAGCGGCCTCGGCGAGATCCTTGTGGATAGGGGCCACCGCGTCCTCCGGAACGCTTACCCGCATATGGCGGATGTGCGCGTCGAGAGCGGAATACAGCACGCACTGCTCGGTTGGCTCCATGCTCGCACCGCGCGGCACGTCTTTCCGGCCGGACGGTTCGCCCCTGACGTTTCGCGAAGTGCCTCGGGGGAACCCGGCACGCGTTCAGGGCGGAGGAGAAATGCCGGCCCAGCATGGAAGGCGAGGTGCACCATGCGCGCACTGACCTATCAGGGAAAGCGCGACGTCCGGGTGGAGACCGTCCCCGATCCCCGGATCCAGGACCCGACCGACGTCATTGTCAAGATCACCTCCACCGGGATCTGCGGCTCGGATCTCCACCTCTACGAGGTGCTCGGGCCCTACCTCGATCCTGGTGACATCCTCGGGCACGAACCGATGGGCGTGGTGGAGGAAGTCGGCCCCGAGGTGACCGCCGTCGTCCCGGGGGACAGGGTGGTCATCCCGTTCAACGTCTCGTGCGGACACTGCTTCATGTGCGCCCAGGGGCTGCACTCTCAGTGCGAGACCACCCAGGTCCGCAAGTACGGCATGGGTGCCGCCCTCTTCGGCTACACCAAGCTCTACGGTCAAATGCCCGGCGGCCAGGCGGAGTTCCTGCGGGTGCCCTTCGGCAACAGCCTGCCCATCAAGGTCCCCCACGGCCCGCCGGACGACCGTTTCGTCTATCTCTCGGACGTCCTGCCCACCGCTTGGCAGGCCGTGGAGTACGCCGCCGTCCCGCCTGGAGGTTCCCTCACCGTGCTCGGTCTCGGCCCGATCGGTGCCATGGCCGCACGGATCGCACTGCACCGGGGCGCGGACCTGGTCGTGGGCGTCGACCCCGTACCCGACCGGCTGAACCGGGCGAGCGAGTACGGAGTCAAGTGCCTCGACCTGCGCAGGCACGGCAGGCACCTCGGCGACGCCGTCCGGGACCTCACCGACGGCCGGGGCACGAACGCCGTGATCGACGCGGTTGGGATGGAGGCACACGGCGCGCCCATTGCCAAGGCGGCGCAATCGGCCGTCGGAATGCTGCCCGACGCCATCGGCGCGCGCCTGATGGAGACGATGGGCGTGGACCGGCTCGCAGCGCTCCACATGGCGATCGACGTGGTGCGCAGGGGTGGCACGGTATCGGTGTCGGGTGTGTACGGCGGAGCCGCCGACCCGATGCCCATGCTGACCATGTTCGACAAGCAGATCCAGCTCCGCATGGGGCAGGCGAACGTCCGGCACTGGGTGGATGACATCCTGCCGTTGCTCATCGACGGCGACCCGCTGGGTGTGGACACCTTCGCCACACACCACCTGCCGCTCGCATCGGGACCGCAGGCGTACGAGACGTTCCAGAAGAAGGCCGACGGCATGATCAAGACCCTGCTCGTGCCCTGAACGCCCCCGAACCGCGCCCCCGAACCTCGAACGCGTCCGGTCCTCGGACACGTCTCAGTCCTCGAACACGTCGAACACGTCACCGTTCACGTCCAGCGGTTCCAGGGGACGGATCGCCGGACCCTGGAGTACGGCGCCGTCGACGCCGAAGCGTGAGCCATGACAGGGGCATTCCCAGGCGGTCTCGGCCTCGTTGAAGGCCACGAGGCACCCCAGATGCGTACAACGGGCCGACACGGCCTGCGGCGTGCCGTCCTGGTCGCGGTAGACGGCGCAGCGGCGGCCGTTGAGGCGGACCACCGCACCCGTCCCCGGGGCGATGGCGTCGACCGAGTCGACGTGGGTGATCTTCAGGCGGTCACCGGCGAAGTGCTTCGCTACCTCGGCCTGCATGCCGAGCAGCGCGGGGGCCTCGCGCAGCGTGCTTCCCAGCCGTCGCGGGTCGTACAGGCCGGCCCACGGCAACGTGTCTCCCGTCCCCGTGACCAGTGCGCTCAGGAGGCGGCCGGAGAGGACGCCGCCGGTCATCCCCCAGCCGCCGAACCCGGTGGCCACGTACGTGTGGCGGGCGCCGATGTGGAACGGTCCGACGAGCGGCACCGTATCGCTCGGGTCGTTGTCCTGCGCCGCCCAGCGGTAGGCGGTGGGCCCCACCGGGAAGCGCTCGTGCATCCAGGTGTCCAGCCGGAGGAAGGCCTCGCCCGCGTCGCCGGTACCGGGGGTGAAGCTCTCCCCGGTGACGATCAGGAGCCGTTGTCCGTCACCCAGCGGTGTCGAGCGGACCGAGCGCTTTCCCTCGTCCTCGGTGATGTACATGCCCTTGGGCGCCAGGTCCGCGTCGATGGGCGCGGCGACGACCACTTCCCGGCGCGGGGAGAGGCGGGCGAACAGCATCGCCCGGTCGAAGACGGGGTAATGCGTGGCGACCACCACGTCGTGTGCGGTCACCGACCGTCCCGATTCGGTCGTGACCCGGCACGGTGTGCCCTCGGACAGCCCCGTGACCCGGCTGCGCTCGAAGACGAGACCGCCCCGCTCCACCAGATCCTCGGCCAGCGCCAGCAGATACTTCCGCGGGTGGAACTGGATCTGCCCGTCCAGCCGGACCGCCCCCTCGACGGGGAAGGGCAGGTCGGTCGCGGTGACGTACGACGCGGCGAGGCCGGCCTCGGCGGCGGCCTCGGCCTCCGCCTCGACCGCGCCGCGCGACGAGGAATCGCTGGCGTACGAGTAGGCACTCACCCGTTCGAGGTCGCAGTCGATCCCCAGCTCCCGGGCGATGTCCGCCACCCGCTCCACCGCGTCCTGCTGCGACTGCGCGTAGAGGCGCGCGGCGTCGGCGCCCCGGGTCCTGCGCAGCCGGTCGTACACCAGTGAATGCAGCGCGGACACCTTCGCGGTGGTGTATCCGGTGACGCCCGACGCGATGCGGTCGGCCTCCACCACCGCCACCCGCCGTCCCGCCCGGGTCAGCTCCCACGCGGTGCTCAGACCCGCGATCCCGCCGCCCACCACGGCCACGTCCACCTCGATGTCCTCGGCGAGCGGTGCGTGCACGGGATGTCCCGTGCTCTCCATCCAGAACGATTCGTCCTGTCCGGGCAGCGGGCTCGGATGCGTCATGGTGTTTCTCCCAGGTCGGTGTCGGCTCGGCCAGTGAATCGTGCGGGTGCCCGGCTCGGTCGTCGGCACACTCCGTGGTTTCCACCCGATTTCAGGTTATTTCCCCGGATGGCTGGTTACCCGACGGGAAACGCCCGGGCCGACGTGGGAGCCGCAGCCACCGGGGCTGCGGGGACGCCGGACCGGCTCTGGCAGTGAGCGAGCGATCCATGGCCACGAACCCGTCCCCCGGCCGGCGCGTAGTGGTCACCGGGGCCACCGGAAATGTGGGAACCAGCGTGGTCACCGCGCTGGCCCAGGACCCCCAGGTCGGCTCCGTCCTCGGCCTTGCACTTCCCGCGCCGGTCGTCGAGACCGCCGGTGGCGAGTACGTCACCGAAGCAGACCGCGTCACCGAGCACGGCCCGCACGGAAGGTGCGGCGCCCCGCGCCTGTTCGTGCCCGGGAGGGGAGAAACCCAGCTCTCCGCATTCCTTGTAGTCTGCCAGTGCATCGAGAAACCGGGGCCTCATGAGGGTCTGCCGGCATACGTGACGCCTTCCCGCCGTCCCGCTGGTCAATCGGATCAGGGCTGTTCCGGTCAGGGCAGTGGTGTCCCACCGGTCGCGTTCATGATCTCGCCGGTGATGAACGACGCGTTCGCCGAGGCGAGGAAGACGTACGCGGGCGCCATCTCGGTCGGCTGCGCGGGGCGGCCCAGAGGGCTCTGCTTCCCGAACTTCGTGGTGTCGGGCATCGTCGCCGGGATCAGTGGCGTCCAGACCGGGCCCGGGGCCACGGCGTTGACGCGGATGCCGGAGGAGGCCAGCATCTGGGCGAGCCCCTGCGTGAAGGTGACGATGGCGCCCTTCGTCATGGCGTAGTCGAGCAGATGCGGGCTGGGCTTGTACGCCTGCACGGACGTGGTGTTGATGATCGAACCACCGGCTGGGATGTGGGGCAGGGCCGTCTTGCACAGCCAGAACATGCCGTACAGGTTGGTGCGCACCACGCGGTCGAACTGGTCCGTCGAGATGGCCGCGATGCCTTCGGGCTGCGACATCTGGTAGGCCGCGTTGTTCACCAGGACGTCGATGTGCCCGAACTCCGACACGGCCCGCTCGATGAGGGACCGGCACTGCTTCTCGTCCCGGATGTCGCAGGCCACGGACACGGCTTTGCGTCCCGCCCGTTCCACCAGCCGGGCGGTCTCCTGGGCCTCTTCCTCCTCGGCGGACAGATAGGTGAACATCACATCGGCCCCCTCCCGCGCGAAGGCGAGGGCGACCGCGCGACCGATCCCGGAGTCACCTCCGGTGACCACCGTCTTGCGGTCGAGCAGGAGCTCATGGCCCCGGTAGGAGTCCTCGCCGTGGTCCGGCGGTGGGTCCATGGGCCCGGTCCAGCCCGGATGTTCCTGGTTCTGCTGCGGGAATTCCGGCTGGGGGTAGCGCTGTGTCGGGTCCTGGGGCTGTTCGCTGTCGCTCATGACGATGTCCTTCTCCCTCTGACCGGCGGTGCACGGTGGCGTGCCGCCCGAGTTCCCAGGAGACGCCCGAACAATCGCTTCGCCCAGGTGAACGCACGAGTGCCACCCCCAAGGAGAGCGGGTCCAAAAAGGCGGCGGAGCCGCGTACCCCCAAGGGAAAGGGCGGCAGGGCACAGGGGGCGGACCGTGGTGACAAGGGCGGAGCCGCCCCGCCCGGACAGCAGCCGGATCACCCCCGACCGGCTCGGCCGACCCTCGGCGCCCGTCTGTCGACGCGGGCGGGCGCCGGGCGGGCTCCATGAGCAGGTGGGTGAACATCGCTTTGCGTACGCGGTGCCGCTCGCCGTCCAGGGTGGGAGGGGATCACACGGAGGACGTCTCGCCCGACCGGCCGCGCCGGGCGAGCAGTCGTTGGGCGGCTGTCAGTGCCGCGCCGGTGCCCCGCGTGGCACGGATCGCGGCCCGTGCCGCGTTGGCACCGGGAGCGCCGTGGACCCCGCCGCCCGGGTGCGCGGAGGCCGAGGCCAGGTAGAGGCCCTTCACCGGGGTCTCGGGCCGGCCGGTCCCCGGCAGCGGCCGGAAGACCAACTGCTGGTGCAGCGCGGCGGTGCCACCGTTGATGGCCCCGTCACGCAGATTGGCGTCGGCCTCCTGCAACTGCGGCGGCGTCAGCACGCGCCGCGCGCGGATACGGTCGCGGAACCCCGGGGCGTACCGCTCGACCTGCTGTTCCACCCGGTCCGCCATGGCCTCCCGTTCCCGGGTGTCCCATGTCCCGGACAGGCGGTCCGGTCCGGCGTCGGCCTTCACCCGGTGGGGCACGTGCGTGTACGCCCAGGCCGATTCCGTCCCCAGCGGTGACCGGGTGGCGTCCGTCGTGGTCATCTGGCCCACCAGGAGGAACGGGCGGTCGGGGATCAGGCCCCGGGCGATCTGCGCGGCGAACCGGGTCAGCTCGTCGACGCCGTCGGCCAGATGTACGGTGCCCGCCGTCGCGGCATCCGGGCAGCTCCACGGGATGGGCCCGTCCAGCGCCCAGTCGGTCTTGAAGGTGGCGAAGTCCCACTGGAACCGCCGCAGGTCGTCAAGGACCCGCGACGGCAGATGCTCCGGCGCTACCAGCTCCCCGTACAGCGCGGGAGCCGACACATCGGCGAGTACGGCCCTGCGTACGGGAATGGCTTCCCGGGTCGCCGTACGGACGCCCACGGCGCGGCCCCCCTGTACGACGACCTCGGTCACCCGCTGCCCGCACCGGACGGATCCGCCGCGCCCCCGCAGGCGCCTCACGAGGGCAGCGGTGAGCGCACCCGCGCCGCCGACCGGAACGGGAAAGCCGTAGAACTGGCCCAGCATGGACATCAGCCAGCCGTAGCCTCCGCTTCCGGCGGCCTCCGGAGCCAGGTCCGCGTGCAGCGCGTTGCCCGCCAGCAGGAGCCGGCCACCGTCACCCGCGAACTCCTCCTCGCCGAGCCGGCGCACCGGAAGGATCAAGCTGCGGGCCAACCTCAGCCCGCCCGCGCCCCGGAGACGGGCCGCGAGCACGGCGGCGGAACGGATGGGCGGAAAGGGGGAGAACAGGGCGGCGAGCACCTCGCTGCCCAGCCGGTCCCAGATGTGGCAGAGGTCCAGCCAGCTCTGCCCGTCGCCGGGCGCGAAGCCGTCGAGCCCGGCGGCGGTCACCGCCCGGTCGCGGTCCAGAACCGCGCACCTGCCGTCCAGCAAGGGGTGGGCGAGCACCCGCGGGGCATGGGTCCAGCGCAGCCCTTCCCGGCCCAGATCCAGCCGGGCCAGCACCGGGGACGCGGCGGCGAGGGGATAGAAGGAGCTGAACAGATCGTTGACGTAGCCGGGGTGGACCTCCTCGTCACTGCGTACCGCGCCGCCCGGCGCGCTCTCGGCCTCCAGCACCTCCACACCCCAGCCGGCATCGGCCAGGACGTTGGCCGCGACCAGACCGTTGGGCCCGCTTCCGATCACCACCGCGTCGACCATCGGGACTCCCTTCGGTGGAAGGCCGGGGGCCGGGACATCACTCGGCCGGCCCGGCACCGACGCGAGCACCGGACTCCGACGTCCAGGCTTCGACCACCTTGGCCAGCCGGTCCAGCATCCGGCGGTGCCGGAGCTGGATCGCCGTGTCGAGCAGTGTGTTGTGGAGCGCGCCGCCGGGACCTCTCAGCGGATGCTCGTCGAGGATCACCAGGGTCTTGTCGCCCCAGGGGCGGATGTCGAACGCGATGCGCGCGCTGCCCAGCGGCCCGCTCTCAGCCTCCAGTTCGAGGGTGTGCGGCCGGTCGACGCGCCGGACGACCGTGCGGCCCGTGAACTCCTTGGGGCCCAGCCGTACGGTGTACGTGATCGACGACCCGGTCTCCGGCCAGGTGCCGGACTCCCCGCGGGAGGACGACGTTCCCACCACCCACTTTCCGTACAGGGTCTCCTCTGCCAGTACCGCCCACAGGGCGGAGGGCGGTCGGTCGATGAGGTGATGACGGACGGCCATCGGTTCTCCTGGCTGGTCGGATCGGTTCGTCGGGCCGCGCCCCGCTCACCCGGCTCCCTGCAGGGCGTCGAGTCGCACTTGTTCGCAGGACTGGCTGAGCAGCCGCGAGACGTGCATCTGGGAGATGCCCAGCGTCTCCGCGATGCTGACCTGTGTCATGTCGTGGAAGTACCGCAGATAGAGGATGGTGCGCTCGCGCTCGGGCAGGCGGCGCAGACCGGGCTTCGCCGCTTCGCGGTCCACGGCGAGGTCCATCGCCCTGTCCCAGCAGCCGAGCGTGTCCCCCAGGGAGTAGCCGTCGTCCGCGCCCGGCAGGTCGGCGTCCAGGGACAGGGTGCTGTAGCTGTCCAGGGCCTCCATACCCAGCAGCACGTCCTCCTCGCTCAGGCCGGTCTCGGCCGCGATCTCCACGCACGTCGGAACGCGTCCCTCGCAGGTCTGGGTGAGGTCGCGGCGCGCGACCCGGACCCGGTTGCGCAGGTCCTGGACCCGTCGCGGTACATGGACGTCCCAGGTGTGGTCCCGGAAGTGACGCTTGAGTTCGCCCACAACCGTGGGCACGGCGTAGGTCTCGAACGCCTTGCCCCTGAAGGGGTCGTAGCGGTCGACGGCTTTCACGAGGCCCATCGCCGCCACCTGGCGGAGATCGTCCATCGACTCGCCGCGGTTGCGGAACCTGGTCGCCAGGCGGTGGGCCATGGGGAGCCAGGCGCAGATCGTCTCCTGGCGCAGCTGGTCCCGTTCGGTTCCGGGCGGCAGAGTGCGCAGCCGGCGGAAGGCGGAGTCGGTCGACGGGCTCTCGGCGTACGTACACTCCGTCACGGAGGATGCGTCAGCCATGGGGTTCACTCCTCGGCGGTGAATGCTTTCGGTCACCACGGGAGCGCACGAGCCCGGACAGGGGCGCCCGGAGTGGAAACTCCCACGGGCGTACCTCTTGTCCGAAGCACGAAAACACCTATACCCATCGGATTATAGACCAAACGTGCGGTCATGATCACTGAAATCCGAGCGGAGTGACCGGGCGACGACTGCCCGGTCCGAGGGCCCTCAGCTCGTTCGGCCGGCCCTTATCGCCGTGCGCAGAACGTGACGGGTGGCCGGCGGCAAGGGGACCCCGTGATAGCTCGCGACGAGCTGATGGGCGAGATCGCGGAGCTTGACGTTGCTGTGCTGGGAGGCGTGGACGAGCGTCTGCCACGCCTGCTCACCGGTGCAGGAGCCCAGCGCCATGAGGATGCCGCGCGCGGTGTCGATGACGGGCCGGGAAGCGAGCGCGACGCGCAGTCCGTCGATCTCGCACCGCAAGGACTCGGCGTTCTGCTCGTCCGGCGGGAAGGGCCGGATGCGTTCGGGAACGCCGGGCGAGATCTGCGCCCGTACATCGTCTGCGAAGGAGTGGTGCTCCTGCATGGGTCCGCTCCTCTCCCCTTGGCGGGGCGTGGCGACAAGCGAGGAAGAGGGCCTCTGGCCAGGGCGGCGCGGAGGCCCTATGGCGGGGCGCGGCCCGTGGGGCGGGCCGCGTCGGGCAGCCGTGGCGTGAGCCGGGCCTGGCCTTTCACGGCAAGGAGCTTAGGGGCCGGCGAACCCTCGGACCGGGCATCGACACGCTCGTTCCCGCAGTTACGCCCGGCCGGCGGCAGCGCGCGCAAGGCAGCGCATCGGTGGGGCGGCGAAGGGCGGGCGGCGAAGGGGCGGGCGGCGAAGGGGCGGGCGGCGTCCGGGCGTGCGGCGTCCGGGCGTGCGGCGCGCGGGCGGGGAAACGCCTCGGGCCTCCCGTCCGGACCGGGCGTGAGCCCGGCATGATCGAACGAGAGGCCCGGAGGGTACGGACGTGGGGAGCCGGTCAGGCGCGCTACTCGCCGGCCTTGGCCTCGCGCTCCGCGTTCTTCTCCTTGATGCGGACGGTTTCCTTGCGGACCTCCGCCTGGGTCGCGCGCTCCTTCTGCAGCCACTCGGGGCTGTCGTTCTTGAGCGCGTCGATCTGCTCCGTGGTGAGCGCCTCGGTGATACCGCCGCGCGCGAGGCCCGAGATGGAGATGCCCAGCTTGGCCGCGACGACCGGCCTGGGGTGCGGGCCGTTGCGTCGCAGTTCGAGCAGCCACTCGGGCGGATCGGCCTGGAGTGCACTCAGCTCGGTGCGCGAGACGACACCCTCCTGGAACTCGGCGGGGGTGGCTTCGAGATACACACCCAGCTTCTTTGCCGCGGTCGCGGGCTTCATCGTCTGGGTGCTCTGGTGCGACGTCATGGTGCCAAGAGTATCGAGCATGTGCGCTACCGCCGACCACGACCGGTAACCTGGCGGTGTGACAAGCCCGGAAGTACGCCCTTCGTTCCGGCTCGCGTACGTTCCGGGAGTGACCCCCACCAAGTGGGTGCGTATCTGGAACGAGCGACTGCCGGACGTGCCGCTGACCCTCGTACAGGTGGCCCCCGCCGACGCCCCCGACGCCCTGCGCGGCGGTGAGGCCGACGCCGGATTCGTGCGGCTGCCGATCGACCGGACGGATCTCAGCGCCATCCCCCTCTACACCGAGACGACCGTGGTCGTGATCCCGAAGGACCACCTCGTGGCAGCGGTGGAAGAGGTGACCGCCGTGGATCTGGCCGACGAGATCGTGCTGCACCCCCTCGACGACACCCTCGGCTGGGACGACTGTCTGCCCGGCAAGCCCGCGATCGAGCGTCCCGCCACGACGGAGGACGCGATCGAGCTGGTGGCTGCGGGGGTGGGCGTACTCGTGGTGCCCCAGTCGCTCGCCCGTCTGCACCACCGCAAGGACCTCACCTACCGGCCGCTCCTGGACGCCCCGGAGTCACGCGTCGCACTGTCGTGGCCGGAGGAGAAGACCACCGACCTGGTGGAGGAGTTCATCGGGATCGTCCGCGGGCGGACCGCGAACAGCACCCGTGGCCGTCCCCCGACGCCGCCGCAGCCCAAGAGCAAGCGCGCCGAGACGGCGGCCGCCAAGCGGAAGCCCGCCGGTGGCAGGGCCGCGGCCGGCAAGAACCCCCGCGGCGGTTCGGCGAGCCCCAAGAACACCAAGGGCGCCAAGAGCACCAAAGGCACCAAACGAGGCAAGCCCCGCCGCTAGCGGCCGCTCGAACGGGGGCGGTGACGGGTCTAGGAACCTGTCACGCCCGGCGCTACCCTCCGCCGCATGATTTCCACGGTTGTCTGGGGTACCGGCAATGTCGGCCGCGCGGCCATCCGTGCCGTCGACGCCCATCCGGCGCTGGCGCTGGCCGACGTACTCGTCCACGACCCCGGCAAGACCGGCCGCGACGCGGGCGCTCTCGCCGGACTCGGCCGTGACCTCGGCGTCGCCGCGAGCGACGACATCGGCGCGGTGCTGGCCGCCCGTCCCCGTGCCGTGGTGTACGCGGCGTCCGGCGACACCCGCCCCGACGAGGCGCTCGCCGACATCTGCCGGGCGATCAGGGCGGGCGCCGTCGTCGTCACCCCCGCGGTCTACGGGCTCTACGACCAGCTGAGCGCCCCGCCCGAACTGCGGGAACCGGTGCTGGCGGCGATCGCCGACGGCGGCGGCTCGCTCTTCGTCTCCGGCGTGGACCCGGGCTGGGGCAACGATGTGCTGCCCCTGCTGATCAGCGGCCTCGGCTCCGTCGTGGACGTCGTCCGCTGCCAGGAGATCTTCGACTACTCCACGTACGACCAGGAGGAATCGGTCAGGGACCTCATCGGCATGGGGCACCCCATGGACTACGAGCCCCTGATGCTCGCGCCGTCCGTCCCGGCCATGGTGTGGGGCGGACAGATACGGCTGATGGCCAGGGCCCTGGGCGTCGAGCTCGACGACATCCGCGAAACCACGCACCGGCGTCCACTGGACACCACCGTGAGCACCCGGACGATGGGCGACTTCGAAGCCGGAACGCAGGGCGCCGTGCGCTTCGAGGTCCAGGGCATCGTCGGGGGCGAGCCCCGCATCGTCATCGAGCACGTCACCCGCATCCATCCGTCCTGCGCCCCGGACTGGCCCACGCCGCCCGACGGCGACGGTGCGCACCGCGTGATCATCGAAGGCCGCCCCCGCATCGAGGTCACGGTCGCCGCCCACGACGAGGGCGAGAACCGCTCCGCGGGCGGGAACGCCACCGCTGTCGGCCGCCTGGTCGGTGCCATCGACTGGCTCGCGGACTCCGGACCCGGACTCTACGACGCGCTCGACGTCCCGCTGCGCCCCGCGGTGGGCAGGCTCGGAAGGAGACAACGATGAACATCGACATTCCCGAGGGCAAGAACGCCATCGAGTACGTATGGGGCGAGCTGGTGCCCGGGATCGGGATCGCGGCCTCGGAATTCTCGCTGGCGGTGTACGCCCACACGACCCTCGGCCTCCGCGAGTTCGAGGCCGCGCGCCTGCGTGTCGCGCAGATCAACGGGTGCGCGTTCTGCCTGGACTGGCGGACCGAGCGCGACGGGCAGAAGGTCGAGGAGGAGTTCGCCGACGCGGTGACCCGGTGGCGTACCACCGCGGCCTTCGACGACCGGACCCGGCTGGCCGCCGAGTACGCCGAGCGGTACGTGCTGGACCACCACGGCATCGACGACGCGTTCTGGGACCGGATGACCGGGCACTACAGCCGGCCGGAGATCGTGGAGCTCAGCATGAGCATCGGCTCCTGGCTGGCGTTCGGCCGGCTCAACCGTGTCCTGGGCCTCGACACCGTATGCGTGCTGCCGGGGCACTGAGGCGGCACGGGAGCGCCGGCCGAACACCACAGGCCTTGACGAACGGTGGCATCACAGGTCGGTGGCGATGATCCTCTCGATGTTCCGTTCGGCGAGCGCCGTGATCGTGACGAACGGATTGACGCTCGTGTTGCCCGGGATCAGCGCCCCGTCGATGACGTACAGACCCGAATAGCCGCGGAGGCGGCCGTAGTTGTCGGTGGCCTTGTCCAGCACCGCGCCGCCGAGCGGGTGGTACGTGAGGTGGTCGCCCCAGATCTTGTGGAGGCCGAAGAGATCCGTCCGGTAGATCGTCCCCTCCTTCGAGTTGATCCTGTCGAAGATCGACTTGGCCATGTCGATGGACGGCTGCTTCCACGCGGTCTGCCAGTCCAGGTCCACGCGCCCCGCCGCGGCGTTCCAGGTGAACCGTGCCCGGTTCGGGTTCTTGGTGATCGACAGGTAGAACGAGGCGTAGGTCTCGATCCCCGTCGGCAGCGGCGCGACTTCGGCGAACGCGCCACCGGCCGCCCAGTTGTCGATGCCGGAGCACGGGATGCTCGACTGGAGGGCGCCGGTGGGGTCCCACATGTGATTGGCGCGCCCGCACATCACGTTGCCGTTGTCGCCCCAGCCCCTGCCGATCTCGTCGTTCAGGCCGGGCAGCGCCCCAGTGGCCCTGAGCCGGGTCAGCAGCTTGCTGGTGCCGACGCTTCCGGCCGCGAAGAACACCTTGTCCGCGGTGACCGTCTTAGTGGCCGCCGTAGCGCCGCCGGTGGTGAGTTGGTCGATGACGACGGTGTAGCCGCCGCCGGGGGACGGGGCGACGGACGTGACCTTGTGCAGCGGGGAGATGGTCACGTTGCCCGTCGCCCGGAGCTGGGCGAGATAGGTCTGCTGCAGCGACTTCTTGCCGTAGTTGTTGCCGTAGAGGATCTCGCCTGCCAGCGCGGACCTGGGGGCCGTTCCCGCAGCCTCCCGCTTCATGTAGTCCCAGTCGTACACATCGGGCACGAATACGAACGGGAAACCCGAACGCTGGGCGTGCTTGCGGCCGACGCGGGCGTAGCGGTAGCAGTCGGCGGACTCGAACCAGGCCGGGTCGACGCTGCTGACCCCGAGTCCGGCGTTGGCGCGCGGGTAGTAGGTGCTGTACATCTCCTCGGCGTTCACGGTCGGCAGGACGGCGCCGAAGTTCTCCCGCCTGGGGGTGACGGCCATGCCTCCGTTGACCAGTGAGCCACCACCGACGCCGCGGCCCTGATAGACCGTGATGCCGCCGAAGTCCTCGGCGTCCAGGATTCCCGTGTACCGGGGGACGTCCTTGTCGAGCGGGAAGCCGAGGAAGCTGCAGAGGGGCTGCTTGGTCTTGGTGCGGAGCCAGAACGACCGGTAGTCCGGGGTGGTGGTGTTGGCGAAGATCTTGCCGTCGGAGCCCGGGGCGTCCCAGGACATGCCCATCTCGATCATGTGGACATGGACGCCCGCCCGCGCGAGCCGCAGCGCGGCGACGGAGCCGCCGTACCCGGTGCCGATCACGAGGGCTGGTACGTGCGCTCCGCCGCTGATGACGGGGGAGGCGGCGGTGGCGGCCCTGGCCCGGGCCGTGGGGAAGGTGCCGGAGAGGGCCGCGGCCCCCAGGACGGAACCCGTTCCGGCCAACAGGCTGCGGCGCGAGACACCCGTGGCGGCTCTGCCGCCGGGGCTGGAATCGCTCATATCGCGTTCCTCACTCTCGATGGAATGGGAACGAGTTCTACTGTCAGTCGCGCAATAAGTCACGACATACCGGTCGGTAATGTGGTGTGGTCGGCGGGTGGGTGAGCCCGCGTCGCGGTGTGACGCCGACGCCCCCAGCCGCTGTGCCTCTTACCGGGCCGACGCCCGACAGCACTCGCCGGATCGCGCTGACCCCCATCGCCGCGCTCGCCGGCTCCCCGGTGGAACGCTCTGTGAAGAAGGACGTCGGCAGCCTCAGCAGCCGGTCCCACACGGCCGGCTGAAGGGTGCTCTCGATGCGCCCCTCCATCCGCAGGACCGTGAGGTTCTGCGGCAGCATGAAGGCGGCCGAGACCACCCCGCTGATGATCACGAGGAGGGAGACCTGCACGATGAGGCCGGTCTCGGCATTGGGTACGTGACCCCCAGGATCCGCCCCGTCGCGAGCGGGACCAGCGCGCCGAGCGCGACCGTCACCAGCCCGGCCAGCGCCAGGCCGCGCAAGTCCGGCCTCGTACCGCGCAGACCGAAGCGCGCCAGCTGCCACTTGCTCATCGGCCGCTCCGGCAGCGGGCGGTAGAACATGACGGCGCGCTGCTCGAAGCCGGCCGCACCGTTCCGGTCGACGCGCGTCCTGCGGCCGGTCACCGGATTCACCGCCCCGTACGCGCCCCGCCGCCACAGCAGGGCGACCGGAGTGCCCGTCGCGGACCGGAAACCGGGAACAGATCCAGCGCACCGCCCACGACGAGCCACAGCGCCCCTGCGGACCTCAAGGGAGAGACTGCGCAGCCCGGTGCAGTCGACCTGCGCGCCGAGTCCTCCGAGCGTGTCGTGCCCCACGGCGCCGGAATCCCCGACGGGGGCCGGTGAATGGGCGGATGCCATTCAGTGCTTCTTGACCAGCTGGGCGTAAGGCCCCGCCGCGGCGACCAGGTCCTCGTGCCGTCCGCGCTCCGCGATGCGACCGTGCTCCAGGACCACGATCTCGTCGCTGTCGCGGACCGTGCTGAGCCGATGCGCGATCACCACACAGGCACAGCCGCGCCGCGTCGATGACGAGCTTCACCGGATGAATTCCATGTGGTCGGAAGTCCCTTTGCCGCTACCCGGACACATCCGCACCAATGGCCCCTGACCTGGGCCGTACCCCCGCCGCCTGCCGGGCAGGCGGCGCCGGTCTGCGCGTGCGGTGCGCAGGTTCCGCATCGCCTTCCGGCCGTGTTGTTGCGGGGAGGCGGAAAAACGCGAAGACCCGGGCGGTCTGCCCGGGCCTTGGAACGTGAAGTGTGCCGCGTGTCAGCCCTTGCGGGTGTGTACTTCTTCGGTGAGTTGGGGGACGACGGTGAAGAGGTCTCCGACGACGCCGTAGTCGACGAGGTCGAAGATGGGGGCTTCGGCGTCCTTGTTGATCGCGACGATGGTCTTGGAGGTCTGCATCCCGGCCCGGTGCTGGATCGCGCCGGAGATTCCGGAGGCGATGTAGAGCTGGGGCGAGACGGACTTGCCGGTCTGGCCGACCTGGTTGGTGTGGGGGTACCAGCCGGCGTCGACCGCGGCCCGGGAAGCACCGACCGCGGCACCCAGGGAGTCGGCGAGCGCTTCGATGACCGCGAAGTTCTCCGCACCGTTCACACCGCGCCCGCCGGACACGACGATCGCGGCCTCGGTGAGCTCGGGGCGGCCGGTGGACTCCCGCGGGGTCCGCGACACGATCTTCGTGCCCGTGGACAGGGCGGTGAACGTCACCGGCAGCACCTCGTGGACACCGGCCGCCGCAGCGGCCTCCACCGGGGCCGAGTTCGGCTTGACCGTGATGACCGGGACCCCCTTGGAGACCCGGGACTTCGTGGTGAACGACGCGGCGAACGCGGCCTGCGTCGCGACGGGCCCCTGGTCACCCGCTTCGAGATCGACCGCGTCGGTGATCAGACCCGACCCCGTACGGACCGCGAGACGAGCCGCGATCTCCTTGCCCTCCGCCGAGGACGGCACCAGCACCGCAACCGGCGACACCGCCTGGAACGCGGCGTGCAGGGCATCGACCTTCGGAACCACCAGATACTGCGAGAACTCCGGCGCCTGAACGCTCAGAACCCTCACCGCACCATGCTCGGCCAGCACCGCGGCAGTCGCCTCGGCACCCTCACCCAACACGAGCGCGACCGGGTCACCGATACGACGGGCCAGCGTCAAAAGCTCCAGCGTGGGCTTACGGACAGCACCATCGACATGATCGACATAGACGAGGACTTCAGCCATGAGACTTCACTTCTCCTGCGTGAAAGATGAGAGAGGGAGGCGATACGACAGGGCGGACCTAGATGAACTTCTGACCCACGAGGAACTCGGCGAGCTGCTTACCGCCCTCACCCTCGTCCTTCACGATCGTGCCCGCCGTACGCGCCGGACGCTGCGCCACCGAGTCCACGGCCGTCCACGCACCCGCCAGACCCACCTCGTCCGCCTCGACACCCAGATCATCCAGATCCCAGGACTCCACCGGCTTCTTCTTCGCCGCCATGATCCCCTTGAACGACGGATAACGCGCCTCACCCGACTGGTCGGTCACCGACACCACCGCCGGAAGCGAAGCCTCCACCCGCTCCGAAGCCGTGTCACCGTCACGACGGCCCGACACCACACCGCCCTGGACACCCACCTCGGACAGCAACGTCACCTGCGGCACACCCAGACGCTCCGCGAGAACCGCCGGAAGCACACCCATCGTGCCGTCCGTCGACGCCATCCCCGCGATCACCAGATCGAACCCGGCCTTCTCGACCGCCTTCGCCAGCACCAGCGACGTCCCCATCACATCACTGCCATGCAGAGAGTCATCCTCCACATGCACCGCCCGGTCCGCACCCATCGACAACGCCTTACGCAACGCGTCCTTCGCATCCTCAGGACCCACCGTCACCACCGTGACCTCGGCACCATCCGCCTCGCCCGCGATCTGCAGCGCCTGCTCCACCGCATACTCATCCAGCTCAGACAACAGACCGTCCACATCCTCACGATCCACCGTCAAGTCATCAGCGAAATGCCGATCACCAGTCGCGTCGGGCACATACTTCACACAGACAACGATCCTCAAGCTCACGCCGGCTCTCCTAGCTGATGCGGTTCGTTGTCCCGACGATATGGCACTCAGTACCCTCTTGCAAGGTACGTAGTGCCAATCGGCGCATTCCGGTGTTACGTTCCCGGCATGACTGAAGCGCGCAGAGGACGCAGGGCGGCGCCCGCCCCGGCATCCGGCAGGTCCCCCGCGAAGGTGCCGATGCGGGAGGCGCTCGCCGAAGCGGCCTTCCAGCTCTTCCTGGAGCGCGGCTACGAGCAGACCACGGTGGACGACATCGTGGCGCGGGCGGGTGTGGGGCGCCGTTCCTTCTTCCGGTACTTCCCGTCGAAGGAGGACGCAGTCTTCCCCGACCACGAGAGCTGTCTGGCCGACATGACGGCGTTGCTGGACGGCCGTGACGGCCCCGACCCGGTCGGTGCCGTGTGTGACGCGGCCAGGCTCGTGATGCGGATGTACGCGGCGAATCCCGAGTTCTCCGTGCAGCGCTATGGCCTGACGCAAGAGGTGCCGGGTCTGCGCACCTACGAACTGTCGGTGGTGCGCCGGTACGAGGGAACGCTCGCCGGCTATCTGCGCCGGCGCTGGGCGGAGTCTCCCGACGGCGGTCTGCGGGCCGACGTGGTGGCGGCGGCGGTGGTGGCGGCGCACAACAACGCCCTGCGGTCGTGGCTGCGTTCGGGCGGAGTGGGTGACGCCGAGGCCGCCGTGGACCACGCGCTCGGTCTGGTCCGCGACGTATGGGGGAGCGCGGCCGGAGTGCCCGCCGCGGACGGGGTCCGCGTCACGGTGCCGAAGAGGGCCGCACAGGGCGCTCCCGGTGGTCGAGGGGACGGACCGGCCGCGGAGTCGGACGACGACGTGATCGTCATGGTGGCCTCCAGAAGGGCCCCGATGTGGCGCGTGGTGCAGAGCATCGAGGCGGCCATGGCGGCGGGCTGAGCAGATAGAGGCACTGAGTACCTTTACGTCTCGGCACTCAGTGCCATATGGTGCTGGAGCGTCGCGCGATGGTGCGGCGCCACAGTCGAACGCAGGGGGTCGAGACGTGTCCCAGTCAGGAAGCGGCACCGCTACGGCGGCACGTGAAGCAACCGGACTCACCTACCAGCGATGCCGCTGGTGCGGCACGGCGTCCTTCCGCCGACTCCTGTGCCCCGTCTGCCAGTCGAGCGACATGCGGACCGAGTCGAGCGAGGGCCACGGTGTCGTGGTCCGGACGACGGTGGTGCACCGCTATACCGAGTACGCACGCAACGAGTCCCTGGTGCGGTTCCCCGAGGGCTTCATGTTCCGCTGCCGCATCATCGGAACCCCGCCCCAACTGGTGTGGCCCGGCGCCCGCGTCCGTCCGGCGTCCGGGGCCGATCTCAGCACCGGCGAAGTCGTCCTGGAGACGGTGGACAAGGTCGAACACGACCCGTGGCGCTGAACTGCCTTTCACGTGCGTGACGTTCGTGCGCCGGCCGTGTCCGTCGGGGGTATCAGCCAGCCGTGTCAGCCGACCGTGTCAGCCGGCCGTGCCAGTCGGAACCAGCACGATCCAGACCTGGCCGCGCGCGAACGTCATCGGCCGGCCGTCCTCGGTGGTGAACTCCGTCGCCGACGCGGCGCTGTCGCGCTCCCACGTGACGTCGTAGGCCTTGCCGTCGCGCAGCGCGAGTGCCGATCCGGATCCCACGGTCTCGGTGAAGGGCGAGGTGTTCCCCCACTTGTCCCGGAAACGGGACGGGCCCAGGGTGACGTCCTGCAGCAGCACGGTGGCCGCTGACAGCCGGTCCCCGGAGGCCGTACGGGATGCCTGGCCGTCCATGGTGACCAGCCACTTCTTCTGCTCCGGCGACCAGGTGAACGTGAACCGCGCCGACGGGTAGCTCACCGTACGTTCGCTGACGGGTGTGCCGCCCCCGGGCGCGGGCGCGAAGCGCAGGCCGAGGTCCTCCGCCGCGTTGACCTGCGTCGACTCGTGCGGGATGTTCTCCGGGCGAAGGTACAGGTTGTGCGGTGCCGGCCGGTCCTTGCTCCTGAAGTAGGCGTTCGGCGCCTTGGAAGGGGGCAGGGCATCGAGCGGAGCCGCCTCGATCGACGGCCGCAGCGCCGACTGGGCGCCGGAGTAGGCGAGCGTGGGCCGGTCGAACTGCCGGAGCAGTTCCAGATCCGTTTCCCGGGCGCTCCGTACGGGGCCGATCACGGGCGGGACGTCGGAGGAGTAGACGGCGAGTATCCGGCTCAGTCCTGCCTCCACCCGCTCGACATAGACGAGGTCGGCCTTCTCCAGCCCGGTCGGCGGCCGTGCGGGGGCGACGTTGTCGATCTTCACTGCGAGGATGTCGGCCTGCCCGGCCGACGTGCCCGCCCTGTCCGGAGGGGGTGCTGTTTCCCCTCCGGCCTGACAGCCGGACAGGGTGGCGATGAGGAGCACGAGAGCGGCGATCGAGGTGACGGCCGGCTTCGTCGTAGCGGAGGTGTGCATGGCGCCCGCCCCTTTCGAGCGGGCTCCCACCGGGGCACCGGCTCATGTCCTTTGCGGCGATGACTCTCCTGTCCATCATCACGCAGAAGACCGGAAACCGGTTCCGGAGAGCAGCCCGGGAGCCCCCGCACCGTGACACAGCCGCACCGATCGAGACGCAGCCGTACCGACACAGCCGTACCGGACACAGCCGTACCGACCGCCCCGGGCCCGGGCGGGAAGCGTGCACCCGTCCGGGCCCGGCAGCCGCCGACGCCGTTATCGCCCGTCGGCCGTGCCGTCCGTGTCCTTGCCGTCCCGTTCACTCTGCGCCAGGAGCCGCTCGGCCTTCTGCCGAAGGCGCAGGCGGTGCTCGGGATCGCTCGTGCGCTCGGCTGCCTGACTCAACTCGCTCGCCTTCTGACGCATGTGCTGGTCACGACCCGATGGTCCGGATATGGCACTCATGATCACTCCTGGGTTCGTGCTGAGCGGACAGTGCCAGCGAACCAGCCTCCTGCCAGGACTGCACCCGCTGATGTCACGTTCGGTAATCGCGTCCGCTCACGTCGGCTGTCCGTAGCCGCCCTGCGCGGGCGGGGGACCGGTGGCCGACGCGACACAGAACACGGCGCCGTACGGATCGCGGAGCGTGGCTCCGTCCTCCTGAGCCGAAATCCGGCGTTCGAGGACGCGGCCGCCGAGCCGGACGGCGGTCTTCAGCGCCGCCCCCACATCGCGTACGGGGAAGTGCACGTTCCAGCGCGGTCCGCACCCGGGGAGGATCTCGCTGCCTTCGGCGCCCGCGGTGATGAGCGCGGCGACCCGGCCGTCGTCGCGCAGCACGACGTCGTCGTGCTCGTAACCGACTTCGCAGGATCCGGGGAGCTCCGAGGCCCAGTCGAGGATCTCGCCGTAGAAGAGCGCGGCCTCGAACGGATTGGGGGTCGTCAGGTCCAGCCACCAGGGGCGGTGCGCCCGCCAGGCCTGCCAGTCGGCCACCAGGCGTCCCTGCCAGACTCCGAAGCGCGCCCCGGCGCGGTCGGCGGCGACCGCTGCCCGGCCGATCGGGAAGTCGATGGGTCCGACCGCGAGTGTGCCCATGCGCTCCCTGATCCGCGCGGCGGCCGCATCGGCGTCCGGGACGGCGAAGTACGGAGTCCAGTCGTTCGCGATGTGCACGACGTTCGTCAGCTCCGCCAGACCGGCCGTCGGTACGCCGTCGTAGAGCGCCACACTGAACTCGTCGCCCAAGTCCGTAGCGCGGAAGGTCCACCCCAGTACCGCCCCGTAGAACTCCTGGGACGAGGTGAGACTGCGGGTGGCGAGACTGGCCCAGCACGGTGCCCCCAGACCTGAGGCGTCCGTCGTGGACTTCTCCAGCGGAGATCTCCGCCGCGGAGTCTCCTGCGACTGCGAGCCGATCACGGTGCGTACACCTCCAGTGCGGACCGGTGCCACTTCTTCCCGGCCCTCGCGGGCGTCCGGGGTGCGGCCGAGTGCCACGCGCGGACGCCGGTCGGCGAGTGGCTGCCTGTCGCGCGGTGCGACGCCGCCGCCGTCGGAGCTCCTCCACGAGCGTGTGTGCGGGGCCCGGCCTGTGCCCGCACGGCATGAGGGAAACACGGCCGGTCCTCGCGGCCCATGCTGCCCGAAGGCACGGTCGCGGGCCACTCGTACGCCGTGCCGGCACCGCCGCATTCAGGGTGGTTCGGTGAGCCCGCACCGCAGGCCCGGCACGTCAGTCCTGGTGGGTGCGTTCCGCGGCCTCGACCTGGTGCAGCGTCCGCCCGGTACGGGCCGACCGGGCGTTATACGGGTCGGGCGTGCCGGGTCCGTCGTGGACGGCCTCGTTGTCGTTCGCCTTGATCAGCAGCCATGCCACCGGGCTCGGCTCCGGCTCGTCGTCGCCCGCCCGCAACCGGGTGAGGGCGAATTCGCCGTGCAGTCTGGCACCCTCGAGCCAGAAGGTGGCATGCCCGCGCTCCAGGGCCTCCCCGAACGATACGGGTGTGCCCTGTTCGTCGTGACTGAGCGGCCGGTAGGTCCCCTGGTCCCAGACGATGACGGTGCCGCCTCCTTGCTCGCCCTGCGGAATGACGCCTTCGAACTCGCGGTATTCCAGGGGGTGGTCCTGCGTCGGTACGGCCAGTCGCTTGTCCCGCGGATTGTCCGAGGGGCCACGAGGCACCGCCCAGGACTTCAGTACGCCGTCGACTTCCAGCCGGAAGTCGAAATGCATACGGCGCGCGTCGTGGATCTGTACGACGAACCGGGGTGCGTCACCGGTCGGGCGTACATCGTCGGTGTTCACACCAGATCCTCCGCCCGCAGCTCCTTCGTCCCCTGTTCTTCCACTGTGCGGCCGGGGGCGGCGGACCGCATCAACAGGCGGACCGCATCAACTGGCGTACCGCATCAACAGGGGGAGCGCGCCTCAGTCGTCCCCGTGTTCGTCGTTCTCCTTGTCCCCGTCCTTCTCCTTGTCCCCCTTGCCGTCACCCAGTTCCTGGGCTCCGTCCTGGGACGACGCGTCGGACGGGGGAGCGTCCGGTGCCTGCCCGTGCTCGGCCGTTGCCGGCGGTGTCACCGGTGCGGTGGTCCCGGTGGAGTCCGTGGGCTGCGGCGTGTCGGCGGAGCTGGGCTCCGGTGCGAACAGGATCATGCCCAGATACACGGCGGCGATGAAGGCCGCCGTTCCCGCGATGGCGCTGGCCACGCGCGGCCGGCGCCTGATCGCCTCACGGGCGCTGCGCCTGGCCGGCGCGGGAGCCCGTCTTCGGCCGGTGGTCTGCGGCAGCCGGTACGTCGTGGGGCCCGCAGCCCCGCCCGCCGTGTCCGGCCCTGACCGGTGCGCACCCGCGGACACCGGCGAGGCGAGAGGGCCACGGGACGGCGGAGGCGCCGGTGCGTGGGCCCGACCGGCGGGGGCGACATGCGGCGGCAGGGGCTCGGTGCGCCCACGCCAGGCGTCGGTACGGAACCAGTCGGACACCTGCTGGGCACCGGGCCGGTCCTCGGGCTTCTTGGCGAGCAGGCTCAGCAGATACGCGTCGAACGCCGGGGAGATGTCGACGCCCCGCTGCCGCAGCGGTACGGGAGGCGTGTCCACATGCTGATAGAGCGTCGCGGTCGCCGTGTCGGAACGGAACGGCGGCTGCCCGAAGAGGAGTTGGTAGATCACGCAGCCCAGGGAGTACATGTCCGACGCCGAGTCGGCCGTGCGGCCGAGCGCGCGCTCCGGCGCCAGATAGAGACTGGTGCCGACGATCTGCCCGGCGGTGGTCAGTGCGGTGGCCGGATCGTCCACGAACTGGGCGATCCCGAAGTCGCCTATCTTGACCGACCCTTCGGCGTCCAGCATCAGGTTTCCGGGCTTGATGTCGCGGTGCACGACGCCCTGCCGGTGGGCGGCGGCCAGACCCGCGGCGGCCTCGCCCGCTATCCGGGCCACCTGCTCCGGATGGACCGTGTCCTGCGCCGCGAGAAGATCGCTGAGACTTCTGCCCTCCACCAGTTCCATCACGAGATAGAACCGGTCCTCCCAGGCCCCGAAGTCGAACACGGCCACCAGATGAGGGTGGCTCAGCCGTGCGGCCGTCTGCGCCTCCAGCCGGAAGCGGGCGGCCGATGACGCGTCGTCACGGTCACCCAGCAACAGCTTCACGGCGACGGCCCGGCCGAGGACTTCGTCCGTCGCGCGCCACACCTCGCCCATGCCGCCGCGGCCGATAGGGGATATCAACCGGTACCGACCAGCTACCAGCACCTGTACACCAATCTCGAACTGTGGCCCGCTTCGACAGCCGCGGAGAGGGTGTGCGGCCGCGTCAGGATATCGGCCTGCGGGGCCGAAGTCGGCACCGGTGACCCGCTGCCCGTCGGCCGACGGGCTGGTGGGGGCGGCAATCAGCCAATCGTCCCGGTGGTCCCCGGGCCACCGGCCAGACGGAGCCACTCGTACACGGCCTCGGCCGTGAACTCGCTTTGCCCGCCCGGGAAGAGGAGATCCGCCGCCAGGAACGCCGGATCGTCCGCCGTCTCCGCCACATACGGGATCGCGACACAGCGCATACCCGCCGCGCGCGCCGCAGCCGCGCCGGGCGGAGCGTCCTCCAGCACCACGCAGTCGGCCGGTTCCGCGCCCAGTCGCCGCGCGGCCTCCAGGAACACATCGGGCTCCGGCTTGCCGCGCGGCACCTCCTCCGCCGACACGTACAGGGGGATGTGCGCGTCGAGGCCGGTGACGGCGAGCACCGCCCCGATCGCCGCCCGGGACGAGCCCGAGGCCACCGCCATCGGGACGCAAGCGCTGTGCAGGCGTTCCACGAGCTTCCGCATCTCCGGGAAGACCTCGGTGGAGGAGCCGGCCAGTTCGAGATAGAGGGCGTTCTCTCCGGCCAGCAGTGCGTCGACCGGTGTCTCGATCCCGTACTCGGTGCGCAGCACGGTCAGCGTTTCGCGGGTACCGATCCCGATGAAACGGGTGTGCTGTTCCCAGCTGAAGTCCGTCACGCCGTACCGGGCGAGAAGGCGGCGGCCCGCCTCGTAGTAGTTCGGCTCACTGTCCACGAGCGTGCCGTCGAGATCGAAGACGACGCGGGGGAACGGGGCATCGGTACGCGGTGAGTTCATGCATCCCAGCATGGCGGGCGGGTGACTACTCCGCGCCGCCGGCCGCCCGTCCCACCGATTCGACCAGCGGCAGCAGCCGGTGCGGCACCCGCTCGCGGAGCGCCACCTCCGTCCGGGTCCTGACCACACCCGGGAGCTGGATCAGCCGCTGGATCACATCCTCCAGATGCCCGTTGTCACGGGCGACGACCCGGGTCAGGAGATCCCCGCCGCCGGTCGTCGAGAACGCCTCGATGATCTCAGGGACGGCGCAGAGCGCCTCGCCCACCTCGTCCAGGTGCCCCTGGGTGACCTCCAGGTGGACGAAGGCGAGCACCGGGTGGCCGAGTGCGGCGGGGGAGAGCACGGGACCCGAACCGGTGATCACGCCCTCGCGCTCCAGCCGGTCCAGCCGGGCCTGGAGGGTGCCGCGGGCGATTCCCAGAAGGCGGGCGTACTCCCGCGCACTGGTGCGCGGCTGCTCGATCAGGAGGCGCAGGATGCGGGTGTCGAGAGAATCCACGGCCATGGTGCGTCGGCCCCTTCCCGGCGCGGTGAAACGTAGGGCGACTGTACCAATGGCACAGTGCGGCGCGCGGAAGGTCAGGTGTCGGAACCGGCGGGCGGCAGCGGTTCGTAGCGGGCGCGCTGTGCCTCGTAGGCGACCTCGGGGTCCTCGTCCAGCTCCAGTGCGGCCAGGACCCGCTTGCGCAGAGCGAGGCTGTGGGCGCAGAGCAGCCGGAGACCGGCCCGCCGCACGTGGCGGGGGCGTCCCGGGGCCATCAGGGAGACCAGCCAGGCCTCGGGGACGAGCAGGACGTAGGGCACGAGGGCCTTGCGGGCGGTACGGACGACAGGAGGGTGCGGGTCCTTCATGGCGGCCATCAGCTCGTCGGGGGACGGCGGGTCCGTCATGAGCAGGGCGGCGAGGGCTGCGGCGCGCACCCGGCCCTCCGGATGCCCGGCCAGCGGGCGCAGGAGCGCTGTCGCGTCCGGCGCCCCGGACTCGGCCAGCCCGAACAGGGCCCCGGGCGGCAGACCGGGAGCGCCGGGGCCGGCGCACAGGCTGCGGTAGTGCGACGGAGGGTCGTCGCCCTCCAGCCTCAGGACCAGACGGGCGGCGGCGCGCACCCGGGCCGACGGGTCGGCCAGATGGGCCGCGGCTTCCCGGCCCCGGCCGGCCCGGTGCAGTGCCGTCACCGCGGAGGACCGGGTCACCGCGGACGAGGCGCGGAGCAGAGGATCCAGGAGTCGGCGGTCCGGGACGGCGGCGGTGACCCGGGCCAGCAGTGCGGCGGTGCACAGGTGCCGGACAGCCCGGTCCGAGGCGGTGAGGGTGAGCTCTGTCAGCTCGGCGGCCGTGAGCAGTTCGTGCTCCAGTGAGAGCTGTGCCCCGAGCATGCGCACGCGCGGCAGCGGACTGACGTGGAAGGGAGCCGACAGTCCCCTGGGCAAGGGCCCCGCGGCGGCCACGACGCGGTCCAGCGCCCAGTCGCCGTGCGGGCGCAGGCTCAGACGCAGGGCCAGGGCTACCAGCTGCGACGCCGGCGCCCCGGCTGCCTCCAGGGCCCTCTCCGTCAGGCGGCGCGCCCGCCCCCGCACCTGCGGATGACCGTCGGCGCAGCGCAGGAGGAGCAGGGGCAGAAGTCCCGGCCGCCCGACGGTGAAGGCCAGAGCGGCTTCACGCGCCTGCCACCGGTGGTGGCAGAGGACGATCGCGTTCTCCGGCTCGGAGGGCGGGAACCGTGACCAGGTGACGTCGTGGGCCTCGTCGTCCCAACGCGGGGCGGCCGCCCAGTGCGCGGACCGGGCCTCGCCGCGCCGTGCGGTCGCCGACCTTATGCGCCGGTCGAGATCGACCCACGCCTCCGGATCGACGGTGTCCAGGGCTGCGGACAACGGCTGGCCCCGGAGGAGACGGTCGTGCGGAGGGAGACGCGGCGTGGGCGACAGGGGGATCGGTTTCCGCATGGTCACAGGATGCCCGGCCACGGACACCACCGGAACCAGGGCCGAAGGCGACCGCTCCTGGACCGATCCGCCGTTCCCCTGGACGAGCGGGTCGAGGCGCTGCTCGCCCGGCGCACGCCGGCGGAGAAGCCGATGGCCTACCACTTGTCGTGATCAAGGCCGATATCGTGGACCACTGGCACAGTGGTTCTCTTGGCTGTTGAGCCAGTTGGTCAAAGGTGGTTACCTTTGACCTATCCATGTACTCAAGGCGCCGCGCAGCGCCGGCCGGCAACGAAGCCGGAATCCGGTCCGCGGTGCCTTCGTCGTGTCTGTCCGCCGTCCCCCACCCCGGGCGGCCGCAGGCGCGGCGGCACCACTGCCAAGGGGGGCGGCACACCACCGTGAAGAGGATGTTCGTGGCTCCGGACCCGGGGCGCCTGAGGCTGAAGAACTCGCTCCGTGCCGTCATCGGTATCGCCCTGGCTGTCGCCGCCGCCGAGCTGTGCGGGTTCTCGCTCGCCGCGTCGATCACCGCCGGGCTCACGGCCCTGCTCGCCCTTTTCACCGTCGCCGATGCGACCGTCCGCGCCCAGCGGATCACCACCGCCCTGCTCCCCGTCGCGGGATTCCCGGTCCTGGCACTTGCCACCACCTTGCACGGCGTGACCCTGGTCCGCGACGCCGCGTTCCTCGCAGTCGTCTTCTGCGGGGTCTACGCACGCCGCTGGGGGCCCCGCGGCCACGCCCTCGGGATCTTCGCGTTCATGAGCTTCTTCGTGACGCAGTTCCTGCACGCCGTCCCTGCCCAGCTGCCCGAGCTGTACGCCTCTGTGGGCCTCGCTCTCCTCGCGGCCGGTGCCGTGCGCTTCCTGATCTGGCCCATCGAGAGGCGTACGCCGCCGGTCGCACCCCCGCCCGGCCTGCCCGGAACGGGTCTGGCCCGGCCCACCACCCGGCAGGCGTTCCAGGCCACTGCCGCCTGCCTGGTCGCGTTGTCGATCGGGCAGGTGCTCTCCGAGGACCGCTGGTACTGGGCCGTCGGCACCGTCTGGTGGATCTTCGTCAACACGTCCTCCCGCGGTGAGACCCTCGTCCGCGGATTCCGCCGTGTACTCGGCACGGTGGTCGGCATCGCCGTCGTTCTGGTGGCCGGTATCCCGCTGCACGGTGCGCCGCTGCCGACGGCTGCCCTCGTGGCCGTCGCCGTCTTCGGCATCTTCTACACCGCCGCGGTCTCCTATTCCTGGATGATGCTGGCGGTGACGGTCATGGCGGGCCTGCTCTACGGCCTGCTGGGCGTGCTCGACACGGGCCTGCTCGTGCTGCGTCTCGCCGAGACCGGCGTGGGCGCGGTGTGTGCCGCCCTGGCCGTGCTTCTCGTGCTGCCGGTCACGACACACGCCACGAACGACGCGTGGATCCAGCGGGTCCTGCGGTGCGTGCACGCGGCCACCGCCGAGGCGGCTGCCCGCCTGGCCGGCGATCCCGAGGCCGATCCGGCTCCGCAGGCCGCCGACCTCGATGCGCTGCTCGGCCGGGTCAGGATGTCGCTCGCTCCTCTCGTGCACCCGTTGAGCCCTTTCCGTGCGCGCAAGGCCCGTGCCCGTCACGTCATCGGGCTGCTGGACGACTGCGCCCGCGAAGTGCGGGGCCTGATCACCATCGCCGCGGACCCGGCCGCTTCGCACGACGCCCGGCTGGCGGCGGCCTGCTGGCGCGTCGAAGCCGCCGTGGAAGCCCTGACCACGCCGAACGGCACCCGGGAGCCCGCGGTCTGCGCGCCCCACTCCGCCGGAGCGGAGCGCGCACTGGCCCACCTCCATGATCTGGAGCGGGCGCTCGCGGAACTCGCCGCCCCGCTGGCCGGCTCCCCGCGTGCTCCCCTGGTGCGCTCGTAACGGCAGGATGTTCCGCCGTCACACGGGTGATGCCTGACCAGGCGGCGACACCCCCGACGATTGGTCTGGACCAGAAAGCGCTGCCTGCTACCGTCGGCCCGAAGATCGGGACAGACGGTGAACAGGGGTAGTGGAGATGAGCGGTAACAGCACGGGCCGGGCATTCATCGGGTCGTTCACCTCGGCGGGCGGGCGGGGTGTCACCGCCGTCGCCGTGGACCGGGAGACCGGGGCGCTGACCGTGCTCGGTTCCACCGACACCGTCCCGGACCCGTCGTACCTGGTGAGCGGGCTCGGACCGGGTGGCACGGTGCTCTACGCGGTCAGTGAGACCTCTGAGGGCGCGGCTGCCGCCTTCGACGTCTCGCAGGACGTACCGCTTCTCCTGGGTACCCCGCAGTCCGTACGCGGAGACGGCCCCACGCACCTGACGCTCGCGGCGGGGCGCGTCGTCACGGCGAACTACGGCTCCGGCAGCGTCACCGTGCTCCCCGTGCGGGCCGACGGCTCCCTCGGGGCCGCCGAATCGGTTCTCCGGCACGAAGGCAGCGGGCCCGACGCCTCCCGCCAGGCCGCCCCCCACGCCCATGAGGTGCTCGCGGACCCCTCGGGGCAGTGGCTGCTGAGTGTGGACCTCGGCACCGACTCCGTACGCGTCTGCGCCGTCGCCCCGGCCACCGGGGAACTGCGCCTCCACGGCGAGACGAAACTGAGCCCGGGTACCGGGCCGCGTCACATGGCCTTCCATCCGGCCGGCCGCTTCGCCTACGTTCTTGGTGAACTCGAACCGACCCTGACCGTGTGCTCCTGGGACGCGGCCACCGGCGTCCTCGAACCGGTCGCGGTCACCTCAGTCCTGCCCGACAGCGCGATCGTCGACGACGAGGTGCGTACGTACCCGGCCGAGGTGGTCGTCTCGCACGACGGGCGGTTCCTGTGGGTCGCGAACCGGGGGCACGACAGCATCTCGGTCCTCACCCTGGACGTGACCGGCGAGAAGGCCGCTCTGGCCGCCACGGTGGGCTGCGGGGGCGACTGGCCGCGTGACCTGTCCCTCGACCCCTCCGGGCAGTGGCTGTACGCCGCCAACGAGCGCTCGGGGAACGTCGTCTGGTTCGCAGTGGACGCCGAGACGGGCATGCCCCGCCCCGCGGGCTCGCTGGACCTTCCCGCGCCCTCCTGCGTGGCCTTCGCCTGACGCGCGGGAGCGGACCGGTGGCGTGCGGCACCGCCGCGCGCCGAAACGGCCGATGCGGTACGACCCCGGAATCCCGGGTCGTCCGCACCGGCCGACGTGCGTGTGCCGGTGGCGCGTGGCAGCTCAGTGAGCCTGTGCGCCCTGCGGCGTCGCGGGGGTGATGCCGAGCGCCGTCGCGTACAGCGAGAGCACCAGCTTGCCGATGGCCGGGTACGCGCCGAGCGGCTCGGCCGTCGCGCAGCCGGCCTCCTTCGCGGCGGCATCCAGCAGGGTCGGGTCGATCTCCGGGCCGACCAGATACGGCGCGAGCGCCAGCTGCGACGAACCGGAGCTCTGCAGCTGATCCGCGATCGAGGCGACCGAACCCTCCACGTCGAGGGCGGCGGCCATGACCGGCACGGCGAGCCGCGCGGCCAGCAGCATGCCGGTGATCCCGGCGGCCTGCACGGCCTCGTCGCCGCCCACCGTGGCCAGCACGATGCCGTCCGCGGCGGTCGCCACGGTGAACAGCCTGGCGCGGTCGGCGCGCGCCAGCCCGGCCTCCGAGAGACGCACGTGCAGCGCCTCGGCGAGCAGCGGGTGCGGGCCGAGTACGTCGGTCAGCTCGACCTGGGTACCGCTGTCCATCACGGCCTGCCGTATCCGCCGCATGAGGGCGTTGTCCGGCCCCGCCAGAAGCGGAACCACGATGGCGGACGGGCCTTCGGGAGCGGCGGCCGCACGGCCGGCGGCCATGGCCTGCTCGTAGCGCGCGACGCGCTCGGCGGCGGCGTGCGCGAGTACGGCGGCCAGAGTCGGGTATTCGTCGTCGTCGCCGTCGAGATATCCGATCCGGGCATTCAGGCCGGGAAGCTCGGAACGAGCGATGCTGATCACCTCTTCGGCCAGGCTGCGCGTGGCCGAAGAGGGAGTACCGGGAAGGGCGAGAACGAGCGCGGCGGCGCCCTCGGGTGCGACCACGGGCTCCGGGCGGCGGTGCCGTCCGGACTGGCGAGGTCGCGGCATTCGTACAGGCAGGCCGGAAGCGGGCCCAGTGGGGGTGCTCATGGCGCCGCATGCTACTGGTTTTGGGTGCTCCTCTGTTCGGGGAGGGCCCAGTCAGGCGTCATCTGCCCGCTAATGTCCGTTGAGTCGCATAACAACCAACCGCCCCGTTCTGTCGGCCGGAACGGCTTCCCGAATGGCTGCTCGTATCCCTAATCGTCACCCGGTCCACGCCCCCGTCCGGACCCGGACGGGACCTCCGGCGCCGCCAGCGGCGTGGTGGCCGGATTCCGGCCCGGTACGTACAGCAGGGCCGGATGGGCCGGCAGCCGGAGACCGGAGACCGCGAGCGCCCGGGCGATGCGGACGGAGCCGGTGAGCGGGTCGCCCGCGGCGGGCACCACCACTGCCTGCGGCACCTGCCGCTCCAGCTCTTCGCGCAGCGGTACGAGCAGGGGGTCGCCCATCCGGAACAGCCCGCCGGTCAGGGCCACTTCGCGCTGCCCGGCACCCTCGGACCCCGCCTCGGGACACACCGCCGCGGCAGTCTCCGCGATGTGCTCCGCGGCCTCCCGCAGGATTGCCGCGGCGACCGGATCGTCATCGGCGCAGGCCGCGACCTCGGGGGCGAAGGACGCGAGCAGGGCGGGCCGGTCCGTCCGCGGGTAGAGCAGGCCAGGCAGGTCCGCCGCCGGACCGAAGACCGCCGTCAGCCGGGTGAGCAGAGCGGTGGAGCCGCCCCGCCGTCCGTCATGGGCACGCATGGCCGCTTCGAGTCCGGCCCGTCCGATCCAGGCCCCGCCACCGCAGTCACCCAGAAGATGACCCCAGCCGTCCGCCCTGCGCCAGTCGGAAAGGTCGGTGCCGAGCGCGATCATGCCGGTGCCGCCCGCGATTACGGCGCCCGGTCGCTGGCCGAGTGCGCCCGCGTACGCGGTCACCGCGTCGGCGGCCAGCGCGAGTCGTCGCACGCCCAGTCCGGCCGCGAGCGCGCCGGGCAGTTCCGCACGCAGCCGGTCACCGAGCGTCGCCATTCCGGCAGCCCCGATCGCGAGAGCGGCGATGCCGCCGGAGTGGTCCGTGCCGTCCCCATGTCCCTCCGCGGCCCGGTCGAGCAGCTCGCGGACGGCGGGCACGAGCTGCGCCAGCAGATGGTCCGCGTCGATGCCGCCGGGACCCGTCCGTACCGGTTCGCAACAGGCTCGCGTCGACACGGGCCGCTCCTCGTCGACCGTCCCGAGGGCGACCCGCAACCCCGATCCACCGGAGTCCACGCCGATGACGTACCGGTCCGGGGGACCGGTCATGGCAGCCGCCAGTCGACCGGCTGCGCCCCCTGGCGCTCCAGCAGCTCATTGGTCCGGCTGAACGGCCGCGAGCCGAAGAAGCCGCGGTCCGCCGACATGGGGGAGGGGTGCGAGGACTCGATCGCCGGATAGTCGCCCAGCAGGGGGCGCAGGTTACCGGCGTCGCGCCCCCACAGGATGGACACCAGGGGCGTGCCCCGGGCCACCAGCGCCCGGATGGCCTGTTCGGTGACCTCTTCCCAGCCCTTGCCGCGGTGGGCCGCGGGCCGCCGCGGCGCGGTGGTCAGCGCCCTGTTGAGCAGCAGCACCCCCTGCCGTGTCCACGGCGTCAGGTCACCGTTGGACGGCCGGGACAGCCCCAGGTCCGCGTGCAGCTCACGGAAGATGTTCTGCAGGCTGCCCGGCAGCGGACTCACGTCGGGCGCCACGGCGAAACTGAGACCGATCGCGTGCCCGGGAGTCGGATACGGGTCCTGGCCGACGATCAGGACCCGTACCTCATCGAAGGGTTGCTGGAATGCCCGCAGGACGTTCGGCCCCGCGGGCAGGTAGGTGCGCCCCGCGGCGATCTCGGTACGAAGGAAGTCGCCCATCGCGGCGACGCGTTCGGCCACGGGCTCAAGGGCTTGCGCCCACCCCGGCTCGACGATTTCTTTCAACGGTCGTGCTGCCACGGGCCGCACTCTACTGCTGATACGACCACGCCGATCAACTGACCTGTGCGAGCGCCGCGATCCGCCCCCGGACACCGCCACGGCCGCGCCGCCCCCGCAGGCACCGGCCCGTCAGCCGATCACCGCCGCCCGCACGCACAGCACGTCCGGAAGATGAGAGAAGAGCTGCTCCCAGGTGTCACCGTCGTCAGCGCTCGCGAACACCTCGCCGTTGCGATTGCCGAAGTAGACACCCGCGGGATCGGCGTCGTCCGTACAGAGCGCGTCACGCAGGACCGTGCCGTAGTGCGCGCCCTCGGGAAGTCCCGCTGACAGCGGCTCCCAGGTACGGCCCGCGTCGCTGGTACGGAACACCCGGCAGCGGCGCTCGGCCGGGACACGGTCGGCGTCTGCGTTGATCGGGAAGATGTAGGCCGTCTCGCCGCGGTGCGGGTGAGCGGCGGCGGCGAATCCGAAGTCGGAGGGCAGCCCCGCCCCGATGTCCGTCCACGAGTCGCCGGAGTCGTCGCTCCGGAAGACCCCCCAGTGGTTCTGGAGGTAGAGCCGGTCCGGATCGGCCGCGTCGCGCGTCACCTTGTGGACGCACTGCCCGAACTCCGGATCGGGGTCCGGCAGGAAGACCGCCGACACGCCCTTGTTCGAAGGTGCCCAGCTCGCGCCGCCGTCGTTCGTCCGGAAAACACCTGCCGTGGACACCGCCACCGTGACCGCCCGGGCGTCCCGGGGGTCGGTCAGGATGGTGTGCAGGCCCTCGCCGCCTCCGCCGGGCACCCACTTCGAGCGGGTGGGGTGCTCCCAGAGCGGACGGACGAGCTCGAAGGACTCGCCGCCGTCCTCCGACCGGAACAGTGCCGCCGGCTCGGTGCCCGCGTACACCACGTCCGGCGCCTCGGGGCCGGCCGGATGCAGCTGCCACACTCTTTCCAGTGACGCCTCGGTGAACTGCGGGAACTTGACCGCGGGTTGCTTCGGCTCGACCCACGTCGCGCCCAGGTCGTCGGAGTGGAACACCGAGGGACCCCAGTGCGCGCTGTCGCCGCCGACGAGCAGCCGGGGCGTCTCCCGGCGGGTGTCGATGCCGATCGAGTAGATCGCCTGGGCGTTGAAGTGCGGGCCGTCGAACTCCCACGTACCGCCGCGCCTGCGGCCGATGAAGAGTCCTTTGCGGGTACCTACGGTGAGCAGTACCTCGGTCATGACAGAGACCTCCCGAAACTCCGTTGAGTCGGATAGGGGCCAGTGTGCACCCGGCCACTGACAGTGGCGCGCAGAGCGCCGTTCACGCAGGTCGGAGCGGCGATGGCACAGGCAAGGGGGCCGGGGCTGTCCGCCCTGTCAGGGGTCCCGCGGGGCACGGCTAAGGTCGTGAACGGGACAAGGAGGCGACATCCATGGCTATCGGGATCGACGACGCGCAGGGGCGCCGCACGCACGTCGAGGTGACACCGGGCGTGCTGCAGGTGGGCATCCGGTTCTCTGCACGGCCGGAGGGGCCCTCCTGGTCCTGCACACCGGCCGCGGCCAGGGAGCTGGCCGCCGCGCTCGTGCGGTCCGCCGGGGAGGCTGAGAAGCTGTCGCCGGCGGACCCCGTCACCGTCAGGGCGGACGGACTGCGCCGGGGAGACGTGCGGGACGGGAACCGGATCATGACGGTCGAGAGCGTCCGGAACGACGGCTCCACCGCCCACGTCACCTGGAAGTCGGGCGCCGGGCGGAGCTGGACGCAGGCGTACGCGGCCGACGCCGGGATCACGCTCCGGTACCGCCTGCGGACGGAGGCCTGAGCGACGGCCTCGGGAGCGCGAGCGCCCAGCGGTTGTACGAGAGGTTTCGTAATTCGACGATCGTCGTAGTACGGTATCTCTCGTACAAGGCGCGGTCCTGTTCCGCCGCGTCAGCCGTGCCCGTCACATCAGGTGAAACGGAGTCTGTCGTGAGCGCCCTCTTCGAGCCCTACGTCCTGCGATCGCTGACCATTCCCAACCGCATCTGGATGGCGCCCATGTGCCAGTACAGCGCGGAAGTCTTCGGGCCGAACGCGGGCGTCGCCAACGACTGGCACTTCTCCCACTACGCGGCCCGCGCCGCCGGAGGCACCGGCCTCATCCTGGTCGAGGCCACCGCGGTCAGCCCGCAGGGGCGCATCAGCCCCGCGGACCTGGGCCTCTGGAACGACACCCAGGCCGACGCCCTCCGCCGTATCACGGCCTTCCTGACCGGCCAGGGGACCGTGCCCGGTATCCAGCTCGCCCACGCCGGCCGTAAGGCCTCCACCGAGCGCCCCTGGCGCGGCGGCGGCCCGGTCGAGGCCGGCGCACCGGACAGCGAGGGCTGGCAGCCTGTCGCGCCCAGTCCCACCCCGTACGACGACGGCCACCCGGCTCCCCGCGAGCTGACCGTGGACGAGATCGGCGAGATCGTCGGGCAGTTCGCGGATGCCGCCCGGCGGGCACTGGAGGCGGGCTTCCAGGTCGCCGAGATCCACGGTGCGCACGGCTACCTGATCGGCGAGTTCCTCTCCCCGCACAGCAACCACCGCACCGACGCCTACGGCGGCTCCTTCGAGAACCGCACCCGGTTCGCCCTGGAGGTCGTCGACGCGGTACGCGCGGTGTGGCCCGAGGAGCTCCCGCTGTTCTTCCGCATCTCCGCCACCGACTGGCTCACGGAGAACACCGAAGACGAGCGGGAGGGATGGACGGCCGACGAAACGGTCCGCCTCGCGCACGAGCTGCGGGCGCACGGAGTCGACCTGCTCGACGTCTCGACCGGCGGGCTCGCACCCGGGGCCCGTATCCCCGTCGGCCCCGACTACCAGGTGCCGTTCGCCGAGCGGGTCCGCGCCGAGGCAGGACTCCCCGTGGCGGCGGTCGGCCTGATCACCGACCCGGTCCAGGCCGAGAAGATCGTCGCCGACCGGCGGGCGGACGCCGTGCTGCTCGGCAGGGAGCTGCTGCGCGACCCCTACTTCGCCCGCCACGCCGCGCGCGAACTGGGCAGCGCGACGGTGCCGGTTCCCGAGCAGTACGGCTGGGCGGTCTGACCTGGCGCCCGCGCCGCTCCGGGGTCCTCTGTGGGTACGCTGATCCGCGATGTTCACTTCAGAGGGCCCCACGCTCCGCGAACTGGCCGTTCAGGCGCTCTCGTCCGTCGAGCGCGGATACGACCTGCTCGCCCCGAAGTTCGACCTGACGCCCTACCGGACCCCGGACCGGGTGCTCGACGCCGTCACGCGGGCGCTCCGGCCCCTGGGGCCGTTCGCCGCGGGACTCGACGTGTGCTGCGGCACCGGGGCGGGTGCCGGCGTCCTGCGGCAGGTGTGCGACGAGCGGGTCACCGGTGTCGACTTCAGCGCGGGCATGCTGGCCGCCGGCCGGTCCGCCCTGGCCGGTGACGACCGGTCCGCGGCCGGCCCCGCCGTGCACTGGGTGCGCGCCGACGCGCTGGCCCTCCCCTTCGCGCCGGCCTTCGACGTGGCCCTCAGCCTCGGTGCGTTCGGCCATTTCCTGCCGAGGGAGCGGCCCGTCCTCTTCGCGCAGGTGTACGCCTCGCTGCGGCCCGGCGGCCGGTTCGTCTTCCCGGTGGGAGCGCCGCCCGCGGTGGGCTCCAGGGTCTACTGGTCGCTGCTGGGCTTCGACATGGCCATGCGGGTCCGCAACGCGCTGTGGCGGCCGGCCTTCGTCATGTACTACCGGACGTTCCCGCTCCCCGATGTCCTCGACGATCTGGCCGGGGCCGGATTCACCGTGCGTCTGCTGCCCCTGACCGAGCTGGGCAGCCGCCCGGACGGCAGCCCCCGCGCCCGCATGGTGGTCGCGACGCGGGAGTGAGCCACGCCGCGCGTCTCCCGCCGCCCGGTACGGCGCCGTTCTCCGGCCCCAGAACTACGACGGCACTCGTACAATGGAGCACCCGGACGAAGTGGAGCCACCGTGACCCCCGCAAGCGCCCCCACCACCGAACCCGCAACGGCCCCCGGCTCCCGCGCGCTTGCCCACCCCGCCCGCGAGGAGATCAGGGTCGAAGGTGTCCTGCACGCCCTCGCCGATCCGGTGCGACTGCGCATCGTGCGGCAACTGGCCGGTACGGCGGACCTGCTGGCCTGCTCCACCTTCGATCTTCCGGTGACCAAGTCCACCACCACGCACCACTTCCGGGTCCTGCGCGAGAGCGGGGTCATCCACCAGACGTACCGGGGCACCGCGAAGGTGAGCGGTCTGCGCAAGGACGACCTGGACGCGCTCTTCCCGGGGCTGCTCGACACGGTGCTCGCGGCCGCGGACCGGCAGGCGGAGCGCCTCGCGGGCTGACGCCGTCAGGCAGGAGGCGCCGGGCCCTCAGCGCCCGTCGTCCCCGGCCGCGTCCAGCAGACCGTTCCAGTCCGGGATCTTCACCTGCCCGCGGCCGAGCGACCGCCCGAGTGCGGCCTCGGCGCGCTCGATGGCCAGCCAGCCGTCCCAGGCGACCGGCCGCAGCCCCCAACTCCGCAGGGTGCCCAGCGGATCGGCCGCCACGGACCGGCGCAGCAGCAGGGGAGCGTCCTCGGTCAGCGAGGCGACGGTCTCCTTGGCGCACGAGCGGTTCGAGCCGATCACCCCGGTCGGGCCCCGCTTGATCCACCCCGCGACGTACTCCCCGGGCGACGGCTCTCCGTCCCTGAGTACCCGCCCCGCCAGATGGGGCACGGTTCCACGTGCCGTGTCGAACGGCAGCCCGGGCAGCGGCAGCCCCCGGTACCCGACCGCCCGCAGCACGAGCTGGGCGTCGATGTCCTCGTACGTACCGGTGTCGCGTACGCCCCCGGCGCCGTCCGGTGCGGTGTGCGCGAACCGCACTCCGGCGACCCGCCCCGCGCGTTCGAGCAGCTCCACCGGCCGCAGGAAGAAGCGGAGGCGGATGCGGCGCAGCCGGTCCGCGCGGGGGGAGGCGGGGGCCGCCGCCCAGCCGCGGAGCACCTCCAGATTGCGCCGTACCAAGGCAGGGAGCGGTGGCGTGTCCTGCCCGCCCGCAGGGGTCGCGTACGCGGGGTCGCGGGCCAGCTCCGCGGCGTCCACGATCATCCGGGCCCGCGGCAGCGCGCCCAGCTCGCGCAGTTCCTTGGTGGTGAACCGGGCCTGCGAGGGACCACGCCGGCCCGCGATGTGCACGTCGCGCACCAGGCTGCCGGCGAGTGCGCTCAGCGCGGCGGGCGGCACGTCCGTCGAGTGGAACTCCTCCGCGCCGCGCGCGAGGATCCGGGCCACGTCGACCGCCACGTTCCCCACCCCGATCACCACGGCGGAACGGGCCCGGAGCGGGAAGGCGTCAGCGGCCGCGTCCGGATGCGCGCTGTACCAGGACACGAACTCGGTGGCCGAGAAGCTGCCCGGCAGCTCCTCGCCCGGCACCGAGAGGCCCCGGTCCGCCGCCGCCCCCACGCAGTAGACGACCGCGTGGTACAGCTGCTTGAGCCGGTCGGGTGAGAGCCCGCTGTCGCCGCCCACCTCGACATGACCGACGAAGGTGATCCGCTCGTCCTCCAGGACGGTCCGGAGACTGCTCTGGAGGGACTTGATCTTCTCGTGGTCGGGCGCGACGCCGTACCGCACCAGCCCGTACGGCGTCGGCAGCCGGTCCAGGACATGCACCCGCACGTCCGGCACCAGGGACTGCTGCACCAGGGCCTGGGCGGTGTAGACCCCACTGGGACCGGAACCGACGACGGCGACACGGAGCACGGCGCACCTCTTCCCGCAGGCTGCTTCCAGCATCGCACCGCCGCGCGGATCGGGGGAGGGGTGCGGGCCCGGCATCTGCGGCCACCGGGCCGTCGCGCGAGCCCCGCCACCGCACCCCGCCACGGCACCCCGCCACCGCACCCCGCTGTCACCCGAGCCCCGCCACCTGATCCCGTCACCTCAGGGGAGACACCTCGGGCCCGTCACCGCATGAGTGAGCGCATCCGGTCGATCTCCACCGTCTGCTGGGCGACGACGTCCGTAGCCATCTCCTCGACGGGCACGTCGTTGCCCTCGGACAGCGCCTCGACCGCCATGGTGACCGCTCCCTGGTGGTGGGTGATCATCAGCTTCAGGAAGAGCTCGTCGAAGGCTTCGCCACGTACGGCGCGCAGTTCCTTCAGCTGTGCATCCGTCGCCATGCCGGGCATCGTGCCGTGGTCGTGGGTCGGCTTGCGCTTGTCCCCACCGTTGTTTTTCAGCCAACCTTCCATCGCGGCGATTTCGGGCTTCTGGCCCGATGCGATGCGATCCGCGAACCGTTTGACGGAGGAGGAGCCCGCACGGTCGGCGGCGAGATCCGTCATCACCAGAGCCTGCGCGTGGTGCTCGATCATCATCCGCGCATAGCGGAAGTCCGCGGAGTTGGGAGCCGGCGCCCCCGCCTCCTCGCGGGCCTCCTCGGCGGACAGACGCCGGGCAGGCTCGCCCGGCTTTCCGGGCGCCACCACCGAAGGGCCCTTGTGCGCCTTGGCGTCGGCGTCCTGGTTCCCGCTGCCCGAGTCGCAGGCTACGAGGGCGAATGCGGCAGCGGCGACCGCTGTCATGAGAGCGGCTCCGCGCATGCGTCTGGTCTGACGGCGGATCAACACGGCGACCTCCTGGGCCACATGGGTTTGTTGCACACCGTCCTAACACGCTTCCACAGGGCCGCGATCAGAAACTCTCATTACGTCTCTGTTGCCATCTGTTGATGTGGACACGGAAGGGACGATACTGCCGGGGTCCGTGAACCCGTTCAGCTGTGAACGGATACCAGGGAGGACATAGTGACCTCGTTGCACACCACCCGCGTGCGGCGCAGACGTCTGGGAGTGGCAGCAGCCGCAGCCGGGCTTTTCGCCACTCTGCTGACCGCCGGCACCGCCGTCGCGACGCCCGATCCCGGTGACGCCCCCATCACCCCCAAGGGCATATCCGCCGGCCAGGAGGCCGAAGCCACGGCCGCGATCCGGAGCGGCGAGATACCCGGCGTGGACGAGATCGTCCACAGCCCGAACATCAAGCACCTCACCAACGTCCCGAAGGACGCCCTCAAGGGCACCAACTCGGACCTGGCGTTCCAGGGGAAGTACGCGTTCTCCGGCAACTACGACGGCTTCGTGATCTACGACATCAGCAAGCCGTCGTCCCCGAAGACCGTCTCGCAGGTCCTCTGCCCCGGGGGGCAGAACGACATCACGGTCTCCGGCGACCTGCTCTTCCTGTCCACCGACTCCTCACGCAGCGACGACTCGTGTGCGAGCACCTCTCAACCCGCCACGGAGAAGTCCTCCTGGGAGGGCATGAAGATCTTCGACATCAGCGACAAGCGCAACCCGGAGTACGTCGCCGCTGTCGAGACCGCGTGTGGTTCACACACCCACACGCTGATCCCCAAGCGTTCGAGCGTGTACGTGTACGTCTCCTCGTACTCGCCGAACGAGGCGTTCCCCGACTGCCAGCCGCCGCATGACGGAATCTCCGTCATCAAGGTCCCGCGCAGCGCCCCCGAAGAGGCCCGGATCGTGAACTTCCCGGTGCTCTTCCCGGACGGCGGGAACCCCGGCGCGCCGGCCAACCCGGGCGTCTCCAAGACGACCGGCTGCCACGACATCACCGTGCTGCCCTCGAAGGACCTGGCCGCCGGAGCCTGCATGGGTGACGGTCTGCTGTTCTCGATCGAGGACCCGGTGAACCCGAAGATCATCGACCGGGTCCAGGACAACGTGAACTTCGCGTTCTGGCACTCGGCGACGTTCAACCAGGGTGCCGACAAGGTCGTCTTCACCGACGAGCTCGGCGGCGGCGGCGCGGCGACCTGCAACGAGGCCATCGGCCCGAAGCGCGGCGCCGACGGCATCTACGACATCGTGGGCCGCGGCGACCACCGCAAGCTGGTCTTCCGCAGTTACTTCAAGATCGACCGCCATCAGGCCGACGCCGAGGTCTGTGTCGCCCACAACGGCTCGATCATCCCCGTCAAGGGCCGCGACCTGATGGTCCAGGCCTGGTACCAGGGAGGCATCTCGGTCTGGGACTTCACCAACTCCTCGGCGCCCAAGGAGATCGCCTTCTTCGAGCGTGGTCCGGTCACCCTGGACAGGGTGACCACGGCCGGTTCATGGTCCGCGTACTACTACAACGGTCACATCTACAGCAATGACATCGCCAAGGGCTTCGATGTGCTGAGGCTCGACGACCGCCGGACCGACCCGGCGAAGAAGGTGCGGATGTCCGAGCTCAACCCGCAGACGCAGCCGGACTACTTCGCCCGCTAGGCCGTCCGCTCCGGCATACGGCACCCGAGGTGTCCCGCCGCGCCGCGCGTGGCCCGGCGGAACGCCTCACCGACCGACAAGCGGCATGGGGACGCGCTGTTCCCCCCCGGACCGGCCGGACCTCCACGGGTCCGGCCGGTCCGCTGTGCCGCGGACTCAGGCGCGCTCCATGCAGACGAGACCCTCCCTGGCGTCCCAGGAGTCGACCACGGTGAAGCCGAGCCGCTCGTAGAGCGCGATGGCTCCCGTACGCCAGCTCCACACGGAGAGTGCCACCGGACTCGCACCGATCTCCGCCGCGTGGTCCAGCGCACATCCGACCAGCGCGGAGGCGACGCCCGCTCCACGCATCGCGGGGTCCACCCACAGGCGTTTGATCTCGGAGCGCCCCCCGACCGGAGCGGTCACCACCAGGCAGCCCACCGAGGCGCCCTCGCTCCTGGCGACCACCACGACGTCGTCGGCGAAGGCGTGGTGCGGCGACAGGATCTCCGTGCGGTACCGCGTGGGCAGCGCCTCCGCACGCTCCACGGCCCGGCCCTTCTCGGCCTCCGTACACAGGTGGTACGCGGTCAGCAGCGCGGTGAGCCCGTCGGCGGGGGACAGGTCCCGGCCTGGCAGACGGTGTATGAGCACAGTGGGCCGGTCGATCATCCCAGCAGCATCGCACAGGCCGTCTGGGGAAGCGGAGCGTTTCCGTCCGTCAGGCGGCGGACCGCACGCTCGTCCCCGTCGCCGCGGCCCACTCCACCAGCAGTCGCTGGTACTCAGCCTCGTCCTCCGGAGACAGGTATCCGCCCGAGCGCTGCCACAGGTCGCGAATCGCGTCATTGACGACGGAGGTGGAACGCACGGAACCTGACGAGGAGGGAGAGGTGGACATGCGTACAAGGCTACGACCCCGATCGGACAATCCGACACAGTGTGCGACGGGGACATCCCTCACATCTCCACATCGGCCAGGATTATGGCTGATTCCGACCGGCGCGTCACGCTGTCCGGGTCAGCCCCAGCGCGTGCAGGCCGTCCGGCCGTTCCTCCACCGGGAGGTGCTCGACGAAGCGCACCGCGCATCCCAGCGCCGCCGCGCCGCCGTCGGCACGCCGGTCGTCACCCACCATCACCACCCGGGCCGGTTCCCGGTCCAGCAGTGCGCAGGCGGTACGGAACAGGCGCGCGTCCGGCTTCTGGACTCCGTGCTCGAAGGACAGCACGTACGCGTCGACCAGGGAATCCAGCCCATGGGCGTGGAAGACCGGTCGCAGATCCCAGCCGATGTTGCTGACCACACCGATCGCCACCCCGTCACGGCGCAGACCGCGCAACACCCGTTCCGCATCGGGGTAAGGGCGCCACGCCGCGGGAGACATATGGCGGGCGTACAGGGCGTCGTAGAGGCCGGGATCCGGCAGCGCGACCTGACGAGCGAGCCCCGTATAGGCTTCCCGGTGCAGTTCGGCGCTCCGGTCACGGTCCGCCCAGGCCGCCGCGAGGTGGTGGGGAACACATTCGGGGGCCGGTCCGCCGGGCAGCGCCCCGGCGGACGTCAGCTCACGCACGTACCGCTCGAACACCCGCGGTCCGACGCGCAGACCGCACTCGTCCAGGACCGTGCGCAGCCAGGAGCGCACCGGCTCGATGCGGAAGAGCGTTCCGGAGAAGTCGAAGAGGGCGCCTGTGAACGTCATGGATCGATCCTCCCCGCCCGGAACGCGGTGTATCCGAGGATCGAGAACGCGGCCGTCGCGGCGCCCAGCAGTGTGCCGCCCACCACATCGGTCATCCAGTGGACGCCGAGATAGACCCGGGTGAAAGCGACTCCGACGACGGAGACGGCCGCCACCACCAGAGCGCTACGCCACCACAGGGGCGCCGCCCCCTTCAGTCGCAGCAGCCACAGCAGGAGGGCGCAGGTCACCACCGACGTCATCACATGACCCGAAGGGAAGGCCGCGTACTGCGCGGAATCCACCGGGTCCGGCCACTGGGGCCTGTCCCGGCCGACGGCGGACTTGAGCCCTTGCTGGACGAGTGCGGAGAGCGCACTCGTGGCCGCCACCCAGACAGCGAGCCAGCGGGCGCCGCGCCACCACAGGGCGATCGCGGTGACGGCGATCACGGCGCGCATCGTCCAGGGGTCCCACACCCAGTCCGTCAGCACGCGGTTGACGTGGACCAGCACCGGTTCGGTCACGGCCCTGCGGTGCAGGGTGTCGGCGACCGTGCGGTCCACGGACATGAGCGGGGCCCAGCTCACCGCGACGAGAGCCACCAGCACCGCCGAGAGGGCCGCGCATACGGTGGCCGCCCGCGCGAGGTGGGGGCCGTCCCGGCGACGGGCGGGCGGGGAAAAGTGTGGGGGGTCCATGCGGCGCATGGGGTGAATCCTCGCCGACGTTCGCCGCGACCGGCTATCCCAGCGCGCTGAGTCCCGGGACGAAAGCCACCAGCAGCGGGACGGCGGGCAGCAGGGTGGCCGCCGCGGTCAGCCGCAGTTTGCGGCCGGCGGTGAGCCGCTCCGTGGGCGCCAGCAACCGGTTCACCCTCAGCGGGACTTGGGCATCCGTGGACGGGCAGGGGCCGAACACGCCCCGGTCCTCGTTGAGCCCGACCAGGGCCAGCGCGGTCGTGAGCCGTCCGAAACGGCGCGATGCCACATCGTCGGCAGCGAGTTCGACGAGCCGGTGCATCTCCCCGCGGAACGCGGCGAAGACGGGAATCTGCGGAAAGCCCGCGGCCAGCGCACCCGAACAGTGCAGCAGCCAGTCGTGCCGCGCCCGTGCGTGCCCCTGCTCGTGCGCCAGCACCGAATCCAGCTGACGGCCCTTCAGGCGGCCGAGCGCGGCAGTCGTGATGACCAGTTGAGGTGCGGTGCCGGGCAGCCACCAGGCGTCGGGGCGCTCGCCCTCCAGCACCACGAGCCGGCCGCCACCGGGCTCCTCGCCGGGCATCAGCGGCGAACGGATCAGCAGTTCGGTACGGCGCCGCGCGCGGCGCGACCGCGCCCGGAGGATCTCCCGTACCAGCATGGCGAGCGTCCACGCCCCGCCGAGAGCCAGCAGCACGGCGATCACGGCCGACCAGGGGCCGTACGCCGCCAGCGCGTACGCCTCGACCACCGCGTGCGGCGCGGGCGCGAACACATGCCCGCGCACCGCCTGCCAGGCGGCGGACGCGCTGAACATCATGGAGAGCCCGAACGACAGCAGCACTCCTGCCACGACGCACTGCCAGACCCACAGGGCCACCACCGGCTCGCGCTCCGGCCACTGCGCCCGTGCCATCAGGCTGGGGGTCACGAGGGCGGCCAGTGCACCGAGCAGCAGCAGCACGAGGGAGACCAACATGGGGTCACCCTATGAGCGCCGCGTGGTCCCGGGTACGGCTGCGCCCACCAAGTGACGTACGCCACGGCCCGACGGGCGCTCCGTCTCACAGGGTGAGAAGCATCGCGAACATGGCTATGCCCATCGTCAGCCGGCAGGCCGGCGTGAGCTCCGGCCGGGCGCCCCCGCTCCCGGCCACCCCCGCGGCCCCGGAGGCGGCCGTCACCGGGATCAGCCGGCCCGCCGAGACGAGTACGTAGAACGCGTAGTACACGAGGAGCACCCCGGTCAGCAGGGGGACACCCCCCGCGGACGCGGCGGCGCCGTGGCCGGCGTGCCCGCCACCGTCCGCACCGGGCGCCATCACCACCGCCATGTAGACCATCGCCAGGGAACCGACGAGATGGTGCAGGTGGTGCAGATGCTGCTGCGGATGACGCCCGCCGCTCCTCAGGAACCAGAGGGCGCGCAGCGCCGCAGTGCCGAACAGCGCCGCGTACCCGGCCCCGGCCCAGGCCGGCGGGGTGAACAGGACAGCGGGCACCGCCAT
Organism: Streptomyces finlayi; assembly: GCF_014216315.1. Classification (NCBI taxonomy): domain Bacteria; kingdom Bacillati; phylum Actinomycetota; class Actinomycetes; order Kitasatosporales; family Streptomycetaceae; genus Streptomyces; species Streptomyces finlayi. The sequence goes on from NZ_CP045702.1 coordinate 7,074,260, forward strand.
CGCGGCCATTCCGAAGCCCATCACCGCCTCCGCGCGCGCCGCTCTGCGTTCCTCCCCCGTTTCCCGGCGCGCACGCGACAGGCAGTAGCCCCCCGCCACTCCGCACAACACCATGAGCAGCCAGCCGGACAGCGCCGGTCCGTGCACGGCGCACCTCCCCCTCAGGCGTACGACACCCATGTCGTCCCATCGATGCCCGCCTTCCGCCCTTCCGTACCCGGCGCATTGAGGTGCGGGGGAGCGCGGGCGGGCCTACTGGGGGCGGTCCGGCCGGGTTAGTCTCGTGCCGCACCGTCGGCAGGGCAGAAGCCGGCAGCACAGAAACGGGAGCATCACCATGGACACGGCCTCGATACCGGACACCGGACAGCTCACCTTCCGCGACGCGACCGAGGGCGACGTGCCCGTGCTGGTGCGGCTCATCGAATCCGCCTATCGCGGTGACTCCAGCCGGGCCGGGTGGACCACCGAGGCCGACATCCTCCAGGGGCAGCGGACCGACGCGGAGGGCGTGCGTGAGGTCGTCACGGCGGAATCGGGCCGCCTGCTCGTGGTCGAACGCGACGGCACCCCGGTCGCCTGCTGCCAGCTCGAACACCGGGGCGACGCGGCGTACTTCGGGATGTTCGCCGTACAGCCGGAACTTCAGGGAGCGGGCCTCGGCAAGGTGATCATCGCCGAGGCCGAGCGCACGGTCGTGGCGGGCTGGGGCGTGCGGGAGATGCACATGACGGTGATCTCCGTCCGCGCGGAGCTGATCGCCTGGTACGAGCGCCGCGGCTACCGCCGTACGGGAAAGCTGACCCCCTTCCCGTACGGCGACGAGCGCTTCGGCGTCCCGCAGCGCGACGATCTCGCGTTCGAGCTGCTGATCAAGGAGCTCCCCACCCCCTGATCCGGGCGGCCCCTGATCAGGACGGCAGGTCCTACGCCGTGAAGCGGCCCGTGCGGCGGATGTCCGGGAAGTCGGTCGTCGCGCCGTCGAGGCCGAGGGCGCGTACCAAGCGCAGCTGATCCTGGGTGTTCACCACCCAGCCGATCACCTTCAGGCTCTCGCCGTGCGCCTGCTCGACGGTTTCCAGCGTGAGGCGGCGGATATTCAGCGCGAGCGTCGCCGCGCCCACCGCCTTCGCCCGCTCCACCACGTCGCCGCCCCAGCGGCTCGCGATGAGCACCGTCCGGACGCCCGGGACGAGCTGTGCGATCTCGGCGACCGCCGCGTCGTGGAACGACGAGACCTCGACCCGTCCGACGAGGTCGCGCCGGAGCATCACCTCCGCGAGCGCCCGCGCCGCGGCGACGTCCTTGATCTCGGCCTGGAGCGGCGCCTCGACGGCGTCGAGCACCTCCTCGAAGACCGGCACGCGCTCACCCAGCCCGGCATCGAGCTCACGCAGCTCGGTCAGTGTCTTCTCGGCGATCAGCCCCCTGCCGTCGGTCGTGCGGTCCACGGCGGCGTCGTGCATGACGGCGAGCGCACCGTCCTTGCTCAGATGGAGGTCGAGCTCGATGGCGTCCATGCCGGCCTGCTCCGCGCGGGCGAAGGACCGCAGGGTGTTCTCCGGTTCGACACCCATGACCCCACGATGACCGAGGGTGAGAAAAGTCAAGGCACTCTCGCTTCCGTCGAAGACTCCCCGCGTGCGGCTCCTACCCACGCGGCACTGCGGCACTACGGCAGTGCGGAGCCTAATGGCCCGTGGCCGCCGGGCGGACCGGCCGTGCGCACGGGAGTTGCGCGGTGACGCTCGCTGCCCCCGGGGCTCCAGAAAAGCCGACGGAACCTGCGCCTCCATGGCGTGTCACAGGAAAAATAACGGTCACCCCAGGGGTCCGGCAGGATAATCTTCTGGGCTCCACTTGTCCGAAGTGACCGCACACGGATACGGTGGCGTTACGCGAGGTTCTCCCGTGAAGGAAGTGTTATGACGGAAATTCTTGTGCACGACGTCGCCGACGGCGCCATAGCGACTGCCCCGCGGGTGGTCGAGCACTCTGCCTGGCCCGCGCTCAAGAACGCCGTGGAGGAGATCCGTCCCTGGCAGTCGAAGGACGGTTCGATCGACTTCGGCGCCGAGCACGCGCCGTCGCCCACGACCGCCGCGGCGGCGATCGACCGTGTGGTCACCGCGATCGACGAGCTCTCCCCGCTGCTTCCGCACGACGCCGCGTACCACCGCGCCCTCGGCGCGGACCTGCGCCGGTGGGCCGCGGAGGGCTTCGGGGTTCCGGACTTCCTCGACTCGCTGCTGGCCTTCCAGCCGGCCAGGAACCGCGCCGACGGCCTCCAGCACCTGGTCGTCTTCGCGATGTACACACAGAACGGCAACCCGGACCGCAACCTCGAAGCGGTCGTGCTGCGGATGGTCTGGCCCGATTGGCTGGCCGACCTCGAAGCCACGCGCTACGACAACCCGCTCTTCTGCGGCATCACCTTCGAGGACTTCACCTCGGGTTACGACACCCACTCTGCGGTCCTCTTCCCCGAGACCATCGCCGTGCGCGAGGCCCCCGAGCGCTTCAGCTGGGGCGGCATCTTCTGCGACCGCGAGGCCGCCCGCTTCCGCCGGGTGAGCGAGGCGTCCGTCGACATCCTGGGCGTCGAACTGCCCCAGGACGTCCGCGAGATGATCGGTGACCAGGCACGCTGCGAGCAGGCGTTCGTCCTCTGGGACATGGTCCACGACCGCACCCACAGCCACGGCGACCTGCCGTTCGACCCCTTCATGATCAAGCAGCGCCAGCCGTTCTGGATGTACGGCCTGGAAGAGCTGCGCTGCGACCTCACCGCCTTCAAGGAGGCCGTGAAACTCGAAGCCGAGGGCAACGCCCACGGCCGCGACGTGCAGTTCGCGGTGCTGTTCGACCGGATGTTCCGCTTCCCGGTCAGCGGCGACCGCAACCGCAACTACGACGGCCTCGGCGGCCAGCTCCTCTTCGCGTACCTGCACAAGCACGACGTGCTGCGCTGGACGGACAACACGCTGAAGATCGACTGGGAGCGGGCACCGCAGGTCACCAACCAGCTCTGCGCCGAGATCGAGACGCTCTACCGGGACGGCATCGACCGCCCCAAGCTGGTCCACTGGTTCGCCGCGTACGACCTGGTCGCGACCTACCTCGCCCCGCACCCCGGCTCCCGCTGGGCCAAGGGACCGGACGCGCTGGACCTGACCCAGCCGCCGCGCAAGCTCGTCGACGACGTGCTTGCGGACGAGTTTCCCCTGAGCATGTTCTATGAAGCACTCTCCAAGAAGCTGAAGAACGTGATCGCCTCCACCAAGGGGATCACCGCAGCCGATGCCGAGCAGGCAGCCGCGTGAGCGCTCGTCCCGAGGAGGCGGAGTCCATGACCGGAACGACGGGTAACGGCGGCGGGGGTGCGCTCGAGGGCGCGGTCATCGCCGTGGCAGGAGCCGCGGGCCCGGCCGGCCGGGCCACCCTGATGAGGCTCGCCGAGGCCGGGGCGACCATCGTCGCCTCCGACGCCAACCCCGAGCGCCTCGCCGAGGCCGTCGACGCCGCCCGCTACGCGCACGGCGGCGCGACCGTCACCGGAGACACCGTCGATCTGCTCGACCTGGCAGCCGCCCGGGACTGGGCGGAGAGGACGGAGAAGGAATTCGGCCGCGTCGACGGCCTGGTGCACCTCGTCGGCGGCTGGCGCGGCAGCCGTACCTTCGCCGAGACGGACCTCGCCGACTGGGATCTGCTGGAGAAGCTGCTGATCCGTACGGTCCAGTCCACCTCGCTCGCCTTCCAGCAGGCTCTCCAGCGCAGCGACCGGGGACGCTATCTGCTCATCAGCGCCGCGGGAGCGAGCGCGCCCACCGCGGGCAACGCCGCCTACTCCGCCTCCAAGGCGGCGGCCGAGGCCTGGACACTCGCCCTGGCCGACGCCTTCCGCAAGGCGGGGGGCGACGAGGGACCGAAGACCGCGGCTGCGATCCTGGTCGTCAAGGCACTGGTGCACGACGCGATGCGCGCCGAGCGCCCGAACGCGAAGTTCGCGGGCTTCACCGACGTCAAGGAGCTGGCCGAGGCCATCGCCGGCGTCTGGGACATGCCCGCCGGAGAAGTGAACGGAAAACGCCTGTGGCTGACCCCGCAACCGTAAAGACCGACGCGCGCCGTCATCACGATCCGCAGGTACGCGGCTTCGCCAGTGACAACTACGCGGGCGCGCATCCGGAGATCCTCGCGGCCCTCGCCCTCGCCAACGGCGGCCACCAGGTCGCCTACGGCGAGGACGACTACACCGAGCACCTCCAGCGTGTCGTGCACAGTCACTTCGGGTCCGGTTCTGAGGCCTTCCCGGTCTTCAACGGCACCGGCGCCAACGTTCTCGCCCTCCAGGCACTGACCGACCGCTGGGGCGCCGTGATCTGCGCCGAGTCCGCGCACATCAACGTGGACGAGGGCGGCGCGCCGGAACGGATGGGCGGCCTGAAGCTGCTCACCGTGCCGACGCCCGACGGAAAGCTCACGCCCGAGCTCATCGACCGCCAGGCGTACGGCTGGGACGACGAGCACCGTGCGATGCCGCAGGTCGTGTCGATCACCCAGAACACCGAGCTGGGTACCGTCTACACCCCCGACGAGATCAGCGCCATCTGCGACCACGCCCACGGGCACGGGATGAAGGTGCACCTCGACGGGGCCCGGATAGCCAACGCCGCCGCGTCACTGGACGTACCGATGCGTACGTTCACCAACACGGTCGGCGTCGACGTCCTGTCCTTCGGCGGGACGAAGAACGGCGCGCTTTTCGGCGAGGCGGTCATCGTCCTGAACCCGGACGCGGTCCGTGCCATGAAGCACCTGCGCAAGCTGTCCATGCAGCTCGCCTCGAAGATGCGGTTCGTGTCGGTCCAGCTGGAGGCGCTGCTGTCGCGCGACCTGTGGCTGCGCAACGCCCGCCACGCCAACGCCATGGCCCAGCGGCTCGCCGAAGGGGTCCGCGGCGTGGACGGTGTGGAGATCCTGCACCCCGTCCAGGCCAACGCCGTGTTCGCGCGGCTGCCGCACGCGGTGAGCGAACGGCTGCAGAAGCGCTTCCGTTTCTACTTCTGGGACGAGTCGGCGGGGGACGTGCGCTGGATGTGCGCCTTCGACACGCAGGAAGAGGACGTCGATGCCTTCGTGCAGGCGCTGAAGGAAGAAATGGCGAAGTAGCCTTCGCGTACGTACGGCTGACGCGGCCGACCGGGAAGTCATGCGCTTCCGGTCGGCCGTTTCCGTATGCCCCCCCCTGACGATCGGCGAGTCCGGTGCCGCGGGCACCGGACTCGCCGAATCGTTTGCCGGGGCAGTCAGGTCAGCCCTTCTCGCGGACCTCTGCGGGCGTCGGGGCCGTGCCGCCGAGATGGGCCGGGACCCACCAGGTGTCAGCGGCGTCCTTGGGGCGCACGGGATAGGAGCGCTGGGCGGCTTCCAGGAGCTCCTGCACCCGGTCACGCAGCCGCCGGGTGATCGCACCGGCGTACTGGTCGGCCGGGGCCTCCATCGGCTCGCCCACCCGGATGGTGACCGGGATGTGGCTGCGCCCGAAGTTGCGCGGCCGTCCCTTCGTCCAGATCCGCTGGGTGCCCCACAGCGCCATCGGGATCAGCGGTACGCCGGCCTCCTGGGCCAGGCGGGCCGCACCCGACTTGAAGCTCTTCAGCGTGAACGACTGCGAGATCGTCGCCTCGGGGAACACCCCGACGATCTCGCCGGACCTGAGCGACGCGAGCGCGTGCGCGTAGGCGTCCTCACCCTGATCGCGGTCGACGGGGATGTGCTTCATCCCCCGCATCAACGGTCCGGAGATCTTGTGCCGGAAGACCGATTCCTTTGCCATGAAGCGGACCAGCCGCTTCTGCGGCAGTGCGCCGAGGCCGGTGAAGATGAAGTCCAGGTAGCTGATGTGGTTGCTGACCAGAACCGCACCGCCGGTTTTCGGGATGTTCTCCGAACCCTGAGTGTCGATCTTCAGGTCGAGCGCCTTGAACAGGGTGCGAGCGGCGCCGATGACCGGCCGATAGACGAGTTCTGCCATCTGGAGAAGACCCTTCTTCAGTGCCTGGGGAGGTTCTCCCGGCGGAAGTTACGCAGCCGTAGGTTTTCGGCATTGGGCCGATCGTGCCCCATGCGCGACGCCGTGGCCAGCCCCGGCGGGGACGGGGCGCGAGATTCTCATCACGTGGTACCTCCGGGAATGTCTCGTGGCCGTTGGGTGCTGACCCTTTGCGATGAGCTCTGACAGGAGGCCGACCGTGGACGGGCAGACACCTGCCGACAGGCTCGACGCATCCCGACTCGGCGTGGAATTGGGGGAGCGGGCCACACTCGTACAGTTCTCCAGCGCCTTCTGCCAGCCCTGCCGGGCCACCCGCAGAACCCTCGTGGAGGTGGCCGGGATGGTCGAGGGCGTCGCGCACGTCGAAATCGACGCGGAGGCACATCTCACTCTGGTGCGCCACCTGAACATCACGAAGACTCCGACGGTCCTGGTGCTGGACGCGGACGGCAGGATCGTACGCCGTGCCGCTGGGCAGCCGCGCACGGTCGATGTCGTCGCGGCACTGGGACAGGCCATGTGACGGACCGTGATGCATCTCCCACATCGCGGAACGAGCTTGACTGCACCCGTCACGCATCGTCACTCTGACGTTATGCCGCCGGAAATCCTTCTCCACGGCCGGGTCCATGTCGACCTGGCCCGCAACGCCAGTGCGCGCTGTCCGGGTGTCTGAGCACCCACTGCCCCGGCACTCACAGCGGAAGGACAGTTCCATGACGGCTTCGCCCGAGCTCGACAGCCCCCGGACGGCCTCTCCCGATCTTCTCCGTTCCGTCTTCCGGCAGCATGCCGCAGGCGTGGCGGTGATCACCGCGGCCGGTGAGGCCCCGGTCGGATTCACCGCGACCTCCCTCAACTCGGTCGCCGCGGAGCCGCCGCTGATCTCCTTCGGTGTGGGGACCTCCTCCTCCAGCTGGCCGGTCATCGCCCGGGCGGAGCACATCGGCGTCCACGTACTCGGGGAGGACCAGCGGGAACTGGCCGCCACGTTCGCACGCAGCGGCGCCGACCGGTTCGGTCCGGCCACCGACTGGCGTAGCGGACCGGAAGGTGTCCCGGTGCTGGGCGGAGTCCTCGCCTGGCTGGTGTGCCGTGTCGTGGCACGGGTCCCGGCGGGGGACCATCGCATCGTCATCGCTCAGGCCGTGGCCGGCGATCCGGCCGGTGGTGGCCGGCCGCTCGTCTACCACCAGGGCCGTTTCACGGCGCTGCGCGACTGATCCCGCCCGGATGCGGCATGGCTCCGGTGCGTTGGCCAGATCACAGTCCAAGCGCTTGCTTATGAGTGGGGCACTCGGTGTACTGATGAGTAATATTCAGGTCGGAGCATCGGTCGCTACGACCGGAAACCGCCCCATCAGGCGCCTATGCTGCGAACAACAAGGCAGCCCGGAAATGACGCATCAGCTAGGAGAGCCGGCGTGAGCTTGAGGATCGTTGTCTGTGTGAAGTATGTGCCCGACGCGACTGGTGATCGGCATTTCGCTGATGACTTGACGGTGGATCGTGAGGATGTGGACGGTCTGTTGTCTGAGCTGGATGAGTATGCGGTGGAGCAGGCGCTGCAGATCGCGGGCGAGGCGGATGGTGCCGAGGTCACGGTGGTGACGGTGGGTCCTGAGGATGCGAAGGACGCGTTGCGTAAGGCGTTGTCGATGGGTGCGGACCGGGCGGTGCATGTGGAGGATGACTCTCTGCATGGCAGTGATGTGATGGGGACGTCGCTGGTGCTGGCGAAGGCGGTCGAGAAGGCCGGGTTCGATCTGGTGATCGCGGGGATGGCGTCGACGGACGGCACGATGGGTGTGCTTCCGGCGGTTCTCGCGGAGCGTCTGGGTGTGCCGCAGGTGACGTTGCTGTCCGAGGTGGGTGTCCAGGGCGGTGTGGTGTCGGGCCGTCGTGACGGTGACACGGCTTCGGAGCGGGTGGAGGCTTCGCTTCCGGCGGTGGTGTCGGTGACCGACCAGTCGGGTGAGGCGCGTTATCCGTCGTTCAAGGGGATCATGGCGGCGAAGAAGAAGCCGGTGGAGTCCTGGGATCTGGATGATCTGGGTGTCGAGGCGGACGAGGTGGGTCTGGCGGGTGCGTGGACGGCCGTGGACTCGGTGGCGCAGCGTCCGGCGCGTACGGCGGGCACGATCGTGAAGGACGAGGGTGAGGGCGGTAAGCAGCTCGCCGAGTTCCTCGTGGGTCAGAAGTTCATCTAGGTCCGCCCTGTCGTATCGCCTCCCTCTCTCATCTTTCACGCAGGAGAAGTGAAGTCTCATGGCTGAAGTCCTCGTCTATGTCGATCATGTCGATGGTGCTGTCCGTAAGCCCACGCTGGAGCTTTTGACGCTGGCCCGTCGTATCGGTGACCCGGTCGCGCTCGTGTTGGGTGAGGGTGCCGAGGCGACTGCCGCGGTGCTGGCCGAGCATGGTGCGGTGAGGGTTCTGAGCGTTCAGGCGCCGGAGTTCTCGCAGTATCTGGTGGTTCCGAAGGTCGATGCCCTGCACGCCGCGTTCCAGGCGGTGTCGCCGGTTGCGGTGCTGGTGCCGTCCTCGGCGGAGGGCAAGGAGATCGCGGCTCGTCTCGCGGTCCGTACGGGGTCGGGTCTGATCACCGACGCGGTCGATCTCGAAGCGGGTGACCAGGGGCCCGTCGCGACGCAGGCCGCGTTCGCCGCGTCGTTCACCACGAAGTCCCGGGTCTCCAAGGGGGTCCCGGTCATCACGGTCAAGCCGAACTCGGCCCCGGTGGAGGCCGCTGCGGCGGCCGGTGTCCACGAGGTGCTGCCGGTGACGTTCACCGCCCTGTCCACGGGCACGAAGATCGTGTCGCGGACCCCGCGGGAGTCCACCGGCCGCCCCGAGCTCACCGAGGCCGCGATCGTCGTGTCCGGCGGGCGCGGTGTGAACGGTGCGGAGAACTTCGCGGTCATCGAAGCGCTCGCCGACTCCCTGGGTGCCGCGGTCGGTGCTTCCCGGGCCGCGGTCGACGCCGGCTGGTACCCCCACACCAACCAGGTCGGCCAGACCGGCAAGTCCGTCTCGCCCCAGCTCTACATCGCCTCCGGAATCTCCGGCGCGATCCAGCACCGGGCCGGGATGCAGACCTCCAAGACCATCGTCGCGATCAACAAGGACGCCGAAGCCCCCATCTTCGACCTCGTCGACTACGGCGTCGTCGGAGACCTCTTCACCGTCGTCCCCCAACTCACCGAAGAAGTACACACCCGCAAGGGCTGAGCAGGAGAAGTTCCCAAGGTCCGGGGCCGCGCGGTGATCTCACCGCGCGGCCCCGGCCGCTTTCGGGCAACCATTGACGCAGGTCGCGACCGCCTACTAACTTCGCTATGTGGATTGCTGATTCCGGGAAGCGGAAACAGTGGGCGTCTGGAGGGTGTGCGAATGGGCCAGCAGGAGAAGGTGGCGACGAGCCTCGCCGGCGAGGTCAGCGCGAGCATCAGTGCCTCTCTGGCGCCGGTGGACGCGGAACTCGCCCGCCGCTACCCGGGAGACCCCGGGACTCGCCAGCCCGTCCACACCGTGTACGTCCCCGGGGACGCCTTCACCCCCGACACCATCCGCTCCTGGGGCGACCAGGCGCTCAAGGCCCTCGACGAGCACGCACCCGACGGGGAAGCCCTGGCCCGGGTGCTCGGCATCCCGGCCGACCTCGCGGGCCCTGTTCACGACCGCGTACGCGCCAAGCTGGAGCGCGAACCGATCGAGGACCTGCGCATCGACTTCGAGGACGGCTACGGCCCCCGCTCCGACGCCGAGGAGGACGAGGCCGCCGCCCGCGCCGCGCGGCTGATCTCCGAGGCGTACGGGAACGGCAGCGCGGCCCCGTACATGGGCATCCGGATGAAGTGCATGGAAGCCGCCGTGCGCGACCGGGGCATCCGCACGACCGACGTCTTCCTCACCGGTCTGATGCAGGCCGGGGGCCTCCCGGACGGGCTCGTACTCACACTGCCGAAGGTGACGTACCCGGAGCAGGTCACGGCCTTCGTCCAGCTCCTCGAAGCCTTCGAGACCGCGCACGGACTCCCGTCGGGACGGCTCGGCTTCGAGATCCAGATCGAGACCAGCCAGTCGATCCTCGCCGCCGACGGCACCGCCGCGGTCGCCCGCATGATCGACGCCGCGCGCGGCCGGGCGACGGGCCTGCACTACGGGACCTTCGACTACAGCGCCTGCGTCGGCGTCAGCGCCGCGTACCAGGCCAGCGACCATCCGGCCGCCGACCACGCCAAGGCCGTCATGCAGGTGGCCGCCGCGGGTACCGGCGTACGGGTCTGCGACGGCTCGACGAACGTGCTGCCCGTCGGCCCCACCCACCAGGTCCACGAAGCCTGGCGCCTCCACTACGGCCTCACCCGCCGCGCCCTGGCCCGCGCGTACTACCAGGGCTGGGACATGCACCCGGGCCACCTCCCGACCCGTTACGCGGCCGTCTACGCCTTCTACCGCGAAGGACTGGAGCCGGCGGCCGCCCGCCTCGCCGCCTACGTGGCCAAGGCCGGCGGAGACGTCATGGACGAACCCGCCACGGCGAAGGCCCTCAGCGGCTATCTGCTGCGCGGCATCGACTGCGGAGCGCTCGACACTGCGGAGGTCGCCCGCCTCACCGGGCTCACCCGCGCCGACCTCGACGCCTTCTCCTCGCCCCGCCGGGGCAGCCTGACGGTCACGGCCCCGTAGCGCGTCGCCGCCGTCCTCGCGCGTCGGCGTCCTCGCACGCCGGCACCGGGTGAGCGGGGGCGGGGCCGTCAGGCGGGCGGCAGTTCGCCGGAGCCGCGCGGGACGAGCGTCGTCGGGAGTTCGACGCGGGCCGGTGCGTGGTCGGCGCCGTCGAGGCGTCGGAAGAGGTGCTCGGCCGCCGTCCGGCCGACGGCGGCGGCGTCCTGGGAGATGACAGTGATGCCGAGCAGGTCGGCCAGCTCGATGTCGTCGAACCCGACCAGGGCGACGGGGCGTTCACGTTCCGCGAGAACACGTACCGCCGTCACCGTCACACGGTTGTTGCCCGCGAACAGGGCGGTGACCGGTTCGGGTCCCGAGAGCATGGCCTCGGCCGCCGCCCGGACCCGGTCCGGGTCGGTCGAGCCGAGGGAGACCCAGGCGTCCTCCACCGTGATCCCGGCGTCGGTCATGGCCGCGTGGTAGCCGCGCAACCGCTCGGTCGCCGTGTGGATGCGCGGCTGGTCACCGATGAAGCCGATCCTGCGGTGGCCGTGCGCGATCAGATGGGCCACGCCCTCGCGCGCACCGCCGAAACTGTCCGAGAGGACGATGTCGGCGTCTATCAGCCCGGCCGGACGGTCCACGAAGACGGTGGCGATGCCCGCTTTTATCTCCGGCTCCAGATAGCGGTGGTCGTCACCCGCCGGGATCACGATCAGGCCGTCCACCCGACGGGCGCACAGGGCGAGGACCAGCTCCTGCTCGCGGTCGGGGTCCTCGGCGCTCGAACCGTTGATCAGGAGCGCGCCGTGGGCACGGGCGACCTCTTCGACTGCGCGGCTCAACGGCCCGTAGAACGGGTCTGCCAGGTCCTCCAGGACGAGTCCGATGGAGGCGGTACGGCCCTTGCGCAGGACGCGCGCGCTGTCGTTACGGCGAAACCCGAGCGCGTCGATCGCCTCCTGGACACGGCGTTCGGTGTCGGGTGTGACGCCGGCCTCGCTGTTCACCACCCGGGAGACCGTCTTGAGGCCCACTCCGGCGCGGGCTGCCACATCTTTCATGGTCGGCCGGTTGCCGTAGCGGTTCTCGGGATGACGGGCGGTCTCGGCCACGGTGCGCTGTCCTGTCGTCGCGTACGGGAGGGGTCCGGGAGGTGTCCGGCGGGCCGCGCGGGCAATACGGGAGCGGGGGCCCGGAGGCTGTGGCGTCGAGCATAGGCCCTGGACAACGTTGTCAGCTGAATAGAGACTGTGCAGACTACTGGCTGACCCCGCAGGTCCACCCCCTTCACCATCCGGAGAGCCCACACCGATGCATACCGACCTCGTCGCCGCGCTCGACATCGGCGGCACCAAGATCGCCGGCGCGTTGGTGGACGGTGACGGCGCCCTCCTCGTACGGGCGCAGCGTCCCACGCCCGCCCGCGACGGAGCTGAGGCGGTGATGGGAGCGGTCGGTGACGTCCTGGCGGAGCTGCGGGCGTCCTCGCTGTGGGCGCGGGCCGGCGCCATGGGGATCGGCAGCGCGGGCCCCGTGGACGCCTCGGCCGGCACGGTCAGCCCGGTCAACGTCCCGGGCTGGCGCGGTTTCCCCCTGGTGGACCGGGTGACCGAGGCGACCGGCGGGCTGCCCGTCGTGCTGATCGGTGACGGAGTCGCGATGACGGCGGCCGAGCACTGGCTCGGCGCCGCCCGGGGGTACGACAACGCGCTCTGCCTGGTCGTCTCCACCGGCGTCGGTGGCGGCCTGGTGCTCGGCGGGAAGCTGCACCCTGGCCCCACAGGCAACGCCGGTCACATCGGCCATATCTGTGTGGACCTCGACGGTGACCTCTGCCCGTGCGGGGCACGGGGCTGTGTCGAGCGCATCGCGAGCGGTCCGAACATCGCGCGCCGCGCCCTCGACGGCGGCTGGCTGCCCGGTCCGGACGGTGACTCCACCGCCGCGTCCGTGGCCGCCTCGGCCCGCGCCGGGGACCTGGTGGCCATCGCCTCGTACGAGCGGGCCGCGCAGGCGCTGGCCGCCGGAATCGCGGCCACCGCGACGCTGGCCGAGATCGACATCGCGGTGATCGGCGGGGGAGTGGCAGGCGCGGGCGAGGTTCTCTTCGCGCCGCTGCGACGGTTCCTGCGCGACTACGCCACGCTCTCCTTCGTCCAGCAGCTCAGGGTGGCGCCCGCGGTGATGGGCACCGACGCCGGGCTGGTGGGCGCGGCCGCCGCGGCGTGGACGTCCGGGGTGTGGGGAACCGGGGCGGGTGCCGGGGCCGGGGCGAAGGGTGTTCCGGCCGGAGCGCTTCGGTAGCGGCCGTCCGCGCGTCTTCCAGGGGTGCCCGGTTCGTCAGGCCGGGCGCCCCTGGGGCTCTGCCGGTTGCCGGGGGCCCGCTCAGCGGCCCCGGTCCGTCGCCTGCTGCGGCACGATCACCAGGAAGGCGTCCCGCTGCAGGTCCATCACCACTTCGGCCGCCACGCCCTCCCCCCGCCGGGCCTCGGCGAACTCCTCCGCGGGCAAGCTGCCCCGCGGACCGCCTGCGGGAAACTGCTCAAGCACTGTCCGACGCATGACGCGACCCCCTCGTGGTCCCTGTCGATGAAGGCTCCAACGACCTCCGGCCGGTCTCGTTACGGCCGTGGGCACCGGCGCGGGGCGCGCGAACTCGTACAGTGGGGCGCCCTCCGAGGGGTCCGCCGGTCCGGTCGCCGCAACGGTGTCGCCTCAGCGGGGTTTCCGCGGCAGGGTGTTGCGGGCAAGCCACAGGGGGCTACGGAAGAGGGGGAACCGTGATCGTCTGGATCAACGGTGCGTTCGGCGTGGGCAAGACGAGCGCCGCGTGCGGACTGATCGATCTGATCCCGAACAGCACGCTGTACGACCCCGAGCTGACCGGTGAGGGGCTGACGCACCTGCTGCCGCAGAAGAAGCTCGCCGAGGTGACCGATTTCCAGGACCTGCCGATCTGGCGGCGTCTCGTGGTGGACACGGCGGCCGCGCTCCTCGCGGAACTCCCCGGGGTGCTGGTCGTGCCGATGACGCTGCTGAGGCAGGAGTACCGCGACGAGATCTTCGGAGGACTCGCCGCCCGGCGGATTCCTGTGCGCCATGTACTGCTCTCACCTGAGGAAACGATCCTGCGTGCCCGTATCGCCGGGCAGGAGGGATGCGCGGACGACCCCGAGCGCGGAGAGCGGTTCCAGGGGCGGTCCCTGGACCACATCGAGCCCTACCGGGCGGCCCTCGGCTGGATCACGGCGGACGCCCACACGATCGACACCAGCGCCCTCACCCCGCAGGAGACGGCCGAGCGCATAGCCGACGCCGTGCGCACCGGGGCGGCCCGCGAGTGCGAGATCGTGCAGACCCCGGAACCCGCCGGGGAGACGGTTGCCGCAGGAGTTCTGCTCTTCGACGAGGAGGACCGGGTCCTGCTCGTCGACCCGACCTACAAGCCGGGCTGGGAATTCCCCGGCGGTGTCGTCGAAGCGGGTGAGGCGCCGGCGCAGGCCGGAATCCGGGAGGTCGCCGAGGAGATAGGGCTGCGCCTCGACGCCGTACCGAAGCTTCTGCTCGTCGACTGGGAGGCACCCCGGCCGCCCGGCTACGGCGGACTGCGCTTCCTCTTCGACGGCGGACTGCTGCGCGCGGAGACCGCCGGCCGACTGGTGCTGCCCGGTGACGAACTGCGCGACTGGCGCTTCGTCACCGAGGAGGAAGCGGCTTCCCTGCTGCCGCCCCTGCGCTACGAACGGCTGCGGTGGGCGCTGCGGGCCCGCGAGCGGAACACGGTGCTCAATCTGGAGGCCGGAGTACCGGTGGGCTGACTGGCGGCCCTCTGCCGTCAGCCGGCGGCCGAGTCCCGGTCGGCGGCTGCCCGCAGGACGGCCGCCGGCGGTGAGCGGGTCGCCGTGGCCGAAGCAGACGGTGGACGGGGCGAGCGAGGCCAGCCGCCGGAACGAGGCCAGGGCCTGCGCGCGGTCGGTGTTGAGGACACCCGGCATCACCTGGTCCACGGCGGCCACGCAGTCACCGGTGAACAGCACACCGTGGCGGGGGAGATGGATACCGATGGAGCCCTGCGTGTGGCCGGGGGAGTGGACGACCCGGGCACCGCCGCCGAACGGTAGCCCGTCGCCGTCCGCCAGCTCGCGGTCGACCCGGGTGGGCGGAGCGACCGGGACGGTCAGCCCGTGCTCGTACAACGGGCGTTCCCGGTCCAGGAGTACGGGATGGGGCACCGGTTGCTCGCCCCGGATCACGGGGGCGTCGAGACCGTGGGCCAGGATGTCGGCGCCGTGCCGGTCCGCGAGCTCCTGGGCGGCGCCGTAGTGGTCGCGGTGGCCGTGGGTGACGACGATCCGGTTGATGTCCGACGGGTCGAGGCCGAGGCCGCGTACCGCGTTCTCGATGGCGGGCGCCGCGTCGATGTCTCCCGCGTCGATCAGCGTGAGGTCGTCCGTGCCGTCGCGCCAGAGGTACGCCTGGCCGATGCGGAAGCGGAACATGTGCAGTTGAGGGAGCACTTCGACGAGATCCATGCGGCGAACGTACGCAGCGGCGCAGGTCCGCCGCATGGAATTCTGCTCCTGGCGACGTCGCTGGTGCGGCGCCGGCGCCGGGGGCGGCGGTCAGACCTTCTTCGACTCCGCGTAGTTCCGCAGGAACAGCGCCTCGGTGACCGAAAGCCGCTCCAGTTCCTCGGGCGACACACTCTCGTTCACGGCGTGGATCTGGGCCTCGGGCTCACTCAGGCCGATCAGCAGGATCTCCGCCGCCGGGTACAGGCCGGCCAGCGTGTTGCACAGCGGGATCGAGCCGCCCATACCGGAGGACTGCATCTCCTCGCCCGGGTACGCCACCCGCATGGCGTCCGCCATCGACGTGTACGCGGGGCTGGTGATGTCGGCGCGGAACGGCTGGCCCTGGCCGATCTGCTCCACGGTGATCCGCGCACCCCAGGGAGTGTGCGACTCCAGATGCGCGGTCAGCAGCTCGGTCGCCTCGACGGCGTCCCTGCCCGGCGGGATCCGCAGGCTGATCTGGGCCCGCGCGCTCGCCTGGAGCGACGGCGTGGCCCCCACGACGGGCGGGCAGTCGATCCCGATGACGGTGACGGCGGGCCGCGCCCAGATGCGGTCCGCGACCGTACCCGTACCGATCAGCTCCACACCGTCCAGTACCTTCGCGTCCTTGCGGAACTCGGCCTCGGGGTACTGCAGCCCGTCCCACTCCGCGTCCGTGGTGAGGCCGTCCACCGTGGTCGTACCGTCCGCCGCGCGCAGCGACGACAGCAGTTCGATCATCGCGGCCAGCGCATCGGGGGCCGCGCCGCCGAACTGCCCCGAGTGCAGGTTCCCTTCGAGGGTGTCGAGCGTCACCCGCAGCATCGTCATTCCGCGCAGGGTCGCGGTGACCGTGGGCAGGCCGACCCGGAAGTTCCCGGTGTCACCGATGACGATCGTGTCGGCCGTCAGCAGGCCGGGGTGTGCCTCGGCGTACCGTTCGAGACCGCCGGTGCCCTGCTCCTCGGAGCCTTCCACGATCACCTTGACGGAGACCGGGACCCCACCGTTCGCCTTGAGGGCGCGCAGCGCGAGCAGATGCATGATGAAGCCGCCCTTGCAGTCGGCGGCGCCGCGCCCGAACCACCTGCCGTCGCGGTTCGTCAGCTCGAACGGCGGGGACAGCCAGGCGGACTCGTCGAGCGGCGGCTGTACGTCGTAGTGCGCGTAGAGCAGTACGGTCGGTGCACCGGCGGGGCCGGGCAGGAAGCCGTAGACGGACTGGGTGCCGTCAGGTGTGTCGAGCAGGGCGACGTCCTGGAAGTCCTCGGCGCGCAGCGCGTCGGCCACCCAGCGGGCGGCCCCCTCGCACTCGCTCTTCGGGAACTGCGCGGGGTCCGCCACCGACCGGAACGCCACCAGCTCGGCCAGCTCCTGCTCGGCACGGGGCATCAGCGCGGCGACGGTCTCGAAAATCGGACGGGCGGTCATGGGCACGCTCCTCGTGGGTGCGACGTTATGTGTACGGCGCGGTGGTGTACGCATTGTGGGTGACGCCCTGGATGCGGCGTCGAATGTACGACAAAAGCATGGCCGATCCTCCCACAGGGGGGTGCGGCCGGGATGCGCCGTAGGATGCCGTGAGCAGCTGGGGCCAGAGGTCGGATCGGGAGCAGAAGCACATCGTGAGCAGCGAGAACGCAGACGCCGGACGTGAGCACGAAGAGCCGTCGGTACCGGAGTCGGTATGGGACGTGGTCGTAGTCGGCGCGGGTCCGGGCGGAGCCTCCGCGGCGTATGCGGCGGCCGTCGCAGGCCGACGGGTGCTCCTGCTGGAGAAGGCGGAACTGCCGCGGTACAAGACGTGTGGCGGCGGCATCATCGGATATTCGCGCGACTCCCTGCCGCCGGGCTTCGAACTGCCCCTGCGGGACAGGATCCACGCGGTGACCTTCTCGCTCAACGGGAAGTTCGCCCGTACGCGCCGGTCAAGGCGCATGCTCTTCGGACTGATCAACCGGCCCGAGTTCGACGCCGGACTGGTGGAGCACGCGCAGAAGGCGGGCGCCGAACTGCGCACGGGTGTCGCGGTGGTGCGCGTCGAGCAGCACGGTTCGGCCGTGCCGGACCGGCGTACGGTCGCCGTCGTGCTGGCCGGCGGTGAGACCGTTCTCGCCAGGGCGGTCGTCGGAGCCGATGGCAGTGCGGGCCGGATAGGGGCACATGTCGGGGTGAAGCTCGACCAGGTGGACCTCGGCCTGGAGGCGGAGATCCCGGTTCCGGAGACGGTCGCGGAGGACTGGGCGGGGCGGGTGCTCATCGACTGGGGCCCGATGCCCGGGAGTTACGGATGGGTGTTCCCCAAGGGCGACACGCTGACCGTCGGTGTGATCTCGGCGCGGGGGGACGGTGCGGGGACCAAGCGGTATCTGGAGGACTTCATCGCCCGGCTGGGGCTCGCCGGCTTCGAGCCGAAGATCTCCTCCGGCCATCTGACGCGCTGCCGCAGCGACGACTCGCCGCTCTCCCGCGGACGGGTACTGGTGTGCGGTGACGCGGCGGGACTGCTGGAGCCGTGGACCAGGGAGGGAATCTCCTTCGCCCTGCGTTCCGGGCGCCTCGCGGGGGAGTGGGCGGTCCGGGTCGCGGAGTCGCACGACGCGGTGGACGCGCGGCGTCAGGCCCTCAACTACGCCTTCGCCATCAAGGCGGGGCTGGGCGTCGAGATGAGCGTCGGCCGCCGCATGCTGAAGCTGTTCGAGCGCCGCCCCGGGGTGCTGCACGCGGTGCTGACGGGCTTCCGGCCCGCCTGGACTGCCTTCGCCGGAGTGACCCGGGGGACGACCTCGCTCGCCGAGCTGGTGCGGACCCACCCGCTGGCGCAGCGGGCCCTGGCCGCGATGGACCGTTAGCCGGGTGCCGGGTGCCGGGTGCCGGGTGCCGGGTGCCGGGGGTGCCGGGCGGAGCGCCGGGCGGCGGCGCGGCATTCGACGACCCCGGCTCAGTCCTGGACGGTGATCCGGAAGACGGGGTGGTCGGGGCAGGCGGCGAGGAGTTCCGCGTCGGTCGACTTCGCGGTGATGCCCTTGAAGTACTGGTTGACCTCCCAGCCCCAGCGCTCCAGGTAGGCGCGGACGATCAGCATCTTCTGCTCGTCGTCCGCGATCTCCACGGCGGTGAAGGTCCGGTTCCTGCGGCCCACGCGAAGCTCGCCGCCGCCCGCGGCCCGCATGTTGCGGACCCACTGGGAGTGGCCGCGGGCCGAGACGAGGTACTGAGCGCCCTCGTGGGTGTGAGGGTTCACGGGGATGCGCTGCATCTGCTCGCTCTTGCGGCCGCGCACGGACAACTCCGCCGTGCCGAGCAGGCTGACACCGTGCCGGGCGAGCCAGCCGATGACGCTGTTCATGCGGACGGCGAAGGCGTTTCCCCGAAGGTAGTACGGCTGTGGCTGCGGCTGGGACATGGCTGACCTCCGGCACTTGGAGAGCGGTGCTCTCGCTTGAGAGCAGTGTGTACGAGACTGCTGCGCAAAAGCAAGAGCACTGCTCTCAATGGTGGCCACTGCTCTGATCCCGTGGCAGAGTAGAAGCCATGAGCAAGATCAAAGGAGCCCGGGAGCGCGCCCGTATCGAAGTGACCGCCGCGATCAAGGACGAGGCGAGGAGACAGCTCGCGGCGGACGGCGCCGCGAAACTGTCCCTGCGCGCGGTCGCCCGGGAACTGGGCATGGTCTCGTCCGCGCTCTACCGCTACTTCCCCAGCCGCGACGAGCTCCTCACGGCACTCATCGTCGACGCCTACGACTCCGTGGGCGAGACGGCGGAAGCGGCACGGGACGCCGCCCGCGCCGCTCCCCGTAGAGCGGCCGGCCGGCCTGCGGGGGCGCGCTCGGGTGCGGGGGCACCGGGTCCGGACTCTCCCGGACGGCACCGGGAGCAGTGGACGGCGGTCGCCTGCGCCGTACGGGAATGGGCCCTCGCCCATCCCCATGAGTACGCCCTGATCTACGGGTCGCCGGTCCCTGGTTACAGCGCCCCGCAGGACACGATCGGCCCTGCCTCCCGGGTGGGGCTGGTCCTCATCGATCTCCTCCAGGACGCCTACCGAACCCATGGCCTGGCGGTTTTGCCCCTTGCGGAAGAACTGCGTGCCGATGCCGCCCGCATGTCGGCGGACCTCGCCCCCGACCTCCCGCCCGCAGCGGTGGCCGGGCTCGTCGCCGCATGGGCGCAGCTCTTCGGCCTGATCTCCTTCGAGGTCTTCGGCCAGTTCAACCGGGTCGTCGAGGCCAGGGAGCCGCTGTTCCGGCAGGCGGCGGGAGAGCTGGCCCGCACGGTGGGCCTGACAGACGTACGGTCCGCGTCCAGCGCCCGGCCGCACCGCGACTGAAGGGCCCGAGGCCACGGCTCGGTCGGGCCACGGCTCGGCTCAGGCCACGACTGGTGGGCCTCGCTCTTCTCGACTCCGACCCCGAGCCGGCCCGCATCGCCCTCACCACCATCGAGTCCACCGGCAAGGAGGCCCTGGGCGAGCACGGGGCTGTCCGTCACCGCCGAGACCGAAGAACGGCGGGACGCCGTCCCGCCCGGCACCGGTCTCGCCACCTTCGGCGCAACTCGTCGTTCCCGCCTACGAGTCGGGGCTCGTACGGCCGGTCCTGCTCGGCTGGGACGGCGGTGGGGGACCGTCCGGGCGGCGCGGGAATCGCCACAGGACGTGGACGAGACGGGCGACGAAGGCGAAGGCCGCGACCGTGCCGCCGACGGCGGTCAGGACGCGGCCCGCGGTGTCGGACAGATCCAGGACCAGGGCCGGGGCGGTGATGCCCGCGAATCCGGCCGCTGCCACGAAGGAGGCGCTCACCAGGGCGTAACCGATCTCGACGGTGATCGCGTCGCGGTCCTGCTGGCTGCGTCGTCCCATGCCCGAAGTGTCACAGGGGCGGGAGCCGGAGGCAATGAGGCCTCCGGTCCCTTGAGGGCCCCGTCGTACGTCACGACCAACTGACCCCTGAGTTCTCGGCCCACATCCGGGCCGGCCCCTCGTCACCTGTGAGCGTGACCGCTGACGAGGGGAGCCGGTTCCGGAGCGCGAAGTACAGCTTCCCGGCCTCGCCGCTCAACTCGCAGTCCACCCAAGCGAGTTCCGAGGTGCCCTCGTGGCGTACGGCCTGTGGCGGTTCGGCCGACAGGCGTACGGTCCACACCGCGTCGGCGTCCGTGGCGCGTATCCGCAGCGTGCACGGTACGTCGGTGCGCACCCGGCTCTTCGGACGGGCGTGGAAGCACGTGAGCAGTTCGTCGATTCCGTCCAGCGCGAGGGCTTCCCCGACGGGTGACAGTGGTCCGCCGAGCGCCGATTCGGCGTCCGCCCGGTGCACCGCGGTCTCATGGGCCTGGCGTCGCGCCCAGAACGCCAGCGGGGAGGGCGCGGGCATGAACGACCAGCAGTCGAGGCCGGTGGGCGCGGCCGTCAGCGCGTCGACGAGCAGTTCGTGACCCTCAGGGAACCAGGCGAGCAACTCGGCCCCGTCCAGATCGGGTTCGCCGCCGTCCGGGTGGTACGCCGTGTGGCCCTCGGCCACGAACTCCGTAGCCCAGCGGTGCACCATTCCGGTGTGGCGGAGCAGATCACGCACGCGCCAGCCGGGACAGGTCGCCACCGGAGCGCCCTGTCCCGCCTTCTCGGTCGCCGCAGCAAGCGAACGGCCCTCTGCGGCTAGTGACTTGATGTGCTCGGCGATCTTCATGTCGCGATTCTGCCAGGGGCAGGGGCAGGGGCAGGGGCAGTGGGGCCCGGCTGTTTTCGCGCCTGGGCGGCGAGAGCGCGCGGGCCGGTCCGTTCACGCATGCGTGGCGTTGCGCGCGCCGAACCCCAGCACCGCCGCGGCCGCGGCGAGGAGCGCCACCGTCGTGAGGGCCACCGGCAGGGAGAACCAGTCGGCCAGGAATCCGATGGCGGGCGGACCCAGCAGCATTCCGCCGTAACCGAGTGTCGAAGCGGCGGCCACTCCGCTGGGCCCCGCGAGCTCGCCGGCCCGGCCGACCGCGACGGGGAAGATGTTGGCCAGTCCCAGGCCGGTGACGGCGAAGCCGACAAGGGCGAGCCAGGTGGTCGGTGCGAGCGCTCCGAGCAGCATTCCGGCCGCGGCGGTCGCGCCGCCGAGGGCGAGCGTACGGGTCTGGCCGAGGCGCTCCAGCATGGCTGTGCCGCTGAGCCGGCCGATGGTCATGGTCAGGGCGAACAGGGAGTACCCGGCGGCGGCGAGGCCGGGAGCGGCGTTCAGGTCCTGCGCCAGGTGCAGGGCGCCCCAGTCGGCCAGTGCGCCTTCGCCGTACGCGGTGCAGAGGGCTATGACGCCGAAGAGGAGCACGATCCGGCGGGCCCTTCCGCTCAGCCGCCGCGGGGGAGCGGTGGCGGGCCGTCCGGGGGCGGTTGCTGCGGAGGCGTTCTTGTGGCGCATCAGCGCCGGTCCGGCAACCGCGGTCAGCAGCAGCCCGATGCAGGTGAGTGCGGTCAGGTGCGTGGCGGCGGACAGGCGTCCGGCGACCAGCCCGCCGAGCCCGGCGCCGATCATGCCGCCGAGGCTGAACGCGGCGTGGAAACTCGGCATCACCGGGCGGCGGAGGGTGGCCACGAGGTCGACTGCGGCACTGTTCATCGCCACGTTCGCGCCGCCGTACGCGGCGCCGAACACCAGCAGGACCAGCCCGAGGCCGAGCGGCGAGTGGGTGCGGGCGGGCAGCGCGATGCTCAGGGAGAGAAGCACGGCGCAGACGACGGTGACGGCGTGACTTCCGTAACGCCGGCAGAGCCTGCCCGTGAGCATCATGGTGATCACGGCGCCGGCGGAGACGCCCAGCAGGGCGAGTCCGAGGGTGGAGGCGGTGGCGCCGGTCTGCTGCTTGATGGCCGGAATGCGGACCACCCAGCCGGCGAAGAGGAAGCCGTCGAGGGCGAAGAACAGGGTCAGGGCGGTACGGAGTCGGGCCGACGAGGGTGGGGCGGTGTCTCCGCCAGTTCCCCCCGGTACGGCCGTCCGCAGTTTGTTTAGTTGCGGCACAAACTCAGCATAGAGGTGCCCGGACGGCAGACGCAAGACGGCGGCCCGCCGCCCCCATGGCAGACGCCGCAGGGCGCCTGGGCGTCTCGCGGGGGCTCGGATCATGGGAGACTCGCCCCCATGAACGGCAAGGCGACCACTACCCGGACCAAGTTGGAGCGGGGCCGCAGCGCGCTCGGACCCGCGCTGGAACTGGTCCACACCGGACGCGCGCCCACGCGCGCCGTCCTGACCTCCGAACTCGGCGTCACCCGCGCCACCGCGGGCGCGGTCGCCGCGGAGCTGGAGGCGCTCGGGCTCATTCGCGTCGACTCGAGCCCCGGCTCGGCCGCCGGATCGCAGGGCCGCCCCTCCCACCGGCTCGCCGTCAGCGAGGCCGGCCCGGTGGCGCTCGCCGCCCAGGTGCACGCCGACGGCTTCCGTGCCGCGCTCGTCGGACTCGGTGGCCGGATCGTCGCCACCGCGCCCGGCTGTGTCGCCGTGATGGCCGACCCTGCCCAGGTCCTCGGCGAAGTCGTCGCCGCCGGTGCCCAGTTGCTGCGCGACACCGGTCTGCGCTGTGTCGGCGCCGGGCTGGCCGTTCCCTCAGCCGTCGCCGAGCCGGAGGGTACGGCCCTCAACCCGCTGCACATCGCCTGGCCCGCGGGCTCGCCCGTCCGGGAGATCTTCGCCGACTGCGTCCGGGAGACAGGCGTCACCGGGCCCGCGTTCACCGGTAACGATGTCAACCTGGCCGCCCTCGCCGAACACCGGCACGGCGCCGGGCGCGGTGCGCAGCATCTCCTGTGTGTCGCCACCGGGCACCGCGGCGTGGGCGGCGCCCTGGTCCTCGACGGGCGCCTGCACAGCGGCAGTTCCGGGCTGGCGCTGGAGGTCGGGCACCTCACGGTGAACGCCGAGGGGCGGCCCTGCCACTGTGGCGGCCGTGGCTGCCTGGATGTCGAGACGGACCCGCTCGCCTTCCTCACGGCCGCCCGCAGGGAACCGGGGCCGGAGGAGTCGCTGCTCAAACAGGCCGGTGATCTGCTGCGTACGGAGTACGAGGACGTGGCGGTACGCCACGCCGCCGAGGAACTGATCGACCGGCTGGGCCTGGGTCTCGCCGGACTCGTCAACATCCTCAACCCCGACCGCATCATCCTCGGTGGTCTCCATCGCGACCTCCTCGACGCCGATCCGGAGCGGCTCCGCGCGGTGGTGGCCGACCGCAGCCTCTGGGGGCGCAGCGGCAGCGTTCCGATCCTGCCGTGCACCCTGGCGCACAACAGCCTGGTGGGCGCGGCCGAACTCGCCTGGCAGCCGGTGCTCGACGACCCGCTCGCCGCCCTGGCCTGACGTGTGCCGAAGTGCTGGCGCGCGCCGAAGTGCTGACGGGTATCCAGACACCTGACGGGCGCTCAAGCACCTGACGGCCGCATAGGCACCTGACGGACTCTCAGGCGTCTGGCGGTGGCGCCGAGGCGTCGACCGGATCTGTCACGAAGCGCCGCAGCGACGAGTCATCGCCGCAGGGGTGTTCGCGGGCGGCCGCGATGGTGTCTTCGCCGGCGAACCGACCGGCACCCTCGACTCCCCCGCGGGCGACGAGACGGTCGCCCGCGACCCGGTCGCGGCCGCCCACGCGGACGAGGTCGTCGTCCTCGCGGACAGGCTGCTGATCGTGGGCCCGGTGGGACTCGGCGACGGCGCACCGGTCGGCTGACGGCCTGGCCGGTAGGCCGTCAGCCGGTCGGCATGGACGTACTGCGTGCCATCGCCCCGCAGTGGCGCGGGGCCCGTTCGCCGCGCCCGTCAGCCGACGACAGCCGACCGGGCGGGCGGTTGTGCGGTTGTCTCCAGGGCGGCGAAGGCGAACGGGCCGTCGGTGGTCGACCCGTACACCGCGAGCGGCGGCAGCGTGGACGTGCCGCACGGCGCGGGGAGGGTGAACCAGACGCTCTTGCCCGCCCCGTCGGCCGGCCGCACGCCCCAGCTCTCGCTGACCGCGGCGATCAGTGCCAGTCCGCGACCCGAGGTGGCGTCGGAGTCGGCGTCGTTCAGGGTCGGCAGACGTGGGTCGTGGTCGTGGACGGAGACCGTCAGACGGTCGAGCAGCAGCTCGATCTCGACGGTGCATGATTTGTCCGGCTGTGCATGCCGGTGGACGTTGGTCAGCAGTTCGGTGACGCCGAGCGCTGCCTGGTCGATCAGAGGATCGAGATGCCAGTAGCGCAGTTGCGCCGAGATTATTCTGCGGACCTGACCGATCCGCGACGGCAGGGCTTGGAGCTCCACCGCGCAGTGCCTGCTTGGCTCGCTGATCACGGCTGCGACTCCCCGAAATAGGTCCGGAAGAAGACGAAGGAACGGATAGCAGGTGCTGGCTGCTGTCTCTGGTCCGTTTGTCGCGCTCCGGCGGAGACTGGATCACAGTGTCACCGCCGGTGCACCATCAGTGACGTGGGTCCAGCGTGACGCAGGCGGTCGCGCTCCGCAACTCGCGGTGGCCCGCCGTCAACGCCCGCTGCCCTCGACCCCGGCGCCGCGCAGGACGTCGAGCAGCCGGCGGGCCGGAGCGGCCCCGTCGGGTTCACGGCTCCGCTGCCCCATCGTCAGCCGGTAGCGCACCCCGTTGAGCCGCGCGACCGTCGAGCCGGCCGCCGGGAACCATCCCTTCCCCACGCTGACCGCTCCCACCGGAGCACTGTCGATCTCCCGGCCGTTGCTCGTCAGCAGGGCCACCCGGCCGTCCTTGACGACGACGGATCCGGCTCTGGTGAGTGAGCGGGCCCACCGGTCGATCCTGACCCCACTCGCGCTGAACTCCGCTTCCCGCACGGTGAATCGCCCCCTTTCGGTTGTCTCTCCCCGTGCAGTGTGCCTGGGACCGGAGCCTCGGCGCCAGGGGGCGGCCGGTCGTCACCCAAGGCAGTCCTATGGGCCATCAAAGTGAACGTTTGTGCAGGTGGGGGGAATAACGTGGGAGCGGCGAGTACGGGTGACACGAGGAGGAACGCTGATGGACACCAGTGGGCACAGACGTGACGGCGGTGCTGCGGTGACCGTGGACATCGACCGTTCCGACCTCGAGTACCGGGCCTGGCTGAAGGAAGCCGTACGCAAGGTCCATGCCGACGCCAACCGCTCGGCCGACACGCACCTCCTGCGGTTCCCGCTGCCCGAGCAGTGGGGGATCGACCTCTACCTCAAGGACGAGTCGACGCATCCCACCGGCAGCCTCAAGCACCGGCTCGCCCGTTCGCTCTTCCTGTACGGGCTCTGCAACGGCTGGATCCGCAAGGGTAAGCCGGTTATCGAGGCGTCCAGCGGTTCGACGGCCGTGTCGGAGGCGTACTTCGCAAGGCTGATCGGGGTGCCGTTCGTCGCCGTGATGCCGCGTACCACCAGCCCGGAGAAGTGCCGGCTCATCGAATTCCACGGCGGGCAGTGCC
This sequence comes from Streptomyces finlayi, assembly GCF_014216315.1. Taxonomy (NCBI): domain Bacteria; kingdom Bacillati; phylum Actinomycetota; class Actinomycetes; order Kitasatosporales; family Streptomycetaceae; genus Streptomyces; species Streptomyces finlayi. The sequence continues at coordinate 7,099,991 of NZ_CP045702.1, forward strand.
ACTTCGTCGACGACTCCAGGATGCTGTACGAGGAGTCCGCGCGCCTCGCCGCCGAGACCGGCGGCCATTACATGGACCAGTTCACCTACGCGGAACGGGCGACGGACTGGCGCGGCAACAACAACATCGCGGAGTCCATCTACCAGCAGCTTCGGCTGGAGAGGTATCCGGAGCCGGCGTGGATCGTCGCGACGGCGGGAACGGGCGGCACCTCCGCGACGATCGCCCGCTACGTGCACTACATGCAGTACGACACCCGGATCTGTGTGCCCGACCCCGAGAACTCCTGTTTCTTCGACGGCTGGACCAACGACAACCCACTGGCCACCAGCGACTGCGGCTCCCGCATCGAGGGCATCGGCAGGCCCCGGATGGAACCCAGCTTCCTGCCGGGCGCCATCGACCGGATGATGAAGGTGCCGGACGCGGCCAGTGTCGCCGCGGTACGCGCGCTGGAACGTGCCATCGGCCGCAAGGCGGGCGGCTCCACGGGTACGGGATTGTGGAGTGCGCTGAAGCTGGTCGCCGAGATGGTGGAACAGGGCAGCACCGGCAGCATCGTCACGCTGATCTGCGACCCGGGCGACCGCTACCTCGACAAGTACTACTCCGACAGCTGGCTCACCGCACAGGGCCTGGACATCGCCCCGTACACCGGGACGATCGACTCCTTCCTGGCCACCGGGAGCTGGCGGGCGTAGGCCGCGCGGGCGTCAGGCGGCGGCCTGGTCCAGCCGCCGCCCGAGGTTGCGCACGGCGCCCCGGAAGGCCCGCCCGAGCCCCGCACGCCCCAGCCGCAATCCGAACCGGAACAAGGTCCCGCCATCCGTGGCGAACGTCCACTGCACCCGTGTCCCCGTGACCGCGGGAGTGAGCCGCCACTCCTCCAACAAAGCAGTCATCCCGGGGGCGTTGGTCTCATCGACCCGGTAGGCGTACCGCTCGCCGGGCTCCCGCGCGACGATCGTCTCCCGGAACACGGTGCCGCCCTTGAGCCGGACCACCCGGCCCGCGCCGCCGTCGGCGGGCCGCGCGTCCGTCACCGAGGTGAACCAGCCCGGCCAGGACTCCACATCCTCGGCGAGTGCCCGGTACACCACCTCCGGTGGCGCGGACAGCTCGGAGGCGAAGACCAGGCGCAGCGGGGCGGAAGCGACGAAGTCGAGCCCCACGGGGCGGAGTCGGCGTGCCATGGACGCACCTCCGGTGCGGGTCGCTGCGGACAGAACCGCGCACACCATAGCGGCCGCACGGCCAATTGTCCGCCGTCGTGCGCGTCACTGTTGCGTACATCCCCGTCGCACATCTCCCCGTCGCACATCTCCATCTCGCCGCTCATCGCTCATCGCTCGCCGCTCATCGCACGGCGCTCAGCGTCCCGCCGGTGTTCAGCCGGGCCACCAGGTCGACCGACGCGCTCCGCGGAGCGCGTACCGCGAGCGTCGTACCGTCCGCGGTGCCGCGCGCCGCGCCCTTCGCCTCGATGCGGCTCACGGCCCGGCTCCCCGCCGCGAGCACGTACCAACGGCCCGACGGCGCCTTCCAGTGCGTACCCGCCAGGATGTGCTGCCCGAACCGTGCCCGGCACCCGGGAGAGCGCCCTGTCCAGCGTCAGCTCCTCGACGCCGCCCGCCCTGGGGAACCGCCGCAGACCCCAGACGACCGGGATCGTCGGGCGCAGGGCGGCCGGTGCCGGCAGCCGGCCGGGCCACCAGCGGGGCCGCCGCTCGTACGCCAGCGCGGTGCGGAGCACCCGTAGCCGCATCCAGGCGTACGCGGGAGCCTCCGTACGCGCCTCCGCCCCCATGGGCATGGCACCCCGGCTCTGCGCGGGGACGCGGGGGAGAGCGGGAACACGAGGCAGCTCGTGGCTCGCTCGTGGACCGGGCAGGGCCCGCTGCACCGTGCCGTGCGCGGTGAGCACCCGCCGGTGCCGGCCGAGCGACGGCGGGAGGACGAGGCAGGGCGAGCCTGACGAGCCGCGGATAGTGCTCGACGAGTGCGGCCTCGGCCTGCTGCACTCCGGAAGGCGCACGGTCGCCGTCGGACAGTTGCTGCGGTTGCTGCGGTTGCTGCGGGTGGTGGGTCGGCATGAAATGGGTGCCTTCCGAGCCGTAGGCGGATACCGTCACCGGACAAACGACTCGATCATGTGACGGTCACACCGCACAGGGTTACGGCCGGCCGTCCGCGCCCCCCGCGAGCAGCCGGTCGAGCGCCCGTGTGAAGACCCGGCGGCCCGCGGAGGCGACCAGCGGATCAGCCAACCGCGGCAGCAACCGGACACGCAGCTCCTCCACCCACACCACGTGGGAGCCGGAATCCGTCGGATAGACATCGATCGCCGCCCGGCCCATCACCACGGAGCCGCGCTTCTCCAACTGGCAGAGGCCCGCACGCCCGGCCGCGGGAGGTGTCCACCTGACCACTTCCATCGGATCGTCGAAGGCCAGCGGACCCAGGCCTGTCCGGGCCACGAAGACGGTGCCGATCCGGGTGGGCAGACCGGTGGGCACGGTCACCGAGGTCAACGGGACGACCGCGCCGTGCCGCTCCCAGTCGGTCACCCGGCGCCATGCCTCGGCAGCGGGGAGATGGGTGAAACGCTCGATCCGGAAGACGGCCACAACACGATCCTAGGACGTCCGGGGCCTGCCGCGAGCTGAGCGGAACGTGGCGGGTACGAGACCTCAGAGAACCACGTCCGCGGGACCGCCCGCCACCACCAGGTCCGGCAGATGTTCCTCGATCTGCGTCCGTGCGCCCGCAGGCAGTCCGGCATCGGTGACGAACGTGTCCACCTCGTCGAGCGTGGCGAACGAACTCAGGCCCACCGTCCCCCACTTGGTGTGGTCGGCCACCACGACGACCCGCCGCGCGGCCCGCACGAAGCGGCGGTTCGTCTCGGCCTCCGCGAGATTCGGCGTCGAAAGGCCGGCCTCGACGGAGATGCCGTGCACCCCGAGGAACAGCACATCGAAGTGGAGCGAGGCGATCGCCCGGTCGGCGACAGGACCGACCAGGGAATCCGAAGGCGTACGCACGCCACCGGTCAGCACGACCGTGGCCGCCCCTGCCCGTCCACCACCGCCGGCCGCTGTGCGCTGCGCGCCGTGGAACACGTCGGCGACCCGCACCGAGTTCGTCACGACCGTCAGATCCGGCACGTCCAGGAGCTGCTGGGCCAGGGCGTACGTGGTCGTCCCGCCGGACAGCGCGATCGCGCTGCCGGGCACGGCCATGACGGCCGCGGCCCGCGCGATGTCTTCCTTGGCGGTCAGCTCCAGCGCCGACTTGGCCTCGAAACCGGGCTCGTGCGTACTCGTCCCGACCAGGGGAACCGCGCCGCCGTGCACCTTCTCGATGACTCCCTGGCGGGCCAGTGCGTCCAGGTCTCGACGGATCGTCATGTCGGAGACATTCAGCCTGCGCGTCAGCTCGTTGACCCGGACCCCGCCACGCTTGCGCACCTCGTCGAGGATCAGGGCACGTCGCTGCTCGGCGAGCAGGTTCTGATTCTCGCTCAACGTCGGGTCCGTTCCTTCCCTCTGGCCGTACGGTCCCGCAGCGGCCTGCCGGACGTGCTCATCCTGCCACGCAGTGCCCTGGCCGGTATCACTGGGGAGATTCGGTGAGACCGGTGCCACGAGCCGCTCCTGTCCGCGATTCTGGTGACCGCGCACCGCCCGCGCGGCACCGCCCCTTCTCCGCCGGCCAACTGGCCGCCCGGCCCAGAGAGCGAGTCACCGAATTGCCCCCTGACACCCAGCCCACGCACAGCCCGGGCGCCGCGCTGGAACTCCTGGTCCACGGTGTCGGCGGAACCACCCCCCAGGAGATGCTGCGCGACCCGCGGACGACCCGGGTCACCGGTGACGCCACCGCGGCCATCTACCGCCGTACGGAGGACATCGCCGCCGAGGGCGATCCGCGACGGCAGCGCGACGAGCCGGTCGCTGAGGCGTACTGCTGGTCCAACCTCACCTCGGGCAACGGCTCCCGCGCCCTGTGGCTGCTCCTGCTCCCCTTCATGGTCGTCAACCTCGCCCACTGGATGAGGCCGACCGCGCCGGGCCGGCCCCGCGCGGTCCGGTTGTACGGGCTGCTGGTGCGCCTCGTCGCCCTCAGCCTCACCGTGCTCCTCACGGCAGCGGCCTGCGAGGTCGCCCTCGACCTGGCGGCCTGGCAGTGCGCGGGGGAACCGGAGTGCTCCGGACAGCGCTCCTGGCTGGGCTTCCTCTCGACGGCCCAGGACGGCTGGTGGTCGCAGCCAGGCCGCCGGCTCGTCGTGGCCGCGCTCGTGCCGACCGCGCTGGTCGGGCTGCTCTGGTACCTGTCCAACCGGACCTGGAGCGCGTACGAGTCCGCCCGCCCGCTCTCGTTCGACGCACCGGAACGGACGGTGGCCGAAGCGGAGGCCGCCGCCACCGATACGGAGGGCGCGTCCTCCGACCTCGACCCTGACCTCGACCTCGACCCCGGCCCCGGCCCCGCCGTCGACGGCCCGCCCACCGTCCGCCCCGCGCTCGGCAGGCCCGGTTTCTGGTTCGGACGCCGGCTCGTAGCCCGGCTGCGCGCCGCGCACACCGCCGCCGGATTCCTCACCGTCGCCGCCGCGGTGGGCGGGCCCGCCGCCCGGCATGACCGGGCCGCCGACGGTCCCGTACCCGGCGTCCTGGGCGGTGCACTGGAAGGGGCGCTCGTCGTGGGCGGCCTCGTCGTCGTCCTCGTGGTCTGCCGCCGCGGCCGTAGCGAACGTCGCCTGGACAACAGGATCGACCGTGCCGTCGTCACCTTCCTGCCGGGCGCCGCACTGGCCCTGCTCCTCCTCTGCGCGGTGTACGCCTCCTGGTCGCGCCCCGGCTGGGTGTCCGACGGCACGCTGCCGGGAGAGGTCACCTTCCGGGTGCTCGCCATCGGCCAGGGCGTCCTGGTCACCGCGCTCGCCGCCGTCGCCCTGAGCCTCTACACCCGTAACCCCGAATCCCGCACCACGCTCTACGGTCTGGGCGGACCCGCCGTCGCGACGCTGGCCTGTGCACTCGGCGGTGTCATGACCGGCGGCGTCGCCCAGCGCGTCGCCGACTGGCTGGACGGGTCCGGCACCCCCGGAATGGGCCGCGGGTCCGTGATCGAGGGCCCTCCCGTCCTGCTGAGCTGGCAGGCGTCCGTCATCCCCGTCCTCCTCCTGCTCCTGCTCGTCCCGGTCCTCACGCTGATCGTGCGCACCGCGCGCAGCGCCCGCCGCATGGGCCCGGCCGTCGAGAAGGAGTACGGCGAGCGGCGGCCGGACCCCGAACGGACCCGGCGCATCGCCAGGACCCGGGCCACCGCCGCGCTCACCGACACCGCACCCCGGCTCATCGGCGCCCTCTCCGGCGCCACCCTGTTCCTCGGCGCGGGAGCGGTCGCCGGCTCCTGGGCCACCGGCCAGGTGCCGGGACTGGCCATGGACGGAGCGGCGCCCGTCGTCGAATCGCTCGCGGAAGCCGCACAGTCGACCGGCTCCTGGATGGTCGGCGTCGGCTTCATACTCTTCGTCACCTGGGGCCGGCGGGCCTATCGTGACGTCTCCGCGAGGCGCACCATCGGCATCCTCTGGGACGTCGGTACGTACTGGCCACGCGCCGCCCATCCCTTCGCCCCGCCCTGCTACGCCGAGCGGGCCGTTCCCGACCTGTCGTCCCGGATGTCGGCCTGGACCGGACGCACCCGGGGCCGGCTCGTCATCTCGGGGCACTCCCAGGGCAGCGTCCTGGCGGCATCGGCGGTCTGGCAGCTTCCCGACGCCACCCGGCGCCGGGTCGCGCTGCTCACCTACGGCTCGCCGATCGAGCGGCTGTACGGCCGTTGGTTCCCGGCCTACTTCGGCCCCGTGGCCCTGGAGGGACTGCACAGGTCCGTGCACTGCTGGCGCAATCTGTGGCGGGCCACCGACCCGATCGGCGGGCCGGTGGGCATCGAGGAGGGCGGTCGGCCCGAGGTCGACCGGGGGCCGCTGAAGGACCCCCTGGTCTACGGCCGAACCCCCGAACTCCCGCTGCCCGAACCGATCCTGGGGCACTCCGACTACCAGGCCGACCCGGTCTTCGCGCTGGAGCGGGCCGCCCTGCTCGAACGGCTCGGGCCGGCCCTGCCCCGGCAGGCCGACGGAGAGGTTCAGGGCAGCTCGGGGAGGTCCTCCGGGTAGAGCAGCGTGAGGTCGTCCGTGCTCGTCTCGACGAGCTGGGCGACCCTTCCCGCATGCCGCTCCACCATTGACTCGAAGGTCTGGCGCGCGGTCCGGCCGTTACCGAAGGCGGGGCCCTTGGGCAGCTCGGTGAAGTACTTGAGCAGGGCCTCGCCCGTACCGTCCGCCAGGCTGTACTCGTGCTCGTCGGCCTGCTGCTCGACGATGCGAAGCAGCTCCCCGGGCACATAGTCGCTGAAGGTGATGGTCCGTGAGAAACGGGACGCCACACCGGGGTTGACGGTGAGGAACCGCTCCATCTCGTGGGTGTACCCGGCGACGATCACCACCACCGCGTCCCGGTGGTCCTCCATGAGCTTCACCAGGGTGTCGATCGCCTCGCGGCCGAAGTCCCGGCCGGAGTCCTCGGGCGACAGTGCGTACGCCTCGTCGACGAACAGGACTCCGCCGCGCGCCCGCTCGAAGGCCTCCTGCGTCCTGATGGCGGTGGAGCCGATGTGCTCGCCGACGAGATCCACCCGGGACACCTCGACGAGGTGGCCGCGCTCCAGTACCCCGAGCGAGGCCAGGATCTCCCCGTACAGCCGGGCCACCGTCGTCTTGCCCGTACCGGGGGAGCCGGTGAAGACGAGGTGGCGGCGCACCGAGGCCGCCTTGAGACCGGCCTCCTTGCGGAGCCTGCCCACCTCGATCATGTCGGTCAGGGCCCGGACCTCGCGCTTGACGCTGTCGAGGCCCACCAGCGCGTCCAGTTCACCGAGGACGGCCCCGGAGTCGCGTACCTGTTCGGCCGGAGGCGCCGGGGAGGGCTCGGTGGTGTGCACGCGCTGGTCCGGCATCGCGCTGAGCAGTCCCGGTGTCGACTGCGTCGCCGTCAGCACCGCGGGCGGCGGGGTCCCCGCGCCGAGCAGCCCGCTCTCGTCGCTCGTGCAGTCGTCCACCACCGGCCCCGTCCCGTGACCGTCGGCCTGGGACGCGCCGCCCTCCGCGAATTCGTAACCCCCGCGGGCGCAGCGTTCCGTACGGCAGCGGCTGAGGGTGGTGCGGCAGCCGTCCATGACGTGGAAGCCGTAGCCGTCGCTCCCGGTGACCCGGCAGCTGGTGAACGTGCCGCGCCCTTCGGCGGAGACGTAGAAGCCGGCCTCGGCCGGCGAGGTGACCGTGCACCGTTCGATGGTGGGGTCGGCGCCCTTGGTGACGATGACCCCGGTCTGCGCGGCGTCGATGGTGCAGTTGTTCAGCGTGCCGCCGCTGCCGTGGTCACGGAACCAGGCACCCGTGGACGCCTCCCGGATGCGGCAGTCGTCGAGCTGCGCGGTGGCCCCGTCGCTCACGGACACGGCGGTGTTGCGGATCTGTGAGAGGTCGCTGTCCACCACGTCGGCGCGGGAGCCCCGGTCGAGGACGAAGAGGGCGTCCGGCACGTCGTGGACGCGGCACGAATCCAGTATCACGGTCGCGCCGTCGCTGACCCAGACCGCCGGGTAGTCGCCCGTACTGTCGTGGATCTCGCACTGGTTGGCATCCACCCGGGTGCCCGGATCCCATACCGACAGACCGTTGCGGCCGAACCTGCGCACCGTGGAACGGGTCAGTGTGAGGACCGAACGGGACCGTAGATCGACCGCGTTCTCCGGGATGTCGTGGATGTCGCAGTCGGCGAGCGTGAGGACCGCGTCGGTGTCCAGTGTGATGCCGTCGGCCGCGGTGCGGTGCACGGTGCAGTCGGTGAGATGAGCGGTGCCCCGGGCGGTGATCTGCACCCCGCTGCCCTTGACCTCGTACACCTCGCAGCCCACGGCCTCCAGGGAACTGCCCTCGCCGGTCACGCTCAGTCCGGCGCCCGAGGTGTGGTGCACCCGGCAGCGTTCCAGCCGCGGGTGGGCGCCGTCGCGGACGGCGACGCCGGACTGCCCGGCGGCGACGATCTCGCACTCCTCGAACACACCGCCCGCCCCGTCGAGCACGGCGATGCCGACGCCTGCCGGATTGTCGACGGTGCAGCGCCGCACGGACGGCCTGGCGGCCCCCCGCACCTCGATCCCGGCGGCCGACCTGGTCACGATCCGCAGATCCGAGAGCTCCGGCGTGCCTTCCTCGACGAGGACGGCGGGAGCCGCCGAGTCCTGGCCTTCGACATGGAGGTCCTGGATGACGGCCGATGCCCGGACGGTCAGGGGCACGCCGTCGACCGGCGCGATCCGCACGGAACCGACGGACCCCTCGGGGCCGCGCAGCGTCACCGCGCGGTGGACCACCAGATTCTCCCGGTACGTTCCGGGGGCGATGGTGAGGACATCGCCGTCGGCCGCGGCCTCCAGGGCGGCGGTGAGGGAGGCGTATTCACCCGTGCGGCGCCGCCATCGCGATGTGCCGGTGTGCGTCACCTGGACCGTGCCCTGTGCCATGGCGCTGCTGTGCCCCCACCTCGTGCTGTGTGCGCTGCCTCGTGCCTGTCCGCGTCCTGTGCGATGTGCCGGTGCGGCCGCCGTTCCGGCAGCGCTGAGTCCGGGTCCGCCTGCCGAGGAGTCGGGCGGGCCGGTCCACCGTAGCGCGCGTGAGGGGCGGCAGTTGACGAGTCGGCTGCTCAGCCGAGAACGCGGACCGGGTCCCCGACCCGGATCACGCCGGTGGTGTCAGGAATGAGATACCGGCCGAAGAGCAACTGTGTCCCGGCCCGTCGGTGACGGGCGAGCGTCCGCAGCGGCTCCTTGCCGCGCTCCGCCGTCTCCTGGTCGGTCGTGGTGATGGCGCAGCGCCCGCACGACTTCACCACCCGGAAGGAGACCTCCCCGATGGAGATCCGCCGCCAGTCGTCCTCCGCCCAGGCGGGGGTGCCCTCGACGACCGCGTTGGGCCGGAATCTGTTCATCGGCAGCGGGCCCTCGTCCGGGTACTCACCCTGGGCGACGAGTGAGTTGAGGGCGTCCAGCGAGGAAAGGCTCGTGAGCAGCAGCGGAAACTCGTCGGCGAGACTGACCGTCTCTCCCGGACGCGCGTGCGCGGGATCGAGCAGCCCGCTGTGCTCGGGCGGAATGAGCCTGCGGTGTGCGGGCGCGTCGAGATGGACGAGCCTGACGTCCGTTCCCAGGTGCGCTCCGAGCCATGCGTGGGCGTCCCCCGACGCCTCCACGACCTCGAGCTTCTGCTTGAACAGATCCACGGCGACCGTACGGCCCGGCGCGGGGACCCGCACTGTCAGTGGCGCGTCCCCCGGCGCTGACAGTTCGATCCCGCCACCCGTCAGTGGTCTGGCGGATATCCGTGCCATCCGGGCGCGCTGACGCTGGGTGACGGCCTTGCCCGCCGCGTCGACCAGCATCCAGCGCCGGTCGCCGTCGAGTCCCCATGGCTCGACGGCGGCCTCGCTTCGCGCGTACGCGGCCAGTGACTTGACCGGATGGATATGGACGGCCTGAAGCACGGGAAGATCCATGCGGCCATCCTGCCAGCCGGTCAGTACCCCCGGCCCTGGTACGGGCGGTTGTACGGGTCCTCGTACGGCGACGGTACCGGTGCGGGCCACGGCGAGGCCGGACGCATCGACTCGTACCCCGTGCCGGGCGCGGGGCGCTGGGGCTGGGGCTGGGGCTGGTAACCGCGCGGCGCCCCCGGCTGCTGCGGGATGTACGGCGCAGGGGCGTGCTGCAGCTGTGCGGGCTGCATCGGTGCCTGTTGGTACTGGGGCGGCGCGGGCTGCTGGTAGCCGTAGGACGGCTGGGCGGGAGCCGCGGGAAGGGCCGGCAGGGCCGGCAGATAGCTGTTGCCGGTGTCATAGGCGGCAGGCACTCGGATCGGTGCGATCTGAGGGGTGCCCCGCTCCGCGACCAGGGAGTCGTAGATCGGAGTGTCGGGGAACGACGGTGCGGCGTAGTAGCCGCCGCCGTAGGTGGAGCGGGGGGAGGTCATGGCACCTAAGTTAAGCCCACGATGTGCTGATTGGGGAGCCCGATAAGAGGGTTGATTTGGGTGTTGTGAGTGAACAGGGATCCCCAATGCGAGCGAACTTGGGAAAAAAGGGCACCCCGGCGCTCGATGATCGTGTAAAGGGCGAGTTCACGAGGGGTTACCGACGGATCGCGCGGCCGGACCCGCACGGCTGTGGGCTCCCCGGCGCGCCGGGGATTAGGTTGTCCCGGAAAGGCTTTCGGCGGCCGGACTCACAGTGGGGGCGATCATGGTCATGCTAAAGGGAACCAATGTTCCGGTGCCGGCTCAGGCCGTGCGGGTCGAATTGGGGTGGCGCACCACCCCGGGGGCGCCGGACGTGGATGGCTCCGCGCTCCTTCTCGCCTCGGGAAAGGTACGCAACGACGCCGACTTCGTATTTTACAACCAGCCGGCCCACGCGTCGGGCGCGGTACGCCACGAGGGCAAGGCGGCCGACGGAGACCGGGTCACGGACACCCTCGTGGTGGACTTCTCGCGCATCGAGCCCGCCATCGACCGTATCGTCGTCGCCGCCTCATCGGACGGCGGGAGCTTCGGCCGGGTGACAGGGCTCTACGTAAGGGTCGTGGACGCGGCGAGCGGCGCCGAAACGGCCAGGTTCGAGAGCACCGACGCCACCGTGGAGACCGCGTTCATTCTCGGCGAGCTCTATCTGCGCCAGGGAGCCTGGAAATTCCGGGCCGTCGGCCAGGGGTACGGCTCCGGACTTGAGGGCCTCGCCACGGACTTCGGGATTTCCGTCGACGAACCACAGCAAGCCAAGCAGCGTCCCCAACTCCAGGCGCCCCCGGCGGCCCCCATGGCAGCTCCACCAGCACCCGCACCCCGGCCCGCAGCCCCGCCGGTGACACAGCCCGTGAGGCTGACGAAGGTCACCCTCACGAAGGAAGCGCCTTCCGTCTCCCTGGCCAAACAGGGCGGCACCTCGGGAGCCCTTCGCGTGAATCTCAACTGGGAAGTGCGCAAACAGTTCAAGAGCTGGGGCGCCAAACTCGGCCGGGCCGTCGCGATGCACGCCGACCTCGATCTCGATCTCTGCGCACTCTACGAACTCACCGACGGCAGCAAGGGAGTTGTCCAGGCTCTCGGAAACTCCTTCGGCTCTCTCGGCGGGCCGCCCTATATCCATCTCGACGGCGACGACCGGACCGGTGCCCGTTCCACAGGTGAGAACCTCACGGTCAACCTCGACCACAAGGACCGGCTGCGCCGTCTTCTGATCTTCGTCACCATCTATGAAGGTGCCAGGAGTTTCGCCGATCTGCACGCCACGGTCACCCTGCGCCCGCAGCACGGCGCCGCCATCGACTTCTCCCTCGACGAGTGCACGGTGCCCTCCACCGTGTGCGCGCTCGCACTGATCACCAACAACGCGGGAGACCTCACCGTGCAGCGTGAGGCCCGCTATCTCGTACCGCAGCGCGGAGTGAGCCCGCAGCGCACCATCGACGCCGCCTACGGCTGGGGAATGAACTGGACCCCGGGCCGCAAATGACCCGCGCCCCCCGCGTCACCGGTCCGGTGCGGCCTCGGGGCGGGCGTACGTACGCCCCTTCCAGGCCGCACCTCGTCCCCGGCGGTGCTGCACGGCCGAATCGACCGTCATCAGCAGATACAGCAGCGCGGTGACCGGCAGCAGGGGCGCGAGCCACAGCGGCTGCCGGTAGTACGCCAGCATCGGCATGTACGTTCCCGCCATCACCGCCCAGGCGGCCCCGCCCGCCCACACGGCCAACGCGTCACCCGTCAGCAGACCGGCGACGAGTGTGACGGGCGGGGCGAGATAGACGAGAGCGAGCCCCGGCACCGTCCCGGCGAGCAGCAGCGGGCTGTGCCGCAACTGGGTGTACGCGCTCCGCGAGATCATCCGCCACAGATCCCCGAGCCGCGGATACGGGCGCACGCTGTCCACCCGCTCCGCCAGCCCCAGCCAGATCCGGCCACCGCTGTCCTGCACCGCACGCGCCAGGGACACGTCGTCGATCACCGACTGCCGGATGGACTCCGGAATCCGCGCCCGCTCGGCGGCCTCGGTACGCAGTAGCACGCACCCGCCCGCGGCAGCGGCCGTCCCCGAGCCTGCCCGGTTCACCCGGCGGAACGGGTAGAGCTGCCCGAAGAAGTAGACGAAGGCCGGGACGATCAGCCGCTCCCAGGCACTGACCACCCGCAACCGGGCCATCTGCGAGACCAGGTCGAAACCGTCCGGGGTGCCCGTGGTCGCCGCGGCGACCAGCTCCCGCAGACTGTCCGGCTCATGCGCGATGTCGGCGTCCGTCAGCAGCAGGAACTCCGGCTTGCGCTCCCGGGCCAGCGTGACCCCGTGCCGGACCGCCCAGAGCTTGCCGGTCCAGCCCGGCTCCGGCTCCCCGGGCGAGGAGACCGTGAGCGGCAGGCCTCCGTACCGTACGGACAGCGTGCGGGCGAGATCGCCGGTGCCGTCCTTGCTGCAGTCGTCGACCAGGAAGATCTCGGCCTCGCCCGGATAGTCCTGTGCCAGCAGCGAGGGCAGGCTCACGGGCAGCATGCCGGCCTCGTCACGGGCCGGGACCACGACGGCCACCGACGGCCAGCGCGCCGGAGCCGTGCGCCGGGGCAGCCGCTGGTCCGTGCGCCAGAACAACCCCTGCCCCAGCAGCAGCCACACCCACACGATCAGCGAACTCACGGCGATCCAGGCAACGGCGCTCATCCGCCGCAGTCTGCCCCACTTCCACAGGGCCGCAAGGGGTGTCGACTATGGTGACCGGGTGAAGATTGCGCTGATGGACTCCGGAATCGGCCTGCTCCCCATGGCGGCGGCGGTGCGCCGGCTGCGCCCGGGCGCCGACCTCGTACTCTCCTGCGATCCGGAGGGGATGCCCTGGGGACTGCGTACGCCACAGGACGTGACCGAACGCGCGCTCGCCGTGGCCCGCGCCGCGGCCCTGCACCGGCCGGACGCCCTGATCGTCGCCTGCAACACCGCGTCCGTACACACCCTGCCCGCGCTCCGCGCCGCGCTGGAGCCCGCGCTGCCGGTCATCGGCACCGTGCCCGCCATCAAGCCGGCGGCCACGGGCGGCGGCTCCGTCGCCATCTGGGCCACCCCGGCCACCACCGGCAGCCCGTACCAGCGTGCGCTGATCCGTGACTTCGCCGGCGCCGCCGCCGTCACCGAGGTCCCCTGCCCCGGCCTCGCCGATGCCCTGCAGCACGCCGACGAGCCCGCCATCGACCGTGCCATCGCGGCCGCCGCCGCCCTCACCCCGCCGGACGTACGGGCCGTCGTTCTCGGCTGCACCCACTACGAACTGGTCGGCGAGCGCATCCGCGCCGCCGTTCAGCAGCCCGGCCGTGAGCCGGTCGCCCTGCACGGCTCCGCCGACGCCGTCGCCGCCCAGGCGCTGCGCCGCATCGGCGCCGGAACCCCTCCGTCGGCCGAACCCGCCGGAACCCTCGCGGTCATCCTCGGCGGACACGCCGCCGAACTGCCGGAAGCCGCTCTGGCCTACGAGGAAGGGCGTCTGCTGAAGGCGCTCAACCTCGTCCGCTGACCGCCCGGACCGTCCCCGACGGGGCCGACAGCCCCTCCTCGGCACGCGAAGTCTGCGTACGCTTCCTGGCATGAGGGACCACACCGGCAAGGACAGCCACGGTTCGAGCGAGGCCCCGTCCGCTGTCTGGCACGGCCGTGCGACCAACCGTGCCCAGTGGCTGCTCGCGATAGCGGGCGCGGGGTGCGTGGCTCTCGGTATCCAGCTGGCCGTCGGCTCGGCCTGGACCTCCGGAGTCGCCCCGCTGCTGATGTCCGTCATCGGCTGCATCGCCGCCGGACTGCTCATCCTGTTCGGCACCCTCGCCTTCGTCCACGTGGTGGTCAGGGTCGACGGCGACGCCCTGGAGGTGCGCTGCGGCCACATGGGTCTGCCGCGCCGCCGCATTCTTCTCACGCACGTGGTGGGCGCGGACTTCGTCCCCAGGGTCACTCCGCGCGAATGGGGCGGCTGGGGCTACCGCTGGCGCCCCGAGCAGGGCACGGCCGTGGTGGTGCGCAGGGGCGAGGGCCTGGTGCTGCGACTCGGCGACGGCAGAACCTTCACGGTCACGGTGGACGACGCGGAAGTGGCGGTGCGGTTCATCCGCGACCGTCTGCACCTGTCTGCGACGGGTCCTCGGGCGACGTGAGCCTGAAGCGGACGGCGTGACGCGCCTCCTTCCTGCTCCGCCCGTCGGCTGTCGCTCTGCCGTCGCGCGCGCCGTTCACCCCGTCAGCCCCGATGCCCTTCCGCCCCGGTCCCGGCCGGACCGTCCCGGCCCGTCGTGCCCACAGGCTGCCGCCGTAGACTCCGCCAGGTGAGCGCCACCATCACCTCCACAGACGAATCGCCGTCCGCCCCCGCCGCCCGCGGCAGGAGGCTGGGGGCGCGGTTCGTCCGCCCGCCCGCGGCCGTGTTCTCCGGACTGCTGCTGTACGCGAGCTTCCCGCCGCGTCCCCTGTGGTGGCTGGTTCTGCCGGGCTTCGCCCTGCTCGGCTGGGTCCTCTTCGGGCGCGGGCTGCGCGCCGCGTTCGGTCTGGGGCTCCTCGCGGGTCTCGGCTTCATGCTGCCGCTGCTCCACTGGACCGGTGAGGAGGTCGGCCCCGTACCGTGGCTGGCGCTCGCCGTAGCGGAGGCGCTCTTCATCGCGGTGGGCTGCGTCGGGATCAGCGCCGTCACCCGTCTCGCGTACTGGCCGGTCTGGGCCGCGGCCGTCTGGACGCTCGACGAAGCGCTCCGGGCCCGTGTGCCGTTCGGCGGATTCCCCTGGGGAAAGATCGCCTTCGGCCAGGCGGAGAGCACGTTCCTCCCGCTCGCGGCACTGGGCGGCACCCCGCTGCTCTCCTTCGCGGTGGTGCTGTGCGGCTTCGGGCTCTTCGAAGCGGTACGCCAGTTCCGTAGGTACCGTGTCACCGGCGCCGTCCCCCGGGCCGCGATCGCCGTGGCGGCCGCGACGGTCGCCGTACCCGTGGCGGCCGCGTTCGCGGCGCTGCCCCTCGTCGACTCCTCGGCCGAGGACGGCACCGCGACCGTCGCCGCGATCCAGGGCAATGTGCCCCGTCTGGGCCTCGACTTCAACGCCCAGCGCCGCGCGGTCCTGGACAACCACGCCGACCGCACGGAACAGCTCGCCCGTGAGGTGAAGGCGGGCACGGTGCCCCAGCCGGACTTCGTCCTGTGGCCGGAGAACTCCTCCGACCTCGATCCGTACCGCAACCCCGACGCGCGCGACGTGATCGACGACGCCGTCAGGGCGATAGGCGTACCCACCGTCATCGGCGCCGTGGTCTCCCCGGAAACGGGCCCTCTGCGCAACACCCTCATCAAGTGGGACCCGGCGGCCGGTCCCGTCGCCACGTACGACAAGCGCCACATCCAGCCGTTCGGTGAGTACATGCCGATGCGTTCCTTCGTCCGGATCTTCAGCAAGGACGTCGACCGGGTGCAGCGGGACTTCGGACCCGGCAGGAAGGTCGGCGTATTCGACCTGGCGGGTACGAAGGTGGGGCTCGTCACCTGTTACGAGGCGGCGTTCGACGACGCGGTACGCGACACGGTCAAGAACGGTGGGCAGCTCATCGCGGTACCGAGCAACAACGCCACCTTCGGGCGCAGCGAGATGACGTACCAGCAACTGGCGATGAGCCAGGTGCGGGCGGTCGAACACGGCCGGTCCGTCGTCGTACCCGTCACCAGCGGCGTCAGCGCCGTGATCCGGCCGGACGGCACGATCGTACGGAAGACGGAGATGTTCACCCCGGCCGCCTTGGTCGACGAGGTGCCCCTGCGGTCCTCACTGACCCCCGCGACCCGCATGGGCCCGCTGCCCGAGGGGATTCTCGCGCTCCTCGCCCTGGCCGGCCTCGGCTGGGTGACGGTCCGCGGCGTACGCGCCCGCAGGCTGCGCGGGGCGACCGCCCCCGAGACCGGTGGCTCTGCCACGTAGGCTCGGCGCATGGCTACTCCCGACTTCATCCGAGAGATCCGCGCGACCGCGGGCCACCAACTCCTTCTCCTGCCCGGGGTCACCGCGATCGTCTTCGACGACGAGGGCAGGGTGCTGCTGGGCCGGCGCTCCGACACCGGTAAGTGGTCCGTCATCGGCGGGATCAGCGAACCGGGGGAGGAGCCCGCGGCCACGGCCGAACGCGAGGTGTACGAGGAGACCGCCGTGCACTGCGTGGCGGAGCGGGTGGTGCTCACCCAGGCACTGCAGCCCGTGCAGTACGCCAACGGCGACCGGTGCCAGTACCTCGACGTCACCTTCCGTTGCCGGGCAACAGGTGGTGAGGCGAAGGTCAACGACGACGAGTCGCTGGAGGTGGGCTGGTTCTCCATCGACGCGCTGCCGCCGCTGAACGAGTTCGCCCTGTTCCGGATCAAGCAGGCACTCACCGACGGACCGACCTGGTTCGCGCGCACTCCCCGGGCCGAGCAGCCGTAGACAGGGCGGAAGGGGCCGCCCATCACCTCACGGTGGCGGGCGGCCCCTTCCGCACGGAGCCGGGCAAGGGCGGAGCGGCCCTCAGACGCTGCGGGCGTCGGCGGGCACCGCGGCCTGCGCGTCCGATGCCTTTCCGTGCTCCGCCCCGATGTCCGACAGGTCCCGGTTGCGGGTCTCCTTCGCACACAGGATCGCCACCATCGTGAGCAGCGCCGCGGCGATGACGTACAGGGCGATCGGCGTCGAGTTGCCGTAGTGGTCGAGCAGCGCGGTGGCGATCAGAGGCGCCGGCGCTCCGGCCGCGACCGACGAGAACTGCGCACCGATGGACGCCCCCGAGTACCGCATCCGCGTCGCGAACATCTCCGAGAAGAAGGCGGCCTGCGGTGCGTACATCGCGCCGTGGAATACGAGGCCGACCGTGATGGCGAGCAGCAGGTTCCCGAAGCTCCGGGTGTCGATCAGGGCGAAGAACGGGAACATCCACAACCCCACGCCGACCGCACCGATGAGATAGACCGGCCGGCGCCCGATCCGGTCGGACAACGCGCCCCACAGCGGAATCACGACGAAGTGCACGGCGGAGGCGACCAGTACGGCGTTGAGGGCCGTCTGCCTGCTCAGGTCCGCCTCTATCGTCGCGTACACCAGGATGAACGCCGTGATGACGTAGTAGCTGATGTTCTCCGCCATCCGAGCGCCCATGGCGATGAGAACGTCCCGCCAGTGATGCCGCATCACGGCGACCAGGGGCATCCTCTCGGCCTTCTCGCTGGTTGCCTTGCGTGCCGAAGCCTGGGCCAGAGCGGCCTTGAAGACGGGTGATTCATCGACAGAGAGACGAATCCACAAGCCGACCATCACGAGCACGCCGGAGAGCAGGAAGGGGATGCGCCATCCCCAGGCCAGGAACGCCGCGTCGGACATCAGCGCCGTGAGCGCCGCGAGCACGCCGGTAGCCAGCAACTGACCTGCCGGGGCGCCGGTCTGCGGCCAGGACGCCCAGAAGCCGCGCCGCTCGGCGTCACCGTGCTCCGACACCAGCAGCACGGCCCCGCCCCATTCGCCACCGAGTGCGAATCCCTGCACGAGACGCAGGACCGTGAGCAGAACCGGGGCGGCGGACCCGATGGCGGCGTGCGTCGGCAGCAGCCCTATGCAGAACGTCGCGCCGCCCATCAGCAGCAGACTCAGCACCAGCAGCTTCTTGCGCCCGAGCCGGTCTCCGTAGTGGCCGAACACCAGGGCACCGATGGGCCGGGCGGCGAAGCCGACCGCGTACGTGAGGAAGGAGAGGAGAGTGCCGACGAGCGGATCGGACCCGGGGAAGAACAGCTTGTTGAAGACCAGCGCGGCGGCCGACCCGTAGAGGAAGAAGTCGTACCACTCGATGGTCGTTCCGACGAGGCTGGCGGCGACGATCCGGCGAAGGTTCGAAGGTGCTGGTGGAGAGGTTGCTGGGGCGGCCATGGATACCACTTCCGGGCGGTTGGCGGGGACGTATGCGTGTCGCCACACCGTAGGAAGGGGCAGGTCAGGGGCGTATGTGGCGGGACACCATATTTCTGGTGGCTGGTGTGCGTGCTGCCGCTACGGGGAGGTGGTGCGGATCTGTTTCGTCCGTATCGGGGTGGACGGGCCGGGCGGGAGCGTGCTGTCCGATTTGCACTGTTCGCTCCCGTCTGCCGACCTGGACCCCGCGGTCGCGAACCGGACGATCCGACCGCCCCGGCGACGAGGCCGGACGCCTCGCGACTCCGGCGGGCCTGGAACAAGACGTGGTACGCCAGGAGAAGACCGGAAGGAATCGAGAGTAATAGCCACCGCCCCCTCCCCTCGCTCAACTTTCATTTTCCTCGTAAGGGAATTTTGACTCAGGGGCGCATCTTTCGACCCTCGCACGGATGGCGCGCGCACGGCGCCCCGTCCGAGAGTGCTTCCCGCCTGGCGCTTTGGTGCCACTTCCGCGTCGGAACCGGTTTGGCCTGCACCAACGCCAAGGGCCGGTATGTCCGGGCAGCCAGTGGTCGAGACCAATAGCAGGGCGCGACGGCCCTCCTTGGGCCCTTGCGTGACCGGCCGTCAGGCTCGATCCTGCAATTTCTCCGCACCGGCCGAAACCGCGGAGTCAGGTTCTTTCAGAACTACTTGGGCGGAGATTGACGTGAGTCGAGCGAAGACGGTTCTGCGCAGAACGGCTGTCATGGCCGGTGCGCTGATGACGGCGGCGGCAGTCACGATGACGGGAGCCTCCACGGCCGCGGCCGTGGACTACTACTACGAGCTGCCGTACCCGGCGGGCGAGGCCTACACGGTCACCCAGGGACCGGAGGGCACGTACTCGCACACCGGTCCGTACAACGAGTACGCCTGGGACTTCGGGCTTCCGGCGAACTACGAGGTCTCCGCCGCGCAGGCGGGCACGATCGTCCACTCCAACTGGTCGCCGTACTGGCAGAACGGCATCGAGGTGATCATTCGGCACTCGAACGGCCAGTGCACCCACTACGCGCACCTGAACAGGTCGTTCTACGAGCCGGGCGACTGGGTCCCGCAAGGCCGGATCGTCGGCTGGTCCGGCAGCACGGGCGCCTCCACGGCCCCGCACCTGCACTTCCAGGTGATCAACTGCAACACCCGCGTGGGTCTGCCCGCCACGCTGCAGGGCTGGACGCCTTACACCGGGACCCGCCCGGTCAGCGTGAACTCGTACGCCTGATCCCACCGGCCCCGCTCCGTACCGTCCGAAGGCGCCCGCACCCCTGGGTCCGGGCACCTTGCGACACCTCGGAGGGACGGCTCGCCCGCCCGCTCGGCCCAGGATGGCGTAACCGCCCCGCGGACCACCGAAGACGGCGACGCGGTCCGGGGCCGCGAATCCTGCTCGACGGCCCGGTCGACGGCGTCGATGAGGTCGTCGTGCGCCGCCCGGACCGGCGTCAGCCCGGCGCGGCCCGCGTGCCCCATGCGGTCGTGAGTCCGTCAAGCCACGCCGGGGGGAGTTCCGCCCGCTCCCACTCCGTTCGGAGCGCCGAAGGCGCGGTGCTGAGGCGTTCGAGCACGGCGATGCTCGTGGGGGAGTGGAGGAGGGAGTAGCGGCCGTGGACGGCGATGCGGCTGCGGGGCCCGTACTGGGCGTACAACTGGGCCAGCCGCTCCCGGTGGGTCTCGGTGAACTCCTTCAGCCTCCCGGCGTACCCGACCCGCCCCACGACGCTCATCGTGCCGAGCACCGCCGTGAGGACCTCGTCCGACACCTCGGGGTCGAGGCTCGAGGCATCGCTGAACGAGAGATAGAGCGGCGTCACGGCGACCTTCGCGAGTTCTACGTCCATCCTGCCGACGAGGTGATGGCCCGGTGCGGCGTCGTCCCCCACCGCGTCGGACATCGCCGGACCGATGGCGCGCTCCAGGGCGCGCTCGGCGATGCGGACGAGCGCGTCGCCGACCGCCCGGGCGCCGTCGTGCCAGCCGGTGGCGTACGGCTCCCCGTTCTCGCCGGGAGGTGCGGCCGCCTTCCCTGCCTCACTGTGCGCTTCCGCGATCGCCCCTGCCTCCACGAGCGCGATCAGCTCCTCGGCCTCGTCCCTGAACACCCCCGAGCGGCTCAGGAGTTCGAAGAGGGTCTTCTTCGCGTTGAGGACGCTGGCGGAGTCCAACGGGTGCCTGCCTATCTCAGCGGTGTTGATCGTGTCCTCCTCGTCGGCCCGGATCCGGTGCTCGGGGCGGGACGCGGCGCGCTCGTCCCGCCCGCCGTGCCTCGGCTGTGTGGCGTCCGGCGGGCGCTGCCCAGGTCTCAAGTCTCCACGAAACGAACGGTCATCGCCGCACCTGGGCTCCTCGGAGCGTCCCGCGTGTCCGTACGGCGACCGGAAGCAGGGCCCTTCGCCGTCGGACGGGCCGCGCCCCCTCCCGTACTCCTCGCCTTCGGCGTCGCGGCGGTACGGAAAACATGGGGGGCTGTTCCCCATGCGCAGGCTCTGCCCTCCGTACCAGGATCGGCCACGGCGCCGAGCGGTCGGCCCGGGTCACGGAGGAGGGACGATGGCGGCGGAGGCAGGACGGATGCGGGACGGGGCTTCGCTGTCGGCGGCCGGACGCTGGTGGGAGGCCGGGCTGGTCTGCGGTGAAGAGGGTGGAGAGCGGCCGGACTGGGCGGCGCTGGCGGAAGAGGTGTCGGACACCGCACCCGAGAAGGCCGTGGCCCCGGCGGGGGAGTATCCCGGGCTGAGCGGGTTCGAGTGGGTGCTGCGGCCGTTCACCGTCTGCGCGGCGGAACGGCTGGAGCGGGGCGTGTCGGAGCAGGCGCGGAGGCTCGTGGACATGACCGCCGTACGAGGCGACCTGGAGCGGCAGCTCAGCGGCAGGCTTGCACGGGCGGCGGCCCGGACACTGGTGCTCGAGCTGCACGAGGCGCGGACCGCCGGACGGCTCGACGGGGAGGACACGCACGCCCGCTTCCGGGACTTCCTGGGACGCACCGCGTCCCGGAGCGGCCTGGCGGCACTGCTGGCCGACCGGCCGGTGCTGGCGCGGATCGTGGGGCGGGCGGCGCTCGACGCGGCGGACGCGCTGGCCGAGGCGCTGGAGCGTCTGGCGGACGACCATGCGCTTTTGACCACCGGCCTCCTGAAGGATTCCGGTGCGGGCCCGGGGCTGCTCACGGGTATCGAACCCGGCGCCGGCGACGGGCACCAGGGCGGGCGGAGCGTGATGCTGCTGCGCTTCGCCGACGGGACGCGACTGGTGTACAAGCCCCGGCCGCTCGCCGCCCACCGCCACTTCAACGCCCTCGTCACCTGGTTCAGCCGGCAGCCCGGCTCCGTGGATCTCCGGACCCTGCGGCTGCTCGACCGGGGTACCTACGGGTGGGTGGAGTTCGTTGCCGCGCACTCGTGCGTCCGTGCCGCGGACGTCGAGATGTTCTACCGGCGCCAAGGCGCACTGCTGGCACTGCTGCACCTCCTCGACGGGACCGACCTGCACCACGAGAACCTGATCGCCGTCGGCCCCCACCCGGTGCTGGTCGACGTGGAGACCCTGTTCCATCCCCCGCTGCCGGGCGCGGCCACGGAGGACCCGGCCGCCCGCGCACTCCATGACTCCGTGTACCGGGTGGGGTTGCTGCCGCAGCTTCTGGTGGGCGACGACAGTGCCATGGACGTGTCCGCGGTCGGTGGAGGGCGCGAGGCTGTGTCGCCCGTGGCCCGGGCGGACTGGGACGACGCCGGCACCGACCGGATGCGCCTGGTGCGCAGGGCCGGGACATTCGGTGAGTCCGCCAATCGTCCACACCTGGAAGGCGGCGAGCCCGTCGAGCCGGGAGCCCACATCGAAGCGCTGTGTGCCGGCTTCCGCGCCGGGTACACGGCGATCAGCTCGGCCAGGGACGAACTGCTCCACGAGTCGGGCCCGTTGCGGGCGTTCGCCGAGGACACGGTGCGCGTGGTGATGCGTCCCACCTGGGTCTACGGCACGCTGCTCGACGAGTCGACCCACCCCGGTCTGCTGAAGGACGCGGACGCACGGCAGCGGGTCCTGGAGACCCTGCGGACCGAGGTGTTCGGCCCTCTCCTCGTGCCAGGCCTGGTCGATGAGGAGATCGCCCAGCTCTGGGCGGGGGACGTGCCCCTGTTCACCGCCCGCCCCGGTGGGGACCGGCTGTGGGGCGCGCCCCAGCGGCCGACGGCCGGGCGCGCCGACCGGCCCGGACTCGCTCGCGTCGAGGCCAAACTCACCGCGCTGAACACGGTGGACCGACAGGATCAGGAGTGGATCGTGCGGGCCGCGATGTCGACGACCTCCCGTACGCCCGCGCACCGGCCGGCCGCGGGCCGACGCGCTCGTACGGCGGACCGTGCCCCGGAGCCGGAGCGGCTGCTGTCCGCGGCCCGGTCCGTAGGGGACCAACTGGTCTCCCTCGCCTACCGCGAAGGCGCACGCAGCAACTGGATCGGTCTGGAGCTCCTGGACGACCGCTACTGGCGCATCGGCCCGATGCCGGCCGACCTGGCCGGCGGCTACACCGGACCCGCGCTGTTCCTCGCCCAGTTGGCCGCCCTCACCGGGGCCGCACACTACGCGGAGGCAGCCCGTACCGCCCTGGCGCCGGTGCCCGGGCTGCTCGACGCGCTGCGCGCCCGGCCCACGGACCTCGGCGCGGTGGGCTCGGGAGCCTTCTCCGGCCTGGGGGGCATCGCGTACGCGCTCGCCGGGGCAGCACGGCTGCTGGACGATCCCGAGGTCGGATCATGGGCGTCCGCCATGCTGCCGCTGGTCGGAGCGGCGGCCAGCGCCGAGGGTGAGCTCGGGGTGGGCTCGGGTGTCGCCGGTGGGCTCGCCGTCCTGCTGGCCACCCACCGGGACGGCGTCGGAACGGGCGAGGCAGGGCAGGAGGCGTGGCGAGCCGCGCGCGTCTGCGCCGACCGGTTGGCTGCCGTCGATCCCACGTCGCTCCGGCGGGATTTCACCACAGGGGCCGCCGGGGTCGGATGGGCCCTCCTGCGATACGCCGAGGCGGAGGCCGAGGGCGGCGCAGGGACCGGGGGCGAGGCCGCCGAGCGGTACAGGGTCGCAGGGCTCTCCGCGCTCCGGGTGGCAGTCGGCGGCTGGACCGACGGCGAGCCGGGACCCGACGGCGGCCGGGGACCCGACGGCGGCCCGGAGGCCGGTCGGGGAGCGCCGGGCAGGGGCCACGGGGGAGCCCCTGCCCATGCGCCGGCCGGTGAGGAGGAGGACGGCGCACGGGCCTCGGCCTGGTGCCGGGGACGGGCCGGCGTCGCGCTTGCGGTGCTGGACGCGCCGGGCGCGCTGGAAGACCCGCAGCTCGCGGCCTGGTCCCGCGGGACCGCCGAGGAGCTGGGCCGGGACCGGGCCGTCCCCGACGACAGCCTGTGCCACGGCGAGGCCGGACTGTGCGAACTCCTGGGCCACGGAGCGCTGCCGGAGGCACGCCCGCACTGGATCCGCCGGGCCGGAGCGCTTCTGGCGTCCGTCGAGGAGACGGGTGCCCGGAGCGGGGCCCCGGACGGCGTCGCACACCCCGGCCTGCTGACCGGGCTGGCAGGAATCGGGCACGGCCTTCTCCGGGCAGGGTTCCCGGACAGCGTTCCCTCCGTGCTTCTCCTGGGGCCGTCCGGACCTGGGCCCGACCCGAAGGACGCGCCGCCCTGGGCCTTGTCCGCCACCGGACTGCCCGCCCGCTGACCGTGGCAGCAGGAAGCCACGCAGCTCCTGGACCGCACCACCAGGCACACCGCACAACCAGGCACACCGCACCACCGCACAGCTCGGCACGACCACCACTCCCGCGGACGAAGGACGAGTGAGGACCATGCAGATCAGTGACTCGGTGAGATACGCAGACGGCGGCGCAGGCTCGGAGACCGCGGCCCAGGACCACCCGGTGGGCGAGGTGACACTCGGGGCGAGCGGGGCGCTGGGGCTGCGCAGCCGCATGCTCGGAACGGGGAACGCGGGTACTGCGCCCTTCATGGACACGCCCTTCACCACCGCGACCGTGCCGTTGTGCTGACGGGAGGACGCTCACGTCACCCGGTGCCGGGTGAGGGATGACGCCCTGACGGAGCGAGCGAGGGCCGGGGTCTCCCCGGCCCTCTGCCATGAGCCAAAAGGAGCAAGTAACCTGCGCTCATGCGGGCGACGTCGTCGGTCATCGTGGGTCGGGAAGCCGAGATCGGGCTGCTGGACGAGGCCCTGGCAGGTGTCAGGAGAGGAGCGGGACGAGCGGTGTTCCTCGTCGGCGAGGCGGGGATCGGCAAGTCCCGCCTGGCAGGCGAGTGCGCCCTTCGCGCGTACGGCCTGGATGTGCCGGTGCTGCGCGGCCGGGCGACGTCCACCGGGCTCGTCGTGCCCTTCCGGCCGTTGATCGAGGCGCTGTCCTCGCGGTTCCGGGCCGCGGGTGCCCCGGACGATCCGGAACTCGTCCCCTACCGCCCGGCCCTGGCCGGTCTGGTTCCGGAGTGGCGGGCCGGCGCGGTGGCGCCCGGATATGCGATCTCGCTGGTGGAACTGGCCGAGGCCCTGCTCAGACTGCTGGCGGTGCTCGGCCGCGAGCAGGGCTGCGTCATTCTGCTGGAGGACCTGCACGACTCCGACACCGAGACGATCGCGGTCGTCGAGTACGTCGTCGACAACCTGGCGGACCTGCCGGTGCTGCTGGTCGGCACGCTGCGACCGGACCCCGGTCCGGCGCTGGACCTCGCACTCGCCGCGGAACTCCGCAACACCGCCTCGCTGCGGGAGTTACGGCCGCTGGACGAGGCAGCGGTCCGGGACATGGTCGACGCGTTCCTGGACGCCGGACCTGGTGAGGTGCCTCCGGCCGCCCACCGGTACCTCTCCCAGCGGGCGGGAGGCAGTCCCTACCTGGTGGAGGTCCTGCTGGCCGACATGCTGGACACGAGACGGCTGAGCAGGGCGGACGGCCGGTGGGAACTCGACGATTCGGGGGAGGTGGCGGTGCCGACGGGCGCGGTCCGTAGCTGGGCGCGCCGACTGGACCGGCTCGACGAGCCCGTCCGCGAACTCGTCCTCATCGCGGCCACCCTCGGCGGCAGGTTCTCCGTCGGAGCCCTGAGGTCGGTGACCGGGCTGGACGACCGGGCGCTGTTCGCGCATCTACGGGCGGCCTCGGAAGCGGGGATCATCGCTCCGGACGGTGCCGCGCACGACCACTACACGTTTCGCCACGTCCTGACGGCTGACGCGCTGAAGGCCTCACTACCGCCCGCCGAGCAGGCCGCGCTGGCCCGGCGCTCGGCCTCGGCCATCGAGGAGTCCGTCGGCGCACTCTCCGGCGAGGAACGCCAACTGGTGGCCACCCTGCGGTTGGCGGCGGGTGAGAACGCCGTGGCGTCCCGGCAGTTCGCCCAGGTCGGACGGCAGATGCTGGATGCGGGGGCGTCGGGCTCGGCCGCCGTACTGCTGGAGCGCGCCCGGGGACTGGCGGCCGAGGAGGAACGGGACGAGATCACGGTGCAGTTGGCGATCGCCCAGGCCGAATCCGGGCGGCTCGACGCGGCGTCCGTGCTGCTCGACGACCTGCCGCCGACGCCCGCCGGGTCGCAGGCCGCGGAGGACAGGGCCCAGGCCCACACGCAGGTCGCATGGGTCGCGACCATGGCGGAGCAGCAGAAGGAGGCGCGCCGCCACATACGGGCGGCCCGCGCCCTGTTCGGGGCCGAACCGCGCCCGGAGCAGGAAGCGGCGCTCGTGGTGGTCGAGGGTCATCTCGCGCTGCTGCCGGAGCAGCGCGGTGCGGGTGAGGGGCGTGGCCCGGAGGGTCGGTCCCGTCCGGACGGTCGTGAGCTGCTGAAGGCGGCGGAACGTTCCGCCCGGGGCGCCGCGCTCACCGCGGAACAACGCGGCCGGCCCGTGGTGGCCTGCCAGGCGTGGCAACTCCTCGCCCTGCTGTCCAGGGAGCGGGGCTTCGACGAGGCCGACGCCTGCCTGGTCCGGATGCTGGCGGTCGCCGAGAAGCACCGGCTCGCGGCGTCCCGGGCCGAGGCGCTGGTGCGGCTCGGCACCAACGCGTTCATGCGGACGGGCGAGGCGACCCAGTTGGAGACCGCGCGCGCGGCGGCTCACGAACTCGGCTCGCTGGTCCTGCTCCAGACGGTCGACGGGCTGCTCGGCATGCAGAGCGTGCTGGGTGGGCGGTGGGACCGCGCCCGCAGGATCGTCGAAGGGTCCGTCGAAGCCAGCGCCCGCCTCCAGAACCTGTCGGCGCACCGCTATCTGCTCCTGGTGGACGCCGTGCTCGCAGCGCACCAGGGGCGGACCCGCGAGCAGGAACGGGCCCTGGCCCGGTTCCGCCGGGCGGGCGGTGAGGAGTCGATGCTCGTCCCTCTGCAGCGCGGACTGTGCCAGGCCGTGGGCGCACTGATGGCGGAGGACCGGGAACGCGCGACTGCGGAGCTGGACGCGGCATTGGCCTGGGAGCGGGAGAACCCGAGTTTCTTCTATCTCAGCGGCCGGTACGGGCTGCGCCCCCTGCTGCGGATCCTTGACGCCGGAGCCGACTCCCACTCCAGCTCCAGCGCCGACTCCGAGGCTGAGGGTGTCTACGGCGACGGCGGCCGGGAGGCGTATCAGGAGGCGCTTGCCTCGCCTGGCGGCCAACTGGCCTGGAACCGGATGTTCCTGGGCATGGCCGATGCGGTGCTGCGCGGAAGGGACGGCGACGTGGACGGCGCGCGGCGCGCGGTGGAGGAGACCGGCCGCACGGCGGCGGTGGTGTTTCCGCAGGTGTGGCACCTCACCTTGCGACTGACGGCCGAGGCGGCGCTCCGAGATTCCTGGGGTGAGCCGGTCACGTGGCTGCGGACCGCGGAGGAGTACTTCCACGAGGCGGGCGTACAGCCGGTGGCCGGGGCCTGCCGTGCCGCCCTGCGACAGGCGGGGGTCAGCGTCCCGCAGCGCAGGGGCGGTCGGGAACTGATCCCCGCCGAGCTGCGCAGCGTGGGCGTCACGCCGCGCGAGTACGAGGTGTTCGTACTGCTCGCGGAGCGGCCCGGTAACCAGCAGATCGCGCAGCGTCTGTTCATCTCCCCCCGGACGGTGGAGAAGCACATGGCGAGCCTGATGGCCAAGACCGGTTGCGTGGCCCGCTCGGCGCTGTGTGCGCTGTCGGCGGAGCGGGCCGAGGAGCAGAAGGGTTCGGGGACCACCGCACGGGTGCCACCGGCGTGATCCGGACGGGCGATCGACCTCTCTGTACCCCTTGGCCTGTAGCCGTAGCCCACGATCAGAAGCTTGCTGCCCTCACCCTTCACCCCACACCCTCAGCCGTCAGCCGAGCGCGGGTTCGGCACGCCCGGTCCGGGGCCTGGCTCCGGCGTGCGGCACCGGCGGCCGGTGGGCAGGGCGGTGGGGGCGGGCGAGGGCCGGGATGGGGGAGGCCTCGCATTCCATGGGGTACGGACCCCCATGACCTGGTGGCTCGTGGCGCGACTCTGCGGGCCGGACACCGATGTGCGGTGGGTCCCGGCCGCAGATCATCGAGCAGACCGATCATTTCCCGTCCCCATCGGAGGTTCGCCCGATGCCGCGTCTGTCCGCGCAGCCCGCAGCGTCACCCCGCACGCTCCGGTTCTCCGTCCTCGGGCCGCTCGCGGTCCACCGGGACGACCGGGCGCTGCCCCTCGGCCCGTTGAAGCAGCGTGTCGTGCTGGCGACGCTGCTCGGATCGGCCAACTGCCTCGTTCCGGTGGACGCCCTGACCGACGCGGTCTGGCCGGAGGAGCCCCCTCGTACCGCGCGGAAGAACCTCCAGGTGTACGTCAGCGCCCTGCGACTCCTGCTCGCGGACGACGACCGGGAACGGCCGCGGCTCACGCACTCGCATGGCGGATACGTGTTGCGCGTAGCGGAGGACGAGTTCGACCTCCTGCTGTTCCGCTCCCTGGTGCGGGCCGCCGAGGGGCAGTCGCCCCGCGCGGCCGCCCGACTGCTGCGCCAGGCCCTCGACCTGTGGAAGGGGTCTGCGCTGGGTGAAGACCTGCGGCAGTCGCCCCGGTTGGCGGAGGAGAGCGAGCGGCTGGAGCTGCGCCGTCTGACGGCGTACGAGAGCTGGGCGGAGGCGGAACTGGAACTGGGCGGTGCTTCGGCGGTGGTCGAGGGGCTGCGCGATCTGGTGGAGCAGCACCCGCTGCGGGAGCGGCTGCGGTCCGCGTGGATGCGCGCCCTGGGCGGGGCCGGCCGACAGGCCGAGGCGCTCGCGGTGTACGACGACTACCGGCAGCTCCTCGCCCGGGAACTCGGCCTCGGGCCCAGTGCCGCGATGGTGGCCCGCTACCGGGCGGTCCTCGCGGGTGACGACCCGGCCGCGGCGGACCGGAAGGCCGGGCCCCAGGACGTGCCCGCCGCCTCCGGCCCCAGCCGTGCGGCGGCAGTGGCTCTGCCCTCGGACCTCGTCGACTTCACCGGACATGGCGAGGAACTGCGCCACCTCCTCGACCTGCTGGAGGACGGAGGTGCCGGGGGCATCGTCCTGCTGTCCGGCCCCGCCGGGGCCGGGAAGACGACCCTGGCGGTGCGGGCCGCGCACCTGCTGGGTGACCGGTTCGCCGACGGACGGATCCGCGTCTCCCTCCGGGGCGCCGACGGCTCCGCCCGCCCGCTGCCTGCCGTGCTCGCGGAGATCGGCGAACGCACCGGCCAGGCCGGGCTGTCGGGGCCCGAGGCCTGGCGCGCGTGGCTGGCGGCACACCGCGTGCTGGTGGTACTGGACGACGTGCCCGAGGAGCGTGCCGTACGGCACCTGCTCCCGACCGGCGGCCAGGGCAGGGTGGTACTCACCGCACGCGGTCAGTTGGGGGGCCTTGCGCCCGTGCGCCGGATCTCCGTCCCGCCGCTCGGCACCGCCGAGGCCCTGCAACTGCTCGCCGGGATCGTCGGCCGGAACCGGGTGCGGGCCGACCGGGAGGCCGCGCTGCGCATCGTGCGCGCCTGTGGCGGGTCACCCCTGGCCGTCCGGGTGAGCGGGATGCGGCTCGCGGTGCTCCGCCACGTACCGCTGCGCGAGTTCGCGGACCGGCTCACCGATCCCGCCGGGACGCTGGACGAACTCACCTCCGGGGACGTGTCCGTACGGTATCGCCTGGCCCGCGGCTGGGACGCACTGCCGCAGGAGTGCGGCAGGGACGCGGTACGGCTGGCCGAGGGAACGGGGGACGGCCCGTTCGGTCTCAGCGAGGCGGCCGAGGCCCTCGGGTGCGACGAACGGCATGCCGTACGGGTGGTGGAGAAGCTCATCGACGCCGGGATCGTGACCTCACCCGGCAGCGAGGTCACCGCCCACGCGGCACTGTATGAACTGCCTTGCCTGGTAAGGCTGTACGCGCTCGCCACCGGGCAGGAGAGCCCGGTGCCGGTCTCGGGGTGAGGGGCGGTGAGGGCTGGTGAGGGGCCCGCCCCGCCATGTCTCGCCCCGCCCCGTTCTGTCCCGTCTCATTCCGCCCCGTCCCGACTCACCCGGACGGGCACGGTCGGCCTCGCCTCACCGCCGGGGCCGGAAGCCCCACGTGCTGCGCCAGGAAGGCGAGGCACTCGGCCTGCAGCGCCGCCGCACGGGACGCGGCCCGGTCGCCGTGACCGACGCCGCGCTCCAGCCGCAGCAGGACCGGTCCCGGGCCCGACGAGGCGTGCTGGAGCGCGGCACACATCTTCCGGGCGTGCAACGGATCGGTCCTGGTGTCGCCGTCCGCGGCGGTCAGCAGCACCGCCGGGTACGCGGCACCGGGCATGACGCGGTGATAGGGGGAGTAACTGAGCAGCGTCAGCAGGTGGGCGGGGTCCTGCGCGGTGCCGTACTCGGGTGTCCAGCTGGGGCCGAGCCCGGACAGCTCGTAACGGACCATGTCAAGCAGTGGCGCCATGCACACCACGGCGGCGTACTTCTCCGGCTGCTGGGTGAGGGCCGCACCGACGAGCAGCCCGCCGTTGGACCCGCCCATGACCGCGATCCGGCCCGGCTCGGTCCAGCCCGCCGTGACCAGCAGGTCGGCGGCCGCGTCGAAGTCGTCGAAGGTGTTCTGTTTGTGCTCGCCGCTGCCGGCCCGGTGCCAGCTCTCGCCCTCCTCCCCGCCGCCCCGCAGACCCGCCCAGGCGAACACGCCTCCGGCCCTGACCCAGGCGAGGACCTGGGCGCGGTAGCGGGGTGACATCGTCCGTCCGAAGCCGCCGTACCCGGTGAGCAGCGCCGGACGCGGTACGTCCGGACGTCCGGTGGGAGAGATGACGAACATCCGAACCGTGGTCCCGTCCCGTGACGGGAAGGCGACCTGGCGGGTGACCGCGCCCTCGACCGCCAGGTCGCCCGCGGCGTCACGCTCCCAGCGCGTCACGCGGCCGTCGCCCGCCTGGAAGCGGAGCACCCGCGGCGGCGTGACGAAGTCGGTGTACGCGAACCAGGCCTCCCCGCTTCCGGGCAGCCCGGCCGAGAAGTCGCCGACCGCACCGGTGCCGGGGAGAGGGACCGTGGCGACCTGCCGGCCCTCGGCCAGGTCGTGCACGGTCACCTCGGCCACCGTGTCGCGGGTCCAGGCGGCCAGGCCGAGGGGGCGCTCCGGCCGCGGACCCGACAGGACGACGAGATGCGTCAGCACCGCGTCGGGCCGCTCGGGGATCACCTCACGCCAGGCGTCGGGTCCCAGGTGGAGTTCCGACGGCCGGCACGCGACGACGCGACCGCGAGCGGCGCCGCGGTCGGTGCGCAGCCATACCCGGTCCCCCGGCCCGGTGCCGGGCACCGCGTGCAGACGGGTGGCGGCCTCCATACCCTCCTGGACGGGCCTCAGCGGCGGGCGGTCGAGCGGGCCGGCGGACAGGTCGGCCAGGTAGAGATCGGTGCCACGGCCGGTGCCGAGCGTTGCCGTGACAGTCAGCCAGCGGCCGTCGGTGGTCACGGAGACGCTGTAGAACTGGGTCTTGTCCCGTCCCTCCCCGAAGACCACGGCGTCCGCTCCGGGCGCCGTCCCGACCCGGTGGAGGTGGACCCGGCGGTGGTAGCGCTCCTCGCCGGGATTCAGCCGGGGGTCCAGATGCCTGACGTAGTAGAACGCCTCGCCCCCGGGCAGCCAGCCGATCGACGACTTCCGCACCCGGTCCACCGGCCCGTCGACGACCTTCCCGGTGGCCACGTCGATCACATGGAGCAGCGAGTCCTCCGTGCCGTCGCTGGACACCTGACAGGCCAGCAGGTCACCCTCCACGGAGGGTTCCCAGGCGTCGAGCACGGTGCGTCCGGACGGGTCGAGGACGCCGGGGTCCAGGAGCACCCTCTCCGCCCCGTCCGTCCCGGCCTCCGCCACCACGAGCACCGGATGTTCCTGGCCGGCGTCCTGCCGCAGCCAGAAGACCCTGCCGCCGCGCACCTTGGGGGACCGGGCACGGTCGACGGCGTTGAGCGCCGACACCTCCGCCTCCCACCGCTCCAGGCCGGGCCAGGCCGCCCGCTCCACGGCGTACAGGGCGTCCTGCTCCGCGCTCCATCGGAGCGTGGCGGCGGACTCGGAGTCCTCCAGCCAGCGGTACGGGTCGGGGACGCGCACCCCATGGAGCTCCTGGACGACGTCCTGCCGCTCCGCCTGGGGGTACTCGCGCCGTGTCGGTCGCGCTTGCGGGGTCACTCGATGCTCCTTCGTCGGTGGTGGGCGGACGTCGGCCGCGGCCCCCGGCCGCCGGCGCGCGGACCCGTTCGCGGCCACGCCCACCAGCGTGTGCGGGGCCGGGAGCCGGGCCGCTCGGTGCCGGGCTCCTGACGACGCGTGGCGCGGCTCCCGGGTGGCGCGGCTCAACCGCGGCTCAACCAGGGTGCGGACCGGGCCGCGGACCGGGCCGAGGGGCCGTCGGGACACCGGCTTGCTCGGCGGGCTCCTCCTCGACCGCCTCCCCGGCCGTCTCCTCGGCGGGCAGGGCGAACCAGGCGTAGACACCGGACAGCACGACGATGAGCCCGGAGACCGCGAAGATCGTGTCGATCGGGCCGAACCGCAGACCGCCGACCGAACCCCCGACGTCCCGCAGGACCGAGCCGGCGAGCCAGCCGGACAGCACCGCGGAAAGCATCGACGCCAGCTTCGTCACCGGATAGAACACGGCCATCACCCGGCCCAGGTACTGGGCGGGCGCCGCCGCGAGCAGGAGCGGCGCCATCGCCGTGTTCAGCACGGTGAGCGGAACCGTGAAGACGAAGAGCAGGGCGATGCCACCGACGAAGCCGGTCTGCCGGGAGTAGGCCACCAGCAGAACTCCGCTCACCAGAAGGCTGATCCAGGTGCTCCGCCGTGCTCCCAGCCACTGCACGACCCGGCCGCCGCACAGCGCGCCGGTGATGCCGCCCACTCCCATGGCCATGCCGATGTATCCGTAGAGATGGGCGGACGCGTGGAGGTTGTCGGTGGTGAAGAAGACGTTGAGGGTGCTCAGGGCGCCGATCCCGAACTGGCCGATGACGGCGAGCAGGAGCAGCGCGACGAGGAACCTGCTGCGCGCGAAGAAGCGCAGGCCGTCACCGAACTCACGCCACACGCTCGCCGGTTGCTTGCCCGAAGCCTTCCGGGCGGGCCCCGCACCGGCAGGGTCCGCAGTCGGGGGACGTAGCCGGATGGAGCGGATCGCGATGTACGACACCGCGTACGACACCGCGTTGAAGAGCATGGCCCACTGCAGACCTGCGGTGAACAGCAGCGGCGCAGCGAGGGGCGGCCCTATGATCCAGGCCGTCTCACCCGTCGCCTGGCCGATGCCCGCCGCCCGCGCACGGTCGGCGTCCCCGGTCACGAGGTCCGCGAGGATCGCGAAGCGGGCGGGCGAGAAGAACTGGCCGGCCGCGTGCAGCATCAGCACCGTCGCGTAGACGAGGGCGAGCCAGGCCGCTGCCGGGAGGGCGCCGACGGGGAGGAAGGAGACGACGGTCAGCACCGCCACGAGCCCGCCACGGACCACCTCGGTGCGGAGCATCGTGACGCGCTTGTCCCAGCGGTCGACGAACACGCCCGCGAGCGGACCGATGACCAGCACGGCGGCGCTCGACGCCAGCAGGACGCCGCTGACCGCCATAGGCGCCCACGTCTCGTCCTTGGCCAGAACGGTGGCCACCCAGAGCACCAGCGTGGTGCTGAAGACGGCGTCACCCACGGACGAGACGGCCTGACCGAACCACAGCCGGGTGTAGTCACGGTTGATCAGCGTCAGGCGCGGGTTCACGACGGCCTCGGCGACGAGACGATCAGTGCCATGAGAGCGGTCACCAACGTGGTGTGGTACGCCTTCCCGAAGAGTTCCCCGGCCGGGGCCGACGGGGACGCCAGCAGCGCGGCCGACCGCGCCGGAATCGCGCCGTCGGGCCGTTGGGCCCGCACCAGGCACTCCACGGCAGCCGCTCCCGAGGGCGTGCTCAGGGGGTCACTCCCCAGGATGAACTGGGTGAGGACGAGTTCGGCGGCCAGGTCCCACCGGTCGTGCGCGACGCAATGGCGCAGCATCCGGGAGACCAGCGCGTGCGCGTGCGCCAGGGCGCGCCCGGTCACCCCGGAGTCGGTCCGGCCGAAGTCGCCGAGATAGAAGCCGGTGTGCGTCAGGGCGTACGCGTCCGAGGTGCTGAGCGGCGCCTGGGCTTCGGCTCCGACGCCGTGCAAGGTCGCGAGCGGGCTTCGCGGGAGGAGTTCGGCGTACGTCTCCATGCCGTGGTGTACCCCGGCCTTGTCCGCGTAGTAGCGGATCTCGATGCGCCGGTAGGGCGACTTCCCCTCGGGCGAGAAGAGGTCGGGGGCCAGCCGTGCGAGCGCTGCCCGGCGCTGGGCGTCGTCGACTCCGTCGGGGGCCAGCGCGGCGTAGACCAGCCCGTACGTGGAGGCGTACGCGGGTGTGTCGTCGAAGAGCCGGGGGAAGTCCGGATCCTGCCAGAGCTTCCGGACGAGTGCCGTCGCCCCGCTCAGCGCCTGACGCCCGTCGTCCGCGCGGGCCGCGCAGTGGCAGAGCAGCGCCAGTTCCAGCGCGGCCTTCGCCGTGCTGTACGTCGCGGAACGGGCGCTCGCCGAGAACGGGTCGAAATGATCCAGGTTCTTCCCCAGCCAGTCGAGCGCGCCGGAGGAGAGCTGCTCCAGGGGCGAGGGCATGGCTACAGCCGCCCCGTCTCGTCCAGGTAGTCGAGCAGGGCCGTGTCGACCGTGTCCCGGAACCTCGCGAGCGTCCGCGCGTTCTCGTCGAAGCGGTAGAGGTCCTGGCAGGCGACCCAGCGGTCACCGGTCACCGTGCTGGGCCGGTAGCCGTCGGCGACCGTACCGACCTCCCAGTCGGGTTTGCCCGCGGTCTCCCAGCAGCTGGCCAGGGTTCCGTCCGCGCTCACCACCGCGCCGTAGCGGCCGTCGGCGTGGCCGCAGGTGACGCATGTCTTGCGGGCGCCCGGGCGGCTCACGGTGAAGCCGAGGTCGAGCGCCCGGCGCTGCCACCGGGTGAAGGCGGCCGGGAGTTCGCCCGTGTGAAGGAGACTGTTGGTGTATCCGACGCCGACGTCACCGATGCGGGCGAAGTACAGGGTGCACCGTGCGGGGTCGAGCGAGGTGGCGAGCCGGTCGATCAGCGCGTCCACCCCGTGGAAGGTCTCCTGAGAGACGTTCACCCGCAGGGTCCACTGGATCGGCGAGACCTCCGAGGCGTTGACGATATTGCGGATGATCTTGTCGAAGGTTCCGCTGCCGTCCGCCCTGCCGATCCGGATCCGGTCGTGATCGGCGCGGTCTCCGTCGAAGGTGACCTGGACGGACGTCAGGCCGAGGCCGGTGAGCCGTCGCGCCAGCGACGGGGTGAGCAGCGTGGCGTTGGAGATCATCCAGGCCGAGGTCGGCGCGATGTCCGTGGCGCGCTCCAGCAGTTCCAGGCAGCCGCGCGGATTGAGCAGGGGTTCCCCGCCGAAGAGGAGGATCCGGAGCTTCTCCAGGCCCACGGCGGCCATCTGCCGCTCGGTGAAGCCGAGCAGCGAGGTGATCGTCTGTGAGTTGAGGCGGGTGCGGGCGATCCGGGGCGGCCGGGTGCCTCCCGCCTGGTCCTGCGCGGTGTTCTGGAAGCAGTACCCGCAGCCCAGGTTGCAGTGGGTGCTGGTGAGGACGGTCAGCGCGTAGGCGCGCACCGTGGAGGGAGTGAACATGCCGCTCTCGCGCAGCCGCTGTTCCGCCTCCGGACGCAGGGTCCCCCCGGCCGTGACGTGCCGGCCGCCGAGACGGGCCACCCCGCCCGGCCCGAGGAACCACCAGTTCCGCTCACCCTGGAGGAGGCGCGCGCCGTCGGAGGAGCCGAGTGCCGTCCGGTCGGACGGCAGGGCCTGTCCGGGGTTCACCGGTAGCGTGGTACTCACTGCCTGGTCGATGGTCACGGTGCCTCCCGCAGTGTCGATGCTCCCGCGGCGCAGAGCGCCTCGGCCCGGCCGCTCGTGACGATCAGCGTCGCCAGCGCCGTGACGACGGTCGTCTGGTAGGACTTCCGGAAGAAGTCCACCGGTGTCGCGTCCGCCGCCGCACGTTTGATGACGGACCGTCCGGGGATCGCCCCGTCGGCGGACTGCACCCTGGCGAGCATCCGGAGACCGGCCGCCCCCGAGGCGGTGACCAGCGGATCCGCTCCCAGGCAGAACTGGGCGAGCACGAGTTTCCCGACGAGATCCCATTCGCCGAGTCCCACGCAGTGGTCCGTGAGCCGCTCCACGACACGGAGCGCCCGCCCCCGCTCCTCGTCGGTCAGGGCGGGAGCGCGGAAGCCGAAGTCGCTGAGATAGAAGACGGTGTGGGTGACCACGCAGACATCCAGATCGGCCACGGGCAGTGTGGTGGCCCGGGCGAGGAGGCTGGCGGCGTACAGGTCCTCGTACGAAGCGAACCGGTGGTCAGCGCCCGCGAGATCGGCGTAGTACCTGGCCTCCAGATGGAGGTACGGCGGCTTCCGGCGCGGCGCGAGGTAGCCGTCGGCCGTCAGCCGGGCCAGCACGGTGCGGGGCTCATCGGTGACGGCCCCCGCCGGTGTCAGCGCCGCGTACATCAGCTCGAACTGCCGAGCGTAGCGGCGGTCGAGGGTGAGCAGGTGCGCGAAGTCCACTCGCTGCCATGCCTGTTCGACCACAGAAGCCACTTCGGTCAGGGCGGCGTCCGCCGGTGCGGCCTCGCCCCAGCAGCGGCGGAGCAGGGCGAGCTGCAGAAGGGCCTTCACCCGCGGGGTCACCGGCAGTTCGGTGTGGGCGGCCGGGGAATCGAGGTACCGCGCGTGCCGGCCTATCCAGTGCCGCGCGCCCTCGGACAGACGTGCCACGGTCTCATCGAGGCCGGCTGATCGCGTACTCATGGTCCTCCTTCGGGGGCGCGGATGCGTGAGCCACCCGCTCGACGATGTCGGCGGCGCGCGCCGCGCTGCCCGGCGTGGCCAGCCTCCCGCCGAGCGCACGGGCACGGGTCCGCAGGCCGTCGTCGTCCCACGCCGACTCCAGCAGCGTGGACAGTGCCACGGACGGGGTGTTCGGGACGCGCACGGCCACGCCGGCCCGTACGCAGGCGCCGGTGAGCAGCGGTTGCTCGGAGCCGTTGGGTGAGAGTGCCAGGGGCCTGCCGCGCAGCAGAGAGGCCAGTACAGGAGCGGAGGTGCCGTTGGCCAGCACCATCCCCGCCAGGTCGACCAGCGGACCCATCCACGGTTTGCGGACCAGCAGGATGTCGGCGCCCGGAGCGGGCCGCGGGTCGGTGGACCGGCCCTGCTCGACCACGGCCTGGAACCGGCCGCCGGTGAACGTCTCGTTGATCCGGGGCCACAGGCTGCTGCCGCCGAAGAAACGGCCCAGGTGGACGTACACGACGGGTTTGCCGGACCGTGCCAGGTGATCCCTGACGGCCTCGGCCTCCGCCCGGGCGGGCGTCGGTTCCCAGGCCAGTGGGCCCACGTGCCGCACCCGCTCGGGGAGTTCCGCGCCCGGGTACTCCAGTGCGGGATCCCCGCGCAGCAGCAGCGCGTCACCCAGCAGCGGGCTGTCCGCCCACCGGCAGGCACGCCCCGCCAGGCCCGCTTCCTCCCGCGCGGCGGCGTGGATCCGCCGGCAGTCGAGGGTCCGGCTCTCCCTGGTCCTGCCCAGAGGGGGTTCGTCGGCGCCTCCCGTCCGGTAGTCCCACAGGTGGGCCGAGAGCCCGATCACCACCACCGGAATGTCCAGTGCCTCGGCGGCGAGCAGGGCGCCGTTGCACAGCACGGAGGTGACCAGCAGGTCGGCCCCCGACTGCCGGGCGGCGCGCAGGGTGGCCCGGTACTGCGCCGGGCCGGTCTTCCCCCACCACGTGGCGGAGAACGCCCGCTGCCCGCCGAAGTCCTCCGCCCTCGCGAACGGCAGTCCGGCCCCCGCCACGACGGGCGCGGCGGTGGAACGGCCCAGGACGCTGACGTGGTGGCCCCGGCGCCGCAGCTCCCGACCGGCCGCGATCGCC
The DNA here is from genome assembly GCF_014216315.1 of Streptomyces finlayi. Classification (NCBI taxonomy): domain Bacteria; kingdom Bacillati; phylum Actinomycetota; class Actinomycetes; order Kitasatosporales; family Streptomycetaceae; genus Streptomyces; species Streptomyces finlayi. The sequence goes on from NZ_CP045702.1 coordinate 7,137,572, forward strand.
GGGTAGAGGTAGCCGCCGTCGCTGAGCGGGCAGAGCAGGATCTTCACGGCATGCACGCTCCCTCGCGGTGTGGCGGGCGGTGGCGGAACTGATGGGCCGGGGTGGCCGCGGGCCCCCCGGCTCCTGGCAGGATCTGCCGAGAACCGGGTGGCCCGCGCGGTGCTCAGACCTCATGACCTCGTGTCAGGAGAGGTCGCTGGAGTTGTTGACGATGCAGCCCGCTTCGGCTTCCTCGTCCTCGCTGTGGGCGACGACCTCGATGTCCTCGTCCTGGGTCGGCTGCTGGTTCGTGTTCTCGGGCATGTGTGTCCTCCTTGGTCGGCGGCGTCGCTGCGCCGGCTGAGAAGAAACGTACGGATGCCCGGTATGCGAACGCCTGGGCGTCGGTTCGGTGGCGGTATACGTCGACCGTGCGGGCTCGCGACGGCCCCGCGACCCGGCCGCACGCCCCTGCCGAACCCCCACTGCCGGGCCTCCCGGGTGCGTATACACCCGCTCAGAGCTGGGACTTAACCGTTCACCAGGCGTCCGTGAACCGGAAATCGGGCGCTCGGGGACACGATCCGGAGCATGCTGCGCGCGCGGCACGAGCACGGAGGAGGAGACATGGAGCTGGCAGAGCTCATCGGTCTGCGACCGGTGCCGTGCGGCGGCCTCCTGGTGGCTCTCACCCGTCGCTGCCCCATGAGCTGCGCACACTGTTCAACCGGATCCTCCCTGTCGGTCTCCGAACAGCCCGAACCGGAGCGACTGCTGCGTTTCATCGGTTCGTTCGGCACCGAGAACCGCCCGGAGGTGGTCATGCTCACCGGGGGCGAACCGCTGCTGCTGCCGGAACCGGTCGCAGGCCTGGCCGCTCTCGCACGAGCGGCGGGCTCCCGGGTGGCGTTGATCAGCGGGATGTTCTTCGCCCGGGGCGGTCGGGTCCCCGACCGGATCATGCGCGCGATCACGGCCCTCGACCACTTCTCGGCGAGCATGGACGTGCACCACGAACGTGAGGTCCCGCGCGAGGACGTGCTGCGCGCTCTTCGGGCCGTGCTCGACGAGGGAATTCCCGTCAGCGTCCACCTCACCGTCAGCGGCCCCGACGACCCGTATCTGATGGACGCCGTCGCGGACGTCCGCCGTGTCTTCGGCGGCCGGGTGCCCATGCTGGTCAACGAGGTCCGCCCGCTCGGCCGCGCCGCACACCACGTCCGGGCGACACCGCCGGGACCGGACGGCTCCCTCGCGTCCCCCTGTGCCCTGGCGGCCTGGCCCGTGGTCGCCTTCGACGGGACCGTGGCCGCCTGCTGCAACCAGTGGACGGTCGACCGGCGCCCCGTTCCCCCGCACCTGCGACTCGGCCACATCGCCGACGACGACTGGCCCACCGTCCGCGAGCGCTCCCTCGGCTCCCCGGTACTGCGGATGCTGCGCGCCGTCGGCCCGCGGCGCCTGCACGGGCGGTACGCGTCCTCGCCGGCTCCGGCCGGCTACTGCGGCAGCTGTCACGCGCTCGCAGACCGCCCGGAAGTCCTGGCGGGGGCGGCACGCGAAGCGGGCGGCCGGGTCGGTGAACTCCTCGACCGGATCAGCGCCGATGAGCAGCGCGCCGCCGGGCCCGCCGCCCTGGTACGCCGCCTGGGCTGCGCCCCCTACGCGCACCTCGTCGAGTCCGACGCCGTCCACGAGCCGGTTCCCGCCGAGGAGGGAAGTCACCGATGAGCACCCCCGCGTCCTTCGCGCTCAGGACCAAACTCACACCCACCACCCCCGTCCTGAGGGCCGCGACCGCGGCCCTGTGGCGACCGGAGGGACTGCGTGGGCGGTACGTGCGCTACCTGGCCGCCATGCATCCGCTCGTACGGGCATCGGTGCCGCTGCTGCGACGGGCCGCCGAGCGGTGCGCCGAGCTGGACGACCCGCCCTCGCGGCGGCTCGCGGCGTACTACACCCGCCACGCCGAGGAGGAGCGCGACCACGACGCCTGGTTGCTCGACGATCTGGCCACCGCCGGTGCCCGTCCGGCCCCCATGCCGCCGCCCGTGGTCGTCGAACTCGTCGGAGCGCAGTACTACAGGATCGAGCACGAGCACCCCGTCACCCTGCTCGGATACATCGCGGTCCTGGAGGGCCATGCACCCGGGCCCCGGCTCGCGGACCGCCTCATTGAGGCGACAGGGCTCCCCGCCGGCGCGTTCCGCACCCTCCGGGAGCACGCGGAGCTCGACGGCGGGCACCTCGACGACCTGCACCGGGTGCTTGACGCACTCGAACCGGCCCCGGCCCGGCAGACCGCCGTCTCCGTCAGCGCGCTGCACACGGCCAACCTGCTGACCCGGCTGTTCCTTTCCCTCGCCGACGACCCCGGAGGGCACCCATGACCGAGGACACGACACCGCGACCCGCCGCGCCGCATTCCACCGCGCCGCGCCCCGCCGCTCCGCACCCCCGGTTCCGCACCCCCCGGTTCCGCACTCCTCCGCAGACGACAGTGCCTCGTCCAGGGAGTCCCGTGAGTCCCGTGAGTCCGGTGAGTCCCCCTCCGGTTCCCGGCCCACGCTGGAGGCGCTCGCCGACGCGGGGTTCGAGGTCGACGCCCTCAGTGAGGAGCAGCACGAGGTCCTGGGGGCTCTCACCCGGGAGGAACTGGCCCTGCTCGTCGACATCCGGGGCCGGCTCGACGCGGCGGCCCCCGAGGTGCAGGCCCACGCCGACGTGGCGGGCGGCGCCCTCTTCTGACCTCGGCCACCCCTCGGTCACGCGCCCATCGGAGGAACCCATGCCCTGCGCCTCGTGCCGGAGCGCACTGCCGCCCGACGCCCGTTTCTGCCCCTCCTGCGGCAGCCCGTGCACCCCCGGGCCGGTCACGGTCAAGCCGACCGGCCGCAAGGTGGTGACTGTCCTCTTCTGCGACCTGGTGGGCTCCACAGCCCTCTCCGGCGCTCTGGACGCGGAGACCCTGCGCTCGGTGACGCTCCGCTGGTTCGATCTGATGCGACTGAGGATCGAGGAGCAGGGCGGCACGGTGGAGAAGTTCATCGGGGACGCCGTGATGGCGGTGTTCGGTGTGCCGGCCGTGCGGGAGGACGACGCCCGCCGGGCGGTCGCCGCCGCCCTCGCCATGCGGACAGCGCTCGCCGGGCTCAACGCCCGGCTGGAGGAAGCCGTCGGCGTACGGCTGGAGATGCGCATCGGCATCAACACCGGTCAGGCTGTCACGGGTTCGGCCACCCTGCGGCAGGCCATGGTCTCGGGCGAAGTCGTCAACGTCGCCGCGCGCCTGGAACAGAACGCCGCCGCCGGGAGCATACTCGTCGGACCCGGCACCGTGGCAGCCGCCGGGCCGGGCGTCCGGACGACGGAGACCGGCCCCCTGCTGCTCAAGGGCAAGAGCGACCGGGTCGCCGCCCACATCGTGCTCGGTCTGGACGAGGAGGACGGGCCCGAGGCCCTGCGCCGCTTCGATCTCGGATTCGTCGGACGCGGTGCCGAACTCGCACTCATCGACGAGGCCCTGAACCGTGTCGTTCGCACCCGACGGGCCGGTCGCCTGGTCGTCGGCGGAGAGGCGGGCCAGGGCAAGACCAGACTCGTGCGCGAGTGGCTCCACCGGGCCACGGGCACCGCCACCGGCCCGCGCCCCGGCGTCGGGCGCTGCCGGGCTCGGGGCGAACAGCCCAGCCTCGGACCACTCGCCGACGCCGTGGCCCACCTGCTGAGGACCGGCGTCACGCCCGTACCGTCGTCCGAACTGGAGCTGCTCCACAGGGGCCTGCTCCTGGACGGGACACCCAACCCGTCGCCGGCGGACACCTATGCCGCGCTCGCCAAGGTCCTCGCCGAGCTGTCCGGGACGCGCCCAGTCGTGCTGGTGATCGACGACTGCCACTGGGCGGCGCAGCCGCTCTTCGACGCCCTCGACCGGTTGCTGGGCGCCCTCACCGGCGCGGCCGTTCTGATCGTCCTGCTCACCCGCCCGCAGCTGTTCGACGCACGACCCGAACTGGCCCTGGGCGCCGTACCGCTCGAAGGGCTCTCGGACGCCGACGCGCAGCTGCTCGCGGCCGAACTGACGGGCGGCACCGCGCACGGCGAGCCGCTCGCCCCCCGGGTCCTGGCCCGGGTGGGTGGAAACCCGCTGCATCTGGAGCAGCTGCTGGTCGCGGGGGCCCCCGTCGGCGCGGACAGCGTCCCCCTCCCGCTCCAGGCTCTGATCGGCGCCCGGATCGACGCCCTCGAAGCGCCCGAACACAGGGCCCTGGGCCTGGCGTCCGTCCTGGGCGGTGACTTCACCGCCGAGGGGATCGCGGCGCTCGCCGGACCTCCCGCGGGGGTGTGGGACGGGACCGGGCTGAGGGCCACGCTGCACCGGCTGGTGCGGCACCGCCTGATCAGACCGGACGGCGGGGCGTTCCGATTCGCCGGAGGGCTGATCCAGGAGGTCGTCTACGCCTGCCAGTCCAAGCAGGACAGGGCCGACCGGCACGAACGGGCGGCGCGCCTGGAATCGGTCCGTGAGCGGGGGAGTGCGGCGGTCGGGGCCCACCTGGAACAGGCGTACCGCTACCGGGTCGAGCTGGGCGCGCAGGACGCGCACACCGACACCCTGCGCCGACGCGCCGCGGACGCGCTCTCCGAGGCGGGGCGGCTGGCGCTGGCGCACGCCGACCCCGTATGGGCCGCCGACCTGTTGTCCAGGGCCACGGCCCGGTATGCGGCGGGCGAGCCGGGTCGTACGGCGGCACGTCGGCGGCTCGGCCAGACACTTATGGACCTGGGGCGCGGCGCGGAGGGCAGGGCGCTGCTCGAAGAGGTACTGGCCGAGGCTCCGGCCGACGGCGGGGCCATGGTGGAGGCCGCGCACGCACGCCTCGCCCTGGCCTCCGTCGGTCGGTCTTCCGGCAAGGGGGCTGCGGGCAAGGGGGCTTCGGGCGTACGGCCTTCGGGAACGGGATCGGCGGGACCGGGTCCTCTCGGAACAGAATCCGCGGGCACCGGGGCTGCCGCGCCGAGTTCTCCCGCCCCGAGCCCTGCCGCCCCGAGCCCTGCCGCCCCGAGCCCTGCCGGAACGGGTTGTACGGCGACAGCCCCCACAGCCCCCACAGGCACCGGCCGGTCGCCCCGAGCGGGGTTCGGGACAAGGGACGAGTCACCTGCCGAAGCCGCAGGCGCCACGCTGCCGGTCTTCGCGGCGGCCGGCGACGACCTCGGCCAGGCCAGGGCCTGCCTCCGGCTCGCCCAGCGCGCACAGGAACAGGGCAGGCACCGTACGGCAAAGGGGCTGCTCACCCGCGCACTGGACCACGCGACACGCGCCGACGCCGAACCCGAACGGGCCGCCGCGCTCGGGGCGACGGGCGTCTCGCTCTGGCGAGGCCCGCAACCCGTCGGGGATGCCGTGGCCCGCTGCCACGAGCTCCTCGCCGATCAGGGGGCCGGCCGCCGGGCCGTCCGGCTGACGCTCAACTGCCCGCTCGCAGTGCTGCTGGCCCTCCAGGACGACCCTGACGGGGCTCTGGCCTGCCTCGCGGAGGCGGAGACACTGGCGAAGAGGCTCGGCTACGCCGAAGCCGGCGCCTTCCTGCCGATCTTCACCGCGACCGTGGCCGACCTGGCCGGCCGCCGGGAGGAGGCCCTGCTGAACCTGGACCGGGCAGCGGCCGCCGCACGGGAACTGGGCGCCACGGCGCTGCTGCGCAGCGCCCTGCTCGACACCGCCCGGATCCGGCTGGACTTCGGTGACCTGCGTACCGCGTGCGACGTCCTGACCGAACTGGACGGAGACCGGGGCGAACCGGCCCGCCCGCGCGCCGAGTCGGCCGACCTCGACGGGCTGCGCGCCCGGGTGGCCGCTGCGCGGGGGCGGGCGGACACGGCCACCCGGCTGGCAGCCCGCGCGCTCGCCACCGCCGCCCGTACCGACTCGCCCATCGTCCAGGGCCTCGCCGCCCTCGACCTCGCCCGCACCGCCCTCGCCCTGGGGCGGCCGGATGACGCGGCGGAGGCGGCGGCACGCGCACGTCGGCACTTCGCGGCCAAGGGGCATCTCCCCGCCGTACGCAAGGCAGAGGCCGTGACCTCTCGCTGCGTCGGCCGGCCGCCGGGGCACGGCGCTGTCGCCGGACGAGTCACCGGAACCGGCGAGGAGGCACCCGAATGACCACCAGCGGGCGACAGACGCCCGGCCTCACCTGGGGCCTGCGGGGAAAGGGCCCCGCGGACGTGCCGGTGGAGGCGGACGATCCGCCGGACGGGACCGAGGGCGGGCTCCTCGGCGGCACCGGCCGTGGCATACGCGTCTGCGTGGTCGACTCGGGTGTCGAACGGGACCACCCCATGGTCGGCCCCGTCGCCCAGTCGTGGCGCGTCTTCAAGGACGATGACGAGGTCCGTGTCGAGGAGACGGCCGAAGGAGATTCCTGCGGTCACGGCACCGCCTGCGCCGGAATCATCCGCCGCATCGCTCCGGACTGCGAGCTGTCCAGTGTCCGGGTGCTCGGAGAACGGTTCTCCGGCAGCGGGGACGTCCTGCTCGAGGGGATCCGGTGGGCCGTGCGCCAGCGGTTCGACGTGGTCAACCTCAGCCTGTCCACCAGCCGCGACCGCTTCGTGGAGGAACTGCGCCGACTGGCCGACGAGGCGTACTTCCAGCAGACCGTGATCGTCGCGTCGGCGCACAACACGCACGTGGAGAGTTTCCCCTGGCGCTTCTCCTCGGTCATCTCGGTCGGCAGCCACCAGGAGGACGACCCGGACCTCCACCTCTACAACCCGGAGCCCCCCGTGGAGTTCTTCGCCCCCGGCCAGGGTGTTCAGGTGGCGTGGCTCGGTGGCACGTCGATCCGCAGCTCCGGCAACAGTTACGCCACCCCGCTCATCGCGGGCCTCTGCGCGCGGATCCTGTCGAGCCGCCCCCGGCTGACACCGTTTCAGCTGAAGAACGCCCTGTATCTGTCCGCAGCCAACGTCCGTGTCCACGGCCGCCGGTAACGCCCGGCGCCGGAAGGGAACCCCCATGGCTCAGACGACCACCCCCGCCGTGCCCCCAGCACCCTGGCCGGATCCGGCCAGGGCAGAGCTCCTGCAGTCGGTGGTGGACACCGCGCGCGCCATCTTCGGAGCCCAGGCGAGCTCCATCCTGCTCCTGGAGGCAGCAGCCGACGAACTCGTCTTCGAAGCCGTCTCCGGACAGGGCCAGGACTTCCTGGTGGGCCGCCGGTTTCCGGCAGGCCGGGGAATCGCGGGGTGGGTCGCCGCCTCGGGGGAGCCGATGGTGGTCGACGACCTCCATGACAGTAGGTCCTTCGACAGGGACATCGCGCGGTCCACGGGCTTCGTCCCGAACGCGCTGATGGCCGCCCCCCTCGTCCATGGGGACCGGGTCCTCGGGGTCCTGGAGGTGCTCGACCCGTCCCCGCAGGCACGGTCCAGCCTGTCGGAGCTCGACCTGCTGAGCCTCTTCGCACGTCAGGCCGCCGTCGCGCTGAACGTCCTCGCCGTCCACGCGCGACGCCGGCCGGCCCCGGATGCCGTCGGCGGCTCCTCGCGCACCGAGCTCCTGCGCCTCCTCTCGGAAGCCCGCCGCCTCATCGACGAGTGAGCGAGGAGGGTTCCGGCAGCCATGTCGTGAGGGTTCGTCACGCCCGGGATCGAAGCGTCGGGATGCCCCAGCCGCGTTCGATGGGTCGACGGCGTGCCCCTTTCGCCTTTGTTCAGGACCAGTTCGGAAGGTCCGTGCCCCACTGGGTCGGTGCACGGTTCCAGTTCGCGGGCGCGCCCTCGTAGTGGACCGGGGGCAGGGCATGGCGCAGCAGCCCGTACGGCGATTCGGTCTCGGTGAGCCAGGACCCCGGGTCGTAGGTGCCGGCCCCGCCGTGGGTGGGGGTGGGGCGGATATCGTGCAGCAGCCAGGAGGCCGTGCCGGCCAGGGAGAGGCGAAGGTGGCGCCCGCCGCCGGTGGCCTGGCGGTCGCTCAGCGCACGTAGGACGGCGGCGGCGAGAAGATAGCCGGTTCCGTGGTCCAGCGCTTGTGCGGGCAGTACACCGGGGCGGCCGTCGGCGGTGGCCTCGATCGCGGAGATCCCGGTACCGGCCTGGACCAGGCTGTCGAAGCCACGGCGCTCGGCCCAGGGGCCGGACCGGCCCCAAGCGCTCAGTTGGGCGACGACCAGGCCGGGGTACCCGGCCAGGAGCGCGTCGGGGTTCAGACCGTGCCTGTCCAGCGCACCGGGACGGTAGCCGGTCACCACGACGTCCGCCTGGCTGAGGAGGCCTTCGAAGGCCTGCCGGTCGCCAGGGCCGGTGAGATCCAGCAGCGTGGAGCGTTTGCCCATGCCGGTGTCGGCGTGAGCATCGGCGTCCTCGGGCAGCTGCGGGGCGTCCACGCGCAGCACGTCGGCGCCCAGGAGCGCCAGTGTGCGTGTGCCGACGGGGCCGGCGATGACGCGGGTCAGGTCCAGGACCCGCACTCCTTGGGCCGGCGCGGATGCGGGCGCCAGCAGCCGGGGGCTGTTCCGCCCCACGTCCCGCGTCTCCACCAGGGCCGGCCCGGCCGCAGCGGGTGCGGAAGCCACGGCCACGGCGAGGCCGCCTGCCGCGTAGACGGCCTCCTGTACCTCCCGGGCCGGACGCGATGCCAGCTCCCTGGCGAGCACGCCGACCAGTGCCTGGTCCTGTCCGGTGTCCGTGATGCCCAGGGCGCCGAGCAGCCGGGCTCGGTGGTGCGGGTAGTTGGCATGGGTGCGCACCCATCCGTCGGCCGCCTGCCAGAACCCGGACAGGGCGGCGAAGGACGTCGAGGCCCGGCCGTCCATCCGCAGGTGCCGTTCACTGACGAACGCGGTTGCCACCGCCGCCTCACTCACCCGCACCGCGGGCACCGGTCCCCCGTTGCGCAGCGCCAGCAGTTCCGCCGCCGCCAGCGAGGCTCCTCCCACGCAGGCCCGCGCCAGCTCCCTCACCGGCAAGCGTGACGGCAGAACAGCGCCCGCTCCCTCGAAGGACACGTTCCGGACCAGGTCGCTCCGGCCCCCCAGAGCGGCCCAGACATGTGCGGTGGCTGCATCCTCGGTGTACGTCATCCGCTCATTGTGCGATATACCCAGGGTGCCGATACCGACGGCCGTCGAGCTGCAACGACTGACACAGCCCTGCTACTGCGCGTCAGCGGGCCGGTGGCGGGGGCCGCCTCCGGGTCACCGGCCGACGAAGTTCTTGGCGATCAGGAGTTGCAGGACGTTGTCGTGGAAGTCGATGAAGTCCATCGGGACGATCCCGAAGTGGATGGCCTCGTACCTGCGGGCGTCCAGGTACTCGAAGACGCGCGGCATGATGGCCGCCGCGTTCAGCTTGGGCCACGTCCCGCCCGCGTAGCTAGTGAAGTTCGTGTACATCTGCGCGGCGTTCTGGTTGTAGTAGGCCTGGTCGAACCACTCGATGACCTTGCCCGCCTTGGCGGTTGTGCCGATGCCCTCGTAGATGTCCTGCGTCCGGAAGAAGTCGTTGGACCCGCTCGACCACTGGATCACGTTCCAGGAGTTGCCGAAGTCGGCGGCGAGTACGACTCGGCCTCGGGCCTCTCCGATCGTGGGCCACGACGGGTTGGTCCAGAAGAGGCTCCGGTACCCCATCGTGTCCATGTAGTGATTGAAGCGGCGCATGAACTCCACGGCTTCGAGCTTCTGGCCGCCCTTGTACTCGTTCTTGACCCGCATGACGATCACTTCACTCGGGTTCGCGCGGAGGAAGGAGCGGCAGCGGTCCAGCACGTCCTGGAAGCGGATGTACTGGTAGTTGTCGCCGTGGTAGATCCCGAACTCGTCCGGGGCTCCCTGGAGACCGTTGCAGCGGATGTCGAGGAAGCGCACACCTCTCTCCATCTGCCCGGTGATGTCGTAGTTCTGGGTGTGGGACCACTCCGTGCCGTGGGCAGGGTTGATGCAGCAGGAGTCGTGGGTGCCGGGGATCGTCAGGCGTGTCAGCGGCGTGCCGTAGGGCAGGCTGCCCATCCAGTTCCTGGCACTCCAGGATGCGGCGACAGCGGAACCGCCCAGCGCGGTGGCGGCGACCAGGCCACCGCTTCCGACTGCCGCTCCCCACTTCAGGACATCTCGACGTGTGGCGCTCATGCGTACGCTCCAGGTGCTCGCAGGGGGACGTGCAGGGTGGCTCGCAGCGGCGCTCATGCGCGCTGATACGCCATCAATTCCCTTACGGGGAGCGCCTACTCACGTTCCAGCCTTCGACACCGGTCGCTCCACTCTCGCGCGCTCACGTTCCAGTCAACGCCTTCGGTTCAAGGCCGTTCTGGTCCACTGCCCTGAACTGGACGCCCTCACCAGCCACGTCCGCTTCCTCGGTCAGATGCGCACCGAGCGCCAGAGCGAACGGCCGCCGCAGTGGCTGATACCGTCCGGCGCGACGATCTCCCCGGCCTCCACACGCTCGCCGCAGGCATCGACCGCGACCGCCAAGCAGTCATCGCCGGCCTCATCCGGCCCTGGAGCTCAGGCGTCGTGGTCAGGGGGCCGGAGAACGAGGGGCCCCCGCTCCGGGGAAAGGGGCCGTGGGCACGAGGGTGCGAGGCGGTCAGGCCGCAGTCAGCCTGTCCCTCGGCGGAAGGGATTGCAGCTCTCGTCGGCGGCCGTGGGGGACGCAGCTCCGTGCCTTCCTCGGCAGGGGAGGCGTCAGTTCGACGCGCCGGAGGCATCGGCCTGGGTTTGACCGATCGCGACCAGGGCGCGGTCCAGGACCTCCTGGACTTGGCCGAGGGCTGAGATCGTGGTCACCAGGCCCTGGTCCTGATAGTGGTCGACGACCGGCGCCGTCTCGCTGTGATAGACCTTCAGTCGCTTACGAACAGTCGCCTCGCGATCGTCATCGCGTCGGTACAGCTCTCCGCCGCAGACGTCGCAGGCTCCTGCCACTTCAGGCGGGCTGTGGTCGACGTGGAAGATGTGTTCGCGGTCCCTGACGCATAGCCGTCGTCCGGCGATCCGGTTGACCACCGCGATTTCCGGAATCTCCAGGTCGAGCACGGCATCCAGCCTCGACCCCGAGTCGGCCAGGATGCCGTCCAGCGCCTCCGCCTGGGCAAGGTTGCGGGGGAAACCGTCCAGGAGGAATCCGCGCCTGCCGGTGCCGGAAACCCTGCGCAGACTGCGTCGGCGCATCCTCGATCACCAACACGGGAAGCTGAACGACGACGCCACTGTCCTGATCCTCGAATGGCACGGGCCCACTCCCTTCCCCCTGAGAGAAGTCGAAGCGCTCGTCGGTCTTCCGGAGCCTTAGCGCCCCGACCGTGGCGCCGGCGGCAACGTCCACGGGCGGAGGCGTCCCCACCACAGGAGCCTGCGCGGACCTCGCGGACCTCGCGGACCTCCCTCGCGGACCTCGCGGACCGGGATACCGGCCGGCTTCGTTTCCGGCCGGTCACGGACCCAGCGATGAGTTTTCCCGGCTCGGCAAGTCTCACCACCGTTGTCGACAAGTCTGGAGAAGCGCGTGGCTCAGCTACTGAGAGTTCAGAATTTCACCGTCTCGAGTGACGGGATCGGCGCCGGGGAGGATCAGACCCTCGAGAGGCCGTTCGGTCATGTCGAACCGGAAAGGCTGTTCGCATGGGCCGGCGCCACGGCCAGCTGGCCCATGCGCACAGACCCCGGGGGGAGCCGGGGCCTCGACGACTACCTCACGCGGGACTACGCACGGAACATCGGCGCCGAGATCATGGGCCGCAACAAGTTCGGGCCCCAGCGCGGGCCCTGGCAAGACCATGAGTGGCAGGGCTGGTGGGGTGACGAGCCCCCTTTCCGCACCCCGGTGTTCGTCATGACCCACCACACGCGTCCGTCGATCGCGCTTTCCGACACCACGTTCCACTTCGTCGACGTTGACCCGGCCACGGTCCTCAGGCAGGCCCGGGAGGCGGCGCAGGGCAAGGACGTCCGACTCGGCGGCGGGGTTACCACCATCCGGCAGTTTCTCGACGCCGGCCTCGTCGACACCATGCATGTGGCGGTCTCGCCCGTGAAGCTCGGGTCCGGACTACGGCTCTGGGAGTCCCCCGACGAGTTGCTCGACCAGTTCCACCTGGAGGTCGTTCCCAGCCCGAGCGGGGTGACGCACCACCTGTTCTGGCGAAAGCAGCCGTCGGGGTAGCCCGGCCGGCTGCCGCCCTCGATTCCGTCGTGCAGGATCAACAGCCCCGAACGGGCACCCCCGATCCGGCCGCTGACGGGCGGCGGACCTGGTCCTCAGAGCATCACGTCCGAGCCTCGGCGGCGAGTGCGGCGCTCAGTGCGGCGGTTGCGTCGAAGAGGGCGTGGGAGCGGGCAGTGATGTCGGCGTCCCTGACCGCCAGTGCGGCGCGGACGTCTCCCGATCCGTGCCCGTGTCGCAGGGCCGGCATCAGGGACCGGATCGGGCCGACACGGTACCCAGCGCTGCGTAGCTGGTGGACGATCCGGGCATCCCGCGCCTGGGCCGGCGAGTACCGCCGCGTTTCCCGCGGGGGGACCCGGTCGGGGACGGCCAGTCCTTCGGCGTCCCAGTGCCGCAACGCCGATGCGCGCACTCCGAGGGCGACGGCGAGTTCGCAGACGCTCATCGAGTCCGATGGACGTACGTCTTCGACCGACTCGGCAGAGATCACCTCGACGGCCTCTTGAGCGAGCTTGAGGTCCGTACGCTCCCGGTCGAGCCGGGCATGCGCCGCGTCGAGAAGGGCAAGTACCTCCGGGACCGGGCGCTGATGCAGGGCACGGACGATCCGCCTGGCCTCGACAGGTCCTGCTCCGACCGCGAGGGCTCGGTAGGCCAGAGCGGAATGCAGATGCCTCTCCCCGTAGATCCGGTAGCCCGCAGCTGTGCGCGCTACCGGCGGGAGCACACCGTCGCGCTCAAGGTTGCGCACCTGCTGGACGGAGTACCCGGCACGTAGGGCGACATCGACCGTGCGCAGGGCCGACGACTTGAGGGTTGGCACCGGCGGCTCCTCTGTTTCCGGATCAAAGTCTCCACAAGCACCTTAATGAAACGCTTGAGTACATGACCATCGAAGAGATCATCAACCATGTGGCGGACCTCGATGGAGTCCTGGCCGTCAGGCCGGGTCCCGGAGACGGCTCACCAGAGGTCAGCTGGGGGGACACGTTCTTCTACTACGCTCCCGACGGCGTCGTACCGACAACGGCCCAGCCGTTCGCGACGATCGTGGTGAAGAACTACCCGGGCGATGAGCGATCGCGCCTGGAGCGCCCGGACACGTTCCGCGTCAACATCGCCGCGGGGACGCAAGCCTTCGTCGACTGGATCGGCCACCCGCCGCGCGAACCGGCCGTCGACGGCGACCCGAGCGTCACCGATGCTGTGATGGCGCACCCTGTCTACGGCTCCCTGGGCTGGCTCGCGGTGGTGAACCCGGGCCGGCGGACGGGGGCGGCGACCCGCGAACTGCTCCGCGACGCCTACCGCCTCGCGCGTGCGCGCCATGAGCGACGTACCGGGTCAACGACGGGCTGACCGGGATTGCCGGGGAGGCCGTGGATGCGTCCACCCGACTCGGACCGGCATGTGCCGCCGCCACCGCGACGCCGGCGACTCCTCAGCGGCGACGCTCGACCGGCAACGCGCTCACGCCGGTCTCCGCGTACACGGTCCGGCCCCCATGGGCAGCGCGTCAGTCCTCGTCCGCGCTGGACAGAGCGTCGGTGATCAGGCGGGTGGCGAAGTCGGGGTCGTCGGTGATGCGGTTGATGTGCTCAGCGAGCAGGAAGGCGGTGGCCTCCAAGGGGTTCATCTCCTCGTCGGTCCAGTCTCCGTACTGCTTGCGCCACAGGTTGGGACTCAGGCCGGTACCCGCGGCGACGACCAGGCCGGCCATGGTGGGGATGGCCTCGGGGCGGATGCTCCGTGGCATCTTGCGCATCGTCGCCACGAGGTTGGGCACCACGTACTCGATGACGTCCTTGTCGTGTGCGTCGTGGGCCTTCCGCAGCCAGGTCATGAACATGAAGATGAGCGTGCACGTGCCGTCCAGTACGTCATCGACTCCCTCGGGGCCCAGGGACGCGGCGAACTGGTCGGACAGGGCCTGCTCTTCGGGGTCGGTCCCGGTCCTGCCGTCGTGGATGCTCCTGAGCCGGGAGTCGATCATCAGGAGGGCGGCGTCCACATCACCGACGGAAGCGTGCTGGGGGTCGCAGGGCGATGACACAGGAATCCTCCTCAGACGGCTGCGAGGAGCAGCACGGCACGTCCGTACAGTAGACGGCCGCTGAGACGGACTTGGATGGCTTTTCACCTTGATGGTTACGGCGCGGTGACTGGGTGCCCGCAGCGGTCCCACACGGTCGACGCGGTCCGAGGCCGGTGGCCACCGGCGACCCCCTCGCAGACTGCAGCCGGGGAACTGCCCCCCTGTGATCCGCGACGAGCCGGCCCGTATCGTCCAGCAGCGCGCCCACGCGCGCGCCCACACCGGCTGAATCCTGGCATCCGGGCCCCAAGAGGCCGCGGCCGGGCTGCGCCGGGGAGGTCGGCATGGTCGCATCGGGGGATGGAGCGATCACACGTCAGTGAGATGACAGCGGAGCTGCGGCGCGCGGCCCGACTGGCCGTCGTCAGACATGCCACCGATCCGGCCGACCTCGCGGAGCTCCTGGAGATACTCGACCTGCGCTGCGAGGCCGACGGAACCTGTGCCGACGAGGACCGGCACCCCGCCTGAGCGGTGTGCGGCCGCCGGGCGCCACCTGGCGGTCGTACGGCGGCGCCACGCCGACCGGAGACGCCGAGCCCGTGCCGGGGACGACGGTGACCGGGCGGGGCGGAATGCGGCCCTGCGTGGTCCGTCGCTTCTAGGCTCAGGGCGTGACGGAGAACGAGATCAAGCTCAAGGCCATCGCAGCACTGACGGCTCTGCGGGGCGGGGTCGATGAAGGCCTCGTGACCGACCTGCTCGGCGAAGTGACGCCCGGGCAGTTCGCCGTGCCGGTGGGGGCAAGCGCGGAAGAAGTCGGGCTGGCGGTGCTCACCCAGCTGTCCGAGCCGCTGAGCGCGCTGGTCAACGGTTTCATCATCGCCTTCGAGACGCTTGCCGAGGCCTACGACCAGGCGGTCGCCGAGCCGGGAACCGAGCTGATCCTCCAGGAGCTGGCGCTTCGCCTGGCCCGGGACAGCTTCGAGTGAGAGCGTCCCGAGCCGGGATGCGCGCTGTCGCACCGTCGCGGGGAACTCCGACGGCCGGAATGTGCCCGGGCAGGCGCTGGTAAACTGGGGTCACGCTTCGAAACCGTTGGGGCCCGTACCGAGGGGTACGGGCCTCGGCGCGTTCCGGGCCCCAGACCGAGGAAGGTTCCCCATGAACGCGAAGCCGCCGGCCCCGGAGGGCGAACTCACGACGCCGAAGACGGTGGCCACGGGCCTGCCGCCGGTGGATTCCTTCGACGCACTCGGGCTGCCCCCGGAGCTCACGAGGACGATGACCGGCCTCGGAGTGACGGAGCCCTTCCCGATCCAGGCCGCGACCCTGCCCAACGCGCTGGCCGGCCGTGACGTCCTCGGCCGTGCGCGGACCGGCTCCGGCAAGACACTCGCGTTCGGGCTCGCGCTGCTCGCCCGGACGGCGGGCATGCGAGCCGAGTCCAAGCGGCCGCTAGCCCTGGTCCTGGTGCCGACCCGGGAACTCGCGCAGCAGGTGAGCGACGCGCTCGCGCCGTACGCGCAGGTCCTGAACGTGCGACTGGCGACGGTGGTCGGCGGACTGGCGATCAACCGGCAGGCGGCGCTGCTGCGTACCGGGGCCGAAGTCGTCGTCGCGACGCCGGGGCGGCTGGCCGACCTCGTATCGCGCCGGGCCTGCGATCTGCAGCAGGTGCGGATCACGGTGCTGGACGAGGCGGATCAGATGTGCGACCTGGGGTTCCTGCCGCAGGTCTCGGAAATCCTGGACCAGGTCCGCTCCGACGGTCAGCGGCTGTTGTTCTCGGCCACGCTCGACCGCAACGTCGACCAGCTGGTGCAGAAGTACCTGCACGAGCCGGTGCTCGCCTCGCTCGACCGCGTGGCGGGCTCCGTCGCCACGATGGAACACCATGTTCTGAACGTTCACGCCGCCGACAAGTACGCGACCGCGACCGAAATCGCCGCGCGCGACGGCCGGGTCCTGATGTTCCTGGACACCAAGGCCGGCGTGGACCAGTTCACCCGCCACCTGCGGGCCAGTGGTGTACGGGCTGCCGCCCTGCACAGTGGGAAGTCACAGCCGCAGCGCACGCATACGCTCGCCCAGTTCAAGGACGGCGAGATCACCGTGCTGGTGGCCACCAACGTCGCGGCGCGCGGTATTCACATCGACGCGCTCGACCTCGTCGTCAACGTCGACCCGCCGGCCGACGCGAAGGACTACCTGCACCGTGGCGGGCGTACGGCTCGCGCGGGGGAGTCCGGGAACGTGGTCACGCTGGTCACCCCGAACCAGCGGCGGGACGTGAACCGGATCATGACCGACGCCCGGATCCGGCCGACGGTCACGCAGGTGCGCTCCGGCGAGGAGAAGCTGACCGCCATCACCGGGGCGAAGCGCCCGCCGATCCAGGGCAAGGGCAGCGGCAACGTCGCCTTCCGAGGCATGGGTACTCGTCCGGGCCGCCCCAAGGAGACCCGTAAGACGGCGGACGCCCGCAAGGCGGCGGAAGCACGCGCGGCGGCCCGGGTGCGCAAGGGCCGCTGACCCGTACGCACGGTCCGGAGCGGGGCGGGGGCGGCCCGTTCCCGGCAGGTACGCCGCCACGCCCCCGTGAGACCTTGGCGGACGCGGATCTCACGGGGCGTGGCGGCTGTCTCACCCGGTGCCGGCTCCGACCGGTCTGCGGGGCTGACTGATCTGGGCCGCCAGCAGGTGGGAGTCGAGCAGGGAGACGTCGGCCGTACGGTCCGCCCGCGCGTAGCCGGCCAGCATGCGTTTGGTCAGGACGAGGGCCTCGGGCGAGCGCCGGACGAGGGGCCGCGTCCAGGCGTGGACGACCTCGTCCAGCCGGTCGAGCGGGGCGGTTCTGTGGAGCAGGCCGAGCCGGTGGGCGGCGGCCGCGTCGAACACCTCGCAGGTGAGCATGAGTTCGCGGATACGGGCCGCGCCGGCCTCGGAGACCAGTCGGCCCATCGCTCCTCCCCAGGCGGGTGGAAGCCCGATGCCGAGTTCCGGCATACGGAAGCGGCAGGTGTCGGCACCCGCGCGCAGATCGCAGAACGAGGCCAGTGCGAGCCCCGCGCCGATCACCCGGCCGTGGAGGCGGGCGATGGTGACCGCGTGGGTGTTCTCCAGTGCCTGGCACAGGCGGTGGGCCTTGTCCGCGATGCGCCGCAGCCCGGCCCCGGTCGGGTCCGCGACGAGCGAGGCCTCGTACTCGGTGCGGTCGGCCCCCAGGCAGAAGTCCGTGCCCAGGGACGACAGGGTCAGGATGCGGATGTCCGGGCGTTCATGGAGATCATCGAGCAGGAGCAGGAGATCGTCGAGGACGGCGATGCCCAGTGTGTCGTCCTGGCCCCACGGGTTGAGGCGGACATGGAGTACAGGGCCGTCCTGCTCGACGCCTATCGTCTTGCCGGAGGGGCTGTCGAGGGGAGCGGTGGATTCGGTCATGCGACAGCGACATCCAGGTTCAGCAGGCGCCGGAACGCCACGCGGGGCGCCATCGTCGGGCGGCGTACGAGAGTGAGGCGGGGGAGGCGCCGGATGAGTCCGCGAAGGAGGATCTGGGCCTCCAGGCGGGCCAGTGGTGCGCCGAGGCAGTAGTGGATGCCTCCGCTGAAGGCCAGGTGGGCGGGCTTGCGCAGCGGGTCGAACCGGTGGGGGTCGACGTGCTTGGCCGGGTCCCGGTGGGCCGCGCCCACCATGAGGTGGACCATCTCGTCCTTGCGTATCTCCAGTCCGCCCAGGACGCAGTCCTCGCCGGCGATCCTGCTGATGACATGCGTGGGCGGGTCGTAGCGCAACGTTTCTTCTATGAATGCCGGCACCAGATCCGGGTGGTCGGCGACCATGTCCCAGCGTTCGGGGCTCTCGACCAGCAGGAGAGTCATGGTGGTGAGCAGTGTCGACGTGGTCTCCAGAGCGGCCAGGAGGACGAACAGGACCAGGAAGTAGACCGCCTCGTCGGCTGCGTCCCGGTCGGGCTCCAAGGCGTCCCACGTCTCGATCCAGCGGGACACGGGGTCCTCACCGGGGTGCGCGCGCCGGTCACTCACCAGGGCCATGAAGTAGGCCCGCAGTTCGGCGGTGGCCGCGTCCGATCCGGCCAGCTGGCTCGCCGACGGCAGCAGTTCCTGCGTGAAGACCTGATCATGGGTCAGCTGCCGCAGACGGGGCCAGTCGGCCGAGGGTATCCCGAGCCAGTCGCCGATGGTGGCGACCGGCAGTTCGTCACCCACCAGGGACACGAAGTCCGCCTCCCCCTCGCGCAACCGCTCCGCCAGGGAATCCAGGAGCTGATCGGTCGCCCGGGTCACGGTCTGGCCGATCCGCTCCACGGCGGCTCGGTCGAACGTGCCGGCCGCCCGGCGCACCCGTGTGTGGTCCGGCGGATTGAGCGCGGCCAGCGTGTTGCTCATCTCCCGGGAGGAGGAGGCGTTCCAGCGTGTGCCCGACCCCTGGCGTTCACGCCACCGCTTGTCCGGTTCGAGCCAGTCACGGCTGCGCAGCACCTGATCGCAGAGGGCGAAGCTGGTCACGAGAGTGCCGCCCCAGGGGGCGAGGCTGACATCGCCCCTCGATAGCAGCTCCTCGTAGATCGGAAAGGGATCGGCCTGCCCCCTCGCCGTCCGAAGACGAGAGAAGAGGGAGGCGGACGCCCTGCGGTCAAACGACGGAGTCGTGATAACTCCCATGTGGCGGCTCCTTTCTGAGAACCAGCCGCCATGCATACCCACAAGATCGTTGAAACATCCGCTAACACAGAGGTCTCAGGAGGTAACTTGAATCACTCCCCTCTCGTCCAGGCCAGGAAGCGGCTGAACATGCCTCCCTTGTGCTGCGGTGCAGCCGAGCCCGTGGCTCCGGGCGGCCGGGCGGCTGAACGCTGATCGCCGGGCATCGGCTGCTGGGATGCCGGTGCCTGCGGACGGGCGGGCTCCGTGGCGGCCGACGACCCCGGCCTCGGGGTGAAGCGGACCGGAAGGGTCACCAGCGAGCGGCTCCACGGCGTCGGTGCCCAGGCGAGCGTTTTGAACGGAACACGCATCTCGATGTCGGGCAGCCGGTTGAGGAGTGTCTCGACGGCGGTGACCGCGATCATGAACGCCGGGTCCTTGGCGGGGCAGGCGTGTGGGCCCGCACCGAAGGCCAGGTGCGCCTTTGCACTGAGCTGTTGGCGGTGCTCCGTCAGCTTCGGATCGGTGTTGGCCGCGGCGAAGGAGACCAGCACCGGGTCGTTGGCACGGAGCAGCCTGCCTGCCAGCTCGACATCGTGAGTCGGATAGTGAGCCGCGTAGTTGGCGATCGGTGCGTAGTTCCACAGCGTCTGGGCGATCGCGTCCTCGACCGGCAGTCCGGACTGCCATTCCTCGCCGAGGTACAGCGCACTGCTGGTCCCGATCGCGGCGGTCAGAGGAGCGGTGCCGCCGGAGAGAAGTGTCACCAGCTGGTGCAGCACCTCCTCGTCACTCAGCTGTGCCGCGTGCTCCATGAGACGTGTCGTCAGGTCCGCCGCCGGGCGCCGCCGCTTGAGAGCGATCAGCTCGGTGAGCGCACCGCCCAGTACCTCGTCGGAGCCGGGAGTCCCCTCGAAGATGCCGCTGATCCCGGCGATCACGCGGTCACCGATCTCAGGCGGGCAGCCGAACAGATCGCTGAACACCAGAAGCGGCAGCGGCTGGGCGTACTCCGCCATCAGCTCCGCCTGACCGCGGGGCTCGGAACTGAAGCGGCTGATCAGGTAGTCGGCGGACTGCTGGGTCTGCCTGATGAGCTGGAGCTCGTTGACCGTGGAGAGGCTGTCCGTGACCGCCTGGCGTAGGCGCGCATGGGCCGCACCGTCACTGAACAGCGCGTTGGGGCGGTAGCTCATCATCGGCAGGGCCGGGCTGTCCGCAGGGACGCGCCCGTCGTTCAGCGCGTTCCAGCGACGGGAGTCGCGCACGAAGGACGCGGGGTTCTGCAGGACGTACAGGGCGGCGTCGTAACTGGTGATCAGCTCCACCTGGACATCCGGGGCGATGTCCACCGCCGAGCTCGGCCCCGACGCACGCAGATGCGCGTAGTGCCCGTCGGGGTCGGCGCCGAACGAGGGGCCGTACAGCTGGACATTCCCGTGCGCGGGGCATCCGGGGGGTATCTCCTGCGCGTCGAACGGCTGTTGCATACCGGCGCTCTCCTAGCCGAGTTGGGACATGAGATGAGTGACGAGGGTGATGAGCGCCTGCGCCGAGGTGTTCTCGTCGCGTACGTCGCACCTCACGACGGGGGTGTCGTCCGTCAGGTTCAGCGCCTCACGGACTTCGTCGAGGGGGTAGTCCGTGGTGCCCTCGAAGTGGTTGACACCGATGGCGTACGTCAGGCCGAAGGTCTCGACCAGGTCCAGGACGGGGAAGGACTCGTGCAGCCGCTCGGGGTCGACGAGGACCAGCGCGCCGAGGGCGCCCTTGGACAGTTCCTCCCACATCTCCTTGAAGCGCTCCTGGCCGGGCGTTCCGAAGAGGTAGAGGACGAGCGTGTCACTGAGGGTGAGCCGGCCGAAGTCCATGGCCACGGTGGTGGTCTTCTTGTGAGGCGTGCCCGACAGATCGTCGAAGCCCTCGCTGGCCTCCGTGATCTCCTCTTCGGTCCGCAGAGGCTCGATCTCGGAGAGACTGCCGATGCAGGTGGTCTTGCCGACCCCGAAGTGCCCCACTATGAGGATCTTCACCGCATGGGAGACGTCTGGATCCAGGTACACGCGTTACGCTCCGAATCGATTCTTCAGGCCTTCGAGTACGGCGCTGACCAGTTCTCTGTCGACATGCTCGGCGCGCGGTATCGGCCTTCTCACGAGGATGAGGCTGTCGTCCTCCAACTGCGCCAGCAGGATGCGCACGATGCCCAGCGGCAGGTGCGTGTGGCCGGCCACCTCGGCCACGGACAGGAAGCCGTCGGCGACCAGGTCCATGACCTGACCCGCTTCCGGGGACAGCGTGCGCGCCGCGGCCGAGGCGTCCTGTGCCGCCATGACGAGCGTGGTGTGCTCGTACTCGTGATCCGGGGGCAGAGCACGTCCGTTCGTGATGACGAAGAGGGGAACTAACGGGGTCGTGAGTTCCAGTTCCTGCTCGGGTTCGTCAGGCATGGCCTGCCCCCTCTCCTGGTCCTGCCGGTGTGGTCAGCTTCGGGATCACTTCGTGCAGACGCGTGGTGAACTCCTCGATGTCGCAGTCGTGCTCGGCGGCGGCGGCCAGGAAGGCCCCGGTACCGGCCGCGATCAGGAAGATCCAGCCGTGCTGGAACTCGATGACCGTCTGCCGCCACTCGGCGCCCTCCAGTACACCCGCGAACTGCGAGGTGACCCTGCTGTAGGCGTGGATGCCCGTCATGGCAGCGGAGATCGTGTCCGCCAGGTCCCGGTTCAGTCCACTGGTCGCCCCGCGGGGCAGGCCGTCGGCCCCCAGCAGTACGGCGTGACGGGCGCCCCGCACATCGGCGATCACCTGGTCGAGGTCGGCGAGTACGAACCCGGAGGAGCCGGCGTTCTCACGCCGGGGAGGGCCGGAGGCGCGCGTACCGGCGTCCTCCTCGGTGTTCACGCGCGGCGGTGAGGTGAGGTTGTTGCCCAGCCGGGCGACGAGGCGGTGCATACGGAAGGAGATCTGCTGCATGTCCACATCGGGCGCAGCGGCGGCGGCCAGATAGGCACCCTGCCCCGCGCCGATCAGAAAGCTCCACCCGTGGGAGAACTCGATGATCGTCTGGTTCCACTGCCGGTCCTCCTCGGGGCCGGCGAAGTGCGCCGTGGCCCGGCTGAGCGACTGCATCCCGGCCATGGCGGCGGAGATGGTACGCACCTCCTTCTCGGCGAGGCCCTCCGTGGCCCCACGAGGAAGGCCGTCCGCGGACAGCAGGACGGCGTGCCGTGCCCGGGGCACGTTGTGCACGATGTCCTCGAGCATCCACGACAGGTCGGTGGTCATGCGTCTTCGGACCCTTCGAACGACGTGGCATCAAGATTGCGGCCGGAGAGCGTGCCGCGCTGAAAAGCACCCAGGCTGCGTCCGGAGGCGCGGCCCGTGCCCTCGGGAGCCCGGAGTACCGACGGGGCGGCGTCGGGATCGGGCACGCTCGCGATGGGCGCCTGACGTGCTCCGCGCTTCGGCAGCCCGTGCGTCGTGCGCGTCGGCGCGGTCTGCGGCCGCCCTTCGGCCCGCCGGATACTGCTGACGGGGGCCTCCTGGGCCGGTGGCGTCTCCTCCATGGTCCACAGCTCCTCGGGCAGCAGGACGACGGCCCGGACGCCGCCGTACCGGGAGACTCCGGTGACGTCCACCTTGAAGCCGTACTGACGCGCGATCAGACCGATCACCGGGAAGCCGAACTTCGGCTGGTTGCCGAGCCGCGACAGCCGGGACACCACGTCGCCGGACAGCAGCTCGGTCGCCCGCTGCCGGTCCTCGTCGTTCATGCTGACACCGGCGTCGTCGATGACGATGCACAGATTGTTCTGGACCCGCTGGAACGTCACCTCGATCGGTGCGTCCTGCTGGGAGAAGCTGGCAGCGTTGTCAAGCAGCTCTGCCACGGCGAGGGCCACGGGCGCGACCGCGGACGCCTTCAGGGCAAGACCGGTCTGCTGCATGATGGCGACCCGGTTGAAGTTGCGGATCTGCCCCTGGGCGCTGCGCACCACGTCGTACACGCTGGCGGGCCTGTTGCGGCGGCCGAGCGGCGCGCCGCACATGACCGCGATGCCCTGCGCCTTGCGCGCCATCTGGGCGTTGGCGTGGTTGACCTCCAGCAGGTCGCTCAGCACCGCGTGGCCGCCGTACTTCCGCTGGATGCCGTCCAGCAGCATCGTCTGCTCGGCCGCGAGGCTCTGCAGGAAGCTGGCGGCACCCTTGAGGACCGCCTTGGTGTTCTCCTCGGCCGCTTCCTTGGCCTCCAGGAGCGTCCTGTCCTGCTCGCTCCGGAACCTCTGCAACTCGGCTCGGGAGACATGCAGTTGGCTGTCCGATATGTGGAGTTGGCCCCTCAGCTCCGCCTCGTTCTGTTGCTTCTTCGCCCCTAGAGCTCTGTTGCGGGCGGCGAGTGCCACGGCGGCGACGACGGCTGTCGCCGCCACCGCGACCAAGCACCACACAAGTGCATCTCGAATCATGGAAACCTTTCCCGGGCGCATGGCAGGCGGACGGCGGCGGATGCACCTCGTGAGGACCCCCGCGATACAGCCGCTCGGCACTGCCCAGCCGCCGTTGCGCGGAGTGCAGGCCGCAGATCGCAGAACAGCATCTGCATCCAGTGGATCAAGATCACAGATGCCCGGATGCTATCACCGGAATCTCTCGTTCAATCAAGGTGGCTCCGGCCTCGAACCGGATCAACACACCCTGTTTGCAGGCGTGTTGAGCAGCGCGTTCGGCACCACGACGCCCCGGCCCCGGGTCTCCCGCGACCCGGCCCCCGGAGTCGTGCGGAGGTCTTCACAAGAGGACTGACAATCTCTCACATGTGCGTGTGCCGTCGGCAACCGGTGTCTTCGGGGGTTGTCGCGGAGGCGTGGCGCCGCCCCGCCGGTGGCGGCCTCCCGGGACTCACAGGGCCCGCACCGGAGGGTAGTTGATGGCGGACGCGGGGGTGTGCACGGCTGGTGAAGAGGAGATTGACACATGAAGCCGCGTCGGCTTAGGTAAGCCTTATCCAGGCCGCCCCTTCCTTTGGCGCCATTCGCCGGCACCACCTACACCCTGTCGTTCACCGCGCCGGACAGCCTGTCGGCGTCCGGCGGGACTTTCGCGGTCAGCGGCTCCGGACGCAACACCTCGCAGAGCGTCCACGCCGGTCTGCGCACCGTCTTTGGCACCGACCTCGGCATGACGTTCCCGCAGCGGCGTACCCAGCCGCGGCTCCACCACGCGCTGGTCCTGCTCGCCGGGCGGACACCGGTCACTTTCTTCGTCGCCCATCGGTGCGGCTGGTCGTCCGCCGGCGCCTTCATCGACGTGTTCCGCCGCACGTTCGGCCACACACCGGGTACGAACGTTCCGCGCTAAGCTGCAACCGCCCCGCGGGGGAAGTCCGGTCGAAGTCCGGCGCTGACCCGCAACGGTAGGCGGAGCCCACACAGGTCTCCGTAAGCCCGATTTCCCGCGGTGCTGATGGCTCCTGTCAATTCGCCGTGGACTGCGAGGGGTGCTGCGCAGGGGCCCCGAGTCCCGGGCTGCTCCTTTGAATACGTAGGCGCACGGCCCGAGGCGAAAGAGACCCGCCCGTGGCCACATCCCTCGAACGCATAACCGCTGTGCCGTCGCGCGGCGCACCCACCGCCTCCGGGCCCGCGCCCCCCAAGCGGGTGTCACTGCCGCTGATCCTCACCTGCCTGTGCGCCGCCCTCCCGGTGTCCCTCGCCTTCGGTGCCGGAACCGGGGCCTCCGGGCTCTCCTGGGGAGAGGTGGCGCACTACCTCTGGGCGGGGCTGACGGGCGGTCCCGTAGCCGCCGACGAGGTCCCGGCCTACACCATCGTCTGGGAGCTGCGCTTCCCACGAGCCGTCCTGGCCGCGGTCGTCGGGGCAGGCCTTTCGGCCATCGGCGTCGCCGTGCAGGCCATGGTCCGCAACGCCCTGGCCGACCCGTTCGTCCTCGGCATCTCCTCGGGTGCTGCCGTCGGTGCCAACGCCGTACTCATCTTCGGGGCGTTCGGCGCGTTCGGGATCTGGGCCCTGTCCTCGGCCGCCTTCCTCTCCGCCCTCCTCTCCATGGTGCTGGTGTACGCGATCGCCCGCACCGACCGGGGGCTCACCCCGCTGCGGCTCGTCCTGACGGGCACCGCGATGTACTACGGCTTCTCCGCCGTCACCACCTTCATGGTGTTCGCGGCCGAGCGCGGTGAGGCGGCCCGCTCCGCGATGATGTGGCTGCTAGGAAGCCTCGGCGGAGCCACCTGGGCGTCCGTGCCGATCGCGGCGGCGGCCGTGTCCGCAGGTCTCGCCCACCTCGTGTGGTCGGCACGGCGTCTGAACGCCCTCGCCATGGGCGACGAAACCGCGGCCGCGCTGGGCGTGGACGCCGGAAGGCTCCGCAAGGAGCTGTTCCTCGTCTCCGCGGCCGTCACCGGGGCGGTCGTCGCGGTGAGTGGTGCGATCGGTTTCGTCGGCCTGATGGTTCCGCACGCCGCACGGATGCTGGTCGGCGCCGACCACCGCCGCCTCCTGGCCGTCGCGCCGCTCGCGGGCGCCGTCCTGCTGATCTGGGTGGACATCCTCTCCCGCGTGGTCCTCGCCCCCGCCGAGCTGCCCGTGGGCGTACTGACCGCCGTCATCGGCGTACCGTGCTTCGTCCTCCTCATGCGCCGCCGCTCCTACACCTTCGGGGGCGTGTGATGCGCATCGACATCGATGAACTGACGGTCGAGATCTCCGGGGCGCGACTCGTGGACGACGTCACGCTGCGAGCGGACGAGGGCCAGGTCGTCGGCCTCGTGGGGCCCAACGGCAGCGGGAAGTCCACCCTGTTGCGGTGTGTCTACCGGGCCCTGCGCCCCTCGGCCGGCACCGTCCGGCTCGGGGACGAGGACCTGTACACGATGAGTGCGCGCGAGAGCGCCCGCCGGCTCGCCGCCCTTCCCCAGGAGGCGGTCACCGAATTCGATTTCACGGTCGCCGAGGTCGTGGCGATGGGGCGGCTGCCGCACCAGCGGTCCATGGCCCGGACCACCGAGGAGGACCGGCGCACGTGCGAGGCCGCGCTCGCGGGAGTCGGCGCGGGCCATCTCACCGACCGCGGTTTCCTCACCCTCTCCGGCGGTGAGAAGCAACGCGTCCTGATCGCCCGCGCGCTGGCCCAGCAGCCCCGCGTCCTGGTGCTCGACGAGCCCACCAACCACCTGGACATCGCCCAGCAGCTGGAGGTGCTGGCGCTGGTACGCGAGAGCGGGCTGACCGTCCTCACCGCGCTGCACGACCTCAACCTCGCGGCACTCCACTGCGACGTCCTCCATGTCATCGACGGCGGCCGGATCGTCGCGTCCGGCGCTCCTCACGATGTCCTCACACCCGCGTTGCTGGCCGAGGTCTTCGGCGTACGAGCGCATCGCGTACCGCACCCGGAGACCGGCGCCGTACAGCTGCTCTTCGACCGCCTCCTCGCCGCGTGACCCCTGTCCCAAGGAGCTCCTGCACCCATGCCGAATCCCGTACGCCCCGCCGCCTTCGTGCTCGCCGCCGCCCTGACCCTCATCGGCTGCGGAGCGCAGGTCGAATCACCGGGAGACCGCGAGAGCGGCTCCGCGGCAGCCGGCGGCCACTACCCGGTGACCGTCGAGAACTGCGGTGAGAAGAAGACCTACGACAAGGCCCCGCAACGCGTGGTCACCAATGACGTCGGCATCACCGAGATCATGTTCGCGCTCGGGCTGGAGGACCACATGGCGGGTTACGTCATGCCCGACGACAAGGGCGATCTCACCTCCGTGCCCTGGAAGGACGGCTACGAGAGGACCACCTGGCTCTCGAAGGGGACCATCAACAAGGAACTCGTCCTCGACGCCCGGGCCGACCTCGTCTTCGCGGGCTGGAACTACGGCTTCAACGAAGGGGAGGGCTTCACTCCGGCCGAGCTGCGACGCGTGGGCATCGACTCCTACCTGCTCAGCGAGTCGTGCCGCAACGGGCAGGGCAAGGCGCGCGGGGTGATGGCGCCGCTCGACGCGCTCTACACGGACCTGCGCAACCTGGGGCGGATATTCGACGTCGAGGACCGGGCCGGCACGCTCATCGCCTCGTTCCGCGAGGAGGTCGCCGCAGCGCAGGCGAAGGCGGCGAAGGGGAGTGACCGCCCGCGCGTCTTCCTCTACGACGACGGCCGCGACAAGCCGTTCACCTCCGGTGCGTACGCCGGGCCCCACGACATCATCACCAAGGCGGGCGGCGACCACATCATGAAGGACCTGGAGGACAGCTGGACGACGGTGGGCTGGGAGACGGTCATCGACCGTGACCCCGAAGTCATCGTGATCAACAACTACGGGGACACCAGCTCCGGCCAGAAGCTGAGGTTCCTGAAGTCCTACAAGCCGCTCGCCGGCGTCTCGGCGATCAAGAACGACCGGATCGTCGTCCTCGACTACGTGGACCTGGTGGAGAGCCCGCGCAATCCCGCGGCCATCAGCTCACTGGCCGCGGAACTGAGGGACCTCACCTCCTGACCCGGGGGAGGGTCAGGGACTCAGACGCGGGAGAGCTCGGCAGCTCCGAAGGAGACGTTGAAGCGGTCGCACCAGATGGTGACGCTGCTGAAGCGCTCCAGGTCGATGCCGGAGGGCAGGACGTAGTTCTGGTCGCCCTTGTTGCCCTTGAGCTTGCCGAGGCTCCGGTGCTCCCCGTCGTCGAAGACACCCCAGCCGGCCCTGCCTTCCTTCACCGGGGCATCGGTGATCCAGACGTGCAGATCCGGCCCGTTACTGGTGTCCAGCCCCTCCAGGCGCATCGTCTGCGAGCCGTCGGGCAGCCGCAGGACCTTCACCGTGCCGGACGTTCCGTGCTCATGGCTGATGAACTCACCCGTGGCCAGCGTCTGCGGCTTCGCCGGTGCCGCCGGAGCGGTCGGGGTGGCCGGGGCCGCGGCGGCCGGCTCGGACGGATCCGTCGGCGCCTGCGCCACCCGTGTGCTCGCGGCTGTGGGGAACTCCTCGCGGACGGTCTCGTCCTGCCATGCCTTCCAGGGCTGGAACAGGTAGAGCCCCACGCCCGCGGCCAGTACGGCCAGGGCCAGGGCCCCCTGGAACACCGGTCTGTCGAACAGGTGCCTCGCACGTGCCATTGCGTCTCCCGATCGTCGTGTGGTTCCTCGCATTCAACGGCACGGGAGACGGGTGCGGGAGCGGGCGCTGCTTACCGATTCATTACGGCTGTCCGTTCATCACGCCTGTCCGCCGCACCCTGCCCACCGGCGCGTGGACGCCGGTGGGCAGGACGGGCATCAGGCGCTGATGTCGTGGAGGACGAACTCCTCCCAGGCGCCGCCGATGTCGGTGGAGCGGGCGCGCAGCACGTACTGCAGGGACCCGGTGAAGCTGTTCTCCATGGTGACGAAGAGCCCGTTCAGCGTGGACTGGAGCGCCCAGTGGCCCAGCTCCTCGTTGTAGTACACGACGAACCGCTCCCAGCCGCCCGCGGTGGTGGAGCGGGCCCGCAGCACGTTCTGGGCGCTGCCCGTGTAGTTCTTCTCGACCGCCACGTAGAGGTTGTTCGCCAGGGACTTCAGCGCGTACGTCTCGGTGACCGCGTCCCACTCGAAGGCGAAGCCCTCCCAGGCGCCGCCGTACGCGGCGGAACGAGCACGCAGAACACCGGTGTTCGGGGCGGCGTGGTTCAGCTCGGTCGCGGTGAACTTTCCGTTGCGGACCGACTGCCACCCGCGAAGCTCATTGTTCGCTTCGCGGGCCGCCTTCGGGGAGTCGGCGTTTCTCCCGTGAGAACGGCGAAGGTGGTGACCTCGATGCCGCCGGCGGTGTCGGCGGTGTCGGCGGCAGGATCACTGCGGCCACCCTCGCCGAGGTTCAGGGCCGAGCCGAACTCCGCGGTGCGGGCACCGGCTCGGCCCCGTACGCCCCGCGCCCGGCCTCGACCCGGGCGCCTCCCCGGACTGCCCCGAGCCGGTGGTCCCGAGACCGGGACCGTCCCTGCATCGAGACATCTGCGTACCGTCGGACACTCCTGACCAGCGGAAATAGATGCCCGCTGAAAGTAGAGAGGTGTCCGGATAACGGTCACATCACGCGTCCTGGGGTTTTCGAAGATCACTGCGCGTAAGGTGATCCCCGTCACCCCGCGAAGGGGTAGATGCGTGATAGGAATGCGCAACTCCGCAGGTGGCGGCATCCGCCGCCACTCCTGCGCAGCGTCGGCAAGCGTCGGCAGCACGTCCGAGGTCATTACCCTCCGAATCCGGGGCGTCGTCATCCCGGTCGTCGATCGGACAACGGCGTCCGCTCACAGCACGCACATCCACCGGCCGTCCCCACGCGCCGGTCCTGCGCCATCGAGGTCCCCCCACCGTGTCACTCGATTCCTTCACCCAGTCCGTGGACGAGGCCGTCAGCGGCTTCTTCGAGCCGATCGCCAGCTGGCTCGTCGAGATCGTCTTCTACTCCGTCCCTGTCGGCGGAACCGACCTCCAGCTCATCGTGGTCTGGCTCGTCGTGGCGGGCCTCGTCTTCACCGGCTGGTTCGGCTTCGTCCAACTGAGAAAATTCCGTCTGGCCATCGACGTGGTGCGCGGAAAGTACGACGAGAAGGGGTCGGCCGGAGAGGTCAACCACTTCCAGGCCCTGACCGCCGCCGTCTCGGGGACGGTCGGCCTCGGAAACATCGCCGGCGTGGCCCTCGCCGTCTCCATCGGCGGCCCCGGCGCCACCTTCTGGATGATCCTCTGCGGTCTCCTCGGCATGGCCACCAAGTTCGTCGAGGTCACCCTCGGAGTGAAGTACCGGGAGGTGCACGCCGACGGCACCGTCTCCGGCGGGCCGATGCACTACCTGCCCAAGGGTCTGGCCGAACGCTTCGGCAGCAACGGCAAGAAGCTCGGCAAGGTCCTGGCCGTGCTCGCCTCCTTCATGATCCTGTTCTTCGGCCTGTTCGGCGGGAACCTCTTCCAGGTCAACCAGTCCTACGCCCAGCTCGTCTCCGTCACCGGTGGCGAGAGCGGCCTCATGGGCTCCTCGACCGGCGCCCTGTCCTTCGGTGTCCTCATCGCCGCGATCGTCGGCATCGTGCTCCTCGGCGGCATCCGCTCCATCGCCTCCGTGACCAGCAGGCTCGTGCCCGCCATGGCCGGCATCTACATCGCCGCGTGCCTGGTCGTCATCCTGGTCCACGTCACCGCCGTCCCGGCCGCGATCGCCACGATCATCGAGGGCGCGTTCAACCCCGAGGGCGTCGCGGGCGGTGTCCTCGGCGCGCTCATCATCGGTTTCAAGCGGGCCGCCTTCTCCAACGAGGCGGGTCTCGGCTCCGCGCCGATCGCGCACGCCGCGGTCAAGACGAAGCACCCCGCGAGCGAGGGCCTCGTGGCCCTGCTGGAGCCGTTCATCGACACGGTCGTCATCTGCACGATGACCGCGCTGACGATCGTCGTCGCCAACCCGGCCAGCTGGGGCGAGGCCCGCGCGAACGGGTCCGTCGCGGGCGTCACGATCACCTCCGACGCGTTCGCCACGCTGATGCCCTGGTTCCCGTACATCCTCACGGTCGCGGTGCTCCTGTTCGCGATCTCCACCGTGCTCACCTGGGGCTACTACGGCCTCAAGGCCTGGACGTACCTCTTCGGCCGCAGCAGGACGAGCGAGCTCGTCTACAAGGTGCTGTACACCGTCCTGGCGGTGGCCGGTTCCCTGCTCACACTCCAGACCCTGATCGACATGGCCGATGCCGTGCTCTTCATGCTCGCCGTCATCAACATCATCGGCCTCTACCTCCTCGCCCCGGTGGTCAAGCGGGAGCTGAACAGCTTCCTGGCCTACGTGCGCAAGCGCGACGGAGGCCTGCTGACGGACGACGACACGGAACGCGAAGGCGTGAACAGCTCCGTCTGACCGGATATCCGGTGCCGGGGCCCGTACACACCGCCTGAGTGGTGTCTACGGGCCCCGGCCGTCTGCGTTTACGCTCAGGGTCATGGCCCTGCCTGGTGGGACCGGGCGGCCGGCGTTACGGTGTGAACAACGCGTCAGTGACGCTGGTGTGCCGGGAAGTCTGGTCGGCGTCGAAGGGCCGTGTGCCCGTCCGCAGAGACCCCGGAGGCGCACCCACATGACGCGTACCCGCCCACGCTGTCTGCTCTTCGGCGTCCTGCCCTGGCCGGAACGGCAGGCGGTCTCCGAAGCGCTCCGGACCGAAACGGTGGGCGGTCTCGTTCTCCTGGGCGCTGCCCTCGTAGCGCTGGCCTGGGCGAACAGCCCTTGGAGCGCGGCGTACGAGCAGGTCCGCGACGCCCGTTTCGGCATCCCCGCCCTGGGCCTGAACCTGTCGGTCGGGCACTGGACCGCCGACGGCCTTCTCGCGGTCTTCTTCCTCGTCGCCGGCATCGAGCTGAAACGTGAACTGGTCGTGGGGGAGCTGCGGACGCCGGCCACGGCCGCGCTGCCCGTCGCCGCCGCCCTGTGCGGAATGGCCGTACCGGCCGCCCTCTACGTGCTCACCGCCACAGCGGGCGGCGGAAGCCTGGAGGGCTGGGCCGTCCCCATGGCCACCGACATCGCCTTCGCCCTCGCCGTCCTGGCCGTGATCAGCACCCATCTGCCGGCCTCGCTGCGAGCGTTCCTGCTGACGCTCGCCGTCGTCGACGATCTCGGTGCCATCCTCGTCATCGCGGTGTTCTTCACCTCCGCCCTGAACTTCTGGGCCCTGGGCGCGGCCGTTTCGGGACTTGTCGTCTTCTACCTGCTCCAGCGTTTCCGCGTGCACGGCTGGTGGTGGTACGCGCCCCTCGGCATCACGGCCTGGGCGCTGATGTACACCTCCGGCGTCCACGCCACCGTCGCGGGCGTCGCCATGGGCCTGATCCTGCGCACCACGCGGGACGAGGGCGAGGAATCCTCGCCCGCCGCCCGCACCGCCCACCTTCTGCGCCCGGTGTCAGCCGGTGTCGCCGTCCCGTTGTTCGCCCTGTTCGCCGCGGGTGTCGGTGTCTCCCTCGGCGCACTCACCCACGTCTTCACCGACCCCGAACCCCTTGGTGTCGTGATCGGTCTCGTCGTGGGCAAAATCCTCGGTATCTTCCTCGGTACATATCTGGCCGCACGGTTCACGAGGGCACAGCTCAACCCCGAGCTCGCCTGGGGTGACGTCTTCGGGCTCGCCGCCCTGGCCGGGATCGGCTTCACGGTCGCCCTCCTGATCGGCGAGCTCGCCTTCCCGGGCGGGGCGGAGGCCGAGTACGTCAAGGCCGCCGTCCTCACCGGCTCCGTACTCGCCGCGGTGCCGGCGGCCGTCATCCTGCGTCGGCGCAACCGCGTCTACCGCCGCCTGTGCGAAGTGGAGGACCTGGACGAGGACGCCGACGGCATCCCGGACATCTACCAGGCCGGCCGGGGCGCAGGCGGTGCCGGGGCCGGGAGGGAAGCCCGCTGAGCAGGATTCCGGCCCGGCACGCCGACGGAGGGGCGACGCCCGTCATTCATGCCGGTGCCTCGTCATCCCGTCCGGGACAGCGCAACAGCAGCATCGCCACGTCGTCGTGCGGGGGCCCTTGCACGTGGTCCATGAGATCGGACCGCAGCGCTCGCAGCGCCCCGTCAGGATCGGGGTCGCCGAGCAGGCCGACGCGTCGCCGGCCCGATGTCCGGTCCGCCGCGACGTCCAGAGCGGCGATCACCGCCATGACGACGAAGAGAAGGACGCTCAGCGTCGGCCCGGCGGTTGATCCGCTCGTTGTGCCGCCCGCTGTGCTGACGCGCCGGAGCGTCGGTTCGTCTGTCCTCACCTCTTGACCCTACGCAGGGGGCCGCGCCGCTCATGGCTGGTGGGGGGCCGACGCTACGGAACTGATCCCTGCTGATCCCGTCCCGCGGAAGCGGGCACCGGGCGGGCGCACGACACGCCCTCCGGCCGGGCGAAACGGCCGCCTGCCCGGGGGCGGCGGCACACTGGGCCGGCAGGCGGGAGCCCCGGGCCCCCGATCCCCGTACGAAGGAGTTTGCTGTGGCACTCACCCGTGAAGAGCGCGAAGAATTCCTCGCCGAACCCCATGTGGCGGCCCTGGCCGTGGCCACGCAGGACAGCGACAGGGCTCCGCTCAGCGTGCCGATCTGGTACCAGTACGCGCCGGGTGGCGACATCTGGGTCATGACAGGGCGTACCTCGCGCAAGGCCGAACTCATCGGTGCGGCAGGCCGGTTCTCGCTGCTCGTCGACCGGGTGGAGCCGACGATCCGTTACGTGTCCGTCGAGGGGCCCGTCACCGAGACCCGCGCCGCGACGCGCGGCGATCTGGAAGAGGTGTCGGCACGCTACCTGCCCGCCGAAAAGGTCGCCGGCTACGTCGACTTCGCCTGGGAGAACCATGGCGAGCAGGTGGTCATCCGCATGCGGCCCCAGCGCTGGGTCAGTTCGGACCTCGGCCAGGTCTGACCGCGTGTCCGGTGTCCCGGGCCTGTCCGGGGCACCGGAGTGGCCCGGGACGCTCCGCCGGGGGTCAGGCGGACATCATCCTCGGTACGTCTCGCCGTTCGCGGACCTGTCCGAACGCGAACTGACCGCTCTGCGGGGCCTGCTCGGCAAGCCGGGGACCTCGCCGGAGGACTTCAGCTGCGGGGCGTGAGGTGCGGAGGTCGTGCGGGGTGGCGCCGACCCGTACCAAACCCTTGACAGGGTCATGACTCACTTCTTAAATCACGTAGTGAACTAAGCCCCCCACCATGCTTCATGAAGGGACAGCCATGGATTCCCCGCACCTATCCCGGCGTCTGCTGGTGTCGCTCGTCTCGGTCCTCGCCCTCGCATCACTGTCCACCGGGCTGGCACAGGGTGCGCCGCCGCCCGTCAAGGAGCCCGCCGCGCCTACCGCCGCGGCGGCCGCCGTCACCTTCTCCGACGAGTTCGACGGTCCCGCGGGCGCCGCCGCCGATGGTGGGAAGTGGCAGACCGAGACCGGCGACAACGTTGCCAACCATGAGCGGCAGTTCTACACCGCGGGCAACCGCAACGCCGCACTGGACGGACAGGGTCATCTGGTCATCACCGCACGCCGGGAGAACCCAAGCAACTACCAGTGCTGGTACGGCCGTTGTGAGTACACCTCCGCCCGGCTGAACACGGCCGGCAGGTTCACCACGACATACGGCCGTGTCGAGGCCCGGATGAAGATCCCGCGCGGGCAGGGCATCTGGCCGGCGTTCTGGATGCTGGGCAACGACATCGGGCAGGTGGGCTGGCCGAACTCGGGCGAGATCGACATCATGGAGAACGTGGGCTTCGAGCCTTCCACCGTCCACGGCACGCTTCACGGTCCCGGCTACTCCGGATCGGGCGGCATCGGCGCCGGCTACACCCTGCCCGGCGGCCAGGCCTTCGCCGACGCCTTCCACACCTTCAGCGTCGACTGGAGCCCGAACGCGATCACCTGGTCCGTGGACGGCACCGTCTACCAGCGGCGTACCCCCGCCGACCTGGGCGGGCGCCAATGGGTCTTCGACAAGCCGTTCTTCCTGATCCTCAACCTCGCAGTGGGCGGCTACTGGCCCGGTGACCCCGACGGCAGCACGGTCCTTCCCCAGCAGCTCCTGGTCGACTACGTCAGGGTGAGCACCGATACCGCCCAGCCGGGCGGCGGCGGTCCCATCACCGGCATCGGCGGCAAGTGCGTGGACGTGGCCGGCGCCGACAGCGCCAACGGCACAGCCGTGCAGCTCTACGACTGCAACGGCACCGCCGCACAGAAGTGGAGTGTCGGCGGCGACGGCACGATCCGGGCGCTCGGCAAGTGCCTGGACGTGGCGTCGGGCGGCACGGCCGACGGGACACGCACCCAGTTGTGGGAATGCAACGGGAGCGCCGCCCAGCAGTGGGCCGTGCCCGCGGCCCGAGACATCGTCAACCCTCAGGCCGACAAGTGCCTCGACGCCACCGGCGGCAGCTCCGCCAACGGCACCCGGCTCCAGATCTGGACCTGCACCGGTGCCGCGGCACAGAAGTGGACGGTGACCCGATGACCGCGAGGCTTCTCACGTCGGCCGCTCCAGGAGCAGCACACGCACATTGAGGAGGCGGAGCGTCCGTACGACGTCGAACTCCCCGCGCAGCAGCGACCCCTTCTCGCCCGGCAGGGCGGCGAAGGGGTCGCCGTTCCCTGCGGAAACGAGCCAGACGCGCCGGTGGGACGCCGCGCAGGGACGAGGGTCCGGGCACTCCCCGGCCGCGTAACCCGCCTCCTCCCGCGGGGACGTGTGCAGGAACACGTCCTTTGGGCGGGGGCCCGAGCGGAGTTCGTAGTCGAGGCCTCGGCGCGCGTGGCGCCGAGGCGTGTACGCGATGCCGTCACCGGGCCGCTGCGCCTCCAGTACCGCCTGGGCGGCGGCACGGTAGTCCGGCTCGCGTGGCGTGTTCCGTGTGGTGTGCTCCCTCGCGGACGATGCCAGCAGGACGAGGAGGGCAGCCGGTACGGCGACGCACCACCGGGCCGCGCGTGGCCGTGCCGCACCGAGCCGGGCGGCCGCACCGCGGATGCCGACGACGGCCAGGAGGATCCAGGCGGGGAGGGTGAACAGCAGATAGCGGTCGAGGAAGAGGTGCAGCCAGGGAGCCGTCAGCAGGGTCAACAGGAACGGGGCGACGGCCCAGACGGCAAGGAGTGTCACGTGCGTGCCCCGCCGCGTCGTGGCGAGCGCGAAGGCCGCGCCGCCGAACACGACGGCCGTCAGGGCGGGGAATCGGACGAGCATGTGGGGCATGGCCGCGATGTCGTTCCAGGCCGTGGTGTTCCAGCCGATCTGGCCCGCCTGGGTCCGTGCCAGGAGGACGAGGGGGAGCGTGGCCGCGAGACCGCACGTCACCGCGGCGATCCAGCCCCGGGTCACGGGCCGCCCCTGACGCCGCGAGGACAGGACGGCGGCCCCGTGGGCCGCTGCCACGGCGAGGGCGACGAGGTGGGACCAGCCGATGAGGGGAAGCGTCACCGCGTACAGCGCCCAGCGGCGGGGCCGCGGCGATTCCAGGGCCCGCAGCAGTGCCAGTACCGAGAGCAGCACGGCGAGCACGGCGAAGGCGTAGGGCCTGGCCTCCTGGCCGTACCGGACGACGGTGGGGGTGAGCGCGAAGAGGAGCCCTGCGGTGAGCCCGCCGCCGAGGGTGCCGACGGTTCGGCGGCCGATGACCCCCACCAGCCCCGCCGCCGCCGCCATGGCCAGGGCGGAGGGCATCCGGAGAGCCGGGGGCGAGACCCCGAAGACCGAGCTCCAGACATGCATGAACGCGTAGTAGGGCGCCAGTGCCAGATCCACGTTCCGGACGAGCCGTAACAGGTCGGCCGGGGGCAGTGAAGCCGCCCACCAGGTGGCGTGCTCGTCCCGCCACATACTGCGCCCGCCGATGCCCCACAGGCAGGCGAGCAGGGTCGTGGCCGCGGGGACGAGGAAGACGGCACCCCCGCGCCCTCGTGAATCCCCGCATGGTGCGGTCGTCATCCGTCCCCCGGTTCGAAGCTGCCGCTCCATGAGAACCGGTGAACGCGTCCGGGGCGGACGGACAGCGGAACTCCGCTGCAAGACCTGGTGAACACTCGGCCGGGCCGGGCCGGGCCGGTGGTGGCCCGGCCCGGCCGAGTGAGGTCAGAGGACCGGTGCCAGGGAGGTCAGCGCCGCCACGGGGTCGTCGCCGACCGGGGCGAGGACCGAGTGGGTCACGCCCGCTTTCCGAAGCGCCGCCGGCCGTCTCCGTACCTGCTCCAGGGTCCAGGCCAGGGCGAGTTCGGCCACCCACCACCAGCCGTCCCGCGATGTCCGTACAGCGAGTGCCGGGGGCGATCCCCCCGCGGCCGACCCCGGCCGCCCGGAGGCGGTGTTCGTGTGCCCGGTCAGTCGGTGTCGCGAGGGTCGAACGACGTGGTGTCGGTCGTCAGCGGCTCAGGGAACGCACCGGCGACGGCATCCCACGCGGTGAACTTGAAGTTGGTGCCCTCCCGGTCTCCGTCCGCCGGAGCGGCCTCGCCGTCATGGGTGATCAGCATGCCCTTCGGGAAGGAGCGGCCCAGCGGAACGTTGACGACGGTGGAGCCGTCGGAGTGCTGCACACCGTCGGTCGCGGGACCGTCGGCGACGGTGAAGGAGCCGACGTAGTCGTTGGTGCCCTCCCGCTCGTACACGGCGAAGGCGTTGTCGCCCTGGCTGGAGGCGAGCACATAGCCGGCGCCGTCGGCCGCGTGGTAGACGGTGACGCCCTCGGCGTCCGCGCTCAGGTTCTTCCCGCCGAATCCGGGGTCGGCGGCGGTGTCGAGGACGCACTCCTCCTCGGTGGCGTCGTACGTCCAGGGCGTGCCGTACTCACGGACGCGGTCCATCACCTCGGGAGTCTCGAACTCCTCGTCGTCGAGCTCGATGCGCCACAGCCCCACGGCCTCCTGGGCGGCGTAGAGGACGTGCTCCTCCTGGTCGACGGCCATGCCCTCGACCTGCGGGCGCTCGCCCGGGTCCGCGCACGGCGTCCAGTCGGTGCCGTCCGGCAGGGTGAAGGCGCCGGGGAGGTCCAGGGTGTCCTCGGTCGTGTAACCCACCCGGCCGCCGATGTCCTGCAGTTCGAGCAGCCTGAGCCGGCTCTCCTCACGCTGCGAGACCACGACATAGGCGTCGTCGTCGTCACTGAACGCGGCGAGGCCGTAGGACGTGCGCTGGTCGTCCACCTCGGACTCGCTCGCGGCGAAGACCGGCTTCACACCAGGAGCAGTCACGTCCTTCAGGGGCGCCCTTCCCGCCGCGACGGCCGCGGGGTCGATCACGAAGGCGCGTATCCGGTCGCGGCCCCGGTCGCTCACGAGCGCCAGGTCCCGCTTCGTGCCGCCCAGCCGGAAGCCGTACACGATGTCGACGTTGTTGAACCGGCCGGCGGCGGCGTCCTCGCCCGGGGCCGCCGGAGCGGCGATGTGCTGGAGCCTCTTGCCGTCGAGGCCGTACACGTCGAGGCCGGCCTCCTTGAGAGTCCCGATCACGATGCTGCGCCCCGGGTTGTCGGGATCGACCCAGACCGCGGGGTCGTCGGCATCGGCGTTGCCGCCGGCCTCGTCGTCGTACACGGCGGGCGTCTCCACGCGCGCGTGGACGGAAACCGAGCCGACCGCGGAAGCCCCGGTGACCATCATGAGGGAGGCGGCCAGTGCTGTCAGAGCGGAAGCGCTCATGATGCTCCTCAGTAGCGTTGCGGACCTGCGAGACGCTATGGGCACCCGGTGTGGACAGCGGACCGGCACGGTGAATCCCGGATGACTCCATCGGCGCCGGATGTTCAGGCAGCAGACACCGAGGCACCCGCGCGCGTCTACGGGGAGGGCAGGCGCAGGGTGAGGGGCCGGAGCGGCACGTCCGTCCTGCCCGGCGCCCCGGCGGGCAGATGGATCCGCGCCTCCCGGCCCGTTTCGATGTCGCTGATCAGCTGCTCCAGGGCGGCGGCGTGCGGAACCGGCCACTGGTGGTGGAGTGAGGCCAGCGTGCGCCGGGCGCGGCGCAACGCTCTTCTCCTGCGCCCCTGCTGACAGTCCACCAGGGCCAGTGCGTACCGTGCGATGAGACAGGCCCAGGTGTCGCCGCGCCGGCCGGGCCCGCTGAGAGCGCGCCGGGCGGTACGCCGCGCCGCGGTGGCACCCAGACCGGCCTGCGCCGCGAGACTCACCGCCGTGGACGGGCCGGACGGTGCGTCCACGGGGGTGGTGCCGGCCGCCTCGTGGAAGTGTTCGGCCGCGGCCGACAGGTCGCCGCGGTACAGGGCCGAGGATTCCGGCCGAGGCGAGGCGGGTGAGGCAGACCCCGACCTGGTGCGGGGCGACACTATCGCCCACACAGAGGGACTCGGCCGCCGCGGTGTCGAAGGACGCCGCGAACACACTGGTCCGTGCCCATACGATCCGGTCCGTCCGGTCGCAGAGCGCGTACGCCGACCCGATGGCACGGCGCAGCGACCGATGGCGGGGCAGCGGCATCGCGGGGCCGGCCAGCCGCCCCTGGCGGTGGTGCACCAGCTCGGCCAGCGCGGGTACGTCGTAGTGGCTCAGCTGGCGCGCGGCCGGCTCGATGGCGAGAGGCAGACCGCCCAGATCGCGGCAGATGTCCCGCGCGGCCTCCAGGTCCCCGCCCGTGGCGCCGAAGTCCTCCGTTGTCGTCCCCGAGGAGTCCCGCCGCCTCGTCGAGCAGCGGAACATCGGCGGGTGTCCACGTTCCCTCACTCGCGGACCAGGAGCGCACCGGCTTCGAGGACCCGAGCGGCGACGCCGTCCTGCTGGCCAGGTCGAGGATCTCGTCATGGAGCTCGGTGACGACGCGGCCCTCGGTGGTGAGGCCGAGGGAGGCCGGATGCAGCACCCGCGCGTAGGCGTCGAGCCCGGGCGCGGCGACGCCTGCCACCGTGCCGAACGCGCCCCGGCCCGGGGTGCGTTCGGTGAGCCACCGGGCCGGGCCGAGATCCGCGCTCCGTACGTGCAGGCGTCCGTAGCGTTGGGGGCTGGGAACCGGTCCACCGGGGGATGGCCGTTCATGCGGCACAGTCTGCACGCGAGTGCGGTGCCGCGCGTGACGCCCGCGCCGGTCAGCGCCGGTCAGCGCTGGAAGGGCATCGTCCAGCAGTTGGACGCGACGGCCTTGCCCGCGAGACGGTCCGTCAGCCAGGAGATCGCCTCGCCCTGGTCGGTGATGAGCGGCACCAGATGGTTGGTGAGGAGCTTGTCGCCGAGGTTGGGGAGCTCGATGGCGTCGTAGGTGACACCGGCGCCCTTGCGGCACCAGTCCACGGCGAGTTGGCGTGCCTGGTCGTGCGGAACGATGTCGTCCTGGACGCCGGTCGCCACCCGGACCGGCCCCGTGGGCTTCGTGCCGCCGATGCGCTGTCGGTCGAGCGCAGCCTGCGCCCGCGGCTCCGCGGCGATGATGCCGCCGAGTGACATGCCGCTGGTGGTCCACCTGGTGCTCTTCGTGAAGCCGTAACCGAAGATCGCGTCGCCCACGCACATGGTGGAGGCGTCCTTGAGCGCGGCCCGCCCCGTGGCGTTGATGCTGGCTTCGACGACCTTCCGCAGATCGGGATCGGCCTGCGCGAAACCGTTGACGGACCAGGCCAGGGCTCCGGCCAGAGCGCTGCCGTCGATCCCCTTCATCACCGCCGTCAGGTCCGCGGGCGGCGCGCCCGCGTAGGTACCCGCGAGCTTGACGTCGGGTGCGTACGAGGACTGCAGTTCGGCGGCCGAGGCGCTGGCCCCGCCGCCCTGGCTGTAGCCGTACAGGCCGACGCGCGAGTCGGCGGTGACCGACGCCCCCGGCACCGTGCGCGCGGCGCGCGCCGCGTCCAGCAGGGCGTGTCCCTGGTCGAGCCGGTTGACGTAGGTGTGGAGCCGGTCCGTGGCGCCGAGGCCGACGTAGTCGGTGACCACCACCGCGGCTCCGGTGGACAGCAGCCGGTATATGGCCAGTGCCTCGTAGCCGACCGCGAGGGTCTCGCCGGTCAGCCGCAGCGGGTACTGGAGCGACAGCGAGGGCGCGCACTGGTCGCCCTGGCCCACGGTGCCCGAGGCCACCGCAACCAGCGGGCGCGGCCCGGTGCCCTTCCAGGCGGCGGACGGTTCGATGTAGGCGCCGGTCACCGCGACCGGCTGCCCGCCCGAATCCGTGGACCTGTACATCAGCCGGGTCGCCGTGCCCGGCATCGGGCGCCCGTCGAGGCCGGGGATGGACAGTCCGAGCGGCAGCGCCTCGCTCCGTATCAAGGCACCGTTGACCGCGGGCAGTTCGGCGGGCGGGTTGTAGAAGGCGGGAATGGTCACCCCTCTGGACACCACGGGATCCGATCCCGCGGCGTCGGCGGACGCCGGTACGGCGTAAGTCCCCACGCAGGCCGCGGCCGCCACAGCGACGGCCAGCACGCGCAGGGCGCCCGGGCCTTGCCGGGGGCGGTGGGGGGTCGCCGGACGGGGGATGCCGAAAGTGGAACGTGAACGGGTGCTCTTGCGGCTCACAGGTCACTCCTCGCACTGCTCCGATGGGGTGAGCGCAAGCTAGCAACGATGCGTACCGAAGGTAACTCACCGGTAAGTTACGCTCCGGTAACTATCTGCCCCTGGCCGCCGCAGCAGGGCAGGTGCTCCTTCGGCGGACCGGGGCCGCCGGACAGGCCCTAGGCTTCCGGTCGGCACCCGGCCCCGACCCAGGAGCGCACACCATGTCCGATCCCGTGCAGCAGTACCCGTTCCCCGACGCCTTCCAGGCGGACGAACCGCCTGCGCCTCACCCGCTGCTCGCACCGGTGCTGGGGCTTCTGGGTACCTGGACCGGACAGGGCCGAGGGGGGTACCCGACGCTCGACGCGGAGTTCTCGTACGCGCAGGAGGTCGTCTTCAGCCACGACGGGCGGCCTTTCCTCCATTACGAGGCGCGGGCCTGGCTGCTCGACGCGGACGACGTGCCGCTGCGGCCCTCGGCCCGGGAGAGCGGCTGGTGGCGTCTGCAGCCCGACGGGCACGTCGAAGCCCTCATCACGCAGCCCACCGGCATCGCGGAGATCTCGTCCGGCCGCGCGGGCGCCGGCTCGGTCGACCTCGTCACCCGGCAGGTGGCCCGCACGCCCACGGCCAAGGAGGTCGAGGCCACGCGGCGCCGCTACACCCTCACGGACACGGACACGCTCGACTTCGTCCACGACCTCGCGGCGGTCGGCCGGCCCCTGCAGCACCATCTCTCGGCGCGGCTCCGGCGCACCGGCGGCAGATGACCGCTCTCCGGCAGCCGGCGACCTGGCCGGGGCACGGGGCACGGGGCACGGGGCACGGGGCACGGCACGAGGCACGGCGCACGAGGCACGCGGCGCCTTGCCGGTGCGCCGGTTCAGCCGGCGCCCGCACCGCCGTCGCGGGAGAGCGCGGCCAGCCGGGCGTCCGCGCGGTCGGGGGCGTAGAGCCGGTCGACGACCATGATGGCGGCGCCGGTCAGGGCCGCGTGCTCGCCGAGGGCGGATACGGTCACCGAGAGATGGGCGGTGGTCCGGGGGAGTGCCCGCTGATAGAGGAGTTCCCTGACCCCCGTGAGGAACGGGGTTCCGGCGAGGTCTCCCGCGAGTACCAGGACACCGGGGTTGAGCAGGGTCACCACCGTGACCAGGACCTCGCCGACGCGCTGTCCGGCCTCGCGGGCGAACCGCACGGCGTCGGGCTGGCCCGCCGCCAGATGGTCCCGTACACCGGACCCCGATGCGGTGGGAACACCGGCCGCCGTGAGCCGCTGCGCGATGGAGCGGCCGCTGGCCACCGCGGCCAGACAGCCGTAGGAGCCGCACATGCAGAGTGCGTCGGGGCGGTCGTGGAGCCGGATGTGCCCGATGTCGCCCGCCCCGCCGTCGATGCCGCGGTAGACCTCGCCTCCGACGACGACTCCCGCGCCGATGCCGGTCGACGCCTTGACCAGGACGAACGCCCCGCAGTCCGGGTGGTTGCGGCGCTGCTCGGCCAGCGCCATCAGATTGGCGTCGTTGTCGAGGAGGACGGGAAGCGGATTGCCGGCGGGCAGCGGAGCGATGTGCTCGGCGAAGGCCTCGCGCATCCGCTCCGGTACGGGGAACCGGTCCCAGCCGGGCATGATCGGTGGCTGCACGATCCGTGCGGACTCCTGGTCGACCGGCCCCGGCACCGAGAGGCCGATCCCGCAGACCCGTCCGGGCGCCGTGCCCGCCCGGTCGAGGAGCAGGCCGAACCAGCGGGCCAGCCTGTCCAGGACCAGGTCGGGACCGTCCGATATCACCAGCTCGCCCGTACGTTCGGCGAGGACCGTGCCGGCGAGGTCGAGAACGGCGGCGCGGCCGTGGCGCGTCTCCAGATCGGCCACGAGTACGACGGCGTGCGTCGGGTCGAACTCCAGCCGGGCGGAGGGTCGCCCTCCGGTGGACGTGCCGGCCGATCCCCGGAGCCAGCCGGCGCCGAAGAGCTGGTCCAGGCGCTGCCCGACGGTCGACCGGGACAGCCCCGTCGCCTGCTGCAACTCGCCGCGGGTGGTGGCCTCGCCGCTGCGGACGAGCCGCAGCAGGTGTCCCGCACTCGCCCGGTTTCCTGCCATCCGTGCTGTCCTCGTTCTCTCTCTTCGTTCTCTTCGTTCTCTTCGTTCTCCGAGCTCCGCCGTGCGGCCTCAGCCCTTGTCCGCATTGTCCGCGCCGCTGGTCAGACCCTCGGTGAGCAGGCGTTCGGCTGCGAAGAACAGGAGTACCACGGGGATGGTGAGAACGACGGAACCGGCCATCAGAACGGTCTTGGACACCTCCAGGCCGTTGCCCGGCTGCTGGAGCCCAGCGAGACCGTCCACCGGTCCGGTGAAGCCGCCAGGAACAGGAGCGCGAAGGGGAACTCGTTCAAGGCGATCATCTCTTCCTCCTGTGTGGATACCCCGTGCTTTGGCTCGGGGGGAATCTCAGTCCCTGCGGAGCAGGGCGGTGGGCTGGGATTCGGTGCCAGGGCGGATTCCGGTGCCGCGACCCGCAGGTTTGATCTTAAGTCGCGGCACCGCTAGTTTGTGAGCATGACCACGAAGCAGGTGAAGCGGGCGTTCAAGTACCGCTTCTGTCCGACCGATGCGCAGGCAGCCGAGCTGTCGCGCACGTTCGGCTGCGTTCGCAAGGTCTA
Organism: Streptomyces finlayi; assembly: GCF_014216315.1. NCBI lineage: Bacteria > Bacillati > Actinomycetota > Actinomycetes > Kitasatosporales > Streptomycetaceae > Streptomyces > Streptomyces finlayi. The sequence goes on from NZ_CP045702.1 coordinate 7,181,084, forward strand.
CAACCTGGCGCTCGCCGCACGGTCCGAGGCGTGGACGCTCCGTCAGGAGCGGGTCAACTACAACGCCACCTCCGCGATGCTCACCTCGTGGAAGAAGACCGACGAGCTGGCCTACCTGTCCGAGGTTTCGTCTGTGCCGTTGCAGCAGACGTTGCGGCATCTGCAAGGAGCGTTCGGGAACTTCTGGCAGAAGCGGGCCAAGTACCCGGCCTTCAAGTCCCGGAAGAAGTCGCGGAAGTCCGCTGAGTACACCACCAGCGGTTTCCGCTACCGGGACGGCAAGCTGACCCTCGCCAAGATGAGCGAACCGCTCGACATCGTGTGGTCCCGCCCCCTTCCCGAAGGTGCGACGCCGTCCACGGTGACGGTTTCGCAGGATCCGGCTGGGCGCTGGTTCGTGTCGATGCTGTGCGACGACATCCCCGCAACCATGCCCCAGACCACGAACACGGTCGGGATCGACGCCGGGATCACCAGCCTGGTGACGCTCTCCACCGGAGAGAAGGTCACCAACCCCAGGTTCGAGCGCAAGGACCGCGCCCGTCTCGCCAAGGCTCAGCGGGTGCTGGCGAAGAAGGCCAGGGGTGACGGAGCGAACCGGGCCAAGGCCCGGCGCAAGGTCGCCAAGGTCCATGCCCGCATTACCGACCGCAGGCGTGACCACCTGCACAAGCTGACCACTCGACTCGTTCGTGAAAACCAAACGATCGTGATCGAAGACCTCACCGTACGCAACATGGTCAAGAACCATTCCCTGGCCCGCGCCATCTCGGATGCTGCCTGGAGCACGATGCGCGGCATGCTGGAGTACAAGTGCGCCTGGCACGGAAGGGACCTGGTCGCCATCGACCGCTGGTTCCCCTCCTCCAGGCTGTGCTCCGCCTGCGGCACCTTGCAGGGCAAGATGCCGCTGAACATCCGTATGTGGACGTGTAGGTGCGGTGTCACTCACGACCGTGACGTGAACGCCGCGAAGAACGTACTGGCCGAGGGGCTCTCGGTGACAGTCTGTGGAGCCGGTGTAAGACCTCAACGGAGTTCTCCGGGCGGGCAGTCGGCGACGAAGCAGAAAACCCCACGGCGCGAGCCGTAGGAATCCCCCTCCTTCAGGAGGGGGAGGATGTCAAGAAGGCGTAGAGCCCGGTTGCCATCAGGGTGGGCAGCGCGAGGGGCAGGACGATTCTCGTGACCGTCTGCAGCCGGGAGGCGCCGTCGATCGCCGCGGCGGGTTCGCCGACTCCGGCACCCCCGCGGACGTCGCCGAGCACCCCCGCTCGCTCACCGGCCACTACCTCGCCGGGAAGGGACCACGGCTGCGCCGTACCCGCCGGCCGGTCGAGGAGAGCACCGGCTGGGTGGAGTTGCACGAGCTGTCCGCGCACAACGTGACAACGGACCTGGTCCGCTTCCCTGTGGGCCGGCTGACCTGTCTGACCGGGGTCAGCGGCAGCGGCAAAAGCAGTCTGCTCGGCGCGATCGGTGCCGGGGCGGAGGCGGCATTGACCGGAACGGCGGCCGACGCAGTCCGCCGGGTCACCGGGAGCGAGCGCTTCCGGTGGGTCGCCGTGGCCGACCAGGAGCCGATCGGCCGGACACCCCGGTCCAACCCCGCCACGTACAGCAAGGCGTTCGACATCGTCCGCAAACTGTTCGCGGAGACCGACGAGGCACGCAAGCGTGGTATCAAGTCCTCCTGGTTCTCATTCAACACGGCCAACGGCGGACGCTGTGAGACCTGCACCGGGTACGGCCGCAAGCTGGTCAACATGCACTTCCTGCCGGACGTGTGGGTGGTCTGCGACGCCTGTGAGGGCCGCCGCTACACACCGGAGGCCCTGGAGATCACCTACCAGGGGCTGACCATCGACGGAGTGCTGGAGCTGACCATCGCTGAGGCCGTCGAACGCCTCACGGAACACCGGCAGTTGGCAGAGGCGCTGGAGGCCATGGAACGGGTCGGCCTCGGCTATCTGCGACTCGGCCAGAACGCCACGGAACTCTCCGGCGGCGAGGCGCAGCGACTGAAACTGGCGTCGGTGATCCAGCGCGGATCCGCGGGCCGCAAGGCCGGACTGGTCCTGCTCGACGAACCCGTCTCCGGTCTGCATCCCTCCGACATCCAGCGCATGGTGGACGCCTTCGACCTGCTGTTGGACTCGGGCAACACCGTGGTCGTCGCCGAGCACGACATTCCTGTCGCGGCGTCCGCGGACTGGGTGATCGACCTGGGGCCGGGCGCCGGCCCGGACGGCGGCGCGGTCGTGGCGGCGGGCACCCCGGACGAGGTCGCCGAAGCCGACACCCCGACCGCGGGCTTCTTCCGCCGGTACACGGCGGGCCTGCCGCTGCTGGGCGGGCCCGGCGACCACTGAGGCACCGGGGCGCCCCGCGCCCGGCCGCGGCGTACGCGGCCAGGCATGGGGCGACACCCGTTCCAGGACGGTGATGTCCGGGTCCGGCGCCCAGCCGGACGGGCGGCCCCCAGTGTGCCCCCGAGCCGGCTCAGATCCGCTCCTCGGCGCGGGCGGGCGGGCGACCGCAGTCAGCGCCCGGGCCCGGGAAGGCGTTCCGTCACCGGTATCCGGACGCGTCGGAGGGTTTGCCCGCCTCCTCCACCTCGACCGGATAGCGCCAGCAGCCGGGGCTTCCGCGACGACATGCCCACCGGAGGTCCGCTCTCCGAGGAAGTCCGCCCGGCTCCGGCCGGGGGCGAAGGTGAGATTGCAGGCGGAGGCGTAGCGGGCGACATGCATGAGGATCGTCGTACCGGCATTTCTCCATAGGGGTGTCGCAACCGGTGGCGGAGCCACGAGACAGAGTGCCCACCGATCGCGGAAGGCTTCCCAGGACCGTCGTGTTCGACCGGGCGTGGTGGGAGGATCTGAGGGGTTGTGCGGCTCTGTTCCTGCCGGGCGATCGCCCGCGCTCCGGACGGACATGCCCTGCGCGAGCGGCGAGACGGCCCAGGCTCGACCGACTCTTCTGCTCAGTTCGAGGTTCCCGTTCAGCCCGCGCGCAGTCCTGCGGCCAGTCGTCTCTTCGCGTCTGGCTGTTAGGCATTTCACTCTCACTTTTGCTTGATGGTGAGACATAACTATGGGATAACTTCAGCGTAAGTCTGTAAGCAGGGCCCTTTACCGGCGTATCGGCTGAGTCCGAGCCAACTCCCTGCAGGGGAACAATCCCGCGAGTGACGCGCGCATGGGACGCCGGAGCCCGGCTGTTCCGCGACGCCCCGCCACGAGCCACCCGACAGCGCCGTGCCCCGGCGCGAAAGGCACCCATGGAGAAGACCGCTCGCTCGGAACGACCGCGCCCCGGCGCCTCGCTCCAGGAGCCATGGGTGTGCGCCCAGGACTCCGGCCACCACGCGACCGCGACGCACTCCACGGGTGACATCCGTCTGCCGATACCGGCGGCCCGAGTGGAAGCCGACATGCGCCGGCCCCGCGTGGAGGTCCCGGGGACGGTCCCGCTCCTCGACTCTCCGATGCCCGCCGCGGACGACCCCGTACTCCGGCGTGGGGCCGCACGGGTCCTGTACGCCAACTGGACGGGCACCTCCACCGTCCCCTCCCGCGGGCTGTACCCCCACCAGTGGAGCTGGGACTCCGCGTTCATCGCGATCGGCCTGCGCCACCTGTCCGCGCGCCGGGCCCAGCGCGAACTGGAGACGCTGCTCGGTGCCCAGTGGGCGGACGGGCGCGTCCCGCACATCGTCTTCAATCCGGCGGTCCCGCTCGACGCCTACTTCCCGAGTCCCGACTTCTGGCGTTCCTCGCGGGACGGTGCGGCGGCCGGAGCCCCCGCCGACCGGGAGACGTCCGGGATCGTGCAGCCCCCCGTCCACGCCCTCGCCGCCTGGCTGGTCCACCTGGCCGACCCCGAAGCCTCGCGACGCCGGAACTTCCTGCCCCGGGTGTACGGGAGGCTGAAGGCCTGGCACGACTACCTCACGGGCCCCCGCGACCTGGGCGGCGGCGGTCTCGCCGCGATCCTGCACCCGTGGGAGCCCGGCATGGACAACAGCCCGTGCTGGGACGCTCCCCTGCGACGCATCGAACCGGCCGCGGCCGGCTCCTACCGGCGCGCCGACCTGGATCACGGAGCGGCGGCGGAGCGGCCCACGGATCTGGACTACGGCCGGTACGTGCGCCTGGCCACCGACTACCGCGACGGCGGGTACGCGGACGCGGGCACCCGGCACCCGTTCGCCGTCGAGGACCCCGGCGTCAACGCCCTGCTGATCGTCTCCGAGCACGCACTCGCGCGCATCGCCGCCGAGACCGGGGCCGACCCCGCGCCGCACGAGGAGCGGGCCGGGCGGCTCACCGCCGCACTGGTCGAGCGGCTCTGGTCGCCGGACGACGGCATGTTCCTCTGCCGTGACCTGGTGGGCGGCGAGCTGATCGCCGAACGCAGCGTCGCCGGTCTCCTGCCGCTCATCGTGCCCGGCCTTCCGCGGGACCTCGTCGACGCACTGGTCCGGACGGCCGCGGGCCCGGGCTTCCGGCTCGGCGAGATCCCGATGGTCCCCTCGTACGACCTCACGGCGCCGGTCTTCGACGCGTCCCGCTACTGGCGCGGACCGGCCTGGTTCAACACCGGCTGGCTGCTGGAGCGCGGTCTGCGCGGGCATGGACGGACCGGGGCGGCGGACCGTCTGCGCGGCTCGATGCTCACCGCCGCGGGGGCCTGCGGCTTCGCGGAGTACGTGGACCCGTTCACCGCACAGGCCCGCGGCACCCGCGACTTCGGCTGGACGGCCGCCCTCAGCCTGGACCTGCTGGCCCGCGACCCCGCCGAGGAGGACGCGAGCCACGGCGCCGTCGGAAGCGGCCTCAGGACGAGGAGTCCCGTCCACTGAGCAGATCCCGTAGGCGGTCCACCAGCCCCGCACCCGGTGCGAGCACCTTGTTGGCGGGCGGAGTGTCCGGCATCGAGTGGTGCGGCCGGGTGGGCACCGTCTCCTTGGCACGGCGGACCAGCTGACCGAGCGTGTTCAGCTCCTCGGGCGAGCACGAGGCCGTGAGCTCAGGGAACAGCTCGGACTCCTCCGCGCGTACATGGGCGGCCACCGCGAACTTGAGCTTGGCCACGAGGTCGTTGAACTCGGGGTCCCCTGCGTCCCGCTCCTCCAGGTCCTTGAGCATGCGCTCGATCCTGCCGTGGTCCGCGATCTCCTTGTCCGCGAGCTCGTCGCCGTCCGGTACGTGTCTGCGTACGGACGGGTACAGGTGCATCTCCTCGGCCACCGAATGCCGTACGAGTTCCGAGATCAGCTGGTCGACCAGCTGCCGCCGGTCCGAATGGCCCACCGGCTGTCCTTCGATCTGCGCGAACAGCTCCTCCACCTCACGATGGTCGGCAGTGAGCTCCGCGATCACGTTTCCGCCGTGTCCCATGGCCGTTCCTTCCTCGGGTTCCGTCGCCCCGTACCGCCGGGTGCGGAGACCAGGCCAGCAGGTCGGTGCGGGAATCCCCGGCTCCGGTGCCGCGACAGACCCGGCTCTCACCTCTCCGGCCCAGAGCGCGGGGCGTGGCGCGAGCAGGCCGGTGGGGGCGGAACGGGGAGCAGCGACGACATCGCGCTGCTCGCGGTCCGGCTGCCCGGACACCACGGCCCCGCGCGCGGCGCTCCCTGGACTCCGTACCCACGGCCCGGTACGCGGGGACCGCCCACGGGCAGCGGCGGTCCCCGTGTGCTCCGGCTACCGGATGCCCGGTATCTCGCGTCCCGCGAAGGCGGCCCGGACCGCGTCTGCCGCCCGCGCGCCGTACATGCGCTCCGCCGTCGCGATCGTCGTCAGCGCCGCGTCCTGGAAGCTGGTGTCGGGCGCGAAGCCGAACTGGGCGTTGATGATGACCCGGTCGGCCACCCGGGCGCCGAGCGCCCGCCGGATGTCCAGCAGCGCACGGGACCAGATCTCGCCGTCCGCGTGCACCGATCCGACCCGGTCGCCGTACACCTTGTCCTGGTCGATACGGCGCAGACAGTGCGGAGCGCTGCTGTAGCTCACCGCGTCCCAGTCCGCCACACAGGCAGGGTCGGCCTTGAGCGGCCAGCCGTACCGGGAGGCCGCGTGGGTGCCGACCTCGACCGCCAGGTAGTCGCCGAACGCCTCACCGATGGCCCCGGCCTCGACGGAGGTCCCGAAGCCGGGCACCTGGGCGTGGTGCACCGCGTGCCCGTACTCGTGCACGATCACCTCGGCGTCCTCGGCGTCGTCCACACCCCCCTTGCCGAAACGGATCTCGGCCTTCCTGTCGGTGAAGTACGAGTTGTCCGCGCCCCACTGGTTGATACGGACCGGCTGCGCCCGGTCGTTGGCACCGGGCAGTTCGCTGCCGAAGCCGAGGCCCTGGAGGTACTCCTGTGCCTCGTTGGTCCAGAAGTAGGCCATGACCTGTTCGAACTGGTCGTCGTGCCGGGTGTACGCGCCGGCTTCGGCGGTCTTCGCCGAGGCGCCGGTGTCCGACCTGACGTAGGTCCATCGTCCTGAAAGTCCGCCACTGCCGTCGAGATTGCGCAGCGCGGCCGAGGCGTAGGCCGACGCGGGTACGGCGCCGGCCGAGTCCTTGGCGTCGACGAGCGACTGATCGCCCGAGGACTGGACGGGGTTGACCATGAAGACCGTGGCCTGCGGGACGGCCGGGGCGGCCGGGACGGCCGAGACCGCTCCGGCCGTGGTGAGCAGTGCTGTTACGGCGGTGGCCGAGGCGATCAGCGCGCGGGGTGTGCGGCGAGCCATGTACATCCTCCCGTTGTGGTGCGGGTGACGCCGGAAGCGGGGGGTGGCGCGGGCGTGATCATCGCGTACACGCCCGCCTTTGACCAGACCCCGGACACGGCGGCGCCCGGCCGCCCGCTCAGAAGTTGATCATGTGCCCCGCGAGACCGTGGACGGCCTCCTTCACGGCCTCGCCCAGGGTCGGGTGGGCATGCACGTTCCGTGCCACCTCGTGGACGGTGAGGTCCCACTGCTGAGCCAGCGTCAGCTCGGGCAGCAGCTCGGTGACATCGGGCCCGATCAGGTGCGCGCCGATGATCTCGCCGTACCTGGCGTCGCTGAGGATCTTCACGAAACCGGTCGCGTCGCCGAGACCGTGCGCCTTGCCGTTCGCCGTGAACGGGAACTTGGCGACCTTCACGTCGAAGCCCTGCTCCCGTGCCTGCGCCTCGGTCCAGCCGAAACTCGCGATCTGCGGCTGGCAGTACGTGGCACGCGGGATCATCCGGTAGTCGAGCTCCATCGTCTCGGCGTCCGCGATGGTTTCCGAGGCGATGACCCCCATGGCTTCGGCGGCGTGCGCGAGCATCAGCTTCGCGGTCACGTCGCCGATGGCGTAGATGTGCGGGACGCTGGTGCGGCAGCGGCCGTCCACGTCGATCGCCCCGCGCTCCGTGAGCGCGACGCCGGTCGCCTCCAGACCGTAACCGGTGACGTTCGGCGCGAACCCGATGGCCTGGAGGACCTTGTCGGTCTCCAGTACCCTCTGCGCGCCGTCCTTGCCGGTGACGGTGACACGGACCTGCGGTCCCGACTCGTCGATCGTCTCGACGCGGGTGGAGGTCAGGATCTCGATGCCGAGCTTCCGGTACTGCTTGGCCAGTTCCCTGGAGACGTCCTCGTCCTCCAGCGGCGCGACCCGGTCCAGGAACTCGACGATCGTGACCTTCACGCCGTAGTTGTGCAGGACGTACGCGAACTCGATGCCGATGGCGCCCGCGCCCGCGATGACGATCGACCGCGGCACGCCGTCCGCGAGGATCTGCTCCTCGTACGTCACCACGCGTTCGCTGCGGGCGGTGCCGGGCAGCAGGCGCGGGGTGGCGCCCGTGGCGATGACACAGTTGTCGAAGGTGATGGTCCGCGTGGTGCCGTCGGCCCCGGCCACCTGGAGGGTGTTCGCGTCGAGGAACGTGCCCCGCCCGTCCAGTTCGGTGATGCCGTTCTTCTTCATCAGGTAGTGGACGCCCTTGACGCGGCCGTCCGCGACCGTGCGACTGCGGCGGAACGCCGCCCCGTAGTCGAAGGAGACCGTTCCCTCGACCTCGATCCCGAAGGTCTTGGCCTCGTTGTTGACGAGGTGGGCGAGTTCGGAGTTGCGCAGCAGCGCCTTGGTGGGAATGCAGCCGACGTTGAGGCACACACCGCCCCAGTACTTCTCTTCGACGACCGCTACCCGCTTGCCCAGTTGGGCGGCGCGGATGGCGGCGACGTAGCCGCCGGGGCCGGCTCCGAGTACGACGACGTCGAAGCGCTCGTGCATGACTTGTCCTTAGGGTCGAGGTGATCCGTGACCGGGGCACGCGTTGGCCCTCTCACCCTAGGCCGTGCCGCCCTGGAGCCGGGCGCGCTGGAGCCGGCAGGCGAGGGTGCGGCGCACGGAGGCCGCTGCGGGCGGGGTGATCCCGGCGGGGACGTCCAGGCCGCGGCTGTTCCGCCCTCGTCGTGCAGCGGCGAGGAGGGTACTACCCCCGGCTCGACGACCCCGGCCGCTTCGTAGCGGTCGCGGCGGCATTCCTGAGCCGGTGACCGCGCTCGGCGAAGGGGCCGAGGGCCTCCCGGCGGTGGGTGATGCCGTCGCGCCGGTACCGCGTGGCGGTGGCCTGCGGTGTGCCCCCGACGCAGCGGCCCGTGGCGCCGGCGGCGAGCCGGTGGTCGATGTCATGGGTGCACGCGGCGGCCGGGCGAGTGTGGGGGTGGCCGGAAAGCGCCCGTTCCTTCCTGGCGTCCTGATTGAAAGCGCCGGGGGCACCAGGGGTTGTACGGCACGCGTGTGGCACGAATGCGGAGGTTTCGGGCTTCTGGCGGCGAACAGTCGATGTCTGGTTTGTTGCCTCCTGGGTATCGGCCTACCGTTGACGTGCCGCCGCATCGACGGCCGTGATCGTGGACCTGAACCATCCTCCGGGCCCGACCGGGCCCACCCCTCGGAGAAGAGTGAGATGTCGAAGATTCTGTTCGTAGTGACGGGCGCGGATCACTGGACCCTGGCCGACGGCACGAAGCACCCGACGGGCTTCTGGGCCGAGGAGGCCGCGGCTCCGTACCAGGCGTTCAAGGCCGCGGGCCATGAGATCGTCGTCGCCACCCCCGGCGGCGCCGTGCCGACCGTGGACCGGGGCAGTCTGGCCCCCGAGTTCAACGGCGGCCAGGAGGGCGCCGACCGGGTCGCGGAGGTCCTGGACTCCTTCACCGAACTCCAGCACCCGGTCTCGCTGCACGACGTGAATCTGGACGACTACGCCGCGGTCTTCTACCCCGGCGGTCACGGTCCCATGGAGGATCTCGCCGTCGACCCGGTGTCGGGCGCCCTGCTGACGCGGGCCCTGGAGTCCGGCAAGCCCCTCGGCGTCGTCTGTCATGCCCCGGCCGCGCTGCTCGCGGCGGTGAGGGAGGACGGCACAAACCCGTTCACCGGCTACCGGCTGACCGGCTTCACCAACGCCGAAGAGACGCAGGCCGGCCTCGCGGACAAGGCGAAGTGGCTGCTCCAGGACCGCCTGGTCGAACTCGGAGCGGACTTCCAGGAGGGCGAGCCGTGGGCCCCGTACGTGATCGTCGACCGAAATCTGGTCACCGGTCAGAACCCGGCATCCTCGGCCCCGCTCGCCGCCGAACTGCTCAAGAAGCTGGGCTGAACCTGCGGAGTCACGAACTGCTCAAGGCGTGACTGGCCGGGCGTCCGAATCCCAGGGCGCCCGGCCCCGTACGTACAGGCGGCGGACACCGGTCGGCCGACGGGCCCCGGACGCCGCACCGTTGCACTGATTCAGCCGTCGTTTCCGTCGCTCCCACCGCCCCGCCGTCTACCGTCGAGCGGGGCCGGCAGGGAAAGTCACCGTGCGACAGCTGGAGGAGGCGCGGGAGATCGTCGAGATCGTCTCCGTGCGGAATCCGTACAACCTCGCCAGCCGCCGTGCCGAGGACGTCCTGGAGTACGCCGAGGGCGAGAGCATCGCGTTCATCCCGTGGTTCCCGATCGCGACCGGCGAACTCGCCCGCCCTGGCGGCCCGCTCGGCGCCGCCGCGAAAGACACGGCGCGAGTCCGTCCCGGCTGGCCCTGGCCTGGCTGCTGCGCCGCTCGCCGGTCATGCTGCCGATCCCCGGAACCTCGCGCGTCGCGCACGTCGAGGAGAACACCGCAGCCGCCGTCACCCTCACCGGCGAGGAGTTCGCGGCCCTCGCCGAGGCCGTCCGAGCGCGGTCCGGGCCTGCTCGCAGCCCGAGTGCCACCGCCGTCGGTGGTGGCACTCGGGCGCTGCCTCAGTCCTGCCGCAGCCCGTCCAGGGATGAGGTCAGCCGGCCGAGCACCTCTTGCAGGGCGAGGATCTCCGGTACCGAGAGGCCGGTGGCTTCGAGGACGGTGCGAGGAACGGGCAGCGCGCGTTCGCGCAGCCGCGCACCGGCCTCCGTGAGGCGGACGGTCACGGAGCGTTCGTCCTGGGGGCTCCGCCCGCGGACGACCAGCCCGGCTGCTTCCAGCCTCTTGAGGAGCGGGGACAGGGTCCCGGAGTCGAGGTGGAGGCGCTCGCCGATCGTCTTCACCCGCTGGGGCCCGTGCTCCCAGAGCACCAGCATGGCCAGGTACTGGGGATAGGTGAGGCCCAGATCCCTCAGCGCCTCCCGGTACAGCCCGCCGAAGGCGCGGGACGCGGAGTGCAGGGAGAAGCAGACCTGGTGGTCCAGGCGCAGCAGATCCGCGTCCGGCAGATCGGGGGCGTGGATCGGGGGCGTGGTCATGGAACCAGGATATCCCATCGCGCCCCATTAGGTTGTGCACAATTGAATTGTGTGCAACTCTTTGGGCGAAGCGTGACCGGGCCGGTCACCGCGACAGGAAAGAAGGTCATTCCATGGACGCGCTCTACACCGCTGCCGCCACCGCAAACGGCCGGGAGGGCCGGGCCGTGAGCTCGGACGGACAGCTCGACCTCCCGCTGGCGCTGCCGCCGGCGCTCGGCGGCAACGGTCAGGGCACCAACCCGGAGCAGTTGTTCGCCGCCGGGTACGCCGCCTGTTTCGCCAGCGCCATGGCGTCGGTCGGCCGGGAGATGAAGGTGGACACCAAGGACGTCGCCGTGACGGCCGAGGTCTCGATCGGCAAGGACGACACGGGCTTCGGTCTCGCGGTCGTCATGCGGGTCGAACTGCCGGACGCCCTCGAAGGCGAGACGGGCCGCAAACTGGTCGAGGCCACGCACGCCTACTGCCCCTACTCCAAGGCCACGCGCGGCAACATCGAGGTCGAGCTCGTCATCGAGTAGCACTCACCGGCGGTGGCCGCCCGTCCAGGCCAGTAGCCGCTCGGCACTCCAGGTGGTGACGACCCGTTCCGCGGGTACCCCGCACTCCTCGGCACGCGCGCAGCCGTAGATCTGCCATTCGAGCTGGCCGGGGGCGTGCGCGTCCGTGTCGACCGAGAACAGCACGCCCGCCTCGACGGCCTGCTTCAACAGGCGCCGGGGCGGGTCGAGCCGTTCCGGGCGGCTGTTGATCTCTACCGCAGTCCCCGCCTCCGCGCACGCGGCGAATACCTCGTCCGCGTCGAACCCGGACTCCGGGCGCTTCCGGCCGGAGAGCAGGCGACCGGTGCAGTGTCCGAGGATGTCGGTATGCGGGTTGCGGACCGCCGCCACCATGCGCCGGGTCATCGTCGCTGAGTCCATCCGCAGTTTGGAGTGGACGGAAGCGACCACCACGTCCACCCGCTCCAGCAGCTCCGGCTCCTGGTCGAGTGAGCCGTCCGCCAGGATGTCGCACTCGATCCCGGTCAGCAGCCTGAACGGGGCCCACCGCTCGTTGAGTCCGGCCACCTCGGCCAGTTGCAGGCGCAGCCGCTCCGGCGACAGTCCGTTGGCCACCGTCAGCCGTGGGGAGTGGTCGGTCAGAACCGCCCACTCGTGACCCAGCTCCCGCGCCGTGCGGCCCATGTCCTCGATCGGGCTTCCGCCGTCCGACCAGTCCGAATGTATGTGGCAGTCGCCCCGCAACAGGGCCCGGAGCTCTTCGCCGCCCTCCGTGAGCGGGCCGGCGGACTCCGCCTCCAGCCGGTCGAGATACTGCGGGACCGCTCCGCCCTGCGCCTCCCGGATCACCTGGGCCGTCTTCGGCCCGATTCCGTTCACCGACTCCAGCGACCCGTGCGTCACCAGCTCCGCGAGGTCGTCCGCGGGGATCGCCGCGATCGCGTCGGCCGCCCTGCGGAACGCCTTCACCCGGTAGGTCTCGGCCTGTGACCGCTCCAGAAGGAACGCGATCCGGCGCAGTGCGCTCACCGGCTCCATCAGCACCTCCGAGGACGGTCCCAGGGTCTGCACCCAGCTTCGCCGAGTCCCGCCCCGTCCGCACAGCGAGGGTGCGGACGGGGCGTGGGGCCAGCGGGGCTCAGCCGACGTGCTGGGCCTGCTCCTCCGCCTCCGGACGAGCCTGCTCCTCCGCCTCCGGACGCTCGAACTGGGTGCGGTACAGCTGCTCGTACCTGCCGCCCGCGGCCAGCAGCTCCGTATGGGTTCCGCGTTCGGCGATCCGGCCCTCCTCCACGACCAGGATCAGATCGGCGGCCCGTACCGTCGAGAGACGGTGGGCGATCACCACGGCGGTCCGCCCCTCCAGCGCCTCGGCGAGGGCTTCCTGCACAGCGGCTTCGGAGGTCGAGTCGAGGTGGGCCGTCGCCTCGTCGAGGATCACTACGCGCTGCCGGGCCAGCAGCAGCCGGGCGATGGTCAGCCGCTGCCGTTCCCCGCCCGAGAGCCGGTAACCGCGCTCGCCGACGACCGTGTCGAGCCCCTCGGGCAGTGAGGCGACCAGTCCGTCGAGCCGGGAACGGCGCAGGGCGTCCCAGATGTCGTCCTCGGTGGCGTCCGGCCGGGCGAGGAGCAGGTTGGCGCGGACCGATTCGTGGAAGAGGTGACCGTCCTGGGTGACCATGCCGAGCGTTTCGCGGATCGAGTCGGCGGTGAGGTCGCGTACGTCGACTCCGTTCAGCCGAACGGCCCCGGCGTCGGTGTCGTAGAGCCGGGGCAGCAGCTGCGCGATCGTGGACTTGCCCGCTCCGGAGGAACCGACCAGGGCGACCATCCGGCCGGGCTCGGCACGGAAGGAGACGTCGTGCAGGACCTCCGTGCCTTCGCGGGAGTCCAGCGTCGCCACGTCCTCCAGCGAGGCGAGGGAGACCTTGTCGGCGGAGGGGTAGCCGAAGGAGACCCCGTCGAACTCCACGGACACCGGTCCGTCCGGCACCCTGCGGGCGTCGGGCTTCTCGTCGATCAGCGGCTTCAGATCCAGGATCTCGAAGACCCGCTCGAAGCTGACCAGGGCGCTCATCACCTCGACGCGGGCCCCGGCCAGAGCGGTCAGGGGCGCGTAGAGCCGGGTCAGCAGCAGCGCGAGGGCGACGATCGCACCCGGGTCGAGGGAGCCGCGCAGCGCGTAGTACCCGCCGAGCCCGTAGACCAGGGCGAGGGCCAGGGCGGACACGAGGGTCAGCGCGGTGATGAAGGTGGACTGCGCCATGGCCGTGCGGACGCCGATGTCACGCACCCGGCCGGCGCGCTCGGCGAACGCCGCCGACTCGTCGGCGGGGCGTCCGAAGAGTTTCACGAGGGTGGCGCCCGGCGCGGAGAAGCGCTCGGTCATCTGTGTGCCCATGGCGGCGTTGTGGTGCGCGGCCTCGCGCTGGAGCCCGGCCATCCTGGAGCCCATCCGGCGGGCCGGGACGACGAACACCGGCAGCAGGACGAGCGCGAGCAGGGTGATCTGCCAGGAGATGCTCAGCATGACCGCGAGGGTCAGCAGCAGCGTGACCAGGTTGGAGACGACGCCGGACAGCGTGTTGCTGAAAGCCCGCTGCGCGCCGATGACGTCGTTGTTGAGCCGGCTGACGAGCGCACCGGTCCGGGTCCGGGTGAAGAAGGCGATCGGCATCCGCTGCACATGGTCGAAGACCGCCGTACGCAGATCGAGGATCAGCCCCTCGCCGAGTCCGGCCGACAGCCACCGGGTGAGCAGCCCGAGGGCCGCCTCCGCCACGGCGATGACCGCGATGAGCGCCGCGAGCCGGGTGACCACGCCGGTGTCCTTGCCCTGGATGATCGCGTCGACGACGCTTCCCGCCAGGACGGGCGTGGCGACCGCCAGGAGGGCGGTGAGCACGCTGAGTGCCAGGAAGCGGTAGATCCGCCGCCGGTGCGGGCGGGCGAAGGCGGCGATGCGGCGCAGGGTCGCCCGGGAGAAGGGCCGCCGGTCCTGCTGTGCGGTCATCGCGCTGTGCAGCGATGACCACGCGGTCATTTCCATGCTCATGAGGTCTCTCCGGATGATGTGGTGCGGCGCGGGGGTGCCCGTCGGCCGGTGCGGCCCGGGGCGGTGCGTACAGAACGCTAAGACCTAAAGCAAGCTTGAGGTCAACCGTTCCGCCGGGTTGGCCCATGAGGCGGTACGCGGCGCGCCGTCCGAAGTGCCCGCGCCGGGCCCCTGACCACCTCTGATACGGACAGGACGGGCAGGCGCAGGGGGGTGCCGTGCATCCGGAGGCATCGGGGAGTGTCAGGATGGCTTCATGACAATCAAGACCTACTTCGACATCACCATCGACGGCAAGCCCGCCGGGCGGATCGTCTTCAACCTCTTCGACGACATCGCGCCCAAGACGGTTGAGAACTTCCGTGCCCTGTGCACGGGCGAGCAGGGCTTCGGCTACGCCGGATCGCCGTTCCACCGTGTCATCCCGGACTTCATGCTCCAGGGCGGCGACTTCACCCGCCAGAACGGCACCGGCGGCAAGAGCATCTACGGCGAGAAGTTCGCCGACGAGAACTTCACGCTCAAGCACACTAAGCCGGGCCTGCTGTCGATGGCCAACGCGGGCCCGAACAGCAACGGTTCGCAGTTCTTCATCACCACCGTGGTGACGCCGTGGCTCGACGGCAAGCACGTCGTCTTCGGCGAGGTCGCCGACGACGCCAGCATGGAGCTCGTCCGCAAGATCGAGTCGTACGGCTCGCGCAGCGGTGACACCAAGGCCGCGATCGCCGTCTCCGAGTCCGGTCAGCTCTGATCCGTTCTCCGTGACACCTGTTCGTCCCCGAGCGCCCCGGCCGTGAATCCACCGCCGGGGCGCTCCGGTGCGTACGGCCCCGGGCGCGCCCGGGATGCGTACGGCCCATGGAGCCGTAGCGTTGCCGAGCGAGACCCTTCGCTCGATTCCTGGCCGGGGTGACGAGATGTGCTGGAGCGCGACGGCCGATCTGGTGGCGGGTGCGGGCATCGTGACGATCGGCGTCACCACCGTGGCACTCTCCCGCCGCGTCCGCGATCTGCCCCTCGCCGCGCTCCCGCTGCTGCTCGGCGCCCATCAGATCGTCGAGTCCGAGGTGTGGCGCTCCGGCGGCGGAGCGGGTGCTGCCACCGTCGTCTGGGCGGTAGTCGCACTCCCCCTGCTGGCCCTGTGGGTGCCGGCCGGAGTGCTGTGCGCGGCCCCGGCCGGGGCCCGAGCGCGACTGGCGGTGCCGCTCACGGCCGGGGTGCTGACCGCCGCGCTCCTCTCGTACAGCCTGGCCACCCGCCCCGTGACGGCCGAGGTCCGCGGCCACACTCTCGGCTACGCCCTCGACCTGCCGCACTCGACGCTGCTGCTCACCGGCTACCTACTGGCCACGGTCGGCTCACTGCTCCTGTCGGCCGACCGGTGGCTCCAGGTGCTGGGGCTGCTCGTCGCCGTCGGCGCGGCGGTCTGCGCGGCGCTGTGGCGACTGGAGTTCATCTCGACCTGGTGCGCGTTCGCGGCGGTCTGCTCGGTCGTCCTGCTCGGCTGGTCCCGACGGGGTCCCCCGGAGACGAGCGCGCCCGCCGGCTCCGCCCCGGCGGGCTGACCACCGGAACCGGACCGTCGCGCGACTGGCATGATCAAGGGCATGGACGAGAGCATCATCGCCGCGTGTGACGGGGCGTCGAAGGGTAATCCCGGGCCTGCGGCCTGGGCATGGGTCGTGGCCGACGCGCAGGGGCGGCCGGAGCGCTGGGAAGCCGGGCCGCTCGGGACCGCCACCAACAACGTCGCCGAGCTGACCGCCCTGGCGGAGCTGCTGGAGTCCACCGATCCGGCCGTGCCGGCCGAGGTGCGAATGGACTCGCAGTACGCGATGAACGCGGTGACGAAATGGCTGCCGGGGTGGAAGCGCAACGGCTGGAAGACCTCGGGCGGCAAGCCCGTCGCCAACCAGGAACTGGTGACGCGCATCGACGCACTGCTCAGCGGGCGCAGCGTGACCTTCCGGTACGTCCCCGCGCACCAGGTGGACGGCGACCCGCTCAACGCGGTCGCCGACCAGGCCGCCAGCGTGGCCGCCGTGACTCAGCAGGCCGCCGGAACCGCCCACGGCACAGCCGGACTGCCGGTGCCCGCTCCCGCCCGGTCGACGAAGGTCCGTACCGACGGGGGGAAGGCGGCGGGCAGCAGGGCGGCAGGTGAGAAGGGCGCCGCGCGCACCGGAACGATCCGGGCGAAGTTCGCCGGACGGTGCCACTGCGGGAAGCCGTACGCGGCGAAGGACATCATCGCGAAGAACCCGAACGGCTGGGGTCACCCGGAGTGCCGGACCGCGCCCGCACAGAACGGCGCGGCCGTCGCGCGGTGAGTGACGGGGAGCCCGGGGGCCCGCGTGAAGCCCGGCTCCGTCAGATGTCGGCCCAGACCAGACGGCCCGCCACGCCCGCGTTCGTGCCCCAGCGGGCGGCCAGCGCGTCCACGAGCAGGAGGCCCCTGCCGTCCTCCGGCAGCTCCTCCGGACCGGGGCACCCGCACGGGGCCGTGACCAGGTCCCCCGGTGGGGTGGGGGAGGGAATGCGGCCCCTGCCGCGGTTCCACACACAAATGCGGACCCCGCTGTGCGAGCGCAGGAGCCGGCACCGGATGCGGCGGCTGTTGGTGTGCTGGACGACGTTGGCGACCAGTTCGGTCATCACCAGGGCTGCGGCGTCGATGCGGTCACCGGGTTCGCCCCACTCCCGCATCGCCTCCTGAACCCGGCGCCGGCACTCCGGCACACCTTGGGGGACGCGGGGTACCCACCAGCTCTGTGCACGCCTGCTGCCCGCGTCCAGGGGCGTCTGCATCGTGCACGTGTCTATTTCCGACATGTAGGTACTCTCGACGCAAAGGGCATACTTTGCAAGCGACAGAATGTGCCACGCTCCGCGTCGGGGCCATGGAGGAAGGTACGAGCATGCGACCTCGGTCCGGTCCCACAGTGGAACATCGCATCCTCGCCGTCCGGCTCCGGCTGCTGCGGGAACGAGCGGGCGTGAGCCTGGCCGCCGCGGCGCAGGCGTTGCAAGCCCACCCGGCGACCGTACGCCGCATCGAACGGGCCGAGACGGGTCTGGACGCACGCCAGGTGCGCGTTCTCCTCGACCGCTACGGGGTCCCGGCTGCCGATGCCGAGCCGATCATCGCGGGCCTGGGCGCCGCCAGCCTGCCGGGCTGGTGGCATCAGTGGCGCGACGCGATGGAGCCCTGGCAGCAGGAAGTCATCGGCATGGAGTCCTCCGCCGGGCTTGTACGGACCTGGCACCCCGGGCTCGTACCCGAGCTGCTGCGCACCCCTGCCTACGCGGCGGCCCTGGACCGCGTGCTGCACCCCGACGGCGATCCGGCCCGGCGCGAGCGCCGCGTCGAGCTGCTGCGGGAGCGGCAGCGCCGCCTGTCCAGCCGGGGTGCCCGCCTTTGGGCCCTGATCCCGGCCGCCGCACTCCACACCAGGGTCGGTGACCAGCGGGTGATGGACGAGCAGCGGGAGGCGCTGGCCGAGGCCGTGCACAGCCCGCACGTCACCGTGCAGGTGGTACCGCTCGATCACCCTCCGCACCCGCTGACCGGCGTTCCGCCCCTGCACCTGCTCCGGGTGTCCGCCCCGGAGATCGGGGACCGGGCGATCCTGGAGACTCCCGGAGTCCGCGTCGACATCGTCGACGATCCGGACGCGGTGATGAACCACAGCATGCGGATCGACGCGGCCTGCGCCGCCGCACCCCGCCCGGGCACGCCGTTCCCCGTGCTCTGACCGGTCCGAAGGCTCCGCCGGGGATGCGGCGCGCGCCGGTTACGGCCGGCGTGGGGGAGTGGTGCAGCAGAGCAAGGCCCAGTGGATTCCCACGGGTGTGATCGCGCTGGCCGTCGTGGCCGACCTGGTGACCCCGACCGAAGGGACGTCCGCCCCGCTCATCATGGCGGCCCCCGTCGCAGCGGCGCCGCTATCCCGCTCCCGCTCCCGCCTGCTCCGTAACCGTGCCGGTCCGGCGAGGAGTCCACGCCGGCGGGTCCTCGACATGCTGATCCGCGACGTGCGGCGCCACACCGGGGGCCGGCCCCAGGACGACCAGGCGCTCCTCGCGCTGCGTCACTCCCCCCACTGACACACATCCGGCGCGGGTGGGTACAGGATGGGGCATGGACACCAAAGGCTGGCTCATCCTCGCGGCAGTACTCGTGCTGCTCACCGCGGGCGTCGCCGCCGTTCTCCTGGTACGGGTGCTCCGGGCCAGGAAACTGCTGCTCGACGCCGGAATTCCGCTCCGTGACAAGACACTGGTCTGGGCGGCCGTGATCTACACCGTGTCACCGGTCGACCTGCTCCCTGACCCCGTCTACCTCGACGACATCGGATTCCTGATGCTGGCCCTGCACTCCCTGCACCGTGCGGCGCGAACGGCAGGAACAGCGGTGACGGAAGCACGCGCCGCGAAGAAGGAGGTCCGGGGCGGCAACCTTTCGGTGCCCGGCGGCCACTGACGGGAGGACCCCGTTCCCGCCCGGAAGGCCCCACCGTGGAACCCATGCCTCACCGACCACTCCACCGGCGTCGCGGCACCCGTACCCGCCCCCTGCTCGGCGCACTCACACCGGCACTCTCCGGCGACCTCTTCGGTGACTGGCGCGAGGAAGTCGTCTGGGCGACCACGGCGAACACCGCGCTGCGGATCTACTCCACGCCGTACGAGACCGGCACCAGGATCACCACGCTGCTCCACGACACCATGTACCGGACGGCGCCGGCCTGGCAGAACACCGCGTACAACCAGCCTCCGCACCCGAGTTTCGCCATCGGCAGCGGGATGGCGACCGCGCCGCGGCCGGTCATCACCACGCCGTAGCGGCGTGTCCGTCTCCGGCAGCCGGTGAGGCCGGGGAGCCGTCCGGCGCCGGTGCGGACGAGGCCGGGGGCTCCTCGGACGCGGGCGGGGGATCGGACGGGGGCGCGTCCGTCGGCGGCGGTTCCGTGGAGGGGGCAGGCGGCGGTTCGTCGGAGGGCGGCGCCTCCGGGGAGGGCGCGTCAGTGGGCGGTGTGTCCGACGGAGCGTCGGACGGGGAACCGGGGTCGGACGGGGACGGGGAGGTCGTCGTGCCGGGCGGCGGGTCGGTCTTCTTGTCGGCCTTCCCCGTGTCGCCCGGCTTGCGGGCGAACCAGTCCCCGGACTCCGGGTCGAAGACCACGAACACCTTCACCACGGTGGCGGACGGCGTCACCACGACGACGTCCGACGAGCGGTAGCCGGGCCAGGCGGCCCCCTTCAACTGCGGGGTGCTCTGCTGGGCGACCGGCGGGAGCAGCGGATTGCCGCAGGCGCACCGGACCCGGGGCACCCCGCGGTCGTCGACCAGGACGGCGGTTCCGGCTTGCAGCACCGCCTGGTAGGTGGTCGCGGAACCGTCCTGGTACCCGTGGTTGGTGACCCGGGTGTCGGCCCGCAGCCGGACCGGGGTCAGCGCGCGCAGGTACCCCGGGACGCCGGAGGGCTTGATGTCCAGGACCGACGCGAACACCCGGTTCTTGTCCGGCGCGCCGGAGAGCGCGCTGATCTGCTTCTCCACGTCGCAACTGGCGGCCTTCCGGGTTCCGCCGTACAGCCCGGGGGTCGACCCCTTCACCACACGCGTGGCGTTGGCCGTGGCGGTGGAGCTCGGTACGGCGGTCGGTGTCGGGGATGCCTTCGGCTCCTGCTCGGCGGTGGACTCGGTGAACGGGTCCTGTCCCGTGGACCCCGCGGCCTGGAGGAACACCTCGCCGCCGGCCTTCGTGCTCTGGTCCGGGCGGGTCAGGACCACCGTGATCACGACAGCCGCGACCAGGGCCAGGGCGATGACGGCCACCCGGGGAGCGGAACGCCACCAGGCCCGGCCAGGACCTTCGCCGGCAGGCTGTCGCTCACCGCTGGACCCGCCGCCCGGGCCGCCGCCGGAATCGCCCGCGCCGCCACGGCCTCCCGTCGAGCCGGGCCCTCCCAGTTCACCGCCGCTCGGCGGACCCGGCGGGGGACCGGTCGGGGTGTCCGGCGGTGGCTGCGGACCTGACTGCGACGGGTCCGACAGCGGGCCGGAAGGGGGTCCTGTCGGGCGGCCGGACGACGGCGGTTGCTCACTCACAGGCTCTTCTTCCCAAGGCCGGAAGCCAGTCCGAATCATGTGCGTACAGACCTTATTGTGTGCCTTGTACCCCTGCTGCCCGCAAGCGGACGCGGGCGGCCCACGCCAGAGGGCGGACACCTCGATCGCTGCATAGCGTGGCAGCGTGAGCAGCCCGCGAAGCACCGGCAGAGACAACGTGTCCCGTCCCCCGCACGGCTGGGCCGACGCCCTCGTGGCGGTTCTCGCCGGGATGCTCGCCATGATCGCCGTCGCGGCCCTCGGCCTCTGGGCCGCGGGAGCCGGCCAGCTCCCCGGCGGCGCCTTCCCCCGCGTCGTCGCGGCCGTCGTCGTCATGGCGGCGGGCGGCTCGGTCGCGGTGTCCGGCAACGCCGGCGCACTCGCCGAGACGAACGCCGACCTCTCGGTGCTGCCGCTGTCCGTGACGCTCGTCGGCGCCCTCGCCGTCGGTGCGGGCTTTCTCCGGCCCCTGCGTCACCGGGCGGTCGCCGGTGGCCGCGAGCTGGCGGGCTGGGCCGCCCGGGTCGCGGCCCTCTGGCTCCTGGCACTCCTCGGGCTCTCGATCCTGGCCCGGCAGACCTTCGCCGTTCCCGTCGACGACCCGACGGGCGGCCTTCTCGACGACGTACTCGATGCCGCGCCCACCGTCGGATTCAGGACCGAGATCCCCCTCACCCTGGTCCTCGGTCTCCTGTGGGCGGCCGGTGTCCTCGTGCTCGCCCTGCTGGTGTCGCGCGGCGCCCCGCTGCCCGCCCGGTTGGTGCGCTTCCAGGAACCGGTGCGGCCCGCGGCCCACGCCATGGTCGTGCTGCTGCTCGGTTACGTGGCGCTGGGCACGGTCGTCGGACTCGTCGTCGCGGTGACAGGGGGACACTCCGCCGAGACGTTCGCGGTGATCCTGCTGGGGCTGCCGAACCTGGTGTGGCTCGCGTTCACCCTCGGACTGGGAGTCTCCTGGGAGGGAAAGGTCGAGGGGCCGTTCGGACTGCCGATGCCCCAGGTACTCGACTCGGTGCTCCGCGCACCCGACATCTCGACGCTCGACGTCCGCACGCTCGCCGCGCAGGACGGCCGAGCATGGTGGCTGGTCGTCGTCGCCGCGCTCGCGGTCCTCGCGGCGGCCCTCCTCATGGCGCTCCGTTCACCGGCCCGTACACGTGCCTGGCAGCACGCCGCGCACATGGCGGTGGCCCTCGCCCTGACGGTGCTCTTCTGCTGTCTGGTCGCGCGGGTGTCCGCACATCTGGGCCTCTCGCTCCTGGGCCTCGGTGAGGTGGGCGGTGGCCTCGGTGGCGAGGTGCTCCTGCGTCCGCGCCTCTGGTCGGCGCTCGGAATCGCCCTCGTCTGGGGCGCGGTCGCCGGACTCCTGGGCGGGTTCCTCGCCTCGAAGGTCCGCCGGAGGAACCGTGACCGCTCGCCCTAGGGGAAGACGGGCAGGGCCCAGCGGGGCGGCGGGGGAGGCGGCTCGGCGGCACCTGAGGTCCAGGGGGCGGGGTTCCCGTTCACCAGGGTCGGCGGATGGGCGTCCGGTCCGACGCCGGCAGCCGCGGCGCGCAGGGCCGCGACGAAGCGCAGACAGGAGTCGTAACGGTCTTCCGGACTCTTGGCGAGCGCCTTCGCCAGTACGCCGTCGACCTCGGCGGGCAGATCGGGACGCTCGTCGCTCGGCGGTGGGGGAGGATCGTACTGGTGCGCCCAGAGGAGGGCCATGTCGTCGTCCCGCCGGAAGGGCGGGGCGCCGGTCAGCGTCTCGTGGACCACGCAGGCGAGGCTGTAGACGTCGCACCGGCCGTCCACCGGACGCCCTGAAATCTGCTCTGGTGCCACGTAGTCCAGCGTGCCGACGAACTGGCCCACCGTGGTGAAACCGGTCAGTGACAGCGACTTCTTCGTCAGCCCGAAGTCGGTGAGGTACACGTGTTCCGGGTGGTCGCTGTCCGTGCCCGCCGCGACGAGGATGTTGCCCGGTTTGACGTCGCGGTGGACGAGGTCGTGGTCATGGGCGGCGTCGAGTGCTGATGCCACCTGTGCGGCGATGCGGATCGCGGTGGTGAGCGGCAGCGGACCCCGGCGGTCGATCAGGACCCGCAGATCCTGTCCCGCGACGAAGCGCATCGCGATGTAGAGCAGCCCGTCCGTCTCGCCCGCCTCGAAGACCGGCACTATGTGCGGATGGTCGATCGCGGCGGCCACCCGTGACTCGTACGTGAAACGCTGCCGGAAGGTGTCGTTGCGTGCGAGCTCGGGTGCCAGCAGTTTGAGTGCCACCGTGCGGTCCAGCCGCAGATCCCTGGCGCGGTAGACGACGGCCATGCCGCCGCGGCCGATCTCGCTCTCCACGAGGTAGCCCGCGATCTGCTTCCCCAGCAGATCGTGCGGCCTTCCGGCGGGCAGCCCGGCTTCCATCGCGGATCACCGGACCGAACGGGTCGGTGGTCCCGCGGAAGGCCCCGTCGCCGGGCCCGCGTCGGGCACGACACGGGTCGGTTCCGGGTCCGACTCCCCGACGAAGCGGGTCGGTTCGGGGCCGGAGTCGTCGACCACCCGGGTCGGTTCGGGACCCGCGTCCGCTGCCGGCCCCGTCCCGGTGGCCGCTCTGCCCGGCCCGGGACCCGCCGACGCCGCGTACGTACTGAGCTGCTTTCCGTCGCAGTACACCCAGCGCTCGTGCTCCGCGTCGTACAGCCAGGCCGCTTCGCCGTCCACGATCACGCCCACCCGGAGCCCCTGGGTGCGGAGCCGGAAGCTCTCGCCGTCCAGGGCGCCGTCCGTCAGCTCCTGCGCGGCGCGCCGGTACTGGTGAAGCGCTTCGTCGACCCTGGCCAGCAGCGGCCCGGGATCGGCCGTGCGGGCGAGCGGCTGCCGGCCGGCCGGCGGAGCCTGCGGTACGGGGACGAGGAGCCTGCCGTCGATCCACGCGGACCACCCGTTGGCGCACGCGATGAACCCCCAGTCGCCCCGGCGGTCGAGAAGCTGCACGGGCAGCAGAGGATCGAGCGGCGCGGTCGGCCGGGAGACGTCGGGAGCCTCCCAGGCGGGCATTCCGTCCGGGGGGACGACATGGGTCGGTCGGAACTCGGGAGTCGCCATGGGCCGCCCCTACTTCCGCATGATGGCGGGTTCGTGGCGGCGAAGCAGCCTCACGACGAGGTATCCGAAGACGAGCGACAGCACCACGAGCATGCCCATGTTGAGCAGCCACACTCCGGCGGAGTGCGCGAACAGGGGGTCGGAGGTCAGCTTTCCGGGGACGACCGCGCCGAGGTCGATCGTTCCCGCCATCGCCCCCAGCGCCCACCGCGACGGCACCAGCCACGCCAGCTGTTCGACCCCGATCACTCCGTGCAGTTTGAGCAGGGCCCCGCAGAACACGACCTGCACGATGGCGAGGAGGACCAGCAACGGCATGGTGACCTCCTCCTTGCGCACGAGCGCGGACACCAGGAGGCCGAGCATCATCGCGGTGAAGGAGAGCAGGGCGACGGCCACGGTGATCTCCACGAGGGGTGGCAGCAGTACGCCCTTGCCCCCGGGCGCGTTGAGATCGACGCCGACCAGTCCCACCAGGGTCAGCACGACGGCCTGCAGCACCGTGACGACGCCGAGCACCACGACCTTGGACATCAGGTACGCCGATCTGGACAGCCCGACGGCCCGCTCCCGTTGGTAGATCACCCGCTCCTTGACCAGCTCCCGCACCGCGTTGGCGGCGCCGGTCAGCACACCGCCCACACAGAGGATGAGCAGGGCGTTCATCGCCGTTTCCCGGTTCAGTTCGCTGCCCGCCAGGGCGCGGGCCATCGCTCCCATCACGAACGGCAGAGCGATCATGATGACGAGGAAGGTCCGGTCGGCGCTCAGCGCGGCCGCGTAGCGACGTACGAGCGTACGGAGTTGGGCGCCCCAGTTCCTGGTCTTCGGCGGCGGGGCGACGGCCGCCGCTGCCGGGACGTCCGGCAGCCGGGGCTGGTCCGTGGAGTTCAGGATGTACCGCTGGTGGAAGGCCGACGCCTGGTACTGCCCGGCCCAGTCGCGGTCGCGGTCGTTCTCGAAGGCCTCGAACGCCTCCGGCCACTGTTCGAAACCGAAGAAGGCCAGCGCCTCGTCCGGAGGTCCGTAGTAGGCGATGCGCCCGCCGGGCGCGAGGACGAGGAGCCGGTCGCAGACATCGAGGCTCAGCACGCTGTGCGTGACGACGATGACGGTCCGGCCGTCGTCGGCGAGGCCGCGCAGCATATGCATGACGGAACGGTCCATGCCGGGGTCGAGGCCCGAGGTCGGCTCGTCGAGGAAGAGGAGCGACGGCTTCGTCAGCAGCTCCAGGGCCACGCTCACCCGCTTGCGCTGGCCTCCGGAGAGGCTGTGGATCGGCTGGTCGGCGCGTTGTTCCAGGCCCAGTTCACCCATTACCTCGGACACCCGTGCCTGCCGTTCCGCCGCCGCCGTGTCCTGCGGGAAGCGCAGCTCGGCGGCGTAACCCAGGGCGCGGCGTACGGTCAGCTGGGCGTGCAGGATGTCGTCCTGCGGCACGAGGCCGATGCGCTGGCGCAGTTCGGCGAAGTCCCGGTAGAGGTCACGGCCGTCGTACAGGACCCTGCCCCGGTCGGCGGGACGCAGCCCTGTCAGCGCGTTGAGCAGGGTGGACTTGCCGGCGCCGCTGGGCCCGACGACCGCCAGCAGACACTTCTCGCCGACCGGGAACGCCACCTCGTCCAGGAGCGTCTTGCGGCCCCGGTCCACGGTGACGGCCAGGTCCTGTACGTCGAGCGAGACCTCACCGGTGTCGACGAACTCCTGGAGTTCGTCACCGACCAGACAGAAGGCCGAGTGGCCGATCCCCACGATGTCCCCGGCCAGGACGGGGGCGCGGTCCACCGGTGCGCCGTTGAGGAAGGTTCCGTTGTGGCTTCCGAGGTCGACGATCTCGTACGTCCCGTCCGCCCGGGCGTGCAGTTCGGCGTGCCGGCGCGAGACGACCAGGTCGTCGATGACCAGGTCGTTGTCGCTGCCGCGGCCGATGCGTACGGTGCGCGAGGGCAGGGGCCGCACTGTCGTCGGCTGGCGGAAGGTGCCCGTCGCTCCGGGCATCGAGACCGCCGAGGGCCGTTCCGGCGTCCGGGAGACGGCTTTTTGCGGTTCGGACCCCACGAGAAGGGCGCGCGGCCCGTCGGAGGCGCTGCCGAAGCGGATCACACTGCCAGGACCGACGTCCGCCTCATGGACGCGGCGGCCGTCGGTGTATGTGCCGTTGGTGCTGTGCTCGTCCTCCAGCAGCCAGTGGTCCGCGGCGGGATGCAGCACGGCGTGGTGCCAGGAGACCCGGATGTCGTCGATGACGATGTCGCTCAGCGGGTCGCGACCGACGTGGTAATCCCGGCCCGGCCTCATCACTGTCGAACCCTGATCGGTTTCCAGGACGAGTTCGGGCACGGTCGCCGCCACAGGCCGCTGTCCCATGCTCGAAAGTCTAGTCAGGGCAACCCGTTTGCGCGCGCCGCCGGGGCATTTCTGTATTAGTGCAAACATGTTTCCGCACTAGTCTGAAATGGGATACGGTGATGTCATGCCCGCTCGGATACCCGCGCCCGTGACGCTGACCGGTCGGCACGTGACCCTCGTGCCGTTGACGATGGACCATGCCGAAGACCTCTTCGCGGCCGGTGGCCGCGACGACGAGGTCTGGCGCTGGCAGGGTGGCCCGACGCCACAGTCCCGGGACGAGCTCGTAGGGACGATGCGTGACCTGCTCGGCAAGGCGGAGCGGGGTACGTACGTCCCCTACGCCGTCGTCCACCGCGCGAGCGGCCGGGCGATCGGCTGGACCTCGTTCATGGACATCTGCCCGGCCGACGAACGGCTGGAGATCGGCTGGACCTGGTACGGCCGTGCGTTCTGGCGTTCGGCGGTGAACACCGAGACGAAGCTGCTCCTGATGACGTATGCCTTCGAGGAACTGGGTATGGGGCGCGTGCAGTTGAAGACGGACCACCTGAACCTCCGTTCACAGGAGGCGATCGCCCGCCTCGGCGCCCAGCGCGAGGGGGTGCTGCGCCGCCACCGTCTGCGCCACGACGGCACCTGGCGCGACACCGTCTACTTCTCGCTGCTCGTCGACGAATGGCCCGAGGTGAAGAAGCGCCTCGGCGCCCGGCTCTGACGGACGAGGGTCACGGAACGGCCCATGCCGCCCCCATGTTGGAACGTGTGGCCCCGTGTCGTAGTACATCGCGCTCGTCCACCCGGTGTTCTTCGGTTCCGCGGCCACCGGCGCGGGCGTCCCCGAACTGATCGCGGGCGGCCCGGGGTGACGCGCAGGCGCCCGCCTCCGGCACCGTGTTCAAGATCCCCCGAGGTCCGCGGCGTCACCTGCGTCGTGGAGGGGCAGATCCCCGCAGCCCGGGAGCGCGCGCCCCAGCAGCTGCTGCCCGAACTGACACGAGGTGAGGGCGTCCTGGAGTCCACCCTCGCGCAGTACCACCCGGTCACCGGTCCCGTTCCGGACCGGCCGCGTACGGACAACGATCTCCTGCACCGCAAGGAGTACCTGCTGCGCACGCTCCGCCGGGTGGCGGCCGGTGCCTGCGCGCGGCTGCTCCACGAGCGGCCGCGGGTGTCCCGCCGGAGAACCTGACGCGCCTCGGGTCCGGGCGAGCGGCGCGTCCGGCAGAAGGCGCTGCCGGAATTCTGCCGCAGGGTTTTGCGGCAGGAAGTCACCTGCACATGACAGCGGCGTAAGAGTTCTGACGCCGTGACGGCAGGGAGCGGAGAGAGAGGGCGTCGGCCCGAACAGGAATGACGGAATGTCCATGGGTGTTGCGGCGTTCATGGCTTTCTTTGTTGACGTGACCGTCCGTGGCTACGAACTCGACACCCAGGGGCATCTGAACCAGGCCGTCTACCTCCAGTACGCGGAGCACGCCCGGTGGGAACTGCTGCGGGCCGCCGGGCTGCCCCAGGAGAAACTGCTGGCCACCGGTGTGGGCCCGGTGGCCCTGGAGGTGACGGTGAAGTACGCCAGGGAGCTGCGTGGTGGAGACAAGGTCCGGGTGACCTGCGAGTTCCTCTACGGGGCCGGGAAGACCTTCCGGATCGCTCAGCAGATCATCAAGGAGGACGGCACGGTGGCCGCGGAGGTCAGCGGTGTGGGCGGCATGCTCGATCTCTCCACCCGGAGGCTGATCGCGGACCCGGGGGGCCACCTGGCGTCGCTCGCCGAGAATCCGGAACTGCTCGGCGCCTGAAGAGGAGGGTCCGCGGCCGTCCGCCGGGTCAGCGGATCGGCCCGCCCGCCGTCAGCCGCTCCGTCATCCTCCCGAGCCGGGTGGACCTGACGTCGGGAGTGCGCGCCGTCGCGAGACGCAGGATCACGAGGTACCGGGCCGACTTGCGCCAACTGGTGCGCGTGTCGCAGGAGTTCACGCGCGCATTCGTTCTTCGGCGCTGCGTCGGCAGCTGCGGCTCCAGCTCTGTACTGCCCGTTTCGCACGGACCGTCCATCCAGGGGTGTGGCGGCGGTGGGCTGGGCAGGTACAGCTGTGCGCGCCCGGCAGGGGCCGGGGGGCCGGTGCAGAGGGGCAGATGACGTGACGGAACAGAGCGCATGGCGATTCTCCGACGACCGCGGGCAGGTGGCGACGGCCGCGCGCAGTCCGGTCCGGATGCTCGCGTACATCCAGGCGGGGGCGACCCTGTGGGACCACGGGATACGACCCGTGGGGATCTTCGGATCCGGGCACGACGGCCCCGCACCCGACCGGGCGAAGGCAGGCGCCCTGCCGCTGGACACGCTCGACTACGTGGGCGCGGGCAGCGGCCTGGACGTCGAGACCCTGCTGCGGGGGGCGCCGGACCTGGTCGTCGCGGTTTCCTACGGCGGGGGACAGGTCTACGGGCTCGCTCCCGAGACCGCCAAGCAACTGGAGGAGCGGGTACCGGTCGTCGTGATCGACGTGAGCCGGGCCCGCGGCTTCGCCGGGATCGGTGACCGGTTCGCCGAACTGGCCCGCTCACTCGGTGCCGGACCGGCGCCGGGGGCCGGCAGTGAGGTGGCGGCCGCGCGAGAGCGGCTGCGTGCGGTCGCCACCGCGCACGACCGGCCCCATGCGCTCGCACTCTCGCCGGCCGGCCGCGAAGAGGTCCACCTCGCCCGCCCCGGTATGTGGCCGGAACTCAGGGTGCTGGCGGAGCTCGGGGTGAACATGACGGAGCCGGCCGAAGGGCAGGGTGCCAGTTGGTCCACCGTCGACCGGGTCCACGCGGCGGGCCTGCGGCCCCTCCTCGTCCTCGCGGACGTCCGGGGTCACGCCACTCCGCTCGACGTGTTCGCGGCGCCCCCGGGCGGGCCCGCGGGGGACGGGCCGCCGCTGTGGGAGGGGGCCCGTGCCGTGCCGTGGAACCCGGAGCCCCTGTTCAGTCCGCAGGCCCATGCGCGCTTCCTGACCCTGGTGGCCGACGCCCTGGAGGCGGCGGAGGGCGAGCGCTGAGGCCGGGCGGGAGCCGTCC
The DNA here is from genome assembly GCF_014216315.1 of Streptomyces finlayi. NCBI lineage: Bacteria > Bacillati > Actinomycetota > Actinomycetes > Kitasatosporales > Streptomycetaceae > Streptomyces > Streptomyces finlayi. The sequence continues at coordinate 7,210,017 of NZ_CP045702.1, forward strand.
GAAGTTCCCCAAGAAACTTTTGCAAAAATACTTTGGGAAAGATGCCGCTCTGTTCTAGGGTGCCGCCATGGACAGCGACGAGCAGCACCGCGTACTCGATCCCGAACACGACGCGGCGGCCCTGAAGGCCCTGACACACCCTCTGCGCATTCGGCTGCTCGGCCTCCTGCGACAGCATGGCCCGGCCACCGCGAGTGAGCTGGCGGCCCGGACGGGGGAGACGTCCGCCTCCACCAGCTACCACCTGCGGGTGCTGGCCAAGTACGCCTTCGTCGTGGAGGCGGAGCACCGCGACGGTCGGGAGCGCCGCTGGAAGTCCGTGCACGCCCTCACCTCGTGGAGCAACGAGGCGATGCACGCCACGCCGGGCAGCCTGGCCGCACTCGGGGCCCTGCGCCGTCGGCAGATCGAGCACCTGCAGAGCACGCTCGTCCAGCACGAGGCGGACATGGAGGCCGGACGGCTCGGCGCGGAGTGGCGGGAACCGTCGACCATCGGTGACCTGCTGCCCCGGCTGACTCCGGAGTCCCTCCGCGAGCTGTGGACCGCCATCGACACCAAGCTCGCCGAGCTGACGGCACGCGACACCGCCGACCCGCGGGCCGAACACGTCGTCCTGCTCACCGCCGGGCTGCCGCTGGCAGGCGGCGGCCCCATGTCCGGCGGGGCACAGCACACGGCGCCGGAAGGCACCTCATGAGCGCGAAGCGCTCCGGGCGGACCCGGAGCCCCCGTTCGGCCCCGACAACCGACGAACGGACCGCGCGGCGTCGCTTCGTCGCCGTGTCATTCCTGTTCTGGCTCCCTCTCGGCCTGACCATCGCCCCGCTGGTGCTGCTCTTCACCGAGCGGGGCATGACCCTCGTCGCCGTCGCGGGATTCTTCGCCGCGCACGCCCTCACCGCCGCCGCGCTCGAACTCCCCACCGGCGGCCTTTCCGACGTCATCGGCCGGCGCCCCGTGCTGGCCGCCGCCGGGCTTCTCAACCTGGCGGCCCTCACCCTGCTCGGCCTCGGCACGGCCGCCTGGGTGCTCACCCTCGGCATGGTGCTGATGGGCGCCGCCCGCGCGCTGTCCAGCGGACCAGCCGAATCCTGGTACGTCGACACGGTCCAGGCACAGTCGGGACCCGACGCCGAACTCCGCGCCGGCCTGGCCCGGGGCAGCGCCGCCTCCTCGGCCGCGCTCGCCGTGGGGACGCTCCTCGGCGGCGCCCTGCCCTGGCTGCTCGGGCTCGTCCCCGGACTGGGCACCGACCTGCGGACGTACACCTCCGGCCTCGTCCTCCTGCTCTCCGTCCCGGCGCTCCTGGGCGTCGTCGTCGAGCTCGTCTTCGTGCTCTACGTCCTGGGGTCCCTGCCGGAACCGTCCAGGGCGCAGGCCACCCCGCGCGGCGTGCTGCGCGGTGTCCCGGCCACCATCGCGGACGGACTGCGGCTGGGCACCCGGGACGTCCTGATCCGCCGGATCCTGCTGAGCGCGGGCGCGGCGGGCACCGCACTGGCCACGATCGAACTGCTCACCCCCGGCCGCGCCGCCGAGCTGACCGGGGCTGCCGACTCCGGCGCGGTGCTCTTCGCCGGACTCGCCTCGGCCGGATTCGTCTGCTCCGCGCTGGGCAGTCATCTCGCGCCCTTCGTCGCCCGGCTCGCGGGCAGCGGCGAGCGCGCCGTCCTGACGGGCCTCGCGGCGGGGGCGACCGGTCTCCTGCTGCTCGGCGCCACGGTGACCTCGTCCGGCGCGGTCCCCGTGGCCCTTGCCGCCGGCGGATACGGGCTGGTGTATCTGGGGCTCGGAGCGGCCGGTCCCAGCGAGAGCGAGCTGCTGCACCGGCGGGTCGGCGCCTCGGGCCGGGCCACGGCCCTCTCCGTGCAGTCGCTCTCCCTCCAGCTGGTGGGCGCGGCGGCCGGTCTGGCGGTCGGTGTCCTGCCCGCCGGGCCCCTGCCGTGGCTGCTCGGTGCCGTCGCCCTGCTGGTGGGGGCGCTCCTGTGGACCCGGGGGGCCGCGCCCGCCGATGAGCCGCGAGAGAGGCGGCCGGCCGTGGAGGCCGCCTCTCCGGCATCGTTGGCCGGCTGAACCGGACACCCCCGTACGGACGCGTGCGATCGCGCGGCACGCTCCTCTTGGCGAGGCTGGCCGGAGCCGAAACCGTACTTCCCAGGAGCAGTCATGCAGCAGGACGAACACCCCGCGTACCGCCCCGTGGTCTTCCGCGACCGGTCCGCCGGCTATGCGTTCCTGACCAGGTCCACCGCGTCGAGCGAGCAGAACATCGACTGGGACGACGGCAACAGCTACCCCGTGATCGACGTGGAGATCTCCGCCGAGAGCCATCCGTTCTTCACCGGCAAGGCCCGTGTGGTCGACACCGAGGGCCAGGTCGCCAAATACGAGCGGCGGTACGGGGAGCAGGGCGGCCAGGACGCCTCCTGAGCCCATCGCTGAGCGCTCCTGCGCATCCGAGTCTCCCGGCGTCGTTCCCAGGCGCCGGGAGACTCCGGCTGTCAGAGGTTCCGGCCGTCAGAGATGTGGTCGAGCGCCGGCCGGTCGCCGGTATGACGGGTTTCCGCTTCGCACACGGCAGGATCGGGCTCAAAGTGTCCGGAGGCCGCACCGCCTACCAGGACACCTTCGTCACCGCACTCCAGGGAGATCCACCCCATGCTCGACACACTCGACGTGCTGGTCATCGGTGAATGCGTCGCCGATATCGTCCGGCTCCCCGGTGCGGCCGACCAGGTCCATCCGGGAGGCAGCCCGGCCAACGTGGCCTACGGACTCGCACGCCTCGGGCGCAGTGCCACCCTGCTGACCCAGGTGGGCCCCGACGACAACGGGCGGCTGATCAGGGATCACCTGGAAGCCGCCGGTGTGCGGGTACGCACCGACGGCGCGACCGCGGCCACCCCGTCCGCCGTCGTGACCCTGGACGACGGCGGCCGGGCCGCGTACACGTTCGAGATCACCTGGACGCTCGGCGCAGCCGATTCCGGCAGGAGCCCGCACCAGCACGTCCACACCGGGTCGATCGCCGCCGTGATGGAGCCCGGGGCGGCCACCGTACTGGCCGCCGTCGAGTTGTCGCGGACGGCGGGGACCATCAGCTACGACCCCAATGTGCGGCCGGAACTGATGGGCGATCACGACACGGCTGTACGCCGTGTCGAACGCTGCGTCGCGTTCAGTGACATCGTCAAGGCCAGCGACGAGGACCTGGCATGGCTGTATCCGGGGGAGGACCCCGAGAAGGTGGCCGAGCGCTGGCGGGCCGCCGGCCCCGCCCTCGTGCTCGTCACCCGTGGTGCCGACGGCGCGCTGGCCGTACTGCCCGGTGGCCGTGTCACCGTGGACGCGCTGCCCGCCGAGGTCGTCGACACGGTCGGCGCGGGCGACGCGTTCATGTCGGGCACGCTGCACGCCCTGGCCTCGCGCGGGCTCCTCGGCGCGGAAGGCCGCGAGCGGCTGCGTGCCGCCGACGCGGACACCGTGACGGAGGTGCTGCGCCACGGGGCGGCCTCGGCCGCCGTGACCGTGGGACGGGCCGGGGCCAATCCGCCCGATGACGCCGAACTGCGGTCTGCGCTCGACCGGTTCTGACGCCAATGCCGTGAGCTGGTTCCTGGTTCGGTTCCGGAGCCGGTTGCGCAGCCGGTGCGCGACGAAGGGGCGGGCCCGCGGGAAACGGGTCCGCCCCCTGTCTTGCGGTGTACGTGGGTCCGTCGCGTACAGGGGGTCAGCGGCGGCGCCCCTGGCCGAACTCGCCGCCCGTGTCCTTGCCGCTGCCCATGTCCTTTCCGTCCGCGTAGTCGATCTTCTCCTTGCGGATCTCGGCGGAGACTTCCTTCTGCTCGGTGACCTTGTTGGTTTCGAGGCGGACGCGCTCGACCGGGACGGCCTCCTTGCGGACGGTGGCCCGTTCCGCGTGAAGGGTGACCTCGACGTCCTGCTCGCCGAGGTTGGACTGCCCGGTCGACTTCTCGTCCGGGAGGAGAGGTTCGCGTACGACCCGGACCTCTTCGTGGGAGACGGGCACGGTGCGGGTGACGTTCTCGGTCACCACGTACTTGTGCAGGCGGGCCTTTCCGCTCTCGTACTCCTCCGTTCCGATGTGCAGCTGCTCCTCCGAGCGGATCATCTCGTCCTTGTGGCCGCGGTCGGTGGCGGACCGTTCGCTTCCGGCACCCACCAGCGGGCGTCCGGTCGTAGCGGACGTGTCGCGGTGCCTGCCCGCGCTTGTGCCGGTTCCCGCCGTGCCGGCCGTCGTCGCCTTGCCGGTGCCCGTGCGGGCGGTTCCGGCGGTGCCTGCCGTTCCGGCTGCCCCAGCGGCGCCCATCGTGCCGGTGCCGGTGGCGGTCGGTGCGCCGGGGCCTGTCGCGGTCCCCGTGCCCGCCGATCCGGCGGCCCTGGTGGTCGACCTCTTGGTGAGGCCGTAGTGCCGGTAGAGCTCCTCTTCCTCCGATACGGAAAGGTGGGCGTCCGCGTCCAACCGCGGTGCGTCCTTGACCTTTTCCTTCGGGTGAGAGATGTGCAGGTCGGAGGCGACACGGCGAGCTCCGGCGAGCGGTACGAAGCTCTCCTTCATACCGAACATGCCGGTCTTGACCGTGATCCAGTCGGGCTTGCCCGTGACGTCGTCGACGTACACCCGCCCGACGCTTCCGACCTTCTCGCCCTCGCTGTCGTAGACGTTCAGACCGTCAAGCTCTGCGGAATCCGTGAAACCGTCTGCGGCTCCCATGGCCGATTCCTCCTCGCCCGGGCGCGTCCTGTGGGTGGATCCAGCAGGGAAGGCGCGTCCGGCTTCCATCGCGCCTCACCCGGATGGACGCTGCAACTTCCCGGCCGACCGGGGGAGGGCGCCAGGGACTCGGCAGGTGGGCCCCGTCCTGCGGACCGGCCGCTCGGGGGCCCCTTTCCAGGTTGGGCCAATCGGGTGACGGTGAGGCTGCCGGCGGCGAGGTGAGGGAGTGGTGGGAGCGGTGGGAGAGCGGGGAGGGCCGGTACGCGGCGCGGGGGCGGCCGGTCGTCGAGGGGCGGGAGGCTCCTCACCGCTCGCACGGACCGGCCGGCGCCGTACGGCCGGGACCGGCTCGCAGCCCACGGCCGGGACGCCTCTATGATCGTCGGACCATCGACCGGCCTTCGGTTTCCGACGGCCCCGTCCCGCCGTGCCACCCGGGGGTGCACCATCCCTTCCGTACGCCTCTGCCCGCCCGCACAGCGCGACGAACTGCTGACCCGGCAGGAGGACGGCCACCATCTGCACCACCTGGTCTGGCGGCTCGGCCCCGGATGGCGGGTGTGCAGCAGCGCCGTGCTCGGCGGCGGTATAGGCCCGCGCGCCTGGATCCTCAACGCCCAGGTGCCCGGCGGCTATCCGCGCATGGACCCGGAGCACCACCTCGCCGGGATCGCCGCCGCGGAAGGTCTCACCGGCCCCGGCGCCGGTCTGATGACGGCCGCCGATGTCGCCGCCCGGACCACGGCCACCGACGCGGAGGTGACCGCGACGGTCACGGCGGGGCTCGGCGTACGGGGGTGGGCCGCCGCCGCCGTCGAGGGCGTCGAAGGCGTGCCGCGGCCCGGCACGGTCAACATCGTCGTGACCCTCCCCGTCGCCCTCTGCGACGCCGCCCTGGTCAACGCCGTCACGACCGCCACCGAGGCCAAGGTCCAAGCGCTCCTGGACGCCGGCCTCGACTGCTCCGGAACCCCCACCGACGCCGTCTGCGTCGCCGCACCGGAACCCGCTGCCGGCCACCCCGGCGAACCCTTCGCGGGACCGCGTTCACCCTGGGGCGCGCGACTCGCCAGGGCCGTGCACAGCGCCGTACTGGAGAGCGCGCTGCGGCAGTCTTGAGGCCTACCCGCCGCGCCGTGCGTTCTCGGGGCGCGGCCGACGGAAGGAACCCGCATGACAGCCGCTCCCGCCTCCTCGCCCGGTGCCGTGCCCGGGCAGCCCGTCGTCGCGGTCCTCGGCACCGGGATCATGGGCTCGGGCATGGCGCGCAGCCTGCTCAGGGCCGGACTCCAGGTCCGAGCATGGAACCGCACCCAGGACAAGGCCCGGCCGCTCGCCGCCGACGGTGCCACCGTCACGGACACCGCCGAGGATGCCGTGCGCGGCGCGGATGTCGTCCTCACCGCGCTGTACGACGGCCGGTCCGTCGCCGAGACGCTCACCGCGGCCACCCCCGGTCTGCGCCCGGGCCAGGTCTGGCTGCAGACCTCCACGGTCGGCCCCGACGTCACCACGGACCTGGTGCACCGGGCCGCCGGACTGGGTCTCGTCTATCTCGACGCACCGGTGTCCGGGACCAGGGAACCCGCCGAGCGCGGCACACTCACCGTGTTCGTCTCCGGACCCTCGACCGCCCGCGCGACCGCCCTGCCCGTCCTCGAGGCGATCGGGCAGCGCACCCTGTGGGTCGGTGAGGCACAGGGTGCGGCGTCGCGGCTGAAACTGGTCGCCAACACCTGGGTCATCAACATGGTCAACAGCGTGGCCGAATGCCTCAACCTCGCGGAGGGCCTCGGTGTCTCCCCGCGGATGTTCCTCGACGTCATGAAGGGCGGCCCGCTGGACACCCCCTACCTGCAGAGCAAGGCGGGCGCGGTGCTGGCCGGGGACCTCACGCCCAGCTTCGCCCTCTCCACGGCGCTCAAGGACTCCCGGCTGATCCTGGAAGCGGCTCAGGCCGCCGGGGTGACGCTGGATCTGGTCGCCGCCTCCACCGCACGGTTCGCCCGTGCGGAGGCCGCCGGACACGGAGCCGAGGACATGATCGCCACGTACTACGCGGGACGCGCCGAATAACCGGCGCGTCCCGCGCCGCATCGGGCACGCACCTCGGACGACACATGGATGACGCCCGGGCCCGCTCAGTCCTCCGTGAGCATCCCGGTACGGAGCTTGCGCAGCAGCCGGCTGAGCAGCCGGGAGACGTGCATCTGGGAGATGCCGAGGTGTTCCCCTATCTGCGCCTGGGTCATCTCCTGACCGAACCGCATGTCGATGATGCGGCGTTCGCGCCCGTCGAGCTCGCAGAGCAGCGGCGCGAGGGCGTGCAGGTTCTCGACGGTCTCCATGGCGGGGTCCGGCTCACCCAGCACATCGGCGAAGGTGCGCCCGCCGGCACTGAGCTTCCACGACTCCGCCGTGTCGGTCGGCATGTCGAGCGAACCGGCTGTGTAGCCGTTGGCGGCGACGATGCCTTCGGTGACCTCGCCCTCGTCGATCCCCAGGTCCTCGGCGAGTTCCTGGACGGTGGGCTCGCGGTCCAGGTCGCCCGACAGGGACTCCTTGGACTTGGCGAGTTCGACACGCAACTCCTGGAGCCGGCGGGGCACGTGGACGGCCCAGCTGGTGTCACGGAAGAAGCGCTTGATCTCTCCGACGATGTAGGGAATGGCGAAGGAGGTGAACTCGACCTCCCGGGACAGGTCGAAGCGGTCGATGGCCTTGATCAGGCCGATCGTTCCGACCTGGATGATGTCCTCCATGTCGCCGCTGCCGCGGTTGCGGAACCGGCCCGCCGCGAAGCGGACCAGCGACAGGTTCATCTCGATGAGGGTGTTGCGCGCGTACTGGTGCTCGACGGTGCCCTCTTCGAGGACCTGGAGCCGGTCGAAGAACAGCCTCGACAGTGCGCGTGCGTCCTTCGGGGCGACCTTCCCGGCATCCTCGATCCACGGCAGCGCATCCGTGGTCCCCATTGTCTGCGCTTCGGCGGTTCGCGCAGTGTGCGCTGTCATCTCGTCACGCTCCCCTGGTTGTTGGCCGTGAGGTCTAGGCGTCTGCCCCCGCCTCGGGGAGTCATGCGTAACGGAAGGGGCCGATCCGGGGGACACGGGTTGATGGCCGGCATTCGCTGTACCCGGCCGCGGCCCCCTCGACAAGGGCCGCGCAGGGCGGGGGAGGCCACGGAATCGCCCCACCGGTACGGGGGAGCCCGGTGGGGCGATCGGCTCCACAGTGCCACATATAGAAGGGAGTTGGAGCCCGACCGGCCGGTAATCCACGCTCTTTGCGTTGATTTCGATGCCCGTCGGCGCCCGGGTCACGCGTTCCGTACGGGAATACGTGCAGGGCGAACCGACTTACCGCAGGTGGAGCCCCGCGGCTGCCGGACCGCCGGCCGCCCACGGGCAGTCGACGAGAAGAACCGGAGCGAGGGAACTCATGCCCAAGGCGTACGTGTTCACCCGGCACGGCGGACCCGAGGTGGAAGCCTTCGCCGACCTGCCCGTACCGGAACCAGGCCCCGGCGAACTCCTCGTCGCCGTCAGGGCGGCCGGAGTCAACCCCGTGGACTGGAAGCTGCGCAACGGCTACACGCGGCCGGGCAGCGCACCCGCCACCCTGCCGGCCGTCCTCGGCAGCGAGGCGTCCGGGACAGTGGTGGCGACCGGGCCGGGCGTGGCAGGCTTCGCACCCGGGCAGGCGGTCTTCGGCTGCCCGCTGACCGGCGGGTACGCCGAGTACACACTGATGCCCGTCGCCGTCACCGCCCACAAGCCGGACACCCTGTCCTTCACGGACGCGGCCACCCTGTCGGTGGCCGCTGCCACGGCGTACGACGGGGTGCGCCAGCTCGCACCGGCCCCCGGGTCCACCTTGCTGGTCACCGGGGCAGGCGGAGGCGTGGGGGCCGCGGTCGTGCAGCTCGCACGCCACCTCGGCGTCCGGGTCATCGGCACCGCGAGCGCCGCGAAGAAGGACCTCGTCGAATCCCTCGGCGCCGTCCATGTGCCGTACGGCCCCGGTGTGGCGGACCGTATCCGGGCCGCCGCCCCCGAGGGCATCGACGCGGTCTACGACCTGGTCGGCGGTGACGACCTGACGGTCGCCGCGGGTCTCGTCCGCGACCGCGCGAAGCTGATCAGCGCCGGTGGCAAGCAGCTGGCCGCCGAGCTCGGCGGAGCGGCCGTGCGGCGGGCCCGGAACGCCGCCGTGCTCGACGAGGTGGCGCGTCTCGTCGTCGGCGGAGTCCTGCGCCCGCACGTGACGCAGGTCTTCCCGCTGGCCGAAGCGGCACAGGCCCTGCGTACCGTGGAGGGCGGACACGCACGCGGCAAGATCGTGATCGAGGTGGCCGAATGAGTACCGCCGACACCCTGGCCGAGGGGCCCCGGTCCGAGGAAGCAGCCGCCCATCCGCTGGACAACCCGGTCCGCTCGTCGCTGACCGGGCCCCACGCACGCTTCGCCGAGCGCCGTGGCCGCATCCTGCGCTACCCACCGGCCGTCACCCCGTGGCTGGCCCTGCCGGCCGATCCGGACGGCCGGGACTGGGACGACGTTGCCGCGCTCGCCGGACCCGGCGGCACCGTCACCATCGCCGCCTTCGGCGAGTCGCCGCCGGACGACTGGCCGATCGTCTTCCAGGTGGACGGCGTCCAGCTCGTCGACGGCACCGTGGCCGCGGCTCCGGACCCCGAGGCGGTGCTGCTCGGCCCCGCCGACGTACCGGAGATGCTCGAACTGGTCGAGCGCACCCGGCCCGGCCCGTTCACCGGGCGCACCGTCGAGCTCGGCGCGTACCTCGGCATCCGTCGTTCCGGGCAACTGGTCGCGATGGCGGGGGAGCGGCTGAGTCCGACGGGCTGGACGGAGATCAGCGGGGTCTGCACCGATGAGTCCGTGCGCGGGCAGGGGCTCGCGGGCCGCCTCGTGCTCGCGGTCGCCCACGGCATCAGGGAGCGTGGCGACACACCGTTCCTGCACGCGGCGGCGTCCAACACCAACGCGGTCCGGCTCTACGAATCGCTCGGCTTCGTGCTCCGTGCCCGGCCCCGGTTCCTCTCGGCGCTCGTACCGCCCCACGCATCCGCCGCCCGGCGCGAGGACGGGGACCGCACGGCCGCCCGGGACTGAACCGCGGGAGCGTGCCGTCCCGTACAGGACCTCTGGCCCCGGACCACCGGGCCGGAGGTCCTGCCACGTTCTGGCCCGGGACCTTTGCCCCGGTTCGTTCTCTATCGACGAGGCCCCGCTGGCCTACGAGCGGCTGCACGCGGGCAGGATCAACGGCCGGGCCGTCATCCTGCCCCACGGCTGACCTCCGGCCCCTTCCGGGACCGTACGGGCCGTCGCCGCCGGGCGTACGGCCCCGTGCGTGGTCCCGGGCCGAACCGGGTTACCCCTTGCGGCCCACCGCGCAGAACATCGCGACCTCCTCGGGCGACGGCCCCGCCTCCGCGTCCGGGCGCCATCGCGAGCACGACACGACACCCGGCTCCAGGAGTTCCAGCCCGTCGAAGTAGCGGCCCACGGCTTCCGGGGTCCGCTGGGTCAGCTTGGGCGTGCCGTGCTCGTTCCAGAACGCGACAGCGTCGTCCACATCGGGCATCGAGGGGCTGGTCACGGTGTGCGAGAGCACCAGATGACTTCCGGCGGGCAGCGCGTTCAGGAGGCGCCGGACCAGCGCGTACGACTCCTCGTCGTCCTCGATGAAGATGACCACCCCGAGCAGCATGAGGGCCACGGGCCGCGTGAGGTCCAGCGTCCGCGAGGCCCGGTCGAGGATCGCGTCCACATCACGCAGATCGGCTTCCAGGTAGGCGGTCGCTCCCTCCGCACTGCTGGTCAGCAGCGCCCTCGCGTGGGCGAGTACGAGCGGGTCGTTGTCCACGTAGACGACCCGGGACTCCGGCGCCACCCGCTGGGCCACCTCGTGCGTGTTGTCCGCGCTCGGCAGGCCGGTCCCTATGTCCAGAAACTGCCGGATTCCCGCCTCGGCCGTCAGATGACGCACCGCACGGCCGAGGAAGAGCCGGTCCGCACGCGCGTAGTCGCCGATTCCGGGATGCAGCGCGCGGATCTGGTCCCCTGCCTAGTTGTCCTTGCCACCCGTCCAGTAGTTCCAGATCCTGGCCGTGTGCGGCCGAGTGGTGTCGATGCGCTGCATGATCTGCTCGGCGGTCCCGCCGTCCGGTGCGTCGCTGCTCACTCGTCTCTCTCCTGGTGCGGTCGCGAGGTGTGACTCATGACTCCCACAACCTAATCCCGCACCGGGCGCGTCTTCAGCGAACTCCCTTGTGTAGCAGAGGAGTTCACTTTGCGTACAGAACCCTGTGCACAAGACGCGCAGGCGCGGACACCCATGCGGATACGATGGGCCCCATGGGTTCGTACTACTTCTTCCGCTGATTTCGGCCAGGACGCCGCTTCCCGCTGCACGGCACCCCGCCCGCAGCGCGTTCCGTGTGCCGCTCAGGCCTTTTCACCCCAGGGAAAAGAACCCATGTCACCCGCACGCCCCCCTACGCCCGAGCACCCCACCGCGTCCGGGTGTCCCGCTTCCGCCGGGCCCTCCACGTGCGACCGGACCCAGCTCTCCTTGAAGGACGTCTCCAAGGCGTACGGGGAACGGCCCGTCCTCGACCACGTTTCGCTCACCGTCCGCCCCGGCGAGCGGGCCGGCGTCATCGGCGAGAACGGCTCCGGGAAGTCCACTCTGCTCAGGCTCATCGCCGGAACGGAGACCCCGGACAGCGGGGAACTCACCGTGCGGTTCCCCGGCTCCGTCGGTTACCTCGCCCAGACCCTGTCCCGGACTCTCGGCCTCGGCCCCCGCGACACCGTGCGGGACGCCGTGGACGTGGCGCTCGCCGAACTACGCGAACTGGAGCGCAGGATCAGCGCGACGGAAGCCGCGCTGGCCGCCCATGAGCCCACGGAAGCGGAACTCGACACCTACGGGGACCTGCTGACGGCCTACGAGCAGCGCGACGGATACCGGGCGGATGCCCGGGTCGACGCGGCCCTGCACGGTCTCGGGCTCGCCCACCTCGGCCGGGACCGCGCGCTCGGCACCCTGTCGGGTGGTGAGCAGTCCCGACTGGCGCTGGCGTGCGTCCTGGCCGCCGCCCCCGAGCTGCTGCTGCTCGACGAGCCCACCAACCATCTCGACAGCAGGGCCGTCGGCTGGCTCGAGGACCACCTCGGTGCCCACCGCGGCACCCTCGTCGTCATCACCCACGACCGGACGTTCCTGGAACGGATCACCACCGTGATCGTGGAGGTCGACAGGGATCTGCGCAGCGTCACCCGGTACGGGGACGGGTGGGCCGCGTACCGCACCGCGAAGGCCGCAGTCCGTCGGCGCCGGGCCCAGGAGCACCAGGAGTGGCTGGCCGAGGTGGCCCGTACGGAGGCTCTGATCGGGGCCGCGGGGCGGCGGCTCTCCGGAACCGGCGGCGATCCGGGGGAGGGCTTCGGCAAGCACCGCAGGTCCCATGAGTCCAAACTGTCCGGGCAGGTCAGAGCGGCCAGGGCGCGGCTCGACGCCCTGCTCGCCACCCCGGTGCCCGCTCCGCCGCAACCACTCGTCTTCACGGGCGAACCGGCCCGGGCGGCAGGCGACCCGCACGGGGCCTCCTCCGGCCCGCCGGTCGCCGAGCTCGAAGCCGTATCCGTCGGCGACCGTCTGCACCTGCCCCGGCTGCGCATCACCGCGGGACAGCGGCTCCTGGTCACCGGACCCAACGGCGCGGGCAAGACCACGCTGCTGCGGGTGCTCGCGGGGGATCTGGCACCGGACACGGGCACGGTCCGGCGCAAGGCCAGGATCGGGTATCTGCCACAAGAACTCCCTGCCAGGGTGACCCGCAGGTCCCTCCTCTCGACGTTCGCCGCAGGCCGGCCGGGACCGCCCGAGGAGTACGGGGACGACCTGCTCGCACTCGGGCTGTTCCGCGAGGAGGACCTGTACGTCCCCGTGGCTGACCTCTCCGTCGGGCAGCAGCGCAGGCTCGCCCTCGCCCGCCTCGTGACCAGGCCCGCCGATCTGCTGGTGCTCGACGAGCCGACGAACCACATCGCGCTGACGCTCGTCGAGGAGTTGGAGGCGGCGCTCGCCGCGTACCGGGGAGCCGTCGTCGTGGTCTCGCACGACCGCGGCTTCCGCGGCCGCTTCACCGGCGACCGCCTCGAACTGCGCGCGGGCCGGCCGGTCGCGTCACCCGAACAGAGTCAGGCCGAGGGAGCGCCCTCGCCGCGTACGTGACTGCGCAGCCGGCCGAGGAAGGGGCGCTGGCCCACCACCAGGCGTTCCGCGGCCTCGGCCGGAGCGAACCAGGCGAACCGGTCCATCTCGGGGAACTCCCGCTGGACGCCGGACCCTCGGGGCCACTCCATGGTGAACGTCCCGGGCACGGCCAGGGCGGGGTCCACGTCGCCCTCCAGGGCCCACACGGTCACCGTCTTGCCGCCCGCCTGACGTACCTCGCCGAGGGGCACCCACACTCCGTCAGGAACGGGCAGCCCCAGCTCCTCCGTGTACTCCCGGCGAGCAGCGGCCTCCGGTTCCTCCCCGGTGGTGTACTCGCCCTTGGGCACCGACCAGGCCGCCGATTCCCGGCCGGCCCAGAACGGGCCACCCATATGGCCGAGCAAAACCTCCGCATCCGGACCCTCCTCCGTGTCCACGACCCGGAAGAGGAGAAGTCCCGCACTACGCTTGCCCGTCGACATGCCGTCAAGTCTGCTGGCCGGGACCGGGCGACGCCACCTGGGCACACGGGCCGCTCCGGATGACCACGAAGGCCACCCGCCTGCCGCGAACTGTTCCCCCCGGTGTCCCTGCCGCCCTCTGGTGCGCCGCCCCGCGTCCGGCCATGCTGTCCGCCGACAGCGCTTACCGCCCGCGCAACACGCTGCATTCCAGGAGGACTTGTGGGAACTTGCAGATCCGGCACCGTGGTGCGGTCACTCGTACTGCTCGTGACGTTGTCCGCGACGGTGGCGGGGGCGATCACACCAGCCACCGCCGATCCGAACCCCGATCCCCGCCCTGCGGACGCCGCCGAGATCCTCCGGCCCGTCGCTCCGCCCTCCGCGAGCAACGCGGACGGCGGAGCGACGTCGGTCGTGGACGGCGACGGCATCGAGACGGCGCGCAGCTCCCGCCCGGTCGCCCCCGGCGTACGGCTCACCTCGTACGACCGGCTGGAGTCCGACAAGTGGCTGCGGGTCGACACCCTTGCCGTCGATCTCGACGGCAGCGGGGTGCGCGCCGACTACCTCTCCACGGGCAAGGTCGCCGAGCGCCGTACGGTCTCCGAACTCGCCGCGGCCCACGACCCGGGCGAAGGCCGCCGTACCGTCGCGGCGATCAACGCGGACTTCTTCGACATCAACCAGACCGGCGCTCCGCAGGGGCCGGGTGTCAAGGACGGTGCGATGGTCCACTCCCCGGCGCCCGGCATCCACCGGGCCGTCGGCATAGGCCCGGAGAGCGCGGGCCGCGTCCTGGAGCTGTACTTCGAGGGCACCCTCACGCTCCCCTCCGGCGGCCACCCGCTGACCGCGTACAACGCGGCGAACGTTCCGGCCGGGGGAGTGGGCGCGTACACCTCGGCCTGGGGAAGCGCCGACCGCGCGCTGACCGTGGACGCGGCGACGCCCGTCGCGGAGGCGGCGGTACGGGACGGCAGGGTCGTCTCCGTGTCGAACACCCCCGGATCAGGGCCCGTTCCCGACGGCACCACGGTCCTGGTCGGCCGTGAAGGGGGCGCCGCCCTCCTGTCCGCCCTCCGACCCGGCGACCCGGTGTCCATGGAGTACCGGGCCCGCACCGACAGCGCTACCGTGCCGCGGACCGCCGTCGGGGGCCGCGAACTCCTCGTCGTGGACGGTGTGGCACAGAACCATGACGGCGGCGGCAACAACACCGCCGCGCCCCGTACCGCCGTCGGCTTCTCCAGGGACGGCCGCACCATGCAGGTGATCACCGTCGACGGCCGGCAGGCCGACAGCGGAGGCGTCACCCTCACGGAACTCGCGACGATGATGCTCCGCGCGGGCTCCTACAGCGCGCTCAACCTCGACGGGGGCGGTTCCTCGACCCTCCTGGCGCGCCGGCCGGGGAGCGACGCACTCGAGGTGGAGAACAGCCCGTCCGACGGCAGCGAACGCACCGTCCCCAACGGACTCGCCCTCACCGCACCCGACGGCAGCGGCCGGCTCGACGGCTTCTGGGTGGAGACCCGCACCCCGGCCGGTGCCGCGCCCGGCGACGACCCTGTCAGAGGAGGCCACCCCGAACGGGTCTTCCCCGGCCTGACGAGGCAGCTCACCGCGGACGGACACGACGAGACCTACGGCCCCGCCGCGGGAACCCCGCACTGGAACACCGTCGCCTCCGCCGTCGGCAGGGCCGACAGCACCGGTCTCTTCACCGCCCGCCGCAGCGGCACCACCGAAGTCGTCGCCCAGCGCGGCGCCGCCCGCGGCAGCACCCGGCTGACCGTGCTCGACGAGCTGGCCCGGATCCAGCCCACCACCCGGCGCGTCGGCCTCGCCGACGCGGATGCCACCGGGACCTTCGGCATCGTCGGACTCGACGCCCACGGCACCAGCGCGCCCGTCGAACCGCGAGACGTCACCCTCGACTACGACCACGCGCTGTTCGACGTCCGCGACAACGACCGGGGCGGTTTCACCGTCATCTCGCGCACCGGCAGCGGCGCGGGGCAGATCCGGGCGACGGTCGCGGGCACCACCACCGCCCTCGCCGTCAGCGTCGGTCTCACCGAGCAGGCCGTCTCCGCCTTCGACGACGCCGCGTCGTGGAAGTTCAGCCAGGCCCGTGCGAGCGGTTCCCTCGCCGCGACGCCCGACGGCCGTACCGGCACCGGGCTGAAGCTCACGTACGACTTCACCCGGTCGACGGCCACCCGCGCCGCTTACGCGGCCCCGCCCCAGCCCGTCGTCGTGCCCGGACAGCCGCAGTCGTACTCGATGTGGATCAGGGGTGACGGCAACGGCGCCTGGCCGACACTGCACCTCAAGGACGCGGCGGGCTCCGACCAGTTGCTGCGCGGCCCGTTCGTCACCTGGACCGGCTGGCGGCAGGTCACCTTCGCCGTACCGGCGGGCGCCGCGACGCCACTGAGTGTGTTCCGCTTCTATCTCGCCGAGACGGCGGCTGCCCGGCAGTACACCGGCGAGATCGTCGTCGACGACCTGACCGCGCAGGTGCCGCCCACCGTCGCCCTGCCCGAACAGCCTTCCGCCGAGAACCCGTTGATCGATCCGGCCGCGGTGACCGAGGGCCGGGACTGGCAGTTCGCGGTGATGTCGGACGCCCAGTTCGTCGCCCGCGAACCCAACAGTCCGATCGTCGCCCAGGCCCGCCGCACCCTGCGCGAGATCAAGACGGCGGCACCCGACTTCCTCGTCATCAACGGCGACCTCGTCGACGAGGGATCGCCCGCCGACCTCGCCTTCGCCCGGCGGATACTCACCGAGGAGCTGGGAGACTCGCTGCCCTGGTACTACGTGCCCGGGAACCACGAGGTGATGGGCGGGAAGATCGACAATTTCGTCGCCGAATTCGGGCCCGCACGACGGACCTTCGACCACAAGGGCACCCGGATGATCACGCTGGACACCTCCAGCCTGAGTCTGCGGGGCGGCGGATTCGCCCAGATCAAGCATCTGCGCGAACAACTGGACGCGGCCGCGCGGGACACCGGCGTCGGATCGGTCATACTGATCGAGCACGTCCCGCCGCGTGACCCGACCGTGCAGAAGGGCAGCCAGCTCGGGGACCGCAAGGAGGCGGCCCTCGTCGAACGGTGGCTCGCCGACTTCCGTCGTACGACCGGCAAGGGCGCGGCCCTCATCGGCAGCCACGTGGGGGTGTTCCACGCCTCGCACGTCGACGGTGTGCCGTACCTGATCAACGGCAACGCGGGCAAAGCACCGGCAGGCCCGGCGGACGAGGGCGGCTTCACCGGCTGGTCACTCATCGGTGCGGACCGGGTCACCCCGCAGGAGCAGAACGCGGCCCGTCACCGCCCATGGCAGGGAGCCCCCGACTGGGTCTCGGCGCAGACCCGCGCCCATGTCGACGCCCTCGCACTCGACGCGCCGTCGGCGCTCGCCACGGGGCAGCGCGTCGAGGTCACCGCGACCGTCACCCAGGGCGCGCGCCGTGTCCCGGTCACCTTCCCGCTCAGCGCCGACTGGACGGCGTCCCCGAACGTCCACATCGGCACGGAGTCAGGCGCCCGCCCCCGCCACACGGCGGTACTCGACCCCACCACCGGCACCCTGACGGCGCTGCGCGCGGGAGCGGTGACGCTCGCGGTGACGGTCAACGGCACGACGAGCCGAGCGGACATCCGCATCACCGCGGAGGAGGCCGCCTCGGCAGCCTGACGGGCCGCAGGGCCGGGAGACGCCTCCCGGCCCCGCGGCGCGCCGAGCAACTCCTACACCTACACCTTGCGGTAGCCGTACGCCTCCGAAGCCGCCGCCTCCACCGCCGCCAGATCACCACCGGCGGACGCGGTGACCACCGCGGCCACAGCACCCTCGACGAACGGCGCGTCGACCAGCCGCGCCCCTTCGGGCAGTTCGTCCCCCTCGGCGAGCAGATCGAACGTCGGGCTGCCCTTGGCGGGCGTCGTCACGGCACTCAGCGCCACCCCGAGACTCCGGGACGACTCGTTCACCCGCCGGGCGACCGCGGCCACCTTCTCCAGGGGCGCACCCTCTTCTGCGAGCCCCCCGGCGATCTTCTCGACGAACAGAGTCGATCCGGTACCCCGCCGCCCCGCCGTGAAGGAGCTGTCGACCACCGCGACGTCGTCGTCGATCAGTACCTGCGCCACCCGCACGCCCTCGTCCTCGGCGAGCTCGGCCGCCATCGTGAAGTTGAGGACGTCACCGGTGCAGTTCTTCACGACGAACAGCACCCCGGCCCCACTGT
Source organism: Streptomyces finlayi (assembly GCF_014216315.1). Taxonomy (NCBI): domain Bacteria; kingdom Bacillati; phylum Actinomycetota; class Actinomycetes; order Kitasatosporales; family Streptomycetaceae; genus Streptomyces; species Streptomyces finlayi. The sequence continues at coordinate 7,227,739 of NZ_CP045702.1, forward strand.
CCACCGCGGCCGCGGCACGCACCAGATGCCGGGCCGGCCCGCCGGGGCGGGACGCTCCGTGCTCTCTTCCGTACGGCGGCCGGGGAGACGCTGGGTGTGCGGGGTGCGGTGAGCTGGGTTCGAAAGCGCCCCGCGCACGCCCCCTGATGCATGCGTCGGCACCCCTCCCCGCCTGGACAAAGCACGGAACGCACCGGAAGGCGATGTACTCCGCATGGTTCGCGCACATGTGTGAGTGGTGACATCGGTGACTATGGGAGCCCCCGGTCGTTGTGACAGTTTCTCTCCCGTCATGGCAAAGCCGAGCGAGGGGACCGTGCGTGAATCCGGAGTACGCCGCTTACTGTCAGGCGGACCGCCGCTTCTACGACGCGCCCTACCGCTCCCTCACATCGGGTGAACTCCCCGGCGAGGACGGCTCGTTCTACGCCTCGGTCCGTGGCATGGCACCCGAGGGATGGTCGCACTCCCGGCGCGGCGACTGGCTGTCGTACAGCCCCGAAGGGCTCCGACTGCCGCCCCAGGGCTGGAAGATCCACGTCTCGGCGGCCCTCGACAACGCCGCGTCGGTGCTGGACCGGGTCGTCGCCCACTGCCTGGAACACCGGCTGGCCTTCAAGTGCGTACCGAGCCCCGGCCTGCTGGCCCTGCGCAACGCCAAGTACGCCGACCGGGCCGGCAGCGGCAAGTTCATCACCGTCTACCCGCCGTCGGAGGACGCGTTCCCCGAGGTGTGCACGGCTCTGATGAGTCTGCTGGAGGGCGAGCACGGCCCGTACATCCTGAGCGACCTGCGGTGCGGAAACGGGCCCGTGCACACCCGGTACGGGGCCTTCGCCGCCCGCTTCTGCTCCGGTCCTGACGGTCGGCCCGTGCCCGCCGTCGCCGATCCGCAGGGCCGCCTGGTCCCCGACGACCGGGGACCGTCCTTCCGCGTCCCCTCCTGGGTGACCCCGCCCCGATTCCTGACGCCGCACCTCGAAGCCCGCGCCGCCGTCGGAATCGCGGACCTCCCGTACACCGTGGAGAAGGCGCTGCACTTCTCCAACGGCGGAGGGGTCTACCTCGGCCGCGACACCCGCACCGGCGAGCAGATCGTCCTCAAGGAGGCTCGCCCGTACGCCGGTCTGGCCGCCGACGGGGCCGACGCGGTGGCCCGGCTGGAGCGAGAGCGGACCACTCTGGAACAACTGGCCGGTCTGGACTGCGTACCGGCCGTCAGGGACGTGTTCGAGGTCGGGGACCACCACTTCCTGGTCCTCCAGCACATTCCCGGCACCACGCTCAACACCGTCTTCGCCCGGCGCTTCCCGCTCGCCCGGCAGCACCCGGAGCCCGAACAGCTCGCCGAACACGCCCGGTGGGCCGCGTGGATGTACGGGCAGGTGGAGCGGGCCGTCGAGGCGGTGCACGCCCGGGGCATCGTCATCAGCGACCTGCACATGAGCAACGTCATGGTGGACGAGGAGACGTCGAGGATCGTCCTGCTCGACTTCGAGGCCGCCTCCCCGGCCGCCGAACGCCGCCGCCAGATCGTCGCCAACCCGGCCTTCGTCGCCCCGCCCGACCGGCGCGGCACCGACATCGACCGTTACGCGCTCGCCTGTCTGCGGCTCGCCCTATACCTGCCGCTGACCACGCTGTTCGGAATCGACCGCACGAAGGCCGTCGGCCTCGCACGCGAGGCGGCCCGCCTTTTCCCCGTCACCGAGGAGGCCCTCCGCCCGGCGGTGACGGAGATCCTGCGCTCCCCGGACGACCCTGCGTCGCCCGGTGTTCGGGACGAACCCGTGCCGCGTACGGCCCCCGTGGTGACCGCGCCGCACCTGACCCTCGCGGACCCCGCGTCGGCCCCGCCCGCCCCCGGGGACTGGCCGCGCAGCCGTGAGGCGATGGTCCGGGCGATCACCGCCTCCTGCACACCGGAGCGCACGGACCGCTGCTTCCCCGGGGACATCGCCCAGTTCGCCACGGTCACCGGCGGCCAGTCCTTCGCGAACGGGGCCGCCGGAGTGCTCTACGCCCTGCACGAGACGGGCTCCCCGCCCTGCGCGCCGGCCGAGGACTGGCTGCTGCGGCATGCCAAGGACCCGGCGTCCGGCAGCCCGCTCGGCTTCTACGACGGTCTCACCGGCATCGCCTGGACCCTCGACCGGATCGGCCGCTCCGCCGAGGCCGCCGACCTGCTCCGCATCATCCTCGACCAGCCTCTTCAGGACCTGTCACCCGGGCTCCACAGCGGGTACGCGGGGATCGGCCTCGCCCTCGACGACCTGGCCCGCACCGCGTCCGTCACCGATAGCCCCCGACTGGCCGCCGCCGCCGACCGCTGCACCGCCCTTGCCGTGCGCGCGCTCACCGACGGACCGCCCTCGCCCCGTACCGGCCTGCTGCACGGTGCGAGCGGCATCGCGCTGCTGCTGATACGCCGCTACGCGTCCACCGGGGACGCCGCCCTGCTCGATCTGGCGGCCGTCGCCCTGCGCCGGGACCTGGACCGGTGCCGCACCGGGGACGACGGCGCGCTCCTCGTCGTCGAGGGCAAACGGCTGATGCCGTACCTCGGGGCGGGCAGTGCCGGCATCGCGGCGGTCATCGACGCCTACCTCGCCCACCGCCCGGACCCCGTCCTCGAAGCGGCGGGCCGTGACCTGCTGCCGGCCGCGCTCTCCGCCTTCTACGTCCAGCCCGGACTGCTCCGCGGCTCGGCCGGACTCCTCATGCACCTCGCGGCCACCCCACTGTGCGACGCGGCCACCCGCGAGCGCGCGATCGCCCGCCACACCAGCCTGCTGGGCAGCCACGCCCTGACCTACGCGGGCGGCCTCGCCTTCCCCGGGGAACAGCTCATGCGCCTGTCGATGGACCTGGCCACCGGGACCGCCGGCTGTCTCCTCGCCCTGGGCGGCGCGCTGGGCACACCCACGACGCTCCCCTTCCTCGCCGCCGCCCCGGCGGCGCACCCGGCCGCACGGGCGGCCCCATGAACCGGCCCTGATCAGGGCCGTTGCAACACACCGTTCATTATCAACAGTCCTCGAAAGGACACATCATGGCACTTCTCGACCTTCAGGCGATGGAAACCTCGGCCGACGAATCCTTCGGCGAGCTCGCCACGGGCAGCCAGGTCTCGCTGCTGGTCTGTGAGCACAGCTCCCTCAGCCTGACCCTCTGCACCCCGTGACCCGGTGCCGGCCGGTCCGCCGATGATCTTGTCGGTGGACCGGCCGGTCCACGCGCACCCCGGTCCTGGGCGGTTTCTCCGCCCGGGGCCGGCGGTGTCCGTACGAGCGCCGGACGAGTTCCGAGCGCCGGCGAGGCTCCTGGCAGAACCCTGAGGCCCGGGCCTTACGGCAACACCGCGAACGTGGGCGCCGGTCACCGGTCACCGCGCGCCGCGCCGCGCGACAAACGGCAGGCAGCAGGCGGCAGTTCGACTACAGGCCCCAGCGGCCGGAAGGACGACGACGTGCGGCTGCACCCCCCCACCGGCACAGCGTCCGGCACCCGGCGGCTCGCCCGGGAACACCCGGTAGCCCTCCTCTGCCTCCTCCTCTGTTCCACCGGCGGGGCGCTCGCCGCCCTCGCCTTGCCCGCCGCCCTCGGCCACACCGTCGACCGGCTCGTCTCCGGCGGCCCTCCGCCCTGGAGCGGACTGCTGCTGTGCGCCGCCCTGGTCCTGGCCGAGACCGGGTTCGACGCCGCCGCGGCGGTGGTTGGTACCGACACCACCGCCAGGCTCACCGCCTCGCTGCGCACCCGGACAGCGGCCCGCGTCCTGGCCGCCGAACCACGCCGCGCCCTCGCCGTGCCCACCGGGGACCTCACCGCCCGGCTCACCGCCCGCACGGCCGACGCCGCGTCCGCGCCCGTCACCGCCGCCGGAGCCGTCGCGGGCGTCCTGCTCCCGGCCGGCGCGATCGCGGGGCTCCTCCTCATCGACGTGTGGACGGCCGCCGCCCTCCTTCTTGGCGCGCCCCTCCTCGTCGCCCTGCTGCGCACCTTCACCCGCCGGACCGCCGACGCCGGGGCCGACTACCAGCAGGCCCAGGCTCTCATCGCCCATCGGCTCACCGAGGCACTCGACGGGGCCGACACCATCCGCGCGGCCCGCACCGGCGCGCGGGAGTACCGCCGCGTCCTGGAACCTCTCGGCACCCTCGCGGAGCACGGCCGGCGCACCTGGACCGTCTACGGGCGGGCCACCGGCCAGAGCGCCCTGCTGCTGCCCCTCCTCATGCTGCTGGTCCTCGCGGTCGGCGGAGTCCGGCTCGGCACGGGCGCGATCGGCGTCGGCGACCTGGTCGCCGCGTCCCGCTACGCGAGTCTCGCCGTCGGCATCGGGGCTCTGACGGGGGCGCTCGGCGCCCTCGCCCGAAGCCGCGCCGCGGCCCGCACCCTGGAGCCCCTCCTCACCCTCGATCCGCTGCCGCACCGAGGCGGGGCCCCCGTGCCCGATGCCCCCGGACGCCTCGAACTCCGGGGCGTCGGGGTCGTACAGGACGGGCGGGCACTGCTGACCGGCGTCGACCTGACCGTTCCGGGCGGCACGTCCCTGGCCGTCGTCGGGCGCTCCGGTTCCGGCAAATCGGTGTTCGCGGCGGTCGCCGGACGGCTGCTCGACCCGGACACCGGCACTGTGCTGCTGGACGGCGTCCCCATGGACGGCATGGAACCGGCCGAGCTGCGCCGCGAGGTCGCGTATGCCTTCGCCCGGCCCGCCCTGCCCGGCCCCACCGTCGAGGACACGATCGCCTTCGGGCCCTGGACCGCCTCGCCCGAGGCCGTACGCGCGGCGGCCCGCGCGGCCCGCGCCGACGGGTTCGTCGCGCTGCTCCCGCACGGCTACCGCACCCCCGTCGCCGACGCCCCGCTCTCCGGCGGTGAGCGCCAACGCCTCGGCCTGGCACGCGCGTTCGCCCACCCCGGCCGACTGATGATCCTCGACGACGCGCTGTCCAGCCTCGACACCGTGACCGAGCACCACGTCCGGCGCGCCCTCGACGCGCGCGCCGGGCGCTGCACCCGCGTCATCGTGGCCCACCGACTGGCCTCGGCGGCGCGGGCGGACCGGGTCCTGTGGCTGGAGGAGGGCCGGGTCCGCGGTACGGGCCGGCACGACGAGCTGTGGTCGGATCCGGACTACCGGGAGATCTTCCGCACGGACGCCCCCACCGGAACGCCCACCGCCCCCGGCTCCCGCGCGGAGGCGTGGACCGCCGCGGGCCCCCGAACGGAGGCCCGGTGAAGGGCGGTCGCGGGCCGGCCGGAGCGCTGTGGCGCGGGGGCGGCGGGGCGCGGGGCCGGGGCGCGTCCGCCGCCGGGCCGGGGAGCGGTGGTGAGCTGCGCAGGGTCGTGAGCGACGCGCGGCCTTTCCTGCGGGCCCGCACCGGGGTGATCCTGCGGCTGTCCGGCTGGTCCCTGCTGGAGTCAGCCCAGACCTTCCTCAGCGGATTCGGGGTCGCCCGCGCACTCGACCACGGCTTCCTGGCCGGGCGCCCGCTCACCGGCCTCCTATGGCTGGCCGTCGCCGCGGCGGCCGTGCTGCCCGCCCGGCTCGCCACCCGCGGGGTGTTCGCCCGGCTCGCGGACCTGGTGGAGCCGCTGCGCGACGGGCTGGTGCGGCGCGCGGTGTCCCGCGCGCTCTCCGGGGCCATCGCGCGTCCCGGAGACGTCACCACGAGGTCTCTCTCCCAGGTCACCCACCAGAGTGAGATCGCCCGGGACGGCTGGGCCGGACTCGTCCTGACGCTGCGGTCGTTCGTGTTCACGGCGGCCGGAGCCGTCGTCGGCCTGCTGGCACTGTCGCCCGCCCTCCTCCTGATCGTGCTGCCGCCCCTGTTCCTGGGAGCCGGCCTGTTCCTCGGCACCCTCCTGCCCATGGCCGCCCGCCAGCGCGACTACCTCACCGCCGACGAGGCGTACGCCGCGCACGCGGGCCAGCTCGCCGCGTCCGTACGCGACATCGCCGCCGCCGGAGCCGCCGAGCGCACGGTGGCCGAGTCCCGGACCCTCGCCGAGGCGCAGCTTGCCGCCTCCCGCTCCTTGGCCCGCTGGGCGGCCGTACGGGTGCTGGCGCTCGCGGTCTGCGGCCGGTTCCCGCCGCTCCTGCTGCTCCTGGCAGCGCCCTGGCTGCTGCGGAACGGCCTCACCCCGGGCGCGCTGGTCGGTGCGCTGACCTACCTCACCCAGGCGCTGGCCCCCGCGGTCCAGGCACTGATGACGGTGCTCGCCACGGTCGGGGGGCGGCTGGTCGTGGTCCTGGACCGGTTCACGGACGCCCCGCCCCCGCCCGCCGACGACCCGCAGCCCGCGCCCGCGGGGCACGCTCCGCCCGCATCCGACGGCGGTCCGGTCCCGCCGTCGCGCGCCCACGAGGCGGCCGGGCCGCCCGTGCCGGCCGATGCCCTGTTCCCGCCCGGTGGTCCCATCGCCGAACTGCGCCGGGTCACCTTCGCGTACGGCCCCGGAGCCCACCCCGTCCTGGACCGGCTCTCCCTGACAATCGGTTCGCAGGAGCACCTCGCGGTCGTCGGCCCCAGCGGCAGCGGCAAGTCGACCCTGGCCGCCCTGCTCGCAGGGGTCGAGCGGCCCACCGGGGGCGAGGTGCGATGGCGGGGCCGGCCGGTGAGATCGGACGACGCCGCCTCCCTGCGGGTCCTGCTGCCTCAGCACGCGTACGTGTTCAGCGGCTCGCTGCGGGACAACCTCCGCTACCTCCGCCCCGACGTCCGCGACCGGGAGATCGCCGCCATGGCCGACGTGCTCGGCCTGGACCACTTGCTCTCCCGGCTCGGCTCCCTGGACGCGGAGCTGGACCCGGAGCGGCTCTCCCAGGGGGAACGGCAGCTCGTCGCGCTGGGCCGGGCCTACCTCGCGGCTCCGCCGCTCCTGATCCTCGACGAGGCCACCAGCCGCCTCGACCCGGCCGCCGAGACCCGCGCCGAGCTGGCCTTCGCCGACCGGTCGGGCGCGCTGGTCGTCATCGCCCACCGGCTCAGCTCCGCCCGGCGCGCCGGGCGGATCCTGGTGATGGACGGCCCACACACCCAGTGCGGCACGCCCGCCGAACTCCTGCGCTCCTGCGCCCTGTACCAGGACCTCGCCGGACTGTGGGAACCGGAGGTGAGGGAGGGCGGCCCCTCGGCCGGGGTCAGATCCACCCTGCCTCCTTCGCCCGTCTGATCGCGTCCAGCCGATTATGCGCCCCCGACTTCCTGATGGCGGCGGCCAGGTAGTTGCGGACCGTGCCCGGTGCCAGATGGAGCCCGGCGGCTATGCCGGTCACGGTGTCACCGCCCTCGGCCAGCGAGAGCACGCTCAGTTCGCGTGGGGACAACGGCATGTCGGCCACCTGTAACAGACTGAAGGCCAGCGACTCGTCGATATGCCGACCGCCGTCCGCCAGTTTGTGCATCACCTCGGACAGGTCGTCCCCGGACCGGAACTTGTCGATGTAGCCGCGCGCCCCTGCCTCGTACGCCCGCCGCAGGCTCCGTGGGCCGTCGCTCCGGGTGAGTACGGCCAGCGGACACGGCCCGCCCTGCGGCGTGGCCATCGAGCTCACCTCCTCCAGGATGTCCAGGGCCCCCGGACAGTCGAGGTCGGTGAGCAGCACGTCCGGGGCGGGCCGGCCCAACGCCGCGCGTATCCCGCCCCGCGCGGCCGTGGTCACGTCGATTCCCTCCGCCGTGCCGAGCAACGAAGCCAGCGATGCGCGCCACAAAGGCACGGTGTGGATCAGTAGCACGGTCGTCATCAATCCGCCCTCATCGTTTCTCTCCTAGCCCGCGTATCGCGGAACGCGATGACGCGTGCGCGTCCAGTGACCGTCTCCAGTTGAGCGCATGACTATTCGGGTACGCCGATGAAAGGGCGGGAAAACGCGCCTGCTGGGCGCGGACGGGGGCGTTCGGATGTACGACGGGAGCGCACATAGGCGCCCGGAACCCTCGCCGACTCCCATCACCGAGCAGCTGGTTCGCCCCCACAGCCCATGAGGACCCGCCAAAGCGCCCTACCGCCTTCTCGATCGACACCGCGTTTCCGCCGCAACGCCTCCCCTGTGCGCGGCTACGCGGGTACCGGCTACCCGCCCGTGGGCGGCGTACGGCGTACGGCGTGCGGGCCCCAAGCGTGCCCTGCCCCGTGGACCTCAATGCACGCCTTGACCACGTCGTGGAACGCCTCGACTTCGAGTGGCAGAAAATAGCCGATGAGGGGCCCGTAAACCCTGCAACTGGCACGGTCCCGGCCCCGCCGGTTCCACCCAGGAGCCAGCCGACGCAGACGACTTCGATACCCGTGCGCACGGCCGCCACGGGCAGGCGGATGAGCCGAACGAGTCCGGTCATGGTGCCGTCGCGTGGCTCGCGCCGGCACTCGGAGCGGCTCGGGTCACCGCCCTCGGGGGCTTGAGGTGATCCCCGTGGTGTGGACACGCCTGACAATGGATCTTGTTGAGCTTGGAAGGTGTAGATCCACGTGGCAAGGCCCTCGAAGTACAGTGCGGAGTTCCGGTCCGCAGATGGCCAATTATCCCGACGCGACAGCAAAGTCCCTATAGGTGCGCCTGGCCGGCGCTCTCCTATGGCGACGCCCGTTGGGCGGCGACGTCGTGACTCAGATCCGGCGGTCCTGCCCTGGTTCCGTATCGGCGCTCTGAGCTGAGTGGACGTTAATGGTCCGGGTGGGCGTCGAAGGCGGCTGCGCACTCCGTTGAGCAGAACAAGTAGCGGCCGTTGTGGGTGTCGCGCCGTTCGGCGGCGGTTGCCGGGTCGAGGTGCATGCCGCAGACCGGGTCGACCGCACTGTCCTGGGGGCCCGGCCGGGGCTCTTCGCCGATGGCGGGCTCGGGCTCGGGGTGATGTCCGTGTGCTGCCGTCGCGGTGGGGGCCGGGGTTCGGTCGGCTGCGGATTCCACCTGGGGCTCCACGCGCTTCGCTGTGGCGGCCGGTTGTGGCTTGGTGTGCCAGCGGCGGAGGCGGGAGGCGTTGGTGACCACCGACAGGGAGGACAGGGCCATCGCGGCGGCGGCGATGATCGGGCTGAGGCGAATGCCCCACAGCGGGTAGAGGGCGCCTGCGGCGAGCGGCACCCCGACGGCGTTGTAGATCAGGGCGAAGAACAGGTTCTGCCGGATGTTGCGCATGGTGGCGCGCGAGAGCTGGATTGCGGTGACGACGCCGGTCAGGGAGCCGGTGATGAGGGTGATGTCGGCGGCCTCGATGGCGACGTCGGTGCCGGTGCCGATGGCCAGGCCGACATCGGCGGCGGCCAGCGCGGGGGCGTCGTTGATGCCGTCACCGACCATGCCCACGGTGCGGCCCTCGGCCTGGAGCCGACGGATCTCGTCGGCCTTGTGCTCGGGCAGGACCTCGGCCAGGACACGGTGTACGCCGACCTGTGCGGCGATGGCGGCCGCGGTGCGGGCGTTGTCGCCGGTGATGATGACCGTTTGAAGGCCGAGCCGGTGCAGGGCGGCGATGGCCTGGACGGAGTCGTCCTTGATGGTGTCGGCGACGGCGAGAACGCCGGCGGGCCGGCCGTCGACCGCCGTGAGGACAGGTGTCTTGCCTTCGGCCGAGAAGCCGGCGGCGATCGGAGTGAGGGCGCCGGAGTCGATGTCGGCATCGGCGAGCAGCCGCGCGGTGCCGACGAGGACTGTGTGGCCGTCGATGGTGGCCTGGACGCCCTTGCCGGTGACCGAGTCGAAGCCGCTTGCCGCAGGCGGGGTGAGGCCGCGGTCACGGGCCCCGGTGACGATCGCGCCCGCGAGGGGGTGCTCACTGTCCGCCTCGGCTGCAGCCACCAGGGTCAGCAGCTCGCTTTCCTGGAAGCCGTCGGCGGTGTGCACATTCGTGAGGACCGGCTTGCCCTCGGTCACCGTGCCGGTCTTGTCCAGCACGACCGTGTCCAGTTCGTGGGCGGTCTCCAGGGCCTCGGCGGAGCGGATGAGGATGCCCGCCTGGGCGCCTTTGCCCGTACCGACCATGACGGACAGGGGCGTGGCCAGGCCGAGTGCGCAGGGGCAGGCGATGATCAGCACCGCGACGGAGGAGACCAGAGCCAGGGTGAGGGCGGGGGCCGGTCCGGTCGTGTACCAGAGGGCGAAGGTGGCGACGGCGATGGCGATGACGGCTGGCACGAAGTAGGCGGAGACCGCGTCGGCGAGCCGCTGGATGGGGGCCTTGGACGCCTGGGCCTGCTGCACGAGGCGGATGATCTGAGCCAGCATCGTGTCGGCTCCGACCTTGCTCGCCCGTACCCGCAGGGAGCCGGTGGTGTTGACGGTGGCTCCGATGACCGTGTCCCCGGCGTGCTTGGTGACCGGCATCGGCTCGCCAGTGACCATGGACTCGTCCACCGCCGAGGACCCGGACAGGACCACCGAGTCGACCGGGACCTTCTCCCCGGGACGGATCACCACCTCGTCGCCGACCGTGACGTCCTCGACCGGGATCTCGGCCTCGGCGCCGTCGCGGATCACACGGGCGGTGCGGGCCTGGAGGCCGAGCAGGGAACGGATGGCCTCGCCGGTGCCCGCCTTGGCGCGTGCTTCCAGCAGGCGGCCGAGCAGGATGAGGGTGAGGATCACCCCTACCGCCTCGAAGTACACCTCCCGTACGTCCTCGGGCAGGAGGGCGGGGGCGAGGGTGACCAGCAGGCTGTAGCCGTAGGCGGCCGTGGTTCCCAGGGTGATCAAGGCGTTCATATCGGCGCCGCGGTGCTTCAGGGTCAGCCAGCCGGTGGCATGGATCGGCCAGCCGGTGTAGAACATCACCGGCGTGATCAGCGCGAGCTGCAGCCAGTGGTTGAGCAGCCAGCCCGGCACCCAGTCGGCGCCGAACAGCTCGTGGGCCATGACGGCGAAGAGCACCGGCAGCGTGAGCACGGCACCGACGGCGACCCGGCGGGTCAGATCGGAGATCTCCGCTTGCCGCTCGGCGGCCTCGGCTTCCTCCGCCTCGGCTCCACTGCCTACGCCGAGGTCCGGCCCCGCAGCGGTGGAGGCAGCCGTGCCCCGGCCCCCGCCACCCGAGGTGACCTCCGTGGTACCAGGGCCGTCCTCGGGTTCGACCAGCAGCGTGCCGTGGATCATGTTCATCCCGCAGGCGAAGCCGAACGAGCCCGCCTGGTCCGGGCTGACCCGTACGGTGGTGCGGGTGTAGGCGGGCAGCCCGGCACTGACCCGCAGGTCGGGGAAGTCGACCCGGCTGGTGCACTCCCCGCTTTCCTGCCGGTCGAAGACCAGCTCCACCGGCACCCCCTGGCGGACCTTGATGACGTTCGGGCTGTAGCCGCCCCGTACAGTCACCTCGACCCGCTGCACTCCACCGTCCAGCTGGGCGGTGCGTGCCTTGCGAGGGCCGAAGAAGAACCAGCCCAGCCCTCCGATCACAACCGCGGCCAGGATCACGACCACGACGTTGCCAACACTCATGGCAGATCGCCCCTCTTGCGTGTTCGCTTCCTTCCAGCTTCCCTCGCGGCCACCTGTACCGGATAGGTGCTGACCGGCCACCGGCTCGGGACCACATGGCCCTGCACCGCACGGCCCATGAGGGGCGAGGATGGTGGTGAACGACTGGGCGGTCAGCGCGCTCCCGCTCCGCGGTCCAGCTCACCAGGGAGATGATCGTGATGATGTTCTGGTTCGACCACGATGTCAGCGGCTGGGGCTGGTTCGTGATGTCGGTCGGCATGATTGCGTTCTGGGCTGTGATCATCACCGCCGCCGTCCTGCTCTTCCGGGCCTTGGGCCGCGCCACCGAGCCCACCCGAAGCCCCGCCGCACCCTCGCCCGAACAACTGCTCGCGGAGCGGTTCGCCCGTGGCGAGATCGACGAGGAGGAGTACCGGCGGCGCCTGGACGCGCTGCGCGTCTCCGGTCCACTCCCCCAGCATCCGCCGCCGACCCGCGGACCGCACGCGGCCGGGAACGGACGTCTCGGGAAGAAGGCGCCGTGATGCACAACAACAAGAGTCACGGCGTGTACGCGGTCGCGCTCGCCATCGCGTTCGTCGGTGCGTCGGCGCTCGGTGTCCCCCTGGGGACGCTCGCCCTCCTGGCCGTTGTCGCCGCCTGCCCGCTGATGATGTTCCTCATGATGCGCGGCATGCGCGGCGGCTACGGGGACGACCGGTCCATGGACGAGCGCGATCCGCTGCGCGGGGCACGACCACCATCAGCACCCGGACCTGCTAAGCCTTGACCAGGTCGGCCCCGCCCGGAACAGGGCGAGGCGGCGCCATGAGCGTGTCGGCAGCCGTCCTGTTCGGCGCACTGATCCTGGCCGCGATTATCTACGGCCTCGCGTGCATGGTCGCCCCCGCCGAGAGCCGCTTCCCGCCCCCGGCCCGCCGCCGCGGGAGGCGGGTTGGGGGTGTGGGACGCCCGCCACCATCGCCTCCGCCTCGGTGTACGCCGCCGAGATCACCCCTTCGGTACGTCCCCGCCACCCGAGAGCAGCACCTCATTCCGGGAGAGCAGGTCCTGACCAGCACGGGGCACCACGGCACGTGATCGAACTGCCGCGCATGACTCTCGCCCGGACAATGGAAGTGGTGCTCGGTAAGGAGGTCACCATGACCAGCATCACCCAGCGCGTCACCAACCTGTTCCGGATCAAGGCGAACAAGGCCCTGGACGAGGCCGAGGATCCGCGTGAGGTCCTGGACTACTCCTACGAGCAGCAGTTGCAGATGCTGCAGCGCGTGCGGCGCGGGGTGGCCGATGTGGCCACCAGTCGCAATCGGGTCGAACTCCAGCTCAATCGCCTCCAGCAGTCCACCGACAAGCTCCAGGGCCAGGCGGAGCAGTCGCTGGCCGCCGGGCGTGAGGACCTGGCCCGCGAGGCACTCAGCCGCCGCACGGCCGTGGCCGTGCAGATCACCGACCTGGACGCCCAGCACACGTCGCTGAAGGATCAGGAGGACAAGCTCACGCTCGCCGCACAGCGGCTGGAAGGGAAGGTGGACGCCTTCCGGACCCGCAAGGAGACGATCAAGGCCGGCTACACCGCGGCCGAGGCCCAGACCCGTATCACCGAGGCCGTGACGGGCATCGGCGAGGAGATGGGCGATGTGGGGCTGGCCATGCAGCGCGCCCAGGACAAGACCGAGCAACTGCAGGCACGCGCCGGCGCGCTCGACGAACTCATCGCCTCCGGTGCGCTGGACGACGCCACCCTCCCTGCCGGCCGGGACGACATCCAGGCCGAGCTGGAGCGCGTCACCACGGGCCAGGACGTGGAGCTCGAACTGGCCAGGATGAAGGCACGACTGCCGGCGGGTTCCGCCCGGTCCGCCCCGCAGGCGGTGGAAGCCGCCCAGGCCCGACCGGAGCAGGAGGAGAAGTCATGATCATGCGGATTCTCGGCGAGGGCCAGTACGACATCACCGACGAGCACCTCGACCGGCTCAACCACCTGGACTCCGCCGTGCAGAAAGCCGCCGACGCGGGTGACGAGACGGCGTTCGCCTCCGCCCTGTCGGCTCTGCTGGACGCCGTACGCAGCCTTGGCACACCGCTGTCGAACGAGACGATCACGCCGTCGGACCTGGTGCTTCCCGACGAGACGACCAGCCTGCCGCAGGTACGCGAGCTGCTGTCCGCCGAAGGTCTGATCCCAGGGTGACGGACTGGGGGACGGACCGATGCGGGGATGACGATGCGCAGCCGCTTCGAGCCCGACCGGCAGCTGACCGCACGCATGGCGGTCAGGATGTTCCTGCTCGGTGCTCTGTACGTGGCGTTCATCGCCGCGCTGATCGTGCTGCTGAAGTCCGTCGTCCTGGTGGGCGTCACCGCTGCTGCCCTGCTGGGGGCTCAGTTCTGGTACTCCGACCGGATCGCCCTGTACGCCACGCGCGGCCGTCACGGCCGAGGAACAGCCACACTGCATGGCGTCGTGGAGCGGCTGTGCACGAGCACGGACATACCGAAACCGCAGGTCGCGGTCTCCGACATGGACGTGCCGCTCTGGCCGCGGCGATGCTGACCGCCGGAACCGTCCGTCATGGCCTCGGCGCTGACCAAGGTCAGCGGTGACATCGCCCGCATCCCCACCGAGGACGCCCTGCTGGCCACCGCCGCCTCTCTCGCGGTGACGCGACCGTCTTCGACGCCCGCCAACGGGGCCTCTACATCGCCGCGCACATCCTGATCGCCCTCACCTACGGCCTCATCGGCGTCCTCCTCGGTCCGCTGTTCGGGCGCGTCGGTGGGGTGCTGATCGCCTTCCTGCTGCCCTTCATCGACCTGGGCATCGAGCAGAGCCCCATGCTCCAGCCCGACCCACCCACCTGGGCGCACGCCCTGCCCGGCTACGGTTCCACCCGCGTCCTCGTCGATGCCGCCGTCACCCCCGGCTTCGACGAAACCGGCCCCTGCTCATCGCCCTGGCCTGCCGGGCTCACCCTCGCCGCCACCGCTCTGCTCCGCCATGTCATCGCCCCGGCTCGCACCGGACGGACGTCATGACGAGCAGACACCTGGACGGCGTGGCGCCTGCAAGCAGGAAGTGTCCAGCGCGTACAGGTATGTCAGGTATGACCTGATCCTTTCGATCCGAGGAGCCGTACATGAGGACCACCCGATTCCTGCACCGCCGTACCGCCCTGGCGGCCATCGTCGCCGTCTCCGCGCTCTTCCTGACCGGATGCGGTGACGACGGCAACGGCTCTGCCGCCACCTCCCCCAGCCCCACCACGTCCATCTCGGTCCCGGCGGGCGAGCGCAACCAGGCAGACGTCGACTTCGCACAGGGCATGATCCCGCACCACCGCCAGGCCGTCATGATGTCCGACATGGCCGAGACCCGGGCCTCCTCCGAGGACGTCAAGGCCCTCGCCGAGAAGATCAAGAAGGCGCAGGAACCGGAGATCGCGACCATGTCCGCCTGGCTGACGGCCTGGGGTGAAGAGGTCCCCCAGGGCATGGACGGGATGGACGGGATGGACCATGGTGACGCCTCGTCCATGCCCGGCATGATGAACGACCAGCAGATGGACGACATGCGCGGCGCCTCCGGCAACACCTTCGACACCATGTTCCTCACCCAGATGATCAAGCACCACGAAGGTGCCGTCGTCATGGCCGAGACCGAGAAGAAGAAAGGCGCCTACGGCCCCGCCAAGGAACTCGCCGACGACATCGTCACCGCCCAGAAGGCGGAGATCATCCAGATGCGGGAGCTGCTCGGCACCAGCTGACCTCGGCGGGCGCAGGAGGCAGGCCCTATGTCGCGGGCAAGCGGGCAAGCGGACAGGTCGGGGACGGTCCCCGTCATAGGAACTTGTCGCATAAGCCCCGTCACTGTCTTGTCCGCCCGCCCGACCGGCGCGTGCCGCCCTCGGCTCGGACAAGCGGCAAGGACGGACATGACCAGCATGACGAACGACGGCCCGCAGATCACCGGCGGAGTCGACACCCACGGCCTGACCCACCACGCCGCCGTGATCGATTCGGTCGGCCGGCACCTGGCCGACCGCGAGTCCGAGGCCACCATCCGCGGCTGTCGTGACCTGCTGCAGTGGATGCGTGCCCATGGCGCCCTGACCGCGGTCGGGTGGAGGGGACGGGTGCCTAAGGCGCCGAGCTCGCCCGGGTGCTGACCGCGGCCGGCGTCACCGTCGTCGACGTGGACCGCCCCGACCGCAAGACGCGGCGGCAGCAGCCCCCGTAGCGGGTCACTCGGACCGGCGCCTCGACACCGGTAGGGCGGCGGCGCGCGCGGACGTACGCCCGAGGAATGGCAGGAACTCACGGAGCGGCTACCACTGCTGACGTCACCGAGGGCGGCGTCCCGGTTCCGGGTCCCGGTCCGACGGCGGCCATACGTAAGGGAGGTCGTCCGGGACTCCGGTGAACCGGCCGCGGTAGTGGTCCGGGTCCTTGCGGAGCAGTGCGGACTGATGGCTGCGATGGAACTCGGGTGTGCCGAGCCAGGGCGGAAGTTCCCCTTCCGCGCCGAGCCGTGCCTGTGAGCGCACGAGCGCACCGGGCCGATGGGCCAGGAAGTCCGACATCAGGGTCGCGGCACAGGTGTCCGGGCGCCCCTCGGCCGTCCACGCGGCGCAGATGTCCAGCCCGTACCGGACCAGCGCCTCCTCGTAACCCGCCCACATGCGGACCGCGGGATGCCTGCGCCAGCCGTACCCAGGCACGGTCAGACCGCGAAACACCTGCAGCGCTTCCACCCGCTGCTTGCCGAGCCGTCTGGCGTCCAGGACGGCCGCGGATTCCGTGAAGTCCGGAAAGGGAAGAAAAGTCTGCATACGGCCTGTCTACCCGTGCGGACACTGTCCCGCGCCCCGCCCCGCACTCCGGCCCGGGCCCGCACCCCGTCCCGGGCCCACGTCACGCGCGAGGCCCGGTAGCCAGGGGTCCGGTAGCAGGGGTCAGGGAATCGGGGTCAGGGAGTCCGGTAGTCGGGTCTTCGGGTCGGATCAGGACGCGGGGGAGGACGGCTTGGGCTCTCCCGCCGGTTCCTGTTCCGGGCGACGGCTCAGGGCCCCCGGCCACCACGCCTTCGGGCCGATGTCCCTGACGAGAGCGGGAACCAGGAGGGACCTGACGACGAGCGTGTCGAGGAGGACGCCGAACGCGACGATGAACGCGATCTGGACGAGGAAGGCGAGGGGAATCACGCCCAGCGCGGCGAACGTGGCGGCGAGCACGACACCGGCCGAGGTGATGACGCCCCCCGTCGCCGTGAGACCGCGCAGCACCCCCTCGCGCGTACCGTGCTTCAGCGACTCCTCCCGGACGCGAGACATGAGGAAGATGTTGTAGTCGACACCCAGGGCCACCAGGAACACGAACCCGTAGAGGGGTACCGAGGCGTCCGTGCCGGAGAAGCCGAAGACTCCCTGGAAGACGAGCGCGGACACCCCCAGGGTCGCCAGGAAGTTGAGGGCCACGGTGGCCACCAGCAGAACCGGCATCAGGAGGGAACGGAGCAGTCCCACCAGGATGACCAGAATGATCGCCAGTACGACCGGCACGATCAGCGTGCGGTCGCTCTCCGCGGTCTGCTGGGTGTCGTACTGCTGGGCCGTGTACCCCCCGACGAGTGCGTCGGCCCCGGGTACCGCGTGTACGGCCTCACGCAGCCGGGCGATCGTCTCCTTCGCCTCGTCACTGTCCGCCGGTGCCTGGAGCGTCGCGTTGATACGGACCTTGCCGTCGGCCACCAGCGGTGCACCGCCGCCGGGTCGCCCGGATGCCGTGACGGGACTCGCGGCCGCCACGCCCTCGGTCGCGGTGGCCGCCGCGGTGACCTGGTCCACCGTGCCTGCGGCGGCGATGACGACGGCAGGGTTGCCCGACCCGCCCGGGTAGTGCTTGCCCAGGGTGGCCTGCGCGGCGACGGAGGGCGCGTCGTTGACGAAGAGTTCGTCGAGAGGGACCCCCTTCGATTCCAGCGTCGGGGCGAAGGCCGCGCACGCGAGCAGCCCGGCGAGGGTGACGGCCCAGACCTTGCGCGGGGCCCGGTCGACCAGGGCGGCGACCCGGGGCCACACGCCTCGGCCGCCGCCCTTCCCGTCGGTGGCACCGGCAGGCTTCGGGCGCGCGGGCCAGTAGGCGCCGCGGCCGAGCAGTACGAGTGCGGCAGGGAGGAAGGTGAGGGAACTGAGCACGGCGCAGACGATGCCGATGGCACCCACCGGTCCCAGCGCGCGATTGTTGGTGAGATCGCTGAGGAGAAGCGCGATCAGGCCGAGGGCGACGGTGGCGGCGCTTGCCACGATCGGGCCGGCGGACTCGCGTACCGCCGCCCGCATGGCCGTCACCCGCTCGCCGTGGCGCTCCAGTTCCTCCCGGAAGCGGGCGGTGAGGAGCAGGGCGTAGTCGGTGGCGGCACCGATGACGAGGATGGAGAGAATGCCCTGCACCTGACCGTCGACGCGGACGATGTCCCGCTCGGCCAGCGCGTACACCACACCGCACGCGAGGCCGAGTGCGAGGACGGCGCCGATGATGATGACGAACGGGAGAAGGATGCTGCGGTAGACCAGGAGCAGGATGATCAGGACGGTGGCCAGGGCGACGCCCAGCAGCAGGCCGTCGATGCCCGCGAACGCGTCGGAGAGGTCGGCCTGACTGGCCGCGGGCCCGGCGAGGTGAACCGTCGTACCCGGTACCTGCCCGGCTGCTTCGGCCACCTCCTCCAGTACGACGGGCAGTTGGTCGCCGAGATCCGGACGGAGCTGGACGACGCCCTGGAGGGCCTGCCCGTCCTTGGACGGAACAGCCGGCGATGCCTGGCCCACGGTTCCGGTCAGCCCCGCGAGTGAGGCAAGTGCGCCGGTGGCCGACGCCCGCTGCTGTGAGGTCACTTCGGCGCCGTCGGCCGCGGTCCATACGACGATCGCCGGAAGGGTCTCGTCCTGACGGAACGCCTTCTGTGCCTCGATGGCACGGGTGGACTCGGCGTTCTGCGGCAGGAAGGCCGCCTGGTCGTTGGTGGCGACCTCGCCGAGCTTTCCGGCGTAGGGGCCGAGCGTTCCGCCGACTCCGAGCCAGGCGACGAGGAGGGCCGCGGGGACGAGCCACCGCAGAAGCCGAGAGGGGCTGGACATTGCACTCCTGGTGGGGGTGAGGGGTGTCTCTTGATCAGAGACTATCTCGATCATTGAAAGACTTTTCGGCAGTACCTGCCCGTTCGGATGCAGCGCAGGCGACTCTATTGCCGCAGCCGGTCCAGTTCCTCGTTCAGGATGGTCAGGAACCGGAGCACGGTCGTGAGCTCGGCACCGCTGAACTGCTCCTGCGTGCGGGACGTGGCCGCGGCGAGGGGCATGAAGGTGTTCCGGGCGGCCGACCTGGCATCCGGGAGGTAGTGCAGATGCACCACGCGGCGGTCGGAGCTCTCGCGGGCTCTGCGGATGTGCCCCGCCCGCTCCAACCGGTCGAGGCAGGCGGTGACCGCGCCCGACGTGAGGCCCAGATGGTGGCGCAGACGGCCCGGAGTCAACGGTGTCTCCGCGTCCAGGATCGCGGCAAGTGCCTGGATGTCCGTGGCGTGCAGCCCCTGCTCGGCCGCGAAGGCGTGGGTGAGCCGGTTGATCTCGCCGTTCATGTGCCGGAGCTGCACCGCGAAGGCGCGGAGCTCCGGACCGCTCGCCTGCGCGGCGAACTCCGCCGCCGTTGTCTTTCCTGTGCTCGCCACGCGTTCAGCCTATAGAGGCGCTGCGCCCCTGGGGGCGTCGCAGGGCGGAGCGGGTGACCATGATCCCCGGCGCGTCCGCCATCGACTCCGCCGCGAGCCACGCTCGTGCGGCCGAGGCCGACGAACTCGCAGGGGCAGCGACCTCACCCGCACTCACTGTGTCGGGCCGGTAGTCCGGCCGCCCGAAGAGCGGGCCGGACGCGGAGCGCTTCGCGGCCCGTGCGCGCACCTCTGCCGGGGCCCGGCCCGTAGGGCGGCCCTGCCGGGGCGTCCCCCCGCTCCTGCACTGCCGTCGTCCCGCCCGGCCGTCGCCCCGCACCGCCGTCGCCTGTGATGCCGCAGGTCAGCGGGGTGAAAGGGCGTGGTGACCGGGCGTCGGCAGTGGCCGGTGTGCTGCCCGGAATTTCATGGTTCCCGTTTCGAACAGGCGCCGACGAACGGGGGTACCCAGGGCACTTGAACCGCCTCACCGAGATTGGAGGAACCACGACCCGAGCTGCCGACCCGGCAGCCGGACCACCGGCTTCCTGGGCGGTCCGGCGTACGGATTGACGGGCGGTCCGTACGCCGGACTGATGCCGTGCGCCCTCCGTACGCCCGCCGGGTGGTGGATACGCCGCCGGGTGACCGGCGGCGTATCCACCACCCGGCGGCGCATCTACCAGTAGTGCTTTCGTCCGGCTACGGCGTGCCCCATCGATCCGAGGATCCACAGGACGATTCCGATCACCACGAGCACGATCCCGATCGTCCACAGAATGGAAATACCGGCTACGAACCCGATGACGAGAAGAATGACTCCGAGCAAGATCACGGTCCGCTCCCTTCTCGCATAGCTTTCATCCCAGTTTGGCCCCAACTGGGCGCAGCGGCAACCGCCTCCTGGGAGACCCCGCACGCAGGTTCGGCACCGGCCGGAAGGCCGATGCCGAACTGTGGTTTTCAGGGAATGGCCGGGGCTGGGCGCGCGGTGCTTACGACGAGTGCTTGTCGCGGCCACGCAGCTTCTTCTTGGCCTCGCCCTTCGCCTGCTCCATCTTGCCCTCGGCTTCCTTGCGACGGCTGCCGGTCATCTTGCCCATGGCCTCCTTCGCCTTGCCGGTGAGCTTGTCCTTGCCGCTTCCTTCGGGCATCAGAACTCTCCTTCGCTGTACGCATCGGGTGCGCGAATCAGAACGAATCCCCCTCCTCACCCAAAGTAGGGCGAATCGAACGCCGATGCGCGATGCGGGCAAGAGTGTTCTCGCGTTTCAGCAGCGCCGCACCGGAAACGCCTGCCATATGGTGCAATTCGGATACACGATGTTGACCGGGTAGACGGGACCCAAGCAACTGGCCGACGCCGTGGTGGTCATCGGCTCCTCACGGAGATGGACGGCTTCGACCGGAGCAGCGGCATCGTCGTACTCGCCGCGGCCAACCGGCCTGAAGCCCCCGACCCGGCCCTGCTGCGCCCCGGCCGCTTCGACCGGCACGTGACAGTCCCGCTGCCCAACCAGGCCGAGCGGGCCGCGATCCTCGCGGTCCACGCCCGCCCTGCTGTCATGCGGCGAGTCAGTCGTCCTCGACGCCACCTGGTCCGGTGCGGAACATCGCGAAGCCGCCTGCGTATGGCCGAACGCACCAGCGCCGACCTGGTGGCTCTGCACACTCAGCACCCGCGCCCCGGGGGCGTCCGACGCCACCCCTGATGTGGTCAGGCCATGGCAGTCACGGAGCCGCCGTGGGATGAGGCAGTCCCGGTCGACACCAGCGGCCTGTCGAGGCCGCGGTCGTCGAGGCGATGGCGGTCGTACGCCCGTACGGCTCCGCCCAGACGTCGGTCTTCCGCCACCCCTACATGGATCCGGTCCAAGCACAGTCATGGCGACGCGGGCAGCCGGCTGCTCGCTGGAAGGGACGGCTGCTCAGCCGGTCTGCGACTCGACCGCCGACAAACGGCACCGGCCGGTTGCGCCCGGTGGACCCGCACCCTGCCATGGCACAGAGTGGCACGTGACGTACGTGACGCACGTACACCCACTGTCTTGATCACGGAGGCTTGTCATGACCCAGAGCACCCCCTCTGAGCACGACCGTCTGTCCCTCGTCGAAGCACAGGTACAGACACTTGCCCAGGCAGTCCGGGCGCTGGCCGAAGGACTGGAGGCCAACCCCTCACAGGACACGGACACGTCGGCCCACGCGGCGCGCGGCGCACGGCTCGCTCATGAACTGCTCCTTGCCCAGGGCATGTAAGCACCACGGCCAGGCCCCGCCTGACCGAAGGCGGCGAGATCTGGTGTTCGCAGCGGGGCGGCGGCTTGACGGTTGAGGTCCAGCACCAGGTCGTCGGCTCCGCCGACGATCAGCAGGGTTGGAGCGCGTCCGGCTGTGAGGCGGGAGACCGCCAGGTCGGGGCGTCCGCCCCGGGAGACGATCGCGGTGATGTCCGACCGGGGTTCGGCAGCGGCCATGAGCGCGGCCGCGGCGCCCGTGCCGGCACCGAAGTGGACGACACCGCTGTCCTCGCTCGCCGACTCCGCCTTCGGCGTCTGTGGGCCGCGTTGGTGTTTCCCAGCGCATCGCGATCTCGTGTCGAATTGCCGTATCGCGGGGCAGGGTCAAACGCCCCGGCGTCGTGCATCGGTTTGGAACCTGGTCCTCACCTGGGAGCGGAGGGATCGGCCCACGTTCAGGTCGAAGGGCTCGGTGCTGGGGGTGAGCATCGCTGCGGCGGCCACAGCCACCCCCAGCGCGCAGGCACTGACGGGATCCTCTCCGGCGGCCAGCCGTGTGGTGAGGGCGGCGACCATACTGTCTCCCGCCCCGGCATCGCTCAGAGGCTCGCCGGGCAGCGGCGGCGCGTAGAGTTCGGTGTGGCCGTGGCCGGTCGAGCACAGTGCGCCCAGCTCTCCGAGGGTGGTGACGGCGATCTCGGCGGCCCCTGTGGTGAGCAGGTGCTCGTTGAGGGCTCGGGCGTCGTCGAATCCGCGGACGGGCCGGCCGGTCAGGCTCTCGGCCTCTGTGCGGTTGCACCTGAGTAGGAACACGCCCTCCGCGAGTGCTCCGCGAAGCGCCGGCCCGGAGGTGTCCAGGACCAGTCGGGATCCGGCTTCCTTGATACGGCGGGAGGCGGCCGCGTAGAAGTCGTCGGGCAAGCCGCCGGGCAGGCTGCCGCTGGCCACGACGTACGGGCAACTGCCGGCGGCCCGCTCCAGCGCATCCAGGGACCGCCGCCCCTCGCGGTCGTGCAGTTGCGGGCCAGGTGGCACGATGTGGTAGCTGCGGCGCGATTCGGCCTCGAACAGCACGAGTGCTTCGCGGGTTTCGTCGTCGATGTCGACGGCGACGTGGTCGATGCCCTCTTCGTCCAGCAGGTGGTTCAGGCGCAGGCCGACCTCTCCTCCGGCGGTGTGGACGGCGGTGGCTCGTCCTCCGAGCCGCACGACATGACGGGCGACGTTGATCCCTCCGCCCCCGGCGGCCACCGACCTGACCCGGGCACGGTTCTTGCCGATGCCCTCCAGGTGCCCGACCTCCCAGCAGAGATCGACCGCGGGATTCATCGTCAAGGTGAGGATCGACGGCCTGGCCGCACTCCCCGATCCCCCTGCACCGTCGGCAGTCCTGGCTGTGGTGTGGTCCGGCGTCGCGGCCGTGCTCATCGCGGTGCCCTGGTGGTCGCCCTGACCCCTGCCCGGCGTACCGCCTGCTGGGCACGGCCCCGCTTGTGGCAGCCTGAGGAGATCGGGGCCTGTCCCCACGCGCCGCCGTCGATCCCGATCCCGGCCACTGCCTGGGACAGCTTCGGCTCCTGACCGCCGTGCCGGGCGTTGAGCGCGTGGGGCCCGGCAACGCCCGCTGTCCTCTCGCGCAGGCTCACGGAGGCCGCTCTCCGCCCCGTGTCGCGGTTGCTTGGGCCTTGGGAACGGTGATCGTGGGCACACCGTCGGCCAGGGCCGCGCTGACGTCCTCGGTCTTCACTCCCGAGGGGCGCATGGCCTGGTACCCGAATCGGCCGGAACGGTGTGTGCCGCGCCCGTAGCACACCCGGGAACTGGTGCGTGCGGCCGAAGAACTCGTCCAGCTCCACCGGCCCACCGGTCCGGCGTCGCGCGGGAAGCGTCATCGCACTCACCTCCGTGGACAGCGACACGTCCGACCCGACTTCCATACTGGAACAGCTTGAGGTCACCTGCATGCCGGATCACGGCTGGGCCTGTTCCCCGGCATGGGCCAGGGGGCTGTTCCGGGGGGCGCCACGCCGATTCCGGTCTCCCTCCCGCACGACAACCGTGCGCAGGTCATGCAGCGTGGAAGGAGAAGCACGCAGTGACCGGATGTCCCGAAGGAGGACCGTCATGAGGAAACTGGACGGGCGAGTCGCCCTGGTCACCGGGGGTGCCCGTGGGATCGGCGCGGCGGTCGTGCGTGCTTTTGTCGACGAGGGCGCCTGCGTGGTGATCACGGACGTGCTGTCGGAGGAGGGCCGCGCTCTGCAGGAGGAGTTGGGGGAAGCGACTTGGTTCAGGGCTGCAGACGTGACCAGCGAGGACGACTGGGCCGCGGCCATCACCGAGGCCGAGCGGGAATTCGGGCCCGTCTCCGTCCTTGCCAACAACGCGGGAATCGTCGAGTTCGGCCCGCTCGAGGAAACCGACCCCGCCGTCTTCCGGCGCGTCATGGACGTGAACCTCTTCGGTCCGTGGCTCGGCATGCGTGCCGTGGCACCGTCGATGCGCCGTGCGGGCGGCGGCGTCATCCTGAACGTGTCGTCGACGGCTGGGCTCATGGGGTATGCGTCCCTGAGCGCCTACGTGGCCAGCAAGTGGGGGCTTCGCGGCCTGACGAAAGCCGCAGCACTGGACCTGGCAGCCGATGGCATCCGCGTCTGTTCCATCCATCCCGGTCCGATCAGCACCCCCATGACCGCCGGGATGGACGACTCCATCACCGCGTCCCAGCCCATCCCTCGCTTCGGCACACCACAGGAGGTGGCGCGGATGGCGGTCTTCCTGGCCGCGGACGCCACCTACTCCACCGGGTCGGAATTCGTGATCGACGGCGGTGCCACAACCGGCAGTATGATCCTCAACCCGCCGCAGGACTGAGGGCAGAGGCGGGGCCTCAGGCCTGCTTGGGCGCAGCCGTAGACCGGACCGTCGGCCGGCTGCTGCCCTGCAACGTGGTCGTGCGCGCCCAGGGTGACGGCAGCGTCGTCCAGGCCCTCGATCCCGGCACGATGGTCGCCCTGCCGGCGGGGTTGGGGCTTTCCGTACCCTCGGCGGTGAAGGGAGCGAATGGGCCGTCACACCTTTCCCTGTCGACTCACCGCTCTTCTATCGAGCACTGGTCGTTGTCCGCGGGCGTCTCCGCGCGGCCCGTCGACGGCAGGTCCTCCATCGTCAGGTCCGGGTCCAGGAAGACCCGCGGTCCGCGCAGCGCGAACACCAGGCACATGACCGGAGCCAGGAGGAGCAGCAGCCAGTACGTCCACCGCGGCAGCTTGCGCAGTTCGTCCATCGCATCGACGGCGCTCAGGTCCGGGGCCAGCACGGGAACTCCCGCATTCGGCCATGCCCGGAGGGAGCCTGCCCGGCAGGAGGGCAGAATCAGGCAGACACCTGCCGGCCGGGCGTCGCCGCAGCACGGGCAGCGGCAGACGGCCGGCCGAGACCGAGGAGACCACATGGTGCACGAACGGGCCGGGCAGCCGGCACAGCCAGGAGACCTGGTGGACGTGGCGCGGCTGGTGACGGCCTATTACGCCGTCCACCCCGACCCGGCCGAGGTCGGTCAGCGCGTGGCCTTCGGTACCTCCGGGCACCGGGGCAGCGCCCTGTCGGCCGCCTTCAACGACGACCACATCGCCGCCACCACACAGGCGATCTGCGACTACCGGACCCGCAGGGGAACCGACGGACCGCTCTTCCTCGGGGCCGACACGCACGCGCTGTCCGAACCCGCCCGGGTCACCGCCCTGGAGGTTCTGGCCGCCAACGGTGCCACGGTCCTGATCGACTCCGAGGACGGCTACACGCCTACCCCGGCCGTCTCGCACGCCATCCTGACGTACAACCGCAACCGCACCGGCGGTCTCGCCGACGGAATCGTGGTGACCCCCTCGCACAACCCCCCGGCCGACGGCGGGTTCAAGTACAACCCGCCGCACGGCGGTCCGGCCGGCTCGGACGCCACCTCCTGGATCCAGGACCGCGCCAACGCCCTCATCGAGGGCGGCCTGAAGGAGGTCCGCCGCGTCCCGTACGCCCGCGCGCTGGCCGCGGGCACGACCGGCCGTCATGACTTCCTCACGGCGTACGTGGACGACCTGCCGGCCGTCCTCGACCTGGACGCCGTCCGCGACGCCGGTATCCGTATCGGCGCCGACCCGCTCGGCGGCGCGTCCGTCGCCTACTGGGGGCGCATCGCGGAACGCCACCGCATCGACCTCACCGTGGTCAACCCGCTCGCCGACCCCACCTGGCGCTTCATGACACTGGACTGGGACGGGAAGATCCGCATGGACTGCTCCTCCCCGCACGCCATGGCGTCACTGATCGCGCAGCGCGACTCCTACGCCATCGCCACCGGGAACGACGCCGACGCCGACCGGCACGGCATCGTCACCCCCGACGGCGGGCTGATGAACCCCAACCACTATCTCGCCGTCGCCATCCAGTACCTGTACTCCCACCGGGACGGCTGGCCCGCCGGCACGGGTATCGGCAAGACGCTGGTCTCCTCGTCGATGATCGACCGGGTCGCCGCAGACCTCGGCCGTCCGTTGACGGAGGTGCCGGTGGGCTTCAAGTGGTTCGTCGACGGTCTCTTCGACGGCAGTCTCGGCTTCGGCGGCGAGGAGTCGGCGGGCGCCTCGTTCCTGCGCCGCGACGGGCGTGTGTGGACCACGGACAAGGACGGCATCCTCCTCGCCCTGCTGGCCTCCGAGATCACCGCCGTCACGGGATCGACCCCGTCCCAGCACTACAGCGAGCTCACCGCACGGTTCGGCGACCCCGCGTACGCCCGCGTGGACGCCCCCGCGACGCGTGAGGAGAAGGCGGTCCTGGCCGGGCTCTCCCCGGAACAGGTCACCGCGGACACCCTGGCCGGTG
Organism: Streptomyces finlayi; assembly: GCF_014216315.1. Taxonomy (NCBI): domain Bacteria; kingdom Bacillati; phylum Actinomycetota; class Actinomycetes; order Kitasatosporales; family Streptomycetaceae; genus Streptomyces; species Streptomyces finlayi. The sequence continues at coordinate 7,254,017 of NZ_CP045702.1, forward strand.
AACCCATCACTGCCGTCCTCACCGAGGCCCCCGGCAACGGCGCGTCCATCGGCGGCCTCAAGGTCTGCACCGACAGCGCCTGGTTCGCCGCCCGTCCCTCCGGGACCGAGGACGTCTACAAGGTCTACGCGGAGAGCTTCCAGGGACCTGACCACCTGGCCGAAGTCCAGGACGAGGCCCGGGCACTGGTCTCCGCCGCACTGCACGCCGCGGGATGACTCCGCGCGCCGCGGTGCGGTACGGCGCCGCGGCGCGCGCCGCCGGCCGGGGTGCCGCTCAGCCGCCGGGAACGGTGTGGTGCACCTGACGGTGGCCGGCCTTCCGCGCGGAAGGCCGGCCACGAGACGTCAGCCGGTCGGACCCGTGCCGGTCCCGGGCTCCGACGCTCCGCCGCGGAACGCGCCGAGAATCTGTTCGGCGGCGAGTGTGGCTGTCAACTCCCCTTCGCGCACCCGCTGTTCGAGTACAGGAGAGAGCGCCCGTACCCCGGGGTGGTTGCGCAGGCTGTCCAGCAGGTCGTCGCGGACCATCGCCCACGTCCAGTCGACCTGCTGCTCCCGGCGCTTCGCTGTCAGCCTGCCGGTGGAGCCGAGCAGGGTGCGGTGCTGTTCCAGCCGCTCCCACAACGCGTCCAGGCCGCTCGACTCGCGGGCGCTGCACGTGAGAACCGGGGGAGTCCACGCGGCGTCCGCCGGGTGCATCAGACGCAGCGCGCCCGCCAGTTCGCGCGCCGCCGACCTGGCGTCGCGCTCATGGGGGCCGTCGGCCTTGTTGACCGCGATGACGTCCGCCAGCTCCAGGACGCCCTTCTTGATGCCCTGGAGCTGATCGCCGGTGCGGGCGAGGGACAGCAGCAGGAACGTGTCGACCATATTGGCGACCGCGGTCTCCGACTGCCCGACGCCGACCGTCTCCACGAGTACGACGTCGAAGCCCGCCGCTTCCATCACGACGATGGATTCGCGCGTCGCCTTGGCCACCCCGCCGAGCGTCCCCGCGCTCGGGGAGGGACGTACGAAGGCATGGCTGTCCACGGCCAGCCGTTCCATCCGGGTCTTGTCGCCGAGAATGGAACCGCCGGTCCTGGTGGACGACGGGTCCACGGCCAGCACCGCCACCCGGTGGCCGAGGCCCGTGAGCATGGTGCCGAGCGCGTCGATGAACGTGGACTTGCCCACGCCGGGCACCCCGCTGATGCCGATACGCCGGGCCCGTCCCGCGTACGGCAGCAGTCGGGTCAGCAACTGCTGGGCCTGCGCCCGGTGCTGGGGCCGGGTCGACTCGACGAGAGTGATGGCGCGCGCGATGTACGCCCGTCTCCCGTCGAGCACCCCTTCCGCGTACGTGTCGATGTCGATGATCGGAGGCATACGGTCAGCGGCTCACAGCTCGTGGCCGAGCGCGGCACCGAGCCGCGTGACCAGGTCGTGGGCCGCGTCCGGGATCACCGTGCCGGGCGGGAACACGGCGGTGGCCCCGGCCTCGTGCAGCGCCTCGATGTCCTGCGGCGGAATCACCCCGCCGACCACGATCATGATGTCCTCGCGGCCCTCCGCCGCCAACTCCTCGCGGAGCGCCGGTACGAGGGTGAGATGCCCGGCGGCCAGTGAGGAGACACCCACGACGTGGACGTCCGCCTCGACGGCCTGCCGCGCCACCTCGCCCGGCGTCTGGAAGAGCGGGCCGACATCGACGTCGAAGCCCAGGTCGGCGAAGGCCGTGGCGATCACCTTCTGACCGCGGTCGTGTCCGTCCTGGCCCATCTTCGCGACGAGGATGCGCGGACGACGGCCCTCCGCCTCCTCGAACGCGTCGACCAGCGTGCGGGTGCGGTCCACTGCGGGGGAATCTCCTGCCTCTTTGCGGTACACCCCGGAGATCGTACGGATCTGGCCCGCGTGCCGGCCGTACACCTTCTCCAGCGCGTCCGAGATCTCGCCGACCGTGGCCATCGCCCGGGCCGCCTCGACCGCCAGCGCCAGCAGGTTCCCGTCCAGATCCGGACCGGGCTCCCGTCCGGCGGCCGCCGTCAGCGCCCGCAGCGCGTCCTGGCACGCCGTCTCGTCGCGCTCCTCGCGCAGCCGCCGCAGCTTCTCGATCTGCTGCGTGCGCACCGAGGAGTTGTCGACCTTGAGCACGTCGATCTTCTCGTCGGTCTCCACCCGGTACTTGTTGACTCCGATGACCGGCTGGCGGCCGGCGTCGATCCGCGCCTGGGTTCGGGCCGCGGCCTCCTCGATCCGGAGCTTCGGGATACCGGCGTCGATGGCCTTGGCCATACCGCCCGCGGCCTCGACCTCCTCGATGTGCTGCCAGGCCCGCTGCGCCAGATCGTGCGTGAGCTTTTCCACGTACGCGCTGCCGCCCCACGGGTCGATGACCCGGCAGGTGCCCGACTCCTGCTGGAGCAGCAACTGCGTGTTACGGGCGATGCGTGCCGAGAAGTCCGTAGGCAGGGCCAGCGCCTCGTCCAGCGCGTTGGTGTGCAGCGACTGGGTGTGGCCCTGGGTGGCGGCCATCGCCTCCACACAGGTCCTGGTGACGTTGTTGAACACGTCCTGCGCGGTCAGCGACCACCCCGAGGTCTGCGAATGGGTGCGCAGTGAGAGGGACTTGGCGTTCTTGGGCTCGAACTCCCCGACCAGTTTCGCCCACAGCAGCCGGGCCGCCCGCAGCTTCGCGATCTCCATGAAGAAGTTCATGCCGATCGCCCAGAAGAACGACAGGCGCGGAGCGAACGCGTCGACGTCCAGACCCGCCTCACGCCCGGCCCGCAGATACTCCACCCCGTCGGCCAGCGTGTACGCCAGCTCCAGATCGGCCGTCGCCCCGGCCTCCTGGATGTGATAGCCGGAGATGGAGATCGAGTTGTACCGGGGCATCTTCTGCGAGGTGAACGCGAAGATGTCGGAGATGATCCGCATCGACGGACCCGGCGGGTAGATGTAGGTGTTGCGGACCATGAACTCCTTGAGGATGTCGTTCTGGATGGTCCCGGCGAGCTTCTCCGGCGGCACACCCTGTTCCTCGGCGGCCACGATGTACAGCGCCAGTACGGGGAGCACGGCACCGTTCATCGTCATCGACACCGACATCTTGTCCAGCGGGATGCCGTCGAAGAGCTGACGCATGTCGTAGATCGAGTCGATGGCCACGCCCGCCATGCCGACATCACCCGTCACCCGCGGGTGATCGCTGTCGTAGCCGCGGTGGGTGGGCAGGTCGAAGGCGACCGAGAGCCCCTTCTGGCCGGCCGCCAGGTTGCGACGGTAGAAGGCGTTGGACTCCTCGGCGGTGGAGAAACCCGCGTACTGCCGGATGGTCCACGGCTGGTTGACGTACATCGTCGGGTAGGGGCCGCGCAGATACGGGGCGATGCCCGGATACGTCCCGAGGAAGTCGAGACCCTCCACGTCCTCGTCCGTGTACAGCGGCTTGACCGCGATGCCCTCGGGGGTCTCCCAGAGAAGCCCCTCGTCGGACAGGCCGGTCGCCTCCTTCACCGCACCGCGCCAGCGGTCGGCGGACGCCTCGGGAGCGACGGCCGTGCCGAGCGGGACCTCGGAGAAGTCGGGGATCGGACTTCCCGCAGCTGCGCCGGGGGTGGTTCCGGGGTTCTGCATCACGCCACTCCCATGCGGTCGAGTACGAAGGAGAGGACGGCGACGACGTCGCAGCCGGCGAAGACATAGCCGTCGACACCGGTGTACTCACCGGGCCGGCCGGCGAGGAACACCTGCTCGGCGCCCGCGCCCTTCAGGGCGGCGCCGACCGTGTCGGCCTGTTCGGCGTAGAGCGTGTCACTGGAACAGAGGCAGGCGATCGTCGCACCGCTGGCGGCGAACGCGCCCGCGACCGTGGAGGCGTCCACCGAGACGGGCTCGTGGACGGGCTCGATGCCACCGGCCCGGAAGAGATTCGACGCGAACGACGCCCGCGCCGTGTGCGCGGCGGCCGGACCCAGCGCCGCGAGGAACACCTTGGGACGTGCTCCCGACGCCGTCACATGGGCATCGGACCGGGCCCGCAACGCCTCGAACGCCTCGTCCCGGCGGACCTTCGGCAGACCGCCGCCCGAGGACGCGCCGGCGGCGGGTGCCGCTTCGCGCTTCACAGGGGGCTCGGTCAGATTCGGGAACTCGCTGACCCCGGTCACCGGCTCCTTGCGCCGCGCGAGATTCCGGCTCCGGGCCGCCCAGGTGGCCGCCAGCCGCTCACCGGCCATCCCGGAGCGCAGAGCGACGGCCTGTCCACCGGCCCGCTCGATCTCCTGGAAAAACTCCCAGGCAGCGGAGGCGAGTTCGGTGGTGAGGCGCTCCACGTACCAGGAGCCGCCCGCCGGGTCGATGACCCGCGCCAGATGCGACTCCTCCATCAGGATCGTCGAGGTGTTGCGGGCGATGCGCCGCGCGAACGCGTCGGGGAGCCCCAGCGCGTGGTCGAACGGCAGCACGGTCACCGACTCCGCCCCGCCGACGCCTGCCCCCAGACACGCCAGCGTCGTCCGCAGCATGTTCACCCAGGGGTCGCGGCGCGTCATCATGACCGACGAGGTCACGGCGTGCTGTCGCTGCGCCCCCGCGTCCACGGACCCGCACACCTCGGCGACCCGCGCCCAGAGCAGACGCGCGGCGCGCAGTTTGGCGATGGTCAGGAACTGGTCGGCGGTGGCCGCGAACCGGAACTCCAGCTGCGCGCACGCCGCTTCCACGGAGAGACCCGCCCCGGTCAGCGCCCGCAGGTAGGCAACGCCGGTGGCCAGGGAGAAGCCCAGTTCCTCGGCGGCCGAACCGCCGGCCTCGTGGTACGGCAACGCGTCCACGGACAGCGCGCGCAGACCGGGATATCCGGCGGCGCAGACCTGCGCCCAGCGCACGGCGTCCTCGAAGTCCGGCTCCGTACCGGTACGGGCCGCGTGGCCCAGCGGGTCCCCGCCGAGGCTGCCGCGCACGGCTTCCCCAGGTACGCCGCCTTCCTCGTGGAGCCGCAGCAGCTCCCGTACGGCAGGGTCGAACTCACCGCTCGCGTCGAGGGCCACGGGCGCCAGGTCGAGCAGGACGCCGTCCAGCGCCCGGGCGAGGCCGGAGGCCGGGATTCCGGCGGGCCCGCCCACGGTCAGCCACAGGGAGGTGGCACCGTTCTCCAGATCGGCGAGCACGGCCTCGTTGAGGCGCGCGGGATCCGTCAGGGTGTGGCGCTGGCGCACGTCCCAGCCGCCCGCGGTGTTCCCTTCGGCCCTGCCGCCCCTGGTGAAGGGCGCGAAACCGGGAAGTCCGGTACCGGGCGCGGTGTCGTTCGAGGTGTAGAGGGGCCGGGTGGTGAGCCCGTCCTCCAGTGCGGTGGAGAGTGCTTGCTCGGCGGCCGTGCCCGTGACTTCCTTGCCCGACTTGCGCAGCACGCCTTCGACGAGGCGCTGCCACTGCTCGTGGGAAGGGTCAGGGAACTCGGCGGCCAGAGGAAGCCCGTCAGCAGGCAGGACCGTCATGCTCAGATGCTAGGGCAGCCGCTCACACCGCAGCGCGGGACCGGCTGTGACCTTGCCCTCTCAGGGTCGCACTTGATCCTTTACGGACCGTGGCGTATCCGGCGGCCGGGGCGTGACCCGGCCGCCGCGTTCGGCAGGGGGAATCGGGCGCACAGTGCCTATTATGTGGAAGTCTCACGAAGTGCTATCGAATGACCAGCAATGTCGGGCTCCGGAGGCGAGTTCCGGCGTTCCCTTCGTCGGAGTCCGCACTGCGAGCAACGTTGATCCTGGCCTGTGCAGTTCGTCGGGAAAGAGGCAGATGACCGTGCAGACCGCCCGGGCCGTCCCGGCCGCCACCGTTTTCAATCTGCGGGATCTGGGGGGCATCACCCTCGCGCGCGGCCGCAGGATGCGGCAGGGCATCCTTCTGCGCTCGGGACAGCTGAGCGACCTCGACACCGAACGCGACATGGCGGTGGCCGCGCTCGGTATTCGTACCGTCGTCGACCTGCGTACCGCCGACGAGAGGCAGTGGGCCCCGGATCGGCTGCCCTCGGGTGCACGGCTGTTCGTCGCCGACGTGCTCAGGGACAGGCCGGGCGTCGCCCCTGCCCGGCTCAAGGCGCTGCTGTCCGACCCGGCGGGGGCCCGCGAGGTGCTGGGTGGCGGAAAGGCTGAGGAACTCTTCGCGGAGACGTACCGGCAGATGGTGCTCTCGCCCGGAGCCGCTGCCGCCTGCCGGGCCTTCCTGGAGACGGCGGCCGATCCGAAGGCCAGGCCGGTTCTCTTCCACTGCACGGCGGGCAAGGACCGCACCGGCTGGGCCGCGGCACTGCTCCTGCTGATCGCCGGTGCGTCGCGGGAGGCCGTGCGGGCGGAGTTCCTGGCCGTCAACCCGGCCGTACGAGCCGCCTTCGCTCCGCATGTCCAGGGCTTCCTCGACGCGGGCGGCTGCCCTGACATCGCCTCCGCGGTCGTCGAGGTCCGCCCCCGGTACCTGGAAGCGGCCCTGGACGCGGTGGATGAGCGGTGGGGTGGGCTCGACGGATATCTGCGGGACGGGCTGCGGCTTCCTCGGCCGGTGGTGGAGCGGCTGCGCGGCGAACTCACCGTGTCCGCCTGATCCACAGTGGATGGATGAGCGGCACATCTGGCTTGACACAATACCCCCAGGGGGTATGTTGGTGGGTGTCGCAAGCAGACCCTTTACCTCTGGGGAGACCGCCGTGAACACCGGACTGAAGATCACCGCATACGCCGCCGCGCTCGCCGCGGCATTCGGCACCGCGTACGGCGTGGGCAAGGGCGCCGACCCCGTGTTCGACCCCGCGCCGCAGCATGCCGGGCAGCACCCCGCGCAGAAGGAGGGGGAGCGGGAGGGGGTCGGCGGCGACGGGCACGGCGGCCATCAGGAAGGAGCGGGGGCCGCGGAGAAGGGTGCGGCCGCCCAAGGGCTGGAGATCTCCGAGGGCGGCTACACCCTGGCGCTGGAAACGCCGGCCGTCACGGCCGGTGACCGCGCCGAGATCCGGTTCGCCATCAAGGACGACCACGGTGACAACGTCACCGGCTACCGCCGCGAGCACGGCAAGGAACTCCACTTCATCCTGGCCTCGCGCGACCTCACCACCTTCCGTCACCTGCATCCGGTCATGGAGGCGGACGGCACCTGGTCGGCCCGCGCCGAACTGCCCGCCGCCGGTGGCTACCGTGCCTTCGCCGACTTCACCCCGGCGGGCAAGGGGAGCACGAACCACACGCTCGGCGCCGATCTCGCCGTGGCCGGAGCCTTTCGCCCAGCCGAGATGCCGCCGGTCCGTACCGTCGCGGAGGTCGACGGCTACCGGGTCGCACTCGACGGTGCCCTTCGCGCCGGCCGGGCCGGCGAACTCGCCCTGACCGTCAGTAAGGGCGGCAGGCCCGTCACCGACCTCCAGCCCTACCTCGGTGCCTACGGGCATCTGGTGGCCCTGCGCTCCGGTGACCTGGCCTACCTGCATGTCCACCCCAACGAGGGCGGCCCCGGCCCGGAGGTCTCGTTCACCGCGACAGCGCCGAGCGCCGGCACGTACCGGCTCTTCCTCGACTTCCAGCACGAGGGCAAGGTGCGCACCGCGTCGTTCACGGTCGAGGTGGCCGCAGCGGACCATTGAGCACGGATACCACCTCCGGGTACCGTGCAGGAGCCGGACGGAGAAGCTGCGAGCAGGTGTCGTCCATCCTGAAAGAGGTCCTCGATGACCGAGCGCAAACCACCGGGCGTCAGTTTCGATTCGTGGGTGGACAGGCAGATCCAGAAAGCCGAAGAACGCTGCGACGTCTCGCAGTTGCCCGGTTTCGGCAAGCCGCTTCCCGGCCTTGAGCGGCCGTACGAGGAGGCCTGGTGGATCACGGCGAAGACGCGGCGTGAGGGCTGTTCGGTACTCCCGCCGACGTCGGCCCTCCGCAAGGAGGCGGAGGATGCCGCCGCGGTGGCGGCCCGGGCGGGGACCGAGGCCGAGGTGCGGCGGGTCCTGGCCGAGGTGAACGAGAAGATCCACAAGGCGCTCCGGATGCCACCGCAAGGTCCGCCGCTGAACCTGAGGCCCTTCGGCGTCGAGGCCGAGGTCCAGGAGTGGCGTGGGGCGCGGGAACGGGGCTGAGAGGGGCGTCCCGAGTATGCGTGATACTCGGTCCATGAGATCAGCTGTTACGGGACCCGGCAGGTCCGTGGAGGTCAGGCGCGCGACCGCCAGGGACGCCAAGCGGCTGACCTTGCTGGTCAGGACCTCACGTGCCTACGAGGGTCCCTACGCGCCCATGGTCGAGGGCTACCGGGTCGGTCCCGACTACATCGAGACCCACCGGGTGTTCGTGGCCGCCGACACCGGGACCGGTCTCGTGCTGGGCTTCTACGCGCTGATCGTCTCGCCCCCCGAACTCGACCTGATGTTCGTCGGCGACGAAGCCCAGGGGCTCGGCATCGGACGCGTACTCATCGGCCATCTGAAGGCGGAGGCGCGGCGGGCCGGCCTGACCGGCGTACGCATCGTCTCGCACCCCCCGTCCGAGGGTTTCTACCGAAGCATGGGTGCCGAACCGGTCGGCACGGTCCTGGCCAGTCCGCCCGCGGTGATGTGGGACCGGCCCGAGCTGACGCTCGGCACCGACTGACCGGCTTCCCTTGGCCCGCGTTCACCGATCCGCGAAAGGGCCCGGGCTGGGTCCAGGGCCCCGGAATCCGCGAAGGGGCCCGGCCGGGCCCTCCATCGGACTCGGCCGGGCCCCCGGTGCCCGCGTTACGACCAGCCGCCGTAGGGGACCGTCAGGATCTCCATACCGTGACCACTCGGATCGGGGAAGTACACGCCCCGTCCGCCGTCGTTGCGGTTGATCTCGCCGGGGAGCTTCTGATGGGGGTCCGCGAAGTACGGGATTCCCAGCTCCTGGATACGGGCGAAGGCCACGTCGAACTCCGCCTCCGAAATCAGGAAGGCGTAGTGCTGCGGAGTGATCGATTCCGCGGGAACGGCCGCGAAGTCCAGGGTGATGTCGTTCGAGAGGGCGAGCGGGATGAACGGACCCCACTGCTCGCCGGTTTCCAGACCCAGAATGTGCGCCAGGAAGTCTGCCGACTCCCGGTTGTCCCGGCAATGAACGATGGTGTGATTGAGCTTGACCGACACTGTGGAATGCCTCCATCGGGCATCTCACGGGCTACCTCCACGCCTCACCCGGCCGGTGACCGACGCGCGATGCCGTGCCCGGGATTGTAGGACATCGATCACCCGCCGTCGAGATCGGGCCACCTCGCCGGGTGGGTGCGAGGGCCGGTGAGTGTCACCATGGAAGGTACGGCCCCAGGGATGGAGGCACTCCGTGGCATCGACATCGAGCGGCGGGGAGGGCGGGCGCCGCGGCAACGGCCAGCGGTTGGTCAGCGGCCGCGAGGAGACCGAGGAGGAGCGGGCGGACCGGCGGTGGAACGATCTGCTCCAGGAGTTGCGGGTCGTGCAGACCGGCGTGCAGATCCTGTTCGGCTTTCTGCTCGCCGTGGTGTTCCAGCCCCGGTTCACCACTCTCTCGGACATCGACCGCGGCATCTACGTGGTGACCGTACTGCTGGGCTCCGCGACGGTGGCCGCGCTGATCGGTCCGGTGTCGTACCACCGGCTGCTGACCGGGCGGCGGGTGAAACCGCAGACCGTCACCTGGGCCTCGCGGGTGACCGTCGTGGGTCTGGTTCTGCTGTTCTTCACCATGTGCTCCGCCCTGCTCCTCATCATGAGAGTGGCGATGCACAATTCCCTGGCCCTGTGGCTGGTGGGGGCCATGGCTCTGTGGTTCCTCGCCTGCTGGTTCATCGTCCCGCTTCGGGCCCGGGCCCGAAGCTCCGACCCGGGTTCACCGGACGGCCCGGGGCCGGCCGGACGGTCCGGACCCAGCGGCTGACCCGGTCGGGTTCAGTCCTCGTAGAGGTCAGGTGTCCGGACGTCCGTGACGGTGAAGAGCCCGCCGTCCGGGTCCCGCAAGGTCGCTTCGCGCCCGTGCGGGACCGGGCGCCGCTCGACGAGACTCCCGCCGTGCTCCACCGCGGCTGCCACGGTCGTCTCCACGTCCGCGACGGGGAACTGGACCTGCCAGTGCGGGCGCACCAGCGGGTCCGGGGCGGACTCGACCGCGCCGGAACTGATCCGGGCGAGCGGCCGCCCTTCGCACCGTACGAGGACCTCGTCCTTCACATAGGCGACCTCGCAGCTCCCCGGGTCCCCGCTGGCCCAGTCGAGCACCTCGCCGTAGAAGATCGCGGCGTCGAAGGCGTTCCGGGTACGCAGCCGGAGCCAGGCGTGGGAGTGGTCGGCGGGGGTCGGGGGAGTAGTACTGGGCGCGGTCCGTTCCCAGACGCCGAACACCGCACCGTCCCGGTCGGACGCCAGCGCCGCACGTCCCTTGCCGAACGACAAAGGGCCGACCGCGACCGTCCCGCTGCGCTCGCGGATGCGGGCGGTGGTCGTGTCGGCGTCGTTGACGGCGAAGTACGGAATCCAGGCCACGGCCACCTGATAGGCCGAGGCCCCCGGCACCATCCCGGCGACCGGCACGTCGTCGCGGCGCGCGACGACGTATTCCCGGCCCATCCGGCTCGGCCGGAACGTCCAGCCCAGCACCGCGCCGTAGAAATACTGTGCGGCGTCCAGGTCGTGGGTCATCAGATTGACCCAGCAGGGCGCGGCGGGCCCGGTCAGAGGCGCCGTCGCCCAGCTCGTCCGCGGTTCGCTTCCGGTCATGGTCCCTCTGCCCTGCCTTCGTCGGTTCTGCGGCACGGCCTGCTCGGTGCCGCTGGGCCAGGACCAGCCTCATCGCACGTGCGCACTCCCGCAACACGCGATGCCGCCGCGCCCGGTTCAGCGGCCGTCGCGCGGCGGGTCGGCCTCGGGCGGGACCGCGTCGCCGCCCCGGTCGCTGAGCTCGTGAGGGGTGAGCCGGTGGCCGTCCGCGGGGAAGTCGTCCGCCCCGTGCCTCCCGGTCTCCTCGATGTGGGTGCGGTGTTCCGGCTTCAGCGGCTGCTCATCGGGGCTCGGCGGCGGCGGCTCCTGCTCCCGGCGGCGTTTGCCCAGCCAGAACGCGCCGATGAGTATGGCCACCAGGGCGATCGCTACCACGGGCAGAGCGATGGCGTAGGGGCCACCCTCGTCGGCGAGGATGGCGGAGAGGGAACTCTGCGCTCCATGCGTAATGTCCATGCCTGCCCCGTACCCCCAAGCTCTTGATCCAGTCGGATATCCATGTGAATTCACATTTTGTGGCGATTTGGAAAGAATTGCGTTTCGTCGCTCGCCCGTCCGGTTCGTGTCGCAGTCGACCGGCTGCGGGGTGAGCCTTGAGGGAAGAGCCCGCCAGGCCCGACCGGAAGGAACCACGGTGAACAGCACGGCAGAGCAGGCACCTGGCCATCAGGAAAGCCGGGACGTAGTGGTGGCGGTCACGGGATGTGCGAAGGGGGACGCGCGCACCGTGTTCGACGTGCTGCGCCGTTCCTTCCTCTCCGACCGCCGGGCGGACGACGAGCCCCAGGAGGCGTCGCAGACGCGCCCGACAGTGTGGTTCGCGACCATTGATGTGAGTGAGACCAGGGCCTCGGACGCCCCCGCGCCGCTGACCGCACCGGTGCTCATGGATGTGCAGGGCGGCTACTGGGCGGTCGACCGCTTCCGCCGGCACCTCGCAGAGTCGTTCGCCGTACGGATGGTCGGAACGGCCGCCGGGGACCAGGAGGAGGAAGTGCGGCTGAAGCTGGCCAACCGGTAGTCCGGTCGGCGTGAGGTGCCGACCGGCCCGCCCCGGTCCCGCGCAGAAGTGTGCGCATCTGGTAGGAACCACGGCAAAGGCTGGATTCGGAAAGTGCTCGCGCATGGACCCATCAGTCCGGGGGAGGGCGGTACCGGCCAGGTCCGGTCGGCAGTCACCCTCCACGTCAACGGGACCGCGCGGACCCTGACGCTCGATCACCGCGCGATCGTGCTGGACGCGTTGCGCCGGCACCTCGGTCTCACCGGCGCCAAGGCGGCCGTAATCCGGCAGCCTGCCTCCGGAGCGGTGCCGGGTATCGGGGATTTCGGCATCGTCGGTGCGGCCGCAGCCATCGGGAACGCCGTGCGCCATGCCACCGGCTCCCGGCTGCGCGCCCTGCCGCTCACCCCCGACAAGTTGCTGCCCTATCTGCCCTATCTGCCCTGAACGCCCGTTCGGCCCCGCTGACCTGCTGGAAACGCTCATCTGTTGCGGTAACGGCTCCACCGGGTCACCCTAATGAGTGACCCAGAAGTGATGACCGCTCACGCTTCGTATTCGGGGGTCGCTGGTTCAACAAGGTGAAGCATGTGGGCCTCGCGGTGAGGAGCCTCGACGATGACCGTTCCACTCGACCGGACATACCGGGTCGAACTGCATGTATCGGCAGAGCGCGTTTCCCAGCTGCGGCGCATCGTCGCCGCGCACCTTCGTCACTGGAGTCTCGATCTGCACGTCCGGCCGGTCTGCCGGGCCGCCGAGGAACTGCTGACGAACGTCCACCGGCATGTCGGCGACGACAACAAGGCCGTCGTCGAACTCCGCTGGACCGGCCGCCACCTCACGGTGTCCGTGGCCGACAACGGCAGTGCGATGCCCAGGCTGCTGAGCGGCGGTGGCGGCGGCCTCAGTCGCGTCATGGCCCTGAGCGACAGCTGGGGCACCTGCCGCACCACTGAGGGCAAGGTCGTCTGGTTCACCCGCTACGCCCAGGCGCCGCGGAGCACCGAACTGGCGCCGCGCCCGCCGCTGCCGGGCGTGCTCGAAGCGCGGGAACTGCAGGTCCCCGTCCTCGTATGACAGCGCTGTCGGTGACGACCCGGCCGGTGCGGATCGCGTGCATCCCGCACGCATGATCCGCGCCGGCCGGGTACGTGTGCCAGGGTGCCGCGTTTGCGCGGGGGAGCGCCGCGCGGCACGGTCGAAGTAACTCACGCAAGGAGGCCACTGCCATGCCCATCGCGACGGTCAACCCCGCGAACGGCGAGACCATCACGTCATTCGACCCGCTGGGACCGGAGGAGACCGAGCGACGGCTCGCCGCCGCCGACAGCGCGTTCCGCGAGTACCGCACCACCGGCTTCGACGTGCGCGCCCGGCTGCTGAACCGCGCGGCCGACCTCCTGGACGAGGACCAGGAGAAGATCGCGCGCACCATGACCACCGAGATGGGCAAGCCGGTCAAGGCCGCCCGCGCGGAGGCCGCCAAGTGTGCCAAGGCCATGCGCTGGTACGCGGCCAACGCCCAGCGGCTGCTTGCCGACGAACACCCCGAGGACGCCGAGGTGCGCGACTCCGGTGCCTCCCGGGCCTACGTCCGCTACCGCCCACTCGGCGTCGTCCTCGCCGTCATGCCCTGGAACTTCCCGCTCTGGCAGGTCGTTCGCTTCGCGGCCCCGGCCCTCATGGCGGGCAACGTCGGCCTGCTCAAGCACGCCTCGAACGTCCCGCAGACCGCCCTCTACCTGGAGGACCTGTTCCGCAGGGCCGGATTCCCCGAGGGCTGCTTCCAGACCCTGCTCGTGGGTTCCGGCGCCATCGAGGCGATCCTGCGCGACCCGCGCGTCGCCGCCGCGACACTCACCGGCAGCGAGCCCGCGGGCCGCTCCGTCGCGTCGATCGCGGGCGACGAGGTCAAGAAGACGGTCATGGAACTCGGCGGCAGTGACCCCTACGTGGTGCTGCCCTCCGCGGACATCGCGAAGGCGGCGGCCACCGCGGTCACCGCCCGGGTGCAGAACAACGGGCAGTCCTGCATCGCGGCCAAACGCTTCATCGTCCACACCGAGGTGTACGACGCGTTCGCCGGACGCTTCACCGAGGGAATGCGTGCCCTGACCGTCGGGGACCCGGCGCGGGAGAGCACCGACGTCGGACCGCTCGCCAGCGAGCAGGGCCGCACGGACCTGGAGGAGCTCGTCGACGACGCGGTACGCCGGGGAGCCACCGCGCTGTGCGGCGGTGCCCGGCCCGAGGGCCTGGGCGGCGGCCTGGACGGCGGCTGGTTCTACACCCCGACCGTCCTGTCCGGCATCACGCCCGAGATGCGCATCCACCGTGAGGAGACCTTCGGACCGGTCGCCACGCTCTATCGTGCCGCCGACCTGGACGAAGCCGTCGCCCTGGCCAACGACACACCGTTCGGCCTGAGTTCGAACGTGTGGACGCAGGACGCCGAGGAGATGGGCCGCTGTGTACGGGACCTTGAGGCCGGCGGTGTCTTCTTCAACGGGATGACGGCCTCGCACCCCGCGCTGCCCTTCGGCGGCATCAAGCGCTCCGGCTACGGGCGTGAACTCTCCGGCCACGGAATCCGCGAGTTCTGCAACGCCACGACTGTCTGGTACGGCGCCTGACGGGTGCTGAGAACCCCGCCCGCACCCCGCCGAGGAGTCTCCCCATGAGCGACGCCCCGCTGTCCGGCCACGAACTCGCGGCACTCGACGCCCACTGGCGCGCCGCCAACTACCTCGCGGTCGGCCAGATCTATCTGGTGGACAACCCACTGCTGGAGGAGCCACTGGCCCCCGAACACATCAAACAGCGCCTCCTGGGCCACTGGGGCACCTCGCCCGGGCTGAACCTCGTGTACACCCATCTCAACCGCCTCATAAAGAAGCGCCGGCAGCAGGCGCTGTGCGTCTGGGGTCCTGGTCACGGCGGACCCGCGATCCTCGCCAACTCCTGGCTGGACGGCAGCTATTCGAAGACGTACCCCGATGTCACCCGGGACGCCGCGGGCATGGGAACCCTGTTCAAGCAGTTCTCCTTCCCGGGCGGTGTGCCCAGCCATGTCGCCCCCGAGGTCCCGGGCTCCATCCACGAGGGCGGCGAACTGGGCTACGCCCTCGCCCACGCCTACGGCGCCGCCTTCGACCACCCGGAGCTGCTCGTCACCTGCGTCATCGGCGACGGGGAGGCGGAGACCGGGCCGCTCGCCGCGTCCTGGCACTCCAACAAGTTCCTCGACCCGGTGCACGACGGTGCGGTCCTGCCGGTCCTGCACCTCAACGGTTACAAGATCGCCAACCCGACGGTCCTCGCACGCATCCCCGAGAGCGAACTCGACGCGCTGCTGCGCGGATACGGCCACGACCCGCTGTACGTCAGCGGCGACGAACCGGCCACCGTCCACCGTGAGCTCGCCGCCGCGATGGACCTCGCCCTGGACCGCATCCACGCCTTCCAGCGGGCCGCGCGCACCGAGGGCGCGACCGTGCGTCCCCGCTGGCCGATGATCGTCCTGCGCACTCCCAAAGGCTGGACGGGCCCGGCGGAGGTCGACGGGCAGCCGGTGGAGGGGACCTGGCGCGCCCACCAGGTTCCGCTGCCCGGGGTCCGCGAAAGCCCGGAACACCTGCGCCAACTGGAGGCGTGGATGCGGTCCTACGGTCCCGAAGAACTCTTCGGCCGCTCCGGGCGGCCCAGCGCGCAGGTCCTCGACTGCGTGCCCGACGGGGATCTCCGGCTCGGCGCGACCCCGTACGCGAACGGCGGCCTGCTCCTGCGGACCCTTCCGGTCCCGGCCCTCGACGACTACGCCGTGCCCGTCGGGAGGCGCGGCGCCACCCTGCACGCGCCCACCAGTGTCCTGGGAGGGCTGCTCGAAGGCGTCATGGCGGCCACGGCCGAACGCCGGGACTTCCGGGTCGTGGGCCCCGACGAGACCGCGTCCAACCGAATCGACGCCCTCTACGAAGCCACCGGCAAGGCGTGGCAGGCGCAGGTCCTCCCGGTCGACGAGCACCTCGCCCGCGACGGCCGTGTCATGGAGGTGCTCTCCGAACACCTTTGCCAGGGCTGGCTGGAGGGCTATCTGCTGACCGGGCGCCACGGACTGTTCTCGTGCTACGAGGCGTTCGCCCACATCGTCGACTCGATGGTCAACCAGCACATCAAGTGGCTGCGCACCTCGCGGCGGCTCGCCTGGCGCCGGCCCATCGCCTCACTGAACTACCTGCTCACCTCACACGTATGGCGTCAGGACCACAACGGCTTCTCCCACCAGGACCCGGGATTCGTCGACCACGTCCTCAACAAGAGCCCCGAGGTCGTGCGCGTCTATCTGCCGCCGGACGCCAACACCCTGCTGTCTGTCGCCGACCACGTCCTGCGCAGCAAGGACTACGTCAACGTGATCGTGGCGGGCAAGCAGCCGGGCTTCGACTGGCTGACCCTCGACGAGGCCCGTGCCCACTGCGCACGCGGGGCCGGGACCTGGGGGTGGGCCGGCACGGAGGACGGCAGCCGGGAGCCCGACGTGGTGCTCGCGTGTGCCGGTGACGTGCCCACACTGGAGACCCTGGCCGCGGCGGGTCTGCTCCGCGCCCACCTGCCGGACCTGGCGGTGCGCGTGGTCAACGTCGTCGACATGACGAGGCTGCTGCCGCGCGAGGAGCATCCGCACGGGATGCCCGACTCCGAGTACGACGCCCTGTTCACCACCGACAAGCCCGTGATCTTCGCCTACCACGGCTATCCGTGGCTGGTCCACCGGCTGGCGTACCGCCGCACCGGCCATGCTCATCTGCATGTGCGCGGGTACAAGGAAGAGGGCGCGACCACCACACCGTTCGACATGGTCGTCCGCAACGACCTCGACCGCTTCCGGCTGGTCATGGACGTCATCGACCGGGTGCCAGGCCTCGGGGTCCGTGCCGTCGCCGTACGCCAGGCGATGGCGGACGCGCGCGCACGCCACCACACCTGGATCCGTGAGCACGGCACGGACCTGCCGGAGGTCACGGACTGGACCTGGGGCGGCTGAGGCCCGCCCGGGTCGCTGACGCCGGAACCCTGCGGCTGGTGCCCTGCTGGTCAGCGCACGGTCACCCGCACGACGGGCGAGACCGCGCCGCCCCCGACCATCCGCAGGGCGTTCTCGCCCTTGACACCGAGCAGCACACGCAGACTGTAGGTGTGGTCGAGGTTGGTGCTCATCGAAGCGGGCAGGGAGACCCATTGGCTGCCCCGCTTCTGCTGAAGGGTGACCTCGGTGCCGGCCGGGATGTTCCGGGCCGGACCGTGGACCCGGAACTCCTGCCAGGCCAGCACGCTGGTAGCCGTCGCCGTCGCGCTCAGTGCGGGAAGTGCCATGTGCTTCCCCGCGCTCGGCGAGACGGGCGGGGCGGGGACATCGGACGAGGCCGCGGCCCCGCCCGCAGCACCCGCGAGTACGGCAACCGCCGTCACGACGGCCGCCGATACGCGCCTGCAGCGATCCATGGATGACTCTCCTTCGTGTGCGAGCCCGATCGGGAGGATCGGACAGGGAGGGTCAAACATAGGCATAAATCGTATGATTTCCTGACAGTGACACGCGAGGATGTGCCGCACCTGACCGCGGCGCGCCCGTCGTTCCTCGCGTTCAGTAGCGCAGCGCCGCCGCGATCCGGCCGTGCGAGGAGAGGGCGTCGTCGGCGAGGAAGACCACATCGGCGCCGCTGTCCAGGGCGGCCTCGACGAGTTCGTCGACGATGTCCTCGCGGACCTGGCCCGTCGTGTCCCGGGCGGCCGCGGGATCCACCGGCTTCAGATGCCCGTCGCTGACCTCGACCGTCCGCTGGAAGTGCTCCTCCACCGCGACCAGTCCGGCCCTGCCCTCCCGTACCGCGGCCCACACTTCGTCGAGGCCGCCGGCGAACGTGCGGCTGCCGCGCGCGGCGTCGAGTCTGGCCTCGATCTCCTCCACGGTGCGCTCGCGGTGGCTGTCGAGTGCCGGGCGCAGCTCCTTGAGGAGCTCGGCCGGTGTGCTGTCGGCGGGTGCGCCCTTGGTGACCCGGCCGACCGCGGACCTGGACGCCTCGCCCACCTCGTCCAGCAGGGAGAGCGCGGGAGCGAGCCCGACCAGATACAGCGGGCGGGGCTCGGTGGCCAGGAGGGTGCGCAGGTGCTCGTTCACGGTGCGCAGGAAGTGCCGGGTGTCCTCGTTGCTGAAGATGCTGGGCGTATCGCCGATCCGTTCCTCGCGTTGCGGGTTCGGCGGCTCGTGCGGAGCCGTCAGCGGAAGTCCGGGCCGCTTCTCCTGGTGTACCGCCTCCGTCGTCCCGCTCCAGAGCGTGGCGTGATGGCCGGACACGGTCAGCGCCCAGAAGGGACGTGCCTGTGCCTTCGCAGCGACCAGGTTCCTGGTGAGGTAGGTGTCGCTGAGGACCACGCGCTGCGGTGCGGTGCGGGGTACCTGCCAGATCTGGTAGTCGTCGGCCGTGGCGAAGACGACGAGGGCGTCCAGGGCCCTGCGCGGGTCCACTTCGGCGACCGCGCGGTCCAACTGCTCCCTCACGGCGGTCCGGACCTCGCGCGTCACGTCCGGGTCCGCCTCCAGCCGGCTCGACGCCTCCGCCACCAGGTTGCGCAGCCGTACGGCGTCCTGCGCGTTGTCGGGCGCGCGGCGGTGGGTCGGCATCGTCAGGGACAGGGCCGGATAGGGCCTCGTCGCACGCAGGTCCTGCAGCAGGTCGGCGGTCAGGGCGTCCGTATCCATCGTTCCCTCCCGGGGGTCGTGGCAGATGCTTCAACGAGTCAATTCATATCGTTTGATCCTAATATGAGCGAATTGGCCGTTCGATGCTTCGGAGGTAGCTGCGATGTCCACGCTCACCGTGTGGAAGTTCCAGTCGGCGGACGCCGCGGAGAGTATCGAGACGACGCTGAAGTCGCTCCAGAAGGAAGGGCTCGGCAAGATCCTGGACGCCGCCGTCGTCAGCTGGCAGGCGGACCGGCCGAAGCCCAGGACGAAGCAGTTGCGCAACCTCGTCGGCGCCGGTGCGCTGAGCGGGACGTTCTGGGGCATGCTCTTCGGCCTCATCTTCCTCATGCCCCTGCTCGGCGCCGCCGTCGGTGCCGCGGCCGGCGCGCTGGGAGGCAAGCTCGCCGACATCGGCATCGACGACGACTTCATCGCCGAAGTGAAACAGCGGGTGACCCCGGGCACGTCAGCGCTGTTCCTGCTCACCAGGGACGAGGTGCCCGACCGGATCAGCGACTTGCTCCCCGGCGGCGGCGCCGAACTGCTGCACAGCAACCTGGACACCGAGCGCGAGGCCAGGCTCCGTGACATCTTCGGTGACGACACGGAATGACCGCCGCCGAACGATCCGGACCCTGCTCACTCACTCCAGCTGAAGCCCCACCCCACCTCGGGCCGCCCTCGGCCCCACCCCCGCCCGGATGAGCGCCGCCGACGCGGTGACCGACGCGCTGGGACAACTGCACAGCCGCTTCGCCGGCGTCCGCGAGGGCCTGCCCGCCGCGTACATCCCCCAGCTGGCCCGGGCCGACCCGGACGCCTTCGGGCTGGCTCTCGTCAGCATGGACGGCCATCGCTACAGCACCGGTGACGCGGACGTGCCCTTCACCCTGCAGTCCATCTCCAAACCCTTCGTCTACGCCCTCGCGCTGTCGGTCCTCGGTCTGGACGAGGTGGGCCGCTGGGTGAACGCCGAACCCAGTGGGGAGGCGTTCAACGCCATCAGCCTGGAGCCTGCGACCGGCCGGCCCGACAACGCCATGGTCAACGCGGGCGCCATCGTGACGACCGCACTGATTCCGGGTACCCCGGACGAGGCGGCCTTCGAGCGCATCCTGCGGTTCCTCGGCCGGTTCGCCGGACGGGAGCTGGACGTGGACGAGGAGGTGTACGCCTCCGAGGCGGCGACCGGCGACCGGAACCGGGCCCTCGCCTATCTGATCCGCAGCGCGGGCCTCCTCCCCTTCGACCCGGTCGCGGCGGTGGAGACGTACTTCAGGCAGTGCGCGGTACGGGCCACCGCCGTCGACCTCGCCACGATGGCGGCGACCCTCGCGCACGGCGGCGTCAACCCGGTCACCGGCGAGACCGTCGTCACGGCGGCCGTCGCGGCGCAGGTCCTCGCGGTGATGGCCACCTGCGGGATGTACAACGGTTCGGGGGACTGGCTGCTCCGCGTGGGACTCCCGGCCAAGAGCGGGGTGTCCGGCGGCCTGATCGCCGCCGGACCGGCGCGCTTCGGCCTGGCTGCGTACAGTCCGCCGCTGGACGCGACCGGCACCTCGGTGCGGGGGTACGGGGCGCTGGTCGCGCTCTCGCAGCGGTTCGGGCTCCACCTCATGAACAATCCGGCGCTGTCCGGATCGACCGTCACACTCGCCACCACCGCGGACGACCTGCCCACCGCACCTGCCGGGGGCCCCGAGCGCGCCCTGCGCGAACGGGTCGGCGTCGTCGCCGCGCAGGGCGCGCTCGACTTCACCGCCGCGGAACGGGTGCTGTTCGCCTTGGACGAGTCGGGGCCGGACCGGACCGGATCCGTGGTGCTCGATCTGCGCGAGGTGACCACCATCGACAGCGTGGCCCTCGCCATGCTGCACGCGGGTCTGGCCCGGCTGGCGCAGGACGGCCGCCGCGCGGCCGTGGTCGACCCGGCGGGCCGCCTCGGACCACTCGGTCCCACGCGGGAGCGCACCGGCCAGGAACTGCCGCGCTTCGCCTCCCGCGAGGAGGCCGTCGAAGAGTGCGCACGGGTCCTCGCGGAGGGCGACTGAGCGGCCGCGGTGAGCCTGCGGACTGCCGCTACCAGATGGCCTCGACCCACTCGGGGTGGTCTATGAACGGGTTCCGGTTGTGCTGGTACCGGTCGAAGACGACGTCGTTGCGGCGCTGCTCGAAACTGTCAGGCGGGTCTTCCTGGTTCCACTGCTTCAGCACGGAGAGCCTGCCGATGTACGGGGCCGAGCCGTTGTCCACGCTCTCGTTCGGTTCGAGGTCGGAGAAGGAGTCGTCGCCCTCGTAGCGCACCGCCATGTAGAGGATCATGCGGGCGACATCGCCCTTGACGGCGTCACGCGGCTCGAAGGAGTCGCTGTCGGTGTAGTTGCCCGGCGCCTCGCCGAGTTGGCTTCCACCGTTGTCGAAGTCCTTGTTGCCGCGCGTGGAGTTGACCGAGACGTCCTCGGGGCGCAGATGGTGGATGTCGGTGCCGGGGCCGGTCGCGGTGCCGAAGTCACCGTGCGACTTGGCCCAGACATGCTCACGGTTCCACTGGTCGGAGTCACCGCCGTTCTCGCTCTTCGCCTGCGAGCGGCCGGTGTAGAGCAGGATCACCTTCGAGGAGTCGGTGGGGTCCTCGTCGGTGTCCTTGAGCGCGTCCCACACCTGGCTGTAGCTGAGCCTGGTCTGGTCGCTGATGATGGTGTGCAGCGCGGACTCGAGCGCGGGGCCGGTCTTGCCGAGCGCGTCCTGGTAGTAGGTGTCGTCGAGGGCGGCGGAAGCCGTTGAGGGCGTCGAGGCCGCTGAGGCCGTTGAGGCCTGAGGTGCGGCGGCCGCGGTGCCGGTGAGCACCGCGACGGTGGCTATGGCGGCCAGCAGCGGACGCGCGTAGACGCGGGGGCGAACGGACATGTGGGGTGTCCTCTCCGGAAACGGGGCACCGCGGATCCGCTTCTGTGGGGTGCGGTCGCGGTGGTCGTGCGAAGGCTTTTCAGGCGGGAGCCTCCCACACGCACGGTGACCGAGGTGTGAACGCTGCGTACCTATCATGTGCAGGTCAA
This sequence comes from Streptomyces finlayi, assembly GCF_014216315.1. Lineage (NCBI taxonomy): Bacteria > Bacillati > Actinomycetota > Actinomycetes > Kitasatosporales > Streptomycetaceae > Streptomyces > Streptomyces finlayi. The sequence continues at coordinate 7,275,561 of NZ_CP045702.1, forward strand.
GTGGTCTTCGTCGTGTGGCACCTCGGCGGGCCCCGTGTAGCCTTGCGGGCTTCGTGGGTCCCGGAGGGGCGGGTTCGGTGGCTTCGGATGCGGGGACGCGCGTGCGGCGTGAGAATTGCGGCAAGGACGAGGAGGCGGCATGAGCGAAGATCCCGAATCCATCACCGTGACCGTGCCGGAGGTCCAGGGGGTGACTCCCGACCGTCTGCTGCATACCGGCGGTAGCGACGATCCGAGTGCCGAGGACCTGGTCCTCGCCTCCGGGCGGGACCTGACGCCCGAGAATCTGAAGTGGGCGCGAGGCAGGATCGCCGCGGAGGGGCGGTCGGCGATCGACAAGCGGCTTCCGTAGACGGCGTCCGGCGGGGTCCGGCAGGCGTACGCGTGCCGGACCCCGCTGGCGGAGCCGTCGCCATGGGCGGGGAGTGTGTGGGGTGCTCCCCTCTCCCTCGGTTAGCCTGAGTGCAATATGAATCGTTTGACGACGTCACAGGGCGGATTCGACCTCGCCCGCTTCCCCGAGAGCCCCCGCGACCCCTTCCGCGCGTGGGACGCCGCCGATGAGTACCTGCTGCGGCAGCTGGAGGGGATCGATGACGCCGCACCGGTCGACCTGTCCGGCACCGTCGTGGTGGTGGGCGACCGCTGGGGAGCCCTCACCACCGTGCTCGCGGAGCACGCGCCCGTGCAGATCACCGACTCCCACCTCGCGCAGCGGGCCACCCTGGCGAACCTCGACAGGAACGGAGCCGACGCGGGCTCCGTACGGCTCCTGTCGGCCCTCGACGCCCCTCCGGAGCGGATCGACGTCCTGCTGGTGCGGGTGCCCAAGAGCCTCGCGCTCCTGGAGGACCAGCTGCACCGTCTGGCGTCCGCCGTTCACGCAGGCACCGTCGTCATGGCGACCGGCATGGTCAAGGAGATCCACACCTCCACGCTGAAGCTCTTCGAGCGGATCATCGGCCCCACCCGCACCTCTCTGGCGGTGAAGAAGGCCCGGCTGATCTTCTGCACCCCGGACCCGGAACTGGCCCGTACCCCCAGCCCCTGGCCGCTCCGCTACGACCTCCCCGGCGACGTCGGCATCGCCTCGGGCCGTACCGTCACCAACCACGCCGGCATCTTCTGTGCCGAGCGGCTCGACATCGGCACCCGCTTCCTTCTGAACCACCTCCCCAAGCGGACCGGCCCCGACCGGGTCGTCGACCTGGGCTGCGGAAACGGCGTACTCGGAACCGCGGCCGCACTGGCCAACCCCGAGGCCGTGGTCACCTTCGCCGACGAGTCGTACCTGGCGGTCGCCTCCGCCGAAGCGACCTTCCGGGAGAACCTCGGCCCGGACGCCGAGGCGGCCTTCGTCGTCGGCGACGGGCTGACCGATGTCGAGCGGGGGAGTGCGGACCTGGTCCTCAACAACCCGCCGTTCCACTCCCATCAGGCGACCACGGACGCCACCGCCCGGAACATGTTCGTCGGAGCGCGCACCGCGCTGCGGCAGGGCGGCGAGCTGTGGGTCGTCGGCAACCGGCACCTCAGCTACCACGTCCTGCTGCGCCGGATCTTCGGCAACTGCACCACCATCGCGGGGGACCCGAAGTTCGTCGTCCTGCGCGCCGTCAAGCGCTGACGGCCTTCGGGGTCCATGAGCTCCACGGCCCTTCCGGATTCTTGCAACACGTTCTACTGTGTGCGCCGCCGCACACGGGCGACGCGACCGCGAGACATCTGGAGGGGCCGTGCACCTCGAATACACGCCTGATCAGCAGCGGTTGCGCACCGAGCTGCGCAGCTACTTCGCCGCGCTGGTGCCCGACGACGCGTACGCGCGGTATGCCGAGCCCGCCGCCCAGAAACGCTTCTACCGCGAGACGGTCCGGCGCCTCGGCCGCGACGGCTGGCTCGGCGTAGGCTGGCCGGAGGAGTTCGGCGGACGCGGGCTCTCCCCGGTCGAGCAGTTCATCTTCTTCGACGAGGCCGCCCAGGCCGGGGTACCCCTGCCGCTGATGGCGCTCAACACCGTCGGTCCCACGATCATGCAGTTCGGCACCGAGGAACAGAAGGCGGACTTCCTGCCGAAGATCCTCGCGGGCGAGATCGACTTCGCGATCGGCTACAGCGAACCCGACGCGGGTACCGACCTGGCGGCTCTCAAGACGCGGGCCGTGCGCGACGGCGACGAGTACGTCGTCGATGGCCAGAAGATCTGGACCACCAACGGCGACACGGCCGACTGGGTCTGGCTCGCCGCGCGCACCGACCCGCACGCCCCGCCCCACAAGGGCATCACCATGCTCCTGGTGCCGACGAGCGCCCCCGGCTACTCCTGCACGCTGATCAACACCCTGGCCTCGCACGACACCACCGCCAGCTACTACGAGAACATCCGGGTCCCCGTCTCCCACCGCGTCGGCGAGGAGAACAAGGGCTGGCGGCTCATCACCAACCAGCTCAACCACGAACGCGTGACCCTCGCCGCCCACGGCACCATGGCCGTGCGCGCACTCCACAACGTCCAGCACTGGGCCGCCGAGACGAAGCTGACGGACGGCCGCCGGGTCATCGACCTCGGCTGGGTCCGCGCCCGGCTGGCCCGCACACACACCCGCCTCGACGCCATGAAACTTCTCAACCGGCAGATGGTCTCGGCACTCCAGCACTCCACCCTCACCCCGCACGACGCGTCGGCCGTCAAGGTCTACGGCTCCGAGGCCCGCCGTGACGCCTACGCCTGGCTGATGGAGATCGTCGGCTCCGCGGGCCCGCTCAAGGAGGGCTCGGCGGGCGCGGTCCTGCACGGAGAACTCGAACGCGGCTACCGGTCGGCCGTCATCTTCACCTTCGGCGGCGGCAACAACGAGATCCAGCGGGAGATCATCTCCTGGATCGGCCTGGGGATGCCACGGGTCAGGCGCTGAGGTGCGACCGGCCACCGTTGAGGGCTGTTGTCACCCGCCGGGGGCGGCGGGCACCAGGATTCCCGGGCGTCGTCACCGGCCGGCCGCACCGTCGTCCACCGGATCCAGTGCCTCCGGCAGGGCCTGCGTCTCCGCGGCCCCAGGGGCGGAGGAGGGCTTGCGGCGTCGGCTCAGGCGGGTGGCGACGGGTTCGGTGTAGCGGGCGGTGAGCGGTCCGATGATGACGAGGACCAGTACGTAGGCGGTGGCCAGCGGGCCGAGAGCGGGCTCGATGCCCGCGGTGACGGCGAGGCCTGCGATGACGATGGAGAACTCGCCCCGCGCGACCAGGGTTTTGCCCGCCCGCCAGCGGCCCTTGGCGGAGATACCTTCGGCGACCTCTCCCGACAGGGCGATGCCGACGAGGAACGCGCCGACGGCGGCGGAGACCTGGAGCTGCTGGGCGAGACCGGCGACCAGAAGGGTCAGGCCGAGCACGACGATCAGGAGCTTCTCGGGGTCGTCGCTGGAGACGAAACGGGAGATGATCCCGGCCGAAACGGACGGCGAGGAACAGGACGAGACCCGCGACTCCGAGGGCGATGGCCGGGGTGGCGCTGCCCGCCGCAAGACTCACCGGTTCACTACGGACGGGTGTCGATGGGCCGGACGCCGTGATTCCGGCTCCCGGGTTCGCGCGAAGCGCCGTACCATGGCCGTTCCGCCGAGCGGAAGGTGCCAGCAGATGAAGGACACGGATCCGGGGCTCTTCGGTCCCGAATCGGTCACCTGGCAGATGCATGGCGACCCCATGATGTGGATCGCCGGAGTACGCGCACTCTACCTCCAGGCACTGCATCCGCGCGCCGTGCGCGGAGTCATCCAGAACTCCGACTTCCGCCATGACGCCTGGGGCCGGCTCATGCGCACGGCGAGCTTCGTCGGCACCATCACCTACGGCACCACGGAGGCCGCCGAGCAGGCCGGCGCCCGGGTCCGCAGGATTCACCGCCTGCTCAAGGCGAAGGACCCGGCGACCGGGGAGATCTACGGCGTCGACGAGCCCGGACTGCTCCTGTGGGTGCACTGCGCCGAAGTTGACTCCTACGTCCAGGTCCAGCGCCGGTCGGGCTTCCCCCTCACCGACGCCCAGGCCGACCGTTACGTCGCCGAACACCGGCAGAGCGCGCGCCTGGTCGGGCTCGACCCCGCCGACGTCCCCGCCACCACCGCGCAGCTCGCCGCCTACTTCGAACGGGTGGGGCCCGAACTCGCCGCCGGAGCCGAGGCCGCCGAAGTCGACGACTTCCTGCGCAGCCCGCCGGTCCACGCCCTGCTGGTCCCGGCGCGCGCCCTGCTCTGGCGACGCGTGGCAGCACTCGCCTACCAGTCGCTGCCTCCGTACGCCCACGCGCTGTACGGCAGACCGGCACCCTCCCCGCACACGGTCGACCGCCGTCTGCGGGCCACCGGAGCGGTGCTGCGCGGCGTTCCCGCGCGGCTGCGCTGGCAACTGCCGCCCCAGCACATTCTGAAGGCCATGGACCGGCTCGGTCCCGGCAGCCGCCCCGCCCCGCACAATCTCCGCAGACAGCCCGCCATACTGGACGGGCCGGGGAGGGCGCAGGGGTAGGCGAAGCGACGGGGGCGACAGCACACGATGGCGGAGACCAGGCTGATCCAGAGCCGGTACCGGCTGCTCGATGTCATCGGGCGCGGGGGCATGGGCGAGGTGTGGCGGGCCCGCGACGAATCGCTCGGCCGTCAGGTGGCCGTCAAATGCCTCAAACCCCTGGGCTCCCAGCACGACCAGTCGTTCACCCGGATTCTGCGGGAGCGCTTTCGCCGCGAGGCCCGGGTGGCCGCCGCGCTCCAGCACCGCGGAGTCACCGTCGTCCACGACTTCGGTGAGCACGAAGGCGTCCTCTACCTCGTCATGGAACTCCTCGACGGGCGCAACCTCAGCCAGCTCCTGGAGGACAACAAGCAGCACCCGCTGCCCGTGCCCGAGGTCGTCGACATCGCCGAGCAGGTCGCCGACGCCCTGGGTTACACCCATCAGCAGGGCATCGTGCACCGGGACCTCAAGCCCGCCAACATCATGCGCCTCGCCGACGGCACGGTGAAGATCTGCGACTTCGGCATAGCACGCCTCGGCCACGACATCGGTTTCACCTCACGTCTCACCGGCACCGGCATCGCCATGGGCACCCCGCACTACATGTCGCCGGAACAGATCAGCGGGGGCGACGTCGACCACCGCAGCGACCTGTACTCGCTGGGCTGTGTGCTGTACGAGATCGCCACCGGCGTGCCGCCGTTCGACCTGGACGATGCCTGGGCCGTCCTCGTCGGACACCGGGACACCCAGCCCCAGCCGCTGCGCAGCCACCGCGCGGAACTCCCCGGCTTCTTCGACCAGGTCGTCCTGGACCTGCTGGCCAAGGCTCCGGGTGAACGCCCCGTCGACGCGGGCGACCTGCGCCGACGCATCCTCCACGGACGTACCGGCGAACAGCCACAGGCCTACGGGCACGTCCGCCTCGCACCTCCTGTCCTCGTCGAGCACCCTGCCGGCACCCACCCGCCGAGACTCCCGTCCTGGACCCGCGACATGACCACGGGTCACAAGGCGACCGGCACGGCGGCCGCCGGCTTCCCGCTGCCCGACCACTCGGCGGGCCTGACCGGCGAGTGGACGACCGGCACCGACCTGCGTGCCCTCCCCGGTTCCTTCCCCGCCGTCCGCGGCGAACGGCCCACCCCCTCGCCGGAACTGCTGTCCACCCTCGCCAACCGCCACAGCGCCGGCCTGAACCTGGGACGCCTCGGCCACTGGGAGGAGGCAGGCGAGGTGCACCGCGCGGTCGCCGCCGAACGCGCACACGCGCTGGGCCCCGACCACCCGGACACGCTCGCCAGCCGTTACGAGGTCGGGTTCACCCTCAGCCGGACCGGCCGTGCGGCCGACGCCCTGCGGGAGTTCGGCCGGGTCGCCGACGGCCGCGAACGCGCCCTCGGCCCCGACCATCCGGAGACCCTCGCGGCCAGGCAGGAAACGGCGTACGTCCTGGGTCAGCTCGGCCGGCACTTCGAAGCCCACCAGGTGTACGCCGTCGTGCTCGCGTCCCGCGAGCGCACCATGGGGCGCGACCACCCGGACACCCTGCGCTGCCGTCACAACCTGGCGTTCAACCTGAGCAGGCTCGGGCGCCTGGAGGACTCGTACCGGATGGCGCACGAGGTGGCGGACGCGCGGAGCCGGCTGCTCGGCGCGACCCACCCGGACACGCTCGTCACCCGCTACGAAGTGGCGTACACCCTGGGCCGGCTGGGGCGCTGGGAGGAGGCCCTGCGCGCGTACGGCGAGGTCGCGCAGGCCCGCGCGACCTCGCTCGGCTCCGACCATCCGGAGACGCTCTCCGCGCGCTACGAGGTCGGTGTGAGCCTCGGCCGGCTGGGACGCAGCGCGGAGGCACTGGAGCTGTACCGCGCTCTCGTCGACGACCGCACGCGGGTCAGCGGGCCGGCCGACGCCGAAACGCTGCGCGCCCGCCACGGGCTCGGCGTCAATCTGGGGCGGATGGCCCGCTGGGAGGAGGCCCTGACCACAGCGCGCGAGGTGTGCGCGATCCGCGAGCGGACCCTCGGCCCCGACCACCCCGACACGCTCGTCAGCCGGCGCGAGATCGCCGTCGGCCTCGGCTGGCTCGGCCGCTGGGCCGACGCGCTCACCGTCTACCGCCAGGTCGCCGAGGCCAGGACGCGGGTGCTCGGCGCCGACCACCCGGACGCGCTCGCCAGCCGCAACGACGAGGCGCACTGCCTGGAGCAGCTGGGCCGGGGCACCGAGGCCGTCGAGCTGTACCGGCAGGTCGCCACGTTGCGGCAACAGCGCGGGGCGCCCTCTGGTCAGGGCTGATCGTGGCGTGTTACGAAGGTGCATGCCCGAACAGGACGCGCCCGCGCAGTACCGCTACGACGCCGTGATCGTGGGCGGCGGCCACAACGGTCTGGTCGCCGCCGCCTATCTCGCCCGCGCCGGACAGTCCGTCCTCGTACTGGAGCGCCTGGGGACCACCGGGGGAGCGGCCGTCTCGACCCGCCCCTTCGCCGGGGTCGACGCCCGGTTGTCCCGGTACTCGTACCTGGTCTCCCTGCTGCCCCGGAAGATCGTCCAGGATCTGGGCCTCGCCTTCGCCGTACGCAGACGGACCGTCTCCTCCTACACCCCGGCCGTCCGTAACGGCCGGCCCACCGGGCTGCTCGTCGGCGGCGACGGCACCCGGGACTCCTTCGCCGCCCTCACCGGCGGGGACCGGGAGTACGAGGCGTGGCAGCGCTTCTACGCCATGACGGGCCGGGTCGCCGAGCGGGTGTTCCCGACGCTCACCGAGCCGCTGCCCTCCCGCGAGGCACTACGGGGCCGGATCGGCGATCCGGACGCCTGGCGGATGCTGTTCGAGGAGCCCATCGGCATCGCCGTCGAGGAGAACTTCACCGACGACCTCGTACGCGGAGTGGTGCTCACGGACGCCCTGATCGGCACCTTCGCCGACGCGCACGATTCCTCCTTGGCGCAGAACCGGTGCTTCCTCTACCACGTGATCGGCGGCGGCACCGGCGACTGGGACGTGCCGGTGGGCGGCATGGGTGCGCTGACCGACGCGCTCGCCCGCGCCGCCCGGGAGGCGGGCGCCGAGATCAGGCCGCTGCACGAGGTGACCCGCATCGAGACCGACGGGACACACGCCGAGGTCACCGTGCGGTCGTCCGGCACGCAGCAGGTCATCGGCGCCCGGCGGGTCCTCGTCAACGCCTCGCCGCAGGCCCTCGCCGCGCTCCTCGGCGAGGAGCCGCCCGCCCCGGCGGAGGGTGCGCAGCTGAAGGTCAACATGCTGCTCACGAGGCTGCCCCGGCTGCGGGACCGCACCGTCGACCCGAGGCACGCGTTCGCGGGAACGTTCCACATCGCCGAGGGGTACGGACAGCTCGCCGACGCCTACCGGGACGCCGCGCGGGGCCGGCTGCCCACCGCGCCGCCATCCGAGATCTACTGCCACTCGCTGACCGACCCGTCGATCCTCGCCCCGGACCTGGCGGCCCGCGGCTACCAGACCCTCACGCTCTTCGGTCTGCACACCCCCGCCCGGCTCTTCACCGCCGACAACGACGCGGCACGCGCCGAGCTGCTCCAGGCCACCCTCGCCGAACTCGACACCCATCTGGACGAACCGATCGCCGGCTGTCTCGCCCTGGACGCGCACGGGGCACCCTGCATCGAGGCGAAGACCCCGGTCGATCTCGAACGGGACCTGCGGCTGCCCGGCGGCCACATCTTCCACCGGGACCTGGCCTTCCCCTACGCGACGGAATCCACCGGCCGCTGGGGAGTCGAGACCGCGCACGCCAACGTGCTGCTCTGCGGAGCGGGCGCGGTGCGCGGAGGCGGGGTCAGCGGGGTCCCCGGCCACAACGCCGCGATGGCGGCGCTGGGCCGGTGACCGTCACCCGCCACCGAACCGGGCTACCGGCCGAACACGCCGCGCAGCGCCGCCGTCTTGCGCGGCAGGTCGTACTCCGCCCAGCACCGCGTTGACGGCGACGACGGTGGAGATCCACACCCGGTTGGCGCCGGTCGCGATCTGCGGGTCGGCGCGCCACAGGTTGGGGTCGGGCGTGTAGTGGCGGACGGCGGTGGTGATCCTGGAGAGGCGTTCCGCGCCGAGGGTGTCGTACAGGAGCACCGCGGCGTCGTTGAGCGCGAGCGCCGAGCCGATCTCCCAGTCCCAGTCTTTGTCGAAGCGGGTGTGCGCGGGTCCGTAGCGGTGCGTCAGCATCCAGTCGATGCAGGCCAGCAGGAGATCGCGCAGAGCCGTGTCGGCGTACTGCGGGGTTCCGGGGACGGCCCACGCGGTCGCGATCGTGGCGAGTCGCTTGAACGACGTCGTGACGTGATTCGAGAGTGTGGTGCTGGTCAGGTCGGGGAAGAGCCCGTCGGCGGCGGCCGGGCCGAGGCCCTCCGCGGCGCTGGCCGCGGCCCGGCCGATCCGGGCGGCGGCCGCGGCGATCCGCGGGTCGCTCAGGTCGAGTCCGGGACCGCCGGTGAGCAGCGTGTGCCAGCGGCCGCGCAGCGCCGCGGCATCCCCGGCGGCCGCGTGCGTGGTGCCCGCGGCGAGGGTGACGGCAGGGCGACGGCCGCGCCGAGAGCGGCCGCGGTGGCCAGGACGGTACGCCGGGAGGTGGCTGGATTACTGATGGTGGCCCTCACAGGAGGTGTCGGCGGTTGACGGCCGCGGCGAGCGCGGTATGACCGGAGGGGCTGGGGTGCAGGCCGTCACCGCTGTCGTGTGCGGGCAGCAGGCGCGAAGGCCGCCCGGGATCACGCAGCGCGGTGTCGAAGTCCGCGACGGCGTCGAAGACCCGGCCGGTGCGTACCGTGCGGTTGACCTGCCGCCGGACGGCGTCGAGCTCCGGCGTCCAGCGGACCCAGCCCTCGAACGGGGCGATGGTGGCGCCGACGATCCGCAGCCCGGCGTTGCGGGCCCGCAGCACCAGTTGCCGGTAGCCGGCGAGGTAGAGCGCCGGGTCGGTCTGGCTGGGCGGCTGCTGGAGGTCGTTGACACCCAGGTGGACGAGGACGGTCCGCAGGCCCCGCAGGGAGAGGACGTCCCTGTCGAAGCGGGCCTGCCCGCCGGGCCCGAACCGGGTGTCGTTCAGCAGCAGCCGGTTGCCGCTGATCCCCAGGTTGGCGACGGCCGATCCGGGCAGCCGCCGGGCGAGTTGGTCGGGCCAGCGCAGATCGGCGTCGTCGGGGGTGCCGACGCCCTCGGCGATGGAGTCACCGAGCACGGCCAGGACAGGCCCCTCGGCGCCCGTCGTCTCGACGCCCGTCAGGAGGAACACGGACTTCGTGCGCACCCCGTCGACCGTGTGCGAGGCGTGCGTGTTGCGGTGGAAGGACAGGGGACCCGTGGGGCCCGGCAGCCGGGTCTCCACCGACAGCCGCGCACCTTCGGAGACCCGTAGCCCCTCGACCGGGTCACTTGTCAGGGAGGCGCCCGCGGCCATCCATCCCCGGGGCCGGCCGTCGAAGGTCACGGGGCGCCCGCCCGCCGTCACCGGACCGACCAGAATCGGCACGGCCCCGAAGGCGTTCCCGTACCGCAGCCGGACCTGGCCGCCCGCCGACAGCCGGACCACGGCCGTGTGGACGCCGTCCGTCAGGCCCGCGCTCGCCACCGTGTCGCTCGCCGTCGGCGCGGTCTGCACCGTCGCCCAGGACGTGGTCCAGCGCGAGGCGGGAGCGCCCGTACGTTCCGCCGCCCGGGCACCGGGAGCGGCCACGGCGACCGCCGCCACTCCGGCCATTCCCGCCGCCGCCGTCAGGATCCCGCGTCTCGCGGGGCTCCGGCCGGTCACCGCGGACACGCACCGGTCGGGTCGTACTCGCTCGCGTACGTGCCCACCGCGTCGCCCCCGGTGTTGCCGCTCATCGTGTTGGTGCACACCGGGCCCTGCGGGGTGCGCATGAACTTGACGCCGCCGCCCGCGTTCCCGGTGACGGTGTTTCCGTAGACGCTGGTGCCGATGCCGTCGGTGGCGGTGTCACCACCGAGCCGGACACCCGCGCCGACGTTTCCGTACACCGTGCTGCGGCGGAAGACGTTGCCGCTGCCGCGCGCGTCGAGCCCACCCGAGCCGGCGTCCCTCTGGCCGGTGCAGTCGTTGTACTCGACGTAGTTGTTGGTCGAGTTCTCCTTGACGTCGGCACAGTCGTTGCCTTGTGTGTCGATCGTGTTGTGGTGGATGCGGTTGTTCCGGCTGACGTCGGCCGCCGCGTCCGGGGCCCCGTTGGCGCCCTGCTGTGCGGGCGCCGTACCGAGGTAGACGCCCTCCCCGTATCTGCCGCCCCCGGCGAACTTGAAGTCGGCCACTCCGCAGGTGCTGATCGTGTTGTCGTTCACCTCCGCGCCGGTGACGAGATAGCGCAGCCGCAGACATTCGTCGGCGGCGTTCTTGAGGGTCATACCGGTCACGCGGAGTGCGCCCACACCGTTATCTGGAGTCGTGCTCATGACATGGATGAGCTTGAGGCGGTAGCCCGACACGTCCGTGGACGAACCGTGCGGCCCGTCCACGGTGAAGCCGCTCAGTGTCGTCGAGTCCTGGATGATCCGGGGCCCGCCCGCACCCTTGACCACAGCGTTGGACGGGCCGGTGAGCGTGACCCCGGCCCGCCTGGTCACCACATCCTGCCGGTAGGTGCCCGCCGCGAGATTCACGACCGCGCCCGTCGGGGCCACGTCCATCGCCTTCTGGATCGTGGCGAACGGGGCGCCCGCCGACGTACCCGCGTGGGCGTCGCTGCCGGACGGGGAGACGTAGTACGCCGTCGCCGTCCCGGCAGCGATGGAGGGGACGGGGAAGGCGAGCGGCGCTAGGTCCTGTCTGGAGTTCCCCCGCGGCGTCGCGGCGTCCGGCACCGCCGCCTCCGGCGTTGTCGTCAGTCGCGAGGGCTCCGCCATCGCTCCCTCCTCCGCCTTGGATTCGACGGCACCGGACGCCGCTCCTTCTCCCGCGCTGGAACTCCAGACAGGACCTAGGACGGCGGCCAGCGCGGTGGCGAGCACGGTGAACGGGTGATGCCTCATGGGGGTGTGCCTCCTGGGATCTGCGAAGGACAGAGCGAGCAGTACGGGGATGCTGGGGCCGAGAAGCAGGGGCCCCAGCGGTACGAGGCGTGGGCATCGACGGTCCCGGTACGGATACGGCGTACGACGGGGAGAGCAGCACGGTCTCCTCCCCGCCCTCGAAGGTGACACCGTGACCTTCCCCGCAGCGGACCTGTTCTGTCCGGCATGACGCGCCGGGCGTGATCGCGGTGAGGAAGTGGGCCTCCGATGACCTGGCGGTCGTCGCGCGCAGCGTGTGCAGCGTGCGGGTGAGACGCAGCTCCGGTGTGCTGGACGTCGGGTTGGCCTCCACCTCCGTGACCTCGGAGACGGCCGTTGCGCCGGGCGGCGCGAACTGATGGACCCGGGCGACGGCCGCGCCCGTACGGATCAGCCGGGTGCCGTCGGCCCCGGCCTCGGTGGGCCGGTCGGTCTGGAGCAGGAACGTCCACTCCCGGCCCTCGTCGGCCCCGGCGAGATCCATCAGCACCAGCCGCCCGGACGGGCTGAACACCAGGGACCGGCCGAGACGGCGGACCCCCAGAGCCGGGTCGTACATCGCGGCGATCTCGGCGGTGGAGTGCGCCCACCCGCCCTCGGCGTCGACGAGGACATCGCGCTGCCTGGCCTGCCGCTGGAACGGGATGTCCTTGTAGACGTGGTAGCGGTCCTCGTCCGCGTACCCCGGCCGTCGACCAGCAGCAGATTGTGGTGGGCGGCCCGCTTGCGGTTGCTGTACCCCTCGTCCACCGCGAGGAACGCACCCTGCGACACCAGCACGAACGAGCCCGAATCCGGATGGTGGTGCCCTTGGTTCAAGGTCTCCCAGCCCAGCTCCGCCCGGTGCTTCTCCGCGGTCTCCCAGGCCCGGTGCCCACCACCGGGACTCGCCTTGAACGACACCATCGTGGCGTCGTCGTCCCAGCCGGTCCTGGCCGCCAGCAGCCCCAGGTCCGGGAAGAACGCCCGCGTCTCGGTGGGACGCGCGGCCGGCACCGACGGGTCGTACCAGAGGTACTCCAGATACGCCTGAGGCAGGATTCCCGGCCGCACCCCGCTCTCGGCCGCTTCCTGCCACGGGAGTTCGCCCGAGGCCAGGTCACCCATCCACTGGGCCTCCGCGATGCCGTACTGCGCGGCCAGCCGGTAGTAGAGCCCGGCGCTGTGACCGCTGCGCCGGTCATGACAGTCGCCGTGGTCGATGTTGAAGGCGAAGCCCGGAGCCGTCCGGTGCAGCCGGTAGCGGAACGAGCCCCGGAGCGTGAACGGGTGGCGTGAAGCGCGGGCCCGCCCGGCGAACCGCTCCGGCCTCGGTCGCCGGACGGGCCTGATGGAGGCCTGCCGCGCTCTCAGTCCTTCGACACCGTCCAGCCCACCGCCTCGATCCGCCGCGCGTCGCTCGGCCGGGACTCGTTGAAGACCGTGCGGTCGCCGTCCTCGACGCGGATGGAGTCCACGTACACACCGCGTCCCACGTACAACCGGTCCGTGCTGTACCGCCAGCGCAGCCGTACGTCCCTCCCGCGCCAGGCCGACAGGTCCGCGTCGAGGCGGTGCCAGACGCGGCCCGACCAGCCGGACGCCGAACCCGTGGGGTGCGGCACGGGCCGGGTGTCCTGTGCGCCGTCCGTGCGCAGCGTCGTGAACGGCACCGGCTGCCAGCTCGTCCCCGCGTCCGTCGAGGCCTCCAGGTGCACCCCGTCGGACCCTGGCTCCGTGTCCCACCACAGTGCGCAGGTCAGCCGGGCCCGTCCGGAGGCCGGGTGCAGGGCCGGCAGGGACAGCGTGGCGGTCGTGCTGCTCGCCATCCCCGAGAACCAGGCCGTGCGTCCCGCCGCGGGAGTGACGGCGACGGCCCGCGCCATCTGGTTCGCCGTGGCCACCCGCGGCGCACTGCCGGAGCGCCAACTGCGGACCGGATGGACCGAGTTGCCGAGGACGATCAGGAAGGAGTCCGTCGTCGGGTCCAGGACCAGGCTGGTCCCGGTGAATCCGGTGTGGCCGGCGCTGCGGGGTGTGGCCATCGCGCCCATGTACCAGTGCTGGTAGAGCTCGAAGCCGAGACCGTGCTCATCGCCAGGGAACGCGATGTTGAAGTCGGTGAACAGCAGCCCGACGGAGTCGTCGGACAGGATGCGGGTCCTGCCGTAGACGCCGCCGTTGAGCAGCGTACGGGCGAGGACCGCGAGGTCCCAGGCGCACGAGAAGACACCGGCGTGGCCTGCGACCCCGTCGAAGCTGAAGGCGTTCTCGTCGTGGACCTCGCCCCAGACGAGGCCCCGCTCCAGGCCCGACCACGGGAGCCGGGCGTCCTCGGTGGCGGCGATCTTCGGCTTCCAGGCGGCGGGCGGGTTGTACCGGGTGCGGTGCATCCCGAGCGGAGCGGTGATCTCGTCGCGGAGCAGCACATCCAGAGCGCGACCGGTGATCTCCTCGAGGACCAGCTGCAGTGAGATCAGGTTGAGGTCGGAGTACAGATACGCGCTGCCCGGCGCACTGGCCGGCACCTCCTTCCACAGCAGCCCCAGCCTGCCTTCCCGGGTCGGCTCCTTGTAGAGCGGAATCCAGGAACGGAAACCCGAGGTGTGTGTGAGCAGCTGACGGATCGTGATGTCCTGCTTGCCGCCGCCCGCGAATGCCGGAAGGTACGAGGCGACGGCTGCTTCCAGCTCCAGTTCGCCCCGCTCGATCTGCTGCACCGCCAGCATCGAGGTGAACAGCTTCGAGACCGACGCCAGATCGAAGACCGTGTCCTCGGCCATCGCGATCTGCTGGTCCGCCGGGAACTCCACCCCGGTGTCGGACTTCTCGTCGTACGCCGCATAGCGCACCGCCTTGCCGATCGGCCGGTGCAGTGCCACCGTGCCGTTCCGCCCGGCGAGCAGCACCGCGCCCGCGTACCAGGGGTGCTTGGGGGAGTCGGCAAGGTACCTCTCGGCATCGGCGACGAGCTGGTCCAGGGGCTCCTGGAGCAGTCCGGCGCGCTCGGCCGACCCGCGGCGCAGTGTGGGCCGCCCCGAACCTGATCCCATGCCCGTACCGGCCTCCGCCCCTGTGTCCGACATCTGCCCGCCGGATGCGCCCGCTCTCCGCTGCGCGCCGACCGCCGTCCCCGCGAAGGGAATCGGTGCGAGGGCGAGTGCGCCGCCCAGAGCCAGTATCCCGCCGCCCAGCCTCCGGCGGCTGATTCCCGCGTCCGTCGCGTCCGCCGCGCCTGCTGTGCCCGTCGCGCCCGTCGTGCCCGTCGCGTTCTTTGTGTCCCTCGCGTCCTCGGTCATCCGGAATCCCTCTCCCACCCTGTAGAAGCACGTGCGCGAAAGTAACTTTCGAAATCTCGTCCGGCAGTGAAACTTCCTGCCGCCGCAGAGATTACTGTCACCGCTCGCGCCCCGTACGCCCCTGACGGAACAAAGAATCTGACGTGACGTCAGAAAACCTCTTCCCTCGCCCGCCCGGCTGCGGCATCCTGCCGCCCATGGAGACGGAGCTGAGCAGGAACCTGGGGATCGAGCACGCCATCTTCGGCTTCACGCCGTTCCCCGCAGTGGCCGCGGCCATCAGCAGAGCGGGCGGACTCGGTGTACTCGGAGCGGTGCGCTACACCGCCCCCGACGACCTGGCGCGCGATCTCGACTGGATGACAGACCATGTGGACGGCAAGCCGTACGGCCTCGACGTCGTCATGCCGGCCAGGAAAGTGGAGGGGGTGACGGAGGCCGACGTCGAAGCGATGATCCCCGAGGGGCACCGCCGCTTCGTGCAGGAGACCCTGGCCAGACACGGAGTCCCCGAACTGGCCGAGGGCGAGGCGTCCGGCTGGCGTATCACCGGCTGGATGGAGGAAGTGGCCCGCGGTCAGCTCGACGTGGCCTTCGACCACCCGATCGCACTCCTCGCCAACGCCCTCGGCTCACCTCCCGCCGACGTCATCGCACGTGCCCATGCCCAGGGCGTCCTCGTCGCCGCCCTCGCGGGAAGCGCCAAGCACGCCCGTCGGCACGCCGAGGCGGGCATCGACATCATCGTCGCCCAGGGATACGAGGCGGGCGGCCACACGGGCGAGATCGCCTCCATGGTGCTCGTCCCCGAGGTCGTCGACGCCGTCGGCCCCCTTCCCGTACTCGCCGCCGGAGGCATCGGCAGCGGCGGACAGGTGGCCGCCGGGCTCGCCCTCGGCGCCCAGGGCGTCTGGCTGGGCTCCCTCTGGCTCACCACCGAGGAGGCCGACCTCCACTCCCGCGCACTGACCCGCAAACTCCTCGCAGCCGGCTCCGGCGACACCGTCCGCTCCCGGGCCCTCACCGGAAAACCCGCACGCCAGTTGCGTACCGAATGGACCGACGCCTGGGACGACCAGGCAGGACCCGGCACCCTGCCCATGCCGCTCCAGGGCCTCCTGGTCGCCGACGCCGTGTCGAGAATCCAGAAGTACGAGATCGGCTCACTGCTCGGCACACCGGTCGGCCAGATCGTCGGATCGATGGACACCGAGCGGAGCGTCCAGGCCGTCTTCGACGATCTGACCCGCGGTTTCGAACGCGCCGTGGACCGCGTCAACCGCATCGCCGGAAGGAGCGCCCCGTGAACCAGACCCCCAACGGCTTCTGGGCCCAGGCCACGGACGACCCCGGCCGTACGGTCCTCGTCGCGCCCGGCGGCGAACGGTGGACCGCGGGCCGCCTGCACGCCGCCGCCAACCGGATGGTGCACGGGCTGCGCGCGGCCGGGCTGCGCCGGGGCGACGCCTTCGCCGCGGTGCTGCCCAACGGCGCCGAGTTCTTCACCGCCTACCTGGCCGCCACCCAGGCCGGCTTCTACCTCGTCCCCGTCAACCACCACCTCGTCGGCGCGGAGATCGCCTGGATCGTCTCCGACTCCGGGGCGAAGGTCCTCATCGCCCACGAGCGCTTCGCCGCCGCCGCGTCCGCCGCCGCCGACGAGGCCGGACTCCCGGCGAGCCACCGCTTCGCCGTCGGCGGCCCCGACGGATTCCGCCCGTACGACGAACTGCTCGACGGACAGCCGGACACCCCGCCCGACGACCGCACCCTGGGCTGGGTCATGAACTACACCTCCGGCACCACGGGCCGCCCGCGCGGCATCCGCAGACCGCTCGCCGGCAGGCTCCCCGAGGAGAGCCATCTCGGCGGCTTCCTCGCCATCTTCGGTATCAGGCCCTTCGACGACAACGTCCACCTGGTCTGCTCACCGCTCTACCACACGGCCGTGCTCCAGTTCGCGGGCGCTTCCCTGCACATCGGCCACCCACTCGTCCTGATGGACAAGTGGGCCCCGAAGGAGATGCTGCGCGCCATCGACGCCCACCGCTGCACCCACACCCACATGGTCCCGACCCAGTTCCACCGGCTGCTCGCCCTCCCCGCCGAGGTGCGGGAGCGGTACGACGTGTCGTCGATGCGGCACGCCATCCATGGCGCGGCCCCCTGCCCCGATCACGTCAAGCGCGCCATGATCGGCTGGTGGGGCCGGTGCGTCGAGGAGTACTACGCGGCGAGCGAGGGCGGTGGCGCGTTCGCCACGGCCGAGGAGTGGCTGAAGAAGCCGGGCACGGTAGGCAGGGCCTGGCCCATCAGCGAGCTCGCCGTCTTCGACGACGACGCCAACCGCCTTCCGGCGGGCGAACTCGGCACGGTCTACATGAAGATGAGCACGGGCGGCTTCAGCTACCACAGGGACGAGACCAAGACCGCGAAGAACCGCATCGGCGACTTCTTCACCGTCGGCGACCTCGGCATCCTCGACGAGGACGGCTACCTCTTCCTCCGCGACCGCAAGATCGACATGATCATCTCGGGCGGAGTCAACATCTATCCGGCGGAGATCGAGGCGGCCCTCCTCACCCACCCGGCCGTCGCCGACGCGGCGGCCTTCGGCATCCCGCACACCGACTGGGGCGAGGAGGTCAAGGCGGTCGTCGAGCCGGCCGAGGGACAGGAACCCGGCGACGCACTCGCCGCCGAGATCCTCAGCCACTGCGAAGGGCAGCTCGCCGGATACAAGCGCCCCAGGAGCATCGACTTCATCACGGCGATGCCCCGCGACCCCAACGGGAAGCTCTACAAGCGCCGCCTGCGCGAGCCGTACTGGGAGGGGCACGCACGCGCCATGTGAACTCCTCGTCGGACCGGGTGCCCGCCCGGCGCTCCGGTGCCGGGCGGGCCGCAGGCGAGCACCGGATCCGAAGGGCTACCGGCCCCTCACGCACCCGCACCACCCGCAGGTCGGGCGAGCGTGCGCCACCCGGGCACGCACTGCCGTCCCAGCCGACCGTCTGGATGCAGCTGGAGCCGGCCGACACCTCCGTGTAACCGCCGTTCGCCGGGTTCCACACGGGCTCGATCTTGTTCCAGATGCCCAGCGACTCCGTACCGCCGCCGACCGGAACGCGCTTCCCGTTCCGTACGACAGACTGGTGCCCGCCGAGCGGGGGGTCCAGCGCGATTCCGGCGGCCCGCAGCTCCTTCACCGCGTCGGCGAGGGCCGCGGTGACGCCCGGCGCCGAGGTGTTCAGGGTGTGCGGTGTGCGGACCGGGTCGGCGGCCGAGAAGGGCACGTTCCAGAGCTGGGCCGCGGGTACGGACGCCGCCTTGCGCCAGAGACGGTCGAACAGCAACGCGCCCCGGCTGCGGTGTCCACGCTCCGGTCCCAGTCCCGCGCCAGGTCGTCGGTGATGCGCGGCAGCACCTGCGACTGGGAGAAGAACGAGTGCCCCGAGGAGTCGGCGGCGACCGTGTTCACCCAGGGCAGGCCCTGCGTACGGCGCAACAAGGACTCGATCCCGGCGGTACCGCGCGCCCTGCTGAAGCCGAGGGCCGTGTCGGACGCGCGCAGGTTCGTCGCGTTGGGGTCGTTCAGCGCGTACGCGGATGCGGTCGTCCACGGCAGCGGCAGCCCCGGGCCGAAACGCGGTTGCCCAGGGCGTCCGGGCAGCCATGCGCCACTCAGCCAGCCCATACATGTACCTGTCAACCGTCTGGTCGGTATCCCAGGCATCCCGTTCACTTGACCACCGGCGCGCGGCAGCCCAGGATCACGCCATGACAGGTGTACGCAGCAGCACAGTCGACGGCGTCGTGACCCGCAGTGCACGGCGCACCCCCGAACGCACCGCCGTACGGTACGCGGACCGGAGCTGGACCTATGCGGCACTGGACACGGCGATCAGCACCGCCGCCGCCGTCCTCACCGGCGAACACGGCCTGCGCCCGGGTGACCGCGTCGCCGCGTACGCGCACAACTCCGACCTCTGCCTGATCGGCTACCTCGCCTGTGCGCGGGCCGGGCTCGTACACGTCCCCGTCAACCAGAACCTCACCGGTGACGACCTGACGTACATCCTCGACCAGTCAGGCAGCGCGCTGGTCCTGACCGACCCGGACCTCGCCGAGCGGCTCCCGGCCGCCCGCCCCGTACGCGCGCTGCGCGACGCACCGGACTCGCTCCTGGACCGGCTGAGTACGCCCCTTCCGTTCACGCCCGAGCGGGAGCCCGTCGCCGACGACCTGGTCCAGCTGCTCTACACCTCGGGCACCACCGCCCTGCCCAAGGGGGCGATGATGACGCACGGCGCGCTGGTACACGAGTACATGAGTGCCGTCACCGCTCTCGGACTCGCCGCCACGGACCGGCCGGTGCACTCGCTGCCGCTCTACCACTCGGCGCAGATGCACGTGTTCCTGCTGCCGTACCTCGCCGTCGGCGCCGAGAACATCATCCTCGACGCCCCGGACGCGGGCCGGATCTTCGACCTGGTGGAGGCCGGGCAGGCGGACAGCCTCTTCGCCCCGCCCACCGTCTGGATCGGCCTGGCCAACCGCCCGGACTTCGCCACCCGCGACCTCGGCGCACTCCGCAAGGCGTACTACGGGGCCTCGATCATGCCGGTGCCCGTCCTGGAGCGGCTCAGGGAACGGCTGCCCGGCCTCGCGTTCTACAACTGCTTCGGCCAGAGCGAGATCGGCCCGCTCGCCACCGTCCTCGGCCCCGACGAACACGAGGGGCGGATGGACTCCTGCGGCAGGCCGGTGCTCTTCGTCGAGGCGCGGGTGGTCGACGAGGACGGCAAGGAGGTCCCCGACGGGACGGCGGGCGAGGTCGTCTACCGCTCCCCGCAGCTGTGCCAGGGCTACTGGGACAAGCCGGAGGAGACCGCGGAGGCGTTCCGCGACGGCTGGTTCCACTCCGGCGACCTCGCGGTGCGCGACACCGAGGGCTTTTACACGGTCGTCGACCGGGTGAAGGACGTCATCAACTCCGGCGGGGTGCTGGTCGCCTCCCGACAGGTCGAGGACGCGCTCTACACCCATCCCGCCGTCGCCGAGGCGGCGGTCGTCGGGCTGCCCGACGACCGTTGGATCGAGGCCGTCACCGCCGTCGTCGTCCTGCGGGGCGAGGCGACCGAGGGCGAACTGATCGCCCACGCCCGCGAGAAGCTCGCCCACTTCAAGGCCCCGAAGAAGGTCCTGTTCGTGGACGAGCTCCCGCGCAACGCCAGCGGAAAGATCCTCAAGAGGGCACTGCGCGACCGGTTCACCGGAGAAACCGGAGAAACCGGAGAAACCGGAGAAACCGGCGTCGTCTAGGCCGCGTCCGGCACCGATCCGTTCGCTCCGATCACCCTGCTGGACGTTGCGGCACCGGGAGAACCGGACCTTCTGGGGCGAGCCCCGCCCCGATCACATCACCGCTCGTCCACGATCCGCTTCAGCTTGCCCACGGACCGTTCCAGCGACTCGGGTTCGACGATCTCGACCCCGACGGACACCCCGATGCCGTCCTTCACCGCCGCCGCGATCGCCGCCGCGGCGGCCGTCCGCTGCTCCGGACCCGCGCCGGGCCGCGCCTCCGCACGGACCGTCAGCGCGTCCAGCCGCCCCTCACGGGTCAGCCGCAACTGGAAATGGGGCGCCACCGAAGGCGTACGCAGCACGATCTCCTCGATCTGCGTCGGGAAGAGGTTCACCCCGCGCAGGATCACCATGTCGTCGCTGCGCCCGGTGACCTTCTCCATGCGCCGGAAGACCCGTGCGGTGCCCGGCAGCAAGCGCGTCAGATCCCGCGTCCGGTAGCGGATCACCGGCATGGCCTCCTTGGTGAGCGAGGTGAAGACCAGTTCGCCCTCCTCGCCGTCCGGCAGCACCTCACCGGTGAACGGGTCGACGACCTCCGGGAAGAAGTGGTCCTCCCAGATGTGGAGCCCGTCCTTGGTCTCCACGCACTCCTGAGCGACCCCGGGGCCCATCACCTCGGACAGCCCGTATATGTCGACGGCGTCGATCGCGAAGCGGTCCTCGATCTCGCGGCGCATGGCCTCCGTCCACGGCTCGGCGCCGAAGATACCGATCTTCAGCGACGTCGTACGCGGGTCGACGCCCTGCCGCTCGAACTCGTCGAGGAGCGTCAGCATGTACGACGGCGTGATCATGATGATCTCCGGCCGGAAGTCCTGGATCAGCTGAACCTGGCGGGCCGTCATCCCGCCGGACGCGGGGATCACCGTGCAGCCGAGGCGCTCCGCCCCGTAGTGCGCACCGAGTCC
This sequence comes from Streptomyces finlayi, assembly GCF_014216315.1. Taxonomy (NCBI): domain Bacteria; kingdom Bacillati; phylum Actinomycetota; class Actinomycetes; order Kitasatosporales; family Streptomycetaceae; genus Streptomyces; species Streptomyces finlayi. Next base: position 7,296,689 of record NZ_CP045702.1, read on the forward strand.
GCCGGTGAACAGGCCGTAGCCGTACGCCACATGCACCTTGTGGCCGGGCCGGCCCCCGGCGGCCCTGATCGAGCGGGCGACCACATCCGCCCAGGTGTCCAGATCCCGTTCGGTGTACCCCACGACCGTGGGCCGTCCGGTGGTTCCGCTGGAGGCGTGGATGCGCCGCACCTGGTTCTCGGGCACGGCGAACATGCCGAAAGGGTAGTGGTCGCGAAGATCGGCCTTGGCGGTGAAGGGGAAGCGGGCGAGGTCGGCGAGCGTACGGCAGTCCTCGGGGCGCAGGCCCGCCCTGTCGAAGGCGTCCCGGTAGAAGCCGACGTTGTCGTACGCATGGCGCAGCGTCGTCCTGAGCCGCTCGAGCTGCAACGCCTCCAGCTCGTCGCGGCCGAGTCGTTCCGAGGCGTCCAGCAGTGCCGACATGCGCGTGATCCTCCCGAACGGGCGACCGATCATTCGGTCGATCTTCCTGGGAGCAGTAATGCAGGCGGCCGCGGGAGATGGCAAGGCCCTGGTGCGGCTCGTCGTCAGAAGCCGAGTGCCGTGAGGCCCGGGTGGCCGTCAGGGCGACGGCCCTGCGGCCAGTGGTAGCGGCGTTCCGATTCCTCGATGCGTACGTCGTTGATGCTCGCGTGGCGCACCCGCATCAGCCCGTTCCCGTCGAACTCCCAGTTCTCGTTGCCGAAGGAACGGTGCCAGTGGCCCGCCCGGTCGTGCCATTCGTACGCGAAGCGCACCGCGATCCGCTCCTCGTCGTACGCCCACAGCTCCTTGATGAGCCGGTAGCCGAGCTCCCGCTTCCACTTCCGGGTGAGCAGGGCGACGATCTCCTCGCGGCCGGTGGCCCATTCGGAGCGGTTGCGCCAGCGGGAATCCACGGTGTAGGCGAGGGCCACCTTCGCCGGGTCCCTCGAATTCCAGCCGTCCTCGGCCAGGCGGACCTTCTCGGCCGCGGATGTCCGGGTGAAGGGAGGGAGGGGCGGTCGTGTGCTCATGAGGGCTCCTGGAGGTCGCCGCCGCCCAGGGCGCCGGATGGGGAGAACGCTCGCACGGGGGAAACGCCGGCACGGGAGAACAGCCGCAAGGAGAACGCTCGTTCTCCCCCGTGGTGCCGTAGCCTAGGAGAACGACCGTTCTCACGCAAGAGGAGTCCACGATGGAGCGCGCCGAGGTCCGGACCGGGCTGCTCGACGCCGCGGAGGCGCTGTTCTACGAACGGGGCGTCCAGGCCGTCCCGATGGACGAGATCCGGGCCGCGGCCGGCCTCCCGCTCAAGCGTCTCTACGGGCTCTACCCATCCAAATCGGCTCTGGTGAAGGCCTGTCTGGAACGAAGGGACACCCGGTGGCGAGGCCGCCTCCGCGCACACGCGGATGCCGCCCCCACCCCGGAAGGCAGGATTCTGGCGGTGTTCGACTGGCTCCATCAGTGGTTCTGCGAGCCGGGCTTCCGCGGCTGCGCCTTCGTCAACGCCTTCGGTGAACTGGGCGCCGTCGACTCGTCCGTCGCCACCGTCGCCCGTGCCCACAAGCTCGCCTTCCGGGACTACGTGGCAGGGCTCGTCATCGCCTCGGGCCGTCCCGCAGCGAGCGCGGACGCCTTCTTCCTGCTCGCTGAGGGCGCCATCACCACCGCCGCGGTCTCCGGTACGCCCGAAGCCGGGCGCCGGGCCCGGGAAGCGGCCGTACTGCTCCTCGCGGCCACCGCCTCCGCCTGATTCGCTAGGAGCGGACGTGCCTGGACAGCGGTCCCGGAACCAGGCATATCGCCCGCTCCGGCAGTTCGGCCGGCTGTGCGGGGAAGGGCCGCCTGTTTGGATGGCACGCATGCCGATCTTCCACGCGTACGACGGGACCGCCCTCGCCTACCACCTCATGGGGGAGGGCAACCCGAAGGACCGCACCCTGATCTGCCTGCCCGGCGGGCCGATGCGGGCGAGCGCCTACCTCGGGGATCTCGGGGGTCTCGCGGCCGGCCGCCGGCTCGTCCTGCTCGATCTGCGGGGCACCGGTGACTCCGTGGCTCCGGCCGACCCGTCGACGTACCGTTGCGACCGGCTCGTCGAAGACATCGAAGCCCTGCGCGAACACCTGGGCCACCAGCGGATCGATCTGCTGGCCCACTCCGCTGCCGGGAACCTCGCCGTGCTCTACGCGGCCAGGCACCCGCAGCGCCTGCGCACCCTCGTGCTCGTCGCTCCCGGCACGCGCGCCGCCGGTGTCGACGTGACCGAGCAGGACCGGATCGAGGCGGCCGGACTGCGGAGCCGCGAGCCCTGGTACGCGGAGGCGCGCGCCGCACTCGACGAGATCGCGGCGGGGCGGCCGGCGGGCGACGTGCGGCCGGCCGTCGAACCGGTCGCGTACGGACGCTGGGACGAGGCGGCCAGGACCCATGCCACGTCGGCCGCGGGGCAGACCAACCGTGCGGCGCAGCGGGCTTTCCACGGGGAGGGAGCCTTCGATCCGGCGTCCACGGTCGCCGCCCTGCGGGAGGTGGCAGCGCCGGTCCTCGTCCTCGCGGGGGAGCACGACGGATGTCCGAGCCCCGACCGGGCCACGGAACTCGCGGCCCTCTTCCCGCACGGTGAGTTCGTCGTGCAGCGGGGCGCCGGCCACTACCCGTGGATCGACGGCCCGGGCGCCTTCATCCGCACCGTCACCGCGTTCCTCGACCCCGGCGTACGCAGTGTGCAGGCCGGTGGCATCCGGCTCGCGTACCGCGTCCTGGGGGACCCGGCCGCCCCGCCGGTCGTGCTCGTCCACGGGCGGGGCGGCAGCAGCCGCGACTGGACCCTCGTCGCCGAACGGCTCGCCGGGGAGCACCGGGTGTACGCGCTCGACTTCCGGGGGCACGGCCTCAGCGACTGGCCGGGCCGGTACTCCTTCGAGCTGTTCCGCGACGACCTCCACGCCTTCCTGGAGGCCCGCAACCTCGCGGGAGCCACCGTCGTCGGACACTCGATGGGCGGCGTGGCGGCCTGCCTGCTCGCCGAGCGCGAACCGGGGCTGATCGGCAGGCTCGTCCTGGAGGACGCCCCGCTGCTCCGTCCGCTGGACCCGCCCCGGCCCGCCGCGGAACGCCCGGACGGGCCAATGGAATTCGACTGGCCCGTCGTGCCGTCCATCGACGCCCAGCTCAACGAACCCGACCCGGCGGGCCGCGAGCGCCTCGGCGAGATCACCGCGCCGACCCTCGTCATCGGCGGCGCCCGAAGTCATATCGACCAGGAGCAGCTCGCCTGGATGGCGGAGCGGATACCCGGCGCCCGTTTCGTCACCATCGACGCCGGGCACCTCGTACACGCCGCCCGGCCGGAGGAATTCCTCTCGGCACTCCGGTCCTTCGGCACGGCGTGAGGGCTCCGGCCGGTCAGTCCCGAGCCGCGACCGCCTTCGCCCACCGGTAGTCGGCCTTGCCGCTCGGAGACCGCCGTATACGGTCGGCGAGCACGACGCTGCGGGGAATCTTGTATCCGGCCAGCCGTGTACGACAGTGGTCCTGCACGGCGTCCAGGCTCAACTCGACCGCTCCCGACCGCAGTTGCAGCACGGCCGCGACACGATTGCCCCACCGGGCATCGGGCACTCCGGCGACGAGTGCGTCGTACACATCCGGATGGGACTTCAGGGCCTGCTCGACCTCCTCCGGATAGACCTTCTCGCCACCGGTGTTGATGCACTGCGACCCGCGCCCGAGGACGGTGACGACGCCCTCCTCGTCGACGGTCGCCATGTCGCCGAGCAGTACCCAGCGTTCCTGGCCCTTCCGGAAGAAGGTCTCGGCCGTCTTGGCCGGATCGTTGTAGTAGCCGAGCGGTACGTGACCACGCTGGGCCATCCGCCCCGGCTCGCCGGGCTCCACCGGCTCGTACGTCACCGGATCGACCACCGCTGTACGGGAGTTGACCTGGACGCGAAAGCCCCGCTCCGGCCCCGAGTCGGCCGTCGCCGTGCCGTTGAAGCCGGACTCCGAGGAACCGAAGTTGTTGAGCAGCAGCACCGTCGGCACGAGTGACTGGAACTCCGCGCGCACCGACTCCGACATGATCGCGCCCGAACTCGAGACGGAGAACATCGACGAGCAGTCGACACCCTTCAGCGGCCCCTTGAGCGCGTCGATCAACGGGCGCAGCATCGCGTCACCGACCAGGGACACGCTCGTGACCTTCTCCTTCTCGATGGTCCTGAGCACCTCCTCCGGTGCGAACTTGCGGTGGATGACGACACGCTGGCCGAAGTTGAAGCCGATGAACGCGGTGAGGGTGGAGGTGCCGTGCATCAGCGGGGGAGCGGGGAAGAAGGTGATGCCGTCACCACCCGCGGCCACCCGCTCGGCCAGCTCCTGCGGGGTCTTCACCGGCTCACCCGTAGGGGCGCCGCCTCCGAGCCCGGAGAAGAAGAGATCCTCCTGGCGCCACATCACCCCCTTCGGCATGCCCGTGGTGCCGCCGGTGTAGATGATGAACAGGTCGTCGGCCGACCGCGGCGCGAAGCCGCGGCCGGGGGAGCCGGCCGCTTCCGCGTCGGTGAACGGCACGGCGCCCCGGGGTCCCGGACTGTCCGCCGCCGGCCCCCCGACCCGAACGAGATGGCGTAGTTTCGGCGCCTGCGGAGCGGCGGCCGTCACCCGCTCGTCGAACTCGGCGTCGAAGACCAGCGCCGCCAGATCGGCGTCACGGTAGAGGTAGACCAGCTCCTCCTCGACGTAGCGGTAGTTCACGTTCACCGGCACGATGCGGGCCTTGAGGCAGGCCAGCACGGTCTGGAGGTACTCGACGCCGTTGTAGAGGTGCAGGCCCAGGTGCTCGCCGGGGCGGATGCCCGCGTCGAGCAGATGGTGGGCGATCCGGTTGGCGGCCGTGTCCAGGCGGGCGTAGCTGAGACGGCGCTCGGCGCCCGTACCGGGATGGTCGAGGTAGACGAGCGCCTCCCGCTCCGGGACGGCGTCGACGACCGACTCGAACAGGTCGGCAAGGTTGTACTCCACCGTTCCTCCTGACCCCGGGGTGACTGACGACTCGGCCGTCATTAGAGCGCCGACCGCCACAACTGGGAAGGGGGGAAGCAAGACAAACTGACTGTCTGTCAGGAAACTATTGAACTGGGGCCCCGCCTGCTGCAACCTGTTCTAGGTCTTGAGACTGGAGGCAGGCAATGGGCGGTACGGAACACCTGGACGTGCGGCGCGAAGGCGCCACGCTGGTGCTCACTCTGAACAGGCCGGAGGCGAAGAACGCGCTCTCGCTGCCGATGCTCGTCGGGCTGTACGACGGCTGGCTCGCGGCCGACGCGGACGACACGGTCCGCTCCGTCGTCCTCACCGGCGCGGGCGGCTCCTTCTGCGCCGGCATGGACCTCAAAGCACTCGCGGGCAAGGGGATGGAGGGCGAGCGGTACCGGGACCGGATGAAGGCCGACCCCGATCTGCACTGGAAGGCGATGCTGCGCCACCACCGCCCCCGCAAACCCGTCATCGCCGCCGTCGAGGGCCACTGCGTCGCTGGCGGCACCGAAATCCTCCAGGGCACCGACATCCGCATCGCCGGAGCGGGAGCCACCTTCGGGCTCTTCGAGGTCAGGCGCGGGCTCTTCCCCATCGGCGGTTCCACCGTGCGCCTGCCTCGCCAGATCGCCCGCACCCACGCCCTCGAGATGCTCCTCACCGGCCGCGCGTACAGCGCAGGGGAAGCCGCCGGCATCGGTCTGATCGGCAGGGTCGTCCCCGACGGCACCGCGCTGGAGCAGGCACTCGGCGTCGCCGAGCAGATCAACGCCTGCGGACCGCTCGCGGTCGAGGCGGTCAAGGCGTCGGTGTACGAGACCGCGGAGATGACCGAGACCGAAGGACTGGCCGCCGAGCTGACACGTGGCCGGCCGGTCTTCGCCACCGACGACGCCAAGGAAGGCGCCCGCGCCTTCGCCGAGAAGCGCCCGCCCCTCTACCGGCGCTCCTGAGCCAAGGAGACAACCGTGACCGACGTCCTCAGCGCCCCGCTGGTCGTCGAATTCCCCTTCACCCGCTCGCTGGGCCCCGTCCAGAGCGCCTTCCTCACCGGGCTGCGCGAACGAACCGTCCTCGGTGTCCGTACCGGCCGGGGCGAGGTCCTCGTCCCACCCGTCGAATACGACCCCGTCACCGCCGAGGAGATCGGCGACCTCGTCGAGGTCGCGGCCACCGGCACCGTGACCACCTGGGCCTGGAATCCGTCCCCCCGCCGGGCCCAGCCGCTCGGCACCCCCTTCGCCTGGGTCCTCGTGCGGCTCGACGGCGCCGACACGGCGCTGCTCCACGTCCTCGACGCACCCGGCCCCGAAGCGGTCCGCACCGGCATGCGCGTCCGGATCCGCTGGGCCCAGGACCGTGTCGGCGCCATCACGGACATCGCCTGCTTCGAACCGTACGAGAGCGACCGCGTCACCACCGACCCCATTCCGCACAGCGGGCAGTTCACGGACCAGGTCACCGGCATCGTCACCCCCGCCCGGCTCGACTACACCTACCATCCGGGCCGCGCGCAGAGCGCCTACCTCGAAGCACTGGCCGGGCAGCACGTCGTCGGTGAACGCTGCCCCGCGTGCCGGAAGGTGTACGTCCCGCCGCGTGGTGCCTGCCCCACCTGCGGGGTCGCCACCGACGAGCGGGTCGAGGTGGGGCCGCGCGGCACCGTCACGACGTTCTGCATCGTCAACATCAAGGCGAAGAACGCCGCCATCGAGGTCCCCTACGTCTACGCCCACATCGCCCTCGACGGAGCCGATCTCGCTCTGCACGCACGGATCGGGGGCCTCCCCTACGACCAGGTGCGCATGGGGCTGCGCGTCGAACCCGTCTGGACGCCGGGCAGCCGCCACCCCGACCACTACCGGCCGACCGGCGAGCCCGATGCCGACTACGACACGTACAAGGAGCTGCTGTAGATGCGAGACGTGGCGATCGTCGCCTTCGCTCAGACCGAACACCGGCGGCGCACCGACGAACTCTCCGAAGTCGAGATGCTGATGCCCGTCCTGCATCAGGTCCTCGACGCGACGGGCCTGGAAGCGAGCAGCATCGGCTTCACCTGCTCCGGCTCCACGGACTATCTCGCGGGGCGGGCGTTCTCCTTCACCATGGCGCTCGACGGAGTCGGGGCCCATCCGCCGATCTCCGAATCGCACGTCGAGACGGACGGCGCCTGGGCCCTCTACGAGGCATGGGTGAAGATCCGGACCGGCGAGGCGGACACCGCGCTCGTCTACGCCTACGGCAAGTCCTCGTCCGGCGAGGTCCGCGACGTCCTCACCCGCCAGCTCGACCCCTACTACCTCGCTCCCCTCTGGCCCGACTCCGTGGCACTCGCCGCACTCCAGGCCCAGGCACTCATCGACGCCGGAGCAACGGACGAACCCGCACTCGCCCGGATCGCCTCCCGGAGCCGCACCGCCGCGACGGCCAACCCGCACGCACAGCTCAGCGGCAGCGTCCCGGCGGGCGGCTATCTCGTACAGCCGCTGCGCACCGGCGACTGCCCGCCCATCGGCGACGGGGCGGCGGCCGTGATCCTCGCGGCCGGAGACACGGCCCGTGCCCTGTGCGCCCGCCCCGCCTGGATCCGCGGTATCGACCACCGCATCGAGGCGCACTCCCTGGGTGTACGCGACCTGACCGACTCACCCTCCACCCGCCTCGCGGCCGAACGCGCCGGAGCCTTCGAACGCCCCGTGGACACCGCCGAGTTGCACGCCCCCTTCACCTCCCAGGAAGTGATCCTGCGCAAGGTGCTCGGCCTGGGCGACGACGTCGATGTGAACCCGTCGGGCGGTGCGCTGGCCGCCAACCCCGTCATGGCCACCGGCCTGGTCCGCCTCGGCGAGGCCGCCGCACGCATCCATCGCGGCGAGTCCGACCGGGCACTCGCCCACGCCACCTCGGGCCCCTGCCTGCAACAGAACCTGGTCGCCGTACTGGAAGGAGAGCGCCCCCATGTCTGAGGAACCCGTGGCCGTCGTCGGCATCGGCCAGACCAAGCACGTCTCCGCCCGGCACGACGTCTCCATCGCAGGCCTGGTCCGCGAGGCCGCCGTCCGCGCACTGGAGGACGCGGGACTGGGCTGGGCGGACATCGACGCCGTCGTCATCGGCAAGGCCCCCGACTTCTTCGAGGGCGTGATGATGCCGGAGCTCTACCTCGCCGACGCGCTCGGCGCCGTCGGGAAACCCATGCTCCGCGTCCACACCGCGGGATCGGTCGGCGGCTCGACGGCACTCGTCGCCGCCAACCTCGTCGCCGCCCGCGTCCACCGCACCGTCCTCACCCTCGCCTTCGAGAAACAGTCCGAGTCGAACGCCATGTGGGGTCTTTCGCTGCCCGTCCCCTTCCAGCAGCCGCTGCTGGCCGGCGCCGGCGGCTTCTTCGCCCCGCACGTTCGCGCCTACATGCGCCGCACCGGAGCCCCCGAAACGGTCGGCTCCCTCGTCGCTTACAAGGACCGGCGCAACGCCCTCCTGAACCCGTACGCGCACATCCGGGACCCCGGCATCACCCTGGCGAAGATCCAGGCGGCTCCCATGCTCTGGGACCCGATCCGGTACTCCGAGACCTGTCCCTCCTCCGACGGCGCCTGCGCCATGATCCTCACCGACCGGAGCGGAGCGGCCCGTTCGCCGCATCCGCCCGCCTGGGTGCACGGCGGAGCCATGCGCAGCGAACCGACACTGTTCGCCGGCAAGGACTTCGTATCGCCGCGGGCCGGCAAGGACTGCGCGGCCGACGTCTACCGGCAGTCGGGCATCACCGACCCGCGCCGTGAGATCGACGCCGTCGAGATGTACGTCCCGTTCTCCTGGTACGAGCCCATGTGGCTGGAGAACCTCGGATTCGCGGTCGAGGGCGAAGGCTGGAAGCTCACCGAGTCCGGTGCCACCGAGCTCGGGGGAGACCTGCCGGTGAACCCTTCGGGTGGAGTCCTGTCCACCAACCCCATCGGGGCCTCCGGCATGATCCGCTTCGCGGAGGCGGCGCTCCAGGTGCGCGGGCAGGCGGGCGAGCACCAGGTGGACGGCGCCCGGAAGGCGCTCGGTCACGCCTATGGAGGAGGGGCGCAGTTCTTCTCGATGTGGCTCGTCGGTTCCCACCCGCCGACGAGCTGAACGGCCCCGGCCACCCAATCGGCCGGCACTGTCGTCATGCGCATGTCCGATTGCCCGCCTCGCTCCGGACCTCGCCCTCACGATCCGCCACGTCGGCCGGGGCGGCGTCGCCGAAGGCCTCGACACCCCCGGGGCCTCACCCAGTGGACCCGGGAGCGCCCCAGCACCCTGCACGGGGCAGGGGCACGGGGCACGGCACGGCGTGCGGCGCGGCAGGGGACGTGGCAGGCCGACGCGCGCCCCCGCCAGGAGTGGTGCGAGCCGTCCTGCGGCAATCGTGCCCGGGTGGCCCGCCACCACGAGCGGCACCGCGCCCCGCAGCCGTAACCTGGCGCCCATGACTGGCGAGCGCGATCTGCGAACCCTGCTGAAGAGCATGCGACCCGAGCTCAACCCCGGCCGCTACGTGTTCACCACCGTGCCGGACGGACCGGTGCCCGAGGGCGTCTCGCCCGTGGTCACGGTCACCGAGCGCGAGGGACTGACTCTGGTCCTGCCGGAGACGGAAGCGGACACGGCAGGTCTGGCCTACGCGTACGTGGCCGGCTGGATCACCCTCAGGGTGCGTTCGGCGCTGGACGCCGTAGGGCTGACCGCGGCGGTGGCCCTGGCCCTGACGGACGCCGGAATCAGCTGCAACGTGGTCGCCGGCTATCACCACGACCACCTCTTCGTCCCTCACCAGCGGGCCGCCGAGGCCGTGAGCGTACTGGAGCGGCTGGCCGCCGAGTCAGCCTGAGGCAGCGGCGGCCGCACCGGCTCCGGGCACCGCCACCCCCGGCTCACCCGGAAAGCGCCGGTCACGGCCGCCCCGGGGCCGGGCCCGGCTCCGCAACGTGAGCCGGGACACGTAACATGTCGGCATGTCCTTCCTCCGCCGCCGTAGCGCCGCCACACCCGCGGGCCCGGACTTCGACGTCCTGGCCATGGACCCGGGGGACTGGCCCGGTAACCTCGGCGCCGGTCTGCTTCCTGCCCCCGACGGGACCTGCCAGGGCGTGTTTCTGCGGTACGACCTGTTCGGCGGGCGCGGCCCGGCGATGATCATCGGAAATCTGCCCGAGGGCTCGCCCGCCCGCGAGACCGAAGAGGGCCAGGTCCCCTTCGAGGTCGCCCAGCTGCTCCTCGCGCTCGAGAACGACGAGCCGGTCGAGGTGACGGGCACCGAGGACTCCCCGGTCATGCAGGGCGACAACCTCCTGATCGTCCGCCGCGTCAAGCTCTCCGAGAGCCGCATCTCCTGCGTTCAGTTCGACCGGAGCGACGGTGTCCTGGTCACCATCGCCAGCTGGGACCGGCCGATCACCGACGATCTGTACGCGCTGCTGAAGCCGCTCCCCGCCGAACTCTTCCAGCAGGGCTGAAACGTCCCGCCAGGGGCCCGCTCACTTCTGTCCAAGCCTGAGCCGCCTCCGTCCAAGAGGCGGCTTTGGCATGCGCCACCGGCCATCCGCGGCAGCCTGTCCGCCGGCGGCGAGCGGACGTCAAGGCCCTCGCGGGCCGACGCTACGTGCCCACGGGCTGAGGCGTCAGCAGGGAGTTCACCACCCTTGCGGCCGATGTGCCGATCCCCGTGGGCCCGTTGAGGTGCCACGGAGACCCGCCCGTACCCGAACGCAGGTCGGCGTCGTAGTAGCGGACGCAGTAGCGGTGCCAGTTCAGAATCCCGGCCATCCAGTTCTGCAGATCGATCACATAGGTGTCGAGAATCTCGCGGGCCTCCACCCCGAGCGCGAAGTCGTCGTACAGCACCGGAAGTTCATGCTCGATGACGTGCTGGAACTGCCGCATCCTGCCCTTCATCAGCTCGTGCACCATGGACACGCCCGTCGGGTAGTCCACTCCGAAGAAGTTCTGCACGACCAGCACGGAGTTGTGCACCTCACCCTCGTACTCGATCTCCTTCTGGTACGAAAAGAGATCGTTGAGAAGTACCGCGTAGTCGACCGCGGCGTTCTCCAGCGAGCGGATCGGCCCACTGCGGTAGACCTCGGCGGGCACCCGGTCGCCGTGTGCGAGCCGGCACAGCCGCATCGTCATGTCCGCGCCGAAGGTGAACCGCCGCATCTCGATGTAGTCGACGGGGTCGGGAATGCGGTTCTGTGCCTGGTTGGACAGCTCCCAGAGCCAGCTGTTGAGCATGTCGTCGACCGCCTTGCGGAACGTACACCGCGAAGCGTCGTCCATCGGCCCGGCCGTCCGCTCCCACAGATCGGCGAGTCCGCGCTCCATCGCGTCGGACGGCTCGGGAACCGGCCCGCCGTCCAGGGGCATGAACAGCCGCAGCCGCTCGTTGGCCGCCCACGCCCCGGCCACATCACGGGTCCGCCCGTAGATCACCGGATAGAGGTCGTCGCCGTACGTCCCCCACGTCAGCCAGTTCGACGAGAGGTCCAGCTCCTCCGGTGTGGCGTCCGGGTCGAGGCCCGCCGAGCAGAGCGGCAGATCGATGTTCCGCGCCCGCCGCTCGTCCCAGATGTGCGAGCCAGGCCGCCCCGGCAGCCCTTCGAGCATGCCCATCCGCCGCGCCCACACGATGTTCCGGTCCCGGGCGGCCGACAGGTGCGGGCTGAGGGCGAGCGCGTACGGGAAGTCGAAGTCGGGCAGCAGGGACGGGCCGACATGCTGGAACGGCACATGCGAGTGGCTGCGCAGCCGGGCCGCCTTCGCCCGCGGGGTGAAGCGGATCGAGGCGGCGGCCATGCCCCAGCCGGGTTCGGCGGGCCCGGCCTGCACTCCGCCGCCGTTCATGTAGCGACTGGACCTCATGTGCCACTCGTGACCGCCGGACTGCCAGTCCTGGAGCCCCTTGGTGTACGCGAAGACCGCGGCGGTCTCCGCGGCGTCGAGCCCCTTCTCCGCGCAGAGCGGCCCCACCTCCGTGAGCGCGGTGTTCTCGAACTGCTGGAGCCGTGACGTCAGCAGGTCGTTGACGGCGTCGGCGGCCTCCTGCGTCGTACACCCGAGGAAGTGCTCGAGGACCAGCACACCGTTGCTGTTCTCCTTCTCGTCCTCCACCTCGCGCTGGTAGGAGAAGAGGTCGTTCCGCAGATGCACCGCGTCCGAGAAGGCGTCCCGCAGCACTCCCAGTGGCCGGGAGCCGGCCACCGAGGCCGGGACCTCCGCGTCCGCCGCGAACTCCACCAGTCCGGCCGACCAGGGCGCCCCACCGACCTTTCGGCGCATCTCGATGTACTCGACGGGGTTGGCGATCCGTCCCTCGTCCATGTTGGAGAGTTCCCACAGGGACTCGTTCAGGAGATGCTCGGTGTTCTCCGCGAACCGTGCCCGCCAGGCCTGCGACATGGACGGCACCGTACGTGCCCACAGGTCGGCGAGCCCCGCCTCGACCGGGTTCTCCGGCTCAGGAGTTCCGTCGGCCGGAACCATCGGCATGAAGGCCGGCAGCCGCTCCAGATACCTCTTCCCGCCCTCCCGGTCCAGTGAGCGCTTGAAGGTCTCCAGGAAGTGGTCGTCGAAGAAGAAGACCCACACGTACCAGTCGGTGACCAGGGAGAGGACGTCGGCGGAGCAGTCGGGGTGGGTGTACGCGCAGAGCAGGGCGTAGTCGTGGGCATCGAGGTCCCTCTCCTCCCAGATTCCGGACCCCTCCAGCATGTTCATCCGGCGCGCCCACTCCTTGGTGTGGCGCCGGGCCTCCTCCACATGAGGGTTGAGCCGTGCCGGATACGGAACATAGAAGTCCGGCAGTGAGAAGGGCTGTGCCATGTGCCTGCGGCCTTTCCGAGTACCTCCGCGCATCCGCGCACTGCTGGCGCGGACCGGTCCTGTCCGCGCCAGCACTACCCCTCGGCCATACGAGGCACGCATGACGCGAACTAGTCACACAAGTGCGGCGGATCGGGGCCGGCCCGTGAAACTCGGGTAACAGGATCCGGCAGCACACCTGGCGGATCTTTCGGACCGCAGGTCAGGACCCCATTCAGTGGTCTCATCCAGTGGCTCGTCACCCCATGCGCGCAACACACTTGACGCACCATCACTCCCCGCCACAGAGTGTGTGCGCCCACCACCGGCTCCCCAGAAGGGTTGTCATGACGTCCAGGAAACGGACCGGACTCGCTCTCGCGTTGACCACGGTGGGGGCGCTCGGCGTCGCACCGCTCGCACCGGTGGCCCACGCGGGGACGGACACGGTGAGACCGGAGTGCCCGCGCGCTCTCGGCTGCGACTGGGTCCCGGCGGCCTACCAGCAGACTGGCGACCCGGCCGACAAGGAGACGTACGGCAATTACGACACGGCGGACCGGCCGAAGACCAACAAGATCAAGTTCATCGTGCTGCACGACACCGAGGTCGACTTCGACACGACGCTCAGGATCTTCCGGAACCCGCTGAACCAGAGCTCCGCCCACTACGTCGTCCGGTCCCACGACGGGCATGTCACGCAGATGGTGAAGAACAAGGACGTCGCCTGGCAGGCGGGCAACTGGTACCTCAACACCCATTCCATCGGCATCGAGCAGGAAGGCGTCGCCGCCGAAGGCGCCAAGTGGTACACACCCGAGATGTACCGGTCGACAGCGAAGCTCGTACGCCATCTCGCCGCGGAGTACGACATCCCACTCGACCGCGAACACATCATCGGACACGACGCGGTGCCGCCCACCAGCACCTCCGGAACACGCAACATGCACTGGGACCCGGGCCCCTACTGGGACTGGAACCGCTTCATGGCGCTGCTGGGCCGACCGAACGCGCCGACCGCGCCGGCCGGGAGTGAACTGGTCACCATCAGCCCTGACTTCCAGAACAACAAACAGGCGTTCCGCGACTGCGAGAAGGGCGTCGACCTGCCGCTCCAGGGCAGCAGCGCCGTCCCGCTGCACACGGAGCCTGACGCCACCTCCCCGCTGTTCTCCGACCCGGGACTGCACCCCGACGGCTCACCCGGCACCAACTGCGCGGCTGACTGGGGCAGCAAGATCACCGCCGCCCAGCGAGCCGTGGTCGCCGGCCGTACCGAAGGCTGGACGGCGATCTGGTGGTCCGGCCAGAAGGCGTGGTTCAGGACCCCGGACGGGGAAGGGGTCACCACCCCCACCGCCGGATACGTCGTGAAGCCCAAGGCCGGAAGGAGCGAGGTACCGGTGTACGGAGTGGCCTACCCTGACAAAGCCGACTACCCGGCCGACTTCACGGGCGGGCGGTCCGGGACGGCGCTGCCGTACACGATCAAGACGGGGCAGACGTTTCCGGGCGGCGGCGAAGCACCCACCGGCTACTACTACGCACCGACGATCGACTCCTCCAAGCCGTACGACCACACGTACTTCAGCGGCAGGGAGACGTACGTGACGGTCCAGATCGGCCACCGGATCGGCTTCGTGAAGACCTCGGACGTGGACGTGGTCCGCGCCCGCTGACAGCGGAGGGCCGCACACAGCGTGCTGCGGAACCGATGTGTCGGCACCGGTCCCGCAGCACGCCCTTCCCCGTCGATGCGGTCAGCGGGTTCCCACCGCGGCACGCACGGCGCGCCGCGCCATCGCGCAGTCGTCGTGCAGCCTGCGCAGCAGCAGCCTCTGCTCCTCGCCCGAGGAGAGCGCACCCGGCCTGTCCTGGCCGCCGCCCACGGACGGCGCCTCGCGCATGGTCCGCTGTACGGCGGTCTCGTACGTACGGATCTCCCGCGTCAGGACGAGCATGAGGTTCACCAGGAACGCATCACGCGCCGCGGGGCCGTTGACCTGGGCCAGCTGACTGATCTGGCGCCGCGCCAGCGGTGCGTCACCGAGCACCGCCCAGAGCGTCGCCAGGTCGTACCCCGGCAGATACCAGCCCGCGTGCTCCCAGTCGACCAGCACGGGGCCGGTGGGCGACAGCAGGATGTTCGACAGGAGCGCGTCTCCGTGACAGAACTGCCCCATGCCCTGCTTGTTGCCCGAGTGGGCGAGACCGTGCAGCAGCTTCTGCAGGTCACCCAGGTCACGGTCGGTGAAGAGCCCCAACTCGTGATAGCGGGCGATCCGCGCAGGGTAGTCCAGGGGTGCCTCGAACAGGCCCGCCGGCGGCCGCCAGCCGTTGACCCGGTTGATCGCTCCGAGAGCCGCCCGCACATCCGCCCTCGGCGGAGCCTCCGCCGGATGCCTCGTCAGCGCCGCGACCCGTCCGGGCATACGCTCGATCACCAGCGTGCAGTTCTCCGGGTCCGCGGCGATGAGCCGGGGTGCCCGCACCGGTGGGCGATGGCGGACGAAGGCGCGGTAGGCCGCTATTTCGTGCCGGAACCTCTCCATCCACGCGGGGGAGTGGTCCAGTAAACACTTGGCCACGGCGGTGGTGCGCCCCGTCGTGCCTACGATGAGGACAGACCGCCCACTGCGCCGCAGCACCTGCACGGGGTTGAACTCGGGACAGATGCGGTGCACCGAGGCGATGGCCATCCGCACCTGCGCGCCCTGAGGCCCGGACAAGTCGATTCTCCCGCTGAGCGGTTGCGTGCCCAGCCCCGCAGGCCGCCTGATCCGACCGAGGCCGGGCGCCGGTGCGGCGTGCGGGTCGAGATACGGTCCGCCACCCGCCCCCATGGGGCGGTACGGGCGGGGCGGGGCGGACACGGAGGACGATGCTGTGTACATGAGCGAGACAGATCCCTTCGTGCGCCGACAAGTTGCGTGCGCCACCCCGGTCGGCGGCCGTCAGGCACCCTGGGGAGTACCTAGGGCTGCCGGGCGGGGTGGCGCTTTCCTACCTGACACCGGCTCACGGGTGGCAGACCATCTGGCGCACCCTGGCGAACCCTGGCGAATAGCCGACCCGCATCTGCCGGCGGGTTAGTGTCAAGTCAGCCGAGAACCTGGGGGCTTGACGTGAGCGGTGAACCCAACACCCGCCTGAACGACCTGTTCGGCCTGGCCGGATGGTCCAAGGGAGAACTCGCGAGAATGGTGAACCGACAGGCGGCGGCCATGGGCCACCTCCAACTGGCGACCGACACCTCGCGGGTCAGGCGCTGGATCGATATGGGGGAGTCCCCACGCGATCCGGTGCCCGATGTGCTGGCAGCGCTGTTCACCGAGCGGCTCGGCCGTGTCGTGACCATCGAGGACCTCGGGTTCGGCCGGCGCGGGCGTGTGGGAAAACGGCAGGACCCAGGGACGGAGAAGAATCCCGACGGTCTCCCGTGGGCGCCCGAACGGACGGCAGCGGTCCTCACCGAATTCACGGGAATGGACCTCATGCTCAACCGACGCGGCTTGGTGGGTGCGAGCGCGGCGCTCGTCGCCGGCTCAGCACTCACTGGCGCCATGTACGACTGGCTGCACACCGACCCCGCTCCGGCGGCCGACGCTCCACGCCTCAACAACGCGATGTACGCCGACAACGCCGGCTTCGACCGGTACGAGGCGGCTCCCATCGGCTCCGAGGAGATCGAGGCACTCGAGCGCTCGGTCGAGGTCTTCCGCGCCTGGGACGCCTCCCGGGGTGGCGGGCTTCAGCGCAAGGCGGTCGTGGGCCAGCTCAACGAAGTGGGCGGTATGCTCGCCTACCGCCACCCCGACCATCTCCAGCGTCGCCTGTGGGGCGTCGCCGCCAACCTCGCCGTGCTCGCGGGCTGGATGTCCCACGACGTGGGCCTCGAACCCACCGCACAGAAGTACTTCGTCATCGCCGCCCACGCGGCGCGCGAGGGCGGCGACCGTCCCCGCGCCGGCGAGGCACTGTCCAGGGCGGCACGCCAGATGGTGCACCTGGGCCGGCCCGACGACGCCCTGGACCTGATGAAGCTCGCCAAGTCCGGTTCCGGCGACGAGACACTGCCCCGTACCAGGGCCATGCTCCACACGATCGAGGCGTGGGCCCAGGCGTCCATGGGCAAGGGCCAGGCCATGCGCCGCACCCTCGGAGAGGCCGAGGAGCTCTTCGTCTCGGACAAGAGTGACGTCCCGCCGCCCAGCTGGATGCAGATGTTCGACGAGGCGGACATGCACGGCATGCAGGCACTCGCGTTCCGTACGCTCGCCGAGCACGATCCATCGGCGGCGACCACCGCGCAGCGCCATGCCAAGAAGGCACTGGACCTGCGCATAAACGGTCGCCAGCGGTCCAAGATCTTCGACTACATCTCGCTCGCCTCGGCCTGCTTCATCGCCGACGATCCCGAGCAGGCCGACCGGTACGCACGGCTCGCCCTGGTGTCGATGGGGGAGACCTCTTCGCACCGCACCTGGGACAGGCTCCGTGAGATGTACCGGCTCACCGGCCAGTTCGCGGGGTACGCGAAGATCGAGGACTTGCGCCAGGAAATCGAACTGGCTCTGCCCCAGAGCACATTCAAGCAGTCCCGCGGCAGCCAGATCTGAAGGCGGACGCGTCGCGTCCTGATAGCCCGGCACCACCGTGGGCCGCCGGCGCGAAACGTCAGCCGAGACGTCAGCGCCTTGATGTCAGCGCGAACGTGTCAGCGCGAACGTGTCAGCGCGGCAACCGTCGCAGCGCGGAAATCGGCACGCCCGTACGTCATACCGAGCCGATTCGTTCCGACCTTCCCGTTCCGACCGCCCCTCCTCATGCTCCGATGCGGGCAACCAGCACACACGCGTCGTCCGGGCGCTCGGCCCCGCCGAATTCCTCGACGACGGCCCGTACACAGTCCTGCGCCGTGCGGGCCTGTGCGAAGCGCGGCGCAATCGCGAGCAGTGACTCCGGGCCCGCACCCCGGTTCTCCCTGCGACGTGTCAGGCCGTCCGTGTGCAGAAGCAGCACGTCTCCGGGCAGCAGCCGCACCTGGTCCTGCTCATAGGTGACCCCGGAGGCGGCACCGAGGAGTACGCCGTCGGGCCGGGGCAGGGGACGCCCCGCTCCGCCGCGGAACAGCAAGGGCGCGGGGTGACCGGCCTGCGCCCAGGCGAGGCTGCCCGTCTCGGGGTCGAAGCGGCAGTACACGGCGCTGCCCAGAGCCGGCTGCACCGTCGATTCGAGCAGCTGGTTCAGGTGGCCCATCAGGGCGCCGGGCTCGATCCCGGCCATGGCCATGCCGCGCAGTGCGCCGAGGAGCATCGCCATGGCGGAGGTGGCCGGGATGCCGTGGCCGGTGAGATCGCCGGCCGTGAGCATCGTCCTGCCATCCGGCAGCTCCATGGCGTCGTACCAGTCGCCACCGATCAGATCGCTCGACTCCGACGGCAGGTAGTGACCCGCGATGTCGAGAGCAGTCGCCCCCTGCTTCGGGAGACGCAGGGAACCGCGCCACGGAGGGAGCACGGCCTCCTGGAGCTCGACGGCCATGCGGTGTTCGGTGCGCGCCATATGGTGCTCGCGGCTTGCCGATTCCCGGGTCCGGCCGACGGCACGCTCGCTGCGCCGCAGCTCGCTGACGTCACGCAGGACCGCCCACATGGACGCGGTGCAGCCGTCCGCGTCGAGTACGGGCTCGCCCATCATGTGCAGCGTGCGCATATGGCCGCCGTTCCGCAGGATGCGGAACTCGCCGTCTATCGGTTTGCCGTCGACCAGGCAGGCCGTCACCATCGACGTCAGCAGCGGCTGGTCCTCGGGGATGAGGACGGACGGCAGTTCGTCGAGCGACAGGGCTCCTGATGCCGGGGTCCTGCCGAAGATCTCGTACAGCTCGTCCGACCAGCTGACCTCGTCGGTCAGCAGATTCCATTCGGCGCTGCCGACCCTGCTGAGCAGGGAGCCGGGCTGTGAGCCGGCGGCGGGCGCCCCGGCGCTCGCCACCGGCTCAGGCTCGCCGGCGGCCTGTACGGGCAGCCCTTCCCTGAGCTGTCCCAGGTGTCCGTCGAGATCGTCGAGGTGGTGGACCGCGAGGTCGCAGAGCGCGCGCTGCCAGCGCAGCTGCGGATCGTCCTCGTCGATCACGACTGCGTCGCGCCGCACGGCGTCCACATCTCCACGCAGTCGACGGGTCCGGTGGATCAACGCGTCGACGGCATCTCGCTCGGGAGGCTGTGGTGCGGGGCGGTCCGCGAACAGATGGGACGGCATGTCGTACTCCGATACAGGCGCGGCGGCCAGTTCTCAAGGGTGGACCGAGACGACTGTCGCACAGGCCGGGGAAGCCCGTAAGGGATTTGGCAACACTCGATGCGTTCTTGCATCTGGCATATGTCATGGGCCCTGGAGTTCCGAACGCCCCTTCTTTTTAAGGGCGTTGGGGCAGCCTTGCCGCCGCCTCGACGCTCCCGGCGCGCGCCCGCGCGAGATCGCGGTCCCCTGCGCGCCCCCGGGCGGAGGGTCGGGGGGCGCACAGGGGTCAGCGTTACCCCCGGGCCGGGACGAAAACGACACCCATCCCCACCACGGGAGGATCGGCGTACGCATGTGGAGGTGCCCAAGGCACGCGGTGAGGCCAGGCCCGTGATCACGCCCCAAGTCGACCGGAGGGACCGGGCAGACCTATGTGACCCGCAAGAGCCGTCGCAACAGCCCCGAGCGGCTGGAGCTGCGCAAGTGCGACCCGGCCGCAGGGTGGCGCGTCCCCTTCCGGTAGGACCGCTGACCTGGTGACGAGGCGGCCGGGCGAGGATCGCTGCCGGTGCTCTCGATCACATCGAGGGGTGGCGATTCCCGGGAACGAACCCGGGTGGTTTATTGTTCATCTATATGTGGGTGAGCGAAGCACCACCCGAGGTGGCCGCCTTCGCACCCGCTCATGAGCCGCCCCGGCCGGATTCCCCCGATTCGGCCGGGGCTTCCCTCTGCCCGCCCCGCGTTCCCCCTCGCGCAGCGCCCCGGCGGTGTCACGTGCTCTCGTCGAGATCCCCCGCGTAGTGCTCGATGGCCCGCCGGTAGCGCGCCACGTACGGGTCGGTGCTGGTCGTGGCCACCAGGCGCAGCAGGATCTCCATCGCCTCGTGGTGCTCGCCGATGTTGTAGAGCGCCATGGCGAGGAAGCTCCGCAGGGCTCCGTCCTCCGGGAACTCCGCCACACCTCCGCGGAGTGTATCGACCGCCTGGCCGTACCTCCCCAGTCCGCGGTAGGTGCTGCCGAGGCCGAGGACCGCACCCCTGCGGTCCTCCTCGCCGAGGCCGGGCAGCTGGAGGCACCGCTCGTAGTACGGAACCGCCTCGGCCTCCAGACCCAGTACGTCATGGACCCAGGCGGTCTGGTACGCCACATCCGCCGCGTCGGGGAATCGCGTGGTGAGCGCGAGCAGCTGCTCCCTGGCCCGTTCGGGCTGTCCTTCCGTGCGCAGCCGTGCGGCCTGGGCCAGCAGTTCGTCCTTGTCCTGTGTGCTCATGCCGCCATCGTCGCAGGGCGTGCAGACACCGTTGACAGTCGGTACGCGACTGTGGGTGTGGGCCGGGAAGTTCGGGGCAGTGGTCCGCCCATGAAACCTGAAGCGGAACACACCGGAGAGAGACGCTGGGGCCGGATACTGCTACGGGCGTTGATGCTTGTGGCGACGATTGTCGGACTGGTCGCCTTCTCCGTCGTCCTGGCCCATGTGACGCTCACCCCGTCACCTGCCTCCGAAGACCTCGTGCGCTCGAACCTGCGGCCCGGCCGGTCACTCCGGCAGTACGCGGAGGACTACACCTTCCTCGCCGCCTGCAAGCAGGCGGGCGGCAATCTGCTGCTGGGCATGCCGTTCGGCGTGCTGCTGCCGATCCTGGTGGCGCGCAAACTGCGGATGATCCGCATGGTGCTCCTGACCGTGGGGGTCATGGTGATCGTCGAACTCGTGCAGGGCGCACTCGTCGCCGGCCGGGCGTTCGACGTCGATGACGTGATCCTCAACACGACCGGAGCCCTGATCGGATACCTGCTGGTGGGCCGCAGGATCAGCCACCGCTATCACACGCTCGGCGAGGCGTCCCCGGCAGCGGAGGCGGCACCGGCCGTCGATGGACCGGACTCCTCGAAGGCGGGCGTCAGGGGAGTGGACGAGGCCGGGACCAAGACACGTACGAAGCCCCGGCTCAAGCCCTTTCTCAAGCCCCGGGGCAGGACCGGAAAGGGCCGGAGCGCTTCCGCCCCGGCCCGTGTCCGTGAATTGATCACCCGCCTGCGGAACCGTGGGCCGGGCAAGGGCGCAGGAGCGCCCCGGCCCGGCCGTCGTCGGCGTTAGAGCGCCGGGTGGGCGTTCTTCATGAGCTCCTGGAACTGGGCGGAGAACCAGTGTCCGGAGACGGGGGCGTTCGCCAGCGAGCCGGTCATGCTGTTGCCGTTACGGGGGTTACCCGTGTACGTCGGGTCGCACATCCGGTCGAAGCCCTTGCCCTCGTCGTTCGGGATCGCCTTGCTGGAGCCGTCCGACTCACCCGGGGGCTTCACCCAGACGTAGGCGTCGATGCCGGGCTCCGGTGCGGCCTGCGGCCGTTCGCCGAGGCCGGCTCCGGACTGGTTGCACCAGTTGCCCATGTGGATGCGACGGTCGTAGCGGCCGCCGTCGACGTAGGTGTCGACGCTGGTGGTCGCTCCGGGGCCGGCGGGCCTGGCGGTGCCGCCCCAGCCGTTGCGCGAGGTGTCGATCAGCATGCCGATGCCGGAGTTGAAGCCGATCGAGGCCAGCTTGGTGCGGAACCCCTGGGCGAAGGACAGTTCGTCCGTGTAGCGGTTCCAGTCCACCCACTTCGACTGCCGCACCGACGTTCCGTTGACGGAGTCGTTGATGGAGAAGTTCTCCTCCTTCAGCGCGCTGTAGTTGGCGGTGTTGGTGATGAATCCGTGCACGTCGTTCACCGTGGCGCCTTCGGCGGTGGCCGCCGCCTTGAACGTGTCGGCCGACGGGGCGAAGTTGTCGTCCCAGCCGATCCAGCCGTGGTGTCCGGCGTCGATGTAGTTGTAGACGTTGGGTGCGTCGCCGAGCTTGTTGAGTGCGTAGCCGACGCCCTTGACGTAGTTGCCGTTGGCCTTCATGACGTCGCAGGCCGGGGTTGCGGTGGGACGGCTGCCGGTGTTGGTGACGAGGTTGGGCAGTGAGTCGATCTCGACCGTGTTGACGATGCGCAGTCCGGCGTACTTGGGATCAGCGAGGATCGCCGAGATCGGGTCGATGTACTCGGTCTTGTACCGGCCGATCTCGGTGGGTCCGAGCTCGCCGTTGGAGGCGAGCGCCGCGCAGTCCCGTCCTGGCAGGTTGTAGATGACGAGCTGGACGACGAGTTCGCCGGCGCCCTTCTGGGCGAGGGCCGCGTCCAGGTGGTCGCGCAGACCCATTCCGCCGTTGACGCCCTCGATGGCGGCGATGCGGTCGAGCCAGACGGCGGTGGGCTCGTTGGCCACCCGGGAGCCACCGGGCTCGGCCGCGGCCTTCGCCGACCACTCCGGGTTCACGTAGACGTCGGCGCCCACGTACGGGTTGTCGACGCGGTCACCGGTCGGCGGGTCGGTCGGGTCCGTGGGGTCCGTGGGGTCCGTCGGGCCGCCGTTGCAGGTGACGCCGTTCAGTTTGAACGTCGCGGGCACGGTGCTGTTTCCGCTGCCGCTGGCGTTGAAGCCGAAGGAGGCGGAGGCGCCCGTGGCCAGCGAACCGTTGTACGAGACGTTCTTCGCGGTGACGGCGGTGCCGCTCTGCGTCACGGTGGCGTTCCAGCCCTGGGAGACCCGCTCGCCGGCGGCGAACGACCACTCCAGCTGCCAGGCGTTGACCGCGGCACCGTTGTTGGTGACGGTCACGGCGCTGGTGAGGCCGCCGTTCCACTGGTTCTGGATCTTGTAGTCGACGGTGCATCCTGCGGCGGCCGTCGCGGACGGTACTGCTGCGGCGGCGGTGCCCGCCGCGGCGGCGACCAGCGCTCCCGCCGCTATGAGGGCGGTGCGTGATCTGCGGAGGGGGGTGCGGCTCGTGCGGCTCATGAGAGTTTCCGTTTCCTTGGTTGTCGAGGGCGCGCAGGTGATCGCACAGCCCGATTCCTTAGGGGGTGGGGGGTGCCGTGGTAGTTGCTGATCAAGGCCGGGCCGGCGGAACAGTCCCAGGTGTTCAGGTCCAGCCGAGACAGGAGAGTCCTCGGTCGTCGAACCACCGCATGACCCGGTCGGCGAAGCCGTGGGAGCAGGTGTTCTCGCCGATCTCGCATGCGACGAGGGGGACTTCGGCGGCGACCGGTGCGAGCGTGGAGTACCAGCAGTCCTCGTTCGCACAGACGTTGAAGTTGTAGACGTGCCAGGCGGCGGCGAGATTGCCCGCCGGGTCGTGCGGCTTGTGCTGGAGCCACTGACCGAGGTCGTGGGAGTACGCGAGCCCGCCGGCCAGGATCAGGTTCCCGGCGCCGGTCGCCCGTACCACCTCGACCAGGTCCTGCGTTCCGGCGACCGCGTAGCCGATGCCCGGGCAGGTCCCGCCGTCCCGCTGACTGGTGGTCGTGTACTCCACCGTGCAGACGGGTGCGGAGCCGGAGGCGTTGACCACGGGGGCGACGGTGACGCCGACCGCGGCCAGACAGTTGTCACAACCAGGCGGAACACGTGCCGTAGATGGGGCGAATGCGGGGGGTGTCGCATGGAGCGACTCCTTGCAGACCGGATGTGCCCCCTACGGCACATCGACTGGATGGAACCGCTCCCACTGGTGTGGCATGACGTTAGAGCGTCAACTCGTGGCGGTCAACAGGCCAGTTCCGTTCTCTTGGTGTCGAATTTATTCGACTCTTCAAGTGTCTTGACTCCCATTTTTTACGTCCCCATGCTGGGAGCGCTCCCACTGGTTCAAGGCTTGTGCTCAACCCCCGCACACCCCCCATGTCGCCGAGCCGCGAGAGGAACCCGCGCATGCCATCGGTAAGCGCACGAAGAACGTGGGTACCAAGGAGATCCGGCAGAACCGGAACGAAATCCCGACGGTTATGGACGGCGTTCGTCGCCGCCCTGGCCCTCCCCCTGGGAATGACCGCCGCCGCCGGCACCCCCGCCCAGGCCGCCGCAGTGCAGTGCAGCGTCGACTACAAGGCCAATGACTGGGGTTCGGGCTTCACGGCCGAACTCAACCTCACCAACCGGGGCTCGGCCCGGGTCGACGGCTGGACCCTCACCTACAGCTACGCGGGCAACCAGACGCTCAGCAACGGCTGGAGCGGCACCTGGGCCCAGTCAGGGAAGAACGTCACCGTCAAGAACGCCTCCTGGAACGGGGCCATCGCCCCGGGAGCAGCCGTATCGACGGGTGCGCAGTTCACCTACAGCGGTACGAACGCCGCTCCCACCGGCTTCGCCGTCAACGGCACCACCTGTACGGGCGCACACCAGCCGCCGATCGCCGTCCTCACCAGTCCGGCGGCCGGCTCCGTCTTCACGGTGGGCGACCCGGTGCCGCTCGCCGCGACGGCGGCGGCCGCGGACGGTGCCACCATCAGCAAGGTCGAGTTCTACGACGACACGACCCTCCTCGGCACGGACACGACCTCGCCGTACTCCTACAACGCCTCGGGGCTCGCGGCGGGCGGACACTCCGTCTACGCACGGGCTTACGACAGCCAGGGCGGATCGGCCGAGTCACCGCCCGCGGGCATCACGCTCGTGGCGGGCGCCGCCGTTGTCGCGACCCCCGCCCAACTGGGCGTCCGTCAGAGCACATCGGGGACCTTCGGCGTATCGCTCTCCACCGCGCCGGCCGCCCCCGTCACCGTCAGCGTGGCCCGGACCGCGGGCAACACCGGCCTGACCGTCACCGGCGGTGCGAGCCTCTCCTTCACCCCGTCGAACTGGTCGACGCCCCAGAAGGTGACCGTGAGCGCCGACAGCTCGGGCACGGGCGCGGCGATTTTCACCGTGACGGCCCCCGGCCATGCCAAGGCCGAGGTCACCGTCACGCAGCTGGCCGCGACCAAGACGTACGACGCGCGCTTCCTCGATCTGTACGGGAAGATCACCGACCCGGCGAACGGTTACTTCTCACCGGAGGGCATCCCCTACCACTCCGTGGAGACGCTGATCGTCGAGGCTCCCGACCACGGGCACGAGACGACATCTGAGGCGTACAGCTACCTGATCTGGCTGCAGGCGATGTACGGGAAGATCACCGGGGACTGGACGAAGTTCAACGGTGCGTGGGACACCATGGAGACGTACATGATCCCCACCCACGCCGACCAGCCCACGAACTCCTTCTACAACGCTTCCAAGCCGGCCACGTACGCACCGGAGTACGACTCGCCGACCCGGTACCCCGCCGTCCTCGACCCCTCGGCGACCTCCGGCTCCGACCCGATCGCGGGTGAGCTGAAGAGCGCGTACGGAACCGATGACATCTACGGCATGCACTGGATCCAGGACGTCGACAACGTCTACGGCTTCGGCAACACACCCGGCACCTGCTCGGCCGGACCCGCCGAGACCGGTCCCTCGTACATCAACACCTTCCAGCGCGGACCGCAGGAGTCCGTCTGGGAGACCGTCACCCATCCGACCTGCGACAAGTTCACCTACGGCGGCAAGAACGGCTACCTGGACCTGTTCACCGGGGACGCCTCCTACGCCAAGCAGTGGAAGTTCACCAACGCCCCCGACGCCGACGCGCGCGCGGTACAGGCGGCCTACTGGGCCGGACTGTGGGCCAAGGAGCAGGGCAAGGGCAGCCAGGTCTCCGCGACCGTGGGCAAGGCCGCGAAGATGGGCGACTACCTGCGCTACGCCATGTTCGACAAGTACTTCAAGAAGGTCGGCGGCTGTGTCGGACCCCAGACCTGCCCGGCGGGCACCGGCAAGGACAGCTCGCACTATCTGATGTCCTGGTACTACGCCTGGGGCGGCGCGACCGACACCGCGGCCGGCTGGTCCTGGCGCATCGGCAGCAGCCACGCCCACGGCGGATACCAGAACCCGATGGCCGCGTACGCACTGAGCGCGGTCCCCGACCTCAAGCCGAAGTCGGCCACCGGACAGCAGGACTGGGCCAAGAGCCTGGACCGGCAGCTGGACTTCTACCAGTGGCTCCAGTCCGACGAGGGGGCCATCGCGGGCGGCGCGACCAACAGCTGGAAGGGAAGTTACGCCCAGCCGCCGGCCGGAACCCCGACCTTCCACGGGATGTACTACGACGAGAAGCCCGTCTACCACGACCCGCCGTCCAACCAGTGGTTCGGCTTCCAGGCGTGGTCCATGGAACGCGTCGCCGAGTACTACCACGAGTCGGGTGACGCCCAGGCCAAGGCCGTTCTCGACAAGTGGGTCGACTGGGCCCTGTCGGAGACCACGATCAACCCGGACGGTACCTACCGGGTTCCGTCCACCCTCAAGTGGACGGGCGCGCCCGACACCTGGAACGCGTCGAGCCCCGGCGCGAACAGCGGGCTCCACGTGACCGTCGCCGACTACACCAACGACGTCGGCGTGGCCGGCGCCTATGCCAGGACGCTCACCTACTACGCGGCCAAGTCCGGTGACGCGGCGGCGAAGACCGCGGCGAAGGCACTTCTCGACGGCATGTGGGACCACTACCAGGACGACGCGGGGGTGGCCGTACCCGAGACCCGCGCCGACTACAACCGCTTCGACGACCCGGTGTACGTGCCGGGCGGCTGGACGGGTGCCATGCCCAACGGCGACACGATCGACGCCGACTCGACGTTCGCCTCCATCCGGTCGTTCTACAAGGACGACCCGAACTGGCCGAAGGTGCAGAGCTACCTGGACGGGGGAGCCGCTCCGGTCTTCACCTACCACCGGTTCTGGGCCCAGGCCGACATCGCGCTGGCTCTCGGAGCGTACGGAGACCTCCTGGAGTGAGCCGGTGAGCGAGTGACGGCACGGAGGTGCGGGCCCGGGACCCGCACCTCCGTGTCCGTCCCGTGGCACCGGGCAGGCACCCGTTCGGCCCGTCGCCGTTTGCGCGCCGCCCCGCACGCGCCGAGCGTGGGCCATGCCGTACGTGCCCGAGCGGTACGGCACACCTGCCCAGGAGGAGCAAGCACCATGGTGGACGGTCAGTGGAGTCCGGGCCGCGTCGCGGGAGATCCGGACGAGTTCCTTCCCGTCCTCGACGTCATCGAGCCCACACGTCAGCGCCGGCTCACCGTGCTGCTGCGTCTGCTCCTGCTGATCCCGCACTTCCTCGTGCTGTTCGTCCTCTACATCGCCGCCGTCTTCGCGGTGATCTTCGGCTGGTTCGCCGCACTCGTCCTCGGGCGGCTGCCCGGCCCCGTCTTCACCTACCTCGAGCAGTATCTCGGCTACCACATGCGGGTCTCCGCCTCCGAGATGCTGCTCGTCGACCGCTATCCGCCGTTCGCCCTCACGCCGCCGCCGGACTACCCCGTCCAGATCGAGGTGCGGCCGACGGACCTCAACCGGCTCGCCGTCCTCTTCCGCGTCTTCCTCATGATTCCGGCGGCGGTCGTACAGGCGCTCGCGACGAGCGGCTGGTTCGCGCTGTCGTTCATCTGGTGGGTCATCACGCTGATCCTGGGCCGCATGCCCCGGCCGCTCTTCGATGCGACCGCGGCGACGCTGCGCTACCAGATGCGCCTTTTCGCCTACGCCATGATGCTCACCCCGGCCTACCCCCGGGGCCTCTTCGGCGACGACGACCTCTCCGGCACGGGCCGGCGGACACGCTCCGCGACCAGACCGCTGATCATGAGCGGCGCCGCGAAGGGCCTGGTCGTTCTTTTTCTGGTGTGTGGCCTCCTGAGCGGCCTGGGCTCGTCCACGGCCACCTGGTCCTCGGACGGCACCGACGACTTCAGCTCCTCCGTCGACGAATAGGGTCGCGCGGCCCAGCGGTCGACGGGCATGATCGCGCGATGACATGGACAGCAACACCAGTGCGTTAAGCCTGTGACCTGCGGTGCAACCTGTCCAGGGAGGGGCGTCGGGACCGGGAGGCGAGTCCGTTCTCCATGTACGTGACCTCTGTGTGGATGGTGTAGTGCCGGGTGCTCTGGGGGTGTTTGCCAGCGTTGGGGCCATATTTGCTGGTCGAGTTCTTGATGCTGCGTGCCTTGACGCGGTGGCGCCGACGGGCGGGCCAGAGGCCGGCCAGGGCGGCGGTGCCGATCGTGCCGACCAGGTCGATGTTCCCGGTGGTGATGCCGTGTCCGGTGATCACGGTGTCGGCGGCGGTCTGGAGCAGGATGGTGAAGCTGAGGCGGTCCATGTCCAGGCCGGGCCGGTGGGTGACAGCGTCGGAGGCGGCTCGGATGAGGGCCTGGTAGGTGGTGAGCAGGGCCCAGACCTCCTGGTCGATGCCGTCGATGCTGTGGGAGCGCAGGACCCGGCCGTCCAGCAGGCTCGCCTTGATCGAGAAATAGGTGGTCTCCACCTGCCACCTCTCGTGGTAAAGATCTACCAACTCGGCGGCGGGGTGGTGCTCGTGGTCCAGCAGACTGGTGATCGGACGCCACTGTTCACGGCGCACGGTGCCGTCGTCCAGGGTGACGGTGATGCATGCTTCCACCACCCACACCGTGAGGGACGAGTAGCCCCGGCCGGCCCGGTAGGGGCCGCTCAGCCGGGAGAGGTAGGAACCGTCGGGCAGTCGGCGCAGGACGGTGGGGCAGCGCGAAGCACCCGAGCGCACCAGGAACTGTGCTCCGGTATCCCGCACGCGTTCCAGCAGGTCACGGGCGTCGAAGCCGGCGTCGGCCAGTAGCAGCGTCGTGTCGTCCAGGACGTGCAACAGCCGGGCGGCATAGGCGGGCGGTCTCGCCGTCGCTCTCGGGGCCGAAGGCCGCGGCGAGCAGGGCCCGGGTGCCGCACTCGACGATCACCAGCAGCCGCAGCAGCGGGTAGCCGAACTCCATCTTCTCCCCGGCCCGCTTGGGGTAACGCCAGAGAATCCGCTCGTCCTCGGGGACGTGCAGGCTGGTGCCGTCGATCGCGACGGTCCGCAGGCCCCGGTAGTACACGCCGGGCCGGCTCTTCTCGCCGACCGGCCCGGCCAACATCTCGAACAACACCTTCAACGGGCGGGCGCCCAGGCGGCGCCGGGCCCGTGAGAGCGAGGAGACCGCCGGACGCGTGATGACCGATGCGGGCAGATGCACGGTCAGCTCGGGTACTTCCTCGCAGCAGCCCTGGCCAACGCCGGCGTCTACGCCCTCCTCGTGGGCATGGGGTACTACCCCTACTCCTGATCTCGCGCTTACAGCGGATCACGGCTCGGTTGTCGGCCCCGGCCTCACCGCCTTGAAACGCTCGACCGCGACCGATTCGATCGTCTGCAAGGCCGGTCCGGCACCTTCGACGCCTTCACAACGGGTGCAAGGGGCTCGGTGGGGTGAGGGCTGGACCTGAACAAGGCTCGGGACAGCGAACAGCACGTTTGCTCAAGTGGCGCCCAGATGAACATCATCCGTATGATTCCGGCACCACTGGCATGACCCCGCACTCACTCGTCACTCTTGGCCCCCTGTCAACTACGCGCATAGCGTGAGGGAGTTCGGGGGTCCTGCGATGAGTGATCAGGTGGAGCAGTGGATCGCGATCCTGAGTATCACGTTTCCTGTCGCGGCGTTCCTGTGGGAGTTCGCCGTCGTCGGCCGCAAGCGGCTCGGCTACCGGGTGCAGATGGACACCCTGGCCGCCGACGCGGCCGGCAGGCCGTACGCCGACGTGCTGGGGGACATGCAGCACGACGGCCACCAGCTCAAGGACCCCTCGTTCGTCCTGCTGCGCATCGAGAACGCGGGATCGACCAAGATCGTCTCCGATGACTATCTGGCCGACCCCGCCGATCCTTACGGCATCAAGGTCACCTTCCGAAACCGCCGGGTCGCGGCCGTGGTCCTCACCGATCCGAGCGAAGAGGAAGTGCCCGACTTCTTCTTCGAGGAGGTGTCGGAAGACGCCGGCACCGTGCGCACCGTCGCCAAACCCGGCTTCCGCCGCAACAACAACGAAGTGGATCGCACGGGAACCGTCCGGCTGCCGAAGGTGACGCTGCCCCGGGGTGCCGAGTACAAGATGCTCGTCGTGCTGGAGCGCTGGCGCCACGACGACAGCAACGGCGACTTCCCGGATCCCGTCGTCAGCGGCATCAGCATGCAGGGCCGGTGGTACGACAAGCTGATGAAGTTCTTCCGACTGAAGGCGACCAGGACCGAGAGCCATGTCTTCGCGTCCCGGCCCGCATGGTGGGTCATCTGGTTCCTGGTCGCGGGCGTCTGTGTCCAGGCCTGCTTCACACTCTTCCTGCGCGACGACCGGCGGCCCCCGCTGGACTGTGTCGGCGGCACCCTCCATCTCCACGGCTCCACCGCCTTCGGGCCCGCTGTGCGGGCCGCAGCCGAGGACTACCTCAACCGCTGCGAGGGGGCGGACGTGTCCATCCCGCTCCCGGACGACACCTTCGAGGGCAGTACCGACGGTGTCACCGGCCTGGAGCGGGCCGGTGAGAACGCCGGAATCAGGGTCGGCGAGGGTCTCAGCGACCACATCGCCTTCACCGACGGCCCTGCTTCCGACGGTCATCCCCGGCTGGCCCCCAAGCCCGTCGCCTTCTCCGTGTTCACCCTCGTCGTCAACAGGGACGCGGGCGTGGAGAACCTGAGCCTGGCCCAGATCCGCGAGATCTTCGCCGGCGGGGTGAAGAACTGGACCGAGGTCGGCGGCAACGACGTGCCCGTCCATCTGATCAACCGCGACCCCGGCTCGGGCACCCGCAGCACCCTCGTCGCCAAGGTCCTGGACGGCAGGGAGCCGCCCCAGTTCACCGTGACCGACTGCGCGTCCCTGAACCCTGGCCGGTACGGCCGTTGCCGGGTCACCAGCACGGACACCATGCTGAACACGGCCGCCTCCAGGCCCGGGGCCATCGGCTACAGCGAGGCCGGGGGAATCGATGACCACAAGGCCGCCGACCACCTCGTCAAGCTGAAGATCGACGGAAGGGAACCGACAGCAGAAGGCGTCGAGGACACCAACTACCCCTACTGGCAGACCGAGTTCGCCTACACCTACGGCGATGCCCCGGCCGGCTCCATAGCGGCGGCCTTCCTGAACTTCCTCACCCAGCAGAGCGGCCGCGACATCCTGCACGAGCACGGCCACGGCCTGTGCTCCGAGACGGAGAACTCGGGAGAGTGCCGGCCGGTCTGACCCACGCCACGCCACCCGTTGAACAGCTCGGCCGGCCGCATCAGCACCATCAGGTGGGCCTCCACCGCGGGACAGCTCGATTCCGCACTCCCGGCGCTGCTGACACACCGTCGCCGAGGGTGGCTTCCCGGGCCCTGTCCTGCACATGCTCGCCGGCCTCGGCACGCACGCCGCCCACTACGCGAACCGACTCGACAATGACCGCCGACACCGAACCCTGGACCCGCATCGAGACAGCGCACGCCCTGTGGGCTGTGACCGGTGACACCGAGAGCACCAACCGGCGCTGACGACTGCCGTGCGGGGCCTGCCGAGGGCACCTGCCTAAGCCATCGCCATCTCGTTGGTCCCGGGCCACCACTGGGCGAGGCACACCCAGTCCTCGGGGCGTGTAACCGTATCGGATGCCGGCAGCTCGCCTCGTGCCTCCGCTCGGGCCGCCTCCCGTCCGGCCGCTACGGCAGGGTCCTCCGCGGGATCTTCGTCGACGGAGCGACCCTGCGACCTGGTTTGTTTTGCTGTGCTGAGCGCTGACCGAACAGATCCGGACCTGGATCGGCAAGGACGGCGTGAAGCCGTCCGAGATCGTGGTGTGCGCGGTTCGACACGCTCGGCGACGCGGTCATCGCGCGCCTGCGCCGTGAGGGCATAGGCGCGGTCGCGGTCAAGGACGATCCGGGCCCGGAGGTGTCGGGGGTCCGGGTGGCCACGTCGCACGCCATGAAGGGACTGGAGTTCCGGTGTGTGGGTGTGGTCGGGGTGACGTCCAAGGTGCTGCCGTTCGCGCAGCAGGTGACACCGGCCGAGGTGGACACGGTCCAGCACCAGTCGGACCTGCTGGCGGAGCCCTGCCTGCTCTTCGTCGCCTGTACGCGGGCCCGCGACGCGCTGTCGGTCTCGTGGAGCGGGCAGCGCAGCCCGATGCTCGACCCCGTCGCCGGCTGAAAGCGTGCGACGGGGCCGTTGCCCACCCCGCCCCGCGGGTGGGCAACGGCTGTGCGGGTCAGGCCTCCGCATCCTCGGTGGCGAGTTCCCAGTCGAGTTCCCACAGGCGCACGGTGCCGTCGGAGCTGCCGGAGAGCAGGAAGCGGTCGTCCGGTGTGAGGGCGAGACCAAACGTGTCCTCGCTATGCCCCTCGAGAGTTCGGATGCGGCGCCCGGTGGCTGTTTCCCACACATGGACACCCCCTGCGCCGTCCCCCGAGAACGCGAACCGTCCGTCGGAGCTCAGCCGCGCCGCACACATCACGTCCGAGTCGTCATCGTCTGCACCCTCAGCTTCTTTGTCCCGCGCCTCACTGAAGCCCCGGACGAACGCGCCAGTAACCGCGTCGGTCAGCCAGAGCGTCCAGCCGTCGTGGCGCCCGGCGCTCAGGACGAACCGACCGTCCGCGCTGAGGCACACGGAGGAGACGTAAGCGCCCGGCTGTTGGATGACCACACATGTACCGGCGCCGGTGTCCCACACGCGCAGGTTGCCGTTGTCTCCGGCGGACACCGCCTGTCGCGCATCGGGGCTGAGCCACACAGCACCGGTCCGGACACCCTCCCCCGGCAGAGTGCGTACGCATTCTCCCGTGGTCATGTCCCACATCCGCAACTCGCTGTCGCGGCAGGCAGCGAGGACGTGACCGGCCGCGCTGACGGACGCGGAGCTGCAGACACCTGTCACACCGATGCCCCGGCGGTCGCCCCACCGACTTTCACGCCTGTCGGTGTCCACCAA
The DNA here is from genome assembly GCF_014216315.1 of Streptomyces finlayi. Lineage (NCBI taxonomy): Bacteria > Bacillati > Actinomycetota > Actinomycetes > Kitasatosporales > Streptomycetaceae > Streptomyces > Streptomyces finlayi. Next base: position 7,329,511 of record NZ_CP045702.1, read on the forward strand.
CCGCGGCCAGGAGCCTTCCGCCACCGACCGCATGACGATCACCCCGGAACCGCTCGCCACCACCCAGCCCCCCTCGGCCCCCATCCCGAGCCCGCCGGCACCGTCGTACTTCCACTCCGCCAGTCGCGCACCGCTCGCGGTGTCCCACACATGGACGGCCTCGCTCCCCGCCCCGCACGCGATACGCCCGTCCGCGGCGATCGCCACCGAAAACACCGTCGTCAGGCCGCCCAGCGTCCGCACCGCTCTGACGGAGCGCAGCCCGGTCCTGACCGTCGTGGTTCCCAGCACCCGCCACAACTCCATGGCGCGCGCGTCGCGTTCGTGGCCGGGCACCGCTCGGGCCCGTTTGACGAGGTCCAGCGCCACGGGGGTCCGGCCGGCGGCGATCGCCCGCCCGGCTGCGGCCAGGAGAGACGCCGACCAGCGGCCATGGCGGTCCAGATCGGCCTGCCGACGCGGCCGGCCCAGCGCGGGTGCGGCGGTGAAAGTCCCTGGCGAATCCCAGGTCATCAGCCGTGCGTTGTCCTCGTCGACGGATACCGCCGAGTGGCTGCCGAGGTGCAGCAGCAGGTCCCGGCCGCCGCCGATGTGGCCGGGGAAGGTCCGCAGGCAGCGGCCCTGGTCAAGGTCCCAGAGGCGTACGCGGCTGTCGTCGTCGGTCGCGGCCAGGGCATACCGCCCGTCGGGGCTCAGCGCGAGGGTCGACACAATCCACCCCGGGCCCGTCATACTGCGGGTCATCCGGCCGTGGTCGATGTCCCACACCTGGATCTCGTGACGCCTTGGACCGCCGATCATCGCAAGGACGGCGCGGCGTCCGTCGGCCGTGAGGGCCATGGCGTTCACCTGCCGACGCTCCGGCAGTTCCCACAGGCATCGTGCGGTGGTCAGATCCCAGACCTGGACGGTGTTACGGGACACCTTCCGGGTGCGCCTGCCGTCGGCGACCTGGGCGGTTTCATGGGACATCATCAGGGCGCGCCTGCCGTCGGCGCTCACCTCCAGGTCGGTGAGTGCTCCTTTCTGGCGGGCAGTGGACAGTTGGTACCACTGGCCGTCGGGAAAGTCCCAGATGACGAGGCGTCCGTCCAGTAGAGCGGCCGCGATCCGGGCGTCTGGAGTCAGCCGCAGGGCACCGACCCGGTCGATGCCCGGCGCGTGCACCCTGAGGCTCCGCCCCCGCCCTTCACGAGATCCCACTGCCGTACGAAGCCGTCCGCGTCGGCGGAGACGGCGCGGCGGCCGGCGGCATCGACATCAAGGGCCACGATCTTCTCGCCGTGACCTTCCAGGATGCGCTTGCACTCCCCGCTCGCCAGGTCCCACAGCCGTATCCGGCCGTCAGGCTCGCCGGCCAGCACCGAACGCCCGTCGGCAGACAGGCGCAACAACCGTGCCGGGTCACGCTTCCAGGGCAGCGGACGGACGCGGACCCTGGTTCCCTCGCCGGCCAGCAGGGCGCGCCGGATCGGCACGGCCTCCTGCGAGCGGGGCCGGTCGCGCTCCATCTCCTTCAGGAGCGAGCCGGCGGCGTCGTGGTCACCCCGTTCCAGCTGTGCCTGCGCCAGCAGGTGCCGGGCCTGCCACGGGTCGGTGGTGGTGTCCCCGCGCAGGCTCTCGAGGTCGGCGATGAACTCGTCATCCAGGAGGACACCGCTGCGCCACTGGTGCAGCCCGCGGTTGTACGTTGCTGTCAGGTGCCGCGGATCGGCGGCCAAGGACGCCTCGAAGGCCCGCTCCGCCTCCTCGGGCCTGCCCAGGTCGAGCAATGAGAGCGCCTGGTTGTTCAGCTCGTCGGCGCGCAGGTCCGAGGCCGTCGGCACCGGGCGCGGGTAGCGGTCAGCTGCTCATACAGGTCGGCCAGAACGTCGGCGACGTCGGCCAGCGAGGCCGGCCTGCGCGCCGGGTCCTGGCGCAGGCAGCGTGCGAGCAGAGCGGCCAGCCCGTCCGGGATGACGGGCCGGCCGTCCTGCGCGCCTGCCCGGCTCTCAGCCCGGTACTCGGCGAGTGCTTCCTCCGCCGCGGGACCGGCCGGCCAAGTCACCTCGCCGGTGAACATCTCGAGTACGGAGACGGCGAAGCTGTAGATGTCGGTGCGCCGCCCCACGCGCTCACCAGCCGCCTGCTCGGGCGAGGCGTACGGCAGAGTGAGGCCGCCCTGCGTAACGAGGACCGTCCGGCCCGGCATCCCGGCGTCCGGCAGCACACCGGTCACCGCGCCGGCCCGGGCCCGGCCGAAGTCGGTGAGCTTCACGGTGCCGTCCCGGTCGACCAGCGCGTTTCCCGGTTTGACGTCCTGGTGCACCAGGCCCCGGCTGTGGGCGTGATCGAGCCCCCACGCGAGCTGGATGGCGAAGTCGACGATCCTGGCCTGCGAGGCCGCTGCCCCTCCCTCGTACAACCGGCCGTCCCTGATCCAGTCCGCGACGCTGCCCTCTGAGACGTACTCCGCGAAGACCCGCGGAATGCCGTCGATCATCCGGACGTAGTGACAGCCGCACACATGCGGGTGGAGGCCGAGCGACACCCAGGCCTCCGCCTCGGCCACGAGTCGAGGAAGCCGTCTGCGCTGAGCAGCTCCGGGCGCGGTGACTTGACCGCCAGCAGGATTCCCCAATCGCGGTGGCTCACCACGTAGACGAGCGCCATCCCTCCTTGCTCGTGAACCGACCGCACCTCGTACTGGCCGTCGATCACCTCGTTGACCCGCCAACGCCCCGACGCCTCGGCTCCGCTCTCAAGCATGCCCATGCCCCCGTACCATCCGTGGTGGTTCTGCCACCACCCATGACCAAGTCTGCCGCCACTGCACCGGATGCGGGGCAAGTCGCGGTAATCCGAGTTGCAGCCCTGCAGGGCCGGCTCATGACTGGCGTGCCGGTGAGGTGTCACTGCGTTGAGGTATCTGCATCCACCGACGTGAGACCGGCACCCTCAACCGCGTACACCGGGGCAACAGGGCCTCCTCGTACGTTCGTTGTCTCAGCAACTCCGAACTGCACCAGTGGCCCTGTCCTCATGCAGGGCGACCGGGAGGACACCCGCCCCACCAGCCACTTTCGATCACACGCACTCAAGATCGATAGGATCACAGTCTCTGCGCCGGTGACTCCGGCGTCCGTCGGGACAGGTCTGTACGGGGCTCTGAGGCCATGCCCCGAGTGGTGCCCGCGTGGTCCGGGCCAAACGGACCTGCTCCGGGAACGCATCGATGGCACCACCGGCGTACAGCGACCGGATCAGGCAGTGTTGGCCCCGTCGACGCCGGCTCGTAGGCGCTATTCGTCGGCGGTGCAGGTCGCCCGGACAGTGGCCGCGCTGCGGGAGGGTGGTCCGACTCCTGGACGGGCGTGGCCGATCCGCTGAAGGGCGCGGAGTCGCGGTTCCGGAACAGCGGCGTCGCCTTCACGGCGCTGACGGGCCCGTGGCCGCGCTGCGGGCACCCGTCGGGCACGGCTCGTGCGGCTGGTGACCGGCGCTCGGACTCAGAAGTAGCGGAGCAGCGCGTCGTAGAACGTGTCGTCGGCGTCGACCGCCGGTGGGGTGTAGTCGTTGGCCCGCACGTGGTCAACGAAATCGGCGGGGATCTCCAGTGGCTGATCAGCGAGGTACTCGATCGAATCCTCGCGCCAGACCCATACACCGTCGGAGTTCAACGAGGAGCCGCCGGGGATCCAGCGGTCCTCTTCGAACAGGTGCGTCACCGCCTCCATCACGTCGAATCCGGCCGGGGCGTTGCGCAGGTACCCGATGATCTCGGTGTGGTCGGGCAGTATCTGCTCGGTGACGGAGTCGGCGATGGACGGCAGTTCAACGTGCTTGCCGCGGTACATCTCCCGGTATACACCAATGGGTTTGAGGATCATTGGGTCACATCCTGAAGCAGCACGCCCGCAGCGTCCCACTTTCGCCGAGCGCACAGTCTGCCGGTGTCGTCGTAGACGTCGATCTGTTTGATCGTGCCGTCGGGGTGCCACTCGCGCCACTCGCCGACCGCCCTGTTCCGTGCCGCCACGCCGGCGGATTGAGGGGTGCCATCGGCGTGGAAGCCTAGGGACGGGCCGTCTTCCATGCCGTCGACATAGGCCATCCGGCTGACGATCCGGCCGTCGTCATACTCCTCGACCATCTCACCCGTGAACAGTTCGCCACGGTAGTACATCAGGCCGTCCGGGCCGGTCGCGTCGGCCTCCGGATCATCTATGTTGATTTGCGGCGTGGTCATCGATATCTGCCTTCCGTTTCACCTCGGATCCTGGCGAAGGCGTTCGTCATTCTCGACGGAACCCTGCTGCTGATCGACCGTATCGCTGCCGACAGCGTACTGGGGCGCGCGAGCAACCGACCCATTGCATGCCGATCTCGACCTCCCGGACCGCTCCGGCAACGGACGCGGAGCGCATAGCCCTGGCGTTCCATCTGCCAGTTGGCGAGCATGCTGTCAGGGCCGAACAGCCAGGCTGTCACTGAGGCGGGCGTCGTGCGCCTCCCATTCCCTCTTGGTCTTGCGGGCAAACTGCACCCTCACCAGCCGCTGCCCGCGCGCGTACGACATATCGACCGTGTCCCGGAGCGGTCGGTCCTCGTGCCGGTAGACGGGGCGCGCGTCCGGGGTCTCGATGCCTTCGCATCGTCGAGGTTTCTTGGACGAACGTGAACCCTCACGGCCGGTCGTACGTGGAGCCGGGGCGGTTTGTGCGCTTCTCGGTGCCGACGGTGCGACAGGACGCACTCCGCACAGCGGGACTCGGTGTCGGCACGCCGAGGGCGTGGTGATCAACGGGTGCACCACAGATGCAGTTGATGGCAGATCAGACATCGGCCGAACGGCTCAGACATCTGGACGCGCCGCCCTCACACGGCAGTAGGACTATGGCCAGATGTGCCCATGGGCGCGCGTCGGATCCGTCCGCCGTGGGCTCGCTCGTCCGCTCCCCGGACAGACCCGGTGCGGGCTCGTCCTCCCGCACACCACCTTGGGGCAGAGACACAGCGTTCGCGATCCGGCCGATGCACGGCGGTTCCGCCGACGGCAGTCGTGTTCAGGAACCGATGGCCCAAGGGCGACCCGCGCTCCGACGAGCCGCTTGCACGACGAAAGGAAGACTCGACCCGATGATCAGTGGGGATACCGTGTCCGAAGAGTCCGGCCGCACGCGTGTGATCGCCGGCCGCTACACCCTGGTGTCGCCCCTCGGCGAAGGCGGCATGGGCACCGTGTGGCGCGCCCACGACAAGGTGTTGCACCGCGAGGTCGCCATCAAGGAGGTCCGGGCGCCTGCCGGGCTGGCCGCGGCCGCCATCGAGCGGATGTACACGCGGCTGGAGCGTGAGGCGTGGGCTGCGGCCCGGGTGTCGCACCGGAACGTGGTGACCGTCTACGACGTGGCTGTGGAAGAGGGCCGCCCGTGGATCGTCATGGAGCTGGTACGAGGTCAGTCGCTGGCCGACCTGCTCAAGGCCGAGGGCCCGCTCACCGCGCAGCGCGCCGCGTCCATCGGTGGTGAGGTGCTCGCCGCACTCCGCGCTGCCCACGAGGCCGGCGTGCTGCACCGCGACGTCAAGCCGGCCAACGTGCTGATGGCCAAGGATGGCCGGGTGATACTCACCGATTGTGCGGGCCGGAGACTTCCGTCGGGCCGGCGACCACGGTGGACTCACCCGCGGCGGCGGCGATGGCGGACCCGTTGGGGGAGGGCAGTACGAGGCGTGGGGTGAAGGGTGCGCGGCGCAGGGGGAGATCCACGGCATCGACCAGCTCCACTTCGACGAGGCGGGCCGCATCAAGGAGTTCACCGTCATGCCCACGTCCGCGCTCGAGGCGCTCAGCGACGCCGTTCTCGCGGGCCTGGTCGCCGACGGTCTCGTCCCGCCCGCCGCGGGCGGCTGATGCCGACGGCTCACTCGCACGTTCGGGGTGAATAGCGGCATGGTGCGGACACCCGGAGCCATCGAGACGCTACCCTGCGTCAGCCGCTCGATGGATCATCAACTCTCCGAGGTGTCCCGCCAATGAACCGTATGAGTACCGTACTGGCCGCGCTCGGCATCACCGCCGGACTGCTGAGCGCACCCGCCGCGAGCGCCTCGACGTCCCACGGGAACAACAAGCCGGCCGCCGCGCCGCGGCACGAGCCCTGCACCGGCGAGTTCGCGGGCGACGCGCGACTCGGGCCCAAGTGGCTGCCCAAGAAGAAGCAGGCCCCCGTCGGTCCGCTGCTGAACGGGTACGAGCGGACGGGCGACCTCTCGCCCGCCGACTTCCTCAAGAAGTACTGGGAAGGTCCGGCGGACTCCGGGAGCTGGAAGTACCCGCCCAACGACGGCTTCGGCGAGGTCAACGGCCAGCTCGACAAGGAGCCGGCCAAGCTCCGGACGGGGCAGCGGCTGGACCGCTTCGGCTCCGAGTACGGCAGCTATCTCGCCCCGGCGGGCGACGCGTACGCCGAGCGGGCACTGCCTCCGCAGAACCTCAACACCCGTGACGCCGCCGTCGCCTGCGACTACCGCGTCTACAAGGTCGCCAAGCCGTTCTGGGTGTGGCAGGGCAGCATCGCTCCGTGGTTCGAGCAGCCCGGCGGCGGTCAGCAGATCAAGCTCGACGCCGTCTTCCTCGACCCGGGCGAGGGCCTGCGGCTGAACGTGAAGTGGCTTCTGGACCACGGCTACCTGACGACCGCCGGAGTCTAGGACCATGGACCGCCCCCACCTGAGGGCCGCGCTGCGGGCGGCCGGAGTGCCCGACGGCTACTACCGCATCGAAGGCATCCACGAACCGGTTCCGACACCGGCCGACTTCCTGTTCCTGCGGGAGGCACCTGACGCGGTGTGGGAGACCGGGGCGTTCGAGCGGGGTACGTACGAGGTCATCGCCCGCCATCCGGACGAACAGACGGCCTGCGCGCATCTGCTGGGGCTCCTCGTCTGACGGCACGGCCGCGTGTCGGACACCGGGCGCCGGGAAGCACCGGCCATGGTGGGCGCATGAACACAGCAGGCATCTTGGCCGAGGCGCTCGAGCGCGTCAGGGAAGCGGTGCACACGGCGGTAGCAGGTCTCCGGCCCGACGAACTCGACGCCCGGCTCGACGAGGGGGCGAATTCGATCTCCTGGCTCGTCTGGCACCTCACACGCATCCAGGACGACCACGTGGCGGACGCGGCGGGAACCGAGCAGGTGTGGCTGTCCCAGGGCTGGGCCGCGCGGTTCGCTCTGCCCTTCGCCGAGGACGCGACCGGCTACGGACAGAGCAGCGAACAGGTCGCCGCGGTGCGGGTGGACTCGGCCGACCTGCTGCTCGGCTACTACGACGCCGTGCACGAGCAGAGCGTCGGATACGTCCGGGGCCTGGACGGCAGGGCACTGGAACGCATCGTGGACGAGAGCTGGTCACCACCGGTCACGCTCGGCGTCCGGCTGGTCAGCGTCCTCGCCGACGATCTCCAGCACGCCGGCCAGGCGGCCTTCGTCAGAGGAGCGCTGGAGCGCCGCCGATGACGATTTCCGCACGTGGAACCGTCGGGGCACGCCCGTGCGGGCTCCGCACCGCGGTGTCATACTCGGAGAAGTCCGCTTGACAGGTTCGTCACTGTCGGAAAGGCGTCGCGTCATGAGCTGGGCATCGTGGACGACGAGCGGTGTCTTCACGGGCGCCGGCGGAGTCCGCACCGAAGAAGCGGGAATCTTGGGCGGGGATCTCACCGTCCATACGACATGGGCCGACGGCGAGGCCGAAGTGGCCGTTCAGTTCAGCGGGGCCTCGGACTGGTTCACCCTGGTCGGCAGCCCCGTTCGCTGCCCCACCGAAGAGGCCAGCAGGGCGTTCCATCAGGCGGTCGTCGAGGCGGTACGCGCCGGAGGCGGCGCCACGGTGCCTGAGCAGCGGAACATGGAGCGGCTCGCACGCCCGGAGCCGGACGCACCGTGACCGCACGCCGCTGACGTTCCCCTGAAAGCCTGGTGGCTGCCGCATACACACCTTCGTCACAGTGATCGCGCCTAGAGTGGGCCGCTGCTGCCCATGCGGAGGCGGCGGTGAGCGAACACGGGGCGAGGAGCGGCTTGATGGTGCTGACGGGCGCACGGCGGACGAAGACACGGACGAACAAGCAGCGCCCTCTGTGGAAAGAACTCCCGATCCTCATCGGTGTCGCCCTGCTGCTGGCGCTGTTCATCAAGACCTTCCTGCTGCAGGCGTTCTCGATTCCCTCGGAGTCGATGCAGAACACCCTGCAAAAGGGCGACCGGGTCCTGGTCGACAAGCTGACTCCGTGGTTCGGCTCCGAGCCCGAGCGCGGGGAAGTGATCGTCTTCCACGATCCGTCCGACTGGCTGCGCGGTGTGCCGACCGAGCCTCCCAACGCGTTCCAGAAGGTCATGAGCTTCGTGGGAGTGATGCCGTCCGCGGAGGAGAAGGACCTCATCAAGCGGGTCATCGGCGTCGCGGGGGACACCGTGGAGTGCAAGGGGGACGGCCCGGTGAAGGTCAACGGAAAGCCGCTCGACGAGCCGTACGTCTTCCCCGGCAACACCGCCTGCAGTACCGATGACGCGGGCCAGTTCAAGGTCACGGTGCCCGACGACCGGGTCTGGGTGATGGGTGACCACCGCCAGGCGTCCGGGGATTCCCGCTACCACCAGGAGGATCCCTACCGCGGCATGGTTCCGGTCGACGAGGTGGTGGGACGCGCGGTGGTGGTCGCCTGGCCGGTGACCCGCTGGGACACCCTGCCGGTGCCCGGCACCTTCGGCCGCTGATACACGCCTCTGCCTCCCGGCCGCGAAGGGCCGGGAGGCAGAGGCGTGTTCGGACTCGGGATCAGGTCTTGGCGTCCAGGTCCTGCGCGAGGAGCACGGCGAGTTCATCGACCGCCGTCTCGGCCCCGTCCCCCGTGGCCGACAGCTCCACGGCCTCGCCGTGCTGAGCCGCCAGAGCGAGTACGGAGAGCATGCTGCGGGCGTCGACCGGCTGCTGTCCCTCGCGGTCTATGGTCACCCTGACCGGCTGACGGGCTGCCGCCTGGACGAACAGAGAGGCAGGGCGGGCGTGCAGTCCGCTGCGGGAACCTACGGCGACGGTGCACCGGTACATGCGATCACTCCTGTGGGTCGGGTACGTAACTGTGTGGATGCCGGAACTCCAGGCCGGGTGTGCCGCTCGCCGTGCTCAGGCGGCGACGGGCACCTTCGAGGTATCGGCCGCCGGTACGGGGTCCTGCCCGGTCCGGCGCATTCCCTTGAGGACGACGACCAGCGCGGTCGCCACCACCGTGCCCGCCGCGATCGCCACCAGGTAGAGGAACGGCTGGCCGATCAGCGGGACGACGAAGATGCCGCCGTGCGGGGCCCGCAGGGTGCAGCCGAAGGCCATCGACAGAGCGCCGGTGACCGCGCCGCCCGCCATCACCGAGGGTATGACGCGCAGCGGGTCTGCCGCCGCGAAGGGGATGGCACCTTCACTGATGAACGACGCGCCCAGCACCCAGGCCGCGCGGCCGTTCTCCCGCTCGGTTTTGGTGAACAGCCTGGCGCGCACGGTGGTGGCCAGGGCCATCGCCAGCGGCGGCACCATACCGGCGGCCATGACCGCCGCCATCACCTTGAGGCTGCCGGTCGTCGGATCGGCGAGCCCGCCGACCGCGAAGGCATAGGCCACCTTGTTGAGAGGGCCGCCCATGTCGAAGCACATCATCAGGCCGAGCACCATGCCGAGGATGATCGCGTTGGAGCCGGAGAGCCCGTTGAGCCCGTCGGTGAGGGCCTTCTGGAGAGAGGCGATCGGCTTGCCGACGACGACGAACATGAGGAAGCCGACCACTGCCGAGGAGATCAGTGGGATCACCAGCACCGGCATGATGCCGCGCAGTGTGGGATGGACCTTGACCCGCTGTATCGCCATCACCACCGCGCCGGCGAGCAGACCGGCGACGAGCCCGCCCAGGAACCCCGCGTCGATGGTCAGCGCGATGGCGCCACCGACGAACCCGGGGACGAGCGCGGGCCGGTCCGCCATGCCGTACGCGATGTAGCCCGCCAGCACCGGGACCAGGAAGCCGAAGGCTGCGCCGCCGATCTGGTTGAGGAGAGCGGCCCAGCTGTCGGCCTCGCCCCACACGAAGTGATCAGCGACGGACTTGGCGCTCGCGATCTCGTAGCCGCCGATGGCGAACGACAGGGCGATCAGGAGCCCGCCCGCCGCGACGAACGGCACCATGTAACTGACGCCGGACATCAGGTACGTACGCAGCCGGACACCGAAGTGCGTGCCGCTGCCGCCGCTCGTTCCGGACGCGCCCTCGCTCGTACCGCCGTCGTCGGCGACGCCGCTGATCTCGCCGCGCTCGGCCTTGCGCCGGGCCTCGGCGATCAGTTCGGCGGGCCGGTTGATCCCGGCCTTCACTCCGACGTCCACGATCGGCTTGCCGCCGAACCGTGCCTTCTCGCGTACGTCGACGTCGTGCGCCCAGATCACGGCGTCGGCGGCGGCGATGACCGAAGGGTCGAGCGGCTGGAACCCGGCCGAACCCTGCGTCTCGACGCTGAGCACGATTCCCTCGGCGCGGGCAGCCGCTTCCAGGGACTCGGCGGCCATGTAGGTGTGGGCGATGCCGGTGGGACAGGAGGTGACAGCGACGATCCGGAACGGCTCGGGAGCTGGTGTCCCCGCCGTCTCCGCAGCGGGCTCCTGGGGCGCAGCCGGCGGCGCGTCGCCGCGGATCAGGGCCGCCGTGGCGACGGGATCGGTCTCCGCCCGCAGCGCGGAGGTGAAGGCGGGATCCATCAGCCGGCGCGCCAGACTCGACAGGATGGTGAGATGGTCGTCGTCCGCCCCGGCGGGGGCCGCGATGAGGAAGATGAGGTCGGCGGGCCCGTCCGGTGCACCGAAGTCGATGCCCCGCGCACTGCGCCCGAACGCCAGCGTCGGCGCGGTGACGTGCTCGCTGCGGCAGTGCGGAATACCGATGCCGCCGTCCAGGCCGGTCGGCATCTGTGCCTCACGGGCGGCCACGTCGGCGAGGAAGCCGTCGAGGTCGGTGACGCGCCCGGCGGCGGCCATCCGGCCGGCGAGCGACCTCGCTGCGGCGTTCTTCGTCTCGGTGGACAGATCGAGGTCGACCAGGTCCGCGGTGATCAGCTCACTCATCGCGGGGCTCCTTGCTCGTGGGCCGCCGTGGTGGCGGCTGGGGGGACGGGGGTCTGCGGGCTCGTACGCAGGGATTCGGTACGCGGTGATACGGACGTCATGGCGCGGGCTCCGTCAGCACGCGGTCCAGGGGAATGTCCGTGGTCGTGACGACCGACGACAGATCGATGTCGGCGGGAGTGGGCATCACACTGCCGGGGAGCTGGACCGCCGCCGCGCCGTGCGCGACAGCGGCCGCCAGTGCTGGCCGGCCCGCGCCCCCGGCGGCCAGGAATCCGGCCAGCGAGGCGTCCCCGGCACCGACGTTGCTGCGGACGGTCTCCACCCGGGCGCTGCCGAAGAACGTTCCCGAGCCGTCCACCAGCAGTTGTCCGTCGGCTCCGAGGCTGGCCAGCACGGCCTGCGCCCCGCGTCCGCGCAGCACCTCAGCGGCCTTGACCGCGTCACCGACCGTCGCGAGAGGACGGCCGACGGCTTCGGAGAGCTCCTCGACGTTCGGTTTGATCACATCGGGCCGCTCACGCAGCGCGGCGATCAGCGCGGCGCCCGAGCTGTCGAGCGCGATCCGGGCACCGGCCCCGTGGCTGCGTGCCACCAGCTCGGCGTACCACTCGGGGGGCAGGCCCCTCGGCAGGCTGCCGCAGCAGGCGATCCAGTCGGCGTCCGACGACCAGGTCCGCACCGTCTCCAGCAGGGTCTCGGCCTCGGACTCCGTGATCTCGGGCCCGGTCGCGTTGACCTTGGTGAGGGTGCCGTCCGCTTCGACGAGCGTGATGTTGACGCGGGTGCTGCCCGTGATCCGCACACCGGCGGCCTCGATCCCGTGCTCCCCGAGCAGCCGGGCGAGCAGCGCCCCCTCCGGTCCGCCGAGCGGAGCGACAGCGACCGTACGGTGTCCGGCCGCCGCTACGGCGCGGGAGACGTTGATCCCCTTGCCGCCGGGGTCGACCCGGTCCGCGGTGGCACGCAGGACCGCGCCCCGCGTCAGGTCCCGCAGCTCGTAGGTGCGGTCGAGGCTGGGGTTGGGGGTGACGGTGAGGATCACGCGCGTACCACTTCCGTGCCCCGGCTCTCGATGGCGAGGGCGGCCTCGGGGCTGAGCCCCGTATCGGTGATGAGCAGGTCGACGTGGGAGAGGCCGCCGAAGCGGGCGAAGTGCTCCTGGCCGAACTTGCCCGAGTCGGCGAGGAGCACGACCCGGCGGGCGGCGGAGATCATGGCGCGCTTCACGGCGGCCTCGGCGAGGTCGGGGGTGGTCAGACCGCCTTCGGCCGAGAACCCGTTGGTGGCGAGGATGACGACGTCCGCGTTGATCTCGGCGTAGGCGCTGAGGGCCCAGGCGTCGACGGCCGCGCGCGTACGGTGCCGGACCCTGCCGCCCACGAGGTGGAGTGCGATTCCGGGATGGTCGGCGAGGCGCGCGGCCACGGGCAGGGCGTGGGTCACCACGGTCAGGGACGATTCGAGGGGGAGGGCGGCAGCCAGCCGGGCCGTCGTTGTGCCCGCGTCGATGATCACGTTGCCGTCGACGGGGAGCTCGCCCAGGGCGGCGGCGGCGATGCGGTCCTTCTCGTCCGCGGCCACCGCGTCGCGCTCGGCGAGGTCGGGCTCGAAACCGAGCCGCCCGGCCGGAATCGCACCGCCGTGTACTCGGCGCAGGAGCCCGGCCCGGTCGAGCGTCTTGAGGTCACGCCGCACGGTCTCGGCGGTCACCTGGAACTCCTCGGCGAGGGAGAGGACATCGACACGTCCGCTCTCCTGGGCGAGGCGGAGGATTTCCTGCTGCCGCTCCGGTGCGTACATGTGGTTTCGTATCCGTTCCATGCCCGAGTTTGTGGTTTCGCGCTCAGGTTACGTCCGGGGTGCGGGAATGTAAACAGATTCGGGCGAAGAGCGGGCATGAACGGGCATGAACGGTCAGGGATGGTGATGGGCGGAGATGGGTGGGCTTCCTGGGCTCCGTGACGTCGCGCCGGAAACGGGCAGCACTCGGCGCACCGCATACGGGTACCGCGCCCCGGCGCGTGTGGCTGGGCTGCTCAGCGGGCGGGGGGCGCCCCTCCTGCCAGGGGGCGCACGAGCAGGGGCATTCCCGGTGCCTGATGGCCGCCGCTGGCCAGCATGCGTACCTCGCCGCGGTAGCTGATCTCCGCGCGGACGATTCCTGTCTCGTCCTCGTACACCGGGTGTCCGCCCGCCCCGGACCGGTCGGTCATCCGGACGACGACGACGTCGTCCGCCGCGCCGTGGGTCTGGAATATCAGCTCGAAGCTGTCCGGGTAATCCATGAGGGCCTCCCGACCGGACGCCGGCGGGAGCCGGTGTCCGTGGCTGTCCTCACCATTGTTTCCCACGTACGACCGCGGCGCGCCCCGGGGGGATGACGCCAACAGGCGGAGCCGCGCGGTCGATCGGGTGACCCGTCCCCAAGGACAACATGACCGGTCGGTGCGGGGGCTAGTCATGCGTGTATGAGCCTTGAATTCCGACGAGAAACCGCGGTCTCCCCGCGCGCCCGCCGCCTCCGTATCGCCGCCGGCGCGCTGTGCGCCGTCGTCGCCTCCGCGCTGGTCGCGGGATGCGGGCAGGACGGCGGCGACCAGACAGGGGCGGCTACCTCGGAGGCCGCCAAGGTCATTCCGAAGCAGACGACCTCCCCGGCCGGTAGTCCTTCCGGCAGCCCGTCCCCAGGGAAGCAACTGACCGAGGACCAGGCCGAGCGCAAGAAACTCCTCGAATCCACCAAGATCACTTTCGACAAGGCGGCCACCGCCGCGGTCGGTGCGGTGCCGGACAGCAAGCTGGTCGAGCTCGATCTGGAGGGCCTTGACGACGACACCGACCGGCGCACCGACGCGAGCGGCTCGCCGACCGGGAGCGCGAGCCCGGGTGGTACCGCGAGCCCGAGCGGCAGCCCGGCCGGTACGGCGAGCCCCAGCGGCACCGCCTCCCCCGCCGGCAGTCCCAGTCCGAGCGGCAGCGGTGCCGGCCCGTACTGGGTCGCCGAGGTCGTCGAGACGGACGGAACCGCCCACACCGTCCGTATCGACGCGGTCTCCGGCACGGTGATCGAGGAGGCTGCCGACGCCGACCAGGACGCGGAAGGCAAGCGCGAGATGGCCGACTGGATCGCCAAGGCGAAGCAGACGCCCCAGCAGGCGGCCAAGGTCGCCACGGACAAGAAGAAGGGGAAGGTCACTTCGATCGGCCTGGACACCAACGACGACAACACCCTCGTCTGGGCCGTGGACGTCGTCAGCGCGGACTGGGACAAGTCCGAGTTCGAGGTGGACGCGGCCAGTGGCAAGATCGTCCGCGAGGAGACCGACCGCGGCTGACCCGCCCGGCGGCGTGGAGATCCCGCCCGGCGTAGACCCTGTGCCGCTCCCCTGTGCCGCTCCCCTGGCCAGCAGGTCAGGGGAGCGGCACGGCCGCGTTCAGCGGCCGTTCGAAAGCGAGCCCGGGACAACCGTCCAGCACGGTCTCGCCGGTGAGTACGAACCCCGTCCTGGCCAGTACGGCGCGGGATCCCGAGTTGTCCGTCGTGGTCGCGGCCCGCAGCGTGGTCAGCCCGTACTCCGTGGCCGCCAGAGCGCACATCCGGCCGACCGCGCTCGTGGCCAGGCCTCGGCCTGCGGCCTTCTCGGCGATCCGGTACCCGAGGTCGGCGGCACCGTCCGCCACATCCACCACATTCACCCGGCCCAGCACCTCGCCGCCCTCGCCCACCAGGACGTGGAAGTAGCACAGACCAGCGGCCTGCTCGGCGAGCAGGCCGCTGTGCCGCGCCTCGAACTGTGCGAAGTACTCGTCGCCGCGGTCCGGAACGGAGGCGGCGAAGTAGGCGCGGTTCTCCTGCTCGAAGGCGAGCAGTGCGGCGGCGTGGTCGTGGCGCAGAAGCTGGAGTTCAGGCATGTGAAAGAGTCTTCCATGGGGGCCCGGACGCGCAACTGCCGGGTGATGAGGGCCCGTTCGGACTCTCTCCACCCGGCAGTCGTGAACCGTGGCCGTTGCCAGGGATCAGTAGGCGCCGAAGACGTTGTCGATCGAGCCGTACCGGTCGGCGGCGTAGTTGCACGCGGCGGTGATGTTGGCGACCGGGTCGAAGCTGTCCGTCGACGTACCGGGCACGTGGTACGCCTGGAACGTCGGGTCGATGACCTGGAGCAGGCCCTTGGACGGGGTGCCCTTGGCGGCGTTCGAGTCCCAGTTGTTGACGATCTGCGGGTTGCCCGAGGACTCGCGCATGATGTTGCGGTGGATGCCCTCGTAGGTGCCGGGGATGCCGTTCTCGGCCATGACGGCCAGCGACTCCTTGATCCAGCCGTCGAGGTCGTTCGTGTACGTCGCTGCCTTCACGGCGGGTGCGGCGGCCTTCGCGGCCGGCGGAGTGCTCGACCGCGCGGAGCGGTCGGCGCGGCCGGTCGACGCGGTGCGCTCGGCGGACGAACCGGAAGCCTTGGCCTGCGACTTGGCGCCGATCGTCAGCTTGAGACCCGGGCGGATGAGCTCCGGATTGTCGCCGACAGCCTTCTTGTTGTCCTTGTACAGCTTCTGCCAGCCGCCGTCCAGGGAATGCCCCTGGGCGATCTTGTGCAGCGAATCGCCCTTGACGACGGAATAGCTGGTGATTCCGGCCTTCTCTGCGGTGATTGCCTTGGCGGGGGCGCTGGCGGATACACCTGACTTTGCTGCGTTCGCCGATTGCGCCGGGGCGGCGGACGCGGTGGTGGCGCCGATCACCGGAAGGGCGAGAACGGCTCCACCTGCGGTGAAAGCGACGAGTCCGCGGGTCAGCGGGTTGGACTTGGTACGGCGGTGCTTACCCATCGTGGGCATGGCGAATTCCTCTCCGGCGCCTACGAGGTGAGCTGTCGGGTTCAGGCTGGAGATGCCTGGTCGCAGGTGCATGCGACTTAACCCCGAGCCGTTCCGCATAACGGATCGGCGACTTACCTGGGTTCCCCGCTCCTGCCGGGCGTGAGTGGTCTGGGTTTCCGGACGGCGGCAGGATTCGGCGTGCCATCCGGATTGAGGGTGACCGTAGGCGAGAAATGCCGAGAGGGACAAGCCCCGAATTCCGGATCACAATTCATTTGCAAGATCGAAAAACGGGATCGCCCGTCGGTTCACCCGAACCGCGACGTCAACTCTCTTCCCGCAGAAGGGCTGCGCGCTCCGGGTCGGGAACCCGCAGTTCGCGGACGTGACGCTGGCCACTGAGTCCGAAAAGGGCGATTTGCGCAATGAGGGGCGAGTGCGGTTCGGGTGAAAAGAATGCTATGGGCGATAGGGGTTTATTGCCCATGAAAGTCCGTATTGGACTATTTCTTGTTGAGCTTGGATATGGCTTGTTCGTGCAGGCAGGCGGTGGGCCTGAGGCGTGGGTCGGGCGTGGTTCAGGCTTCGGGCCAGGCCTGGGCGCCGGGCGTGTGGTCAGGTCCTAGCCGGGCACCTCCGTGCGCTCCCACCAGGCGTAGACGGGCAGCAGCCCCTCGGGGGTCTCCTCCTGGCGGTCCGTCGCCCTGAAGTGCTCGTACCCGCCCCGGAACGGGACCTTGATGTCGGTCCCGGGTTCGGTGACGGAGACGATCCGCTCGGGAAGATCGCCGGGTCCGCCTTCGAGGACTGCTTTCGTTGCGTTGGCCATGCGGAAAGTCTGCCCGCAGGGCTGCCAGGCTCGTCCGTGACGCGCCGACGCCGCGGCATCGCGAGGGGAGGCCGGGGACCCGGGCAGCCACTGCTCCGCTCAGGTCCGGGCGTGGGGGGTGATGTCGGCGGTGAACTCGGCGACGACGGCCGGAGTGACCGTCGGACGGCACTGACCGAGGGCGGCGAGATGATGGGTGTCCGCGCCGGCCTCGGCCACCTCGCGTTCGAAGGCCGCCTGCGGGGCGGTGCGGGCCGCGGCCTCGGGGGTGCCGACCGGGACCAGGCAGTCGAAGCGCCCGGGACGGAGGAAGGCCCGGTCCAGCGAACGGATCGAGTTGGTGGCGCCCAACAGCAGCCGCTCGTCCCGCTCGCGGAGCCGGGGTCCAGCGTCAGGAGTTCGTCGGTGACGCCGTGCATTCCCGGCTCACGGTTGTCTTCCGGGTACGGGCGGCGTCTGCCGGAGCCTCATCCGAGCGCGCGCGCCTCCTTGAACCTGGCGAGGCCGTCCGCCAGTTCGATGACGGGCTCCGGGTAGGAGTACAGGTTCCTCGCCGGCGCGGACAGCTTCCAGGGCTCGTGCACCGCCCCGCCGTCGATGCCACGAAGCTCGGGAACCCAACGGCGTACGTAGGCGCCGTCGGGGTCGTACCGCCTGCCCTGGAGCACAGGGTTGAGCACGCGATTGGGGCGGCTGTCCGTGCCCGTACCCGCCACCCACTGCCAGTTCAGCTGGTTGTTGGCGATGTCGCCGTCCACCAGCAGGTCGAGGAAGTAGCGGGCGCCGATCCGCCAGTCGACGTAAAGGGTCTTGGCGAGGAAGCTCGCGGCGAGCAGCCGCCCCCGGTTGTGCATCCATCCCTCGTGGCGCAGTTGGCGCATGGCGGCGTCCACCACCGGGTATCCGGTCCTGCCCTCCCGCCACGCGGCGATGTCGTCGGCCGCGGACCGTTCCGTGCGCCACTGGTCCCGGCGCGTCCGGTAGTCGGCGTGCGCGGCCGCCGGACGGGCGGCCAGGACCTGGTGGTGGAAGTCCCGCCAGCACAACTGGCGTACGAAGGCGTCGGCGCCAGGTCCGCCCGCCGAGCGGGCCCCGTGGATCAGCTCGACGGGGGAGAGGGTTCCGAAGTGCAGATCGGGGGAGAGCCGGGAGGTGGCGTCGCCGGCCAGGTCGTCGTGGCGGGCCTCGTACTCCGCGAGTCCTTCGCGGCACCACCCGGCGAGCCGCTTCCGAGCCGCCTTCTCACCGCCCCGGACCAGCCCTTCCGCCACACCCGCCACAGCCGCACGCGAGGGCACGGTCTCCGAGCCGAGGTCGTGCGGCACGCGTACCGCACGCGGGGCCGCGAACACCTCCCGTACGGGCTGCCCGGACCACCGCCGGAAGTACGGTGTGAACACCGCGAAGTGGTCGGAGCCCGAGCCCGACGGGGTCACCGCGCCCGGCGCGACGGCGGTGACGACGGCGTCATGGACGTGCAGGCGGCACCCCTGCGCTTCCAGGGCGGCACGGAGCCGTTGCTCGCGACGCTGTGCGTACGGGCTCACTCCCGCGGCCATGAACACGTCGCGGGCCCCCGCCTCGGTGGCGACGCGGCACACCTCGTCGGCGGGGCGGCCCGAGCGGATCACCAGCCGGCCGCCGCGGTCACGGAGGCCGGTGTCGAGGTCGCCGAGACAGTCGGCGAGGAACGCGCGACGGTTGGGCACGCCGAAGCCCACGTCCGCGATGTGGTCGTCGAGGACGAACAGCGGCACGATCTCGTCCGCCGCCTCCAGGGCCGCGCGCAGGGGCGGATGGTCGTGCAGGCGCAGGTCGGAGGTGAACAGGACGACGGCGGCTGTCATGGCGGCACCTCTGGCAGGAGCGGAAGCGGAACGCTGTCACTTTCCGCCTCCGCGCACTCCCCTGTGGGGGAGTTCAGTCGAGTGGCGGGGTTTTCACCCGCGCGGGTGCCGTGGCCTTGGCGGCCGCGCGCGCGATGTTGCGGGCCATGCCGCCGAAGACAACGGCGTGGAACGGGGACACGCTCCACCAGTAGAGGTGGCCCAGCAGCCCCCGCGGGTGGAAGACCGCCCGCTGGCGGTAGTGGGACCGCCCGCCGGCACCCCTCTCGCAGTGCATCTCCAGCCAGGCCGGGCCCGGCAGACGCATCTCCGCGCGCAGCCGCAGCAACCGGCCCGGCTCGATCTCCTCGACCCGCCAGAAATCCAGCGAGTCCCCCACCCTGAGCCGCTCGGCGTCGCGCCTGCCGCGGCGCAGCCCGACACCACCGATCAGCCGGTCCAGCCAGCCCCGTACGGCCCAGGCCAGCGGGAACGAGTACCAGCCGTGTGCGCCGCCGATCCCCTCGATGACGCGCCAGAGCGCCTCGGGCGGGGCGTCCACCTCGCGTTCCCGTACGTCTGTGTAGAGGCTGCCGCCCGCCCAGTCGGGGTCGGTCGGCAGCGGATCGCTGGGAATGCCCGGCGTCGAGGCGGAGGACCAGCGGGTCGTCACCTTGGCCTCGCGGACCTGCTGCAGGGCGAGAGTGAGCGCGGTGGAGAAGGGGAAGGGCTGCCCCGGCCCGTCGGGGACGTACCGGGCGATGTCGTGCTCGTGGCACACCACCTCGTGGCGCAGCGACTCCGCGAGCGGGCGGGCGATCGACCTGGGTACCGGAGTGACCAGCCCGATCCAGTGGCTGGAGAGCCTCGGAGTCAGCACGGGCACCGACAGGATCAGCCGGTGCGGCAACCCCGCCACCTGCGCGTACCGCTGCATCATGTCGCGGTACGTGATGACGTCGGGGCCGCCGATGTCGAAGGAGCGGTTCACCTCGTCCGGCATCCGCGCACTGCCCACGAGATAGCGCAGTACGTCGCGGACGGCGATCGGCTGGATCCTCGTCGACACCCAGCTGGGTGTGACCATGACGGGCAGCCGCTCGGTGAGGTAGCGCAGCATCTCGAAGGACGCGGACCCCGAGCCGATGATGACGGCGGCACGCAGCGCGGTGGTCGGCACGCCCGATTCGAGGAGGATCCTGCCCACCTCGGCCCTGGAGCGCAGGTGCGGCGACAGTTCCGCCTCGGGGACGTCCGGCGGAGTGAGACCGCCCAGATAGACGATGCGCCGGACGCCCGCCGCCCGTGCTTCCCGGCCGAAGGTGCGGGCGGCCTCGCGGTCCGTCCCCTCGAAACCGGCGCCCGTGCCCAGCGCGTGCACCAGGTAGTACGCGACGTCGATGTCCCGCAGGGCCGGGCGCAGCGATTGCGCATCGGTCACATCACCCCTGACGGTCTCCGCACGGTCGGCCCACGGGTGGTCCCGGAGCTTCTCCGGAGTGCGCGCGAGGCAGCGCACGGTGTGACCGGCGGCGAGCAACTCGGGGACGAGGCGTCCGCCGATGTATCCGGTTGCTCCTGTCACCAGACACCGCAGCCCGGCCCCGGTCTCCTCGTTCTGCATGGCGCCTCCGCTTCGGCTCATGTCGTCTCCACCCACTGTGTACGCACGGCGGCGGTCCGGCTCCCTGGCCTACGCCGAAGACGTACTCCCAAGCTCAGCGGACGGAGACCGGCCTCTCGAAGAGGGTCTCCAGGGCGACGGTCGCATGCGTGCCGCTGACGCCGTCGACGGCGTACAGCCGCCGCAGGACCTGCTGCAACTCCTCGGTCGTGGCCGTGCGCACCTTCACCAGCGACTACGAGGGGCATCGTGCGGAGCGCGAACTCGGCACCTGCGACGTGTACCGGATCGATCCGGTACGCGGTGAGGTGCGCCGCGTCGCGGACGGTTTCAAGGGGCCGAACGGCCTGGTCTTCTCCTCGGACGAACGGCAGTTGTACGTCGCTGACACGGGGGCCCGCCGGATCCGCGTCTTCGATGTGCGCGAGGGCGGCAGCCTGTCCGGGGACAGGGTTTTCGCCGAGCCGAGGGCGGGTTCGACAACATCCGGCTGGACGAGGACGGGCGGCTGTGGGCCGCGGCGTTCGACGACGGCGTGCACTGCTACGACCCGGACGGCACCCTCATCGGCAGACTGCATGGGCCCGAGCCGGTCTCCAACCTCGCCTTCGGCGGACTCAGGAACAACCGGCTCTTCATCACGGCGACCACCTCGCTGTACTCACTGGTGATGGCAGTGACAGGGCTGCCACGGGTCCGCTGACCGGAGGTGCGGCACGACGACGATCTGGACGTCGTCCTCGTATACGACACGCCCGGGAGCGGCCGAGCGCAGCGTCTCGCAGGCGATGCCGTGGGTACGGAGCACGTCCAGGTATCCGTCGACACGTTCGAGGAGGTGTGTCGCCGTCTCTTTGAACCAGGCGGCGGCGCCGGGGTTCACGGCCGGGTCGTAGACCGTCGGGTCAACCGTCGACGGATCGGGGTAAGCCTCGTCGAACCATTTGTTGGCGAGAAGTCGGAAGTGTTCTTCGGCGGCACTGAGCCGGCCGCTGCGGCCGAGATTGTTGACCAGGCCGAACACTCCGGTGAAGTGGCCCCGCTCGTTCGGGGCGACGGCCTGGAAGCGTATGTACTCCGTCGGGCGGCGGTTGTCGTTCGCAGTCATCGAGCGAGCCTGCCATATGCGAGTTGCCACATCCCCTGTCGTACGCCGGTCGCACGGCCGGCAACGCGCACCCCGCCGTCAGCGAGGCCCCGCCGGGGGGCGAGTGCCGGAGGCGGCACTACCGGCCTTGGCCGCGTCGGCGAGGGCCTCGGCAGCGGCCTCGGCGGCCTGCACCGTGTCGCCGGCGGCATCGACGGCGGCCTTGTCGTCGTGGGTCCTCTCCCGAGTGGCCGGCGACTGGGGCAGCGCCTCGCCGAAGGCCCGCGAGATGCCCTGGAGCGCGGAGGTGACCTCGCTCGGAATCACCCAGAACGTGCTGCCCTCGCCCTGTGCGAGCTGGGGCAGTGTCTGGAGGTACTGGTAGGCGAGCAGTTTCGGGTCGGGATCGTTGCGGTGCACGGCCTGGAAGACCTCGTCGATGGCCCGGGACTGGCCCTCGGCCTTGAGGATCTCGGCGGTACGGTTGCCCTCGGCCCGCAGCACCGCGGACTGCTTGTCGCCCTCGGCGGTGAGGATCTGGGCCTGGCGCTGTCCCTCGGCGCCGAGAATCGCGGCCCGCTTGTCCCGCTCGGCCCGCATCTGCTTCTCCATCGCGTCCTTGATCGACTGCGGGGGGTCGATGGCCTTGATCTCCACCCGGTTGACCCGTAGTCCCCATTTGCCGGTCGCTTCGTCCAGCACGCCCCGGAGCTGGTTGTTGATGGTGTCGCGGGAGGTGAGGGTCTTCTCCAGGTCCATCGATCCGACGACGTTGCGCAGCGTGGTGACGGTGAGCTGCTCGACCGCCTGGAGGAAGTTCGCGATCTCGTACGCGGCGGCCCGTGGGTCGGTGACCTGGAAGTAGATGACGGTGTCGATCTCGACGACGAGGTTGTCCTCCGTGATGACCGGCTGCGGCTTGAAGGAAACGACCTGTTCGCGCAGGTCGATCGGAGGATAGACGCGGTCGATGTACGGGACGACGACGTTGAGTCCGGGTTGCAGGGTGCGGTGGTAGCGGCCGAGCCGCTCGACGTTGCGCGCGCGTGCCTGGGGCACGATGCGTACCGCTCGCAGCACGGTGAAGACCGCGATGACGGCGACGATCAGGCCGGCGATGAGGAAAGCCGAGACTTCCACGGTCACTCCCGGGGGTAGACGAGCGCGGTCGCGCCGCTGATCTCTATGACGTCGACAGTCGTTCCCGCGGGAATCACCAACGTCTCGTCATAGGCGCGGGCCGTCCATTCCTCGCCGCCGATGCGCACCCTGCCACCCGCGCCCGTCACCTCGGAGACGACATGGGCGGAGCTGCCGATCAGGGCGTCGACGCCGAACCGCTCCGCCTGGGGCTTGAGGATGTGGCGCAGCGCCAGGGGGCGCAGGAACAGCAGGCCGGCCGTGGACGCGATGGTGAACACCACGAACTGGAGGGGCAGCGGAAGCCCGACCCCGGCGAATCCGGCCGTGACCAGCGCCGCCACACCCAGCATGCCGAGCGCGGCGGTGAGCGTGAGGATCTCCGCGACGGCCAGTACCGCTGCGACGATCAGCCAGATCAGCCACGGATCCATGAGCAGCCCCCTCTCGACTGTGGGGTGCGCGCTGCGAGGACTGGCAGCCCGTTAGTCTAATTTTACCCAATCTGACCGTCGGCGGCCTGGTAGGACGGCCGACGGCCTGGGAGCGAGACGGGCTCCGGGCGATCGCTCAGATCTCCTGGTCGTTGCCGTGGCGCCCGAGGGCCCGGCCGAAGCGTTCGGAGAGGGCCGGCATCAGGCTCTCGCCGTCGGCGGGGCGGTCCAGGCCGAACACGTAGCCGGGGAAGTCCAGATCCTTTTGCACCGACCAGATCGCGGCGTGGTCGTCCGGCGGGAGGATGCGCACGGGATCGCCGACGGCGACCCAGCCGATCGGGACCATCGAATCGGCGGGCAGCACGGTGCGCAGGTGCACGATGCCGTTGATCCGTACTTCCGACCGGGTCCCGATCCGTGCTCCGTTGAACACACGGCTGCCGGTGGCGAGGAAGACCTCGTTCTCGACCTGGCAGCCGGTCAGGTAGGACGTGGGGCCGACCAGGACCTTCCGACCCAGTGCCAGTGGATCGCGACGAGTGCCGCGCAGGACCGCGTTCTCCATCACGATGCTGCCCTCGCCCACCTCCACCGGTCCGCCCTCGGCGGTGAGCACCGCCCCGAACAGGACACGGCACCCCGGCCCCACCCGCACATCCCCGCAGAGGGTGGCGGTCGGAGCGACGTAAGCGGTGGGGTGGACGGTCGGGGACAAGCCTTCATGAGTGATCAGCATGGCCCGATCATGCCGGGCCCAGGGTACGGACGCGGCGCCTCGTCCCGCCGGGCCCGGCCGGTGCGGCTCCGCCCGGTCGGATACCGCTCAACGTTCCGACAGTTCGGACGGGGCCTCCTGGACCACCCAGCCGTTGCCGTCCGGGTCCTCGAAGGACATGAACGAGTTCCAGGTCTCGCCCTTGCCGTCCTCCCATCCCGTGGCACCGACGTGGCGGACGGGGGAGACGTCCACCCCGCGGCCCGTCAGCTCCGCACGGGCCGCCTCGATATCGGTGACACAGAGCTGGAGGCCCTGCAATGTGCCGGGGGCCATCTCCTTCATGCCGGGGGCCGAGGGCATTCCCTCGATCATCGCGAGGGAACACCGGGAGCCGGGCGGGGTCATCTGGATGATGCGCATGCCCGGGGCCACCTCGTCGTCGAGGTCGACCGTGAATCCGGCCTTGTTCGCGTAGAACTCCTTCGCCCGGTCCATGTCGGTGACGGGGAGCGGAACGACCTCGAGAGTCCAGTTCATGGAAATCCTCCTAGGAAAGGCCACAGCACCTGCAGAACGGATCCACCGTCTCGCACGCGGGAGTGGTCCCGCACGCCGAACCACCGGACCGCCGCCGGTTCATTCCCGTACGTCGCCGGTTCGTCCGGTTGCACCGCCGGTTCGTCCGCATACGACGAGTGTGCTTCAGCCGCCGCCCGGCGTCCGCGTTCACGGTCCGTGGACGGGCCGGGGAGACTCACCTCCCGCCGCAACTCCTCGACCGCGCGCCGTGTGATCCCGGGGCGGCGGACGGGCATCTTCGGGAGTGGTGGCTACGGCCAGCCGTACGGCACCGAGGGCGACGGCCTGTGCATCCCCACCGAGGCCGGTGCGGTCTCCCGGAAGCCCGAACTTCTCGTAGAGATGCCGGGCATCGCCGTCGGGGAAAAGGGAGACATAGGCGCCGGCCGGAGCCCGGCGCTCCAGCTCGCCGATCAGCTCGGCCATGGTTCTCTTCCCAAGACCCCGCCCCTGATGGTCGGGGAGGACACAGATGTCACGCAGGTCCATGACCTGCACGCCCCTGGTGGTGGCGACACCCTTGAGTACGAGTACCAGCCGATGTAGTCGGTCGCGCAGGTTTTGATGATGCCCGGTAGCTCGTCGCCGCGGGTGTGGGCATCTCGCTGATCCCCTCCATCGCGTTGGCGCCGGAGGTGCCGGGCCTGCGCACCGTCGCCATCGAGCCGCAGGCTCCGACCCCGCACATCGGTGTCGCGGTGATCGGCCTCCGGCGTGACCGTCCCGAGGTCGCCACGTTGATCCGGGCCCTCCAGCAGCGGGCGGCGGCGCTGGACGACGTGTGAGTGCGGGGCCGTCAGGTCATCGGGGAGAACGTGGAGGACACCGACGAGTCGAACACTCCCTGCGTCCCGGCGTATCGACTTCCGTGCGCCGTCCTCCGTGCTGCTCGCCCCCGCGCCATGATGTGTCCTTCAGACGTCAGGCTTTCGCGGATACTTCGACGTCCGTCGCCCGGGCCTCGGTGTCCGGCTTGGGAGCCGTGTACATGGCCGATCCCTTCTGGATCGCCTTGCTGATGACACCCCGCTTGACCAGGGTTTCCAGGCTGTTGCGCACGACCTGAGCAGAAGTCTTGCGGTCCGGGTACACCTTCTCCAGGTCCGCGTGCACCTCACGCACCAGGCGCGGCTCTCCCGCGGGCAGGAACTCACGGAGAAGCTGGTGCAGCGGCGCCTCGGCGGTCTTCGGGGCGGCTTCCTCCGCGACCTTCTTCGCGACGGTGCTCTCGCCGGACGCCTTCTTGGCCGACTTGCGCGCGGTGCTCTTCGCGGCGGCCTTGGGCTGGGCGGTCTTCGGCTGCGCCGACTTCGCGCGGGTGCCCTTCGCCGAGCGCGGCTGCGGGACGGCCTTGGCGTCCGGCTTCGTCCCGGTCGTGGGAGCGGGGTCCGCGCTCTCGTCGGAAGCGGCCGCCGGTGCGGTGGGTGCCGCGGTCGGCAGCGAGCCCTGCATGCCGGCGAGCCAGCCCTCGTCCTTCTTGAGCTGCTCCAACCGGGTCTGCAACTGCGCGATCTGCGCGGTGACTTCACCCTGCTCCGAGCGGTTGGCCACCAGATCGGCGGCGAAACGCTCCGCGTACGTGCTCTGCACGCTCTTGAGGTCGATGTCTTCCAGCCGGTCGGCCACGGTAGTTCACACTCCTTGTATAGGGGGATTGCTGCCGGATGCTACCCATGTTGGACGGCCCGTGGTTACCGTCACGCACGTCCAGCACTCGTACGGGCGGCATAGTGGCCCGGCTCGGCCCTCCAACTCGCTTTGCAGCGGGACCGTTTGCGAAGCCTTGGGAAGCAGGAGAAAGACCCTTCGCGAAACGTCGGCGCAGCACCTTCATACGACCCACGACCATCACTCTCTGCGTCCGTGCCGATACGGATCGGTTGTGCGTGCTGGTGATCGGCAGCTGACTGACTCCGCGGCACCGCTGTCGGTCATGGGGGCCCGCCCATGGGTCGTCGAGCACCTGCCCCCAACGCCGCGTCCCGTTGAACGCTTCCTCGCCCGACAAGGAACACCTATGACAAGTCCGCGCGCTCACAGGTACGTTGCTCCTGGCCACGCACAGGCCGACGAGCGGCACGGCGGGGGGACGGGGCCGCGAGAGTTCGAGATGCTGGGTTGCGCTGGGACCTCCCGCCTCAGGTGTTCGCCCCCGTCCAAGCCGACTCCACGGGGCTGTTCACCAACCGGATATGGACGATGTCGCCCGGCTCGCGGGTGCCTCCAGGCAGACCGTCTCCAGAGTCCTCAACGAGAACCCCTCGGCCGGCAACTGGCGTCCCGGCCGGACGTCACCGCCGTATTCGCCTCCAACGACCACATGGCGCTGGGAGTTCTGCGGGCACTGCAGGAAGCGGGACGACGGGTGCCCGACGACGTCAGTGTCGTCGGCTACGACGACATCCCCGAAGCCCCTTACCTCCTGCCGCCGTTGACGACCGTCCACAACGACTTCGCGGAGACGGGCCGGCGCGCGCTCGACCTGCTGTTGCGGGAACTCCGGGGGGACGGGGGAGCGGCGTCGACTCGATCGTCCCGGTCGGGCTGATCGTGCGCGCCAGCACGGGCCCGGCCCCCCTGTCCGCGGGCGACTGAGTTTTCCGCCCTCCCCGATCCACGGCGTACGGCTGGCCCGCGCCGGAACCGGACGCAGTACCTCCATGTCGGCGTGAGGCCACCGCAACCGGTCCCCGCACGTACGTGCGAACCGGTCAACGACTGCTGCCCTGCTTCGGATTACTGCTGTCAGGACTCTTGCGGGGAGGTGTGCGGCACGCTCCAATGGACGCGGCCCAATGGAAAGGAAACTTTCCTAACAGAGCTGACCTCCCCGGCTGAGCTGTGTCCGTACGCCCCTCCACGACGCTCCTGTGCGTTCGGCGTCCGGCACATCGCAAGAGATCGGAGAACCACATGCGCATGCGTATGCCGCACCGCATTTCCCGGCGCATTTCCCGTTCGGAACGACCACCCCGCCCCGCACACCGCCGCCGGCGCACCGGCGTCCGGATCGCCCTGGCCATGGCGCTGGCCGCGATCCCCGCGGTGGTCGTCCTCAACACCGGGCAGGCTGCCGAGGCGTCCGGCCTCGACGATCCGGTGAAGAAGGAAATCGCCATGCAGATCGTCTCGACGGCCGAGAACTCGTCGCTCCAGTGGCGCGAGCAGTTCGACTACATCGAGGACATCGGCGACGGCCGCGGCTACACCGCCGGCATCATCGGCTTCTGCTCCGGTACGCACGACATGCTCGAACTCGTCGAGTACTACACGGGCAAGGTGCCGGGCAACCCGCTGGCCAAGTACCTCCCCGCCCTCCGCGCGGTCGACGGAAGCGACTCCCACGAGGGCCTCGACCCCGGCTTCACGACCGCCTGGGAACAGGCCGCCGCCACCCCCGAGTTCCAGGCGGCCCAGGAACACGAGCGCGACCGCGTCTACTTCGGCCCCTCGGTCGTACAGGCCAAGAGCGACGGACTGCGGGTGCTCGGCCAGTTCGCCTACTACGACGCCATCGTCATGCACGGTCAGTCGGGCTTCGAGAGCATCCGCGCCGAGGCCAGGAACGACGCCCGTACGCCGGCCGAGGGCGGCAACGAGACCCAGTACCTCGACGCCTTCCTCGACGCCCGCGTCGTGGAGATGAAGAAGGAGGCCGCGCACGAGGACACCAGCCGCGTCGACACCGCCCAGCGCGTCTTCCTGAGGAACGGCAACCTCGACCTCAACACCCCACTCGCCTGGGCCGTGTACGGCGAGGACTTCCGCATCGACACCGACCCGAAGCCCGGCCCGGGGCCGACGGACCCGCCCGGTGCCGAGGCGCTGATATCGCGAGGCAGGCCCGCCACCGCCTCATCATCCGAGGACTCCGCCCTGACGCCCGGCAAAGCCGTCGACGGCGTCGCGACCACCCGCTGGGCCAGCGCCGAGGGAGCGGACCCGCAGTGGCTCCGCATCGACCTCGGTGAAGGGGCGTCCGTCTCCCGCGTCGAGCTGAAATGGGAGGCCGCGTACGCGAAGCAGTACCGGCTGGAGATCTCGGCGAACGGCACCGACTGGACCCGACTCGCTGCGGAGACCGCGGGCAACGGTGGCACCGACACCTGGACCGGGCTGTCCGGCAAGGGCCGGTACCTGCGGGTGTACGGCACCGCACGCGGCACCGCGTGGGGCTACTCCCTGTGGGAGGCCGAGGTGTACGGCAGCGTCGGGGGCACCACACCCGACCCGACCGACCCGCCCGCCAACGGCGCGTTCACCGTGGTCGGCGCCGGTGACATCGCCGACCAGTGCAACCAGAGCGACCCCGGATGCCAGCACTTCAAGACCGCCGCACGCGCCATGGCGATCAACCCGGCCTTCTACATCACCATGGGAGACAACCAGTACGACGACGCCCACATCGAGGACTTCCGCAACTACTACGACAAGTCCTGGGGCCAGTTCAAGGACAAGACCCACCCCGTGCCCGGCAACCACGAGGCGTACGACGACTGGGACAACCAGGACGAGGTCGCCTACCGGCAGTACTTCGGTGACCGCGCCACTCCCCAGGGCAAGATGTGGTACAGCTACGACTACGGCAACTGGCACTTCGTCGCTCTCAACTCCAACCGGTTCGACGAGCGCGAACAGCTCGACTGGCTGAAGGCCGACCTCGCCAAGAACAGCAAGAAGTGCGTGGCCGCCTACTTCCACCACCCGCTGTTCAGCTCCGGAAGCCACGGCAACGACCCCGTGAGCAAGCCGATCTGGTCCATGCTGCAGGCGGCGGGCACCGAACTGGTGCTGAGCGGCCACGACCACCACTACGAGCGCTTCGCCCCCCAGCGCCCGGACGGTCAGGCAGACCCCAACGGCATCGTCGAGGTCCTCGGCGGTATGGGCGGCAAGGACCTGTACGGCCAGGGCGACACCGTGCAGAAGAACAGCCAGAAGCGCATCTGGGACAAGTTCGGTGTGATGCAGCTCGACTTCACCGACACGAGCTTCACCTCGAAGTTCGTCGGCACCGACGGAACGGTCCTGGACACCGGCCCGACGTACAGCTGTCACTGAGCCCCACACCAGCCTGTCGCCGACCCCACACCTGTCGCCGACCCCACACCGTCCGTCGTGGACCGGCTGCCGTGCCGCGGCGGCCGGTCCACGTCCGGCCGGCGAAGGCGCCCGGAGCTCCGGTTGTGCAACCGGAGCTCCGGGCACCGCGTACCAGGAGCGTGTATGTACCTCGCCGTCGGCAGAGCCCGTCCACCGGACGGGCCAGCCCCCACCCGGACCCCCTCACCCGCACGGCCCGCCGGCCGGAGGCGCCTCACCGGCACGGTCGTCGCGCTCGGCGCGGTCAGCCTCGTCACCGACATCTCGTCCGAGATGGTCACCGCCGTACTGCCCCTCTACCTCGTCCTCGGCCTGGGACTCAGCCCGCTCC
This sequence comes from Streptomyces finlayi, assembly GCF_014216315.1. Lineage (NCBI taxonomy): Bacteria > Bacillati > Actinomycetota > Actinomycetes > Kitasatosporales > Streptomycetaceae > Streptomyces > Streptomyces finlayi. The sequence goes on from NZ_CP045702.1 coordinate 7,359,152, forward strand.
AGTTCGGCTTCCTCGACGGCCTCTACAACGGTGTCACCGCGTTCGTCAGACTCGCCGGCGGGCACGCCGCCGACCGCTGGCAGCGCCACCGGCTCGTCGCCGGAAGCGGCTACGCGCTGTCCACCCTCTGTAAACTCGGCCTGCTGCTCGCGGGCAGCTCCACCCCCGCCCTGTCCGCCGCCCTCGCGGCCGACCGGGTCGGCAAAGGCGTACGGACGGCACCCCGCGACGCCCTGATCTCACTGAACTGCGACGAGCGGGACCTCGGCCGCGCCTTCGGTGTGCACCGGGCGATGGACACCACGGGCGCCATGCTCGGACCACTCGTCGCCTTCGCCATCCTGTGGGCGACCGTCGACGCCTACGACGCCGTCTTCGTCGTCAGTTTCTGCTTCGGCCTGCTCGGTGTGCTGATCCTGTTCGCGTTCGTCCCCGGCCGCGCGGCCGCGCCGGCCCGCCCCCCGGGCACGGCCGCGGCCACGCTCAGGCAGACCCTGCGGCTCTTCCACGTCCCGGCCTTCCGCCGGATCCTCTGCACCGCCACCCTGCTCGGCCTGGCAGGCGTGGGCGACGGATTCCTCTACCTGGTCCTGCAGAAGCGGCTCGCCCTCGACGTGGAGTTCTTCCCGCTGCTGCCACTCGGCAGCGCCGCGGTCTACCTCCTGCTCGCCGTACCCCTCGGCCGGGCCGCCGACCGGATCGGCCGCCGCACCCCGTACCTGCTGGGGCACGTAGCCCTGCTCGGGGTGTACCTCACGCTGTTCTCACCGGTGGCCGGATGGCCCCTCACCGTCCTGGTGCTCGTCCTGCACGGTGCGTTCTACGCCGCGACCGACGGGGTCCTGATGGCGCTCGGAGGCCCGGTCGTGCCGGCGGACCGGCGCGCGGGCGGGATGGCACTGCTGCAGACCGGCCAGGGGGTGGGCCGGCTGCTGGCGTCCGTCGGGTTCGGAGCCGTCTGGACGGTATGGGGCATGGACACCGCGCTCGTCCTGGCCGCAGCCGCCCTCGGCGCCGCCCTCGTCCTCGCCCGCGTACTCCTGCCCGCCGCACCCACGCCCGCCGACCCCGCACCCGTCACCGTTCCGGAGCCCTCATGAGCCTGCCCCCTCTCTCCCTGCGCGCGCGGATCACCGCCCTCACGGCGGCCACCGCCGTACTGGCGGCCGTCGCCGTCGGCTACACGGTCGCGGCGGCCGACGGCGACGGCCGGCCAGCGGCCTCAGCAGCCGCTCCGGGCCTCACGCTCGACAAGGCGCCCGGCCTCTACCACGCGTCACGGAAGGGCAACGTGCTCTCGACTCCGTACAGCCCCTCCGGCACGGAGACGGCCGACGGGGCGCGGAGCAGGAAAACCGGACTGTCGTGCAACCGCTTCTACGCGAGCGGAGGGTCGGCCGTCTGCATCGCGAACCACCCAGGCCTCTCACAGAAGACGAAGGTGACCGTCCTCGACCGCGAACTGGACACCCGCGAGACGGTCGTCGTCGGAGGCATTCCCAACCGTGCGCGGGTCTCCCCGTCGGGCCGGATGGTCGCCTGGACACTGTTCGTCAGCGGCGACTCGTACGCCTCGTCGTCGTTCTCGACGAGGAGCGGCATCCTCGACACCCGGACCGGCTACCTGGTGAAGAACGTGGAGACCCTCCAGCTGTACATCGAGGGCAGGCGCTACCACGCGCCGGACGTGAACTACTGGGGCATCACCTTCGCCGACGACGACAACCGCTTCTACGCGACGGTGGCCACCAAGGGGAAGACCTACCTCGTCGAGGGCGACATGAGGACGTGGAAGGCGCGCACGCTCCGCCGGAACGCCGAGTGCCCCTCCCTGTCTCCCGACGGCACCCGGATCGCCTTCAAGAAGAGGGTCCGCAAGGGCACCCAGGACCCGTGGCGACTGCACGTCCTGGACCTGGGGACGATGCGGGAGACGCCCCTCGCCGAGACCCGCAGCGTCGACGACCAGGCGGCGTGGCTGGACGACTCGACCCTCGCGTACTCCCTCCCGGGGCGGGCGAAGGGCACCTCGGACATCTGGACCGTCCCCGCCGACGCACCGGCCACCGGACCGAGGCTGCTCCTGAGTGACGCGTCGTCACCTTCCATGGTCCAGGGAGGCGGATGACCGGGGGCGACGAGCGATGGAGCCCCCCGCGGCGGCCGTTCTCGCTGGTGATCGATCCGTCCCCCGCCCAGCCGCCGGCGCCGGGGGCCGTTCTCCTCGGGCCGCCGCACCGTTCTGACACCCCGGGACGGCGCCCGGGCCGGCTGATGAGCCGGCCCGGGCATCACGGTCAGCGCAGGTCGAACCGGTCGAGGTTCATGACCTTGTCCCACGCGGCCACGAAGTCCTTCACGAACTTCTCCTGGGCGTCATCGCTCGCGTAGACCTCGGCGACCGCGCGCAGCTCGGAGTTCGAGCCGAACACGAGGTCGGCGCGGCTGCCGGTCCACTTGACCTCGCCCGTGGCGGAGTCGCGGGCCTCGAAGGTGTGCGCGTCCTGCGACGTCGCCTTCCACTGAGTGCCCAGGTCGAGCAGGTTGACGAAGAAGTCGTTGGTCAGCCGCCCGGGGGTCGCGGTGAGGACACCGAGCGGCGAGTCCGCGTAGTTCGCACCCAGGACCCGCAGGCCACCGACGAGGACCGTCAGCTCGGGAGCGCTCAGGTCGAGCAGATTCGCCTTGTCGATCAGCAGGTACTCGGCAGGCAGACGGTTGCCCTTGCCGAGGTAGTTGCGGAACCCGTCGGCGGCCGGCTCGAGCGCGGCGAACGACTCGACGTCGGTCTGCTCCTGGGACGCGTCCACACGGCCCGGCGTGAAGGGGACCTCGATGTCGAAGCCGGCTTCCTTCGCGGCCCGCTCGACGCCGACGGCGCCGGCGAGCACGATCAGGTCGGCGAGCGAGATCTGCCTGCCGTCGGTCCGGGCACTGTTGAACGCCCCCCGGACCGCCTCCAGTGTGCGCAGAACCGTCGCCAGCTCGTCGGGGTTGTTGGCCTCCCACCCGATCTGCGGCTGGAGGCGGATGCGGGCACCGTTGGCTCCACCGCGCTTGTCGCTGCCGCGGAAGGACGAGGCCGACGCCCACGCGGTCGACACCAGCTGGGAGACGGACAGGCCCGAGGCGAGGATCTCGCCCTTGAGGGAGGCGATGTCCTGCGCGCCGACGAGCTCGTGCGTCACGGCCGGCAGGGGGTCCTGCCACACCAGGGTCTCGCTGGGTACCTCGGGGCCGAGGTAGCGCACGACCGGGCCCATGTCGCGGTGGGTCAGCTTGAACCACGCCCGTGCGAACGCGTCCGCGAACACGTCCGGGTTCTCCAGGAAGCGGCGCGAGATCTGCTCGTACGCCGGGTCGACCCGGAGCGAGAGGTCCGTCGTCAGCATCGTCGGGACGTGGCTCTTCGAGGCGTCGTGCGCGTCGGGCACGGTACCCGCGCCGCCGCCGTTCTTCGGCCGCCACTGGTGCGCACCGGCAGGGCTCTTGCAGAGCTCCCACTCGTAGCCGAACAGGATCTTGAAGAAGCTGTTGTCCCAGGTGGTGGGGGTGTTCGTCCAGATGCCTTCGAGGCCGCTGGTGATCGTGTCACCGCCCTTGCCGGTTCCGTGGGAGTTCCGCCAACCGAGGCCCTGGTCCTCGATCGGGGCGGCCTCGGGGTCGTCGCCGACGCTCTCCGCGGGCCCGGCGCCGTGCGTCTTGCCGAAGGTGTGACCGCCTGCGATGAGGGCGACGGTCTCCTCGTCGTTCATCGCCATCCGGCGGAACGTCTCACGGATGTCGCGGGCCGCGGCCAGCGGGTCCGGGTTGCCGTTGGGGCCTTCGGGGTTCACGTAGATGAGGCCCATCTGGACCGCGCCGAGAGGGCTCTCCAGCTCACGGTCGCCGCTGTAGCGCTCATCGCCGAGCCAGGTGGTCTCGGGACCCCAGTACACGTCCTCGTCGGGCTCCCACACATCGGCGCGACCACCAGCGAAGCCGAACGTCTCGAAGCCCATCGACTCCAGGGCGACGTTACCGGTGAGGATCATGAGGTCGGCCCAGGAGATGTTCTTGCCGTACTTCTTCTTGACCGGCCACAGGAGACGGCGGGCCTTGTCGAGGTTCCCGTTGTCCGGCCAGCTGTTGAGGGGCGCGAAGCGCTGCTGCCCGGCCCCGGCACCACCGCGGCCGTCACTGATGCGGTACGTACCCGCGCTGTGCCACGCCATCCGGACCATGAGCGGGCCGTAGTGGCCGAAGTCGGCGGGCCACCAGTCCTGAGAAGTGGTCAGCACCTCCGCGATGTCCCGCTTCACGGCCGGGAGGTCGAGCGACGTGAACGCCTCGGCGTAGTCGAAGTCCTCACCGAGAGGGTTGGCCACGGCGGGGTTCTTGGCCAGGATCTTCAGGTTGAGGCGCTCCGGCCACCACTGGCGGTTTCCACCACCCTGGGTCGGGTGCGGGGCACGCCCGTGTGCGACCGGGCAGCCGCCGCCCTCACCCTCGGTTTTCGGGTCGGTGACGATTGCGTCGTGGTTCTCAGACATGGGAATCCTTCCGGACGGGGCGGATCACATCGCTCAGGGAACAGCGGACGGTGCAGCAGCCGGGGGACAGACCACCGTGGGGAAGTGACCCACGCGATCACGCGCCCCGGAAGCGATCGCCCCGACGTCGTGGTGGCCACTGCCCTCTTCCTGTCCCTTGGCTATTGCCGTAACCGATCCTACGATGGACAGAATCCAAGTCAAGAAGTGAACCAAGTCTATCCCTCTCGGACGCTGGATGCACGGATGTACGCCTGCTGAATCGGGCGCACCCCACCGAACCGGATTGGTGAACCGATATGAGCGGTCTGCTGGAGCGACTGCGGGGGCGTGGCTGGCGGATGACCTCCCAGCGACGTGTCGTCGCGGAGGTGCTCGACGGCGATCACGTGCACCTCACAGCCGACGAGGTGCACGCCCGGGCGGTGGGGCGACTCCCGGAGATCTCCCGGGCGACCGTCTACAACGCCCTGGGGGAACTCGTCGCACTCGGCGAGGTCGTGGAGGTCTCCACCGACGGCCGCGCGAGGCGTTACGACCCCAACGCGCACCGGCCGCACCAGCACCTGGTGTGTTCCGGCTGCGGCATCATCCGCGATGTCCACCCGACGGGCGACCCGCTGGCAGGTCTTCCTGCGGAGGAGCGGTTCGGCTTCACGGTCGCCACGGCCGAGGTCACCTATCGCGGGCTGTGCCCGTCGTGCGCACAGCGATGACCGGGCCCCGCTGAGTCCTGGGTTCCCCGCCGGCGGGACGTGGTCCTTTCCATCGCGGACGTCGACCTCGTCCACATCAATCTGCGTGCGGTCATCCGGTCGGTCACCGGCGACGAACCCGCCCCCTGGGGCGCCGGACCGGCCGCACCGCACACCGCAGGGAGGTTCCCACAATGAACGAGCCGGCCCCCGGCACGGCGAGCGGCACCCTGGCCCGAAGGCTGGCCACGGACCCGGACACGGTGGAACGCGACCTCATGAAACTCGTGCTGACGATCGTCGAGCTGCTGCGTCAGCTGATGGAACGCACCGCCGTCCACCGGGTCGACCAAGGAGACCTGGGCGAGGACGAGGAGGAACGCATCGGCATGACGCTGATGATCCTCCACGAACGCATGGAAGAGCTGTGCCGGACCTACGGCCTTTCGATGGACGACCTGAATCTCGATCTGGGCCCGTTGGGGTCGCTGCTTCCACGTGACTGAAGCGGCACCCGACAGGACCCGGCCAACTATCGCTGTTTCACCCGAGAGGGAGAGGCAAGGAGGAATGTCATGACTACTGAAAGCGGAAACGCCAGGAATTCCAGCGCCACGAACGCCAAGAAGACGACGGCCAAGTCGGCGTCGCAGGGAGTACGGTCCGCGGGCGACGCCACCAAGCAGGTCGGCCGCGCGGCGGCGAACGGCCTGCAGAGCGGGCAGCAGGCCGTGACGGCGAACGCCGCGAAGGCGGTCTCCGTGGCCACCACCGCCTGGACGGTCGTCAAGCACAGGAAGGCGGTCGTTACAGGAGCGGCCGCGGGTGTCGCCGGCGTGGCCGGTGCCGCCTTCGCCCTGGGCCGCTCGACGGCGAAGCCGCCGGTCGGACCGCTGACCCGGCTCGCGCGCGGACGGATCTGAGCCCGAAGAGGGGTCCGTCCCGCCGCATCCGACCACGCGTACCGCCCCCGCCCCGTCCCGACGGGGCGGGGGCGGTACGCGTGGTCGAACGCCGAGCCCGCGCGTGCGGCCTCCGTCCCTTGACCGCTTCAGCCGGTGACGTCCGGATGAGCCCCTGCCGCTGTACCTCAGAGTGCGGACCGAGCTCGGACAAGCAGTCGGCGGCGCCGCGCTGGAGCCTGTCTGCGCCTTCGCTCAGGTCCCGTCCGCCTTTCCGCGGGCGAACCGTTCACTGAAGTTCCGCGACGCTCGGGCAGCTCACGTCCCGAGCCCCGGACCGCACAACCGCCGCGGACCACCGTGGGCCACCTGACGGTGACCGGGCCAGGACGGCCGGCTTCGTGTGCCTGCGGCCGCCGCGATCCGAAACGCGAAATGGCCGCCGCGCGGGTGTCCGTGGACACCCGCGCGGCGGCCAACCGCCCACCTCACCGCGCCGAACGAACCGGTAGCCCTCCCGTTCGTCCCGTGCGCGCGGCACTCACAGCAGGTCCCGTGGCACGGTCTCGTTCCAGGTGCGGGAGAAGACGCGCCGCTCGCCCTCGTAGCCGTCGAGGGTGGCGTCGATGAGGAACTCCGCCTCGTTGCAGCGGAGTTCGGTCCGCGTCTCCACCCGTACATCCCAGTCGTCCCGCTGGAAGCGCATGGTCCAGGCCGATTCACCACCGACGGACGTGAAGTCGTCGGCGGTCGCGGTGTAGCGCTCGTACGCACGGCAGCCCACGTCCATCCCGATGTCGTCGATGCGCACCGTGCCCCGGTCCTTCACGATCTCCAGTGCCGACTCGTAACCGATCAGGTCCCGCTTGACCTCCCAGCGCTGCTCGGGAGGGCCCAGCCGGGTGGTGGAGACGGGCGGGGCGCCCTCGGGCTCGCCGAAGGGGCGTTGCGGCATGCCGTCCGGCTCCTCCACCGGGCGTACCGGGAGCGTCAGGGTGCTGGATCCTTCGTACACACTCAGCAGGACGGGCCGGGGCGGGGGCCAGGCCAGGGGCCAGTACGAGGTCGAGAGGGAGAGCCGGATCCGGTGGCCGGCCGGAAACACCTGTGCCACACCGTTCAGCTGCACGGTGGCCCGGTACCGGCGGCCCGGCTCCAGTGGCCCGGGTTCGTCCGTCGTGTCGTGGCGCGTCAGGTTGAGAAGGCCGTACGTCACCCGGGTGGCCCGTCCGTCGGGCGCGACGTCGGAGAGGCGAGCGGCGACCGTGGCCACCGGTTCACTGGCGGACAGGTCGAGTTCGACCGTCGGTGAACCCAGGATCTCCACCGGTTCCTCCAGCGGTCCGGTGTCGAAGACGAGTGAGCCGCCGTCCTCCTCGCGCTGGTCGTAGGGCAGGTCGGGCGGGGCGTTGTACGACGCCCACTTGCCCGCGAACTGGCCCACGGACAGGGGTGACTGCACCGTCATCGGGGCCCCCGGCCGGCCGCCGCCGTCTTCTCCGGGCCCCAGGTCGTCCAGCCTGACGATGCGGTGCCGCAGGAGGGGATGCATGACTGGCTGGACGCGCGGTGACGGCCAGCCTGGCTCGCCCACCCAGCGGCCGGGGCGCTCCTCGTACGACGTCGAGGGAGGCACGCTCTCCTGCATCCACGTCTGCAGCATGGGGCCGTCCATCACCCCGTTGTCCACTCCCTTGAGCCAGTGGTCCCACCACCGCACGACCTCCTGCAGATAGCCGATCGCGGGGCCGGGCTCACCGAGATGCGGGTACTTGTGGGACCACGGCCCCACCAGGCCCTTGCGCGGCACGTTCAGATGCTCCAGGAGACGCATCACGGCGTTGGAGTAACCGTCGGCCCAGCCGCTGGACGCGAGCACCGGGCAGCGTACGGACGTGTAGTCCTCGCACACCGACGCGTGCCGCCAGTAGTCGTCACGGCGCTGATGGCGCAGCCACTCCAGAACCCAGGGCCGGGTGTGCTTCATCCGTTCGTGCCACATGTCCCGCCACCGGTCCCCGACGACGGCGGGGTCCGGGGGGCACGTCGCGTACGCGAACATCGTCCCCGCCTCCGCGAGGTTGTCCGACAGCATCACGCCGCCCATGTAGTGCATGTCGTCGGCGTACCGGTCGTCGGTGAACGAGGCGATCACCACGGCCCCCAGGCTCGGCGGCTGCCGTGCCGCCGTCTGGAGCGCGGCGAAGGCGCCCCAGGAGATGCCCATCATTCCCGTCGAGCCGTCGCACCAGGGCTGGTCGGCCAGCCAGGCCAGCACCTCCTCGGCATCCGCCTGCTCCTGCTCCAGGTACTCGTCGGCCAGGACCCCCTCGGAGTCACCGGTGCCCCGCAGATCGACGCGCACGCACGCGTAGCCGTGCCCCGCGATGTACGGTTGATGGATCGAGTCGCGTACGGCGGTGAGGTCCCGCTTGCGGTACGGGATGTATTCCAGCACCGCGGGCACCGGCTGGTCGTCCGAGGACACCGGACGCCAGATCCGCGCGGACAGGCGCGTACCGTCTGACATGGGCACGACGACGTGCTCGTCTTCCTTCGTCGCGTGCGGCAGATTGCTCACGAATCGCATAGGGCGCAACCGCTCCTCTCCGGTGTGCTCAGCTGTTCTTCCGGTCGCGTCCGCCCGGTGTGGTCTCGTCGAACACCAGCCCCAAAGCCGCGACACAGCGGTCGTACTTGGACCGCATGTCCTCCTCGCTGTCACCGCCGGTGAAGATGTGCGCGATCTCGTAGCTGTAGCTGTCCTGTTGCGGCGTGTCCGAGAGGCGCTGCCCCTCCTCGGGCACCACGTCGACACGCACGCCCGGTATCTCGCGCTCGATCCGCTCGATGTCCTCGCGTGAGGGGACGCGGTGCGCCGCCCCGTCCGCGAACCACCGGTGGTACCACTTGGCGGCCATGGCGTACGGCCCGGCCCGGTGCGGCAGCGAGGGGTCCTTGTCGAGGGCGAGGCTGATCATGCAGTGGTGGTTCGGGACACCGTCGACGTACTCGAAGAGCTCCGCGTGCGACTGCGAGTGGCGGGGGTTGATCTCCAGCAGGTTGATCGCGTCCTTCTGCGGATCGTAGAAGTACTCGATGCTGAAGGTCGCGCTGTCCATCCCGATCTGCCGCATCACCCGGGCGGAGACGTCGTGCAGCCTGCGCACCACCGGTTCGGGCAGGGCCGAGGGGTACTGGTGGCGCAGAAAGCTGGAGGAATCCGGGTAGTTGATGGAGTCCAGGATGCCGTAGACGGTGACCTCGCCGTTGTGGACGTAGCCCTCCACCGCTACCTGGACGCCCGACAGGGCCTCCTCGGCGAGGCAGACCTGGCCCCCGACACCGGCCATCTCCTCGGGCAGATCCAGGCGTTCCAGGATGTACTCGAAGGGCCGGCCCACCCGGGCCACACCCTTACGGATCTCCTCGACCGCTTCCCGGAACTCCTGCTGGTTCCCGACACCGAAGGCGAGCTCCGACGAGTACGACAGGGCGGGCTTCAGCCACATGGGGAAACGCACGCCCTCGGGCGGCCGGGGTTCGTCCGCCTCCATGTCGACCCGTCCGAAGCGCGGGTGCTCCTCGATGACCTTCTGCTGTTCCAGCCGGCTCCAGTACTTGTGCTCGCACGTGACGACGGACTTGAGACCGGTACTGCGTGTGCCGTAGTGCTCACTCAGCATCGGCACCAGTGTGCTCACCGGGAAGTCCCAGTAGCCGACGATCGCGTCGATGCTGCCGTCGAAGGCATCGAGTATGTCCTTCGCCTTCTCGAGCAGGTCGGCCACCGATACCTCACCGACCTGGAGCTCCTCGATGGTGAGCAGCGGGTGGAACACGTACGTGTCAGCGTCGGGCACGGTATGCAGGGTCCGTAGATTCCCCTCGTCCATACCGAGAACGAATATGTTCTTACGTTGCATGGTCATGCGGTTCACGCGTCTCCTTTGCGGGGTTCGTGACGCGGTGCTTTGTCACCGGCCCCGTTCTGGGCGCTTTCCTCGTCCAGCGCGTTTCACACCTCATGCCCGGAAAGGATCAGGGGATGTCGCTGCGCAGCATGGGGCCCCACGGGCCCGGCTGGTGAGTGATCACCTCAGTGGCCTCGGCGATGGCACAGGCACCGATCCAGCCCAGCGCCTCGACCTCGTGCACGAGAGGCTCGTTGTCGGGGCCGCGTCCGGTCTCGGTGCCGTGCAATACCCACGGCCGGGTCCCGGGGTTCCTGACCCGGGGGAGATGTGAGTAGTCGTACAGCCGCCGTGCCACCCATGTCCGTACGGAACGGTCGCCCCACCAGTCCTCGACGTCGAGGGGGTTCGCGGACAGGCCCGGCAGGGAGAGACCGGTGAGACCGTCCCTGCTGGAGACGGTCTCAAGATCCCGCTCCGGACCCCGTGACCAGCGCACATAGAGACCCCGGCGGCTCCGCACCAGCTCGGCCAGAGCATCCAGGGTGTCATATACGGGCATCGATTCCGTGTTGCTCATAACCCCTCGTCCGCAGCCCGGGATGACGCTGCAAGGATTCCCACAATCCGTTCCGGGTAACGGCCGACGGCGGCGGGCACCCGAACAGGCGTACCCTCCGCCGCGACGGAGCATCAGGGGCGGTCCCCCGCCCGCAGCAGCTCCGTAGCCTCAGTCGCCCGCGGGCAGAGCGCCGGAACGGGCGACCTCGGCGTACCAGCGGGCGCTGGACTTGGGCGTACGGCGGCCCGTCGGGTAGTCCACGTACACCGCGCCGAAGCGCTTGCTGTAGCCGTAGCCCCACTCGAAATTGTCGAGCAGCGACCACAGGAAGTAGCCACGGACATCCACACCGTCGGCGATCGCCCGGTGGACCGCCGAGAGGTGACTCCGCAGATACGCGATGCGGTCCGGGTCGTGGACGGTGCCCGCCGGGTCGACGTAGTCGTCGAACGCGGCGCCGTTCTCGGTGATGATCAGCGGAAGGGCGGGGAACTCGCGCTTCAGGTCGCGCAGCAGGTCGTACAGACCGCTCGGGTCGACCGCCCAGCCCATCGCCGTGGTGCTCCCCGGCGGACGGTGGAAGGCGACCTGGTCAGCCCCTGGCCACGGGCTGTGCTCGCTGATGCCGTGACCGTCGGAGGTGTGCGCGCCGTCGACCGTCGCCGCGGAGACCAGGGTCGGCGTGTAGTAGTTGACGCCCAGGAAGTCCAGCGGCTGGTGGATGGTCTCCGTGTCGCCGTCCCTGACGAACGACCAGTCCGTCAGGTGCGCGGTGTCCGCCAGCACGTCGGCCGGATAGGCGCCGTGGAGCATCGGCCCGGTGAAGACCCGGTTGGCCACCCCGTCGATCCGCCGGGCCGCGTCGACGTCCTCGGCGCTGTCGGTGAGCGACCGCATCTGATGGATGTTGAGGGTGACGGACATCTGGGCGTCGGAAGACAGCACGGCGCGCATGGCCCGCGCGGCGAGGCCGTGGCCGAGATTCAGATGGTGGGCCGCACGCAGCGCGTCGACGGGGTCGGTGCGCCCGGGGGCGTGCACCCCGGATCCGTATCCGAGGAAGGCGCTGCACCACGGCTCGTTGAGCGTCGTCCAGGTCTTCACCCGGTCGCCGAGCGCCTCGGCGACGATGCCGGCGTACTCCGCGAAGCGCTCCGCCGTGGCCCGCTCGGGCCAGCCACCGGCGTCCTCCAGCTCCTGCGGAAGGTCCCAGTGGTAGAGGGTCGCGACCGGCTGGATGTTCTTCTCCAGCAGACCGTCGGTCAGTCGGCGGTAGAAGTCGAGCCCCTTCTGGACCGCGGGTCCACGCCCCGTGGGCTGGACCCGGGACCACGAGACGGAGAACCTGTACGCGCCCACGCCGATGTCGGACATGATCTGCACGTCCTCAGGCCAGCGGTGGTAGTGGTCCGTCGCGATGTCCCCGGTGTCGCCGTTGTGGACCTTGCCCGGTGTGCGGGAGTAGGTGTCCCAGATGGAGGGCGTCCGGCCGTCGGTGTCCGCGGCCCCCTCGATCTGGTAGGCGGCGGTGGCCGTACCCCACAGGAAGTCCGGCGGGAAGACGAGGGACGGCGGGACGGGACGGGTGGAGGTGTGGGTGCCGTGCGAGGTTGCGGTGACCATGTGAATCCTTACGGTGCGGACGGGAGAGCGGGAGCGGTGCGAAACGGGAGAGCGGGACGAGGTGGCCGGCTCACCCCTTGACGGCGCCCTGCATGATGCCGCCGACGATCTGGCGGCCGAGAACGACGAACATGACGAGCAGCGGGAGTGTGCCGAGCAGGGCGCCCGCCATGACCAGCGACTGGTCGCGCACATAACCGGCGCTGAGCTGGGTGAGAGCGACCGGCACGGTCGGGTTGTCCATGTTCAGCGCGATGAAGGGCCAGAAGAAGTCGTTCCACGCGTGAACGAAAGTGATCATGAAGAGGACGGCCATCGCGGGCCTGGCCACCGGAAGCACGATGCTCCAGAAGATCCGCAGGGAGTGTGCGCCGTCCACGCGTGCGGCCTCGATGAGCTCGTCGGGCATCGCCTCCATGAGGTACTGCCGCATGAAGAACACACCGACCGCGCTGACCAGGGTGGGGAAGATGACCGCCGGCAGCCGCTGTCCCCAGCCCAGGTCGCTCATCATCATGAAGAGCGGGACCACACCGAGCTGCGGCGGGATCATCATCGTGCCGATGACCAGGGTCAGCAGCCCGTTGCGGCCCGTGAACCGCAGCTTGGCGAAGGCGAAACCGGCCAGGGTCGCGAACAGCACGGTGGCCACGGCGATGCTTCCCGCCACGATCAGGCTGTTGAGCATCGCCTTGCCGAGTGCCGCTTCCGTCCAGGCGCGGCTCAGGTTGGTGAACAGATTCGGGCCCGGCAGGAACGGCGGCGGCGTCTGCGTCACCCGGGTGTTGTCGGTCGAGGCGGCGACCATCGTCCAGTACAGCGGGAACAGGGACATCAGCGCGACGAGGCCGAGCAGGAGGTACGCCACCGGTCCCGCGTGGTGCTGCCGTCCGGCCTTCATCCTCAGGGAGGGGAGCCGGGAGCCGCCGCGGAACGGGGCGACGGACGGCTTGCTCTTCGAGGTGTGCGGCGGGGCGCCCCGCAGGCTGTCGGTGGTCATCGCTTTCCGCTCCTGATTCCCTGCGAGGTACGGGACCGGGTGGTCGCGCTCTTGATGAGTCGCTGGAGGACGAAGGCCAGAACGAGAAGCATGAACATGGCCCAGGCGATGGTCGACGCCCGTCCCATCTGGTAGTTCTTCCAGCCCTCCTCGTACATCAGCAGCCCGAGCGTCTGGTACTGGTTGTCGGCGCCGCCGGAGATTCCGTTCGGCCCCTGTCCGAAGATCAGCGGCTCACCGAAGAGCTGGGTCGCGCCGATCGTCGAGAGCACGATGGTGAACACGATCGTGGCCCGAATCCCGGGCACGGTCACCGACAGGAACTGCTGCCAGCGAGAGGCCCCGTCGATCGCGGCCGCCTCGTACCGGTCACGGGGGATGGCCTGCATCGCGGCCAGGTAGAGCAGGGCGTTGTAGCCGGTCCAGCGCCAGATGACGATGGTGGAGATCGCGATCTGAGCAGGCCACTTGTCGCCCTCCCAGTCGATGCTCTCCACTCCGAACGTCCCGAGGAACCAGTTGATCATCCCGAAATCGCGCTCGAACAGCATCGTGAACACCAGCGCGGCCGCACCGACGGATGTGGCGTACGGCGTCAGCGCCGCGACGCGGAAGAACGTCGAGCCACGCAGCGAGTAGTTGAGCAGATGGGCGATGCCGAGGGCCATCAGCAACTGGGGCACCGTGGAGATCACACCGATGGTGATGGTGTTGGCGAGCGCGTTCCAGAAGCGGTCATCGGCCCACAGGGCGGTGTAGTTGCCGAAACCGCGCCACTCCATGAGGTCCATGGTGGCCAGCTCGACCTTGTGCAGCGAGATCCACGAGGTGTAGATCAACGGGTAGAAACTGAACGCGCCGAAGACGATGAAGAACGGGGCGACGAAACCGTACGGTGCGCCTCGGAGATCGAGCCGGTGGAGCAGGTTACGTCGGCGCTGCCGGGGCCGGTCCTTGCCGCCGGGCGCGGCGCCCGGGCCGGGCGGGGCACCGATGTCCGGCCCGCCGGGGCCGGTGGCCGGTGTGTGGGCGGAGGTGGAGGTGACCACGGTGGCCTCCTTCCTGGGGGAGAGCTGCGAGGGGATGGGGCACGGCCGGAGATGCCGCCGGCCCTGGGTCCGACCGCCGACGGGCGGCGATCAGGAGGTGAGGACGAGCCGCGTTCCGGAGGGAGACGCCGCTCCTGCGGCCGGGCCCGGAAGCTCCTGCGCTCCGGGCCCGGCGGAGGCGACCGTCAGCCGACGGCCTTGCGAATGCGCTCGTCCGTCGTGTCCCACGCCTCGGACGGCTTCCTGCCCTTGGACTCGATCAGGTGCAGACCCTGCGAGAAGATGTCCTTGATCGTGCCGTCCTTGCGGCCGAGGACCTGCTCCGCCGGGATCTCGTTGGCGGCTGCGCCGAAGATCTCACCGATCGGCGCCTCGCTGAAGTAGGGCGACTTCGCTCCGGAGACCTCCGGCTGCGCCAGCGCTTCCTTCGAGGAGGGGAAGTTGCCGATCTCCTTGAAGATGGTGGCCTGCCGGGCGGGCGCCGTCAGCCACGCCACAAGCTTCTGCGCCTCGGCCTTGACCGGGCTCTTGTCCAGGACTCCGAGGAAGGCGCCGCCCCAGTTGGCGCCCTTCGGCGCCTTCGCGACGTCCCACTTGCCCTTGTTGGCAGGTCCTGCCTTCTCGCTGATGTGGGCGAGCATCCATGCCGGACACACCGTGGTGGCGAAGGTGGAGTTGGCCAGGCCGGGGTCCCAGCCGGGCTGGAACTGGCGCAGCTTGGCCGTCAGGCCGGAACTGCCGGCCTCGGCCGCGAGGTCCCACGCCTCCTTCACCACGGGGTTCTTGTCGTAGATGAGCTCCCCGTCCTTGTCGTAGAACTGCTCGGAGGAGCCGTAGATCATGGAGTTGAACAGACCGGTGGAACTGTCCATGAATGCGAGCTTGCTGTCCTTCGAGCCCGCCTTGAACTTCTGCCCCGTCTCGACGTACTTGTTCCAGTCGCCCGCCCACAGTGCGGCGACCTTCTCCCGGTCGGTGGGGAGTCCTGCCTGTTGGAACATGTCCTTGCGGTAGCAGATGGCCATCGGGCCGATGTCCGTGCCGAGCCCGAGAACCCTGCCTTGCGGGGTGGTGAGCTGGTTGAGCTTCCACGGCTGGAAGTGACCGGTGCCTTCGGTCTTGGCGAAGTCGGCGAACTTGTCGGCCTGGGTGTCCACGATCTCCTTGGCCCGGCCCACCTCGATGCCCTGGATGTCCTTGAGGCCGCTGCCGCCCGCGAGGTGCGTCTGGAGCGCGGTGTAGTACGTCTGCTCGTCCCCGGCGATCTCCGCCTTGATGGTCACCCCCGGGTTCTCGCGCTCGTACTGCTCAAGGAGCCCGGTCTCCTTGAGCCCCATGACGCCGAACAGGCCCATCGTGATGGTGACCTTGCCGTCCTTCTTTCCGCCTCCGGTGGAGGACGTACCGCCTTCCGAGCAGCCCGCGAGCAGGCCGAGGGTGGCGAGGGTCGAGACCGCGACGGTCACTCTCGACCGTGACAGCGTTCGGGATATACGCATGAGAGTCCTCCCAGCGGCGGCTCCGGCGCACGGCGATACCCGTTCGTCCGGTCCACGCTGCGGCTCGAAACGTGCAGTGGGAACGATTCCAATCATGGTGGGATCGATCCCACCGATGTGCCGTGAACACTGGCCAACTCCTTGCTCGGTGTCAAGAAGTTGAATCGAATATGTTTCGGAAGGAGTCGTTGTGTTCAACTGATGTGACGATGAGATGTCGAACGAGGTCTGGCACAATGCGCTGGCGAGCGCCGTTTCCGGGCGCCCGGTGCCTGCCGCAGGGCACGGAGCGAGTGCGCCGGTGGCGCGGGACAACGGGGGAGCGCGCATGAGCACCGGTCGGCCGCCGACCATCAAGACCGTCGCCGCACGGGCAGGGGTGGGGCGTACGACGGTGTCCCGGGTCCTCAACGGCTCGCCCCTGGTGAGCGACAAGGCGAAAGCCGCCGTCGAAGCGGCCATCGCCGAGCTCAACTTCGTGCCCAGTTCGGTGGCGCGCGGGCTCGTCACCCGCCGGACGAACTCGATCGCCCTGGTGATCCCCGAGTCGGAGAGCCGGCTGGGTGCGGAGCCGTACTTCTCGGCCGTGATCCGGGGGGTGAGCACCGGACTCGCCGCGACGCAGACGCAGTTGCAGCTCGTGCTGGTCAGGGACAAGAGCGAGCTCGACCTCCTGACCGAGACCGTCACCGCCCGCCGGGTGGACGGAGTGCTCCTCGTCTCGGTCCACCGGGACGATCCGCTTCCTGACCTGCTGGAGGCGCTCGGCCTGCCCACCGTTCTGGCGGGGCGGCGCTCGGACACCGAACCGCTCAGCCACGCGCACTCCGACAACCTCGGCGGGGCCGTGGCCGCGGTACGGCACTTGCTCGAACGCGGCCGGGAACGCATCGCGACGATCACCGGGCCGCTCGACATGGAGGTCGGCCGAGTCCGCCTCCAGGGATGGCGTGAGGCCCTCACCGAGGCCGGCCGCCCGCCGGGGGAAGAACTCGTGGCCGTGGCCGACTTCACGGAAGAGGGCGGTCGCCGTGCCCTGGTCGAACTGCTCAACCAAGTCCCCGACCTCGACGCGGTGTTCGTGGCCTCGGACGTGATGGCGGCGGGTGTGCTGCTGGAACTCAGGGCACGGGGGAAGCGGGTGCCGGAGGACATCGCGGTGGTCGGATTCGACGATTCACTGATCGCCCGTCACACCAACCCGCCTCTCACCAGTGTCCGCCAGCCGGTCGAACAGATCGGCAGCACGATCGCCGAGATGCTCCTGGAGGAGATCGCGGCTCCGGGGACGCCCCGGCGATGTGTGCTGCTGCCCACCGAGTTGGTGGTCCGCGAGTCGTCCTGAGGCGGTCTTGTGGGTGCGTTCACCCGTCCGGGCGAGCGGAGGCGGACGGCGTCACGCCGACACCCGCGGCCTCCACCGGTCCGGGCGCGGATATTGCGAGGATGCGGGCACTCCAGCCGCACGTCTCCTCACAGGCGCGCTTCTTCAGGAAGGACCGACAAGGTGCTGATCGACCTCACCGCGAGACGGCTCTGGTCACGGGATCGACCCAGGGCATCGGAGCGGCCATCGCGACGGGACTGGCCCGGGCGGGGGCGCGGGTAGCCGGCAAAGGCTGTACGGAGGGCTTGCCACCACCGGGGGCGCGGTCAGGGTGGACGGCGGATACGTGGACTCGGTCCTCCCGTGACCCCGGGCGGCCATGTGGAAATCCCAGAAGCCCCGGGTGGACATGAGCCCCGGGTGGACATGTCGATCCGTCCGGCCCTCGTTCGACGTACTGACGAGAGCGAGAAGCGGCCCCGGCCCCACCGGCCGGACGTCGAGCCAACGGTACGAAGGAGAAAGCCATGCCCAAGCTGCGCGTCCACAACGTCACCATCTCGCTGGACGGCTTCGCCGCGGGTCCCCGTCAGCGCCTGGAGGAACCGCTCGGTGAGGGCTTTGAGACCGCGCACGCGTGGTTGGTCGCCGCGATGCGGGACCGTGCCGAGGGCAGGCCGGGGATCGATGTCGATTACGTCGATCTTGGTGAGGAGAACATCGGCGCCACCATCATGGGCCGTAACATGTTCGGGCCCGTGCGAGGGGCGTGGCCGGACGAGTCCTGGACGGGCTGGTGGGGCGACAACCCGCCCTACCACCATGACGTGTTCGTCCACACCCACCATCTGCGGCCGTCGCTGCCGATGGAGGGTGGGACCACGTTCCACTTCACCGACGAGCCCCTGGAGACCGTGCTGCAGCGCGCCTACGAGGCCGCTGAGGGCAAGGATGTGCGCCTCGGCGGTGGCGCGGCCACGATCCAGCAGTACCTGCGTGCGGGGCTGGTCGACGAGATGCATCTGGCCATCGCCCCGATTCTCATCGGCAGCGGGGAACGCCTGCTCGACAACCTCGGCGACGCGATCGACGGATACCGGGTCGCGGACATGGTCAGCTCACAGGCCGCCTCACATGCCCGGCTCGTCCGCCGCTGATCCTCGGTGGCCGCCAGCCGGCCCGCACGCCCACGGGCCGGCTCCGTCCTCGGCTACGGTCAGCGCGTCCTGATCAAGTGCCAGTCGGCGGCCGGGGACATCGCGGAATGCGAAGCGAATCCGGTCGCTGGTCCGGCGATCCGCTCGATCCGTCCGGCCAGGCAGCGAGGATCGTTCATGCGGGCCGGCGCGCACACGGCTCCCTCCGCGACGGTCTGCCGGTGTCGTGTGCTCCGTGCGGCGTGGTCGTCGAACAGCGCGGCGGCTTCGTCGGCGTGAGCCGCGGTCGCGGGTCCGAGACAGGCCGGCAACTCGACAGCCCGGAAGCGGACCTCGGTGGCAGAGTCGTCCAGCCGCGCCGCGACGGCCGGCAGAAGGCGTTCCATGGGCCCATTTTTGCCCTGCCTCTGCCTCTGCCCCTGCCTCTGCCTCTGCCTGTGTGCCCATGCCCATGCCCATGCCCATGCCCATGCGCTGAACCGGCCGCTGCGGCCGATCTGCCCGGGAATCCGGGAGTGCCGGGCTCTTGCCGTTCACTCGGGTGCTGTTCCGACCGTGGTACGGGCCGACGGCAGCCCGAGCGGGGTGTACGAGAGCTCCCACGGCGTGCTCTGGATGTGCTCGCGCCACAGCAGTGCGGCGTGCTTCCTCTCCCAGCGTGCCGCTATTGCGGCCCGCATCAGCCAGTCCAGGGCCATCGTCAGGGGGGCAAGGGCCAGCCAGGGGTTCACCGTCAGTCCTACGACGAGCGCGGGCACCACCATCACGGGGACGAAGCGCCAGTTGAAGAGCAGGGGGCCCAGGGAGTAGTCGGCGGGCAGGACCCCTTCGGGGTCCTTGAGCGGCACCGCCGCGTCGAAGTCACGCACCAGGCCGACCCGCCTGAGCGGGGACGCCTCCAGCAGCCCACAGAGCAGGCCGCACCCCACCACGAGGAGGATGACCGTCCGGACCGTGTCGTCGGCGACGGGCAGTACGCCACGCACGCCGAAGGCCGCCGGAGCACTCACGGCCACGGCGCACACCGCCGATGTCACACCCATCAGCTGATGGTGGACGTATCTGATCATCTGACTCCCCCGAAATGCCCAGCGTGCAGGGGTCCGCTGTGGGCCGGACGGCGTCAACGATAGTTTTGGCTCGCCGGCCGAACCCTCCTGGCAGCTTGAACGGTCAGTGAACATCGGGCCCGTGGCCCGTGGCACGTCTCGTACGAGAGCGCGGACGCGAGGCGCGTGAGAGAGGAGACCTGGCCGCGGCACTCCACATCGGCTACTGGCTCGGTCCGGAGCCGACAGAGCCGGAGGACGCATGAAGCGCAGCACAGGGCGTACGGGGGTGGGGGCTGCGCCGATGTGCGGCGCGTTGCTGCTGACAGGGTGCGGCGGGGGCGCCGGCACCGAAACGTCCACGGGCGTGCCGAGCGCGTCCCCCAGCGGCGCCGTGCCGCCGAATCGGCCGCCCTCAGCGCCTGCCATCCCGCCGGTCGCCTCCGCGCCCACCACCTCCGCTGTCCCCGTACGCGCGGAGGACCTGCTTGTTGCCCTCACGGTCAGCGGAGGGATCGACGGACGGCACCGGAGCATGCTCGTCAGCGGTGACGGGTCGTACAGGACACTCTCACGCGGCGGACTCGAGGGGACGGGACAGATGGAACCAGCGGAAATGACCTCGCTGCGCGCGGCCCTCGCCGAGTCGGACTTCGCGAAACCGCCCCGGATCAACCTCCGTGGTGAGCCCATCCCCGACGGGCTCACCACCGCCGTCGTGTATCAGGGCCATGAGGTGGTGACGGACGGCTCGAAGCCGCTTCGCGGGCTTGACCGTGTCATCGGCGGATCTTGAGGCCGCCGCCACCTGTATTGCTGATCTGGTTGTGGTGGATGTGGAGGTCGTTGAGCGTCGAGTTCGTGCCGCTCGCGCCTGTGACGATGCCCGCTGACCGCACGAAGTCCTCGGTGGTCGGACTGTTCTCGTCCGTCTGACCGGCGACGCGGTCGACGACGAGGTCGCCGATGCCGAAACCGCGGTGCGCCGTTCCGCCGGTGGCGGAGATCCGCAGGCCGGTACGACGGCCGAGGGCATGAACGGAGTCGCACCTCGACGTGGTCGGCGACGACGAAGCGGGGGACCTGGTCCGCGCACTGCACCAGGACCGGGGCATTGCCCTGACCGAGGTCCCCCTGCCCGGCGGTACCAAGCGGGCGGTCAACCTCGTCGGCCCCGAGGACGGCGGCTGTCCTTGTACGACGACACCCGCTCCCGGGAGAACGATCGCCTGCCCCCTGCGACGGTCCGGGCCCTTGCGGTGGCGAGCCGTCACGCCCATGTCTCGATCACCTACCCCTGCGCATTCGCCCTTCCCCGAGTGCGGGAGGCCGGCTTGACCATCTCGACCGACCTGCACAACTGGGGCGGCGTCAACGCCTACCACGAGCCCTTCGCCTACGAAGCGGACATCGTCTTCGTGTCCACCACCACCCTGACGGACACGGAACGGACCATGCGTCAGGTCGTCGCGCGCGGCGGGGCCGACGCGGTCGTCGCGACGGCAGGGCCGAAGGGGCCTATCTGCTGGTCGGCGGGGAACTGAGCCACATTCCCGCCGTCACGCCTCCCGGGCCGGTGGTGGATTCCAACGGTGCCGGAGACGCCTTCGCGGCCGGATTCCGCCACCCGTGCACGCGTAGGCGACAGCCGCGTGCCATTCGCACCCACCTGCGTCTCGTCACCCGAGTCCGCACCGGCCGGCCGGGGGAGTTACCCGAGGACATGCGGGAGGCGGCAACACGCCGCAACATCCCGACCGTGCCCGCATGTCCCCACGATCCCCTCGCCCCGTCTTCCGGGGCGACCGATGAGTTTCCTCGGGACTGGCAGTCATAGATCATGATTGGTGTGCGCGGCGGCGGCAGTTGAGGCTGATGTGCACATCGACCGAGTGTGCCGGAAGTCAGTTTCGAGATACCGAGGATCCTGAGATGCGTACGTTGATCAGCACGGCCTTCATTTCGCTCGACGGCGTGGTTGAGGCTCCGGGCGGTGAGCCCGGTTACCGTAACTCCGGCTGGACCTTCAAGGACATCGAGTTCCTTCCCGCGGCATTCGACCTCAAGGGCCGGGAGCAGAAGGAAGCCACCGCCATGCTGATGGGCCGGGCCAGCTACGAGGTGTTCAGTCCGGTGTGGCCGGACATGGAGGACTTCGCCGACTACAGGACGATGCCGAAGTACGTCCTGTCCACCAGCCTTACGCAGGATGACCTGGTCACGAACTGGGGCGATACCACGATCCTGCGTTCGCTCGACGACATCGCCGCGCTGAAGGAGACCGAGGGCGGACCGATCATCGTCCACGGCAGCGCCGCTCTGAACCGGAGCCTGTCGGACGCCGGTCTCATCGACCGGTACCACCTTCTCGTCTTCCCGCTGCTGCTCGGCGCGGGCAAGCGGCTGTTCAGCGAGACCGACAAGGACACCCAGAGGCTGAAGCTCGTTGAGCACGAGGCCTACGCCAACGGCATTCAGAAGAACGTCTTCGACGTCATCCGCTGACTCAGCCGCCCGGCACGATGGCCCCGAACCGCATACGCGAACTGGTCGGACTGGCTCCCGTCCCTGCCGGGCCGTACCCGCTGGACGCCGATGGCGAAGCCCTCTTATCGGGAGCCGCGCAGGACCGCGGCGGGCGGCCGGCCTTCGTGGACCTGGTCACCGGGCAGCGCGCGTCCCGGGCATGGGTGGACCTGATGGTCGACCGCTCTCTGGAACACTCGACCCGCGAGGCATTCGGGGTTACGTCCAGGACTGGGTCACCGCCGGCCTGGCGCACCTGGGGGTGGCCGTCGTGGGGGTAGGCGTAGTCGACGCGGGGGTCGTCGGGCATCTTGCGCAGGAGGGCGCCGGCACCTCCAGCGCCCGCGTCCACGGGACTCACCGGCTGCCGGAGGACTGAGTGTCCGGCGGCTTCCCGTTGCCGAGGGCCCACGCATCGATGTCGCGGTAGTGGATCGGCCCACGGCTGCGGCCTTCGTTGCTGCCGACCAGGTGCAGCCGTTCGGCCCGCCACGGGCGACCGGTGAACCCGGCGAGGCCCTTGGCGATCTCTCCCGCCGAGGACCCGTCACCCCGGCGGGCACGGGCCAGTGTCAGATGCGGGCGCAGGGGCCGCTCCTCGAAAGCGATTCCACAGCTCCTGACCGCACGCCGCACATCCGCGGCGAGTCTGTGCAGCTCATCGAGGTCCCCCTCGACTCCGCTCCACAGCACGCGGTCATCGAAGCTCCCGCCGCCGCGCAGCGACAGACACGGTGACGGGCGGCTCGCTGCGAGGCCGGCGAGAGGCGGACGCAGGAGGGGAGCGGTCTCGGCCGGCAGTTCGCCGAGGAACGCCAGGGTGATGTGCCAGTCCTCGATACGGTTCCACCGCATGTGCGGGTGCGTGTCATAGGCGGGACGCAGCTCCCGGGCCAGTTCCTCTTTCGCGTCGTCGGGCGGGGCCAGAGCGATGAACACGCGGATGGTCGGGGGCTTGATCGGTTCGTTCACACCGCCTTCGTACCGCATCAGGGTGGCTCGAGATGACGGCCGGGGGTATGCGGCGGGCGCCCGCGTACGCCAGTGCCCGCCCGTGGCAGCTCTGCTCAGGAGCGGACGTCACGTAGGAAGTCCCGCAGGCGAAAGAGGCCGCCCGTCCACCAACCAGGCCCTCATGCAAGGGGGTTGGATGCATCATGGATTCGGTGGACCGGCGTACTGATCCGGCGCGGCGGCGACGCGTACCGCCGGTGTCGCAGAACTGACCACGGGCCGTCCGATGGCCGGCGCCGAGGGCCGGTTCCGCCGTGCCGGCAACACCAAGGCCTTCACCGCGGCGGCCGTGATGCGTCAGGTCGCCGACGGCCGGGTCCGACACCTCCGAGGACTGTCTCCCTCGCGCTCAAGGAGAAGCCCGCTTTCGCGCCCAGCACCGACTGGGGCTACTCCAACACGAACACGCCGGGCCGAGCGCCGGGCCAAGCGCCACTGCCCGGACACCCAGGCAGCGCCTGCGGGTGTCCGGGCGAGGGAGCGGACATCCCTCTTCGGTCAGTTCGGGCCGCTGTTGAACCTGGAGGTGGACCAGAGGTAGCCGAGCACGGTGAGGCCGGTGCACCAGGCGACGGCGAGCCACCCGTTGTCGCCGATCTCGGTGCCGAGCAGGAGGCCGCGCAGGGTCTCGATGGCCGGGGTGAAGGGCTGGAACTCGGCGATCGGCTGGAACCAGCCGGGCATGGAACCGATGGGGGTGAAGGCGCTGGAGAGGAGCGGGAGGAGGATCAGGGGCAGCGCGTTGTTGCTGGCGGCCTCGGCGTTGGGGCTGACCAGCCCCATCCCGACCGCGATCCAGGTCAGCGCGGTGGCGAAGAGCACGAGCAGCCCGAACGCGGCGAACCATTCCAGGACGGTGGCATCGGTGGAACGGAAGCCGATGGCCAGGCCGACGGCGCCGACGAGGATCACGCTCAGCACTGACTGCAGGACGCTGCCGATGACGTGTCCGATGAGTACGGAAGGACGGTGGATCGCCATCGTGCGGAAGCGGGCGATGATGCCTTCGGTCATGTCGTTGGACACGGACACCGCGGTGCCTACCACGGTGGAGCCGATGGTCATGAGCAACAAGCCCGGGACGACGTAGGCGATGTACGCGGAGCGGTCCGGGCCGCCGTCGCCGACGACGGAACTCATCGCGTCGCCGAAGATGTAGACGAACAGCAGGAGCAGCATGACCGGGGTGAGAAGCAGGTTCAGGGTGAGGGAGGGGTAGCGGCGGGCGTGCAGGAGATTGCGGCGCAGCATGGTGTTGGAGTCGCGGACGGCGAGGGAGAGAGAGCTCATCGGACGTTCTCCTTGGTCTGGCTGGTCTGGCCACGCCGGTCGGTCCGGCTCGGTACGGTGCTGCTGGTGAGGGCGAAGAACACGTCGTCGAGGTCGGGGGTGTGGATCGTGAGTTCGTCCGCCTCGATGCCGGCGGAGTCCAGCCAGTCGAGGAGGGCGCGCAGTTCGCGTTGGGTGCCGTCGCTGGGAATCTGCAGGGACAGTGCCTCGTCGTTCCGGGTCGTCTCGCGCAGAGTGACTGCGGCGGTTCGGTAGGCGGTCGGGTCGGTGAACCGGAGGCGTACGTGCCCGCCGGGGATGAGGCGTTTCAGTTCCTCGGCGGTGCCGTGGGCGGCGATCCTGCCGTCGCTCAGGACCGCGATGCGGTCGGCGAGTTCGTCGGCCTCCTCCAGGTGCTGGGTGGTGAGCAAGACGGTGACTCCGCCGGAGACGAGCTCGCGGATGATCTGCCACATGTTGTGGCGGCTGCGGGGGTCGAGGCCGGTGGTCGGCTCGTCGAGGAAGATGATCCGTGGGTCGCCGACCAGCGTCATGGCGAGGTCGAGGCGGCGCTTCATGCCGCCGGAGTAGCTGGAGACGGGCTTCGTCGCGGCGTCCACCAGGTCGAAGCGTGCCAGGAGTTCGGCGGCGACCCGCCGCCCCTCCTGCCTGGACAGGTGGTACAGGTCCGCCATGAGGAGCATGTTCTCCTCCCCGGTGATCAGGCCGTCGACGGCGGAGAACTGGCCGGTGACACCGATGGCGGCCCGTACAGCCTGCGGGTCGGTGGCCATCGTTTTGGGTGACCGTGGCGGCCGTGGCGCCATGCGCCCTTGAGGCGTGCTTTGGGTCCTGGGATGGCGCCGAATGGCGTCGAGTGGCACCGTATGGCGTCACGTGGCGTCATGCGGTGCCCCCTGCCGGACTCGTGCACCCGCGAGAGGGTGCTGAGAGCGGGCAGAGGCAGTCCTGCCCGGAGCCTGGCCGGGCCGGGTCCGATCGGTTCGCCCGTGGATTTGCCCGGCAGCAGGTGTCGGTACAACCATCGTTGCCCCTCGGATGTCACATCAAGTGGGAGCAAACCGCTCTCGAGGACGCAAGGGGGAAGTATGGGAAGCATGCGTACTATCGCGACTGTGGGGGCGTTGGCGACCATGGTGGTGGGTGCTACTGCTGTGTTCGGGGGGACGGCGTCCGCGGCGCCCAACATCACACCGCAGGGTGTCTGCGGCAGTTCCTACAAGACGGTGAACTCGGTGCCGGTCGGCTCCCTTGGCACTGTCTACCTGACGTACAACTCCTCGAACGGCAAGAACTGCGTGGCGACGATCCGTGCCAACCCGGGTACGGCCAAGGACATGTCCACGTACATCTACGTGCCCGACACCGACCAGTGGGCCGGGGACTCCGGGTACTTCACCTCGTACGCGGGGCCGGGCTACGTCTACGGCAAGGGTCACTGCGTGAGCTGGGGCGGGCACATCTCCAACGTGTACGTGTCGGTGGAGAACTCCAACTGCGCGGCGCGTAAGGAGCAGCGGGTCACCGAGATCCGCTGATCCGGCTCGTCATCCGGTCCACGGGTTCCCGCGCCGGCGCTGCTGCCCGGACTTCGCCGGCTTCGCCGCCGGCGGTTCCCGGAAAGGCGTCCGCGAGCCGCAGGCGGCGCGGGATCTCGTCGTGCGTGGGGCGGCCAGGGCAGGAGCGACCGGCCCCGGTCGCGAGGTATCCGCCCCGGCACCGCCCTTTGCCGGGGCACGGCCCCGGATGCGGCAAACGCCGCCGATCCGTGTGCGGCGAGGCGCAGGGCTCCTGCTTTCAGCTCGTCGGGACGAGGAGCCGGCGGGCGCCTGGGTGAGGGGGCGGGCAGGCAGGACGCCTCGTAGTGGACGCGCGCCGGAGAACGCGGTTTCGCCGGAAACAAGGATCAGGCGGGCGCCGACCTCGCTGCCGCCCGCGCCGGACGGACAGGGTGGAGCGCGATGTTTGCACTGACGACCGCACATGGTGTGATGGCAACCTCTTCGCTCCTGCTGGACGAGGCCGACCGGAAGGCACTTTGCATATGACTGGGCAACCCGACCGCTGGGCGGAACTGACCGGAGGGCAAGCGGGAGAGGAATACGCTCAGCGTTTCGCCCGGCTCGCCGAATCAGGCCACGACATCCACGGCGAGGCCGCCTTCTGCGACGCATTGCTGAAGCCCGCCGCCCGGGTACTCGACGCCGGGTGCGGCACCGGCCGGATCGCGATCCGACTCGCGGAGCTGGGCCACCACTGTACGGGTGTGGACGTCGACGCCTCGATGCTCGCGGTAGCCCGCCGAGACGCCCCCTCGCAGGAGTGGCTCCTCGGTGACCTGGCCCGTTTGGACACTCTCGGCCCGGAGCCGGACTTCGACCTGGCCCTCGCCGCCGGGAACGTCATTCCCCTGCTGGCTCCCGGCACGGAATCAGGTGTCGTCCGGCAGTTGGCCGCAGTGCTGCGTTCCGGCGGTCTGCTGGTCACGGGCATGGGACTGGATGCGGCGCACCTTCCGCTGTCGGAACCGCCCGTGACCCTGACGGAGTTCGACGAGTGGTGCACCGAGGCCGGCCTGACGTTGCGGCAGCGCTACGCCACCTGGAGCGGCGACCCCTATGACGCTGACGGCGGCTACGCCGTCAGCGTGCACTCCCGCACCGCCATGTGAGCCAGCGCCTTCTTGGCGAGGCCCGGCCCGTGTAGGTGCCCGAGTGCTGCCACGTTGCTCCGGCGGGCAGAACTCGGGCGGGCGCCGGAGTGAAGGCCGTGCGGTCCGGGTTCGGTCCGCGCGTGGTCGGGGAGCAGGCCACGATCCTCGCCCCCGCGGCCTCCCCATCCGACCGAGGTGATCGGACCCGGCACGTGCGGCATGCTGGACCCGGCAGGCTGTTGCGGTGGGGTGGCGTCCCTCGCTGTCCCGTGCCTCGCGGGCGTACACGCCACGAGGCTTGCCGGTGCGTTGACCTACCCCGCCCCCCCGTGCTGCCAGGTTGGCGTTCTGCGGATTCGTGCGTGAGATCCAGCAGCTCAGGCCAGGTGGGGTGCTGACGCCGTAGCCGACGCCTTCGGTCCGAGCACCATGGCCGCTGTCCGGACCTTCCTGGTCTCCGCGATTGCCGTAGCCGGTCTCACCGTCACTCCCGCCCTCGCCTTCGCGCAGCCCGGAACGGGGAGCGCCCCGACTCACAGTGCGGCCGGGGCCCCCGGCACCAACGGCGCGAACGGCGTCGGGATCCTCGGTGGCATCGGCGGCCTCGGTGGTACCGGTGGCGCAGCGGGAGCCAACGGCAACGGAGGCAACGGAGGCGCCGGTGGAGGCGCCATCGGCATCGCGAGCGCCGGTGGTGCCGGAGGTATGGGTGGTGCCGGAGGCGCCAACGGCGACGGCGGCAGGGGTGGCCTGGGAGGTGACGCCGCGTTCGGCGGCAAGGGTGGCGTGGGCGGCGCGGGCAACGCCGGTGCCGGTATCGCCGGCGGCAAGGGCGGCAACGGCGGCGCCTCCGAGGCTGGGGGCAGTCATACGGGTGGCACGGGTGGCGCCGGCGGCGCGGCCAGTCCGGTGTGCCCGGCGGCCACGGCACCGCCGCCACGAAGTTCGCGGACGGCACCACCGGTGCCACCGGCGCTGCGGGCAAGACCACTCTCCCCTGTTGACCACTTCCGGTGAGCGGGTCGCCGCCGCAGGACAGTAAGCACCATCCGCGCCATCACATCCCGTGACCACGATCCACGACGACTGAGTCTCCACGCTTTCCGCGACGGGCTGACCGTCGGTGCCGAGACCCGTGTCGTCGTGGATCGTCGTCGTGTTCGTCTTGGCGCGGTGCTGCTCTCTGTGCTGTCCCTGGCAACTTCACCGCTCCGGCCCCTGTGACCGCCGGGGACGCTCCTCCGTTCGGTCCTTCGCGGTGGTGAGGTTGCTGGACCGGGGAGAGCATGAGGGCTGGAGACCCGTCGGCGGAGCCGCCTGAGCGGGATGCGGGGCGCATGTCCCGGTGTTCGGTTTCCCGGCTGTGCAGGGCGCTACCGCATGGGGACTGCGAGAGGGAGCGGTTGGCGGTGACAGACGTAGCGAGCTCAGGGCCGGACCCGGATGACGACCGGCCGGTACTTACCAACCGGCAGGGTCATGCCGTGTTCGACAACCAGAATCAGCGCACGGTGGGTGCGAGGGGCCCTGCCTCCCTGGAGAACTACCAGTTCCTGGAGAAGATCAGCCACTTCGACCGGGAGCGCATCCCTGAGCGTGTGGTGCATGCGCGGGGTGTGACGACCTACTGCTACTTCGAGGCGTACGGGAAGTGTTCGAGGCGTACGGGAAGTGGGGGGACGAACCCATCTCCCGCTACACCCGGGCCAAACTGTTCCAGGAGGCCGGCAAGCGCACCGACGTCGCTGTCCGGTTCTCCACCGTGATCGGCGGCCGCGACTCGTCGGAGTCGGCGCGCGATCCGCGTGGCTTCGCCGTCAAGTTCTATACCGAGGACGGCAATTGGGATCTGGTGGGCAACAATCTCGGCGTCTTCTTCATCCGGGACGCGATCAAGTTCCCTGACGTCATCCACTCGCTCAAGCCCGACCCGGTCTCCCACGAGCAGAAGCCGGGGCGGATCTTCGACTTCATGTCGCAGACGCCGGAGAGCATGCACATGCTCGTGAACCTGTTCAGTCCGCGGGGCATCCCCTCCGACTACCGCCATATGCAGGGCTTCGGCGTCAACACGTACAAGTGGGTCAACGCCGAGGGGGAGTCGGTGCTGGTCAAGTACCACTGGCTGCCGAAGCAGGGCGTCCGGAGCATGACAGCCGAGGACGCGGCGAACGTACAGGCGCAGGAGCTGGGGCACGCCACGAAGGATCTCTACGACGCCATCCGGCGGGGTGACCACCCCGAGTGGGAACTGGTCGTGCAGATGATGTCCGACGACGACCACCCCGAGTTGGACTTCGATCCGCTGGATGACACGAAGACGTGGCCCGAGCAGGACTTCCCGCCGAAGGCGGTGGGCCGGATGGTGCTGAACCGCGTGCCGGACAACTACTTCGCGGAGAACGAGCAGGTGTCCTTCGGTACCGGCGTACTGGTCGACGGACTGGACTTCTCCGACGACAAGATGCTGGTCGGACGGACCTTCTCCTACAGCGACACCCAGCGCCACCGGGTGGGCCCGAACTACCTGCAACTCCCCGTCAACCAGGCGAAGAACGCCCACGTGGCCACCAATCAGCGCGACGGGCTGATGGCGTACGACAACGGTCACCACGGCGAGAACCCTGAGGTGAACTACGAGCCGTCGATCACCGGCGGCCTGCGTGAGGCGCAGTATCCGACCCACGACGAGCAGGGTCCGGAAATCCGAGGACGCCTCACCCGCAAGCGCATCCCCCGGACCAACGACTACCTGCAAGCCGGCCAGCGATACCTCCTCATGGAGGACTGGGAGCGGGACGATCTGGTGACGAACCTCGTCAGCATGCTCTCCGCATGCGACCGAGCGGTGCAGGAAAGAATGGTCTGGCACTTCCTCCTCGTCGAGAACGATCTCGGCCGCAGGGTCGGTGACGGGCTGGGCATCACCCCGCAGGATGTGGCGGGACTGCGTCCTCTGGCTAGCCAGGATCTGTCGGACGACGATCGCAAGCGTCTGGCCCGGCTCGGTGAGAACCCGCCGCGTGACGTCGAGGGTCTGACGATGACGCACTGTGTTCCCGACGAGCGGCACGTCGTCACCCGCTGAACGCGCGCACGGGAAGAAGCGCACGCAAGCGGACCGGGCACCTGGAAGGGTTCCCGGTCCGCTTGCGTCTTCCGAGACTCGGGAGTGTGCCCAGTGCGCCTGCTGCTCACGTCCGACACGCACGTACCCAAGCGGGCCAAGGAGCGGCCTTCGCTTCTCCTGGCGGAGATGGAGAGAGCTGACGTCGTCTTCCACGCCGTTCGATGAGGGCTGCCACGTTCTCAGCCGGCCGCTCCCGCCGACGGTCGTCGGCTCGTCGTGGTTCGAGGGGGCCAGGCCGGGCGGGCGTACTTCGTGGGCGCTGTCGCCCGCTGTCGGCCTTGGCTGCGGATCCGCCTCATACTCCGCGCCAGAGGTTGGCAAAGGCCGAGTTCTCGATGGTCCGCCTCTGACGTACCGCCTCGAGTTCCATCACCGCGTCGTGGACATGAGCCACCACGGTGGTCATCGCTTCGTCGTCGAGGCCGGGCTCCTCGTCGGACCGTTCGCCGTCGGTGTTCACGACCGCGGCGAGGGCGGTGAGGACGGGTTCCCGTCCCTTCCAGCGGTCGGCTGCCCGGCGACGCGCAGGCGTGTCGACCGGTTCCACGCGTTCCGCCCCGAACGGCAACCGGCCGCTTCGCGTCCGCGTCAGCTCACCGTCCTCCTCAAGGGCGGTCTGGTACGCCGCCGAGAGGTCTCGGCCCCGGCGCCAGAGCCAGTCCTCGATCCGCTCATAGGGCTCCTGCCGGGTGAGCCCGGCCGCAGCCTCGCGCATGAGCCGATCGTCCAGCGTGGGCGGGTCACCCGGCACGATGCGGTCCCCGTCCACGGAGACTGCCCCCGCACCGATGAGATCGATCAGCTCGGCCCCCGCGAGTGTGAGCGACAGGTCGCCCTGTCCCACGGAATCCTTCGACCTCGGGTCCATGGAGATGATGAACAGGTCTTTCGCCGTGGTCATGAACGGCTCCCCTCGGAGACATCGACAAAGGTGCGACCCACCGGCCATGGCCGCCTACGAGGTCGGCCCCTGCGGCGGAGCGGCTGTCACGATCAGTATTGCCTCCGCCTGCCCGGCCGAAGCCCTTTCGGGAGCGGCGGTGGTTCTGCCGACGACATCAGGTAGCTGGCCCCTCACTGTGAGGAGGTGGACGCGCTCGCGACCGGGGCGGTCGGCGTCGTCATGATCAGGGGCCCGTACCGCGCCACAGGCTCACCCGAGGCAGGATCGAGCTCTTTCGCAGGGCAGGGCGGCCCTGGCCCGACATTCGCTTCGGGTCCAGGGCCGCCCTGGCAAGGTTCGGGGGAGGAAGCGTGATGTTCTCGCCCGCACCAGGTTCCCGGCGGCGTCGTCAGCGTCTGCGGGAGGGACGGCCGGCCCCGATTCCCGCTATGTGCAGGGCCAGAAGTGCCAGGCCCAGGAGCATGACGTTCACGGAGGAGAAGACGTCGTTGGTGGTGACATCTGCTGCGTTGATCAGGAAAGCAATGGCGAACAGGACAGCTGCGGCTATGCCGAGCATGGAGTGCTCCTCTCGAAGGGGTGAGGTGCGTGTGCCCGGATATCCCACGGACAGTCCTCGTTTCCGACTCCCTCCAAGCGCGGCGGCGCTGATGGGTTTGGCGGGCAGGCTCACGCACTCTGTCGTGCTGGTGGGCTGGAGGACATGCCTCGGCCAAGGTGGCGTGGCGTTGCCGGCGCGTGGTGTTCACCAGCCGAATCCGGCCGCCGGCCGCCACCGGCGAATGGTCGCTGCCGGTCTCAGGTAGCAGCCACGAGCTCTTCGGTCCCACGCCGCGGACCATCTGGTCGATCCGTCCCCCTCGTACGACTGGTTCGGCTTCGACTCCGGGGCCACGCACCCATCGCCGGGTCGGCTCGGTTGTTGTCACTGATCACGCCCGCTTTTCAGCCGGTCAGGTGAGCGTTTCTGTTGTTCCGGCAGAACTGGCTGTCTCGCTCCGTCATCCGCGTCCGCGGACCAGCTGAGCGCAGGACGACGTCCAGGACCCGGTCAGGATCTGCGGCGTAGCAACTGCTGAACCACGCCATGCTCGCCTCGACCACCGCCCACTGGTCGGCGGTGCCGTGCTCAGATGCGGCCAGGAGCCCGACGTCCACCACCACCGCGCTGGGCAGGCCACCACCGCACATGGCCAGGAAACCCTCCGCGAACTCCTGGACAGCGGCTTCACAGCGGTGCCCGCCCAGCCGCTCGACGTCGAGACGGCCGAAGGTGGCGTACTGCGAACCCGTGCGGACCTCGCCGTCCAGAAGGTACAGGCGAAACTCCGCTGCCCAGGTCACCACGTCGCTGATCTGTACCGGTACGCCCAGTGACAGCTCAGGCTCTGTCGGGAGGCAACTGCCGTCAGGGTAGACGGCGGCCTCGAAGCTCTTGTCACTCGGCGGCTTGACGAACGCCGGCCGGAGCAGACTGCGCGCCTCGCCCAGGGTCGCCATGGCGATGCGCCGTCCGGTGTACGCATGGGGCAATGTGGCCAGCCAGTCATCAGACGGCTCCAAGAGCGCGACCTCAAGAGCATCCGCGACGCGTGCCGCGAAAGCGGGGCCGCCGTAGTAGTGGCCACCACGCCTCCCCATGGCCGTGCCCGCACCGCCATGGGAAGGGAGTACCTCCACATCCATCCCGCGCCGATGCGCCGACTTCGAGAGCAGCTCGGAGGTCGTGGTGAACTGCGGCGCCAACGCGAGGAAACCATGCTTCGTCACGATCGCTGACGATGCCACCGAATCCGCCGAACAGTCCACCGCATTGCGCCCACACCTCGGGGCTCAGCCGTTGTCCTGCCGCCCCGACCGGGCTTTCACCGGTGGACGAGGCGATGTGTCATGCAAGCGGCAGACGACGGGGCGGGCAACGCGACCCGAACCAGGACCCGGACCCACGATTCGATCGCTGCCAGGTCGCGCGCGCCGCGTCGGCACCGATCTCTGCCTCCCGGATCGCGGTGTCCATCGACGAGAAGCAGGCGGTTCAGGCACTCGAACGCTGTCGTTCCCCACCACCCGTCTGAGGAGACTGCGTACTCAGCTGGACCGTGTATCGAAAGTCGATCTCGAGCGATGAGTGACCTCGGTTCACGGGGCGGGGAGATCTCGGCGGCAGTTGATCGACGGCGTACGGTTCCGGGCCCGGACCGAGGCACCATCGCCCCGTCAGGTCGACCAGACCACACGGCCGTTGTGCACGATGACCACTTTGGCGTCGGCCCTGAAGACCAACTGGGCACCCCCGTGGTCGTGGGTCTTGGAGGCCCAGATCGGGCGGCCGTCACCGTTGTGGATGACGAGGTTGCCATCGGGCTGGAAGTTCGCCCGGTGGTTCGGGCCGAAGGTCATGGCTGCCCAGATGGGTTTGCCCAGTTCGTTGAGGACGACGAGGTTGCCGTCCGGCTGCATGACCATGCGGATGCGGTTGGTGGTCCAGGCCTGGTTGACCTCCAGGACGCTGGGTGCGGATACGGTCACCGTGCTCCAGTTGGGCTTCGGGGCCGCCTTGGGCTCGGGTTTGGACGTGGGTGTGGGCTTCTTCTCGGCCGGGCGGCTCGTCCTGGGCTCCGGCGCCGGCACAACGGGTTTGGGGGCGGCGGACTTCGGAGTCTCGACCCTCTGTTCCCTCTTGGGTTTCTCCGTGGTCGCGGACGCGCTGGGCTTGCCTGCCACGTAGTCCTCGATGGCGGCGGGAGCGGTATGCGGGTTGAGGACCGTGTCGGTGCCTCCCGCCACCGGTCGTACGGTGTCCTGCCCCTTGTCGTCGGCGCTTCCGATCAGCAGCAGGGGTATGGCGACCAAGGCGGCGCCGACGAAGGCGGCCCCGGCCAGGACGGGCGTGCGGGGTCGCCCGCTGTCGGCGCCGGTGCTGGTCCTGGTGCCCGGCGCCGTCCCGACGGCCGCAGCCGCACCGGTGCCCTCCTCGGGCGCCTCGGTGGTCGGGGCGGGCGTGGAGGCCGTGGACTCCGACGGGGCGGCGATGGTCTCCCCGGCCGGGGCGGTGCCGGACTCCGCCTCGGCGACTGCGGCAGCGGCGGTTGCGGCGGCCGTGCTCGACGTCTCCTCGGCGGGTGTGCCGGAGGCCGGGGACCCGGGCTCCTGCGCACCTGGGGCGGAGGCTGCCGCGGCGTTCGCGCCAAGGGCGGGGTGATGGGGGGACATGCGATGACTCCTTCGTCGCGGAGCGGTAGGGGGTTGGGGGGTTGTGAGCCGGGGGTTGTGGGTTGGGATCGGGCTGGGCCGGGATGAAAGCCACTGTGCGCTGCGGGAGTTGGTTGGCAGACGCGTCGTGCGGGCCGGGTCGGACGGTCTCGTCGTCGGATTCACGCGCGGCCCTGGGTGGTGGCGGTCGTGACAGAGCCGATCCGCCTTTCCGAGCCGCGAGGCGTTCCCGGACGGCCCGCCCGGACGTCCGGACCGGAACACACTGCTGCGCCGAAAGGCCGATGGCCGGACCCGACCCAACGTAGACCGAGTGCGGACGACCGTTGCTCCCGCACCCCGAACACCTCCGGCGCTTTGTCCTCTCGTGCCTAACTACTACCGGAACATCCTTAGTTCGAGCTGCGCAACGAGCACAGGAGTGCTCAGGATCGGACTTTCCGCGGCCCCCACGACCGTAGTCATGTGACATCCTGTGGACTCCCGATCTGATCGGTGTCGGTGTGCGAGCGCACGTGGCCCTGCACTGAGAGTGCGTACAGACCCAAGAGTTCAGGTGGAGATGCGGCCCGGAGAACGGCAAGAGGGCTTGAACAGCGCTGCGATCGTCATTCCCGATACCACCGTTCCGACCGCAGCCCCCGTGTCACCCGCCCCGGGCAGCGCCGAGTCCGCCGACGGCTCTGGTGTACCCGAGGCTGTACGGGGCGCTGCCCGCAGCGCGCCGGGCCACTGGGTCGGGGTGGTGGACCCGGAGTGGACCGAGGCTCGGACGCCACCCGAGTGGGCAGTGCTGGGGGAGTGGCAGTCGGACGAGAGCGGGAGCGTGGGGGAGTACCGCGCCAATCCGGCGTACCGGCCCTCTGCGCGGGTCCTCGGCTGGCCGGAGCCCACCGACCCGGTGGACGCTGCGGCACAGCGGGCCGCCACCGGTTACGGCTCGGTGGAAGCCGCGCTCGCGGCACTCGCGGAGTCGGACGTCACCGTGATGCGCGGTCCGGACGGCGGGCCGCTCGCGGCCGTCGGGCGGGACGGTGCGCCGGTGGTCCTGTTGTTCACCTCGCCCACCCATGAGTTCATGTCCGCGGAACTTCTCCATGACACGTTGTCGGTACGGGAACTGGCCCGCTCACTGGAAGGTCCCGGCACCATGCTGATGGTCAACGCCGGGGCCGCGGCCCCGTTGCTCGTTCCGGCGGAGAGCCTTCCGGGCCCGGCGCCCGCCGAGGGTGGCGCGAGAGCCTCCGCCGCAACGGTCGCTGCGACGGAGGACGGCCCGGGCGGCACGGCCGGTACGGCGGTGCCTGCCGGCGCTACGGCAGCGGCCCGCTCCGCGGACCGAGCCGACAGCTCATCCCAACCCTGGCCCCAGACCAAAGGGAGGACCCCGTGACACCTGTGTCCCAGCAACCATCCACTTCTCCAAGGGCTCGCGCGGAGTCCGATTCCGGAGGCGAGGAGCCGACCGTGACGCCCGTGCCCGATACGGCCCCCGCCCCTGTGCCCGTGCCCGCCGCTCGCGCCGAGTCCGGGTCCGAACCCGCGAAGGCGAAGAGGGGGGAGGCGGCCGGAGCGGCCGAAGGCGCCGGCACGGAGCCGCCTGAGTCCCCGGTGGCCGAGGAGACCGAGGAAGGATCGGGCAAGGCCGAGGCCGGGCCCGCCGAGGGCGAGAGGGCGCCCGGAGAGGGCCGGACCGCCGAGCCCGGAACCGGGGTGCCCACCGCCCCTCGATCCGAGTCCGAGTCCGAGTCCGACGCCGCCACCCAGAGCCGACTGCCCGCGCTCGTGCGGACCATGACCGCGACCGCGATCGGCCGGCCGCAGCAGCAGGCAGGGCCGGTGGGACGGCCGGGCAAAGCGGTGCTGGCCGGCGCCGCGGTGGCGGGGGCGCTCCTCGTGTCGGTGCCCTTCCTGGTGCTCGCCGGGAACGACGACGAGGGCCCCGGGAGGCCGTCGGTGGCGGCGGCGGGGACCGTGCTCGACGGGAGTGCCTCGGAGGCGCCCGGCGAGTTCGCGGTGACCGCGCCCGAAAAGGGTTCCCCGGACGACGACGGCGACAAGAAGGACACTGTCGAGTCGGTGCCCGAGAAGCCCGTGAAACGAGCCCCGGCGCCGGATACGGCCGAAGACGGGCCGAAGAAGGCCGTCGGCCCCGGGGACTCGCCGAAGAAGGCCGCCGAGGCGAAGGAGCCGGCGAAGCGGCCGAGCGAACAGAAGGAATCCGGCAGCCCGGAGAACCCGCCCGCGAAAGCCGCTTCCGGCGTCACTCTCAGTGCCCCCGTCTCCCTGCGCAGTCATCTCTCGGGCCGCTGCATCGACGTACCGGCCCACGACTTCAGCGACGGCAAGGCGCTGCACGTGTGGGACTGCAACAACGCTGACGCCCAGTTGTGGCGATTCGCCTCGGACGGCACGATCCGTATCAAGGACAAGTGCCTGGACGTGGCCGGCGCGAACTTCAGCAACGGCACCCCGATCCAGATCACCTGGTGCAACGGCAACGCCGCCCAGCAGTTCGTCCTGAACGGCAGCCACGACCTCGTCAACACGGTCGTCGGCATGTGCGTCGACATCAGGGACGCCAACCGGAACAGCGGGACCGCACTGCAACTGTGGAGCTGCAACGGGGCCGACAACCAGAAGTGGAGCGTCTGACCGGGACACCTCGACGCCGGGAGCACCGCTCCCGGAACCCGCACGTACCGGGGACGAGGCATGATGGCACCGTCGGCTCGCCGACACGTGCCCCCGGACAAGGGGTGTGCACTGAAGATGCCGCCGTAGCAAGGAGGTTGGTGCGTGTCGCGCCAGGTACTGTCGGTCGGTCCCACGGACCGCTATCGGACGATCGGTGAGGCACTCGCCGCAGCCCGCACCGGGGCGCTCATCAGCGTCCGGCCCGGTACGTACGCGGAGAACCTGGTGATCCAGACCAGGGTCACCCTCACCGCCGCCGAGGGGCGGGGCACGGTGGAGATCCGGCCGCGTTCGGGCAGCGTGGTCGCGTTGCGCGCCGACGCGGTGATGTTCTCCGAGCTGACCCTGCGGGGCGGTGATGCCGAGTTGCCGGCCGTGGACGTCCGGCGCGGGCAGGCCGCGTTCGACGGCTGCGAGATCATCGGCGCCGCCTGGGCCGCGTTGCTGGCCGGCGGGACGGGTTCCCTCGCGCTGCGCGACTGCCGGGTGAGCAACCCGCAGGGCGCGGGCATCGTGGTGACCTCCACCACGCTCACCACCGTGGAGTCCTGCACGCTCGAACACCTGGGCACCAGCGGCCTGGTCCTCGCCGAGCAGGGCGAGGCGCGCATCCGTGACTGCACGGTGCGCGACGCCCGAGGCAACGGCCTGCTCGCCAACGGCGAGAGCCGTGGCAGCGTCGAGGACTGCGACATCTCCTCCACCGACAAGCCCTCCATCGCCCTGGAACAGAACTCCGCCGTCTCGGTGATCCGCACCGTGGTGCACGACACCAGCACCGGCGTGCACCTGAGCAGTACGGGGCGTACGACGCTGGAGGACGTCCGCGTCACCGGCGCCTCAGGGAACGGGATAGCCCTGGCCGGTGGCACCGACCCGGTGCTGCGCCGCTGCCGCGTCTCGCGCGTCCGCGGCCACGGCGTGCTGGTCACCGACCGGTCGCGCGGCACCTTCGAGGACTGCTGGGTCGACGGTGCTCAGGGCGCGGCGCTGCGGGTCGCCGGGTCCGCGTCCCCTGCGCTCACCGGCCTGACGGTCCGCGACTGCGACGGTCCAGGCCTGCTCCTGGAGGAGGGATCGGTGCCGGAACTGGACCGCCTGGAGGTGATCGGCGGCTCGCCCGCGGTCGCGGTGCTCGGCGGCGCCAGTCCGATGCTGCGCCGGGCCCGGCTGGTGGAGCCCTCCGGCGACGGCATCGCGGCCACCAAGGACGCCCGGGGCCGCGTCGAGGACTGCGAGATCGTCCGCCCGAAGGGCGCGGGTGTACGCGTGGCCTCCGGCAGCACCCTCTACCTGGCCGGCGGAGGAGTCTCCGACACCGCCACCAGCGGCTTGGTCGTGGAGGACGGCGGAAACGTCACCGTCCGCGACTTCCGCGTGGAAATCTCCGGCGAGGAGGGTGTGGTGGTCGCCGCCGGCGGCGAGCTGACCGCCAACCGCACCACCGTGCACGCCCCCAAGGGCCACGGCTTCCTCCTCCAGGAGGGCGCGCTCGCCTCGCTCAGCGGCTGCGAGGCCACCGGCGGCGCCCAGGACGGCTTCCGGGTGGAGTCCACCGCGCCGGTCTCACTCGTCAACTGCCTCGCCAGGGAGAACGAGGGCGGCGGTCTGGTACAGACCGCACCCGGTCAGCGGCTCGCGGTCGAAGGCCTGAACAGCACAGGCAACGGGAAGCGGGACGCCTGGGGCACCGGCAGCGCCGAGAACACCGACCCGGCCGGGTCCGGCGCCGCCGACGCGCCCCCGCCCGACCGCGCGGACGGCCCGCTCGGCGCCCTCAACGCACTGATCGGCCTGGAGAACGTCAAACACCAGGTGCGCACCCTGGTCAACCTGACCCAACTCGCCCAGCGCCGCGAACAACTCGGCATGTCCGCCCCGCCGATGAGCAGACACCTCGTCTTCGCCGGGCCGCCCGGCACCGGAAAGACCACCGTCGCCCGTCTCTACGGCGCGATCCTGGCCGAACTGGGTTCGCTGCGCAGCGGCCATCTGGTGGAGGTCTCACGGGCCGACCTGGTCGCGCAGATCGTCGGCGGCACGGCCATCAAGACGACTGAGGCCTTCCAACGGGCTCTCGGCGGCGTGCTGTTCATCGACGAGGCGTACACGCTGACCTCCGACAGCGGCAACGGCGGCGCCGACTTCGGCCGTGAGTCGGTGGACACCCTGCTGAAGCTGATGGAGGACCACCGCGACGACGTGGTCGTGGTCGCGGCCGGATACTCCCGCGAGATGGACTCCTTCCTCGGTTCCAACCCGGGCCTGGCCTCGCGCTTCTCGCGGACCGTCGAGTTCGAGAACTACGCGGTGCCCGACCTGGTCGCGATCATGGAGAGCATGTGCGTTCAGCACCAGTACGAGCTGGGTGAGGGCACCGCGGCCGCTCTGGCCGCGCACTTCGAGGCGATGCCACGGGACGCCGGTTTCGGCAACGGGCGGGCCGCGAGGGGTGTGTTCGAGGAGATGGTGGACAGGCAGGCGGTACGGCTCTCCGAGCAGTCGCAGGTCAGCGAGCACGATCTGCGGCTCCTGCTGCCGGACGACGTGTCCGCCACCGCTGCCGCCACGGCCGCCGGTCCTTCCGCGCCGGACGACGACCCGCTGACCCGCCTCGGCGACATGATCGGCCTGGCCGAGGTGAAGCGCGAGGTCGCGGATCTCGTCAACCTCATCACCACGGCCCGCCACCGCGCCGCGGCCGGGCTGCCGGTCCCCTCGCTCAGCAACCATCTGGTCTTCACCGGCCCGCCCGGCACCGGCAAGACGACCGTCGCCCGCCTCTACGGGGAGGTCCTGACCCAGCTCGGCGTCCTGGACCGGGGCCAGCTGATCGAAGCGGCCCGCGCCGACCTGGTCGGCCGCTACATCGGTCACACCGCCCAGCTGACCCGAGAGGTCTTCGAACGGGCCCGCGGCGGCGTGCTGTTCATCGATGAGGCGTACACCCTCACCCCGCGCGGCGGCGGCGCCGACTTCGGCCAGGAAGCGGTGGACACCCTGCTGAAGCTGATGGAGGACCACCGCGACGAGGTGGTCGTCATCGTCGCCGGATACACCGAAGAGATGGAGCGCTTCCTGGGATCCAACCCCGGACTGTCCTCCCGCTTCCCACGCCGGATCACCTTCGCCGACTACTCCTCGGAGGAACTGGTCACCATCGTGCGGACCCAGGCCGCCACCATGGGCTACGAGTGCGGACCCGGCACCGGCCCGCTGCTCCAGGAGTACTTCGACGCGGTGCCCCGGGACCGCTCCTTCGGCAACGCCCGTCTGGCCCGTCAGGTGGTCGAGTCGATGGTCACCCGGCAGGCGGGCCGGCTCAGCTCGCTGGCCGCGCCCACACTGGACGACCTGCGCGTCCTGCTCCCCGCCGACGTGATCGCCGTGGCACCGAAGGTGGCACCCCGATGATGCCTCCCGTCCGCCTGCTGTACGGTGCCGGCCTGGCCGCCGCTCTGCTGCTCCCCACGGCCGTGCCGGCGCAGGCGGCGCTCCCCTCGCGTGTCCCCGCCGCCGACGGGAAGAAGGGCCAGGAACTGCCCGGCATGCCCTCCGCCCTCGATCCGGAGGCCGACGACGTGGTCTGCACCCCCGCCTCCCGCGAGAAGGCGGAGAAACAGGACTGGTCGCGCCAGCGCCTCGACCTGGACCGGCTGCACCGGCACAGCACCGGTGAGGGGGTGACCGTCGCACTGATCGCCACGGGTGTCGACCCCGGCGCGGCAGGGCTCAAGGGCCGGGTCACCGCCCCGGGTGCGGCCGGTGACGACTGTGTCGGACACGGTACGTTCCTGGCCGGGCTGATCGCCGGGACCGGCGGGGACAGCCCCCGTCTGGCCGGGGTCGCCCCGGGCGCGCGGATTCTCGCCCTGCGCGGCACGGACCG
Organism: Streptomyces finlayi; assembly: GCF_014216315.1. Taxonomy (NCBI): domain Bacteria; kingdom Bacillati; phylum Actinomycetota; class Actinomycetes; order Kitasatosporales; family Streptomycetaceae; genus Streptomyces; species Streptomyces finlayi. Next base: position 7,399,777 of record NZ_CP045702.1, read on the forward strand.
GCGCGGGCGGGCGAGCTCCGCCCTCGTCGTGGAGGCGCTGCGCGAGGCGACCGAAGCCAAGGCCGGAGTGATCGCGGTCACGGTGGCCCTGCCACGGCAGGACCCGGCGCTGAGCGGCGCCGTAGCCGAGGCCCGGCGCGCGGGCGCGGTCGTGATCGCCGCAGCCACCCCGGACCCGCCGTCGCGTGGTGCCGACGAAGTTCCGTCCCGCACCTACTGGCCGGCCGGTGAACCCGGCGTCCTCTCGGTCGCCGACATGCTTCCCGGCGGCGCCCGCCCGGACGGCTCCCTCCCCACCGAGGGCATCGACGTGGCCGCCCCGGGCGCCGGAGTGGTCTCCGGTGGACCACGGGGCGAAGGCCACTACCTGGGCGGTGGAGTCCCGGTGGCCACCGCCTACGCCGCGGGGGCCGCCGCGGCCGTTCGCGCCGTCCACCCCGACGACTCGCCCGAGGACGTCGTCCGCCGTCTGACTGCCACCGCATACCCGGCCGACATCCCTCAGCTGGACGCCTACGCCGCGGTCACCACCGTGCTCGGCGATCCCGCCGCGTCCGTCGGTGTCGAGCGCCCGGCGGAGCCCGTGAACGTCCGTGAGACCTCTGCCGCCGACCGGGCCACCGGACGGGCCACGCTCTTCGTCCTCCTCGGCTCCGCCGGCGTCCTCGCGGTCCTCTGGGCCGGTTTCGCCCTCTCCCGGGCCCGCGCCCGAGGATGGCGTCCGGCCGGAACGGCAACGGAATGAGCTGAAACGCTGATGACGGCACCCTCCTGAGACGTATCCCAGGAGGGTGCCGTTTCTCGCGTCCGCTCAGGCCTGTTGCCCCTGGCTCTCCTCAACCAGCGCCGTCTGTATCAGCCGCGGCCGTCGGCGAGCGATGTACAGGGCCCGTCCCGGCGGCAGGTTGAGCGGCTTCGCGTCGCCGAAGAGACGGCCTTCCGTGGGCGGGCAGGACAACAGGACGGCAGGGTTGTTCGCCTCGTCGAGCCGACGGATGAGCCCGTCGCTGAGGCCCCGGCCGGCCCCCATGGCACTGCGGGCGACGACCAGGTGCAGCCCCATCTCGAAGCCGAGGGTCAGATGTTCGAAGAGCGGCTCGAAGGGACTCTGGAAGGAGTTGCCGGAGACCATGTCGTAGTCGTCGACCAGGATGAACAGACGGGGCCCGGTCCACCAGTCGCACCTGCGCATCCGGCCGGGCGCGATGTCGGCACCGGGCACACGGGCCTTCATCGCACGCGCCGCGCCCTCGATGGTCTCCTTGAGGTTGTCCAGGGAGATCACGTGCCCGATGCGGTACTCCTCGGGGACGGCGCCCACCAGAGTGCGGCGGAAGTCCACCGCGATGATCTTCGCCTCCTCAGGGGTGTAGCGGGTGGTGATGCCCCGCGTGATACCGCGCAGCAGGTTGGTCTTGCCGCTCTCGGTGTCGCCGACCACGATCAGATGCGGGGTACGGCTGAAGTCGTGCCACACAGGTGCCAGCGCGTCCTGGTCGATACCGAGCGCAATACGCATGCCGCCGCCCTCGGTGGTTTGGGGCGCCGGGAGTTCGGCGAGCGGGAGCCGGTGCGGCAGCATCCGGACCTGCGGGGCGGACGCGCCCGGCCAGTGCCGGGAGACTTCGGCGACCAGGTGCGTGACCCCGTCGCCGAGGTCATCGAGGGAGCCGCTGCCGTCCAGCCGGGGCAGGCCGGCGAGGAAGTGCATCTTGCTGTCGGCGGTGATGCCGCGACCACCGCTGCGCGGCACCGAGCGGGCCTTGCGGGTATCGATCTCGGAGTCCATCGGGTCACCCATCCGCAGTTCGAGGCGGGTGCCCGCCTGATCACGGACCTGGGCGGACAGCTCCACCCAGCGGGTGGTGGTGATGATCAGGTGGATGCCGTAGTTGAGGCCCCGGGCGGCGAGTTCGTTGAACTTGGGGATCAGGTCGTCGTAGTCCTGGCGGACCGTGGACCAGCCGTCGACCACCATGAACACGTCGCCGAAGGGCTCGTCGGGGAACTCGCCGGCGGCCCGGCGGCGACGGTAGGACTGCATGGAGTCGAGCGTGTGGTCCACGAAGAACTGCTCGCGGTGGGCGAGCAGCGTCATCACCTCGGCGACGGCCCGGTGCACCCGCTCCGGGTTCAGCCGCGCCGCGACGCCACCGACGTGCGGAAGGGCGGCGAGCTGCGAGAGGCCGCCGCCGCCGAAGTCGAGGCAGTAGAACTGGATCTCCGCCGGGGTGTGGGTGAGGGCCAGGGCCGCTATCAGTGTGCGGGCGAGTGTGGACTTGCCGCTCTGCGAACCGCCCGCGACCGCGACGTGGCCGCCGGCTCCGGACAGATCGACCACCAACGGGTCGCGGCGCTGGTCGAAGGGCTTGTCCACGAGGCCCACCGGGACCCGCAGCCTGCCGGTGCCGGACCAGCCGGCGGCGGTGAGTCCTCGCTCCGGATCGGGAGCGAGGCCGGGCAGCAGCACGTCCAGCGGGGAAGGCTCGGTCAGGGGCGGCAGCCACACCTGGTGGGCCGCGGGGCCCGAGCCGCGCAACCGGTCGAGGGCGACGTCGAGCAGGGCCTCCTCGTCGCCCGCCTCTTCGGTCTCCGGTTCCGGCTCGGAAGCGGGGTCCAGGGTGCGCGGCACCACCCAGCCGCTGGTCCACGGCACCACCTGGCTGGCCACCCGGGCCTGGACCACCGCGCCGGTGCGGCGCCGGTACGTGCCGGAGGAGTAGGCGGCCCGGAACCGGGTCAGGGACTCCACGCCGGACTTCAGGTAACCGCTGCCGGGCTGGGCCGGCAGTTCGTAGGCGTCCGGGACACCGAGCACGCCGCGGCTCTCCATGGCGGAGAAGGTGCGCAGGCCGATGCGGTACGACAGGTGGCTTTCGAGTTGGTGCATGCGCCCCTCGTCCAGGCGCTGCGAGGCGAGCAGCAGGTGCACTCCGAGGGACCGGCCGAGACGGCCGATCATCACGAACAGGTCCATGAACTCCCGGTGAGCGGAGAGCAGTTCGCTGAACTCGTCGACCACCACGAACAGGCTCGGCAGCGGGGTGAGGTCGGCGCCCCCGGCGCGCGCCCGCTCGTACTCCAGGGCGGAGGTGTAGTTGCCGGCGGAGCGCAACAGCTCCTGACGGCGAATGAGTTCACCGTGCAGGGCGTCCTGCATGCGTTCGACCAGGGCGACTTCGCCGGCGAGGTTGGTGATGACGGCGGAGGTGTGGGGGAGTTCCTCCAGGCCGAGGAAGGTGGCGCCGCCCTTGAAGTCGACCAGGATGAAGTTGAGCGTTTCGGAGGAGTTGGTCAGCGCGAGGCCGAGGACGATGGTGCGCAGGAGCTCGCTCTTGCCGGAGCCGGTGGCACCGATCAGCATGCCGTGCGGGCCCATCCCGCCCTGCGCGGACTCCTTGATGTCGAGGTCCACCGGGCGGCCGTCCACGCCGACCGCGACCGGCACTCGCAGCCGGGTGGAGCCGGTGTGCCTGTTGAAGAGGGTGTGCGGGTCGTGCCGGTGGAGGTCCGGGATGCCGAGCAGTGTGGTCAGCTCGACGTCGGTGTCCATCGGCTGGGCGATGTCGGTGCCCAGACTCATCCGGCGGGGGGTGAGCAGCCTCGCCAGCGACTCCGCGCCGAGGAGACCGAGCCGGTCGGGCCTGCCGAGTGGCACGGAGCGTTCCTTGCGGCTGCGGTCGGTGCGCACCAGGTTCACCTGGCCGGGGCCGACGGTCAGCCGCAGCGTGTTGCGGCCGGGGCGCCAGCGCAGTGCCCCGGATATGTCGAGGGCCAGGGCGTTGCGGTAGCCGTGGCCCTCCCAGCGGTGCCCCTCGGGCACGGTGACGCCGTCCAGGACGACGATCGTGTAGGGCTCGTCGCGGCTGGGGCGGGCTTCCGGGTCGAAGCCGGGGCGCTCGGCGAACTCGGCGCCGAGCAGGTCGTCGAGTTCGGTGAGGTCGGCGGTGATCCTTCGGGCCTGGCCGGCGCCGTCCTCCTCGTACGGGTCCAGCGTGTGCGGCAGCCACTTGACCCATTCCCAGTCCGGCCGCCGCTCGTCGCTGACACAGAAGGCGATCCACAGCTCCTCGGGCGCGTGGAACACCGCGAGCTGCCCGAGCACGGCGCGCACCAGTGCGCGTACCTCTTCGGTGCCGAGGATCTCGCCCGGATCCGCACCGCCCTCTCCGGACGGCGGGGTGCCCGGCTCGACGGACTCCGGCTCCTGCCCGGTGTTCCCCTCGGGGCGCAGCAGGATCCGGGCCGAGGAACGCAGGTAGAGGCCGAGAGGCTGTCCGGGGATCGTGGAGTAGGCGCGGATGAAGCGCCGCAGGGCATGCGCACAGAGGGGTTCGAGGTCCTCCACCGGACGTGTGGAGACCGGGTTCAGGGTGAGGGCGAGCTGCTGCTCGCCGACCGCGAGCCGGACCTCGCCGAAGTCCTCGTCGGCCGGGCGGCGTTCCCACAGCCTCGAGGTGCGGGCCAGCGAGCGGAGCGAAGCGGGCTCCGGGTGGCGCCAGGCGAGCGCACGCTGCTGCTCCGCGATGGTGGAGCGGACCCGCTTGCGGACCTGCGCCAGATAGCGCAGGTAGTCGCGGCGTTCACCTTTCAGACGCTGCTTGCGCTCGCTGGAGCGGCGCATCAGCTGCCCCAGCAGCATGGCACCGGCCGAGAGCGCCATGACGCCCATCGCCAGGTACATGAAGACGCCGTTCCCGCCGCCGGGCCGCAGGAACATCAGCATCATCGACACCGACATCAGCGCCATCGGCAGATACGTCCAGATCGCCGAGGTGTCGGGGACCGTCTCGGCGAGGACCGGCGGCTCCTGAAGGGTCAGTTGGCCTTCGGGCATCTCCGGCCCGCGCCTGCGGGCCGGGCGGCGAAACAGCACGACACTCAAGGGAACAGAACCTCCGGTTCACGGACTTTCCGGCCCGCGCCGGAATTCCGGCACACCCGGTGGTGGAAAAGGCCGCGCATCACGCCATTTCTCCGGGTCCCGCATGGCGCGGTGAACACCGGATGAATGTTTCGAGCGGATGGCGGTGCGGTCAACTTCTCTGATGGTCAACCACATACCGGATAACTGAAGCCCGGTGCGCAGCACGACCCGGTGGTCGTAGGCAGTAGTGTGCATTCACGGAACGCGAACTGTCCACGCGGGGGTGGTCGTTGCCGGACCCGCGGACGCATTTTCCCTGTCCGGCCCTCCGGTTCCCGGCCGGGGGAGCTTCCGTATCGTTCACACATCCCCACTCGCGGGGGAAGTCCTCCTGTCAAAGCCTTCCGGAAGACGAGAGCTCTGCTGATGACCGACAGCGCCGTGGCCGAATCCTGCCGCCTGACCATTCGTGCACCGAGCGTCAGCATCGATCTGGCGGTGCCCGCCGACGTGCCGGTCGCCGATCTGCTGCCCACACTGCTGCGCTACGTCGGTGAGGAGGCCGAGGAGGCCGGACTCGACCACGCCGGATGGGTACTCCAGCGGCTGGGCGACGCCCCGCTCGACGAGGAGACCACCCTGGCCCGCGCGGGGCTGGCCGACGGCGCTGTGCTCTACCTGCGTCCGCACACCGAGGCGCTGCCCGAGGCCCGGCTCGACGACCTGGTGGAGGGCATGGCGGAGACCGTGGGCCGCCGACTGCACACCTGGTCCCCCGGAGCGGCCCGCGGCCTGCTGGTGGGCGCCGCGGTGGCGACCGTGGTGGCCGCCCTCGTGCTCGTGTTCCGCCCCGGGGTGACGACAGGCTCCGGCGCCTCCCGGGCGGCCTGCGCGGCCGTGGTCGGGCTGCTTCTGCTCGCGGGCGCGGGCTCCGCCAGCCGCGCGGTCGGCGACCGCCTCTCCGCGACCGCGCTCGGCCTGCTCGTCGCTCCGTGCCTGGCGCTGGTCGGCTGGGTGCTGCCCGGCGGTGACCTGACCGGGCCCGACGCGGGGCAGGTCGCGGGCGCCCGTCTGCTGGCCGCGGGCGCCGCGGGCGCGGGCGGCGCGGTTCTCGCGCTCGCCGCCACCGCGGTCGGCGCCCCGGCCCTGCTGGCCACCGCGCTGGTCGCCGTGGCCGCCGCGACCGCCGGGGCCCTGATGGGCTACACGGGCCTGGACGTGCCGGCCGCGGTGGTTCTGGTGGCGACGGTGGTCGCGCTCGCCGCAGGGGCGGTGGCGCCGTTCGCCTTCAAACTGGCCGGCATGCGGATGCCGGCGCTGCCGTCCACCGTTGGCCAGCTCCAGGAAGGCATCGACCCCTACGCGGGCGACGAGGTCGCCGCACGCACCGAACTGGCCGGGCGCTGGGTCACCGCGCTCTTCGCCGCCACCGGCACCATCGCCGCGGCCGCCCTGGTGGTCCTCGCCGACAACCCGAACCTGCCCGAGGTACTGGCCGGGCTCTCGCTGAGCCTCCTGCTGCTCCTGCACAGCCGGGGCCTCGTACACATCGGACAGCGGCTGACCCTGGCGCTGCCCGGCGTGTGGGGACTGCTGCTGTTCGCCCGGGCCTGGGCGGTGGACAGCGACGCGGACGGTCGCGTGGTGGTCTTCGGGTTGCTGCTCGCCGCGGCGGCCGGACTCGTGACCGCGTCCTGGACGGTGCCCGGCCGCCGCGTACTGCCGTACTGGGGCCGTGCGGCGGAACTGGCACACACCGGCCTCGCCGTCGCGCTGCTGCCGCTCAGCCTGTGGGTGGCGGGCCTCTTCGGCTGGCTGCGCGGTCTGTTCGGCTGAGCGCAGCCGTACGCCCGTACACGGAGAACGAGTTGAGGAGAGGCTGTGCAGTCCAAGCGCGACCAGGTACAGGCCCACGCTTTCATGATGGGCAGGCTCAGTTCAGGCCTGTTGACCGCTGACCCGGACGCCCCGGAGAGCCCGCTCGGACGCACCACCCGAGGCGTGGTCTTCGGCGTACTGGTGACGGTCCTGATCGGTGCGGGGGCCACCGTCTACGGGTTGCTGCGCCCCGGCGGAAACGACGGCTGGCGCGACGAGAGGCACCTGGTGGTCAACCGCGAAACCGGCGCCCGATATCTGTGGACCGGTACCGACGGCGTACTGCACCCGGTACGCAACTACGCGTCGGCGCGGCTGATCGGCGGCTCCGACCTGGCGACCGTGGATGTCGCCACCGTCTCGCTGAAGGACGTCCCCGTGGGCTCCCCGGCCGGCATCCCCGGCGCACCGGACGCCCTTCCCGCGCCCGGTCAGCTCGACGGCGGTGCCTGGCACATGTGCGTCACCGGACCGGACGGTGCGGTGCCCAGTACCTCCGGTGGCGTGGCGCACACCGGGGTGGAGAAGCCGGGGGCCACCACCGTGGTCGCGGGGGCGCCGGTGGACTCCCGCGGGGTCGGCGGCGACCGCGGGGTGCTCGTGCGCGGCCCGGACCGCACCGAGTACCTGGTCTGGCGGGGCAGCAGACTGGTGCTGGACCGCGCGTCCGACGCCCGAAACGCTCTCGGGTACGGCTCCGAGCAGCCCATGCCGGTCTCGGCGGCCTTCCTCGACGCGCTGGCACCCGGCCCCGCCCTGAAACCGCCGGAGGTTCCCGGCCGCGGCGGGGAGGGCCCGGCGCTCGGTGGCGAAGCCGGCCGGATCGGCCAGTTGTTCAAGGTCAGCGTGCCCGGTGGAGGAAGCACGTACCACCTGCTGCGGAAGGACGGCCTGGTGCCGCTGACCCGGCTCGGCGCCGCGCTGGTGCTGGGCGACCCGGCCACCCAGAAGGACGCCTACGGGGGGAAGTCGCCGGAGGTGCGTACGGTCGGCACGGACGCGCTGCGCGAGCACGGGGCGAAGGGCGTGGGCACCGCCGGGTCCGCCGATCTGCCGGAGACGCCACCGATCCCGCAGTCGGCGCCCCGCGGCACCGCGCTCTGCGCCCAGGTGGACGGCGACAACGGTGGCGTCCGGATCAGGTCGGTGCTGGTCCCGCTGGCCCGACTCGCCCCGCTCGCGGTGTCGGAGGGAACCGCCCCGCCGCTTCAGGCGGCCTGTGTCCGGACGGACGCCGCGGTGGTGCGGCCCGGGCACGGAGCCCTGGTCCGGGCCCTTCACGCGAGTGGCGCCGCGCACGCCGGGACCACGTACCTGGTGGCGGAGAACGGTGTGAAGTACCGAGTTCCGGCCAAGGACTCATTGGCGGCGCTCGGCTACGGGGACGGAGACATCGGCTCGGTACCCGCACCGCTGCTGGCGGCCCTCCCGACCGGCGCGGACCTCGACCCGGCAGCCGCCTCCGGCGCCACGGGGACCAAGGTCACGGCTCCGCACTGCGGTACCGCGGCGAGGCCGGGGGAGGGACAGGGCAAGGCGGACAGGCCTGCCACCGGCATCGCTCCCGGCGCAGTCGGCACGGCCGGCTCCACGGAGCCCTGATTTCAGGCAAACGCCGCATACGGCGTCGAAGAAAGGGAAGGGAGCTGTGTAATCTCCGGCTTAAGTCCCTTTGCCCGGGGTCGATTCGACGCGGGTCGTGTCCGCCGGGAAACCTCAGAATTAGCTCAAATTTTTCTCGACCCCGGCACCGTGAAGCCGCGTGCCGGGGAGTTGGTGCCCCACTGCTCCAGTGGGTCCTGGGACACGTTCATTTCACGGACACCTTCGGACAACTCCATTGCCACGTAAGGATTCTGCCGACCTGACCTATGCTCAAATCTTCCCCCCATACGTTGCGCCGGACTGTGGATTCTCTTTAGCCTCAGCGGACACGGTGCGAGGGGACTCGCCTGAACGAAGGGAGCGTGACATGGCGGACGGTTCCGGCAGGAAAGCGGACTATGCCAAGGGCTTGGGAGGTGTCTCCTCCCTGGAGTCGGCCCGGGCCGCGGTCGAGAAGATCCAGAACAACGTGGCCGAGGTGGCCGCGCGTTCGGGCGTCGGAGGTGACGAGGGCCAGGCGCTGCTGAAGCTCTTCCGCAGCTGGAACTCCGAGGCGCAGAAGGTCGTCGTCCAGATCAGCAAGATGGTCGACGCGCTGCAGGAGAACGTGACCTCGGCCAACCGCCTGGCGAAGGAGAACCAGGACCTGACCGAGGTGCTCAACAGCAAGACCAGCCAAGGCGTCTTCGAAGCGCTGCGCTGATCCACCCGCTGCGGGATCGCGGCCCCTGCGGGGCAGGCGGCACCCGCGAGCTTCCCGGGCCCTGGCGCCCGGTCACCTGAGAGGAGACGTCATGGCCGACGGCATCATCGATGTGCAGTACTCCACGGTCCGCAACGCGATCGAGGAGCTGAAGGGTCAGACCCAGCAGATCATCACGACCCTCAACAACCTGGAGGACGAGCTGAAGCCGCTCGTGATGTCCTGGGAGGGCGACGACCAGCAGATGTACCGCGGAGTCCAGGCGGAGTGGGACCAGGCCACCAAGAACATGGCCCTGCTCCTCGGCGACAGCGGTGAGCTGGTCCAGAGCATCCACGACAACCACTCACGCGACGAGCGCAGGAGCGCCGACAACTGGGGCGGTGTGCGCGCTCGCTGAGGTCTTCCGTCCGGATCACGTCGGGGCACCCGTGCCCCGACGTGATCCGGACCACAGGCCCCTGGGGGCCGGCCGGATCCTCTTCGTCCGGCCGGCCCGAATTCCGCCCGGAACCGAACGGCAGGAGGACGTCCCATGGCCGGTGAGAAGGCCGACGTCAAGCATTTCGACCTCAAGCAGATGGAGAGCTTCCGGGACAACGAGGTGCAGCCGGTGTACACCGCCGCGAAGAAGCACCGGGAGGACGGCGACGGCACCCACATCCGGCCGCTCGGTCATCTCGTCGACGGGCACACCACTGCGGACAACCTGGAACAGGGGCAGCAGCTCCTGCGCATCGGAAAGATGGCCACCGGGACCCTGGTCTCGGGGCCGAAGCTGATCCAGGGCGTCCGCACCGCGGCCGAGGCCATCGACAAACTGCTGGGCGACCAGATGGACTTGTTCAAGGAGTTGAAGGAGGCGCTCACCGACACCATCGAGGACGCCAACGACACCAAGGACAAGAACCTGAACGCGATCGACGCCCAGACGCTGCTGCAGACGTTCGGTGAGGTGGATACGCTCACCAGCGGATCGCCGAAGACAAGCGACAGCTGATTCCGCGCCGCGCGTGCCGGCCCGTGCCTCGGCCGCCCGGCGCGCTCGCGCAGAAAAACATCCGGCTGCACACCCGCACGACGAGGTCGTGCGCAGACACGGACGACAACCGACCAGAAAGGGCGCCCGGTGGCCGATCGGTACGATCCCAACTCCGTCGCCAACCTCGACAAGTTCGACGACGCCGGCGAGCCGTCGACCGATACCTGGGCCACTCTGGTCACCCACATCACCGGCTATCCGGTGCCGGACCGGACCCTCGTCTTCAACGACCTTCGGTCCGACCACGGCGGCAAGCTCTTCCGGATGGGCATCAAGGAGCGCAGCCTCAGCCTGCTCGTCAAGGACTCCGGCTTCCTGACGAACAAGGGCGAGGACTACGACATCTGGTTCTTCGACAGCGGCGAGAAGCGGTCGATCATGCAGGCCCGGATCGTCTTCGAGGGCCGCGTGAAGATCGGGGACGAGGTCATCTTCGCCGATCCCGGCTCCGACAACGTCCACGATGCGCAGGTCCGTGAGGGCAACGAGTTCAGGGACTACCACGACGACAAGTTCAGCACCATTCCGCTGGCCCGGTACATGAACGGGCCGCGGGCGGCCCTCCTCGGACTGCTGGGCGGCAGTACCCAGGACGCCCGGTTCAGCAACCTGGGCGTGACCGGGGCCGACGCGGTGGACCTGAACTCCTTCACGACCACCGGTCAGTCCTTCGACTACGCGGCGAAGTTCTTCCGGGACCACGCAGTCGTGCTGAAGGACTGGGAGGACCGTTTCGCCCGGGAGGACGCGAGCTGGAAGGGTGAGGCTGCGGAGGTCTTCCGCGGCCTGTTGAAGAAGATCCGCGAGAACTACGACAGTTACGTCGAGACCTTCGACTCGACGGTAGGCAGCGCAGACGCGACGGGAGCCGGCGGCACGGTCTACTCGCGTGCCCTGTCACTGGGCCGCGACTACCTGGTGGACTCCGCCGACAAGCTGCTCGACGCGTGGTTGGCCTGGGCCAAGTCCGCGTACTACGACCCGCACCAGGTGCTGCGCTACGTGCTGGACGACCTGGCTCAATGGGTGGACGCGAACAACGTCGCCAAGACGGACATCAAGTCGTACACCAGCCGTTACACCAGTAGCGTCAGCCACAGCCCACAGGCTGGCTTCTCCCAGGTGCACCCGGAGTACGGGGACCTCACCGACACCGCGAACTGGGCGAAGGTCGGCGAGAAGGCGGTCAAGATCTGGACCCAGGCCGTCGACGAGTACCTGGGGAAGCCCGCAGCGCAGGTGCAGTCCGCTCTGAACAACCACTTCCTGGAGCTGGGGGAGGACTTCGCCGACAACGTACCCAAACCGAAGTCGACCAACACGGCCTCGGAGGAGTACGAGGAGAAGAAGCTCGAGGAGGAGAAGGAGGAGATCAAGGCGCAGAACGAGGAGAACAAGAAGTACCAGGACGAGCTGCGCGAGGAGCAGAAGAAGCAGCGCGAAGAGGACAAGAAGTACCAGGAGGAACTGCGCGAGGAGCAGCGGCGCGAGCAGGAGGCGGCCAAGGGCCTCCAGGACGAGCTGCGGAACGAGCAGAACCAGCAGCGGGAAGAGGACAAGAAGTACCAGGAGGAACTGCGCGAGGAGCAGCGGCGCGAGCAGGAGGCGGCCAAGCGGGAGGCCGAGGAGCAGCAGAAGGCCGTGAAGGACAGCCTCGGCGGCCTCAACGACCCCGACGCGGTCAACGAGCAGAACCTCGACGAGCTGCTGAACCGGAACCTCCCGGTCACCGAGAGCGCCGGTGACCTCGGCAACCTCAACGGCCAGGGCGGCACCGGGGACCTGAACACGATCGCCGAGGAGCTCGGCAACCTCGGCGACGTGAACAGCCCCGACGGCCAGCAGCCCACGGCAGTCGTGCCCCCCGTGACCCAGAACCTCGGCAACCTCGGTAACCTCAACAACGGCCCCGGCGGGACGAAGAACGCCACCGACGCGGCGAACGACGCGATCACCCGGAACCTCGGTGGTCTCGGTGACCTGAACAACGGTGCCGGCGGCTCCCTGGAGACTCCGACCGGGGGCAGCACCCAGTTCGACGACGGGGCCCTGACCACCGACTTCGCGGATGGCAGCAGTACGTCCTTCGACCCGGACAGCGGGCTGCTGACCACGACGCATCCGGACGGCAGTGTCACCACGCAGGAGCTGGGTGACGGTACGCGGGTGACCAATCCGGACGGGTCGGTCACCTCGCTCGGTGACGACGGGAAGCTGACCACCACCTTCCCGGACGGCACGAGGCAGGTCGTGGACCCGGTGTCCGGCCAGGCCGTCACCACCGATCCGGACGGCACCACCACGACCGAGAACCTCGGCAGCCTGAACGGCCCCGGTGGTCTCGGCGACCTGGGGGATCTCGGCGCCATCAACGCCGACCTGCCCACCACCTCGGTCGATGACCTCGGCGGTCTCGGTGACCTGAACAACGGTGCCGGCGGCTCCCTGGAGACTCCGACCGGGGGCAGCACCCAGTTCGACGACGGGGCCCTGACCACCGACTTCGCGGATGGCAGCAGTACGTCCTTCGACCCGGACAGCGGGCTGCTGACCACGACGCATCCGGACGGCAGTGTCACCACGCAGGAGCTGGGTGACGGTACGCGGGTGACCAATCCGGACGGGTCGGTCACCTCGCTCGGTGACGACGGGAAGCTGACCACCACCTTCCCGGACGGCACGAGGCAGGTCGTGGACCCGGTGTCCGGCCAGGCCGTCACCACCGATCCGGACGGCACCACGACGACCGAGAACCTCGGCAGCCTCGGCAACCTGAACGGTTCGGACGGACTCGGCACCATCAACGGCCTGGAGACCCCGACCGGCGGGCACACGGGCATCGTGAACGGCGACTTCGCCACCATGTTCGCCGATGGCAGCAAGGCCGTCTTCGACCCGGACAGCGGGATGTTCACCAGCACCGACCCGGACGGCACCACGGTGAACACCGACCTCACCCACGGGGCGAAGGTGACCAACCCGGACGGCTCCACGACCTTCCTGGACAACGGTCTGCTGAACACCACCTTCCCGGACGGCACCACCCAGATCATCGACCCGGAGACCGGGACCGCCACCGTCACCGACCCGCAGGGCAAGACGGAAACGGTGGACCTGAAGGACCTCAATTCGCCCGTGGACCTTGACAGTTCGGGCGTACTCGACGGTCTGGGCAGTCTCAACGAGATCGGCGGTGCCGGCGGCCTCGACGATCTCGGCGGCAACGGGACAGGCGGCGGCGGTACCACCAGCCGGGACGTGCCGTTCTCCGAACTGGGTCTCGGCGGTGGCCAGGTGAGCAGCGGCGCCTCCGGCGGTGGCCTCCCGGGGGCGGGCTCCATCTCCCTGGACGGGCTCGGCGGGACCGGGGTCGCACCCCTGTCCGACAGTGCCACCGCCGGCGCGGGCACTCCGTTGGCCGCCTCGACCGCCGCCGGAGGCGCCCCCGGGACCCCAGGCATGCCCGGCAGCCCCGGCATGCCGATGGGCGGGGGAATGGGCGGCATGGGCGGGGGCGCCGAGAAGGGCAACGGTGAGCGGGTGCGCGCCGTCCTGGTCGACGCGGCGGAGGAGAGCGAGCGCCGCAACCGGCGCCGGCGCAGTCCGTGGAACCGGCAGGAGGACAGTGACACCTTCCTGTCTCCGGCTTCCCGCGTGACGACGACCGGCGGCGATTCCCCGGAGGAGGAGACACAGCCGGGACGCGGGTCCACCACGTCCGCCGACTACCTGGAGGAGGACGCGGACGTATGGGGCACCGAGGAGGGCGGCACTCCGGCCGTCATCGGCCGGTGAGCACCGCTCGGGTCCGGTGCGCCGACGCCGGAGAGGAATCCGACCCGGCCCCGGCTTCCCCGGCGGGGTCTCAGCAGGCAAGATCATCAAGGCAGTTGACGGGCAGGGCCAGGACCGGGATCACCGATCGGACGCATGGGCGTCCGGACGTACGGAATGACCGACTGAGAGGGAGGGAGCGAGCATGACGGAACCGCTTGAGAAGCGCCTGGAGAAGGCCATGGCCGAACTCGAGGCGGCCCAGGAGGCAGTCGCCCGAACCGAGCGTGAGCTGCGGGCGGCGTCGTTCACGGCGCTCTCGTCCGACCGTGCGGTGCGTGCCACGGCAGGCCCGCAGGGTGAGCTGACCGGGATCGACTTCCTGGAGAACAAGTACCGCGACATGTCCCCGCAGGAGTTGGCCGCCAGCGTCCTGGAGGCGGCGAGCGCGGCGCGCCTGAAGATGAACCGGCATGTGATGAAGGCGCTGGCGCCCTTCACCGAGCCGAGCAGCAACGTGCCGGAGCTGAAGGGCTTCGAGATGGACTGGGAGCGGATCTTCGGTCCCGACGTGCTGCGCGAGGACGACGGGGACACGGGCAGCGGTACCCAGACCGCCCCCGCCTGGCGTGACGCGCTCGGTGACGAGGGGGAGGACTGACGATGGGACAGCGGTACTACGTAGACCCGCATCGCATCGAGGCCCTGGCGAAGCAGCTGGAGGAGATCGGCACCCTGACGAGGAGCATGACCGAGGAGTTCCTCGACGAGTTGGCACCCACGGTGAACTGGCCGGGAACACAGGGCGAGTTCGCGGAGAAGGCCAAACCGCAGGAGCAGAAGGAACGCCAGACCACCAAAGACACCATGGCGTCCATCCGTGACGCACTGGTGGGTATCACCGATGCCACGGTCAGCCAGGTCAGGATGATGAAGGACACCCGCGACCACAACATCGAGAGCGTCGAGCAGGGCACCAGCCGCCTCGACACCGACGGATTCGACAGCGGCCCGGGCGGGCATGGCCGCCGCTGAGTTCCGCGCCGCGGGCCGCTCCCTCACGCCGGGAGCGGCCGCTCCGTCCTGCCCGTGCGGGCTTCCGGACGGCCCCCGGTGAGCATCCAGGTATCGCCCGAGGTCAACGCCATGATCTTCATCCTCACGGGGGAGAGGCTCATGGACGCCGACGAGGACCTCGCGTACGAGAGCCGTCGGCCTTACTCCGGCCTGGGGCGCAAACTGGACCGACTGTCCTCGCTGATCGACAAGTCGATCCACGACATCGGCGAATCCATGCCGGACGACCTCGCCAAGTCCTACGGCAGGGCGATGGGCATGCTCGTCGACGACGGCGGCAAGAACTACCTGCGCGACTTCGCCGGGCAACTCGACAAGATCGCCGAAGGCCGGCGCAAGACCTCCATGGACATCATGGAGTCCAAGTGGCAGGTCATCGCCGAGATCATCCGGCTGCTCATCGAGATCGCCATCTACCTCGCGATGTCCTTCTTCACCGGTGGCGCCACGGCCAGCCAGATCATGATGGCCAAGATGCGCAGCCGGTTCTTCATCCTCACCACGCTCAGCCACCTGCTCCAGCGGCTGCATCTCGCTCCCTCGCTGACCGAGGCGTTCGCCGAGGCGTTCACGACCTTCGCGGTGCGGCTCGCGATGATGAACTTCGCCCCGGACGGCCGCCGCCCCGACGGCATCGACTGGAACGACGTCCTCAAATCCGCCGCGTTCGGTGCTGCCGCGGGGTTCCTCACCAGCGTCTTCGACAGCTTCGCGCGGAGCATCGTCAGGAGCTTCGACAACAACTTCCTCAAGAACGCCCCGGACCTCGGCTTCAAGAACAACCCCAACCTGAAGAACAACCCGAGCCTCGGCCTCACCACCAATGGCCCGAACCCCAAGCCGAACCCCGACCGGGACGGCCTCCCCGGCAACCACCCCGACTCCGCCCCGTACGGGAACGGGAACGGTCCCCACCTCTCGAACAACCCGCCGGTCACCTTCCGGAACGACCCGCTCTCCTTCCGCAACAACACCGAGCTGTGGCGGAACAGCCAGATCCTGCGCAACAACGCCGACCGGCCCGGTGCGCTGGCCGGGCACTACGGGCTCAAGGGGACGGCCGACTTCCTCGCCGCCGCCTCCGGTGAGGCGCTCGCGGAGATCCTGATCAAGGGCGCCTACGACGGCGACTGGTCCACCAACTGGTCCACCTTCGTGGGCGCGGGTATCAGCAGCCAGGTCGAGGCCACGCTCAGCGACACCGCCGTGAACAGCGCCGCCGAACTGCGTCACGCCATCGACAGGCTGCGCCACCGGCCGCCCACCGTGTCCGGCGGCGACAGCGACTCCGGCAGTGGCTCCACGCGTGCCGACGATGGCCCGGATCGCACCGACGCCCCCTCGCGCACGGACGGCACGGGCGGCGACGGCCCCGCCCTCACCTCGCCCCCGCCGGTCACCACGCAGACCACCGGACAGGGGGACGTCGTCGGCACTCCGTCGTCCCCGCCCCAGGTCGCGGGGAACCCGCCGCCGTACACGGGCCGGAACCCGACGCCGTACTCCCCGGGCGCGCTGCCCGTGACCGCCGTCGAGAACGATCTGTGGCAGCAGGTCCACCAGGGCCCCGCCGAGGTCCGCGAGCAGGCGCTGCGTGACATCGCCGCCCTGCGCGGCGCCGAGCCGCCGGGCAGCGCCGAGATAGGTGTCCGCGACAGCCTGCACGGCAACCTGTCGCAGCTGCCCGAGGTCCGGGTGGTGCCCGCCGGAGGCAGCCCCGCCGCACAGGTGGGCACGGACGAGGTCCGCCGCGTCCTCGACGGCTTCGGTACCCAGGTGACGGTGGACGCCCCGATCACGGTGGGCGCCGCCCCGAGCTCCGAGGACAGTCCGGGCCTGGTGAACGGCCCGGGCACGGCGGGCACTTCGGGAACGGCGAACGGCCCGGCCACGGCAGGCGCTCCGGGCAGCTCCGTCAACAACCCCGGCACGACCACGGCACCCCCTGCTGAGGCCGACGCCGACCTGGTGGTGGACCACGGCCCGGACGCGCGGTCGCAGGACGCTGCCGATGGGCAGGGGGCCGCTCCGACGTCCGCAGGTAGCGTGACCGGGGACGTACCGGCGAACTCGACGGTGACCTCTACGGGGAGCAACATCCAGGAGTCTCCGCGGAACGACATCCCGGACTCCCAGCAGCACGAGGTCCAGGAGTCTCCGGAGAACAACGTCCAGGGGTCCCGGGGGAGCGAACTCCAAGGGTCCACGCAGCAAGCGGCCGAGCGCAACGACCTTACGGCCGCGGTGCCGGGCGGCGTCCCTGTCGCCACGGTGGGGTCCAGCGCCTCCGCCACCCCCGGAGCGGGCAGCGGCGCTCGGCCGGGTGGCGTCCCCGCCGCCGGAAGCGCCACGGCTCCCGCCGGTACGTCACTCCATGGCCCCCCCGACTCGGACGCCCCAGCCCCGGCTGACGGCTCGCCGACCGCGACGGACGACTCCGCGCGGACCACCGCAGCCCCGGAGGCCGTCGAACCGAGCGGGAGCGACCTCACGCCGGAATCCGGAGAGAGCGTCTCCGCACCGGCTGTCGACGCCGCCGCCGGTCCGGCCGTCGACACCGCGGCGGCTCCGGACCCCGACGCCACCACCGCCCCGCCGAAGGTGAGCACCCTCGGCTCGTTCGCCGACACCGGTGACGTACGTGAGGTCAGCGGCACAGGAGACGTGCGCTCCGACGCCACACGCCCAGGGAACCCCGGGTCCACCCAAGCACCGCCGCTGACGATCGTGGTGTCGGAGGTGCCGCCGCCGGGGGAGGGGTCGCCGGAGGCGGCCGAGTTGCTGGACGGGGCCGGGACCGACCGGGCCGTGGTGCTCGGGCCGGCCCTCGCGCCGGAGGGCGCGGGACGTCCCGTACGCGCCGCGGTCGAGCTGACCCGCGACGGGCCGGGCGCCCCGGTCCAGGCCCGTACCCTGACCGGCCCGACGACCGACGTGGCCGAGGAGACCGCGTTCCCCGGCGCGGACGTGCTGCTGCCGCTCGCCGACGCCCTCGGCCCGATGCCCCGACCAGCCACCCAGAGCACCGTGACGACCGACAGCGCCCCGGTCGTCACCTCCACGGCCACACCCCCGCCGACGGTGCCGGAGAAGGCAACCCCCGTACACGGCGAAGGAACCGCCCCGGACCCCGCGGCCGCCACCGCACCGGCCGAGCTCGGCACCCTGTCGCGCCCCTGGAGCGAGACGGCCACCGACCTGCACCTGGAGTCGGGCGAAGGCGAACGAGGCAGCGACGGGACCGGCGGTCAGGCCCCCGGGCCCGGTACGAGGCACGGCACCGGGAACGGAGCCACCCCGCCCCCGCCCACGCCGGCCACGCCGGAAAACTCCCCCGCGACGTCGCCCGTGGCACTTCCCGCGCCACCGGCCCGGATCGTCGTACGCCCCGTGGACGGTGGTGTCAGCGGTGGCGGAAACGGGTCCCGGCGGCCGACGAGCGAGCCGGCCGTCGTCACCCTGGACGGCCTCACGGTGCCCCTCAGCCAGGTACGGCGCCTGATACCGGACGCGACGGAGCAGCCGCAACCGGGCCGTGCCGTCCGGACGCTGACCATCTCGCAGAGCGTGGCCGAGGACGGTACGCCACGCGACAAGGGGCGCCGGGCGGTGCTAGGCCAGGACACCTTCCGCGGCGTACGCACCGTGACCACCCCTGCGTCCCCCTCCGAGTCCCCCGCCTCGTCCCCGCGACTGCGGACGGACTCCGTCACGGGGACCGAAGCGGCCCCGCCCACCCGCCGTACCGTGTTCACCGGTCCATCGGCCCCGCTGCCCGGGGCGGGCACCGAACAGGGCGCCGACTACTTCGTGGGACACGGCACCCCCCGTACCGTCACGCTCGGCACCGACGACTTGGCGCGGCCCAGCGTGAAGGTCAGCGGTGTGCAGCTCGGTGAGCTGCTCAAGGCATGGGCGACGGACGGCGATCAGGACCGGCCGCTGGTGCTGTTCTCCTGCGAGACCGGACGGCAGCCGGAGATCGCGGGCCTGCCGGTGGCGCAGCACGTGGCGAACCGGACCGGGCGGCCGGTGTACGCGCCGACCACCGACGTCGGCACGGCCCGCGACCGGAACGGCGACCTCCGCCCCGTGCTCGCCGAGGGTGCGGACGGACCGGGGCGGTGGCGGCTGTTCACGCCGGAACCCCGCGGCGGGGACCTGGACCGGGCGGCGCGGGATGCCGGCCTGCACACCGGCCCCGGCCCGGCTGACGCGTTCGCCCGCGCCCGCACCCTCCAGCAGATCCGTACGCTGCGTGACGCTCTCGGCCCGGACGCCGAACAGCGACCGGAGAAACGGGAGTTGCTCGCAGGGCTCGCCTACGTGGACGGTCTGCGCTGGCGCGACGCGGACAGCACGGCCCGCTACGGCGACGGCCGCATGACCCCGGACCTGCTGCGCCGGATGGTCACCGACTGGCACACCGTGAACGTCGCCACGCCCCCCGGCCCGGCGGCCGGTCCCGCCACCGGCCTGTCCGCCGGTCCCACACCCGAGCAGTACACCGCGTTCCTGAGCGCGGCGGCCGCCTTGCGGGCCGGTGCCGGGCCGGACACCACCCTCGACGAGCTGCTGCCCCCGCCGCCGCCCGAGCTGTCACCCACCACGCTCATCTCGCGGGAGGACGTGCGCGGGCTCTCCTACACGGAGTCGGCGCGGGTCGCCTGGTCACTGTCGGGCGAGCCGCTGCCGCTGTCCGCGCTGGACCTCGGGCCCGAGGACACCGCCGAGTTGGCACGTCGTCTGCATGACCCGGCGCCCGCGGCCACCGTCCACGAGGAACAGCAGACGTCCCTCCCGCTGAACACGACCGAGGCCAACTCGTACACGGCGCGTCATGCGTATGGGATTCCGGAGAAGAACTTCAAGGGGTTCCGTGAGCTGGCGCGGGACAGGAACCTGGTCATCGATGTGCGGCCGACCAATCCTTCTGCCCCGAAGTGGCTTGAGGCCGGGGCGTTGGCGAAGCCGCAGGACATCAAGGCCAAGACGGTCAACGAGGTCGATGTCCGTCTTGGGGCGGATGAGGGGAACATCGGGCTGGTCGGCTATTTCAAGCCGGTGCTGCCTGAGCGGGGTTCTGTCGCGGAGGGTGAGTGGGACGGGGTTCTGTCGCGTTTCAATCAGCGTTCGACGGAGTTCCACGAGTTGGCCGTGAAGATGGCCGCGTACGAGGCGGAGAACCGGTTCGTCGTCCGGGACGGTGTGGTCTTCGGGGTGGGTGAGGACGGTGGGCAGCGTCCGATCACCGGTGATCATGATCTGTTCGACGTCTCGACGCCGGGTGGTACGCGGATCGAGCATCCGGCGCATGACGCGCTGATCGAGGAGATGCGGGCGAAGGACATCGCCGTGATGCACGGCGCGCACATGTTCTGGAATCCGCCGACGGCTTTCGACAAGTCCATCTTCGACAAGATCGTCGGGTCGCATCAGGGTCAACACCGTTGCGTTTACGTCCGCGAGCGGCTCGCAAGTCCGTGCTCGAAGAACGTGACAGTGGTGTGGACGGTGTAGTTCTGGCTGGTCGTGGGGTGTTGTCCGGCGTTCGGGCCGTACTTGCTGGTGGGGTTCTTTCGGGTGCGGGCCTTGACGCGGTGCCGGTGGCGGGCGGGGTGCAGGGCGTCGAGGACGGCCCGGCCGATGGTGCCGACGAGGTCGGCGGGTCCCGTCGGGGGCAGGATCGCGGTCGCGGTGGTCACGGTGTCGCCGGCGGTGGTCTGCAGGACGGTGAAGCTGATGCGGTCCATGTCCAGGCCGGGCCGGGTGCAGGCGGTGTCGGAAGCGGCACGGATCAGGGCCTGGTAGGTGGTGAGCAGGGCGTAGACCTCCTGGTCGAGGCCGGTCAGGCTGCGGGAGCGCAGGACACGGCCGTCCAGCATCGTTGCCTTGATCGAGAAGTACGTCGTCTCCGACTGCCACCGCTCGTGGTAGAGATCCACGAGCCTGGCAGCTGGGTGGGCGGCCGGGTCGAGGAGAGTGGTGAGCAGGCGCCACTGCTCGGTGCGGACGGTGCCATCGGCCAGGGTCACGGTGACGGACGCCTCGATGACGCGGACGGTCAGCATGACGGGCAGGACGCCGTAGCCGATCCGGGCCAGGTAGGAGCCGTCGTCCAGGTGCCGGAAGGGGGTGGGTATGCGGCGGGCGGAGGAGCGCACCAGGAACTGGGCGCCGGTGGCCTGGACGTCCCGGGCGAACTCGTTCGCGTCGAAGCCGGCATCGGCCAGCAGGAGCATCGTGCGGTCCAGCACACTCAACAGGCGTCCCGCGTAGGTGAGTTCGCCGTCACTCTCGGGGCCGAACGCGGCGGCCAGCACGGCACGGGTGCCACACTCGACCAGGACCACGAGTCGTAGCAGCGGGTAGCCGAACTCCACGCTCTCGCCCGCCCGCTTGGGATAGCGCCAGGTGAGCGCCTCCTCATCGGGCACGTGCAGCAAGGTGCCGTCCACGGCCACGGTCCGAAGCCCCCGATAGAACGAGCCGGCCTGCCCGAGGTGGGCGACGGGTCCGGCGAGGATCTCGAACAGCCGCCGCAGCGGTGCCGCTCCTATCCGCCGTCGGGCCCGGGACAGCGAGGAGACCGCCGGACGCACCAACGGCAGTCCCTCCAGCCCCGCCGTCAGCTTGCCCCACACGCCCCGATAGGAACAGTCCTCGAACAGGGCCAGCGCGAGGACGAAATAGACCACCACCCGGGACGGCAGCAGCCGCAGCCGCTTCTCACGTGACCCTGTCTCATCGATCACCGCGTCCACCAGTACGAAGTCCACGATCTGGGTCAGCTCGCCCAAGTGGCCGGGCGCGTACACACCCCCGGCCGCCTCGACCGTGCGCGTGATGACAGACTTCTCCTGCAACGGGACTCCCGATGATCTTCTTGCTCGACACAAGCTGATCTATCAGGACGTCCCGTTGCGTCATTCAACAGGGCTTGACCTGCGACTCAAAACCCAAACGCAACGGCGTTGGCATCAGGGTCCTGCCGGGGAGCCGTTGCTGCGGTTCCGTCCCGGCGCCGACCACGCCGAACTCACCTGGACCGACCCCCTCACGCCGCCGCCCGGCCTGTCTCCCGACACGCCGGCCTCGCGGGAGGGCGGCCCGGGGAACACCGTGCACGCGGACGGCATGGCCTTCCGTCGGCTGATCACCCCGGGTGGGGGGAACTGCCTCTTCCGAGCGCTGCTCGACAGCGCGCGCAGCCAGGAGATCCCGCCTGCGTGGGCCGCGCGGAACGTCGCGGGGGTGCGCAGTCTGCTGCGCGACCACATCCCTGGCTCCGTCCTGGCCACCAATGCGGCCGCTCTGATCCCCGACCCCGTTTCCGCCGTGGTCGACGACCTGCGGAGGCGCGCCGTCGCCGGGGTGCAGGATCCGGACGCGCTGGACCTGATCGCCCAGCGCTGGGACCGGATCGAGCAGGCGGTCGTCACCGAGGGCGACCCCGCGCAGTGGCGGCGGATCCTGCAGGACAGCGGCTACCCGCACCTCGCCGACGTGGCGGCCACCCCCGCGGTCGCGCGGCAACTCGGCACGGCAGAACTGATCGCCGCGGCGGCCGAGTTCCCCGAGCTGTGGGCCTCCCCCTTCGCCGACCCGCTCCCGCAGGCGCTGGCGATGGCCCTCGACCTCGACCTGCGGCTCGTCCAGACCCGTCCGGACTCACCGGGGAACGCCCTCGTCACCATGCTCCACGAGGGCGGCCACGGCGGCACCCTGCACCTTGCCTACAACGGCACCGACCACTACGACGCCCTGGTCCCGGCCTCGGCCCCGCTCACCTCTCGACCAGCCCCGGCCGCTCCTTCGGATCCCGCCGCTACTTCGGACTCGGTCAGCCAGGACTCGGTCGCCCAGGACCCGGACGGCTCCGCCCCCTTCGGGGAGTGGCTGCGCAGCATGGGCGGGATCACCGACCTCGGCAGTCCCGGCTCCGAGACCCAGGACCCGGGCGACCCCGTACCGTTGGAGACCCAGCTCGACCGGTACCGCCCGACGCGGCTGCTGACCGGCGAGGACGCGCCGCCGCCGGGCCCGGCACCGCGCACCGTCACCTTCGAGGACGGCAGCCGACTGCCCACCGTCCTGATCAGCCCGGACGCCGATCCGCACGACGGGAGCCCGGGTGCTCGTCCGGAAGGGACCCCGCAGTCCCCGCCGACCGGGCTCCTCACCGGCCTCGGGACCATCACCCTGCGCTCGCCCGAGCAGGTGGCCCAGGAGATCCTCGGCAAGCTGCCGAAGAAGCTTCGCGCCCAGTTCGACGAGGCGGAGCTGCTGCGCCTGCTGACCGAGCAACCCGGCGCCTTCACCGCCCCGCGCGGCGCCCGTTTCGTGGGCCGGGAGAAGTCCGGGGTCGGCCACGAGATGACGGTCGAGGCCGTCCCGTACCACCGCTGGGAGCGCTTCTCCGAGGTGAACGGCGGTACCGTCCGGCTGGACACCATGCGGCGCGGCCAGGCCGGCACGGGCGGCGGACGCAGCGTCGGTTTCGGGCGCCGGCTCGCCGGCGCGGCGAGCATGGGCCCGCCGCTCAGCTGGATGCTGAAGGTCGGCGTCTCACTGGGCTGGACCCGCAGGACCGATTACACCCTGGGCACCCAGGCGTACAACCAGTCCGAATACCGGGCCGTGGAAGGCTCGCACCTGCATCTGGACGACGTGCACTACCGGGTGCGGGTGGAGCGCGTCACCGAGGCGCCGAGCCCGAGCGACCGGAAGACGACGGGCCTGCCCGACTCGCCCGCGCAGGGCCCGCGCTGGCTGCGCAGCCCGGTGCACACCGCGGAGTTCGGGATGCGGGACGGGTTGGCCTGGCGGCTGCCCGATGACCTCACCGTGCCGTTCAAGGGGCCACGGCGGGCGCCGGAGATTCTCACCTTCCCGGACGGGATCGAGCCACGGGTCACCGACACCACCGGCCTGCACCTGGTGGACCCGCCGGAGGACGTGGCGCTTGCCCTCTCCGGCGCGCGGCCCGGCAGTTCGGCGCACCGCACGCTGGTCTCCTATGTCCGGCCCGGGCGGCTGCTCGGCCTGTTCGGGCGGTTCGCAGGGCCGGTCAGCGGACCGGAGCTGACCCGCGGCAGCGGTCAGCACCCGCTGGGACACCTGGTCGTGGAGCGGTCGGTTCCGCACCGGGCCACCCTGGTGACCGAGTCGGTCAAGTCTGAGCTGCGCGACCTCACCCAGACCTCGTACCAGAACCAGCGCGGACACGTCCGCGACACCCGTCTCGGCATTCAGGTCACTGCCGGGCCGAACCACATGTTCGAGGGCGGGGAGACGAACGTACGCCTTCAGGGCGGCCCGATGGTCCGCGCGGACATCAGCGCGGGGCGGGGCCACTACCTCGGGAACGATGCGGCCCGCAAGACCACCGGTCGCGTCCGCAACCATCCGCTCGCGCTCTACCGGGTGGAACGCACCCTGATGGTGCGCAAGGCCGGCGAGCCGCCGTCCGCGGCCCGCCCGGTCCGCGTCGTGAGCCTGGACTGGATCTCCACCCATGACGCGCGGCGCCTCGCTGGCTGGGACAGCCGTACGCCCGGACAGACGGGCGGCCCGAACCCCGACGCCCAGCCGCCGGTGCCGTGGTACCTCACCCAGGAGGACCCGGTGCATCTGAGCGGCCAGGTCCGCGCCGAGGGTTTCCGCCCGGACCGCCCGTTGGGGCCGGTATCCGACCTGGACCTGGACCAGCAACAGGACCCGGTGCAGGACCCTGTGCAGGACCAGGACCAGGACCAGCAACAGGAGCAGGTCCAGGCCCCGGTGCAGGACCAGGACCGGCAGAGCCTGTCCGGGAGCCGGGAGTCGTCGCCGCAGAGCACGACGCAGCCGGACACCCAGGCTCCGACCGCGGCGCAGGACACGGACCAGCAGCCTCCTGCCGAGCAGAACCAGGACGGGCAACCCGCGGACGGGCAGCCCGCCCCCCAGGACCCCATGCGGGCCTTCGCCGACAGTGTCCTGGACACCCTGCACCATTCGTACCCGTCGCTGTTCGTCCCGCCGCTCATGCTGCGGCACCCGCGGCTCGCCAGGTTCTGGTACGGCGACGGGCGGCTCCGGACCGCGCTGCACAACGACCGCCAGGTGCGCGAGGCGCTGAACCGGCCCACTCTGGCCCAGAGCCTGGACGACCTGACCACCACCGGTGTCCCGGTCGCCCTCACCGAGGACGGCTGGATGACCCGTGGTCACCACGTCCTGATCCTCCAGGCGCGGCTTACCGACCGGCGGTTCGAGACCACCCTGAGCGAACGCTCGCTGCGCAACGCGGTGATCGGCACCGAGGTCTCCGGCCAGGGGCAGCAGGCGGCCACCACCCTCTCCGGCGGGCTGGAGGTGGGGGCCTCACCGCGTGACGCCGAGAAGGTGACCGAGGCCAAGCTGCCGCGCCGGACAGGCAACGTGGCCCTCGGCGCCCGCTATGCGAAGACGACGCAGAAGGCCACCCGGAGCACGGTCGCCGTCGCCCACGACCAGCTGACGTTCCAGAACGGCGCAGACCTCTACAGCTACCAGGTGGAGCTGGGCGCTTCCTTCGAGGGCCACCGCCGCCCGCGCGGCTGGACCCGGCTCCTCAGCCTGGGCGTGCTGGGCACGGGCTTCTTCGTCAGCAAGGTCCAGGAGCGTCCGCTGTTCAGCCGGGGCAGCGAGACCGTGGGACGGGTGGAGCTGGCCGTGCCGTCCGCGCACGGCTCCGACCGCTACGCCCCCGCCGACCCGCCCGCCGGCGGCACGACGCCCACGCCCTTGCCGCAGCGCCTCTCCGCCCTAGTGGCGGACCAGCTCCTCGACGGCACCCGCCCGCCGCCCACGGCGGACTCGGATGACCAGCAGCTCGTCCGGCGGCTGCTGAGCGCCCCGCACGTGGTACTCAGCGCCGAGGGCGGGCCGCAGCGCCAACAGCTGATGCAGGACACCGCCGACCGCGCCTCCGGCACGTCCTGGCACGTCAGCGCTCCCGGTGCCCCGGTGCGCACCGCCTTGCGCCGGGCGATGGCGAACCTGAGCGTGGCCGGGCAACTCGGCCAGTACCTAGGCCCGTTCGGCTCCCGCGTCACCGGGCTGAACGGCGCCGGCCCGCTCCGGACCCACTACCTGAAGGCCGCGGTCCGCGGCGAGCTGCACAACCTACGGGTCAAGAGCGACCCCAAGCCGGCCAGCTTCGAGGCCACCATCGGCAACGAGCACCGCATCATGGGCAGCACGACCACGGCCTCACGCGTCAGCCTCGGCGTCCAGGGCGGCTATATGCCGCTCCAGCAGATCGAGGGCCATCAGCCGGTCGTAGGCACCTACGCGACCGCCCTCCAGTACGCCTGGGGCAAGGGCAGCGGCGTCTCGGGCACCCTCACCCCGGGGCGCACCACCACCCTCACCTTCGCCGGGCGGATGTACCTCGTGGTCGCCGACGCCGCCGAGACCATCGCGGTCCGGGACCGCTGGACGGCCATGATGGGTGCGGTGGGTACCCGCGCCGGAGCCGGCATCAGCTCGGCGGCCGGGCGGATGTCCGCGCGCCTCGCTCGCGGCCTCGCCCCCCGAAGAGCCGCCGCCGCACTCCAGCGCATCCAGGACGCGGTGATGTTCCACCTGCCGATGCAGGACGCCATCGAGGCCGGGCTCGCCCCGGACGGCCTGGGCACCACTACGCCGCGCAACCTCGGCGGCGGCTACCGGGTGCCCGACTTCCTGCGCCGACGCCGCTTCCCCACACACCCCAGTGGTCAGCTGGACGCCAGTCACGCGGCGCAGCAGCTGATGGGGAAGCTGGAGAAGATCGGCGTGCCCTCGCACGACCGGGAGCAGGTCCTCCAGCGCCTCTCCCCGGACTTTCTCCGCGCCAACCTGCACGAGCTGACGACCGACGGGATGACCCTGCCGGTCCGCTACCGCGCCTGGACCAGCCCGCACCACCTGCCGGTGGGCGGCAGCCCCGGACAGGTCCGGTTCAAGCTGACCCCGATCACCACCACGGTTGCCACGCTGCGCACCGGCTACGAACTGGAGGACTACCGCAACACCGCACGCGACGAGGCCGACGGCACCTCGCAGGACCGCGGCGGAGACATGACCCTCAGCGCCGCCGAGCGCGCGACAAGCGGCGGCCCCCTCCTCGCCAACCCCTCCGTCCAGGGCACCGCGGGCCAGCAGCGGTCGAGCGTCCGGACCACGGCCGCCGGCAGCACCTCGATGCCTAACATCGCCACCACTCAGGCGCACGCCGAGATCGTCACCAGTTACACCCTGACCGTCACCATGACGAACGCGACCGGCGAGCGGCTCTCCCCGCGGGCCGTCGCCCCGGTCGGCAGTCTCAACGAGATCCTTCCGGCCGGCCTGCTCACCCCGGACGGCGACGGTGCCGACGGTGCGCTCACCGAGCGAGAAGTGCCGGAACCGGAGCGCGCCGTGCGGTTGCTGACCGCCGCCCAGGCACGCCCGGAGGGCATCTCCGCCTGGCGCACCTCCACAGCCGACGGCGGCGCCGACCCGGACGTCCTGCCCTTCGACGACCGGATCGGATCCGGCATCCTCGCTGTCGACATCTGTGGTGCGGCCAACGTGCAGGACGCCCTGACCCTCGCCACCGCGCGTGCCGACGGCGTCGGGGACGGCGACCTCGGCAAGCGGCACACCGGCGACGTCCTCGACGAACGGGTGCGCAAGGCCCGTCTCACCCCGCTCACCGGCCTCGGCACCATCCCGGCCCAGGCCCAGCAGGAGGCCACCGCGCAGACGGGCCTGACCTCCGGCTTCCGCGAGGCGCTCGGTGCCGGCGGCTCGCCGCTGCCCGCCCAGGCCTCCGCCCACCTCTTCGGCCAGTCCCACACCGCCGACTCCCGCCTCTACGCGAAGATGCACCGCCGCGGCGCCCAGCTCCTCGCCGTGGAGAACAAGCCGCGCATGGAGGCGATGCAGCGGCAGAAGACCTCCGACGCGCTGGAGGCCGGCACCACCGACAGCATGGAGGGCGCGGTGGGCACCGCCCCGCTGGTCGACACGGCCAAGGCGGCGGGGACCGCCCCGCTGGTCGACACGGCCAAGGCGGCGGGGACCGCCCCGCTGGTCGACACGGCCAAGGCGGGCGTCATCAACCCGGGTGCCGCGGTCCCGATCGGCGGAGCGACCGACGGCACCGCGCTCAAGGGCGCCGCGGACACCACTCTCGGTACCCACCTCAAGGTCCTCACCGACCGCAGCATGCTCTTCGCCCTGCCGGTGAGCTGGCTGTCGGTGGCCGAGGTGGACCACCGGATGACCGACAACCGCGTGCTGCACGCGCTCGGCAAGGCCAAGCGCGGCCCGCGCGCCGCCGAGGCCGAGACCACCGCCCTGGTCTGGCTGCGTGAGGACATCGCCCGCGACTACGGCCTCCTGGACGACACCACGTTCCCCGAGGAGGTCCGCGCCGCCTGGGACGGCCTGGCCAAGGCGGCGGGTGACCTCGCCACCGCCGAGAAGGGCTACTACGACGCCCGGGCACGGGCCCGGGAGACGTGGCTCGACCTGAGCGCCGAGCAACAGGCCGCGCTCGGCGGCGGCGATCCCGACCGGCCGGCCGTCCTGCCGCGTTCCGTGGCCCAGTCCCCGGCCGTCGAGGCCTGGCAGGCCTCGCGCGAGGAGGTCCGCCGCTGGCAGGGGCACCTCGACGCCGCTGCCGCGGACCATCACCGGCTGAACCTCGCCGCCTCCCGCCTCACCGCCCACCACCAGGGTTCGGACTTGGTCCCCGAACCGGACCGGCCGCAGGAGTACACCGAGCCGGTATGGCGCTCCGAGGCGCCGGAGCCGTACGGGATCACCGACGCAACCGACTCCGCCCCCCGCACCCTCACCTCGCCGGACGGCACCACGGTGCGTGAGGTGCACGAGATGCCGCACGACGGAGCCTCGTTCTTCCACGCGCTGCTCGCCGCGGCCCAGGACCGCGGTCGTCTGCCCCACCTGCTCGGTTCCGACCTCGCGGGCCGGTTCGAGGGAGCCCCCGGCGACCCGGAGGTCACCGCCGAGGCCATCGGCGCCGCTCGCGACCGCCTCGCCTGGGCGCTGGGCGAGGACGGCAACGAGGACCTGCTCGACGCTCTCGCCCTGGACGTCGCGGACACCTTCACCCAGGACGAACTCGACTCCGCCCAGGTGAAACTGACTCCTGCGCAGCAGGCCGAGTTCGACGCCTTCGGCCGTCTCCCGCAGACCTTCTGGCCGAACTCCGCAGAACGGGTGGCGCTGGCCACCGCGGCCCTGTCCCGCCCGTTCGCGAGCGAGCCGCGGCAGGAGAGCACGGACCACCCGGACGGCGACCCGGCCCCGCCCGAGCGCCGCGCCGGCGACCACGGCGGCGCCGACCTGCTGCCCGCCCTCGCCGCGCGGGTCCTCGGCACCCCGCTGACCGTGGTGACCGGTGAGGGCCGCGACCAGCTGTTCCTCCCGCACGGCGTCGACCCGGCCGCCGTCGACCCGGCCGCCGACCCGGTGCTGTTCTCCGCCGACGGCTTCTTCCACGCCGCCCTCCCGCCGGGTACCCCCGCCCCGGTCACGGCCGCGCTGCCGGCTCCGCCGACCGCCGGGACCTCCGACACGGACACCGGGCACGCCGCGACCGAGCAGCCTGCGAAGCCGCCCGTGCACCGCAGCCACACCACCGCGCCCTGGCTGCCGCCCGCCGAAAGCGGCGGCCCGCGCTACCGCCTCGACCGCGACGGCGTTCTCACCGCACCCGAAGGCGCCACCTACACCCAGGACACCCCCACCGGACGCGGCAACGGCTTCTTCGGCGCGCTCTCCACAGCCCTGACCCAAGCCGCCGAGCAGCCCGGACCGTTGGGTTCCGAGGTGGCACGGCTGCGCAACTACGCACAGGCGTCGCCCGCCCGGCTGATGGACCTGAACGGCCTCCCGGGCGACCCGGCAGAGCGGAACTCGCTGTTCGCGCCCCCGCCCCTCGTACCGTCCGGCGGGGCTCCCGCGCCGAGCGCGGACGCCCTGGAAGAGCATCTGCGCGGCCACCTCGCCAAGGCAGCCTGGGGCCCCGGGGCCGACCGGGCGGTCGCCGAGTGGGCCGCGGCAGCGACCGGCACCACCGTCACCCTGATCGAGGAGAACGGCACCGCCCACACCTACCCCGGCCCCGCCGGCGAGAGCGGCCCGCACATCCGGCTCCGCCGCCGCGGCGGCGACTTCGTCCCGCTGGTCCCACGCACCCCGGCAACCGGTCCGGCAACTTCGCGGACCGCGCCGGAGGCGGGGTCGCGGACCGACGGCACCGGGCGGGGTGTCTCGACGGTGGAGGTCTTGTCGTCGGCGGATGTGGTTCCGGCGGTTGTGGAGGATGCGTCGTTGTTGTCGGTGCAGGACGCGGCGTCCGTGCCGCTGCCGCCGTCTCCGACCGCCGGCGATGTGTCGGGCGTCGTGGTCGAGGAGGACAGTTCTGGGCAGGATGTCTCGACGGTGGAGGTCTTGTCGTCGGCGGATGTGGTTCCGGCGGTTGTGGAGGATGCGTCGTTGTTGTCGGTGCAGGACGCGGCGTCCGTGCCGCTGCCGCCGTCTCCGACCGCCGGCGATGTGTCGGGCGTCGTGGTCGAGGAGGACAGTTCTGGGCAGGATGTCTCGACGGGGCTGGTCTCGTCCTCGGCGGATGTGGTTCCGGCGGTTGTGGAGGATGCGTCGTTGTTGTCGGTGCAGGACGCGGCGTCCGTGCCGCTGCCGCCGTCTCCGACCGCCGACGACCTGCCGGGCCTCCCGGGCGAGGAGGAGGCGTACGAGCTGAGCACGCTCTCCGGCCGGCCGCATCCCTCGCGGTCCGAGGCCGAGGCGCTGGCGCAGTTCCGGTTCACCGACGACACCGGCGACTCCGACAGCGAATCCGACTCCGCCGGTGACGACGGCACCCCTGGCACCGCGCACGAGGCATGGCTCGACCTGCTCTTCGGGCCCGCCGCCCGGCACGACTACTCGCCCGAGATGCTCGTCGGCACGGCGGCCTCGCTGCGGGAACTCGCCCAGGGGAACCCGGAGCCGTCGTCCGTGGACACCGGCGCCCGCGACGCACTCCACGACCTGACCAGGCGGGTACTGAACCGCGGTCCCGGCGACGCGGTGAGTGAGCGGCACCTTCTGCTCCTCGGGTCGCTGGCTCTCAGCGCGTCCCCGGCCGACCTGGCCGACGAGGACGCTCTCGCCTCGTACCTGAGGCGGCACGACACCGCCCTGGACAGGAGGACCGCGCTGGTGTCGGAGAACGGCACCGTGCGGAACTGGACCGGAACCGGGGACCAGGTGCCGCCCCTGGACTCGTACGCGGTGGAGGGGGAGGACGGCCGGGTGAGCACCTGGCCCGCGCCGTGGTCGGACCCGTACGTGGTCTTCGCACAGGAGAGCGGGGACTCGGTCCTGCTGAACACCCCCCGCGGAACGTTGACCCTGGACGACCTCGGGGAGTTCGTCCGGCTCGTCGCACGGGACCCCGCGCGGCCCGCGAACGCCGACCTCGTCCTGGCCTTCCCCCACCAGGACATCGCTGATCTGGCCCAGCACGTCGCCGACCTGACCGGCGTCAGGGTCTGGTACTCCGAGCACGCCCCCCGCCCGTCCACGGACTGGCGGACCGGCACCGACCGCATCACGGCAGGACCCGTCGGGGACGGTGTCGGCAGGGTGTGGACCTCCATCGGGCCGGGCCAGGACGCCCCCGTCCCAGGCGAGTTCGACGACCTCATCGGCCTGTACGAGCATGACTCCGACTCCGGCTCCGACGCCGGCTCCGACGCCGGCTCCGACAACGGCGACGCGCTGGCGGCACGCAGGCCCGACCCGTTGACGACGACGGACTACGGCGTCATGGACGACAGCGGCGAGGGCGTGCTGTTCCGCAAGCCCGGCGGATACGGGGGCGCCTGGCAGACTCCGAGGGCTCTGACCGGGTCGGAGGGCGCTCCCGAAATCGCCATGTCCGCGCAGGAGTACAGCAAGACGCTCGTCAACGAGTGGCCAGCCCTGCGGATCTCCCCCGACCGCACGCTCGCGGTCGAGGACGGCGCGTACGGGCAGCAGGTCTTCGCCACACCGGAGGCCGTCGCGAGCGCCTCCGTCAAGCTGGCGCGCGCGGGCCTCGCGGTGCGGCTGCGGGCCGACGAGGACCTGAGCATCATCCTGCCCACGCCCGACGGGGGCAGCAGGCGGCTGTTCCGCGTCACCCCTGCCTTCCTGACCCGGTCCGGCCGGTCCACGGAGGAGATCTGCCGGGACTTCGCCGACATGCTGGCCGACAACTCCCGCACGTCGCACATGGTCTTCCGTACCCGGGAAGGCGGCCCGGCCGTCACGGCACCGGTCAACGCCTCCGACGGGGCCGAGGTCACCGGCACCCACCACCTCGCCGACACGCTGGGCCACGTCGCGGACGGTGACGTACGGCCTGAATCGGCGGATCCGGCCTGGGCGGCCTCCCTCGTCCGCCAGGACGACCGGCCCACCGGCGGCGACGGCGGGCCGCTGCCCGGCCGTGCGTACGGCAGCGCGCTGAGTCTCCACCAGCCGGACGACCCACGCCGCGACGCCCTGTCGGAGGCCGCACGCCGGATCGGGGTCAACGAGCACGCGTGGGCCGATGTCGGCGAGGGCTACGTCGTCCAGTCCGTCGCTGCAGCCGGTGCCCAGGGCGGGCCGAGCCTGGAGCAGAACTACGCCAAGCCGCAAAGTGCCGTCGGCGGCTCGCACTTCGGCTATCACTTCGCCACCGTCGTCCTGGCCAGTGAGGACGGCAGCCACCAGATCTCCCTGGAGAACCACGCGCGCGCCTCGGTACGCAACAACCGGCACCGCCGAGCGGTCACTGCCAACCTCGACCATCTCGAGCTGGACGAGTTGCGGGAGAACGCGTCGCGACTGGGCCGGGAGATCGAGCGGCGCCAGGAGGCCGGTGACGACGAGCATCTCGCGGAACTGCGTGGCCACCGCGACCTGACCCTGGCCCTGGTCAGAGCCCACCAGGCCCGGACGGAGAAGCTGGCGGCTCCGGCCGGCTCTCCGGAGCGAGCCGCGGCCGAGCGCACGCTGGAGGGTGCCGTCCGCGCCGCCACACTGCGCGTCGGACAGCTCGAAGCGGTCATCCCCGGCAAGGACCAGTGGTACATGCGGATGTACGCGCAGCGCCCGGGCGAGTCGGCCCATGACACCAACGCGGAACTGCTGGGCGACAGGCACTCCGCCGAGGCCAATCCACTCACCGCCGTGGTGCTCCGCGGCCAGACGGCGCTGCCGGTGACGGTTTCCTTCGCCAAGGACACCCAGCGGACACCCGAGGGTGCGAAGCACCCCGTCCGCCATCTGGCCGGGATCGTGGCCAGGACAGGGCTGTGGAACGCCGCGAACGGGCTGCCCCTGCCGGACATCAGGATCAGCGGGCTGCGCGACGCCCGCCTGCTCGGCCGGGACCTCACCAAGGCGCGTTCCGAGGCGGTCGCGGCCTCGTTCCGGCAGGAGCTCGCCGAGGCCCTCGCGGAGTATCAGGAGGGCACCCCGCGGCCGCACCTCACCGTCGACCACTTCACCGTCGAACCGGTCGCGGTGCGTGGCCGCCGCCCCTCCACCGCGGGCAGCGCCACCGTGGACATCACGGTCGACGACCACCGGGGCGGACCCCGGCACATCGCCACCCGTGGTCTGCGCGGAGCCGCCCTGCCGGGAGGTCTGCCAGGCGGTTCGCGCGACGACGGTCTCGACCCGGTGGCGGAACAGTGGCCGATCGGCCGCCCGGTCACCGTGATGCGGCCCCGCTTCGGCGGCGTCGACCCCGCCTTCGTCGTGCCCGCGGCCGACGCACCCGGGGGCGCCCTGCCCGCGGCCGGCGTATCCGCTGGTGTTCCCGCGACCGGCGCACCCCCCGCCGGCGAACCCATGGACACCGGGACCGGCAAGGGCAAGGCCCCGGCCGCCGGCACCGCGGACGGCCCACCGGCCTCCGCGGACGCGCGGCCGAACCAGTGGTTCACGTACACGCGCTCCGCCGAGTCCCGCTCGGAACCCCTCCGTTACGAGGTCGCCGACACCGGGCACATCAGGCTCCCCGGAGGGGAGGAGATCCCGCCGGCCGGATGGGCAGGGTTCGGCCACGACTTCGTCCACGGGACGACGGGCGCGATCCTGCGGGGCGACAGCGGCTGGATCGGCCGCGTGGACAACATGGACACCCTCGCCCTTCTGATGGCGGACCTGGACGACGGCTCCGAGCCCTATCGAGTCGTGGCGGACTCCTCGGGCCTGTACCTGGTGCCGGAGGACGACGGCGAGACGGCCCTGCGCATCCCGCTGCGGGAGTCCACCGCAGCTGAGTCCACACCGCCGCTCCGCGCACCCCGCGCCCGCCTCGACGACCGGCCACGCGTCGTCGTGCGGTCGGCCTTCGACGTGCGGCGCTTCACCCACGGCGGCGAGACCGTCACCGACCTGACCGTCCGACTCGCGTTCCGCCAAGGAGCCGGGCAGGCCGGCACCGACACCGTCATGGCGCGGGTCCTTCAGGGCGTGGAGGAGTTCTACAACGGCCCGAGGCACGAACTGCCCGACGGAGACCGGCTGCACGTCACCGTCGAGCCGGTCCAGGCTGACGGGAACCCCCATCTGACGGTCGATCTCGTCGGCCGGGACCAGCGGATGAACCAGCGGGCGTGGTGGGCAGACGCCGACCCGGTGGAGTTCGCGCACGAGCTGGCACACCAGCTGTTCCTGCGGGACGAGACGCGCGACGCGAGCAACCCCGAACGGCTCCACGCGCCGGGCAGCCTGCTCGGAGTGTTCGACGAGCAGGCCCCGGACGGCCTCGCACAGAGCGGTCTGCGGCCGCGCCACCTCCAGTTGTGGGCGGCGGTGGCCGGAGACCTCGCACCGCACACCCCGCCGGAGGGGGCGAGCTGGGACGACGCGCGCGCGAACGCGACGGCGGAGCGCCGGGAGCCGGTGTGGGTCGACCCGGTGTCGCTCCCCGCGGCGTCCCCGCAGACCGGTCCGGACGGTACGGTGCCGCCCCCGCTGCCCCCCGGCCGCGCCCTGCCCCCGCTGGTGGAGGCGGCCGACGAGTCGGAGGCCGGCTCGGACTCCGAGGACGCGGACGAGCGCCCGCTCTGGGCCGAACCGGCTTGGCTGGACTCGGTGTTCGGCTCCCATCGGGACGGCATTCCGCGCGCCCG
The DNA here is from genome assembly GCF_014216315.1 of Streptomyces finlayi. Classification (NCBI taxonomy): domain Bacteria; kingdom Bacillati; phylum Actinomycetota; class Actinomycetes; order Kitasatosporales; family Streptomycetaceae; genus Streptomyces; species Streptomyces finlayi. The sequence goes on from NZ_CP045702.1 coordinate 7,434,930, forward strand.
CCTCCGCGAGACCTCCGAGGCGCTCTACACCCTCGTCCGGGCGGACGCGGACGCGCACCCGATGTCGCAGACGTTGCGCGACGGCCTGAAGCGCGTCACCCGGCGGGTCCTGCACATGGGCAACGGGACCCGGCCAGGCCCCGCGGACTTCCTGCTGCTCGGCTCGCTGGCGCTCGACGCCTCGTCGGACGACCTCGCGAGCGCCGACGACCTCGCCATGTACTTCGTCGAGCGGCAGATCGAGACCGGGCGCGGCGCCCTGGACGAGAGCACGCTGCTGCGCGACGACGAAGGCAACGCCGTCGGACGCGACTTCAGCGGGCCGGGGAGGCCCACGGGACCGGGGGAGTCCGACGGACCGCGGCAGGCCGCCCCCGAGCTGGAGTCCTACGCCGTGCGGGGCCGCGGCCGGGTCGTTCCACGGCCCGCTCCCTGGCAGAACCCGTACCTCGTCGTGGCCGGACCGGCCGGCCGCGCAGTCGAGGTGTCCGCACCGGGGCTGACCTTCTACCTGGACAGCCCCGAAGAGCTGGCCATGCTCATCTCGTACGACTCCCGGCGGCCCCGTGGCGCGGACATCGTCCTGGCACTTCCCGCGGAGCATGCCGCGACCGTGGCCTCCCTCGTCGCGGGGACGACGGGCCGGCGCGTCTGGTACCCCGAGGCGCCGGTAGGCGTGGCCACGCATCCGACGGCCGGGACCCGCCACCTGATGCTCGACCTGAACGATGGCAGCACCGGAGCGGGATGGGTTTCGGCCGAGCCGCCCGCGGACGGCGGACTGCCCGGAGCAGGCGACACCGGCAGCGACACCGGCAGCGACACCGGCAGCGTGTCCGGCCAGGACAGCGACGACGACAGGTCCAGCGGCGACGGGGACGCGGAGTTCGACCGCATGGTCGACCAGGCCGTCCTCGAACGGCAGATCGACGGGCGCCGCCCCCGCCCGCTGACGACTCGCGACTACGGCGTCATCGACACGCACGGTACCGGGGTCCTGTTCACTCAGCCGCTCCCTCGGGCCGTCGGAGAGGTCCCGGTCGGAGACGTCACCGGCCCCGACGGGCCCGCCCTGTTCCTGCCGCGCCAGGAGCACGGAACCGTCCGCATGGCCGACCGGCCGCCGCTGCACATCTCCGAAGACCGGACGCTGGCGATGCTCGCCGCCGAGGACGGCACGACCGGATGCGGCCGGCAGGTGTACGCCACGCGTACGGCGATCGAGCGCTCGTCGGCGCGGCTGGCCGCTGCCGGGGCGGGGATCCGGCTGAAGAGCGACGTCTCGACGGGCGTGCTGCTGCCGAGGGAGGACGGGTCGTACGGCGAGCCGCTGTTCCGGGTGGAGCCCGAGTTCCTGACGGCTTCCGGCCGTTCGGAGCACGCCTTCACGCGTGACTTCGCCCAGATGGTGGCCGGCGCGGCGACCGCACCCCTGTCCCACATCGCCTTCCGGGACCCCACCGGCCAGGTCCTCTCCACCGCCCCGGTGAACGGGCTGCACGGCCGGGAGGTCACCGGAACCCACCACCTCGCCCAGGCACTGACAGAGGTGGCCGAGGGCACCCGCTCCGCCGACGACGTCACCCCCCGCTGGGCAGCCCGCCGGACCGGCCGGGACAACCGCTTCACCGGCGGTGTGGTGGGCGCACCCACCCCGGGCGAGCGTTACGGCCGTGCCCTGAGCTACCAGCCGCAGGACAACCCGCAGCGCACCTCGCTGGCCTCGGCCGCACGGCGCATCGGCGTCAACGAGTACGCATGGGCGGGGGTCGGCGAGGGATACCTGATCCAGTCGGTCAGCACCACGAACGACAGCGGCGCGCAGCTGTTCACGCACAACCACGCCAAGCCGGGCGACCGGGTGGGCCCGCACGCCCCGTACCACGTCGCGCAGGTGGTGCTGGCCGCAGAGGACGGCACCCACCAGATCACGCTGGAGAACGAGACCCACTCCTGGAGCGAGATCCCGGACGCGCTCCTCGACGACGTCGTCGAAGAGAACCTCGACCGCTACGGCGAGGACGAACTCACCGGGCTGGCCGGCGGAGCCGAGCAGCGTGCCGCCGAGGCGCGCCGGAGCGGCGCAGGCGAGGCGGAGACCGACCGCCTGGAGAGCTTCGCCCGGGTGGCCAGGGCCCTCGCCGACGTCCATCGGGCCGAGCAACTGCCGTGGTACTTCGACGAGGACCGCCCCGAGCACGCGCTGGCGCTCCGCGAGGCCGCTCAGGCACGCTCCCGCGCGAAGGAGCTGATCCGGGCCGCCGCGCCAGTGATGGACAGCAAGGACCTGTGGTCCTTCCGGGCGTACAGCAAGCGGCCGGGCGAGTCGGCGCACGAGATCAACGCGGCACTGCTTTCGGAGTCGTCGCCCGCAGTGGCCAACCCCCTGACGACGGTGGTGCTGCACGGCCACACACCGCGTGCCCACCAGCGGACGATCCGCTTCGACGAGCGGCAGCACACCCTCTCCGACGCGGACGGCACGATCGACGGGCTGGCCCAGTCGCTGGCCCGCGCGGGGCTCTGGAACCGGACCCACGGTCTGCCGATGCCGGCCGTCACCCTCACCGGTCATGGCAACCGCTCGCGCACCAGCGGCCAGGAGCGGGCGGACGCCGTGGCGAAGGCGCTCGCCGCCCGGCTGGCCCAGGTCCTGGACGCCTTCCAGACCGGGATGAGCGGGCCGCGTGTCGGAGTGCGGGACTTCAACCTCAGTAAGTTCGCCAAGCGGGTGCGCAGCGCCACCGACCCGGCTCAGGGGCGTGTGGTGACGATCGAGATCGATGACCACCGCGTGGTGCCTCCGGGGCCGGCGGGGTACGCCACACCTGTCGAGGAACCGGCCCGGCCGGTGGAGCCCGCACCCACCGGGCCCACGACGGCCACCGAGCTCACGGCCGGCGGACCGACGGCGGCCACCGGGCCGGCGGTGGCGCCTTCCGTGACCGACGGGCCCGCGCCCGCAGGGTCCCGACGCACCACCGGGCGTGCCAGGTCCCGGCCCCCGGGCCGTTCCGCACAGCCGAGCCCGGAGCGCAGGAACAGCGAGGCACCCCCGTGGGTCCTGGCACGCATCCGGTACGCCGAGGAGTCCGTCGCCTTCGACAGGCGGCTGGGCGAGTACCTGGCCGAGCACGACGCGGTGACCGCCGAGTTCCGGAAGATGGCGAGTGCCGCGTGGGCGGCGGCGCGCCAGCGGTATCCGCGCGCGCTGGGGACGTTCGGTGACACCAGCAAGTTCAAGGCGGGTGTCGTCGGCACGTCCCGCGAGGCGCTCCAGCGGGTGGTGCGCAGCGGCAACCTGCGGGAACTCGTGGCCTTCCTGTACGAGGGGATCTCCAACGATCTCGTACCGGAGATGCTCGGCGGTGCCGAGGAACAGCATCCGGAGATCGCCGCGGAGCGGCCGAGCCGTCGGCAGCGGGAGGTCTACGCCGAGTACATGCGGCGGGCCATGGAGATCCAGGCGTCGGAGATGTCCCTTGCGGAGAAGGAGGCAGCGGTCGCGGAGTTGCCGCAGCCCGTGGCGAACCCGGCGAGTCCGGACGGCGCGCGTCCGCCGTTGAGCGCGGCGGAGCGGCGGTTCGGGGTCGACGGGGCCGGGCTGACCTGGATGCCGGCGACATCGGTGTACGACATCGCGATGAGCGCCGACTTCCAGGGGCGCTCCGAGGACTCAGGCGGTCTGGTGGCGACCGGCACCGCCGGGTCCACGTACCGCTTCGTGCTGCACGCCGTCCGGATGCGGGAGCAGTGGGGCGTCGACCTGGACCTCGGACTGATCCGGGCCGGGATGATGGCCATCTCGCTGACGGTCGGTCACCACACCGCCCACGAGGTGATGCGCGGCGCCCAGCTGGCGCTCAACGACGTACCCGGACACGACCCCGCCCTCGACTACACCGACAACTGGGGCCGGTACTGGAACATCCATCCGTTCGGCGAGCAGGAGCTGCGGGAGAACGTCGCGCGGAACGGGCTCTTCCCCGACGAGCACGCGCGGGCCCTGCTGGACGAGCTGGAGCCGAATGCAGCCGTGGGCACCGTCACGCGTGAGGGCGGCTCCCGCACCGGTCTCCCGCACCGGCCGGGACCGTCCCGCCGCCCGATCCACACCCGGCCCGTCGCGGCCCGCTCGAACCACCCAGTTCCCCAGATGCCGAACCCTTCCGGCGCTCCCGCCACGCACCGGGGCACCGCCTCCACACCCCAGGGGGTCTCGCCCCAGGAAGTGTCGCCCCACGAGGCGGAGAGCCACCGCGATGCGGTCCTCGACGCGCTGTACGGCCTGGGCGCCCTGAACGGCGTCGACCGGACGCGGGCCGCCAAGGCGCTGGAGCGGCTCGACCGGCTCCGGGTGGCGGACCCGGAGCTGCGCGGCGGCTTCCTGGACCTGGACGCGCTGGTCCGCCGGGTGCTGCTGCTCGACCCCTCCGACACGGTCAGTGCCTCGGCGCGCGGCGCCCTGGTACGGCTGGTGACTGCCCCGTTCACCGCCGGTGCAGGCACTCCAGCCGCGCTGTCCGCCCACTACCTGGCCCAACGCGGCGCGTTCCAAACGGACTTCCGGCTCACCGACGCCCAGGGCCGTCCGCGCGGGTGGAACTGGCTCGGCCGACCCCTGCCCGCCGACTTCGATCCGGGCACCACCGGCCGGATCTCGCGCGCCCCCGACGGCACGACCGGCCACAGCGCGCCCGAGACCGCGCCGTGGCTTCCCACCCCGGGCCACCCCGACCCTTACCTCCTGCTGCTCACCGGCGGGTCCGACGGGGTCGTGGTACGTGGGCTCGGCGGGTTCACACGCTCCGTGCCGGCCGTGGTCTTCCACGAACTGATGGCCCTCGACCGGAACCTGACGGGCAGGCAGGGTCCGCTGCTGCTCCACGTCGCCCGGTCCGCCGCCGCGTCACTGGACCTGCCGCGCGGGCTCTCCGACCGGCTCGGCCGAGAGGTGTGGGCCACCACCGGACGGTCGGTCATCGGGCGTCTCCCCGGGGTCCCGGACCGCTCGGTGGTCCTGCTGCTGGACGAGGATCGGCAGGCGCCCCGGGGCCAGTGGTTCGCCAACACGCCCGCCACCCCCGCCGCGGCGCCCACCGCACCCGCTGAAGCGCTGGACGACCAGATCAGCGCACTCTCCATCGCTCACCACGGCCACCGGTCGACGGGCTACATCTCGATGGACCTCGCCGATTCGGACGACGGCGGCTGGTCGCGCACGCTGACGCACAGCCGCCTGGGCACGGTCACGACCTACACGCACCAGCGCACCGCCTACGACGCCCCGGGCTCCGCCTCCCTGGTGCCCTGGGCCGAACTCAACCTGCCCGCCCCGTACTTCCCCAACAACCACGGTCTGCCGGGCACCGTCACATGGCACACCCCGGACGGGGAGCGGACGGACGACGGGCCGCAGTTCGCCCGCAGGCTCGCCCGCCGCCGCAGCCTGGCCTCGCTCGCCCCCGAACACCCCGTGGTGCTGCTCGTCTGCTACGCGGCCGCGTCCCCCGGTATCGGCGAGATGCCCGGGCTCCACATAGACGGCCCCCCGCCCTTCACACCCGACCCGCTCGCGGCCGTCGCGGTCGGCCAGCACACCGCCAACGAGACCGGCCGCACGGTGTTCGCGACCACTCTGATGAACGCCGCCGTGCAGTCACGGCAGGGCGGCCAGGAGGCATACATCAGCCTCCACACCGACGCGCGGGGCCGCGCCTACCCGTGGGTCATGTTCCGGCCGGAGCCCACCGGGGACGCACTGGACGGGCGGGCCCGCGACGCCGGGCTGCACCACGGCCCCGGACCCGCGCCCGAGGCGGTACAGGAGCGGACCCTGCGGCTGGTCCGGGCGCTGCGCCGGATCTTCGGCTCCACGGTCGACGAGACCCCCGGGTATCCGGTGCTGCTGCGCGGCATCGGCGCGCTCGACCTGATGCGCGAGACCGATCCGCACCTGAACCGCGACGGCGCGCGCACGTTCACCCTGGACCTGTACGAGCAGCTCCTGACCCGGTACCACGGGGGCGGTCTCCTCCCGCCGGGGCAGGCCCCGCAGGTCACGCCGGACAGCCACCGGAGGCTGCTGGCGGAGGCGGCCCATCGCTGGGACACGGGGCCACGCGGCCCCCTGACCGACTGGATCGCGCTGCCGCACCTCGTCCACATGCTGACGGACCTCGCAGCCACTGCCCACCGCGAGAACGTCGCCCGGCAGGTCCTGGGGCTGGATCTCTCGGCGCCGGTGGGTGAGACCGAGTGGTCGCGGCTGCTGTGGGCGTCGTTCAAGGTCGCCTTGACGACTGCCCATGTGGATCCCGGTGCGTTCGCCGCCGCCGTGCTGCACCTGCCCGCCCCCGACCCGGCGCGGTTCGGCGAAGCCGTCCTCGTGGCACGGCAGGCGGCGGCCGTCGGCCGCGACCCGTGGCAACTGAGTGAGGTGGCCGCCCACCACCTGGAGCAGCAGGGCGCGCTGGAGTCCGACCGGCTCCTGACGGACGACGACGGAGAGGCATGGGGCAGGGCGCTGGACGGTACCTCCTGGCCGCAGGGCACGTTCGACCACAGCGTCGTGACCCTGCTGGGGCACTTGCCCGACGGCTCGCTCGTACCCGTCGGCACCGAGCCCGCCCCCTGGGCGGCCGACCCGCACCGCCCGAGGCCCTTCGTCTACGTCGCCGACGGTGACGTAGACGGGCTGCGGATGCGGGGACCGGTGCCGCCCGGCGAGTTCGGCGAACTGGTCTTCCGCGACCCGGAACTGCTGGCCGAGGACGGGTACGCGGAGGTCATCGCGGTGGTACCGCACGGCAGGCCGTCCGGCGCGCGGCCGGCCGAGGGCAGCATCCCGGGCGAGGGCGCCCGGAACTCGGCCCGCAACTGGTGGGCCACCCACGGCGCCACCACGCTCCACCACGACGCGGCGACCGGGACCTACACCGTCGCCGTGCTGCCGGGCCCGGACGGGCAGCCGGCCACGGCGGGTGGCTGGGGGCGGATCACGACCCCCGAAGGCGACAGCTCCGCCACCACGGCGACGGCGACCAACGCGCACTCGTCCCGTGCGGCCCTGGCCGACGGCGCCACCACGGAACTCGACACCGCCTGGCGGGACCACGCACGGGCGCTGACCGCGCTGGACGGGACCGCCGCCGAAGCCGCGACGACGGAGCGGAGCAGCGGGTACGAGACGGTGGTGGCGCACGCCTGGGCCGGGGTCGACGAGGCGCGTCGCCGGCTGGAGGACGCCGAGGCGCGGCTGTGGACCCTGGGCGTCGCTCCGGACGCGCTGGGCACTGCGCGCGGAACACACCGGAGCGACGGCTCCGGCACCGGTGACGCGGCCCCGGCCGTCCGGAGGGACGCCGCTGAACGCCGGTGGATCGCGGAACAGGTGACCGAGGCCGACCTGCCACCCGTTCCGCTGCGGCCCGCCGAGGGCGAGACCGTCGGCTCGCGGGAACTGGAGGCCGCGGGCATCACGCTCTCCGTCGGCCTGCGGACCGAGATGATGCTGCGCGGCGACGACCGGCTGCCCGCGGACGCGCTGTACCCGCTGGACCTGGTCCGAGTGTGGATGGCCCGGCCCGGCGCCTGGACGGACAGGATGGACGCGGTGGCCGCGAGCGCGTCGCGGCGGCTGTGGGCGCAGGCGTACACGCGCTTCGCTGACTCGGCACCCGAGGGCGCGGACGGGGCGGGCACCGCTCGTGCCTGGGACGCCGCCGTCTCCCTGGTGCTGCCGGCGGAGCCGCACGACGTCCTCGCCGACTCCCGTTACGCCGGTGACGGCTTCCGCGACGCGGTGCGCCGGGTCGCGGGCCATCTACTGAATGCGGGCACCGACACCGGGGCCGCACCGGCCTCCGCCACGGAGCTGGCCGACACGCTCCGCTCCGGCCTGGGCCTGCGGCAGCGCTGGACGGCGCCCGTCGCGGAGACGGTGCCGGTGGCGCAGTCGGGGACCGACGCCGACATGCCCGACGCCGACATGCCCGACGCCGACATGACTGACCGCCACATGGCGATGCCGGACGACCCAGCGCTGGGCACCTTCGACTTCGGCGATCCCGGCGATCTCGGTGACTTCGACCTGTCGGACTGGGACGGCCTCGACATCGGCGGGTTCGACTTCGACCTGACCGGAACAGACATTGCCGACCCGGACACGACTGGTCCGGACGCGACCGACTTCGACATGACCGATCCCGATCCCGAGCCGACCGGCCCGGAGCCCACCGGCCTGGACATGACCGCGCTGGACACGAGCGGTGGGCAGCCGGTGTTCGCCGCCCCGGTGTCCGCCGCATCGGCCCGGCCGCTCTCCCCCCTGCCCCGGCTGACGCTCGTGACGTTCGCCGAGGGGGAGACCCGCCCCTCGGCCGACGCGCAGGAGAGCGTCGGACACCTGGCGTTCCAGGTGGCGAAGGCCGGTCTGCGCAACCTCCGCACGCGGGTACCGCTGCCGAGGATCGACATCGCCGGGTACGGCGCCGACGCCCGCGGGGCCGGCACCGCGCAGCAGCGGGAACTGGCCGCCCGGCAGCGGGGCGACCAGCGCGCGCGGACCGCGCGCGATCTGCTCGTCCGGAAGCTCGACGAAGCGCTGCGTACCCTCCGGGGTGACCTGCCGGCAGGAGGGCCGCGACTGACTGCGGAAGACTTCAAGATCACGGCGCGCGGCCGGTCGCGCATGTCCGGCCAGGGCGGCACCGCGAGCGTGTCCGGTCCGGTGAGCCGCGCGGACCTGGGCCGGCAGGCCACCATCGCTCTGACCTCGCCCGGGCGCGCGGCGGCGGTGGAGACCCTGGACGCGCTGCGCCGTGACGACCGCGCCCTGCGCGCCGGGGCGTTCGATGCGGACACGGTCGCCCGGCGCATCCTCCACCTCGAACCCTTCGTGGTCGTCGACCCGGAGACGCGCAGGGACCTGTACGCGATGGTCGAGCGGGCACTCGTGGCCGGGCGGGCGACGAGTTCGGCCGCCCTGGCGGCCTTCGCCCTCGCGGAGCAGGGCGTTCTCGCCGCGGACCGCAGCCGGTACGTCACCCTGGGTGGAGACCGGGTGGCCGGCCTGAACTGGGCCGGATCCGACACCGTCGAACTGGACAGCATGTTCATCGACGACCTCCAGGCCGATCCGGCCGGAGGTTTCACCGCGACGGGAATGCCGGGCTTCGCCCCGTGGACGTGGACCGAGACCCCGTACGCGGTCCTGGCCGACGGGCGCCACGACACGGTGACGGCGCGGCTTCCCGACGGCACGACGCGGGACCTCGGCCCCGACGTGTTCGCCGAACTCGTCGCGGCGGACCCAGTGTTGCAGGGCTTGCCGTCAGGGGTTCCGATCGTGCTGGCCGTCCCGTTCGCAGGTGACCGGTACCTGGAACTGCCGCGCACGCTCGCGGAGCGCACCGGACGCACCGTATGGGCACACAGCGGTCTGGCGCGGCGCAACCCGGACCCCGCAGCGCAGAGCACCATCGCCGTGATCCGGCAGGCCGGACTGCCGCGCGGTTCCTGGGTCCAGGTCAGGCCCGGCCTCGCACCCGACGCGGACGACGGCGCCCCGGACTGGCACCGTGACGTGCTGACCCAGCCCGTCGTCAGTGCCCTGACAGGGCAGCAGATCGGCCGCAGCCTGCACGAACCCGGCGAGCTGGCCGATGCGCGCGAGGACCACTTCAGCCGTCTCGACCGGATGACGATGTACGTCCACTTCAACAGCGCCACCGGCACGTACTCCGCCAAGCTCCCACTGGCGGACCCCGGACCGAAGGACAGGGCGTACCACTTGGCGGGCCACGGCCTGCCCGGACGCCTGATGCTGCCCCTGACCGGCGGCGGGTCGAGGACGGCCGGCCGGCAGGAGGCGGGGGAGTGGCTGCGGCGGCGCAAGAGCCTGTCGAGCCTGCCACGGGACCACTGGATCGACATGGTGGTCTGCTACTCCTCCGCTCCGCAGGACAGCGCCGTGCAGGACCTCTCGCAGGCCGGCGACTCCTTTCCCGTACCGTTCGCCGCCGATCCGCTCTCGGACGACGCCCTCTCCCTGGGGCAGCACCTGGCGAACGTCACCGGACGCGTGGTCCGCCTGTCCCACGCGCTGCAGGGGGCTTTCACCCATCAGGGAGACCCCGTACGCGTGCTGTTCACCGACGCGCGGGGCCGCCGGTGGTGGTGGGAGACCAGCCGCCCGGAGCCCGGCGAGGCCGAACTGGACCGACTCGCGGAACATGCCGGATTCGAGAACGAGCCCTCGCCGCGCAGCCGGGCCGAGCTGCTGCGTCTGGTGCGGGCACTGAAGCTGCTCCTCGGGCAGGACGTGCAGGACGACGCCGAATTCGCGACCCTGGTCCGTGGAGCCGGCGCGCTCGCCGACATGTGGCGCGCCGATCAGGACCTCGGCCGGACCGGCCCGTTCTCGCTGGACTTGCTGCGCCGGGTGGTAGCGGCGCGCCCCGAGGCCGTGTCGGGCGTGGACCGGCAGGTCATTCGCCGGGTACTGGCCTCCGCCGTTCAGGCGTGGCAGCAGTCAGGGGCCTCGCTGCCCGTCAGCCGGTTCGTTGCCCTGCCGGTGCTGCACTCGGCAGCCCGCTGGCTGAAGGACACGGCGGCGGTGGACGATGCGGCCGTCGCCGCGCTGACGCTGTCCGGCCCGGGCGAGGTGAGCGCGGCCGAGCGGGCCCGGATGTTCTGGGCGCGGGTCAAGGCCGAGGAGACACAGGCCGGCCCGGCCGCGGACGCCCTCACCGCGAGGGTGCGGCACCTCGACCCCGACGACGAAGTGAACGACGCGCTGCGCGGCGAGGCTCTCACGGTGCTCACCCGGGGGTTCGCGGTGGGCCGGGACATGAGCGACCCGGACGTCGCCGCCGCGTACGGTCTGGAGGCGCGCGGAGCTTTCCGCTGGTCCGTGCCGACCACGACGATGGGGTCTGCCACGGGCGGCGGCCGCGACTGGACGGACGGGTCCGTCATGCGGCCCGCACTGGGCACGTTCTGGACGCCGAGTGGGCTCGCCGACGCTCCGTGGGCCGGGCAGGACGTGTACGGAAAGGACAGGCCCGTCCCGCACCTGGTGCTGGCGTACGTGGACTTGCAGGACACCGACCGCCTCCACTTGAGCTTCGGCGGTGCCTCCTATGAGGTGTCCGCCGCGGAGTTCGCTGAACTCCTCGCAGCCGACCCGGTGTTGAGCCGCATGGATCTGACGGCCCCCGTCCTCCTGGTGCTGACCGGGATCGACGGGCCGGCGCCCGGCCTCGCGGACGTGGTCGCCCAGCGGCTGGGCCGGAGTGTGTGGTGGAGTCCGTTCCCGGCGGACCTGTCCGGGACGGACGGCACGGGCAGGCCGGTGCCCGCTCTCGTCGACTCGCTGCTCACCATGACCAGCCCGACGGCCGCCGACTGGCAGGAGGCACGGCCCGTAGACCCGACCGCGGCCGAGGAAGGCCCGCGCCCCGTCGAGCCGCCGCTGCCCGCGGGACAGCGGCCCGACCCGGTGCGCACGGCAGATGACAGCCCCGCGCCTGGGGACGCTGCTACGCCCGGGAATGGCCCTGACTGGGCCTTCGCCCCGGCGACCGCCGCGACCGCCGCGACGGCCGGGACGGCCGGGACCGCCGCGACCGATCAGACCGAGGCGACCGTCGCGACGGATACGGCCGGTGCGCCGGCCTTGCCCGTCTCCTCCCCGGCCACGTCCGAGTCGCGGTCGACCGCTTCTTCACCTCCGCCCGCTTCACTTCCCTCCGACCCACTTCCGTCCGAGGACGGCCTCGATGCCGCATCGGACCCGCTGCTGTCCGGCTCCACGCTGATGACCGACGCCCAGGGCACGCCGCACGGCCGGGACTGGACCGGCTCCGGCATCACGCACGTCGAAGCCTCGCGGATCCGGCTCCACGAGCAGCGGGGCGGCAAGCTGCACACGGTCGCCGAAGGGGCGTCGCCGTGGGGGGACACGGCCTACGTGGTGGCGGCCGAGGGCGGTTACGACGAGGGTCTGTTCGCCGTCGGCCGGGAGCTGGGCCCGCAGGCTGTGGCGGACCTGCTCGCAGCCGACCCCCTGCTGCGGTCGCTGTCGCGTGACGTACCGGTGGTGCTGGTGAGCCCGTACGCGGGTGCCCGGTACGGGCAGTTGGCGCGGGCCGTGGCGGAGCGGCTTGGCCGCAGAGTCTGGGCACCCAGCGGCGACGCACGCCTCGTCGGCCCCACGAGCGAGGACACTGCGATCGAGGCCACCGCCGACTTCACCGCCGCCGAGGCTGCTGCCGCCGGTCCTGTCCCGTACGTGCCGTCGCTCATCGACTCCGACCCTGACGACGCGTACGGCGACTGGGTTCCGTTCGATCCTGCGTCGGACGGGGCAGGGCGGATCCCGGGCCGCGAGTGAGTCACGGTGGACGGAATCCCGTTCCGGGACAGCGACGTGGACACCCGCCCGCTGGTCGGGTTCGACCACCGATTCGAGGGCCGCGAGTCGATGCCGGACGACGGACGCAGGCGGCTGCGGGAGCGACGCCTGAGGCTCTATCGAGGCATGCGGGAGCGTGCGCATGTGCTCCGTCTCGGCGACACGTTCCATACGGTCGGTGCCGAGGAGACCACCCCGGACCCGGAGGCGCCGGTCTGCACCGAACTCCTCAGGCGATACGAGCGGGAGCGCGCCGAACTCGTCGCAGGGAGCTGGATCCCGAGGGCGAGGCGCAGTAGATGGAGGCGATGCTGCGGACCCCGCTGCGGCCCCATGAGCCGGTACTGGGACGTTCATCCGCTCACCGAGCAGGAGCTACGAACCTTTGTCGCCCGCGAAGGACTGTTCCCGGACGAGCACGCCCGGGCGCTGCTTGCCGAGTTGGCGGCCGCACGGGCGTACGGGTCCGGGAAGGCCGCCGGAGCGGGGGGCAACGACGAGGGGCCCCGACGGCGATGAGATGTTTTCGTGTCTACCCCACGAGCCGGGCATCCGCGCGCGGCATGACTGTCTGGAGTGACCGCATGCCGCCTTCTGGAAGCCACCCGGACGACGCCCGCGGGCCGATGCCTGCCCTCGGAGCGATGTCCGCCTCCCGCACGGCACCCGCCTACGTGTCCACGCGTCCTCCCGTGATCCTCCCGCGAGAGGATCCGGACTCTCCGGTTCCGCCCGAGGACATCGCCGCAGCGGCCCGTACCGTCCCCGACCTCCGGCTGTCGGTGACCGACCGGCACTGGCTCGGCGAGACGGACGGCGAGCCCGCACCGCCCTGGGCCGTACTCGGCCGCTGGCGCGGCGAGATCGTCGCGTGGCAGACCAACCCCGACTACCGACCCTCGCCTGCCGCGTTCGGCTGGGCCGCACCGGTCACCGACGCCGACGCCGCGGTGCATCTGGGCGCCGGTTACGGTGTGGTCCGTGGGCGTGGCAGAGGTGCTCGCGGAGGCAGGAACGGTAGCTGTCCGTGTGGCCGAGGACGGGGAGCCGGTGTGGACGCGGGCAGTTGGTGGTGCGCTCGCGATGCCCGTTTTCCTGGTGTCGACGTAGGAGTCGGTGAACTGGTTGCCTGTGTATGTGACGGTGTCGCTCCTACCTCCTCGACCGGTTGTCCCGGCCGGGACGTGTTGTTCCTCAGTAGCTCGCCCCGTTGTCCTGCCCGTTCCGGTGGACGGTCTGCGGGCATGGTGGGCGGATATGACGGGTGAATCCGTTCCGGGTGAATCCGTTCCGGGTGAACCCGACCGGGCAGGCCCAGCACCAACCCTGGTACCAGTAAGTGAGGACGAGATGAGCGAGACCGGAGCCGAAAGCCCCGCCGCCCCCCGAAACCCCGTACCACCCGAGGAGTTCGTCCGGGCCGCCAGGCTGGCACCCGACCACTGGCTCTACCTGGCCGATCCCGCCTGGCAGGGGGAGGGCCCGCCGCCGGCGTGGGCCGTTGTCGGCCAGTGGCGCTCCGACTCCGAGGGCGAGATCGTCGAGTGGGAGGACAACGAGGACTACAAACCGTCGCCCGAGGCGATGGGGTGGCCCGAGCCGGCCGACGACGTGGACCGCGCGATCCAGCTCGCCACCACCGGGTACGGCCGGGCGGAGGACGTCACCGCAGCCCTGGCTCGGGCCGAGGTCGCGGTTCTGCTCACGGCGCAGGGTGAGCCGGTGAGCGCGTCGGCGCCCGACGGAACGGCGGTGGTGCCTGTCTACACTTCCCCCCGCTTTCTCCGGGCCGTCGGACAGCTGGGGTTCGAACGGCTGCCGGTCGCGGACCTGCTCGCCCGGATTCCTCCGGGCTGCAGCCTGTGCGTCAACAGTTCGGCCACGGTCAGCATGGTGCTGCCCACGGAGGGACTCGCCGATGTGCTCGGTCCTGCCCCGGCAGCTGAACGGTCCCGGTCCGGCATGGAGGGTGTCGCGTGATCCGGTCTGACCGGGTCGCGGGGCTGTCAACACCCGCTCGGTCACGTAGTCACTCGTCGGGCAGCGACGGGGACACCGGAGGTGCGGTTTGGAATCAGACCTGCCGGACCGGGACGGCGTGACCTTCGCCGGCCGTCCCGCCGAAGAATCGGACAAGTCCGTCGTACAGGTGGTGTGCCCACTCCAGCGTGCGTGCCTCTTCCCGGTCGGAGCGCGTCGCTGGGCTCCGGTTCGGTGGCCTCTCACCCTTCCGGACGCCCTCCAAGTGGTTCCACGCCCAGATGTGATCCCGGTCGATCTGCTCCGACTTTGCCGCCGTCAGTGCCCTTCGTGCGGCGGCTGCGCTTCTGTTGGTATGACGGCACGGCCGGCGTTCACCCTTGTACGCGGGGACATCACCGAGCAGCACGCCGACGTCCTGGTCAACGCCGCCAACTCCTTTCCTTCTCGGTGGTGGTGGGGTGGACGGCGCGATCCACCGGCGCGGTGGACCCGAGATCCTTGCCGCCTGCCGCGACCTGCGGGCCTCGCACTACGGCAAGGGACTGCCGACCGGGCAGGCGGTGGCGACGACGGCCGGCCGGCTGCACGCGGAGCACGTCGTCCACACGGTGGGCCCGGTCTGGTCGCGTACGGGGGATTGTTCCGTGTTGCTGGCCTCCTGCTACCGGGAATCCCTGCGGGTGGCCTCGGAGCTGGGAGCCCGGACGGTTGCCTTTCCGGCGATCTCGACGGGCATCTACGGCTGGCCGCTCGAGGCGGGGCGCGGATCGCTGTGCGTACGGTCCGCGAGGCCGCGTTCCCTCCGGTCGCCGAGGTCCGGTTCGTGTGTTCTTCGACGAGGAGGCGTACGCCTGCTTCGACGAGGCACTGACGGCGTGGACAGGGATCCGTATTCCCAGCCGGGCGTGCACGGGGATGACTACGGTGTCGTCCATTCATCAGCGCCGGCCCCGAATCAGGTCTTGCGGGTGGTCGTCTGGACGGGCCGAGCGGCAGATGACTGGGTCCCAGTTCACCGGCAATGGATCTGGACCCTGCGGGCAGGGAGGGAGCCTTCGCCGGTGAGTGCGGCGGCCGCTGGGTCGCGCGGTGAACCCGTATCGTCCTCACAGTCTCGCGCCACCTGGACCGGGGCGGCTACCGCTGAGTGCGGTGTCGCGCGATCCACTCCGCCAGGGACAGCAGGGTGGCCTCCGCACTGCTTGCCATGTGGTCCCGCAAAGCATGGAGGTCCGCGGGTGCGTTGCCCAGGAGCGGGTCGGTGCGCAACAGGCGCCAGGACTGCTGGACGATGCTGCCAACGCCCTGCTCGTAGAGGTGCCAGTTCCAGCGAACGATGCCTTGCTCGGCTCCGCCGACGACGAAGGCGAACGCGGAACCTGGATCAGCCTGGACCACCTCGGAGTGGGTGACCCATTCGCGCCCGTCACGGCGGTTGCGTCCGCTGAACCGTGCGCCGACCCATGGGCCGTCTCCCGGCTCATAGCTCACGGCGCTGGCGCTAGGGCTCCACGTCTCGATCAGGGACACGTCGCTGATCAGCTGATACACGGAGTCCGGCGTCGAGTCGACCCAGCACCGCCTGGTGAAGGTGAAGGGTGTCAGATCGAGGCCGGCCAGCGGATCTCGCCGGTTGGGGGCGGTGCTCTCGAACGTCGTAGTGCTCACAGGGCATCCCAACAGATGAAGACGACAGAAGGGGGGTGTGGGCCTCATCATGAGGGCCGGTGCGGGGAGCAGCCAGACCCTGCGGATCCGTACCCCAGCAGGGTGAGGCGCGGCTCAGGATCTGCCGCGCATACTCGGTTCATGGACAAGCACGGGCAGCTCGCCGCATTCCTCAAGGCACGCCGGGGCCTTCTGCGTCCCGAGGATGTGGGGCTGCAGACCTACGGCGAGCGGCGCCGGGTGCCGGGGCTGCGGAGGGAGGAGCTGGCGATGCTCGCGGGCATCAGCGCGCCGTACTACACCCGGCTCGAGCAGGGCCAGTCACGCAACGCCTCGCGCGAGGTACTCGATGCCATCGCGACCGCCCTATGCCTGGATGAGTCCGAGCGGGCCCATCTGTACGAACTCGCCCGTGCACCGAAGCGGGGCAAAGCCGCACCCCGGCCCCGTCCCGAGCGCGTCACCCCGGCTCACGGCGCGCTGCTCGCCGCACTCGAAGGCACCCCCGCCATCGTCATGGGCCGCCGCAGTGACGTTCTGGCCTGGAACACGCAGGGTCACGCGTTGTTTGCCGGCCATCTCGACCGGGGCAGCCCCGCTGAACCGGGCTGTCGGCCGAACATGGCCAAACTGGTGTTCCTCGACGCTCACACCCGCGACCTCTATACCGATTGGCCCGCCAAGGCCAAGGCCGTGGTCGGCAACCTGCGCCTCACCGCCGGCCGGTACCCGGAGGATCCTCTGCTGGCCGGGCTCGTCGGCGAGCTGATCATCCGCAGCCCGGAGTTTGCCACCATGTGGGCCGATCACCGGATCCTGGCCTGCGATGCCGCCGACTACGAGATACACCACCCCGCGGTCGGGAACCTGACCGTCACCCAGCAGACACTCCAGAGTCCGCGAGGAAGCGGACCGGCCGTGGTGATCGCCACGGCCGCCCAGGGGTCCCCGTCCGCGACGGCCCTGGCTCTCCTCGCCCACGTCGGCGGGCCGAGCGAGGCAGCCCTGCCCCGCAAGGGCGCCGAATCCCGTCACTCCTGACCCAAGAAGCCCCGCTTCGGGCCCTGCTGCGGCCCAGGACGCCCGAAACGATGGGGTTCGCGCTCCCTCACGGTCGGCTAAACCTTGCACGTCCGGTGGCGCGGGGTCCGGGGACGGTCGCCGTCTGCCCCTGAGGGCCGGTGGCGGTGCGCTGGGGAGCGTGGCCTCGTTCGACGTGCCAGCGTCTTTCAGCTGCAGCGAGGCGATGACCTCGTCGAGGGTGGGGAACTGGATGTCCTGGCCGGTCCGCCAGGACCAGGGGCCCAGGGAGGCGTGTTCGATCACGATCAGCAGCCCGCCGGGAGCTACGGCCTGGGCGGCCCGGCGCAGTACGTGTGCGCGGGAGATGGCGATCAGGGTGTGGAAGTAGGTGGCGGTGACCAGGTCGTAGGCGCCGTCGGGGAAGGTCGCGGCCAGGTCGTGTCGCCAGGTGTGGACCCGGTTGGTGACGCCGGTGGCCGCGGCGCCCGCGCTCACGCGGCCGAGGGCGGTTTGTGAAACGTCGACAGCCGTGACGTCCCAGCCTTCGGCGGCGAGCCGGAGGGCGTCGCCGCCATGGCCGCCGGCCTGATCAAGTACAACGGTGACATCAGCCGCATCCGCCCGGTCCGCTGCGACCGCCTGCGGTCCCAGGCCGGCGAACATCGCTGCCAGGCGGCGCTCACGTTTCCAGCGGCCGGATGCGGCTCTGCCGCGGTACGAGGTGAAACACCGACCGCCTCGGGACGCGTGGTTCCACAGGCGCGGCCCAAACCGTCGGCGCACACTGGAGTGAATGCGGGACCCTCTCCGTGAGGTGATGCCTATGAGCCGCGTCCTCTGCTCGGGCTCGGCCTTCCTGCTGGCGGCGGCCGTTGCCGTGGCAGGGCTCAGTGGCTGTGGCTCCGAGGGCGACGAGAC
Source organism: Streptomyces finlayi (assembly GCF_014216315.1). Lineage (NCBI taxonomy): Bacteria > Bacillati > Actinomycetota > Actinomycetes > Kitasatosporales > Streptomycetaceae > Streptomyces > Streptomyces finlayi. Next base: position 7,452,940 of record NZ_CP045702.1, read on the forward strand.
GCCGCAGGGGGCCACTCCGACGGTCACTCGGACGCAGACCCGGACCGAGACCCAGGCCCTCACCCCTGAGCCAACGCCCTCCCCGGCACCGCCCAAGGCCACTCCCACCCCGCCTCCGCCCCCAGCCCCGACCACGCCGGAGCCGCCCGCCCCCACCGGCGCAGCCTCCACCGTCGAGGCGTACTTCGATGCCATCAACGCGCGCGACTACCGACGGGCGTGGGACCTCGGGGGCAAGAACCTCGGCGACCCTTCCTACTCGTCCTTCGCAGCGGGGTTCGCCGATGTTGAACGCGACACCGTTCACATTCTTGATGTCACGGGAGGGAGCGTGACTGTCACGATCGATGTACTGCGGCCGGATGGGACCCAGCAGTCGTACGAGGGTACTTACACAGTCAGGGGCGGGATCATCGTTGACGCCGCCATACGCCTCGTCGAGGCTCCGGCGCCGCCGGACGAATCCGAGAGCACCTACCCGCCCGGTCCGCCCGCGGGTGAGCCCGACGTCGACTGCGAGGACCTTTCCGGTCCCGTTTGGGTCGGCCCGTCCGACCCGCACAACCTCGACCGCGATGGTGACGGCATCGGTTGCGAGGCCAACTGAGGGGATGCGTCGCCGGTGCCCGAGCGGCGGGCCGTCACGCTGGGATCGGGAGCACGACCGGATCTCGCCGCGCGCCCGCGCCTGGAGCGCGAGGTGAATCAATGGCGACCGCAGATCCGGGCGAAGGCACGACATACGGCCGCGACCTCCGACGGCATCGTCATCGGCACCCGCGCCCGCATGGGCCACGACGCGCGGATCGGCTCGACGCGTTCGGACGACGTACCCGGCTGACGGCCAGCCCCGGGGTGTCCCGGGCAACTCGCCGCGATGAGGCATCCGGTGGTTCCAGCGGGGCCGGCGCAGCTCGGTGCTGCCCAGGTCACAACGAGATCATGCGGGCGATGAAGAACGCGGCGACGATGACGGCGCCGATGATGATCAGCCACACCCAGATGCCCGGATGTTCCCACAGGCCGCCGTCGGCACGTTCTTCGTGCGCCTCAGCAGTGGAGCCTTCGGCAGGCGGTGTCTCCTCGGGAGGCACGAGTGGATCAGTCATACCCCCAGCTTCGCGGCAGTCGCCGCATCACGCATCTGCTGCTCGTTTGTCCGCGGCGACACGTGCTGCGAGCCGGTGGGATGAAGCTGTGGGCGTCCGGCGGCGGCGTACACCTCGATCTCCATCCCCCGTCCGGGACTGGGGACGCCCGACACACGGAGGTGCGATCTCTCGGTTTGGTGTTGGTAAGAGTCGGTGCTGATCGTTCTGAGCGGGGTTCTTGGGGCTGGTCAGTGGTCGTGTGTGGGCGAGGGTGTCGCTGTACAGACCCCATTCCGGCCGACCGCCTGCCGGCTATGCAGCAGACCCTTGAGCGACCCCCGACCGGGTCCCTATGGCCGGGCCGGGGCGGCCCCTTACTTCCCGTCAGGGTGCCGCGGGGCGGTCAGGGTGCGGCAGGGGCGAAGGACAGTATGCGGGCCTCCCGCCAGGGCTTCCGCTTCTCGTCCCCGCTCACGATCGTCGACGTCAGGACGAGCCTTCCGTCGACGTATGCCGTGTGCCCCATGGACATCTCGTACTCGTACGGGGCGGTCGCCACCGGGTGCTTCACGACGTCCTTCTCCGTGCCGGCACCGCGCGGGCCCATGACGAAGGTCCGGCCGGGGCGGCTCGAAGTGGCACCCTCGTAGATGAGCATCGACTTGCCGTCCTCCGCGCGGAGCGGATACAGCCTGCGCAGCTCATCGGACTTGACGCCCCACAGGAACTTCCCGGTCTTCAGGTCGTACGCGCCGACCTGGTCGGTGGCACCCAGCATGATGAGGCCCTTTCCGACGCCGGAGCCCCGGCAGGGCTGGATGTTTCCGCCTGCGTCTCCGGCGCACTGCTCGAAGCCCTTGTCCCGGGCGTCGAAGGTGGTGCGGTGCTTGCCTCCGGGGTCCAGGACCGTTATCCGCCAGTCGCTCGCGCTGTCCTCGTTGTTGTAGGTGGTGAAGACGACCGGGTCCATGGAGATCAGACTGCCGAAGCTCCAGCCGGTCTTCATCCGGTAGCGCCACAGGACCTTTCCGGAACGCGGGTCGAGCTCGCGCACCTGGCCGTAGTTCTTGCTCCGGTCGATGGCGATCATGCAGTCGGAGCTGACCAGCAGCCGGGCAACGCCGCCCGCCACGTCATCGGGGACGCACTTGTTCTTGTTCTCCCGGGGGATCTCGTAGAGCTTGCTCCCGTCGTCCATCCGGTAGGTGATGGCCACCATGTTCCGGGCGACGGCCAGGGTGTCGCCGCTGATGGCGCTGTTGACGATGAACGTGTTGTCCCGGTCACCGGGCTCGTCGAGCTCTTTGCGCCATCCCTGCTCCCCGGTCTTCAGATCGATCATCCGCATCTGGTTGCACTGGTTGCCCCGATTGTTGTCCGGCCTCTCGTGGTGGAAGACCACGACCCTGCCGTCGGGCGTCGGGTTGGCCGGTGTCTCGCACACGGAGGAGGGCAGCGTCACGTTCCAGACCTCGGCGCCGTCCGAGAGCCGGTAGGCCGTGACCTTCCGGTGCAGGGCCTGGACGGCGGTGTCACCGACGATCCACAGGTCGTGGACCTTGTTGATCTGCTTGGGCAGGTCGGTCTTGTCGTCGACGATCCACGCCGCCGACTCGCCCGGTTTCCGGGCGGCGGCGACCTCCTTCGTCGTCGGAATGTGGCTCAGCTCCGGGCCGCCTGCCGCGGGGGAGCCGGACGGGGACGCCGATCCGGAGGGGCCGGGCGACTCCTTCGCCACGGGCTTCGCGGGCTCGTCCCGCCAATGGTCGGAGAGCGCGTACGCCCCTCCCGCCACGACCACCAGCACCAGCGCGACGACCGCGGCGACGACCGGCCCCCGGCCGAACCGGTGACGCGGCGGAGGTGTGGGTACGGTCGGCGGCCCGAACCCCTGGGGCCCGCCCTCCGAGGCATATGGGTTGCCGGGAACGGGCTGGTGCGGCGGGCCCTGGGCGTACCAGGGCTGCTGCGGGTCGGGCATGGTCTTCCCCCTGAGACGTCACTCGGCTCGAAGACTTCTCCTCGGGCATCGGTCACTGGTGGTGGACGCGCCGCGCACCGATCCAGTTCCCGCCGCAGTGCCCCGGGACCTCGCAACGGATGACGCCACGTCACGGGACCGGACCCGCCGCTTCCCCTGCACGGAACGGCCGCCCGCTCTCAGCCCTGCCGCGTGGCGTAATCCTGCGCCTTGCGCAGCGCCTCGGGGGTGCAGCGCCTGCGCCTCCCCGGCAGCCAGCAGCGCGGAACAGGGTGCGTTGGGCCGTCAGGCCCCGAACTGCAGGGCGGCGGTGACCTCGTGTCGGGCCGGTGAACGATCTCGACAGGGTCCCCGGAGCGCACAGCGCCCGGTTCGATCACCCGCAGATACGCGCCGGTGGCGCCCTGCTGGGTGAACCGCCGGACCACCCCGGCTCCCCGAGATGATGGGCGAAGGTCGGCTGCGATCTCTCGGTTTTGGGACGGTGGGGTGGGAGACAGCGGGGTCTGGGTGTGTTGTTGCTGCTCATGGGTTGTTTCGGGGTGTGGGGTCACTGTCCTGGGCGTGAGAGATCCATGGGACATCGCTGTCGTGGAGTGTTATCGCGTGAGGGGTGATGCTGTCTCAGTTTCGTGAGTTCTGATCCGCTGGTCGATGGGTGTTGGTGTGCTCGGGGGTGTGGATCAGACATGGCAGGGTCCGACTCCGGAAGGGGCGGGTGGTGATTCGAGTGGGGCTTTGCCGGCTGTGTCGGTTCGGGCGTTGCGGGGGCCTGTGGTGCGCCGTCTGCTGGCCCTGCGGCGGGAGGGGAAGCTCACCACTGGGCAGGTGAGGTCGGCGGCGGGCGTGCTGGGGGTGCGGGAGCGTGCGGTGTGGCGGTGGCTGGCGGCCGCCGAGCGGGACGAGGCCGCGGCCACCTCCCACCACTGGTGCTGCGCAAGGACGGCGCGGTGGAGGAAGTGCACATAGGCGGGACACTGGTCGGCGCCCTGCCCGACCCGGACTTCCACCAGACGGAGATCCGGCTGGCGGCCGGCGAACTACTGCTGTTGTACAGCGACGGTGTGACCGAGGCGAGCGGCGGGCCGACGGAGCAGGAGATGTACGGCGAACGACGGTTGATGCGCGACCTGGCCGCCTGCCTCGGCATGCCGGCCGGCGCGGTCGCCGAGCGTATCGACCTGCGCAGCGGGCAGTGGCTGGCCGGAGGCGACCATGACGACCTCGCCGTTCTGGCCGTGCAGGCTGCGGCCCCTGCGGCGCCGACGGACGGGGGGCAGTCGCAGTGACCGCCGAGCGCTCCGACGCCATCGAGAGTGTCCGCACGGCCTTCGACGACCACCTGGCCCGAGCGGACGAGACCGCCGCCGTGGCACTCGTCCTGGAACTTCTCGCCAGCGGCGTCAGCGCCGAGGACGTGCTGCTCGGCCTGATCGCACCCGCCCAGGCAGCGGTTGGCGAGCACTGGGTGACCAACGAGTGGAGTGTGGCCCAGGAACACGCGGCCACCCATGTCAGCAACCGGGCAGTCTCCGCACTCGCCGCCGCGACAGCGGTCCCCGACCATCCTCTCGGGAGCGTCGTGGTGGCCTGTCCGGACGGCGAATGGCACACCCTGCCCGCCCACATTGTTGCGGAGGTGCTGCGACTGCGCGGCTTCACGGTGCGGTTCCTCGGTGCCGGGGTACCCACGGCACACCTGATCTCGTATCTCCATCAGAACGGCTCTGATCTGATCGTCCTGTCGTGCATGCTGGCGGTGCGCCTGCCCCGGGTGTACCACACGATCGAGGCGTGCCGACTGGCGCGTGTCCCGGTCATGGTCGGTGGCGCCGGCTTCGGACCGGACGGCATCTGGGCCCGTGCGCTGGGTGCCGACCTCTACGCGCGCACCGCGGTGGACGCCGCGGACCTGCTGGTGGGACAGTGGCCGCCGCCGCTGTCCGGGGAGCCCGCACTGGACCACCTGGCTGACGGGGAGTACACCCAACTCGTCAGCCGTCGCGGTGAGCTTCTGCGGCACCTGGCCGACCACCTGCGCCGGCACTTCCCGCCGATGGGCCGGTGCGCCGACGACCGGTACGAGGCCGCTGTCGAGGACCTGGGGTTCCTGGTGGATTTCCTCGCCGCGGGTGTCTTCGTCGACGACCCGCGCGTGTTCACCGACTTCCTGCTGTTCCTCGCCGGTGTGCTGGCCCACCGCGGTATACCGCCGGCCGGCCTGGACCTGGCGGTCCAGGCCCTCTGCGAGCCGTTGAGTGATCTTCCCCGCGCCCTGACCCATCTGGCCGCGGGCCGAGGACGACTGGAGCGGGCCGGACACACCTGGGCGGACGCCTGATCCCTGCGGCAGATTCGGGACACGCACGCGTACCGGGCGATCGGCTCATCCGGTGATCACCGGCGGTGGTGCCGCTCGGGCTGGCGCTTGCCGGACGCGAGCGCACCTCCTTCCGGGACTGTGCCGAGGCACCGGACCGTGCGCTAGCTGTCCTGTCCCGGGAGGTTGTGGACAGTGGCGATGATCATCTTCGGGGGGCCTTCGGCAGAGGGCAACAGTCATGCCGGGCCCAGAGGCCAGCGGTCGCGTTGCAGGACCGCGAAAGAGTTAACGGGCCACATCAGCACCGCAGGGGATGGGGGGCGAACTCGCTCTCGGCGCGCGGACCGTCCCGGAGAGCGGCGGGTGCGGCGGCGGGTGCGGCGGTTCGTTGTGCCACTCGTGTGGCTTTTGGCGGGGCAGCGACGTGATTGCCGTCATCCCCACCCGGACGGGACGACCATGCAGACGTACTGCGGCGCCGACCCTCGGGAGGAATTTTGAGAAGAGAGGACGGCACACCGGTGGCCACCGGTGTCACCGCCGAACGCCTCGCCGGGCTCCGTGCGTGGAACGTGGGGCTCACGCTGCTGCACCTGGTCCAGGCCCTGGCGATCCTCTTCCTCGCCGGCAGCTTCTCGATCACCGTCACCTCCTCTCTGCCCGAGGGGCCCCCAGGGACGAAGGCGCCTGCCCCCGAAGCACTGTTCGACGTGCCGATCGGCTGGGCCGTCGCCGTCTTCCTCACCCTCGCGGCACTGGACCACCTGCTGACGGCGACGGTGTGCCGCGGCACCTACGAACGCGACCTCAGACGCGGCATCAACCGATTCAGGTGGCTGGAGTACGCGCTGAGCGCGACCCTGATGGTGCTCCTCATCGGCTTCTACTCGGGCATCACCAGCCTCAACGCCGTCATCGCCGTGATCGGCGCCAACGTCGGGATGATTCTCTTCGGCTGGATCGAGGAGGAGATGAACCCGCCGGGACGGGTGGTGACCACGATGCTCCCGTTCTGGTTCGGGACGCTGGTCGGTGTGACGCCGTGGCTCTCGATCACGTACAACATCGTCGCGACCGGGGCCATCCCCGGCTTCGTGTACGGGATCGTTCTCGTCCAGGCCGCCCTCTTCTTCAGCTTCGGTCTCAACCAGTGGCTCCAGTACCGCGGAGTCGGCCGGTGGTCCGACTACGCATACGGGGAGAAGGCCTACCTGGTTCTCAGCCTCGTGGCGAAGTCACTTCTGGCCTGGCAGATCTTCACCGGCTCGCTGGCCGGCTGAACCTCCTTCGTCCGGGGTGGTTCCCCGGCCCCCACGCCACGCGACCGCCTTTCCACGCGTCGCTGTTCCGCCAGGGAGGACTCCTGACGCGGTGTCGCGGGTTCGAATCCTGCCGGAGGCTTGGAGAAGCAGCGGGCCCTGACCCCGTCTGCTGCTTTCTGCGGTGCGGGTTCACTGTCGCGGGGTGAGAGATCGGGATAGGTGCACTGTTCTGGGTGGTATCGCATGACGGGTGACGTTGTCTCAGGCTTACTTCACCCTCCGACCCCTCGCCCGCTACGGCACGGAACGCCTGAAGCGCCACTCGGTCGTCTTCAGCTGACAGGGCCCCGTATCCGTGGTCCGCGTCAGGCATGTTCCGGTCCGGTTGCCGGTCGTACCTCCTCATGGGAACGTGAGATGGGGGTTGACTGCTTGGTCGAGGTACGTCGAGGTACTGCCCATGGATGCCAAGATCGTCGAACGCAAGGGCCTCCAACTGGCGGAGGATCCCCGTCTCCTCTCCCCGCCCCGCGTGGACCAGCCGGTCTATCAGTGCGCCACCTCCGTGGTCGTCTTCGACTACGTCCCCGGTGCCGACGTCGAGGTCGAGGTCGACGGCGTCGGCGCACCGGTGGTCAACGGTGGCTGTCCCTGGCCCCTCGGCGTCACCGTGCCCCTGCCTGGCGCTCTGGCGGCGACCCAGGAGGTGCGGGCGCGGCAGACGACTGCGACGGCGCAGAGCGACTGGTCCGCCCCGGTGACGGTCCGTGACCACACCGTGGACTTCCCCGCGGGTCCCCCGCGGCCGCAGATCAATCCCGCTCCGGTCCATGCCTGCGGCGTCCGCACGGGTGTCACCAATCTGCTGACCGGCGGGAACGTCTGGATCACCGCTAACGGCACCGAGGTCGGCCGGCAGGATGGCTGCGGGCCGGTACAGGGTGTGGACGTGAGCCCGGCGTACGCCCTCGCGCAGCAGGCACGCGCCTGGTTCGAGTTGTGCGGGGACCCGAGTCCGCCGTCCGTCGGGCACAACGCGCTGTTCCCGCCGCAACCGCTGCCCGCGCCGACCGTCGACTCGGTCTACGGGAGCGACCCCCAGCAGGTGGTCGTGCACGGCGTCGTGAACGGTGCGAAAGTCACCGTCTACCGTGGGGGCACGCCACTGGGTACCTGGGGCTGTTGGGGCGGGACGCTGGCCGTCGGCGGACTGGGCCCGTTCACGACTGCGGAACCGCCAAGCGCGACGCAGGCGATGTGCCCGGAGGACCCGCCCAGCCTGCCGGGTATCGGGACGGTGCTGCCATGTTCCAGTCTGCCGCCGCCTCAGGTCGGCCCGGTGCAGGCCGGGGACGCGCACATCACGCTCTCCGCGTTCGTCCCCGGTGCGGTCGTCCGCGCGTGGCTCGACGGAACGCTCGTGGGCGTCGGCGGCGGACCGATGGTGACGCTGACCAAGACCGTGGCCCATGGTGACACCCTGCACGTGGTCCAAGACCTCGGCGGCTGTTACGGCCTGTACGCCGTGGAGATCCGCGTGGCCTGCGTGGACCCGCCGAGCGCGGGAAACCCGTCCTGGCTCGACCTGTTCCCGGTGGGCCGGCTCGAATACGGCGTCGGCGGCAACAAGGGCAGCGTCTACTATCCGGCTCAGGACGACGGCGTGAACCAGCCGTTCAACCAGCGGCTGTCGGCGCTGGGGCGGGTGCCGATTGTCTTCATGGCGCACGGCATGCACTCGGCCTCTGACCCGAGCTACCTCGGTTACGACTACTTCCAGCACGACCTCGCGAAGATGGGCGTCATCGCCGTGTCCATCGACTGCAACGCCCTGAACAACGGTGCCAGCGGGTTCGCCAATATCGAGGACCGGGCGGACCTGATCATCGAGAACATCAAGCACTTTCAGGCGGTCGACGCCGATCCGGGTTCAATGTTCCACCACAGCATCGACTTCGGCCGGGTGGGATTGATGGGCCACTCCCGGGCCGGGGAGGCGGTGGTGATCGTCCCCAGCCTCGTCTCCCTCCCCGGCGTCACCATCAGGTCGGCCCTCTCGCTGGCCCCCACCAACTGGGCGAACTACGACGGTCTGCCGAGCGTCCAGCCCGCTCCCAGCCACGCGTTCATGACTCTGCTGCCGGCGGGCGACGGCGACGTATCGTCCAACAACGGCGCGCAGTTCTACGACCTGGCCGCGCCCGGGCCGTTCAAGTCCCAGCAGTACGTCGACTTCACCAACCACAACTTCTTCAACCGGCAGTGGCTCGATGACGACAGTCTGTGGACGCCGCCTCAGCCCGCGGTGATCGACCGGGCGGACCACGAGCGCATCCTGGCGGCGTACGGCTGTGCCCTGTACCGGTCCACCCTGCTGGGGCACGGCAGTGCCACCGCGTATCTCGACGGTTCGGTGCTGCCCGCAGGAGTACTCACCCACTACGTCCACCTGGCCTTCGCGCGACAGGACGTGCTGACGGTCGACAACCATCAGGACGGGAACACCATCGAGAAGAACTCCCTGGGACGGCCGACCGCGCAGTTGTCCGGTCTGAGCGCGGACGAGTTCCCCTTCCAGCAGGTCCCCGGGGCCTTCAACGACTCCTTCTACGGTGAGACAACCGGCATGGTGGCTCTGGCGGGCGCCGGTGGCCGGACCTTCCGGTCCGAACTCACCGAGCCCACCGATCTGGTGGGCACCGAGCTGTGGATCCGTGCCGCCGAGGTGACGGACGGATCGCAAGTTCCCCCGGGTGCCACCGGGTTCGAATTGGGCGTCGAGGACACGAACGGCAACCGGGCCTGGTTGGACTCCGACGTGGTGGGCGGACTTCCGCGTCCGTATCCGCGCAACCCGGGTCTGATCAAGTCGATGCCGACGACGCTGCGCTTCCATGCAGGATGCTTCGGCAGGGAGGAGCGGCTGCGGCTGGACGAGATCGTGGCCGTCCTCATCCGCTGCAACCGCGAGGACGAGCGAGACCTCGCCTTCGACGATCTCCAGATCGTCAAGTAGCCGAGCCCGCGCCCCGGGACGGAGAGGAGGCGGAACATGTCAGTCGATGCCGGTTCCGAACTGCCGGGTCGTTCCCGGCCGGACTGGAACCTCCCCGACGTGCTGGACATCCGGTTTCTCGGACGCCGGCTCTACGAGAGGCGCCCGCCGCGCAACTTCCGGTCCGCCCTGGCTGACCGCACCGAAGCGGTCGAGTTCCTGGTCACCTTGAGTGGCCCGGTCCCTGCCCGCGCCCTCGGCCCCGCCCTGTTCATCGGAGACGTCCGCGTCGTCGAGTGCTCCCCGGCGACCGAACCCGGAGCCGGGGCTGAAGGCGAATACCGGCTCCGCTTCCAGTACACGGATCCCGACCGCCTTGCCGAACTGGCCTCCGGCACCCCGATCACCTGGGGCTGGGCGGACACCCCGGACCCCGACCGTCGCACCACTGGCTTCCGCTACACCACCGAACCGGACGCCTGACTTGGAGCACGGCCACGGGCCGGGAGGTCGTTGACCAGAGCCAGGGCTGCCGTCAGACCGGTGGCAGATCGTCCGGATCCGCATCCCGTGCAGGCATCAGCTCGAACCCTGGTCTGCCCGCGCTTTGTGCCCGGCGGGCTTCAGGACCGGCGGGGCCGCTTGCCAAACCTACCTATCGATAGGTAGGTTTTAGGTATGGGCAATGTCGCCACCTCATCCATCCGTGCCGTCGGGCTCGGCCGGGACTTCGGAGCATCCGGCTCGCCCGCCCCGGCGCCGACGGCGAGACGCTCACCCTGGCCTCCGCCGGCCTCCGCCGGCCTCCGCCGGCCTGGCCGCCGCGGTCGGCCTCCACACCGGCAACAGCTCGGCGGTCGGCTCCGTGACCCTCGTCTTCTTCCCACTCTCCTTCTTCACCGCCACCTTCGTCCCGCGTGACCAGCTCGGCGGCTGGATGGCCCACGCCGCCGACATCAACCCGCTCACCCCGCCGCTGGAAGCCATGCGCAGCCTGCTCACCGCACCCTGGAACGAGCAGAACCTGCTGCCGGGCGCCCTCGTCGCTCTCGCCATCCTGGTGGCGGGCGCCGCCGCGGCCCACCTCACCCTGACCCGCCGTACCCGTACAGGAGTCTGACCACCATGCCCCGCCAGAGCGACACCCGCGCCCGTGCCCGCGACGAGTTCGCCCGCCGACTCGCCGACTACGGCTACCTCGGCGTCTCCCTCGACGACATCGCCAAAGCCGTCGACGTGAAGAAGGCCAGCCTCTACCACCACTTCCCCGGCGGAAAACCCGCCCTGTTCATGGAGGTGGCCGACCACTACACCAAGGAAGCCTCGGCCCTCCTCCAGAGCGCACTCGCCACCCCCGGCACCCTGCGCGACAAGCTCCTCGCCCTCGCCGCCTCCTACGCCCGGGGCACCTACAACTCCGCGCTCAGCAACCAGATCTACTACGCGACCCGCCACCTCGAAGAGGACCAGCGCGCCGAGGTCTCCCACGCCTACGTGCGCGGCCTCATCCAGCCCGTCACCGACCTCATGGTCCAGGCGGTGGCCACGGGCGAACTGCGCGAAGCCGACCCGGGCTTCCTCGCCACCGCCTTCATGGAGCTCGCCGCCACCGTCCACCCCCCACAGGACGACTGCACCCCGGCCACCACCGACCGCCTGGCCCAGGACGTCGTCGACCTCTTTCTGCGCGGAGCCGGCCCGGACACCCCCTGACCCGAGCCCTCAGCCCTCAAGCACCCGGCCATGACACCCTTTTATGGATCATGCGCGGCGTCCGTGCGCCACCAGTTTCGTGAAGATCCACCCGGATGTGCGGATGCGGGGTGCATGTTCGGGCGTGGCGGTTCTGTAACCGCTGACACTGCCATGCACGGGGAGGGTGTCGACGGAAGCGCGGATCGGCGTCGATCCGCTCTGGCTCCACCGCGGCTCCGGCCAAGGCGAGAAGCGACTGCGCCGGCAGGTCCGCAAGCCCAAAGAGGTGCGGGCCGCCGACGGCCGAGGAGATCGCCCAGCTGAAGACCGGCGTCGAGGTGCTGGTCGGCGCCCTGCACCAGTCGATGACGGAGAACCGTCTGCTGCGCCGGCAGCTCGCCGACCGCACTGGCGTGGTCCGCACGCTGCCCACGCAATCCCGCATCGGACACACCACACATCCGCTGTATCCGACCTCATGCCCTCCTCGGACTGCTGATCGTCTCCCGCGCCGGGAACGCGGTCGGCATCGGCTGTCCGCCGCCTATGGCGCGCTGCCTACTCCTGATGACCCAGCCTCACGATCACGGTCGGGTCGCCCCCGCTGAGCGCCTTCGGTGATCCGTCAACCGTTTACTCAGAGGGGAAGTTCGGTGATGCTGAGGGCGAAGTCCAGGTTTCCCACCCCGTGGTTGGCGAGGCCTACCGTGACCACCCCCGCTCCTTCCAGCCAGTGCGCCATTTTCAGGCCGCCGACGTCCAGCGGGCGCAGCCCGAGGCTCTCGACGAACGCCTCCACACTTGCCTTGGCCTGCGCATTGTCGCCGGCGATGAAGACGTCGGGCCGCCCCTTCTCCAGGACATGGCGGAAGACGGTGTTGAACGCCTTCACCACGCTGGCGCCGGCCGGGGCCGCTTTGGCGACTTCCTGCGCGATCGAGGTCTCCTCCCGGTGGGCCAGCCCGTCGAACGTGGAGTTGAAGGGATTGCTGATGTCGACGATGACCTTGTTCGCGAGAGCGTCTCCGTACTGGGTGACGGCCGGCATGACCCCGCTGTGCAACAGGGCCACGATGACGATGTCCCCGGCCGGGGCGGTGCCCCATTCTCCGGTCGTGGCGCCGTCGCCGAGCGCCTTGGCCAGGCCGGCGGCCTTGGACTGATCGCGGCCCATGACCTCGACGGTGTTGCCGCCCGCTGTGGCCCGCGCGCCGATGGTGCGGGCCATGTTCCCGGTGCCGATGATGCTGATGCTGCTCATGAGATGTCCTGCCCTGGTTGTGTGTTGTCCGGTTCAGATGGCGGTGGTGCCGCCGTCGGCGACGAGTTCCATGCCGTTGACGTAGCTGGAGTCGTCGGAGGCGAGGAAGAGGGCGGCGGTGGCGATTTCGTCGGGGCGGCCCATCTGGCCGCGGGGGATGAGGGACTCGAACTGGCGCTTGGTGGCCTCGTCGAAGAGTTCTTCCTGCTTGGCGGTGGCGACCTGACCGGGGGTCAGGACGTTGACGCGGATGCGGCGGTCCTTGAGCTCGTTGAGCCAAATGCGGGCCCAGGCCTGCTGGACGGCCTTGCTGCCGGCGTAGACGCTCCACCCGGGGAAGGCGCCGAGGGAGGCGTTGGAGCCGGTCATGAGGATGGAGCCGCCGTCGTTGAAGAGCGGGAGGGCCTTTTGGACGGTGAACAGGGTGCCGCGGGCGTTGAGCCCGAACCAGGTGTCGAACTGGGCCTCGGTGATCTCGCCGAGCGGGGCGGGCTCGCCCCCGCCGGCGCTGGCCCACAGCACGTCGAGGCTGCCCTTCTCCCGCTTGACGGTGTCGTACAGGCGGTCCAGGTCGTCCAGGTCGGCGGCGTCGCCCTGGACGCCGGTGACGTTGCGGCCGATCTGCTTCACGGCCTCGTCCAGGGCGTCCTGGCGGCGGCCGGTGATGAAGACGTGCGCTCCCTCGTCGACGAACAGCTTCGCGCCGGCCAGCGCCATGCCGGTGGTGCCGCCGGTGATGACCGCGACCTTGCCGTCGAGCTTTCCCATGGTCATTCCCTGGGTTGGTGGTGCCGTGTGTGCCTGAGGCGACGGTGCTAAGTACACCGCTCTGTGTGCTTAACGTGCGCGGCGGGTGGTCAGGGCGCAAGCTATGTACACCGGTCGTTACCTAGCCGCGGTACGATGGAGCCATGACGGAGTTGGAGAAGGGCCCCACGGGCCGCCGCCGCGGCCGGGGCGCCCGCGAGCGCATCATCAGCGCGTCCCAGCAACTGTTCCGCGAGCAGGGCATCAACCGCACCGGCATGGACCAGCTCTGCGCGGCGGCCCAGGTGTCCAAGCGCACGGCCTACCAGCACTTCACCGGCAAGGACGAACTCGTCGCCGAGTACCTGCGCCGGTTCGACCCCTCCGTTCTGTCCGGCGTGTTCGACCGCACCGACCTCACGCCCCGCGAACGGCTCCTCGCCGCCTTCGACATCCCCCCCACCACGCCCCTGTGCCCCTACATCGCCGCCGCCGTCGAACTCCACGATCCCCAGCACCCCGCATCCCAGTACGCACGCGACTACAAGAAGGCCGTCGCCGCGCGGCTCGCCGACACCGCCCGCGAGGCCGGCGCCGCCGACCCTGAACAGCTCGGCGAGCAGCTCGCGCTGCTCATCGACGGCGCCGCTGCCCGCACCCGGGTCCTCAACGCCGACGCCTTTCCCACCGCCGCCGCCATCGCCGCCGTCCTCATCGACAACGCCATCCCCGCCACAGCCGGCGATGACCGGCGACCGGAGGAAGTGTCAGGCTGACTTGGCACTCCCCGGCCGGGCTGGGGCATCAGGAGTGTCCGCCCGAGGAGGGCCACGGGGTTTGTTCCGCAGTCCTGAACGCTGCGCAACACCGGGTACGGGGCGGGGACCGCATACCGGGCCGGAGCGGTTGGCCGCGTTCCGTATCGCGAGACGGCCTTCCCGCGGTGGCTGGGCCGTGTGAGAATCCCTGCCATGCAGCGCCAGCTCATTATTAGCGGCAGCGTGCTGGCACCGAGTTGACCTGGGGGCGATCCCTCCCAGGCGGCCATCGCCCGCACGCAGACCTCTCGCATTTCGCGAGGGGTCTTTTTTTGTTTTGCCATCAGCGACCTGACACAGCGGCCTCACCAGGCCCAGCAGCCCAGGACAGGGAAAACCCGCCATGACCCATGACGCCTTTCATGTCTTCGACACCACCCTGCGCGACGGAGCACAGCGCGAGGGCATCAACCTCACGGTCACGGACAAGCTGGCCATCGCCCGGCATCTCGACGGCTTCGGCGTGGGATTCATCGAGGGCGGCTGGCCCGGAGCCAACCCGCGGGACACGGAGTTCTTCTCCCGCGCGCAGCAGGAGCTCACCTTCAAAAACGCACAGCTCGTCGCCTTCGGCGCGACCCGCCGTCCGGGCGCGCGAGCCGCCGATGACCCACAGGTCAAAGCGCTCCTCGACTCCGGCGCCCCCGTCATCACGCTGGTCGCCAAGTCGCACGGCCGACACGTCGAACTCGCCCTGCGCACGACCCTGGAGGAGAACCTGGAGATGGTCCGCGACACCGTCTCCTTCCTGCACGAGCAGGGGCGTCGGGTCTTCGTCGACTGCGAGCACTTCTTCGACGGCCACCAGGCCGACCCGGAGTACGCGAACTCGGTGGTCCGGGCCGCATCGGACGCCGGCGCCGAGGCCGTCGTCCTCTGCGACACCAAACGGCGGCCGCCTGCCCGCCCAGGTGCAGGCCGTCGTCTCCACCGTGCTCGCCGAAACCGGCGCCCGGCTCGGCATCCATGCCCAGGACGACACCGGCTGCGCCGTCGCCAACACCCTCGCCGCCGTCGACGCCGGCGCCACCCACGTCCAGTGCACCGCCAACGGCTACGGCGAGCGGGTCGGCAACGCCAACCTCTTCCCCGTCGTCGCCGCACTGGAGCTCAAGTACGGCATGAAGGTACTGCCCGAGGGCAGTCTGCGTCAGATGACCCGTGTCTCGCACGCCGTCGCCGAGATCGTGAACCTCCCACCCTCCACACACCAGCCGTACGTCGGTGTCTCCGCCTTCGCCCACAAGGCGGGACTGCACGCCTCCGCGATCAAGGTCGACCCCGACCTGTACCAGCACATCGCCCCCGAGCTGGTCGGCAACACCATGCGGGTGCTCGTCTCCGACATGGCGGGCCGCGCGTCAGCGGAGCTGAAGGCCAAGGAACTGGGTTACGACGTGTCCAACGACCACGAGTTTCTGTGGCGGCTCGTGGAGCGGATCAAGGAGCGCGAGCTCCAGGGCTACACCTACGAAGCGGCCGACGCCTCCTTCGAGCTATGGTGAACAGGTCGGCCAGCGCGTCCAGGTGGCGGCGGCGGAACCGGGAGATGGACCGGAAGCCCGGGGCCTGGTCGGCGGCCAGGAACCGGAACGCGACGTCGTCGGCGCACTTGCGCTCGATCGCCCGCGATGAGCGCACCCCGGTGGTGTAGCCGTAGATCAGCAACCGCAGCATCAGCCGCGGATCGTAGGGCGGATAGCCGCGCTTCTCGGTGTAGTCGGCCAGGACCGGCCCGAGGTCCAGCACCTCGTCGACCAGGTCGGCGACGAACCGGGCCAGGTGGTCCTCGGGCAGCCAGTCGTCCAGCGACGGCGGCAGCAGCAGGACCTGATGCGGATCGAACGCCCGAAACGTCTTGCCGACCGCCGCCGCAGGGCCCTGCGGCCGCTTCTTCTCGACCGGCTCGACCTCGAACAGCCCATCCCCACCACTCATACCGCCATCATCACGCATGAATGATGACGAACCACAGGCAGGGTGCCGGTTACTGAGACACGCTCCTAGCCCTACCGCCCGGTGTGCCAGTGCCTCCACCTGGACAGTGGTCGTAGCCGGCCCGGCTCCCGCCTCGGATACCGTGTTCCTCCACGGGGTGCCATAACGGATGTGACGCCCCCCACCGGAGGTAGTCAGCGTATGAGTTCAAAGCGCAGCAAGAATCCAGCCCTGCCCGTACTTGACGACGCATACCGACTCGCGTCGGTCAAGGACGCCGAAGAGTCCACCCGTGACTTGGCCGCGCGGCTGGCCACCACCGAACTGCGCCGCGTTTCCCACCCGGGCCGGGTCACCTGGGAGCCCACCGATCAGGCCGAGCCCGTACCGGTCCCGCCGACTGTGGTCGACGGTGACGGGGACCTGTGGCTGCGGGACCGGGGCACTGGCACCTGGACCATGCCCGAGTTCAACCCGAAGGAGTTCCCGGCCCGCTGTGGCGAGGTTCTGACGTGGAACCAGCTTGCCCGCGAGTTCGGCCCGCTTACCGCACTGGCCGACGACCGCCGCATCGGCGGCGGCCGGCGCTGACCGCGCAGCCTTCTGGGATGACCGCGCCCCTGAAGCGCCCGTTACGGGTAGCTGGGAGCTCCAGCTCACCGCCGAGCTCGACGATGGCGGCGAGCAGGTGAGCGTGGTGGTGGCGTGCGACGGCCTCGAGCAGCGTGGTGCGGGCCTGGCGCCACCCGATGCCCTCGGTGCGGCCGGCGTCGGTGGACCAGCCGGGTAGCGGTCGGCCTTCAGTTGCCGTGGTGAGCGCGCGGGCCCAGCTCGCCGATCGACTGCTGCCAGTCGGCCAACTGCCCGAGCAGGCCGCGCACCAGCTCGTCGACGGCGGCCGCCGGGCCGGCGCCGAAGGCCCGCGCTTCGGCGGCGGCCTCGGCGAGGACGTCTTCGTCCAGGTCCGCGCCGGAGGGCCACGACATCAGGGACGAGGACGTGGCCCGGCTCTCCCCGCTCAAGCACAAGAACCTGAAAGTCCTGGGCCGCTACAGCTTCACCGCCTCACCCCCACCGACCACTGACAACACCAACAGCCAGGATCAGCCGTTAACTTGACACACCCCCTGTGGGACGACACCGACTCCGACCTCACCATCGTCTTCACCGGCGGCAACGGCTGCTTCGAGATGCTGCAGGGCGAACCGATGCTGGAGTCCCGCGTCTACGCATGGCAGGAGATCGACCGCATGCCGCTGGACGAGGTCCTGGCCGTCGTCCCGGCCTTCCACCCCGCCCGGACGGACGCGGACACTGAACTGATCGCCTTGTGCGACCGGGAAGCGGCCCACGGGAACTTCCGGGCCTGGGCGAAGATCACCCACCACCTCACCGTCAGGATGAAAGAATCCGGACGCGCACACGTGGACGAGGAACTCCTGCACTGGGCCTACAGCAAACTGAGCCACCGCCGGGCGGTCTGATGCTGGACTGCCCGAACCCGCCTCCGGTCACGGTGATCATCGACCCGCACGACGACGTGGTCCACACCCGCGCGGCCCTGGCATCCCACGCCCCGCACGAAGGACGCCTCACCGTCCACCCCACCCCGGGCGTCGACTCGGCCGTCGCGCTCGCCCACGACATCCTCGCCGCCCTGAACAAGCCCGTACCCCTGAACAGCCACCGACCACTCGACCCGGTCCCGGCCTGGACGACCGCCGCCGCCTGGATCCTGGCCACCCCCATCACCCACCTGACCTTGCTGCGCGCCCACCTGCTCACCCCGCACCGCTTCAAAGACCTCCTGGCCCTGCACCGGCGCACGGGCATCCGCCTGGTCCTCGTCTGCCACCGCCGGGCCATGCGGCCCTTCTTGGAGCCCGAGCTGCAGCAGGTGGAACACCACATCGCCGAGGCCTCAGCCCTGCTGCCCGAAGCCGAACCGGCCGCCCCGCAGCCGCAGACGCCCCCGACTGATGATCTGCGGATTTTTGTCGGTGGTGGTTCGGCATGGTGATGTCAGTGCGGTGGGTGGTGGGATTCTGCCGTTCAGTGGGTTGCCGTGAGTGACTTCTCTGCTGTCATGGATGCCGATCTGATCGCTGCGAGTGGGCGAGGCTGTCACCGGCGTTGTCGCGACGGGGCTCAATGACATCGGGGTGTACGTACACCTCGATGACGATCTGGGCCGATACCTCGGCTTCCTCCGGGTTCCCGAGATGTCCTGGACCCGTTTCGACTCGGTGGACGACATTGCCCCGGTCGGTCGGGAAATCCGCGCCGAGATCATCAGCATCGACTTCGCACAGGAGCAGGTGAGCCTGTCCATGAAGGCACTGCAGCCCGATCCCTGGCAGCACTATGCCGATACCCACAAGGGCGGGGACACGGTCTCGGGAACGGTGACCAAGCTGGTGCCGTTCGGCGCGTTCGTCCAGGTGGAAGAGGGCGTAGAGGGCCTCGTCCACCTTACCGAATTGGTCGATCACGACGTCGAGCACCCGCAGGAGGTACTCGCGGCCGGCGACCACGTCCGCGTAGCCATCCTTGACGTGGACCGCCAACGTCGCCGCATCAGCCTTTCGCTCAAACGCGCCCAAACGGAATGAGGGCAGCGGTCCTGCATGAGCCCTCAACGATCACGCCCAGGTGCGCCTCGCCTCCACTGCGCTGACCCTCAGCGCGCGCTGAGAGGAGCCGTTGGCGCGCCTACGCAGCTACGAGCTCTGACCGAGCAAGGCGCGGCGCCAACGCGAGGGCCGCATCGCCGGCGCCCCCCCAGGCCGAGTTGCCGCGCCGCGAACGCCGAGGCGGACGCGGACCGGACGATTCCCGGGCGCTGCTGCTCCTGTGCTGCCACCCAGCGTTGTCGGAGACGAGGCCGAGCATGTCGACGCCACCAACTGGCCGCAGATCCTTGCCCTGTGCAGCCTGTTGGAGCACCTCGCGCCGAACCCGGTGGTCACCCTCAACCGTGCGGCCGTCGCGATGGTGCACGGCCCCGCCGCCGGGCCCGACCTGCCGGCGACCCTGGACTCCGACTGGCGCACCGCACACCACCATCGCCTGCTCGCAGTCCGCGCCGTCTCCTGGAACAAACTCGGCGACCACGAGGCGGCGGCCCACGCCTACCGTGAGGCGGCTCGACGCACCAGCAGCACATCGGAGCGACGCCACCTCACCTCCCGCACGGCCCGCCTCACCCCGGACAGGACTGATCAGCAGAGGCAAAGCGCCGACGTACTACTCGTGCACCACCGCCGTGCACGTTCAGTTGTACCCGCCTGTGCACTTTGCGGGCTCTGGCAAGATCACATCGACGGCGGCTGGCTCATGAATTAGCCCACCGCCCCCAGCCACAAGGGAGACCGAACCCGTGAAGCAGCGCGTCCGCGCCATCCTGATCACCCCTGACAACACCACCCTCCTGATGAAGCGAGTCCGCCCTGGACGAACCCCCTACTGGGTGGTCGTCGGAGGCGGCGTCGAAGAAACCGACGCCAACCACGAGGCCGCACTCCTGCGCGAGATCCGTGAAGAGATCGCCGGTGAGGCGGAGATTGTGCGCCCGTTCCACCAGCTGAAGAACCCATCCGGCGAGACCGAACACTTCTACCTCGCCCGCATCAAGACGTGGAACTTCGCGGACCGCAGCGGCCCCGAGTTCCAGCGGGACGACCGCGGCGAGTACCTCCTCGAAGAGATCCCCCTCACCTCCGAAGCCCTCGCTGCCGTGAACCTGCTGCCCGAGGAAATCTCCGTCGTACTGCGCGAGGTCCTCGACCACGGAGAACTGCTCGCCCCGGTGTAGCTATGCCAGGGCATACCAAGGCACCGACGGCTTGCCCCGGCGGTACTCGGTCCCGACCACGCTGCGGCGCAGGCAGCGTGTGCGGCGGCCGCTCCCGCAGCGACAGCAGAAGGTCGCGGGCCGCGATCGCGTCACCGAGGGCGCGGGTGCCGGCCGCCGAGCCGGAGACGGGTGGTGGTGGCGGACGCCACGTGGTACGCGCTTGATCTGCGGGACGCGGCGCGCCTCGGGCAGTGTCGGTGAGGTAGCGCGCGACCCTTTCGGTGTTCGCCAACTGCGCGGGCTCGACACGGCTGACGTACGGAACGGCGTCGTCGGGCGTGCCGAGGACTGTGAGGCTGCTGATCCGGTACATCGAGACCTCGGCGGAGCTCGCCGAGATCGTGAAAAGGCCGACGGGCTTTCCGCTCTGGTCGACGGGGATCCAGCCCGCTGTCTCCTCTGCCTCTTGGAGCAGGTCGAGCGCGGTGCTGCGGCGGCCCCCGGACGCGGTCGTGTAGGCAGCGGTCATCAGCAGCAGACGCGGGCGGCCAGAGTGTCAGCCTGCGGGCCACCCGCCAGGAAGTCCACGGCGGCTGCGCTGCGGCCGGCACGGCGTATGGTGATGGCCAGGACCCGCGTCGCGTCGCTGAGGGGACGCGGATCGCCGCTGGCCCGGGCGGCGATGAGGGCGCGGTCGGCTGTGGCCCACGCAGCCTCGGAGTGCTGTTTGACGGTGAGTTCGGTGGCCAGGACATAGGCACGGGCGACGGCCGCCTGCGCCCGCTCCCGTGTGCGGCCGGAGGTGGCGTCCCGGGTCGCCTCTGCCGTGGCGATCAGCGGGGGAAGGGCACTGCCGCCGGATGAGGCCGCAGTGGGTGACGGAGCTGACTGTCCCCATGCCAGTGGGGCGATGTGCGTGACGGGAACGGCCCGCAGGGGCAGAGGCATGTTTTTCTCGCTTGGCCCGCATCTTGTTCCGCCGGATGTTCATCGGGCCGCCTGCGCGCCGACGTAGGCGGCCATTTCCAAGGCCACGCTGCGTCCGGTGACTGTCGCGAGACCGGTGACGATTCCGCAGTTGGTGTTTGCTTCCCAGATCAACATGCCTCGGGCTGTGTCGGCGATGTCCACGCCGGCGATCTCCAGCCCGCACGCGGAGGCGGCGTGTATCGCGATCCGCTTCATGTCCGCATCCACCGGACGTGCCTCGAGTTGGGCACCTGGAAGCCCTGAATTCGTGCGGAAATCCCCTGCCGGCGCTTGGCGTCGGTAGCAGCCGACTACACGGCCCCCGACCCACAATTAGCCGCCAGTCCGTGCCCCCGGTCTCCAGGTAGGGCTGGGCCAGCAGCGGTTCTCCGCGTTCCGTGGCCCGGCTCAGCACGGTTAGGAGCTGCGCCTGGTCCCGGCAGCGCACGACGCCCTGCCCGCTGTGCCCCGCCAGAGGTTTCACCACGACATCGTCACCGAGAGCTTCGAGTACGCTTTGAGGTTCCGTTCCGGGCGGCATCAGCACAGTGGGCGCGGTCGGCAGCCCGGCACGCAGCAGCAGCTGGGTGCACAACCATTTGTCCCTGCCCGCACGGTGGCTGGCCGGGCTGTTCACGA